>NZ_JAPTNL010000003.1 GCF_026891095.1 Roseovarius salincola
CATAGGCGTATCGTTCCTCTTGGAAGTTCTGGCAGGCTTGATCACCCGCCACGATACGCCGCCTTCTCAAACCCCGTCACCCAGTTTCCCGCATAGCTCTTGAAGACGTGCAGGATCACGCAACGAAATGGCTCTGGACTTACAACAACGAAAGACCAAACATGGGGATCGGCGGAATGACCCCGATACAGAAACTGACAGCAGCATAGATTCTACTGATACGCCCCTCTAAAAATGGGGGGATTACCCCACAAGAAACCGGATCCGCTTCGTAAACCTTCATGCATGCCCGTCCGAACGGCTATGCTTCTATTGATTTGTCTTGATCCATAAGATACGTACCACTCGCATTTCGCTACGCTCCCAGGGCAGCTTGTAGATCGTGGCCAGCCAGTTCGAAAGTGAGGCCCATGTTGGATTCTCCGATAATCCTGTTCTGTTCCGAACGTTCGGGCAGCAATCTGATCTCCAAGATTTTCGACGCGCACCCCGAGATTTGCGCACCAGGTGCAAGCCATCTTTTCAAAGTCATGAGCGAATGCGCCTGCAAGTTTCCCGTGGGCAGCGCTGGCTTACGGGAAGCTGTCGTTGATCTGTTTTATGCGAAGATCAGTCATTGGTCGCTGGACGATTTGCCGCGAAGCGAGGTCGTCAGCATGTTTGAAGGTTTCGAGAGGGCAGATCAAATGATCGCTGCGCTCTATGATGCAGAGACCAAAATGTCTAAGAAGCGCAGTGCGTTCATCAAGGAACATTCGGCATTTCGCTATCTGCATATGCTGTTTGGACAAAGCGTGTCTCCCAGAATTCTTTTCATGGTCAGGGATCCGCGCGACATGGCATTGTCCTGGAAACAGGGCCCGGCTATGCGGGGTGGCGTTCTGCGGGCGACCGATCGTTGGGTATATGATCAGGCTGGATACCTTGAGGCCCTGCCGCCTATTATGGCGCGAATGCCCGTAGGTTTTCTGAGATATGAAGACCTGCTGATCTCACCAGAGGCCGAGTGCACAAGGGTTTGCGGTGAACTGCAAATACCGTTTGATCCGGCGATGATCGAGTTCCAGACACACAGCAAGAGTGCCAAGGCAAATGCCAAACGATCCGCAATGTGGTCGAATATCGACAAGCCACTTATCGCTGACAATTCGCAGAAGTTCCTGAAGGGGCTAAGCAATGATGAGATCGCCTATGTCGAAGCCGTTGCCGGCCCGCTCATGAAGACATTCGGCTATGAACCTGTTCGAAAAGGCCAGGCACCTTTTGGAAGTTGTGAGACGCTCGATGAGCTCAGGGCGAAGCTCGCCCAGAGTGAACCGCATGAAAAACCGGCATATCAAACTCTCCCCTCGGAAGAGCGCGCGCGCCTGGAGGCCTGGTCAAGCCTTTACAAGAGAATGTCCTCTTTAACACCCGTGCCTGTGGAAAAACTGCGCACCGCAAATCAATGAGCCCTCTCGGCGGTGAAACTCAACGTAAGGCGGTTGCGATCATGCAACCTTATCTGTTTCCTTACATTGGGTATTTTCAACTGGCTCACAGCGTTGACGAATTCTGGCTGCTCGATACGGTCAATTACGTTCAGCATGGCTGGATGAACCGAAACAAGGTGCTCGTGAACGGCAAAGACTACCTTTTTACGATACCGGTCAACAAACACCCGCGTATCTGCCCTATCTCGGAAAAAGTGTACGCGGATCAGGCGCCGAAAGCGCTCGAAAAACTCGAAAAGACGCTTCGCGCCAGCTACGCCAAGGCACCCCATCTGGACCGCGCGGTACACCTTGTGGAGACTGTGCGGGGCAGACTATCCGAGAAGGCGCATGCGGCAGATTTCACCGACACGACCGAACTTGCGCTAAGGCTGACCTTCGACGCCATCGGTTTGCATAGGCCGATTCATCGTGTGTCTTCGTTGGATATTCCGGGTGATCTGAAGGGCGAAGCGCGTATCATCGCCGCATGCCAGCAGTTGGGCGCTGCGCGATATGTGAACATGGCGGGTGGCAAGGAACTCTATGATCCAGCGGCCTTTTCGGCAAAGGGTATCGAACTTCGATTCCTTGAACCGTCACTGGTTCCCTATTTTCAAGGCCAACAAGACTTTGCCCCCGGCCTGAGCATACTCGACGCGGTTGCGTGGGTCGATCCGGCGGACATGCCAGAGCTTTATCGCCGATACAGCTTGTCATAAGCGACAAGGCGCGCCCGGCCTGCCAAGAACAGCGCCCCAAATCTCTCGCCCCGTGCGCGCGCAGGCCCTTCACAGCGGGAACATGCAGCGGTGGCCGCGGTCGTCTTCGATGTACCAGTCGGGCTCCTGTGTCTTGCACGCATCGCGCGCCCAGGGGCAGCGCGGGTGAAAATCGCAGCCCGACGGTCGGTTGACCGGGCTTGGCACCTCGCCTGAAAGCGTCACGCGCTCACCGCGCGCATCGGGGTCGGGCTCGGGGTTGGCGCAAAGCAGCGCCTTTGTATAGGGGTGGCGGGGGTGTTCGAAGATGCGCGCCGTCGGCCCTTCCTCGACGAAGCGGCCAAGATACATGATCGCCATGCGGTCGGTCACATGGCGCACAAGGTTGAGGTTATGGGTGATCACCAGGATCGCGACCCCCGTGCGCTGCTGCACCTCGTTGAGCAGGTTCAGAACCTCGCCCTGCACCGACATGTCGAGCCCCGCCGTCGGCTCATCGGCGATCAGCAGGCGGGGATCAAGCGCCAGCGCGCGCGCCACGCCGACCCGGCGCGCCTGACCGCCCGACAGCTGATGCGGGTAGCGCGCGGCGTATTCGCACGGCAGCCCGACAAGGCCCAGCAGGCGCTCGGCCTCGTCGCGATCCGCCTTCCGCCCGTGGATGCGCAAGGGCTCGGTGATCAGCGACTTGACCGTCAGGCGCGGCGAGAGCGACCCGACAGGGTCCTGCCACATCATCGACATTTCGCGCCGCAGCCTGGCCCAGTCGCGCGCCGAAGCCGACGCGACCTCCTCGCCGTCAAAGACGATACTGCCCGAAGCGGGCGCCTTGAGGCCGATCAGAGTGCGCGCGATCGTGGATTTTCCCGACCCGCTTTCGCCCACCAGGCCCAGCGTCTGCCCCGCCTCGATCGAAAAGGACACGCCGCTCACGGCCTCGAAATCATGTGTCTCGCCGCGCAGCGCGGCACGCAGCCGCCCCTGCCGGGCATAGCGCACACGCAGGTCTGTCACTTCAAGAAGGCTCATGCCGCGCCCTCCTCGGGATCGGCAAGGTGGCAACGGATTTGCTGGCCTTCGGCGGCGCCCGCGTAAAGCGGCGGATGCTCGCGCTCGCAGCGCGCCCAGCCATGCGGGCAACGGGCGCGATAGGCGCAGCCGGGGGGCGGCTGGCGCAGGTCCGGCAAGGTGCCGGGGATCGTGGGCAGGTTGCGGGTGGCCTCCTTGATGCGGGCCGGGTCGCAATCGAACAATGCCTGCGTATAGGGGTGCCGGGGCGTGTGAAAGATCGCCCGCGCGCCGCCATATTCCACCACCTCGCCCGCATACATCACCGCCACCTCGTCACATAATTCAGCCACCGTGCCCAGATGGTGCGACACGAACAGAACAGAACAGCCGAACTTGCGCTGAAGATCGCGCAGCAGGCTGACGATCTGCATTTCCAGCGTCGCATCCAGCGCCGTTGTCGGTTCGTCGGCGATCAGAAGGTCCGGCTGTGTCAGCAAGGCCATCGCGATGCAGACCCTCTGGCGCATCCCGCCCGAAAGCTGGTGCGGATAGACATCCAGCTTGGCGGGCGCATCGGGGATCTGCACCTGTTCCAGAAATTCGATGGCGCGTGCGCGCTTGGCGGCGCGGCCCGTCTTGTCGCGATACTGGATGTCCAGCATCTGCTGGCCGATTGTCGTCACCGGGTTGAGCGCCGTCATCGGGTCCTGAAAGATCATCGCGATGCGCCGGCCGCGCAGGTCGCGCCAGGCGGCAGGGCCAAGCCGGGTCAGATCCTGATCGCCCATCCGGATCGCGCCGCCAGCCACGCGGGCATTCTCGGCCAGAAGCCCGATCAGCGAATAGGCCAACGTGGACTTGCCGCAGCCGGATTCGCCCACCAGCCCCAGCACCTTGCCCCTTGGCACCTCCAGATCGATGTCGCGCAGCGCATGGACGGTGCCGCGTCCGGTGTCGAAATCCACCGACAGCCCCTCGATGGAAACCAGTGTATCGCTGGCGGCGCCGGACACATCGGATGCGGCGGCGTTGAGCGCAGTGGGAACCATCAGCGGGCCTTTCTGAGCTTGGGGTCAAAGATGTCGCGCAGGGCTTCGCCCATGAAGGTGAACCCCAAAGTCACAAGGATGATCGGGATCGATCCGCCGATGACCGGCCAGGGCGAGTTGCGGATGAAATTGTAGCCGTCATTCAGGATGACGCCCCATGATGGCGTCGGCGGGCGCACGCCCATCCCCAGAAAGCTGAGGCCGGCCTCGGTCGCGATCACCAGCGGCACATCCATCGACGCCAGGATCAGAAGCGGCCCCAGCACGTTGGGCAGGACATGAATGGCCAGCAAGCGCGGCATGCCCACACCCATGGCGCGCTCGGCCAGGATGAATTCGGCATTCTTGAGCGCCATGGTCTGGGTGCGCACGATGCGCGCATAGATCGGCACCGAGGTGATCGCCACCACCAGAACCACGGTGAACAGGCTCGGCCCGATGATCGTGACCACGGCAAGGCCGAACACGATGACGGGAAAGGAACGCAGCGCATCGAACAACAGCAACAGAACATTGTCGAGCCAGCGCGGCCCCAGCCCCGCGATCAGCCCCAGCGCCAGCCCCACGCTCAGCGCCGATGCAAGCGAGGCCATCGCCACCAGCATCGCAATACGCCCGCCCGCGATCACCCGGCTGAAGATGTCGCGCCCGATATTGTCTGTTCCCAGCCAGTGCTCGGCCGAGGGCGGCGCCATGCGCGGCCCCACCATGATCGCCACCGGATCATAAGGCGCGATCCAGGGCGCCAGCACCGCCGAACCGACGATCAGCGCGACCAGCACGAAGCCGATCACGCCCGTCCGGTTGCCCGACAGCACCCGCAATGTGCGCGCCAGTGCCGTGGGTTCGGGCAGCGGGGCCCGGGATGTGACTGTGGGTGTCGTGTCGCTCATCTTAAAGCTCCTCGCGCTGGCGCGGATCAAGAAGCGCGATCACCAGGTCCGAGATCAGCGTCGCCAGCACGATGATGCCGGTTGTCACCAGCACCGCGCCAAGGACGATCGGGTAATTGCGCTCATTGACCGCCTGGACGATCAGCGCGCCGATACCCGGGCGCGCAAAGATCACTTCGACAAAGACCGCAGCCGAAAAGAGATGCGCCACCCCAGTCCCGATCAGCGTCACCGCCGGCAGCACGGCGATCTTCAGAATATGCGAACGCGTGATGCGCCGCTCGGACAGGCCGAAGGCGCGCGCCATGCGCACATGCGGCTGACCCATGATCTCAAGCATCGAGGCGCGCACCATCCGCGCCACGTAGCCGACCCAGCTGACGCCGATAGCGAATGCGGGCAGGATCAGGTGGGTGATCGAATTCACAAACCCCTCGCCCGCCCCGATCGCGGGCAGCCAGCGCAGCCAGACCGCGAAGACCAGCACCGAATAGAGCGCCATCACGAAAGCCGGGATCGAAATGGTGCCGACCGAAACGATCCCCGACAGCGTGTCGAACCAGGTATTGCGGCGCAGTGCCGAATAGGCGCCAAGCACGATTCCCAGCGCCGCCGACCACATGATCGCGACCGTGATCAGGATCAGCGTATAGGGAAGCTGTTCAAGCACGATCCGCGACACGGCGCGGCCCGTGAAGACGTCATGGCCAAGATCGCCGCGAAAGATATTGCCGAAGAACGTTACCAGCTGCACCAGCAAAGGGCGATCCAGCCCCATCGCCTCGCGGGTCCGTTCAATCAGTTCGGGTGTCGCCCGGGGACCAAGGACCAGAACGGCCGGGTCTCCGGGCACCACATGCAGCATCAGTTTCAGGATCGAGACCGCGACCATGACGATCACGACCGACAGGACAAGCCTTTGCGCGGTGTAAAATAGCACGGGTCGCGGTCTCCTTTACGTCGCTTCGGGTTCAGGTTTCGCCGTCGAAACCGATGAACAGCGGGCGGCCATCCGGGCGCAGCGCCGGTTCCAGACCCTCGCGATACATGACCGGCGTCCCTTCATGGGTGATGAACTTGTAGGCGCCGGTCTCCTCCATCAGCTCCTGCATCTTGCGATACATCTCGGCGCGCTTGTCGCCATCGCTCTCGCTCAGCGCCCGCTGGTGCAGCTTGTCGAACGCCTCGTTCGAGAACCGCTCCCAGTTCCAGATGCCGACCTGGTCGCTGACGAACCAGCTTGTCGCGTAATAGGGGTCGGGCAGCATCGAGAAACGGTTGAGCACAAGCTGCATGTCCTTCCAGCGATCGCCCTCGCTTTCCATCCCCAGCGTCCAGAACGAGCCGGAATCCTGTACGTTGATCTGAACCTCGATACCGATCTGCGACAGCTGCGCCTGGATCACCTCGGCCATGGTCTTCCAGACCGTGGCATTCAGCGCGTCGATCGTGATCGGCTCGGCGGGCGGTCCGCCTGCGGCCTCAAGGAACGCGCGCGCCTTGTCCAGATCGCCCGCGACCGGCACCAACGGGGTCTCGCGATGGCCCGGCAAGCCCGGCGCGATCATGCCGGTGGCCGGTTCGGCCTCGCCGAAATAGGCCGCGTCGATGATCTGCTCCGCATTGATGGCGTGCTGGATCGCCTTGCGCAGGTTCTCGTCCTTAAGCACCGGATTGTCGAGATTCATCCCCAGCCAGACATAATAGAGCGAGGGGTATTCCTCGATCACGGTATCCTTCGGCTCGTTGCCGCGATACTGCGCCAGCGACGACAGCGTGATCTCGGTAAAGTCCAGATCGCCCGCCTCATAGGCGCGCTCGGCGGTCTTGGTGTCGTCCATCGGCAGGATGCGGATCTCGTCGAACCCCGGCGCCTCGCCTTTCCAGTCCGGGTTGCGGACCAGGTGGACATACTGGTTGGGTTTCCAGGCCTCAAGGATATAGGGGCCGGAAAACGCCGGTGGCTCCATCCCGAAATTTCCGCCGGATTCAGTGGCTTCCATCACCGCCTTTTTCGACACGATATGGCCGGTGCCGTAGGGCAGCGTAATGGTCCAGAGCGGCTGGAATGGCTCCTTGAGGACGATCACGCCTTCGTAGGTGTCGGTCACCTCCACATGATCCAGCGGGCCCCAGTCGCTCTTGACCGGGCTGTCATGCTCCAGCACCCGCTCGAACGAGAATTTCACGTCCTCGGCGGTCATTTCGCCGTACCCGCCGGTGAACATGAGACCCTTCTTGAGCTTGAAGCGGATATGGGTGTCGTCGACCTGCTCGATCTCTTCGGCGGCTTCCAGTTCCCAATCCCATTCGCGCCCCGGCACATAGCGCACCAGCTTGGAATAGATGCAGTTCATTACGTCGACATTATAGCCGTTCTGGTAAAAGCCCGGATCGAGCGCGTCGATATCGGCGTAGGAGCTGACGCGCAGCACCTTGCCCGATTGTGCCCAGATCCGCGAGCCAAGCGGCATGGTCGCGGCGGCAAGCCCGGTGGCCGTGGCGCCTTTCAGAAACGCCCGGCGGCCGAAGCCGGCTGGATTGGCTGTCTTGATGTCGGTCATTTGGTTTATCTCCCTGACAGGGCCGTCATGCGGCCATTATGAATTTGCAGGATGGCCCCGTTAATCGGGGCGTAGTTCATGTTGAGCGCCCGATGCCTTTGAAGCAATTTCGCATCGGGCGCGAAAAGACGCTGATTTTGCGTCATTCTGCGAATAAGGCTGGGTGATTACGCAAGATCCCTCGGGATTTCGCAATCCCAGCTTTCCTCATGGGCGATCGTGTCGCCTTCGCGCGCCACCAGCTTCGCCTTGACGATGAAATGGGTCGCCGTTGCCGTCACTTCGGTTTCCGTGCGGCTGCTCATCCGCCAGTCGCCGCGCGACATGTCCAGATCCCACACCACATGCCCCCGGAACGAGCGCCAGTCGGTGCCGCTGAAGGAGTAGGTCTCGACCCCGCAGCCGCCGGTTTCCATGCCGCTATCCTTGATGCGCAGGCGGCCTTCATCATCGGTGATGGTCACGCGCGTCTCGCCGCTGGCAAGGTTCTCGGTCACGACCCAATCGGCCTTGGCGGGTGCCAGCCGATCCATCTCGGCGGGCGCGCCGCCCTTTGGGGGGCCAAACTCACGCGGCGCGGGATCGTCCGACGGCTGGCGCAGCGGCAGCACAAGGCGGCTTGCGGCGGTATCCAGCGACAGCGTCACCGGCTCGGGCGCGGGCCAGGCGATGGGGAAATAGCTGGTCGAGACCGACAGCCGCAAGCGATGCCCCGCGCGAAATGTCTGCGCGACATGCTTGAAGGGCACGGTCGCCTTATAGACCTCGCCGGGGACCAGCGCCTCGGGGGTTTCATGACTGTCGCGATGCGTAAGGTTAAGGAGTCCGTAGCTCACGCGCGTGGCCGCGCCATCGGGTGCCACATCCACCAGCCGCGCGGCAACCTGCGCCACGGGCTGGTCCACTGAAAAGCTCAGCTCCAGGTTGGCATCGCCCGCGATCTCAAGCGGCGCCTCCAGCGGCGCGGTCTGGAACACCAGGCTTCCGGCATCGTCGCGGCGCTGATCGACCGGCTGATCGCCCGGCTTGGCGTAAGAGCACCACTTGCCCCCAGCAAGCCCGGTGCCCAGCGGCGAGCGGATCGACAGACTGCCATCCTGCGCGCCACCCTGCCCCAGCGTACCGTCAGCACCCAGTGCAAAGGGGCTGCGCGCGACATTTGGCGAGGGCCATGACGGCTCCTCGATCCAGCGCCCCTCACGATGGGCATAGTAACTTGCGGGTTCGGCGTGGTCCTGCATGTAAAGGCGCAGTTGCGGCTCGTCCATTATGCCGGTCTCGATGCCCTTCAGCCACTGATCCCACCAGCGCAGCTCTTCGGCCGCCCAGTCGATCGCCGGACCGGGCACACCGATATGGGGATATTTATGCGACCACGGGCCGACCAGCCCCTTCTTGGGGCCTTTCAGGCTTTCCATCAGCCGGAACACCGTGCGGCAATAGCCATCCGCCCAGCCCGAAACGGCATAGACCGGCACCTCGATGCGGGAGATATCCTCGCAGACCGAGCCATGTTTCCAGAACGCATCGCGGCGCTGATGCTCCAGCCATTTCCTGAGCCACAGCCCCGACCCCCGCAGCCGCTCCAGCCACATCTCGCGCCACTTGTCGCCCACCAGATCGGGATCGGGCGGCAGCGTGTTGATCGCGAACATGTTGGACGCCCAGGATATCTGGTCGATCACCATGGTACCGCCCATGTAATGCACGTCATCGGCATAGCGGTCATCGGTCGAGGCGATCGACACCACCGCCTTCAGCGCCGGGGGCTGAAGTGCGGCGATCTGCAAGCCGTTGAACCCGCCCCAGGAAATGCCGACCATGCCGACATTGCCATCGCACCAGTCCTGCGCGGCGATCCATGCGATCACGTCGCAGCCATCCTGAAGCTCCTGGGCGGTGTATTCGTCTTCCATCAGCCCTTCGGATTCACCGGTGCCGCGCAGATCGACGCGGACATAGGCATAGCCATGCGCGGCGATATGCGGCGCGCGCACCGCATCGCGGGCCAGCGTGCCGTCGCCCTTGCGATAGGGCAGGTATTCCAGGATCGCGGGCACGGGCGTGCCATCGGCGGGGCGCCAGATGCGCGCCGCCAGAACGCAGCCGTCAGGCAACGTGATCTCCACATGCCGCGCCTCGGTGACCTCGTGAAGGTTGGTGCGAACCTGATCCATGCAAGCATATCCTCTGTCAGTGGCTGGGCGCAGCCTGACACGGGGCGGGCCTGCGTCACAACTTCGCGCACCGTCGCAGGTTGACTTTCAAACTGCGTCAAGTAGCGTAAGGGCATGGTATCAGATCCCCTTCCCGACAACCTCTCCTACGCCTGCAGCCTGTTTCCCTCGATCGCGCATGTCTGTCGCCGGATCGGAATCAATCGCCAGCAATTCAACAAGTATCTCGCCGGGTCTGTGCGCCCCTCGCGCCACAACATGCGCAGGATCTGCGACTTCTTCGGCGTGACCGAGGCCGAGCTTCTGGCCGAGACGCCGCGCTTTGCCGAACTCATATCCTTGCGCCGCCGCGCCGGAACCGAACAGGATCACTCGCCCCTCGGCCCGACCCTGATGCGGCTCAACCAGTTCTCGACACCGCTCGACCGCTATTGCGGAGCGTATTTCAGATACTTCTTCTCCTACAGCAATCCCGGACGGATCATCCGCTCATTCGCGCTTCTGACGCGGCGCGACGGCTATTACCTGTGGAAGAATATCGAGCGCGAACGGACCGCGCCGGGCCGCGCCAGCGACGTGTTCAAATACGAGGGCGTGGCGTTCTATCTTGGCGAGCGCATCAATGTGGTCGAAAACGAATGCCTGCTCTCCTCTTCGATCACCCAGATGATGCTTTATCCCTCCTATGCCGCGGGGATCGATTATCTGCTGGGCATCCAGACCGGCGGGCCGCTCAAGCGCGGGCGCAAACCCGCCGCCTCGCGGGTGCTGCTCGACTATCTCGGGCAGAACATCGATTCACGCCGCGCGCTCAGGCAATGCGGCCTGTTCAACCCCGAGGATCTCGACCCTCGGATCGTCGATCTCGTGCGCAACGAGATGCCACCCGGCGCCACCGTCTTCGAGGTCGAACAGCTTTAGCGCCCCGCGCCGTCAGATCGCCCGCGCCAGCCGCAACCCGTCATAGACCGCCGCATGGATGTTACGCGATGCCACCGCGTCGCCGATGCGAAACAGCGTGAAAGCGCCATCCGGGTTGCGCGTCACTTCCTGCCTGTCTCCCGACAGAAACGCCGCCCGGTCCAGCTCACCAAGGTTGCGCGACATGGGCTTGAGGTCGAAATGAAGGTCATCCAGCGGGATCGTGCCGTTGTTCACCACCACCTGATCGACCTCGCGCGTCATCCGCGCCGTGCTGAAATCGCTGCACAGATCTGCCAGCAGACGGTTGCCCTCGCGCCGCACCCCCTGAAGCCGCCATGTCACCGTGAAGGTCACGTCGCGCCCCTGCATTTCGCGCAGGAACGGCGTCAGGGTCATCGGCATGACCTCCGAGGACAGCGCGCGGTCAGGGCTGACGATCTCAAGGCGCGCGCCGCTTCGGGCGATGGCCTCGGCCGCCTGAAGCCCGGCCCCGTCGCCCGCATTGTCAAACAGCAGCACGTTGCGCCCGGGCGCCACGTCACCCGACAGGATATCCCAGCCCGAAACCGGCAGGTCCTGCCCGTCACGCAAGGGCACGTCATGCGGCAGCCCGCCCGTGGCGACAATCACCAGATCCGCGCCCGCGCCGGTCACTGTCCCAGGCTCGGCCATGCTGTTGAAATGGAACCGCACACCCATGCGCTCGCATTCCGCCATGCGCCAGCCGATGATCGACATCATCTCGCGCCGACGCTCGGATTGTGCCATCAGCCGCACCTGCCCGCCGGGATCATTGGCGGCCTCGTGCAATTCGACAGCGTGGCCGCGCTCCGCCGCGACCCGCGCCGCCTCAAGCCCGCCCGGCCCGGTGCCGATGACCAGCACCCGGCGCTTGACCTGCGCACGTGCGATCTGATGCGGCTGGTGCAACTCCCGCCCGGTCGAGGGGTTGTGGATGCAAAGCGCCTCGGCCCCCTGAAACCGCCGGTCCAGGCAGAAATTCGCGCCCACGCAGGGGCGGATACGGTCTTCCTGCCCGGCCTTGATCCGGCGCACGATATCGGGGTCGGCCAGATGCGCGCGGGTCATGCCGATCATATCCACCATTCCGGTGGCGACAGCATGGCGCGCGGTGGCCACATCGGGCACCTTGGCGGCATGCAGCACCGGCACGCCGGTCGCCTCGCGCAGCCGCGCCGCCGCCTGAAGATGCGGCGCGTTGCGCATGCCCTGCACCGGAATCATGTCGGTCAGCCCGGCATCGGTGTCGATATGTCCGCGCGTGACGTTGAGGAAATCCACCAGCCCGCTTTCCTTCAGCCGACGCGAAATCTCGAATCCCTCGCCCTCGTCCACGCCCTCGGCGCACATCTCGTCACCGGCATAGCGCAGCCCCAGCAGGAAATCCTTGCCCACGCGCGCGCGCGCAGCCGAAAGAACCTCCATCGCCAGCCGCATCCGGTTCTCCAACGATCCGCCATAAGGCGCCTCCAGCGTGTTGGAGCGCGGCGACCAGAACTGATCCAGCAGATGCCCGGTGGCCAGGAACTCGGCCCCATCCAACCCCGCATCCCGCATCCGCTCGGCGGCCAGCGCATAATCCTCGATGATGCGGGCGATGTCCCAGTCCTCGGCCTGCTTGGCGGCGTGGCGATGCGCGACCTCGCGCTCGTGGCTCGCCGACAGGGTCGGCAGCCAGTCCCCCCTGTCCCAGCGCGAGCGCCGCCCGTGATGGGTAAGCTGGATCATCACCGCGCAGCCCTCTTCGTGGCATTCCTCAGCAAGGCGGCGCATCCAGGGGACGATCTCGTCGCGATAGGCCTGCACACCTCCGCCCGAGGGCGCGGAGTCCGGCGCGACCGAGGCCGAGCCCATCGTCATCGTCAGCCCCACGCCGCCGCGCGCGCGCGCCACATGATAGGCGCGGTAACGATCCTTGGGCAGTCCGTCATCGGCATAGCCAGGTTCATGCCCGGTGATCAGAAGGCGATTCTTCAGCTTGAGCGGACCAAGCTGGCAGGATTGCAACAGGGGATCACGACGCATCGGGCGGAAACTCCTTTCCGGGGCTGAAATCTGGACATCCGGAACCATGACGGCATCTTGTGAGGGACCGCATGCTGGGCGATCCTGACAGGGAAACGGGCGCATATGCTGTGGTATGGGGGCGCGAAACCGCAGAAAAAACCGTGGCGGATGGTCGATACTGCACAGAGAACGCGATTTTCACCTTCGGAGTCCTCGGCGCAGGGCCGTTCCCGCGGGCAACATGGATGAGCGAAAACATGGCAAAGCAAACCGGCGAATCGACGTCCGGGACAGAAGCTGCGCAAGGGGTGGATACCACCTCCGGCGACAGCTTCCGCGTCGACAAGTTCACTGCCACCGCGCACCGGATCGGTCCCACCGACCGCGCCTTGCTGCATGAGCTGACGGTCGGCGTGTTCTGGCCGCATCGCTGGCGCGACCTCGATGTGTTCATCTCCCTGGGCGAAGGCTATCTGGCCGTCGACGAGATCGGTCGTGCTATGGGTTCGGCCATGTGCTTCAAGGCGGGCGGGGATTTCGCGATGCTGGGCATGATGGTGACGGCGCCACGTCTTCAGACCATGGGCACCGGGCGCTGGCTGTTGCGCCGGGTGATGGACGATTGTCCGGGCTGCGACATGCGCCTCAGCGCCACGCGCCAGGGCTACAGGCTTTACAAGGATGCCGGGTTCATCACCCTTGGCACGATCTGGCAGCATCAGGGCGTGACGCGGCCCATTCACCTGCCCGATCCGGTCGCGGGGGTTTCGCTGCGCGCGCTCGAACCGGACGATGGCGTGGCCATCCGCCAGCTCGACACACAGGCCTACGGCGCCGAGCGCACGCGCACCATCGACTGCATGCTCGATCTGTCCGACGGTGTGGTCGCCCAGGTCGCGGGCCAGATCCGTGGCTTCGCATTGCGCCGCCGCTTTGGCCGGGGCTGGGTGATCGGCCCGCTGGTCGCCGAGGACGAAGGCACCGCCATGATGCTGGCCGCCGAGTTGATCCAGCGCAGCGAAGGCGAATTCGTCCGGCTCGACACGCCGGTGGAAGGCGAGGCCTTCGGTGCCTTTCTCGCGGCGGCGGGAATGGGCGCCTATGACACCGTGACCGAGATGTATATGGGCGAACAGCGCCGCCCGCTCAACGGCACGCGCATGTTCGCCCTTGCGGCGCATTCACTGGGCTGAAACGGCCCGCCCGCTCTGCGCGCCGCAGCGTCAGGACAGCCGGTCCTTCATCGCGAACCAAATGCCCACCAGCGGCAGGAACCAAGGCCGGCCCGAATAACCCGGCACCCTTGGCCAATCGAGTCCCTCAAGCGGGTTGCTTTCAGGTTTGCCCATGGCCATGTCGGCCAGCGCCGCGCCGATCAGCGTCGACATCTGCGCGCCATGCCCCGAATACCCCATGCCGTAGATCATCCCGTTCATCTCGCCCGCGCGCGGGAATCGGTCCTTTGTCATGCCGACCAGCCCGCCCCAGCAATAGTCGATATCGACCCCGGCCAGATGCGGGAAAATCCGTGCCATCCCGTCGCGAAGGATCGCGCCCGATTTCGCATCCGAGCGCTGGTCACAATCCGCCGAGAACCGCGCGCGCCCGCCGAAAATCACCCGCCGGTCCGGTGACAGGCGGAAATAATTGCCGATATTCATCGAGGTGACGCAGGTCCGATCCCCCGGCAGCGTCGCCGCCACCTCGTCGTCGCTCAAAACGCGCGTCGCCACGATGAACGACCCGACCGAGATGATCCGCTTTCGAAACATTTGCAGCGGGGCGCCCTTGACCGCTCCGGCATAGGCGCCGGTCGCGGCGATCACCCGCTCGGCCGCCAAGGTGCCGCGCGGGGTCACCAGACGCCACATCCCGTCCCGCTTCGTCCGCCCGGTGACCGGCGCGTCCTCCCAGATCAGCGCACCTGCGCGACGCGTGGCATCGGCCAGACCACTCACATAGCGCCCCATATGCATCATTGCCGATTTCGGTTGCAGGATCGCGCCGTGAAAGGCTTCCGCGCCGACCTCGCCGCGCAGATCCGCCTTCTGCAGCCAGCGCGCCTCGGGATCGACCTCACGCGCGATCAGCGCACAGTTCTGGCGCAGCCCCTCGACATGGCTTGGCTTTGACGCCAGCTTGAGCTTGCCCGAGCGGCGAAAATCACAGGCGATGCGCTCTTCGGCGATGGTCTCCTCGATCATGTCGATCGACCGGTCATAGGCCTTGTAAAGCGCATGGGCGCGCGTCGCCCCGAGATGCGCCTTGGCCGATGCGTAATCATGCGCAATCCCATTGTTGAGATGCCCGCCATTGCGCCCCGATCCGCCAGCCCCCACATGCTCGGCCTCCAGCAGCGCCACCGACAGCCCCTCGCGCGCCAGGCGGCGTGCCGCCGTCAGCCCGGTGAAACCGCCGCCGATCACCGCCACGTCAAAGCGCCCCTCGACCGGACCGGCCTGGCCGCCCGCGAAGCTTTCGGAAGTATCGAACCAGTAGGATGCGTAAGCCGTCATATGTCCCTGCCTCAGAGGCCCACCAGCCCCGGAAGACCCGAAATATCGGGGATTTCGCGGTAGCCGTAATAGGGGTTGGCCGGTTCATGACCGCGGTTGACCCAGGCCTTGTGCGTGATCCCCAGATCATGCGCCGTCATCAGATCATAGCGAAAGCTCGATGAAACATGCAGCACATCCTCAGGCCCACAGCCCAGACTGTCGAACATGTGCTCAAAGGCGCGCATCTGCGGCTTGTAGGCCTGCGCGTCCTCGGCGGTGAAGACATGCGCAATCGGCGCGCCGAGGCTGGCGATATTTTGCGGAATCTGACTGTTCATGGCATTGGTCAGCGCCACCAGCGGGATCTTTTCGGCGATCCGCGAAAGCCCCTCGGGCACATCCGCATGCGGTCCCCAGGTAGGCACGCGCTCATAGATATCGGTGGCGATATCGGGGTCGAAATCCACGCCATTGCGCTTGCAGGTCCGCTCAAGCGCGTTATGAACCACATCGGCGTAAGGTTTCCACGCACCCAGCACCTCATCCAGCCGATAGGCCGAGAAATCCTTGATGAACATGTCCATCGCCTCGGGCGACAGACTGTCAGCATAATGATCGCGTGCCGCCCCGGCCATGTCGTAAAAGATCATCGTGCCGTGGCAGTCGAAGGTAATGAATTTCGGGGTGAAGGTCATGGGCGTCTCCAAAGCGTCTGCGTTGCCGTCATCCTCGCGCCTTCCGGGCGGAATGGATTGCCGCGTTTCAGGTGCAAGCCGCAGAAAATGGCGTTGCGGGGCCGGGGCGCGGCAAATGGTGCCGTTCACCCTGCACCGGTAAGCAGCCCTTTCCTTGCCTGCCGGTGCATGATCGGCGAGACAGTATTTTTTGCAATCAAGGGACGCGCCGCATCGTGACACAGCCCATGACACCACAGGCAATGCTGGCCCGGCTGGTCGGCTTCGACAGCGTCGTCGGCCGCCCCAACCTCGCCCTGATGAACGAGATCGCCGATTGGCTGGACGGCAACGGCATACCCTGCCGCCTGCTGACCGGGCCAGAAGGCGACCGCGTCAATCTTTTCGCGACCATCGGCGATTCCGCCCTGCCAGGCTATATCCTCTCGGGCCATGTCGATGTGGTGCCCGCCACCGAACCCGAATGGCGGGCCGATCCATTTCTCCTGCGCGACTGCGATGACCGCCTGATCGGGCGCGGCGCCTGCGACATGAAAGGCTTAGTGGCGGCGGTGCTGACGGCCGCGCCTGACCTTGCGGCGATGTCCCTTGCCACGCCGATTCATATCGCCCTGTCCTATGACGAGGAGGCAGGCTGCAAGGGCGTGCCCCACATGATCGCCGCGCTGCCCGATCTTTGCGCGCCGCCGCTTGGTTGTATCGTCGGCGAACCCACCGGCCTTGCGCCGGTTCTGGCACACAAGGGCAAGGCGGCGCTGGAACTCTGCGCGACCGGCGTGCCAGGGCACAGTTCGCGCCCCGATCTCGGGCATAACGCGATCCACGCGCTTTTGCCCGCCCTTGTCGCCGCCACAACGCAAGCCGCCACCCTGCAAGCCAGCGGGCCGCGCGATGCACGTTTCGCGCCGCCCTGGTCCAGCCTGCAGATCGGCACCATCGAGGGTGGACAGGCGCTCAACATCATCCCCGAACATGCCACCGCCCGCATCGAGGCCCGCGCCATCGCCGGAACCGATCCCGAAAGCCTGCTGGCCCCGGTCCTCGCCGCAGCCGAGGCGCATGGCGTCGCCGCACATTGGCTCTCGAGCTACCCGCCCCTCGCGCTTGATCGCGACCATCCCCTTGTCGGCCTGACCCAGCGCATATCGGGACAAGAGGCCCTTGCCGCCGTCAGTTTCGGCACCGAGGCGGGGCTCTTCCAGCAGGCCGGAATCCCGTCGGTCATCTGCGGTCCGGGCGACATCGCACGCGCTCACCGCCCCGAGGAATACCTGACACGGAACGAACTGAGCGCCTGTTATCGCATGGTTCTGGCGCTCGGGCAGGCCTGCGCGCCATAGGCGCGGCATTTTCTGCGGCAGGTGCGGCGCGCGACAAGGAAACCTGCCGCGCCACGCGCGCTTGTGGCGCAACATGCCGGTCGGCGCACCCTAGCCTGATGGCAGGAACACGACCAACACGAGCAACCATATGAGCGACTCCCCCACCTTCACCGCACCCGGCCAGAATCTGGTGATCCGGCCTTTCACAACGGCCCATCTTCCCGGCGCGCTGTTGCTCTCGCAACAGGTGGGCTGGCCGCACCGGCTCGAGGACTGGGCGCTCAACCTCGCTCTGTCTCAAGGCGTCGTGGCGCTTGACGGCGCGCGCGTGGCGGGCACGACCCTCTGCACGCGCTTTGGCGACGTGGCCCTGCTCAACATGATCATCGTCGATGGCGCGATGCGCGGGCGCGGGCTGGGGCGGATGCTAATGGCGGCGGCGATGGAGCTTGCCGCGGGCTGTGAAATGCGCCTCATCGCCACGCCCGAGGGCCAACCGCTTTATGAAAAGCTGGGCTTTCACCCTACCGGCCAGATCCTCCAGCATCAGGGCATCTCGCAAGGCGGCGCACCCGCGCTGCCGGTGCGCGAAGGCCGCGCGCAGGATGTCACGGAACTGGCGCGCATGGACCTCGCCGCAACCGGGCTCGAACGCAGCGACATGATCGCCCGGATCGCCGGAACCGGCACGGTGCTGCGCGCCGATCACGGCTTTGCCCTGCTGCGCGCATTCGGGCGCGGTCATGTGCTTGGCCCCGTGGTCGCGTGCGATACCGCCACCGCCCGCGCGCTCATCGACGCGGGCGCGCGGCGCATGGCGGGGCGCTTCCTGCGCATCGACCTGCCCGAGGGCGCGGGCCTCTCGGATCACGTCACCCGCCTCGGCCTTGCCCATGCGGGCAGCGGCACCGCGATGATCCGCCCGCCCTGCGGCCCCGCCGCCGGCGGGGATTTCACCACTTTCGCGCTTGCCTCGCAGGCGCTTGGCTAACCGTGACGGAGACTCACATGCTTACCAATTCGCTGGTCGAACTCGATCGCCGCCACCTGGTTCATCCGGTGTCCTCATTTCAGGGCCACGAGGCGCGCGGTGTGCGCGTGCTGCGCCATGCCAAAGGCGCCACCGTGACGGATGACGAGGGGCGCGACCTCATCGACGGCTTCGCCGGGCTCTGGTGCGTCAATGCGGGCTATGGCCACGAATCCGTGGTCGAGGCCGCCGCCACGCAGATGCGCGAACTGCCCTATGCCACCGGCTATTTCGACCTTGGCGCCGAGGCCCCGATAAGGCTGGCCGCCGAACTGGCCGACCGCGCGCCGGGCGATCTCGATCATACCTATTTCTGCCTTGGCGGCTCGGACGCCGTCGACAGCACGATCCGCTTCATCCGCTATTTCTGGCACGCGCAGGGCAAACCCGAACGCGATCAGTTCATCTCGGTCGAACAGGGCTATCACGGCTCGGCCTCTGGCGGCGCGGGGCTGACAGCGCTGCCGGTGTTTCATACGGGCTTCGGCCTGCCCTATGACTGGCAGCACAAGATTCCGTCGCACTACGCCTATCGCAACCCGATCGGCAGCGACGACGCGGCGATTATCTCTGAGTCCGTCGCCGCCCTTCGCGCCAAGATCGAATACCTCGGCCCCGAACGCGTCGCGGCATTCTACGTCGAGCCGATCCAGGGCTCGGGCGGGGTGCTGGTGCCGCCCAAGGGCTGGATCAAGGCAATGCGCGATGTCTGCACCGAATACGGCGTGCTGTTCGTCGCTGACGAGGTGATCACCGGCTTCGGGCGCACCGGCCCCCTGTTCGCCTGCGAAGAGGAAGACATCGTGCCCGACCTCATGACCCTCGCCAAGGGGCTGACATCCGGCTACGTGCCGATGGGTGCCGTGATGATGCGCGACCATGTCTACCAGACCATCGCCCGGGGCGCGGGCGCAAAGGCGGTGGGGCATGGCTTCACCTATTCGGCGCATCCCGTCTCGGCCGCCGTGGCGCTCGAGGTGCTGAAACTCTATGAAGGCGGGCTTCTTGAAAATGGCCGCCGCCAGGGCGAGCGTCTGCTCAAGGGGCTGGCCGGTCTGGCCGATCACCCGCTGGTCGGGGATGTGCGCGGCCGCGGCATGCTGGCGGCAGTGGAACTGGTGACCGACAAGGCGCGCAAAACCCCCCTGCCCGCCGCTCTGGACCCGGCAACACGGCTCTTTGACCGCGCCTGGAACGAGGGGCTGATCATCCGCGCCTTCGCGCAGGGCGTGTTCGGCTATGCCCCGCCGCTCTGCTGTACCGATGACGAGATCGACCAGATCGTTGCGCGCACCCGACGGGTGCTGGACCTGACCCTCGACGATCCCGAGATCCGCGCGGCGATGGCGCAATGAAGCTGCTCTTGCTCTCCACCCCCGAGCGCGCCCGCGCCTGGCAACCGCTTTTCGACGCGGCGGGCGAAACCCTGGTCGTGGGCGAGGACGCGGTGACCGATCCCGCCGAAATCACCCATATCGCCTGCTGGATGCCGCCCGCCGATCCGGGCCGCTATCCAAACCTGCGCGCCGTGATCAGCACCGGCGCCGGGGTCGATCAGATGCCCGCCCTGCCCCCCGGCGTCGCCCTCACCCGCACGATCGCGCCGGGGATCGACGAACTGGTGCGCGACTGGGTGGTGATGGCGACGCTGATGCTCCATCGCGACATGCCGCGCTATCTTGAACAGGCCACGCAGGGCGACTGGCGCGCCCATCCGATCCGCGCCGCCGCCAGCGCGCGGGTCGGCATCATGGGCATCGGCCGCATCGGGCGCGCCGCGGCCTCGACCCTGTCCGCGCTTGGCTTCGATGTGGCAGGCTGGAGCCGCTCGGGCGAGCCCGTCGACGGCATCGCGATCCATGGCCAGTCCGACCTGCCCGCCTTCCTTGCGCGCAGCGATCTGCTGATCTGCCTACTACCGCTCACCGGGGAAACCCGCGGTATCCTGGACGACAGGCTTTTCGTCGGCCTCCCCGAAAATGCCGCCCTCATCCATGCCGGGCGCGGCGCACAGCTTGACATGAACGCACTCGGCCGGGCGCTCGATAGCGGGCGGCTGCGCGCGGCGATGCTCGATGTGACCGACCCCGAACCCCTGCCGCAGGACCATTGGGCGTGGCGCGATCCGCGGGTCATCATCACCCCGCATGTGGCCGCGCAGACCGATGCGACCGAAGGCGCGCGCCACGCTCTCGCGGTGATCGAGGCCAGCCGCACAGGCGTGCCGCTCCCAGGTTTCATTGACCGTGCACGGGGCTATTAGGCCGGATCGGGCAGCGGCATTTCCCGCCGCGCCACCCGGCAAAACGAAAGAATCTGCCGCTGCGCCAGCAGATTTCGACGCCACGCCCTTCGCCCCTTGGGCAAGGCTGGATGAAACCGGGCGACGGCCCTCCCGCGCAGCACGCGGGTCGACCAAGGAAAGCAATGTCACCATGACGACAGACACGATGACACGATGACACGATGACACGACCGCTGACCGCATTCACCCACATCAGTTTCGACGTGGTCGGCACGCTGATCGATTTCGAGGGCGCCATTACCGGCGTGCTGGACGACATCGCCCGCGAGGCCGGTGTGACGCTTGACGGCGAAGCCGCGCTGTCGGTCTATCGCGAGGCGCGCCATGATCCCGAAGCCGGGCTTTTCCCCGACGATCTGGGCCGCTGCTAC
The DNA here is from genome assembly GCF_026891095.1 of Roseovarius salincola. Classification (GTDB taxonomy): domain Bacteria; phylum Pseudomonadota; class Alphaproteobacteria; order Rhodobacterales; family Rhodobacteraceae; genus Roseovarius; species Roseovarius salincola. Next base: position 21,062 of record NZ_JAPTNL010000003.1, read on the forward strand.
GGGCGCATCGCCGCGGAATTCGGCCTGCCCGACAGTGACGCGCTGCGCGCCCGCGTGGTCGAGGCGGTGGGCGACGCAGCGCCCTTTCCCGACAGCGCCGCGGCGCTGGCGCGGCTGGCCGGGCGCTACAGGCTGATCGCCATGACCAATGCGCGCCGCTGGGCCTTCGAGCGGTTTTCGCAAAAGCTGGGGCAGCCCTTCTGGGCCGCCTTCACCACCGACGACACCGGCACGGAAAAACCGGATCCGGCGTTCTTTCACGCGGTATTCGCCCATGTCGAGGCCAATGGCGGCGCACGGGGCGCGATCCTTCATGCCGCGCAAAGCCAGCACCATGACATCGGCGTGTCGCGCAAGCTGGGCATGACCAATGCCTGGATCGAACGCCGCCACGGACAGTCCGGTTACGGCGGCACCCTCACGCCAGAATCCTTCACCGAACCCGATTACCACTTCCACTCGCTCGCGGAACTGGCCGATGCCACCGAAGATGCAGCGCAAAGCTAGCCCTTTATCCTCCCCGGCCCGAAACGGCGCAAAGAACCGGATGGGGCCATAACCAACCCGCAAACCAAAACAGCAACAGGGAACAAATCAATGACCAACAAGACACCCACCAACTGGACCCGGCGCGACGACGCCATGGTCGAAGACGCAATCCGCCGCGGGGCGACCCGCCGCGACCTTCTCAAGATGCTGATGAGCTCGGGCGTCGCGCTCGGTGCTGGCGGCAGCCTCCTCATGCAGGCCGGTCAGGCCGTCGCCGCCACCCCCAAGACGGGCGGCCACATGAAGGCGGCCGGCTGGTCGTCATCCACCGCCGACACGCTGGACCCGGCCAAGGCGACGCTCTCCACCGATTACACGCGCTGCTGCGCGCTCTATAACCGCCTGACCTTCCTCAACGAGGCCGGCGAGGTCGAGATGGAACTGGCCGAGTCGATCGAGTCGGGCGACGCCCAGACCTGGCAGGTCAAGCTGCGCCCGGGCGTCTCGTTCCACGACGGCAAGCCCTTCACCTCGGCTGACGTGGTGTTCTCGCTCAACCGCCATCTCGACCCTGCGGTCGGCTCCAAGGTGAACTCGATCGCCAAGCAGATGACCGAGGTCGCCGCAGAAGACGACATGACCGTGCGCATCGTGCTGGCCGAACCCAATGCCGACCTGCCCACGATCCTGTCGCTCCATCACTTCCTGATCGTTGCCGACGGCACCACCGATTTCTCAAAGGGCATCGGCACCGGCGCCTTCATGCTCGAGGAATTCGATCCCGGCGTGCGCTCCATCGCCGTGCGCAACCCGAACTATTTCAAGGATGAAGGCCCCTATCTCGACAGCTTCGAGTATTTCGCCATCCCCGACAACAACGCCCGTGTCAACGCGCTGCTGTCGGGTGACATTCAACTGGCCGCCGCGGTCAACGCGCGCTCGCTCCGGATGGTCGAAGGGCAATCGCAGGTCGAAACCCTGATCACCACCGCAGGAAACTATACCAACCTCAATATCCGGCTGGATCTGGACCCGGGTGCCAAGGCAGGCTTCATCGAAGGGATGCGCCACCTGGTCAACCGCGAGCAGATCCAGAAATCCGTGCTGCGCGGGCTTGCCGAGATCGGCAACGACCAGCCCGTTTCGCCGATCAACCGCTACCACAACAGCGAGCTGCAACCGCGTGACTTCGATCCCGAACGCGCCCGCGCCCTGTTCGAGAAAGCCGGGCTTCTGGGCGAGTCCGTCCCGATCGTCGCCTCCGAGGCGGCTACCGCCTCGATCGACATGGCCACCGTCGTGCAACAGGCCGGTGCCGAGATCGGCATGACCTTCGACGTGCAGCGCGTGCCGTCGGATGGCTACTGGTCGAACTACTGGCTCAAGGCGCCGGTGCATTTCGGCAATATCAACCCGCGCCCGACGCCGGACATCCTGTTCTCGCTGCTCTACAGCTCGGATGCGCCCTGGAACGAAAGCCAGTTCAAGTCCGAGAAGTTCGACTCCATGCTGGTCGAGGCCCGCGGCACGCTCGACGAGTCGCTGCGTACCGATATCTACTGGGAGATGCAGGAGATGGTCGCCAATGACGCGGGCACGCTCATCCCGACCTACATCTCGAATGTCGATGCGATGTCGACAACGCTCAAGGGGATGCGCCCCAACCCGCTGGGCGGGCAGATGGGCTATGCCTTTGCCGAATACATCTGGCTCGACGCCTGATCTTTCGCACGCGAAGCGCCCGCGCGTGGTAACATGCGCGGGCAATTTTCATTCCTGAACAGCGAGGCGCTCCATGCTCAGGTCCCCCACGACATGGTTTCTTGTCGGGCAACGGCTCGGGATCGCGTTCATTACGCTTATCATCGTTTCATTCGCCGTCTTTTTCGCAACCGAACTCCTGCCCGGCGATGTCGCGCAGATCCTCCTGGGTCAGGCCGCCACGCCCGAGGCCGTTGCCGGCCTGCGCGAGGCCATGGGGCTGGACGAGCCTGCGATTCAACGCTTCATCGGCTGGCTGACCGGGTTGGCGCAGGGCGAAATGGGGCGCTCATATGTCAACAATATCGATGTCGCCGACCTTCTGGGCGGCCGGTTGCAGAATTCCCTGCGCCTCGCCGGTATCGTCACGGTGATCTGCGTACCGGTCGCGCTCAGCCTCGGCATCCTGGCGGCGATGTTTCGCGGCTCATGGATGGACCGGGTCGTGTCGACGGCGACCATCTCGGTCATTTCGGTGCCCGAATTCATGGTCGCCACGCTTTCGGTGCTGATCTTCGCGGTCTGGCTCGACTGGCTCCCGGCGCTCAGCTACGGGGTCGATGTGGACAGCCTCGGCGCGATGCTGCGCGCCTATGCGATGCCGGTGATCACGCTCAGCTTCGTGGTCTCGGCGCAGATGATCCGCATGACCCGCGCCGCGGTGATCGAAACGATCGAGACCCCCTATGTCGAAATGGCCCTGCTCAAGGGCGCCTCGCGCACCCGCATGGTGCTGGTCCATGCGCTGCCCAATGCGCTCGGCCCGATCGCCAATGCGGTGGCGCTGTCGCTCTCTTACCTGGTCGGCGGCGTGATCATCGTCGAGACCGTGTTCAACTATCCCGGCGTCGCCAAGCTCATGGTCGATGCCGTCGCCACCCGCGACCTGCCGCTGATCCAGTCCTGCGCGATGATCTTCTGCGTCAGTTACCTGTCGCTGACCACGCTCGCGGACATGATCGCAATCCTCTCCAATCCAAGGCTGCGCCAGTGATGACGATGACCCCCCGCACCAAAAGCAAGTTCCGCCTGCCGACGCCGCACAACCTTGGCTACGCCTTCAACTGGACCGGGCGGATCGGCCTTGCGCTGATCCTGTTCTGGGCGTTGGTTGCGTTATTCGGGCGCTGGGTCACGCCTTATCCGGTGGGCGCGATCGTCGATTGGGATTATTTCGGCGGCATCAGCACCGAATACTGGATGGGCACCGATTATCTGGGGCGCGACATCTTTTCGCGCGTTCTGATGGGCGCGCGCTACACCGTCGGGATCGCCCTGGCGGCGGTGACGCTGGCCTGCACCATCGGTGTCGTCCTGGGCATGATCGCAGCGGTAATCGGCGGCTGGTTCGACACGCTGCTCTCGCGGCTTCTCGATGCGTTCAACGGCATTCCCTCGCTGCTCTTCGGCCTTGTCGTCGTGGCGGCGGTCGGCTCGTCGATCCCGGTCCTCGTGCTGACGCTCGCAGCCATATACATGCCCGGCGCCTACCGTTTCGCCCGCGCGCTCGCGGTGAACATCAACACGATGGATTTCGTCACCGTCGCCCGCGCCCGCGGCGAGGCCACCCCCTACCTCATCCGGCACGAGATCCTGCCCAACATCCTCGGGCCGGTTCTGGCCGATCTGGGCCTGCGCTTCGTCTTCATCGTGCTGGTGCTGTCGGGGCTCTCGTTCCTCGGGCTGGGCGTTCAGCCGCCCAATGCCGACTGGGGCGCACTGGTGCGCGAGAATATCGAAGGGCTCAGCCTCGGCGCGCCTGCGGTGATCTTCCCCTCCATCGCCATCGCCTCGCTGACCATCTCGGTGAACATGTTCATCGACAATCTTCCCACCAAGATCCGTGACAGGGCCGAATGATGACAGATACACCCCTCGTTTCCGTACGTGACCTGCGCATCGGCGCTATCACCGATTCAGGCCGCAAGGTCGAGATCATCCGCGGCGTCGACTTCGATATCGTCCCCGGCGAGATCCTCGCCCTGATCGGCGAATCCGGCTCCGGCAAGACCACCATCGCGCTGTCGCTGATGGGCCACACGCGGCGCGGCTGCGCCATCGAGGGCGGCACCATCCGCGTCGGCAAGCACGATGTCACGGGCATGACGGAAAAGCAGCGCGCCCGGCTGCGCGGCACCGAGGTGTCCTACGTGCCCCAATCCGCGGCGGCGGCCTTCAATCCCTCCAAGCGGATCATGGACCAGGTGGTCGAAACCACCCGCATCCATGACCTGATGCCGCGCGCCCGCGCCGAGGCCCATGCCCGCGACCTCTTTCGCGCCCTCGCCCTGCCCGACCCCGACACGATCGGCGAACGCTATCCCCACCAGGTCTCGGGCGGGCAGTTGCAGCGCCTTTCGGCCGCAATGGCGCTGATCGCCTCTCCCGAGCTGGTAATCTTCGACGAACCCACCACGGCACTTGACGTGACCACCCAGATCGAGGTGCTGCGCGCCTTTCGCCGGGTGATGCAGGAAAGCGGCATGGCCGGGGTCTATGTCAGCCACGACCTTGCCGTCGTCGCTCAGATCGCGGACCGCATCATCGTGCTGAAGGGCGGCGAAACCCAGGAACAGGGCACCACCGAGCAGATCCTCAACAACCCCCGGCATCCATATACGAAGGAACTGCTGGCCGCCTTCGACCCGGTGCCGCATGTGCCCTTGGCGGGGCGCGACGACTCCGCCGACACCCCGGTCCTCGAAGTGCGTGACCTTTGCGCAGGCTACGGCGCGGTCAAGGATGGCGAGCCTGCGGCCAAGGTGCTCGACAGTATCGAATTCCGCCTGATGCGTGGGCGCAATCTTGGCGTGATCGGCGAAAGCGGCTCGGGCAAATCGACCCTGGCACGCGCCGTTGCGGGAATCCTGCCCGCCTATCGCGGCAGCGTGCTCTTTGACGGCCAGACACTCGCACCCGATCTCGCCCAGCGCAGCAAGGAGGATCTGCGCCGCGCGCAGATCGTGTTCCAACTCGCCGATACGGCACTGAACCCGGCGCATTCCATCGCCAATATCCTCGCCCGCCCGCTGCGCTTTTACAAAGGCCTCCACGGCGCCGCCTGCGAACGCGAGGTGATCCGGCTGCTCGATCTGGTCCACCTGCCCGCCACGCTGCGCCACCGGCTGCCCTCGGAACTCTCCGGCGGGCAAAAACAGCGCGTGAACCTCGCCCGTGCGCTGGCCGCCGATCCCGAACTGATCCTGTGCGACGAGATCACCTCGGCGCTCGATACCGTCGTGGCGGCGGCGATCCTCGATCTTCTGAAGGAACTGCAAGGCGAGCTGGGCCTGAGCTACATGTTCATCAGCCACGACCTTTCGACAGTCGAGGCAATCTGCGACGATGTGCTGGTCATGTACAAGGGCAAGGTGGTCGAGGCGATGCCTGCAACACGCATGTCCCAGGACGCCACCCACCCCTATTCGCGCCTGCTCATCTCGTCGGTGCCCCAGCTTGATACCGGCTGGCTCGCGGGCCTCGAACAGGACCCCGAACTCCTCGCGGCCTTCTCGGAACGCTGAGCGGGCGCGCCCTCAGTCAAGCCCGGCAAAAAGCCGGGTGAGCGGCCATTGGCGCTTGGTGAAATTGGTCTTCATGACCACGAAGCTGAAATAGCGGTCGATCCCGATATTCCGGTCAATCAGCCCTTCCACGATCTCCTGGTAGTCGCTGATCCCTGCGGTCACGAACTTGGCAAGATAATCGTAGCCACCCGAAATCAGGTGACATTCCACGCAATTGTCGATCTTCTCCAGCGCCTCCTGGAAACGGGCGAAATCGATCTGGCGATGGTTCTTCAGCGTGAATTCCGTGAACACCGTCAGTGTCTCGCCCAGCTTGGCCACGTCGATCATCGCCGAATAGCCGGTGATGTAGCCCGATTTCTGCAACTTCTTCACCCGCGTCAGGCACGGCGACGGTGACAGATGCACCAGATCGGCCAGTTCGACATTGGTGATCCGCCCGTTGCGCTGCAACTCGGCCAGGATCCTGATGTCGATTCGATCCAGTTTCTGAAGGCTGTTCATCGGCTCTGTCCTTGCTTTCGTCGGCAACTGGCATTCTCAAGCGTGCGATCCCCGCAGCCTACATGAAACAAACGAAACGATCTGCCGCTCAGGCTCCGGCATCCGGCACAAAGCACCGGGGCCGCGCGCCTAGATTGCGAAAAACACACGGAAAGACCATGCCCGCTCCACTGCTTGAAATCGAGACCCATTCCGAAGTGCCCGCGCACGCAGACTGCGTCGTCATCGGCGGCGGCATCGTCGGAGTCTGCACCGCCTACTGGCTGGCCCGCGCCGGGCAGGATGTCGTCCTTCTGGAAAAGGGCCGGATCGGCGCCGAACAATCCAGCCGCAACTGGGGCTGGTGCCGCCAGCAGAACCGCGACGCGCGTGAATTGCCGCTTTCGACACAGAGCCTCTCGCTCTGGGAAGACATGGGCGCGGATATCGGCGCCGACCTCGGCTTTCGCCGCTGCGGGCTGCTCTATCTTTCCAACGATCCCGCCGAGATCGAAGGCTGGGCCGAATGGGGCCGCTTCGCGCGCGGCGAGGGCGTGGATACGCGCATGCTCGACACGCGCGAGGCCACCGCGCGCGGCGCCGCCACCGGCCAGAACTGGCAGGGCGGCGTCTGGTCGCCCAGCGACGGCATCGCAGACCCGTCGCGCGCCGCCCCGCTGATTGCGACAGGCATCATGGCGCATGGCGGCAGGGTCATTCAGGGCTGCGCCGCGCGCGGGCTGGAAACCGAAGGCGGCGCCGTTTCGGGGGTGATCACCGAGCGCGGCACGATCCGCACGCCGGTTGCGGTGATGGCGGGCGGCGCATGGGCCGGCAGCTTCCTTCACCGCCACGGTATCGGCTTTGCGCAGGCGGCGGTGCGCAGCACGATCCTGTCGCTCGCACCGGGGGCCGAAGACCTGCCCGCGGCGCTTCATACCGGCCCCGTTTCGGTCACGCGGCGCGGCGATGGCGGCCACACGCTGGCGGTGTCGGGGCTTGCCAATCTCGATATCACCCCCGGCGCCATCGCCGGAGCGCGGCATTTCCTGCCGATGTTCGCCTCCCGCTGGCGCGCATTGCGTCCGGGCGGTCTTCAGGCATGGCGCGCCGGGTTCGAGACCCGCAGCCACTGGGCCTTCGACCGCGAAACCCCGATGGAGCGCTGCCGCATCCTCGATCCGCGCCCCAGCAAGCGCCTGATCCACCTCACGCTTGAGCGCGCGCGCGCCCTGCTGCCCGCGCTGCGCGATCTGCCGGTGCAGGGGCAGTGGGCGGGTTATATCGACAGCACCCCCGATGGCGTGCCGGTCATCGACGCCGATATCGGCACACCCGGCCTTGTGATGGCGGCGGGGCTTTCCGGGCATGGTTTCGGCATCGGGCCCGGCGTCGGGCATCTGGTGGCCGACATGGTGCTTGGCCGCACCCCCATCACCGAGACCCGCCAATACCGGCTTGGCCGTTTCGGCAGGGGGCAATGGGGCAAGGTGGCGGATTTCTGATCTCATGCGGCGAACCGCGTGATGCTGAAATCCTCAAGCGGCGTCTCGCACCGCCCGGTCGCGATCAGTTCCGCCATGGCATCCCCGACCCCCGGCCCCAGCTGAAAACCGTGACCGCAAAAACCGAACGCATGGAACAGCCCCGGCGTCGTGCCGGATGCGCTGATCACCGGCAGGTTGTCGGCAACATAGCCCTCGCAGCCCGACCATTGCCGGATGACCGCCACATCGCGCAGCGCCGGGACCATCCGCAACACCGCCGCCACCTGCTCGGGCAGGCGCGCAGGATCGGCATGGGCGAACCCCGGCTCGCGGGCGACATGCACGCGCTCGACCGCGCCGCCAAAGACCACGTTGCCCCGCTCGACCTGACGCAGATAGGCGCCATGCGGGCGCGCCCAGACGCCGACGACAGGCAGGATGCGGTGCGCGATCGGCTCGGTCACGGCCATCTGCGGCCCCCGGCTTTCCATCGGCACGGGCTCGCCGAACTCGGCCGCGATCGCATCGCCCCAGGCGCCCGCGCAATTGAGCAGAACCTCGGCCTCGTAAACGCCTTTCCCCGTGTCCAACGCGAAACCCGCCGCGCTGTGGCGGATAGTCTGAACCGGACATTGGTCCACGATCTGCGCCCCCGCGCGCGCCGCCGCATCGGCAAAGGCGGGCGCGATCAGCCTCGGGTTCGCCGACCCGTCATTGGGCGAGAACGACGCCCCGATCGCATCCGGCCCAAGCCCCGCAAAACGCTGGCGCAGATCACCGGGGGTCAGTTCTTCCAGTGTCAGCCCAAGGGGCCGCGCCGCCTCGGCATATCCCTTCATATCCTCAAGACCGTCTTCATCAAAGATCAGCCGCAAATGCCCCGTCGCGCGGAATTCAACGTCACGTTCCAGCAGGCGTTCAGCCTCGTTCCAGATCGCCAGCGACCGCGCCGCCAGCGGCAGCTGCGACAGATGCCGCCCGCTGCGCCGGATATTGCCGAACGACGCCACGGTCGCCCCCGCCCCGATGCGGCGCCGCTCGATCAGCGTCACCCGCACCCCGCGCCGCGCCAGAAACAGCGCCGAAGCCGTCCCCATCAATCCGCCGCCCAGAACGATCACATCCATGCGCGCCCGCGCCTCCTTGGTCCAAGCCTCCGGATCATCAAACCGCGCGGCCTCGCTTGTGTCAAAGACGGGAACCGTGGCAGGCTATAAGTCTGACCTATGGGAGGATATCATGCGCGCGCGCCAACTCGAAGTCTTCACCGCCGTGATGCGGGCCGGCACCGTCACCGGGGCGGCGCGGCTTCTCAATATCTCGCAACCCGCGCTCAGCCAGATCCTGATCCATACCGAGGCGCAGCTTGGCTTTCCCCTCTTTGATCGTGAAAAAGGTCGCCTGCGCGCCACCCCCGAAGCGCAGGAACTCTACCCCGAGGCCGAACGCCTGTTTTCCGGCCTCGAAGGGCTGCGCCGCAAGACTTCGGATCTGCGGCTGGGGCGCGCCGGGCTCGTGCGGATCGCCGCCTCGCCGCCGCCGGGCATGTCGCTTCTGCCCCGCGCGCTCAAGACCTTCCGCGCCGAACATCCCGACATCGTGCTGCGCACCCATGTCGCCCCGCTGGCGGCGATGGTGGACCTCCTGCGGACCGGCGACGCCTCGATGGCGCTGGCGCTTGATGACAATCTGCCCCCCGACATCGCGGTCGAACATGTCGGCACGACCAGCTTTTGCTGCCTCCTGCCCGAGGATCACCCGCTGGCGGGCGCCGGGGCGCTGGATTTCGCAGATCTCGCGGATGAGACCGTCATCTCCTATCGCAGCCAGACCCGCCCGCATGAGGAACTGGACCTGGCCTCGCGCCGACAGGGACTCGAATTCTCGCCCCGGATCGAGATCGACAGCTCGCTTTCGGCAGCAGGCTTCGTGCGCAGCGGGCTTGGGGTAGCGCTGGTCGATTCGCTCCTGCCCTGGGGGCTTTTCCCCGGCCTCGTCGCCCGCCCGCTGGCGCATTCGCCCGACCTGCCGGTCTCGCTTCTGACCGCGCGCGACAAGAGCCTGTCGCGCGCCGAAGAGGCAATGCGCAAGCTCCTGCACACCACACCCCTGAGCGAGGCATAAGCGCCCCTTATGCTTTCCCGCGCGATCCGTCTTGGACGCCGGGTGCGCATTCTGGTCGGGTATCGGTGACTCACCGAGAAAGGACCGGAAGAGATGGATGGCAGCATGCGCGCGGCGGATTGGAAGATCGGTGTCGATATCGGCGGCACCTTCATGGATTTCTGCGCGCTTGATACGCGAAGCGGGCAGATCGCATCGCTCAAGGTGCTGACCACGCCGGACGATCCGGGCGCCGAATTGCTGACCGGCCTCGATCTTCTGGCCGCGCGCGACGGGCTCGACCCGGCCAGCGTCACCCGTTTCGTGCATGGCACCACCGTCGGGATCAACACGATCCTGCAGCGCAAGGGCGCGCGCCTTGCATTGATCACCAATGCCGGTTTCGAGGACGTGATCGAACTGGCGCGCCTGCGCATGCCCAAGATGTATTCGCTGTTCTGCCACCGCGCCGACCCGCTGATCCCGCGCGACCGTATCTTCGGCATCAACGCCCGGATGCGCGCGGATGGCAGCACACCCGTCGCCCCCGCCCTTGATGACGTGCGCGCCGCCATTGACCGTGCGCGCACCGCCGGGGCGGAAGGTATCATCGTCTCGCTTTTGCATAGCTGGCGCGACGGCACTCAGGAAGCCGCCGTCAGGGCGATGATCGAAACCGAAGCGCCCGATCTGTTCACCTTCACCTCCTCCGAAGTCTGGCCGGTGATCCGCGAATATGAACGCAGCTCAACCGCGATCCTCAACGGCTATGTGCATCCGCGCGTCGCGGGCTACCTTGCCGCCCTCGAAGATCGTCTGGCGGCGCGCAACGTGCCCGCCCATGCGCTTCTGACCAAGTCCAATGGCGGCCTCATGAGCGCGGGCGAAGGGCGGCGCGATTGCGTCTCGATGCTGCTTTCGGGCACCGCATCGGGCGTCATGGGCGCGGCGTGGCTCGCGCGTCAGGCGGGGGAAAAGCGGGTGCTGACGCTGGATATCGGCGGCACCTCAGCGGATTTCGCGCTGATCGTGGATGGTGCCGTGCAATTCGGCACCGATGAACGAATCGGGGATTTCCCGCTGCATATCCCTTCGGTCTCGGTCAGTTCCATCGCCATCGGCGGCGGCTCCATCGCCAGCGTCGACAGCATGGGCGTGCTGCGCGTCGGCCCCGAATCCGCCGGCTCCACCCCCGGCCCGGCCTGTTACGGACGCGGCGGCCTTGATCCCACCGTGACGGATGCAATGGCGGTCTGCGGCTGGCTCGGTCAGGCCGAAATGGCCTATGGCCAGCTCAGCATCGACCCCGCCCTTGCGCGCGCGTCCGTGTCCCGCCTTGCCACGCCGCTCGGGCGCGGCATCGAGGAAACCGCCCAGGCGATCATCGACATCGCCGTCTCCGAACTCTTTGTCGAGGTCGAGAAACTCTCCTCGCGCAGCGGCGTCGATCTGCGCGACTTCGCGCTGATGCCCTTCGGCGGCGGCGGCCCGATGCTGGGCGCGTTCCTGGCGCGTGAACTGGGCATGTCGCGGGTTCTGGCCCCACGCCGCCCCGGCGTCGTCTCGGCGCTTGGCGGGCTGGTGGCCGACCTGCGCGGCGATTTCCTGCGCACGATCTTCACCGAACTCGACGCGGGCGCACCGACGCGCCTTGCCGCCGCCTTCAAGGCGCTTTCGCGCGAAGGCGCCGCATGGCTCGCGGCGCAGGGCCATGACGGCCCCGCGCAGATCCGGCTGTCCGCCGATATGCGCTATGCCGGGCAAAGCTACGAGATCGACACCGCGCTCGAACCCGCATGGCTCGCGGAGCCCGCGCGCATCGCCGCCGCCTTTCATGACACCCACCGGCGGATCTATGACTTCGACGACCCCGACGGGCGCATCGAAATCATCAACCTGCGCCTTTCAGCGATCGGCGTGACACCGAAGCCAGACCTTGCCGAGGCCGCGCCCGAAGCGGGCGCCCCGGCCACGCCCGCGCGCCAAGTCCGCGTGCATCTGGACGGCGCGCGCGATCTGCCGCTCTATGAGCGCGCCGGCCTTTTGGCCGGGGCGCGCTTCGATGGCCCCGCCGTGGTCTGTCAGGAGGACACCACCCTTGCCATCCCCGACGGCGCACGGGCGCATGTCGATACGCATCTCAACATCCATCTCGATTTCGCGGAGTGACCCCATGTCCGACAAGATGACCCTCCAGGTGCTGGCCAACCACGCCCGCGCCGCGGCCGAGAACATGGCCCACACCCTGCACCGCACCGCGCATTCCGCCTTCGTCAAGGAAACCCAGGATTTCACCGTGATGCTGATGGACCGCGCGGGCGATACCTTCGCGGTGCCGATGGATCTGGGGGCGACATGGTATCCCGGCCTGACCTATGGGCGCGCCATCGACATGGTGGATGATTACCGCCCCGGCGACGTGGCCTTCACCAACGATCCCTATTCCTGCCATGTCGCCACCCACGCCCCCGATACGCATCTGTGGAAACCCGTGTTTCACGATGGCGAGATCGTCGCCTGGACCGGCGGCCACATCCATAATACCGACATGGGCGGCGCTGTGCCCGCATCACTCTCGCGCTCACTGACCGAAATCCACCAGGAAGGCATCCGCTTTCCGCCGATGAAACTGGTCAGCGAAGGGGTTTACGACACGCAAATTCTGAGGATTATGGAAACCAATGTGCGCAAGCCGGGCCTCAATATCGGCGATATCAAGGCTCTGGTCGGCGCGCTCAACACCGGCGAGCGAAAGGTACACGGGATGCTCGAACGCTTCGGCAAGCAGAATTTCCTGAGCGGCGTCGCCGCCCTCAAGGACCAGGCCGAGGCCCAGGCCCGCGAAATCCTGCGCGCCATTCCCGATGGCGAGTATCGCTTTGCCGATTACGCCGACGAGGACAGCGATTTCGCCAATCCCTGCCGTCTGCATCTGACCCTTCGCATCCGCGACGATGCCGCCGAACTGGATTTCACCGGCTCGGACCCGCAGCTCGGCTCGTCGCTCAACGTCCCCTCGGGGGGCGATCCGCGACATACGATGCTGCTGGTCGGGGTCTATTACGTGCTTTACACGCTCAACCCGCGCCTTTTGCTCAATACCGGGCTGACGCGGCCCTTCACCTGCATCGCGCCCGAGGGCACGGTGCTCAACCCCCTCGCCCCGGCGGCGGTAGGGATGCGCTCGCTCACCTGCGCGCGGCTGCGCTCGGTCATCTTCGGCGCCTTCAGCCAGGCGATCCCCGACAGGATGCCCGCCGCCCCCGCCGGCAACAATTGCATCGTCAATGTCATGACCCATGACGAACGCTCAGGGCAAAAGGTGATCGCGGCCGTGAACCCGGTCGTGGGCGGCGGCGGCGGCATGCCCCATCGCGACGGCACCAACGGCTCGGGCGCGGATGCCGCCTATCTCAGCAACACCCCGGTCGAGATCACCGAGACCGAAGTGCCGGTCGAATTCGTGCGCTACGGGCTGGCACAGGACAGCGGCGGCGCCGGGCGCTGGCGCGGCGGGCTGGCAACGGAAATGGCCTTCCGCGTCTTTGCCCCCGACACCCGCATCACCGCGCGCAACCGCGACCGCTCGCGTTTTCGCCCCTGGGGGGTGCTGGGCGGGCGCGCGGCGGGGCTGGCCGAAATGGTGGTCAATCCCGGCACACCGGGCGAGCGCCGCATGGGCAGCGCCGATACCGCCGTGCTGCAACCGGGCGACGTGCTTTCGGTGCGCTCGGCGGGCGGTGGCGGGCGCGGCGACCCTATGCTGCGCGAAACATGGCGTGTCGCGCAGGACGTGGCGCGCGGCCATGTCTCGCCCCATAGCGCCCGGCGCGACTATGGCGTCGTCATGTGCGATGGCACCGTGGACGAAACCGCAACCAAGGCCCTGCGCGCCAAGGCCCAGCCGCACAGCGATCATTTCCACTTCGGCCCCGAGCGCGACAGCTACGAGGCGCAATGGACCCTTGACGCCTATGACCGCCTGACCGGCATCCTCATGGCCCTGCCGGTGCATTGGCGCTTTTTCGTCAAGACCGAGATTTTCAGCCGGATGGACAACCGCACCGGCGCCACCGGGGTGGACGCGGCCTTTGATGAAACCTGCACGCGCTTTCCCGAAATTCCCGGACCCGCCGCGCGGGCCGAGGCGGCGCAATGAATGACCCCTCGCGCCCTACGGGCCGCCTCCAGCGGCTCGCCGAAACCGAGCGCGCGCCGCTCGATTTCCATTTCGACGGCCAGCCCCTCACCGGCCTCGAGGGCGACAGCGTGCTGACCGCCATTCTGACCTCTCGCACCGACCTGCGCGCCGCCGAATTCGGCCCCGGGCGCCGCACCGGGTTCTGCCTCATGGGCGCCTGTCAGGATTGCTGGATCTGGCAGGAGAACGGCCCCCGCCTGCGCGCCTGCTCGACCACGTTGCGCGCGGGCATGCGCCTTCTGTCCGAGCCGCCATCAACCTGGCCGGTGGCAGAATCATGACCCGCGTGCTGATCGTCGGGGCCGGTCCTGCGGGCATCCGCGCCGCGCAAACGCTGGCGGCGGCGGGGCTGCGCCCCACCGTGGTCGATGAAGCCAACCGCGCGGGCGGTCAGATCTATCGCCGCCCGCCCCAGAGCTTTATCCGACCGCCCAGCACGCTTTATGGCTCCGAGGCAGGCAAGGCGACGGCACTTCATAACCTGTTCGATGACCTGCTTGCGACGGACCAGATCGCCCACCATCCCCAAAGCAGCGTGCTTGGCCTTCATGACGGTGTCGCGCAGGTGCTGGGGCCGGGCGGGGTCAGCGCCCTGCCCTATGACCGGCTGATCATCGCCACCGGCGCCACCGACCGGCCGGCACCGGTGCCGGGCTGGGAAATGGCGGGCGTCTTCAGCCTTGGCGCGGCACAGATCGCGCTCAAGGCACAAGGCGTCGCCTTGGGGCGGCGCATCGTGCTGGCAGGCTCCGGCCCGCTCCTGACGCTGGTCGCGGCACAGCTTCTGGACGCCGGGGCCGGGGTGGCGGCGGTACTCGACACCGCACCGCTTTCGGCTCAGATTCGCGGCGGCCTCGCGATGGCTGCCGCGCGCCCCCGTGTTACCCTTCGCGGCCTCGGTCTTCGCGCGCGCCTCGGGCGGCTTTACCATGCCGGCGTGACGCTTGACGCGATCGAGGGCGACCCCGCCACCGGCCCTGCCGAGATCCGCTGGCGCGACGCGCGCGGGCGCGCGCGCGTCACACCCTGTGACAGCGTCGCACTTGGCTGGCACCTGCGGAGCGAAACCGCCCTGGCCGAGCTTGCGGGCGCGCATTTCGACTGGTCAACCATCTGGAGCCAATGGCTCCCCGTCAGCGATGACGAGGGCCGCGCGGGGCCAGGGCTTTACCTTGCGGGCGACGGGCTTTCGATCCTCGGCGCGGATGGTGCCGAAATCGCCGGGCGGCTGGCGGCGCGCGCCTGTCTTGCCGATCTCGGCCAGACAACCGATCCCGCCGCCCAGGCCCTTGACCTGCGTGCCCTGCGCCGCATGCGCCGCTTTGCGACGGGCATCGCACGCGCATTTCCATGGCCTGCCCAGATGATCCGCGCCCTGCCCGACGACACCGTGCTTTGCCGCTGCGAAGGGATCACCTGCGGCGCGCTGCGCGCCACGCTGCCGCGTTCCGGTCCCGAGGCCAACCGCGCCAAGTCCCTCTCGCGCATCGGTATGGGGCGCTGCCAGGGCCGCTATTGCCAACTTGCGGGCGCCGAAATCATGGCCGCCGCCAGCGATGCGCACCCCGCGCAGATGGGCCGCCTGCGCGCCCAGCCCCCGGTGCGCCCCGCGCCGCTCCATGCCCTTGCCGTGCGCGACGACGAGGCCAACAACGGCAGGCCCGGCTGAACCGCACCATCTTCTGCGCCGAACCCTTGGGCAGACAGTGCAAAATGCCGCCCCGCCCCCGCTTTCGGCAAATGCTGTCAGCGCCCCCGCGCCAGACTGAAGGGGCAAATACGAGGTTCCCATGACACTTGCCTTCGACCCCCACGGGCTGGTCCCGCCTTTGGGCCACCATATCGGTGGGCGCTATGTGCCTGCGCGCGACAGCATTCCCCTGACCGCCCCCTCAAGCGGCGCCTCGCTGGGCGCGATCCCCCTTGCCGACGGCGAAACGGTCGACCGCGCCGTCAATGCCGCACGCGCCGCGCGTCAAAGCTCGGGCTGGGGCCGTGCCGCCCCGCGCGACAGGCTCAGGGCGCTGCGCAAATGGGCCGACCTCATTGAACAGGAAGCCCCCACCTTGGCCCGGCTCGAAGCCGCCTGCTCCTCGCGCCCGGTGGCCGAGGTGCTCTCCGGCGACATTCCCGTCACCGCCCAGCAGATCCGCTTCTTCGCCGAATTCGCCGACAAGGAATGCGACGTGCTCGCACCCACTGATGACGACCATCTGGGGATGGTCGCCTCCGAGCCCTATGGCGTGGTCGGGGCGATCACACCCTGGAACTACCCGATCTCGATGGCGGGATGGAAATTCGGCCCCGCCCTGGCTGCCGGGAACGCCGTGGTTCTCAAACCCTCTGAAATGACCCCCTGGTCGGCGCTTTTCATGGCCGAACTTTCGGTCCGCGCGGGCCTGCCCGAAGGGCTGGTCAACGTGGTCCTCGGCGATGGCCCGGGCACCGGCGCCGCGATCACCGGCCATCCGGGGATCGACAAGGTGTCTTTCACCGGCTCGACCCGCGCGGGCGCCGCCATCATGGAGAATATCGCCCGCACCGGGATCAAGCCGATGACCCTGGAACTGGGGGGCAAAAGCCCGATGATCGTCTTCGCCGATGCCGATCTCGACCTTGCCACCCGCTGTCTTGAACGCGGCATTCTGCCCAATGCGGGGCAGTTCTGCGTTGCCGGTTCGCGCATGATCGTCGCGCGCGAGATCGCCGATGACCTCGCGGCGCGCCTGACCGCGCGCTTCCAGTCGCACATGCCCGCCCCCACCTGGGCCGAGCAGCCCGGCTTTTCGCCGATCATCTCGGAAACGCAGCTTTCGCGCATCGACAGCATCATTTCGGCGGCGCGCACACAGGGCGGCGAGATTCTATGTGGCGGCGCGCGCTTTGATCATGAGGGCAGCTTCTATCGCCCCACGCTGATCACCGGAATCAAACCCGACAACCCCGCCGTCACCCAGGAAATCTTCGGCCCCGTCGCCACCTTCCAGACCTTCGACACCGAGGACGAGGCCCTCGCCCTCGCCGCCCATCCCACCTATGGGCTGTGCTCGGGGATCTTCACCCGCGACCTTGGCCGCGCCCTGCGCCTGTCGCGCCGGATCGAGGCGGGCACCGTCTGGATCAACCGCTACGGGCGCTCGCGCGATCACATCCTTCCCACTGGCGGCTGGAAGGCCAGCGGGTTAGGCAAGGACCTGGGCCGCGAGGCCTTCAGCGCCAACCGCCGCACCAAGGCGGTGCTGGCCGCGCTCTGAGCCGCACCGCAACACAGGAAGGGACCACCATGACCAGCCACAGGATCGCCCTCATTCCCGGCGACGGGATCGGAACCGATGTCAGCGCCGCCGCGATGCAGGTGCTTCACGCCGCCGCCGCCCCGGCGGGCTTCAGCCTTGAGACCGAGACCTTCCCCTGGTCCTGCGCCTATTACCTCGAGACCGGCGCGATGATGCCCGAGGACGGGATCGAAACGCTGCGCGGATTTGATGCGATCTTTCTCGGCGCGGTCGGCTGGCCCGAAACGGTGCCCGATTCCGTGTCGCTGCATGGCCTGCTCCTGCCGATCCGCAAGGCGTTCGACCAATACGCCAATATCCGCCCGCACCGGCTCTTGCCGGGGGTCGAGGGGCCGTTGAAATCCGAAGGCTTCGATATCCTGTGCATCCGCGAGAACACCGAGGGCGAATATTCCGGCGCGGGCGGGCGCGTCCATCAGGGCCGCGACAACGAGGTGGCGCTTGAAACCTCGGTCTTCACCCGCAAGGGGGTGGAACGCATCCTGCGCTTCGGCTTCGAACAGGCGCGCGCCCGGCGCGGGCACCTGACCTCGGTCACCAAGTCCAACGCGCAGAAATACTCGATGGTGTTCTGGGATGAAATGACCCGCGCACTGGCGGGCGAATACCCCGATGTCGCCGTCAGCCACATGCATATCGACGCGATGGCGGCCCGGATGGTGATGGCCCCCGAAACGCTGGACGTGGTGGTGGCCTCGAACCTCTTTGGCGATATCCTCACCGATCTGGGCGCCGCCATTCAGGGCGGGCTCGGCTTTGCGGCGTCGGCCAATATCTGCCCTGACCGCGCCGCGCCCTCGATGTTCGAGCCGGTCCACGGCTCGGCCCCCGACATTGCCGGGCAAGACATCGCCAACCCGATCGCCGCGATCTGGTCGGGGGCGATGATGCTGCATCATCTTGGCGAAAGCGCCGCCGCCGAAGCGGTGGAAAACGCCCTTTCCGCCACCACCGCGCAAGGAATCGGCGCGCGCCCCGGCAGCCATGCGACACAGGACATCACCGACGCCGTGATCGCCGCCCTGCAAGGCTGATCCCGGCCCGGAGATCTGGCGCGAAAACTTCCCCTTCCTCGAAAGCCCCATCTGACCTATACGTTCGCATAGTCAGCGAGTCGTATGAATATTGAGGGTCCAGAGTTTTGGAGCGTGAAAAGGGGGCCTTCATGGCCCCCTTTATTCATGTTGTGCCCTTTTCTTCATGCTCCGGGAGGCGCTTGTTCTTGATGACAGGCGCAACATCGGCCACACCATTTGCATGACACTGGATACCCCTGACCCCGCGTTTCACGCCCTCTCGCAGGATGAGGCGCTCGCGCATCTGCGCAGCCATCCCGATGGTCTCTCGGGCGACGAGGCCGGCACGCGGCTTGCCAACCATGGCCCCAACCGCCTGCCCGAACCGCCCCGGCGCAGCGCCTTCCTGCGGTTTCTGTCGCATTTCCACAATGTGCTGATCTATGTGCTGATCGCTGCGGCGCTGGTCACGGCGGCGCTTCAGCATTGGGTGGATACCGGCGTGATCCTCGCGGTGGTGATCGTCAACGCGGTGATCGGCTATGTCCAGGAAGGGCGCGCCGAACAGGCCATGGCCGCGATCCGCGGGATGCTCGCGCCGCGCTCGGCCGTGCTGCGCGACGGGCGCCGGGTCAGCATCGACGCGGCCGACCTCGTCCCCGGCGACATCGTGCTCCTCGAGGCGGGCGACAAGGTGCCCGCCGATCTGCGGCTGATCCACACGCGGGGGCTCAAGGCGCAAGAGGCGATCCTGACCGGCGAATCCGTTCCCGTCGACAAGGGAACCGCGCCCGTCGCCGCAAAGGCCGCCATCGGCGATCGCAGCCCGATGCTGTTCTCGGGCACGCTGATCGCGGCGGGCACAGGGCGCGGCGTCGTCGCGGGCACCGGGGCCGATACCCAGATCGGCCATATCAGCGGCATGCTGGGCGATGTGCAGGCGCTGACCACCCCGCTCGTGGCGCAGATGGACCGCTTCGCGCGCTGGCTGACCATCTTCATCCTGATCATGGTGGGCGCACTTCTGGTCTATGGCTATTTCGTCGGCCACATGGCCTTTGGCGATCTGTTCATGGCCGTGGTCGGCCTCTCGGTCGCGGCGATCCCCGAGGGTCTGCCCGCTGTGCTGACGATCACGCTGGCCGTCGGGGTGCAGGCCATGGCCCGGCGCAACGCCATCGTGCGCCGCCTTCCCGCCATCGAGACGCTCGGCTCGGTCTCGGTGATCTGCTCGGACAAGACCGGCACCATGACCCGCAACGAGATGATGGCCGCCGCGCTCGCGGCGCCCGACGGCGTCTATTCCGTCAGGGGCGAGGGCTATGCGCCCCACGGCGCACTGCATCTTGAAGATGCCAGGGCCGACCCGGCGCAACATCCTGTGCTGGCCGAATTCGCGCGCGCTGCCGGGCTTTGCAACGACGCGGTGCTGCACGGCGGGGATGACACCGGCTGGCATGTGGAAGGCGACCCGATGGAAGGCGCTCTGCTGGCGCTGGCGGGCAAGATCACCGGCGACGGTGCTGCGCCCCTCACCGGCTGGACACGCCGCGACGCCATCCCGTTCGATGCCGCGCATCGTTACATGGCGACGCTCGATCACGACCCGGCGGCGCGCCTCTCGCGCATCCATGTAAAGGGCGCGCCCGAGGCCGTTCTGGCGCTTTGCCGCGACCAGCGCAGCGCGCAGGGCGGGCGCGAACCGCTCGACGAAGCGCGCTGGGATGCCGCGCTCCAGTCCCTCGCCGCCCAAGGCCAGCGGGTCATCGCTCTGGCCACGCGCGAGGTGGCGCCCGATTGCAGCGAACTGGATGCCGCAACGCTTCAGTCACAGCTCACCCTGATCGGGCTCGTGGGCCTGATCGACCCGCCCCGCGCCGAGTCGATCGAAGCCGTGGCCGAATGCCATTCCGCCGGAATCCGGGTCAAGATGATCACCGGCGACCATGCCGCGACCGCCCGCGCCATCGCGGAAATGATCGGCCTCAGGAACCATGACCGCGTGCTGACCGGCGCCGATGTCGATGCGATGGACGATGCCGCGCTGGCCGACGCGGCGCTGTCGGCGGATATCTTCGCGCGCACCTCGCCCGCGCACAAGCTGCGCCTCGTCACGGCGCTGCAATCGCGGGGCCTGACCGTGGCGATGACCGGCGACGGGGTGAACGACGCCCCCGCCCTCAAGCGCGCCGATGCCGGGATCGCCATGGGGCTCAAGGGCAGCGAAGCCGCCAAGGAAGCCGCCGAACTGGTGCTCGCCGACGACAATTTCGCCTCCATCGCGGCGGCCGTGCGCGAGGGACGCACGGTCTATGACAATATCAAGAAGGTGATCAGCTGGACCCTGCCCACCAATGCGGGCGAGGCGATGACCATCATCGTGGCGCTGTTCGCGGGCATGGCGCTGCCGATCACCGCCGTGCAGATCCTCTGGGTCAACCTGATCACCGCCGTGACGCTGGGTCTCGCGCTGGCCTTCGAACCCTCCGAACCCGGCACCATGCGCCGCCCGCCCCGCCCGCGCGGCGAAGCCTTGCTGACCGGCGCGCTGATCTGGCAGATCGCGCTGGTCTCGACCTTCATTCTTCTGGCGGTGTTCGGAATGTATTTCTATGCCATCGACCGGGGCTACCCCGCGCCGCTGGCGCGCACCATCGCGATGAATACGCTGGTGGTGCTTCAGATCGTCTATCTCTTCTACATCCGCAACATCCACGGCACATCGCTCACCTGGGCGGCGGCACGGGGCACGCGGGTCGTGTGGATCTGCGTCATCGCGGTCACGGCGGCGCAATTCGCCATCACCTACCTGCCGCCCCTGCAGTTCGCCTTCGGCACGCAAGGCGTGCCGCTGCGCGACGGGCTGTTGATCCTCGCCGTCGGGGTGGTCTTCTTCGCCCTGATCGAAACGGAGAAACAGATGCGGCTGGCGTTCCGAAAACCGCCACCGCGCGATCTGCCCCCGCGCTGACACAGGCTGGCGCCGGACGCACAGCGCGGCCCGCCAATGCGCCCGCCTAGACCTTCAGATCGTCCAGACGGTTTCTCAGTTCCGCTTCGGGGATCGGGGCCTTCCAGTTCAGCTTGCTGAGCGGGAAGCCCTTCTCGTATGCGCTCAAGAAGGGCTGCGCGTCGCTGTTCTCCTCGAGATACGCCTGAAGGAAAAACGCCGGCACCGCAGGCAGCGCCCCGGTCGAGCGAAACGCATGACGAAGCGCCTTGCGCTTGAGCACCATCCACTGGAACAGGTAGACCGTCATGAAATACTTGTCCGGCTTAGCACGCAATCCGCTGACATATCGGCGATAATGCTGCGCCCATTCATTGATCAGCTCGTTTTGCGGATGGGCGGCAATGAACCAGTTATCCAACCACCTGTCATGATGGGGGCCACGGAACACGAAGAACCCGGTCTGCCCGGCGATCAGCGGCAGCCACGCATCAAGCGGCCTGTGACAGAGCGTCGTCGCATCCGCCCAGACCCCACCATGACGCGCCAGTAAATGCAGCCGCAACAGGTTCGCCGTGAAGCGGCGCGGCAGCGACTCCAGAGACTCCAGACCGTCCGCATATTTCGCAACCCCGTCCCGATCCAGCACCCGCACATCCCAGCCGGGATTCCGCTCGCGCCAGGATTCGATACATCTTTGCACAAGGTAGGGCGCCTGATCCTCGCCCTGGCCCCAGTAGATCCATATGATCTTCGGAATGTCCCAGCCGCGATACCGCGCCGTGTAATCCTGCCATGCCGCTTCACCCCCGCCGCGAAGACGCGCGGTCAGTGCGCGATTGTCCCGGTCGATGTAGCGAGTGTAGACCTCCAGACCCGGCGCTCTGGGAAACTCCGTGACCGCCCAGCGCGCGATGGTGCGCGCCCTGCGCAGGACCTGTCCAATTCTCTTTCGCAATGGGTCGCTTTCCATCAATAAAACAATGCGGAAAGCATGCCGCTTTGCGCATCACCTTTCAACCGTCGTTGTCGCGAGGTTGCGCCAAACCTGTGCGCGGGCGCATCACGCGCCCGCGCTTTCAATGGCCTTCAGCCCGGATCAGGCCGCCGGTTTGCGTGACTTGCGCAACCGCATCGACCCCAGCACACCGAGCCCGCCCAGCAGGAACACCGCCGAGGCCGGCAGGGGGATCGGCGCGGTGGTCGTCGTCACGCGCAGCGTGAAACTGTCGCCCGCAAACTGATCCGAAAGGAAGATCCCGTAGTTGAAGTTGAGGTTGGCAAGGTCCTCGATGAGCGGCTCCTCTTCGAGGCTGACACCCCAAAGCTCCTCAAATTCTTCAAGCGTCGCCTTGTAGATCGGGTCGTCAAGACTGCTGACCGCTTCGCCATCCACAACCGTGCGCAGCGCCTCCCAAAGCCCCGCCTCTTCATCGAACCAGGCCATGACCAGCGCATCGGTGGTCGCATCCGCGTCGTCATCCCACAGCAACCCCGCCGGGGCCATTTCCTGAGACAGCCACGCACCGCCGAACAGCTCCGCATAGGCGCCATAGATACCCGTGCTGACAAGCATGTCCTCGTCCGACGTGTCGAGCGAAAACCCTGAGCGCGCATTGTCGAAGAACCCGTCCAGCGTGAAGTTCTTGTTGTTCTCCGCATCGCCGAACAGACCGAAGGGATATTGCGTGAACGCCTTGAGATCGTTCGGCCCCAGCCCGACATTCGCGAAAGACAACCCGTCGTTATCGGCCGATTGCTGGAACGCGTCGCCGACACCAAAACCCAGCTCGACCGAAACGTCGTGAATGACCTCACCCGTCAGGTTCACGAGACGCTGGAACACCTGATAGACCGAGCCCTCGGTGCTGTCCGAAAGGCCATTGGCGTCCGGATCGACATTGAAGACCAGATCGACCGGACCGGTATCCGTCAATTGCTGCTTGAAGCGCTTGCCGCTCTGGAACGGCCCGTCACAGGTGGTTCCGCTGGTCGCAAGGATACATCCGTCGAATGACTCGCCCTGCGCGGTATAGCCGAGCTGCTGAACTTCCAGTCCCGGCGTATCCGCTTCCGGCGCTTCGTAATAGATTTGCGCATTCGAGGTCGCCGTCGCCGGATCGCCCTGGTAGATCACGCTGGCATCGTTGTCACCGTCAGCCACGACCGGATCGCCAACATCGACATTGCTTGTATCCCAACTGGTGATCGTCGCGGCCCCCGCCAGCGACGGCAAACAGGCAACAGCGGTCATAAGCAGCGCGGATTTCAGTTTGATTCTCGTTATCATTTTTACAATCCCCCCAAGGAAATGATGTTTTAATTCAATAAATTGCCAGCAATAAAAGAACGGCAAGGCACTCGAAAAACGTGAACACATAAAAATTTTCGCATGTTTATCTGACCAGTTCCCCGATCCAAGTCAACATTCAAGTTCTGATATGTATATGCCGGCCATACCCGCGCCCGCCCGTTCAGCGAACGAAAAAGCGGCAGCCGTGGGAGGTCGGCTGCCGCTCGCGCTCAACGCCCGCCGGGAAGGGTCCGGCAGGGTCATGACATGCAGGTTCAGTCGTTCATGTCGGCATTGGCGTTGGCGTTCACACTGGCGTTCACGCTCGAGCGCAGCTCGGCCAGGCTCAGCGCGTATTCGACCGTGCCCGTCGAAGCCTGCTCGAGGCTGCGCAGGTCAACCGCGATCCGGCTCGCGGCCAGATCGGCGCTTTCGTCGACCGAGATCACCGCCTGCCTGCGCCCGTCTTCCGCCTCGCGGGTGGCATCGACCCTGCCGATCACCTGCCCGTCGGCGGACATGATCGCCGTGCCCTCATTCAGACCGCCCATCGCCTCTGCGGCGGCCCCGGTCTCAGATTTGATGGCGCCCGAGGTTTCGGAACTGTCCGATGGCGACTTGGCGCCAAGGTTGGCCGTGCCCCCCATTCCGGCGCCACCACCGACACCGGCATCGGCATCGGCATCGGCATCGGCATTGGAACTGCCACCGGCGCCGACACTGGCGCCAGCACTGACGCCGGCACCCGCATCGGCCTCGGCGCCAACGCCGCCAACCGACGCGCCCGCTTCGGCAGCATCGTTTTCACCAGCTTCAAGGGCATGAACCGACACCGCGTTCGCGGTCGTCAGAATCGTTGCAAGGGCCATTTTGCGGAAGGACATGAGGTCTCTCCTTTTTCGTCTGCTTCGCGTGTATTCCTGCAAGAGCCGCCTGATCACGGCCCTTCCATCCGCCCAACGCAAGGTGGCCGCGCCGGTTCCATGCCCCTTTCCCGGCTTTCTCCCCCCGGCAACATCCCACCTCCCAGAGACGGGCCGGTATCGGCCAAGAACATATGGTTCAGAAAGAAAAAGATACGGATGCTGCGCGATCAGGCAAAAAGCGGACATAGGAGCTCAATGAATGTCTCTCGCACCTGTCGCACAGAAAAACGCGGCACACTGAGGCGCCGCGTTGATTGGGCTTGAAAGTAGCGCTCAGGCAATGTCGATCACAACATGATCGACATTGTAGATGACGCCCTCGCGGTCACCCGGGTTGAGCTCACCGTTGTAGATGACACCCTTGCGATCACCGGGGTTCAGTTCGCCAGCGGCGATATCGAACGACCGGATGCCTTGATTGTAGATCACGCCCTCGCGGTCGCCCGGGTCGAGCTCGCCGTTGTAGATGACACCCTTGCGATCACCGGGGTTCAGTTCGCCAGCGGCGATATCGAACGACCGGGTGCCTTGATTGTAGATGACGCCCTCGCGGTCGCCCGGGTTGAGCTCGCCGTTGTAGATGACACCCTTGCGATCACCGGGGTTCAGTTCGCCACCGGCGATATCGAACGACCGGATGCCTTGATTGTAGATGACGCCCTCGCGGTCACCCGGGTTGAGCTCGCCGTTGTAGATGACACCCTTGCGATCACCGGGGTTCAGTTCGCCAGCGGCATATTGGTCGAATTCCGTTACCGACGCGGTTGCTGATTTCAGCTGCGCAGCCTGAGCTGTCGCATCCGACGAAACCGTCTGAGCCGAGGCAAGGGCGGGGATTGCAGTTGCGGCGATCAGGGCGAAGAATTTCGTTGTAAGCATTGTAATATCCTCCATTTTCATGTGGTCCACGCGGAACCGTTTGCAGTAAGGCGGCAGGAACACTCCCGCTCGTCTGACTATCAAAGTGGCGCCAAAACGCCTCTGAGGAAATGCCCTCACAAGCGAAGTGAAAACCCGCTCACGCAGACGCACAGGTCTGTGAGAACCGTGCGGCATCTGGATCACGCAGAGGCGACTGAAATTGGTTACTTTCATTAAAAAATATTACTATCAATGACTTACACTGAAACCATGTTTTGTGCGAAAGCGCACAGATAAGGTGCGGAATGGCAGATTATGCGTGAATTGAAACATTGGGCCGGTGAACCGACAGGCTCGATTCAGGGCGTGCCGCCGTAACCGATATTCGGCAAGCAGCCTGCTGATTGATGTCATCACCGCCTGATCGGGCCAGGTCGCGATGACAGAACGGATCCCCATCGCGGTGCAGGCATGATTCAGGCTGACACCTGGTGGGGAGACCAGCTTGGCACGAGGCCTGATGTCGGACGGGGAGCGGACGTTCTTTGAGCGGTTCATCCTGGCGGACCTCGCGCCGGACCGGCGCTACCCGCCCACGGCGTTGACACGGGCCGGTCGGTCCGGAAAATCGACACGCAGATCGGCATGCCCGGGAAAGAGCGCCTTTATCGCGATGGCTGCGCGACAATCTCATGATGCGCCGTTCTGCCGGGTGGCGACATACTGGCCTGCGCCACCATGGCGGAGGAATTCACGAAAATTGTGCATCAAGGCCGCCCACCAACTTCTGGGATAAGTTTCAACAGCGAGTGATTAAAGGGCGTTTACCGTTTCGCGCGTTGCTCCCGATGACGCACTGGGCCATCGGCAAAGGGACGCGCCGCCAAGGGGGATCGCGGGTTTTGTACCAAGACGCACCGGTCCGGGCCGGATCCGGTACGAAAGCGGCGTACAAAACGGACGATTTGTACCGTCCGTGAGGGTGCGCCGGGAGGCGGAATTCCGGGTTCTGACGGGACTCGTATCTCCCGCCTCTCCGGCGGCATAGATTCTCTCACCTCTGGGCAAAGGCTTGTGCAGGGAGGGAACGACATTGAAAATCAAGGAAAAAAGCAATGCTGATGCGCGGCCTGGAAGCATCCTGCGCCGCGATTTCCGCGGTCATGGGCCGCGGCTGTTCTCAGCGCGGCGCGGGCCACGGGCCAAGCGGCATATGCCGGTTCACATCCTTGTAAAGCAGATAGCGGAATGGCCCCGGCCCACCAGCATAGCAGGCCTGCGGGCAAAACGCGCGCAGCCACATGAAATCCCCGGCTTCGACCTCGATCCAATCCTGATTGAGCCGGTAAACGCCCTTGCCCTCCAGCACGTATAGCCCGTGTTCCATCACATGGGTCTCGGCAAAGGGGATCACCGCGCCGGGCGCGAAGGTGACGATGGTCACATGCATGTCATGACGCATGTCCTCGGGGTCGACAAAGCGGGTCGTGCTCCAGCGCCCTTCGGTCCCCGGCATCGGGGTGGGTTCGATCCTGGACTCGTTGGTGACCAGCGCCTCGGGCGGGGCGATCCCCTCGACAGCCTGATATGACTTGCGGATCCAGTGAAAGCGCACCGGGGCGCTGCCGGTGTTCCTGGCCCGCCAGCGCGCGCCGGGCGGGATATAGGCGAAACCGCCCGGCTGCATGTCGTGGTCGACCCCCTCGATGGTCAGGGCCAGCTTGCCCTCCAGGACGAACAGCGCCGCCTCGACCCCCGGCGCGCTGTCGGGGCGATCGCTGCCGCCACCGGGCTGAAGCTCGGCGATATATTGCGAGAATGTCTCGGCAAAGCCCGACAAGGGCCGGGCCAGCACCCAGAACCGCGCCTTCTCCCAGAACGGCAGAAAACTCGCGACGATATCGGTCATGGTGGTGCCCGGAATGACCGCGTAGGCCTCGGTAAAGACCGCGCGCCCGCTCAGAAGCTGGCTTTGCGGCGGCAGGCCGCCTTGCGGGGCATGGTAGCTTCGCTCGCTCATGGCTGGGGTCCTTCCACGGTCAGGGGGGTCTTGAACCAGTATTCCTCAAGGTTGTCGCCGGGGCCGATCCTGTCGATCACAGCAAAGCGGCCACGCGCGCCTATCGGCGCCAGCACACCGTGCCATGTGCCGCGCAGCAGGTTCACGACCTGTCCGGGACGGCTCAGGAAGGCGCGCGGCGCACCGGGGCGCCCGCCGTCGTCCAAAGCAACGCTGACCAGCATCGCCACGCCGTCCAACGGCACGAAGGCCTGACTTCCCAGAGGGTGGCGCTCCATCATCGCGATACGGCAGGGCCATCTGCGCGCCTCCGCGTCGAACAGGCTCAAACCCGCGCGCCCATCGCTGAAATCCAGCCGCGCGCGGTCGTGAAACCTGCCGCACAGGCCCTGGTTGATCAGCATGTCCGGCGCGCCGTCCGTTTCGATCACATCGCCGAAAGGCGCGAAAGCCTGCGCCGTCAGCGGCTCGGCCAGCAGCGCGCCGCTCATGGCAGCACGTCCTTCAGCCGCGCCAGCAGCGCGCGTTCGAACCCCTCGCAGGCGGCATCGACCGGCAACGTTCCCGCGCTGGCCGCGGCCAGCGCCGCGCGCGCCTCTGGTCCGGCCCGGCGCAAGGCCCGGCAAAACGCGCTGTGCAGGCCCACCGCGCTGTCATGCGCCGGGCCAAGCTCCAGCGCCCAGGCGCTCTCGGCCAGCCATGCGCCGGGGCCGAGCACCGGCGCGAAGGCCGCGACAAAGCGCTCCCTTTGCATCGCGCTCGGACGCTCGGCGCGCGCAGGCGGATGCACGCGCGCCCAATGATGCGCGATGTCGATCCGGCGCGGGCACCAGACGCCCTCGTGACGCCGCACATGCGCCAGAAACCGCTTCAGCCCGGCGATCCTGCCGGGTCGCCCGATCAGGCGGCAATGCAGGCCCACGGTCATCATCTTTGGGGCGCCCGCCTGCCCCTCGGCATAAAGCGTGTCGAACGCATCCGTCAGATAAGCCTCGAAATCGCCCCCCGTCACCCAGCCCGGCGCAGCGGCGAACCGCATGTCATTGGCCTCCAGCGTGTAGGGGATCATCAACTGGTCGCGCTGCCCGAAGGCCCGCCAGTAAGGCAGATCGTCGTCATAGCAATCCGACACATAATCAAAGCCCCCCTCCTCGGCGACCAGCCGCACGGTGTTGGCGCTGCATCGCCCTGTGTACCAGCCGCACGGGCGCGCGCCCACGACCTCCCGGTGCAGGCGCACGGCCTCGGCGATGGCGGCGCGCTCCTCGTTCTCTGGCATGTCCTTGTGCTCGATCCATTTCAGCCCGTGGCTGGCGATCTCCCAGCCCGAGTCCTGCATGGCGGCCACCTGCTCGGGGTTGCGCGCCAGCGCCGAGGCGACCCCGTAGACCGTCGGCGCGATGCCCGCCTCGGTGAACAGGCGGTGCAGCCGCCAGAACCCGGCGCGCGCGCCGTAATCATAAATCGATTCCATGTTCCAGTGGCGCTGCCCGGGCCAGGGCGCGGCACCGGGAATATCCGACAGGAACGCTTCCGAGGCCGGATCGCCGTGCAGCACGCAATTCTCGCCGCCCTCTTCATAGTTGACGACGAATTGCAGGGCGATCCTGGCGCCGCCAGGCCATTGCGGATCAGGCGGCTTGGGGCCGTGACCGCGCATGTCCCTCGGGTAGCGGTTCATCTCTGCGTCATCGCCCTGCGTCATGGCTTTGCTCCCTGTCGCGCCTGTCGTCGGGCACAGCTTTGGCCCTTTCCTTCAAGACCGCTTCAGTATATATTGTTAACAAAATAAACAAACAATTATTTTGTGTCGATCTGGGTGAAGAAACCTGTAGGTTTCAGAGGTAACCATCTTGTGGAGTGTTCCATGTCCGAAACACAGGAAAGCATGATCGTCGAACATGTGCTCGACGCGATCTCGGATCAGCGACTGCGCGCCGGGACCAAGCTGGGCGAACAGGCGCTCAGCGATCTTTTCTCCTGCAACCGCGCCCATGTGCGCCGCGCGCTGGCGACACTTTCCGCCTACCAGGTCGTCGACCTGATCCCCAATCGCGGGGCCTTCGTCTCGACCCCCTCCGAGGACGAGGCGCGCGACATTTTTCAGGCGCGCCGCGCCATCGAGGCCACGATCATCCGTAACGTGGTGCGCCGCGCAGACGATGCCGACCTTGCCGCCCTGCGCGCGCATCTGACGCATGAGGACGCGGTGCGCCAGGAAAACGACCGCCCCAAGGCGATCCGCGCCTCGCGCGCCTTTCACATGCTTCTGGCCCGGATCGGCCGGAACTCGGTGCTTGAAAAATACCTCTCGGAACTCACCATGCGCACCTCGCTGATCATCGGGCTTTACGGAACCAACAAGGCCAGTCTCTGCGCCGATGACGAACATCGACATATCGTCGACAGCATCGCGGCGCGCGACGAAGCCCGCGCCCAGGACCTGGTGGATCACCACTTGCGCCATATCGAGAACGAGATCGAATTCGGCTCCCAGTCACCGCGGATCGGGCCGCTCTCGTTCATTCTGCAACCCAGCGAGGGCTGAAAAACTGCCCCCTTGCGCACGCCGGTTCAGGTGGCGGCGGAGCGGGCCTGCCCTGTCGCGTCCGGCGCGGGTTCTTGCTCTTGCGCAAGGCGCCCGCGCGCGGCGCCGGTATAGCCGCCGGCCTTCGACGTGGACAGCCCCGCCGCGACAAGGGCCTCCGCCATCGTCACCGCGCAAGAGACCCCGTCGATCACCGGCAGCCCGAAACGGCGTGACAGCCTGTCATTGAGATCGGCCATCCCCGCGCAGCCCAGCACGATCGCATCCGCGCCATCGCGTTCCACCGCATCGCCGATCTCGGCGGCGATCAGCGCCTCGGCGCCCGCACCGTCGCTTTCAAGTTGCAGAACCGGCACATCCGTCGCCCGGATGCTGGCACAACGCCGCGACAGCCCGTAACGCTCCAGGTTGTCGCGCAGTCCCGGCAGCGAGCGCGACAGCGTGGTGACGACCGAAAAGCGGCAGGAGATCATGCTGGCGGCGTGAAAGGCCGCCTCGCCGATGCCGATCACCGGCCCGTCGAACATGCAGCGCAGCGCATCGACCCCGGTATCGTCGAAACAGGCAACGACAACCGCATCGGCATCGAGGTTGCGTTCGGCCACTTTCAGCAGGCCATGCAGGCTGTTGGCGACATCATGAAAGCCCTGGATGCTGGCCGGGCCGCTGCGGGGCTGGGTTGCGATGATCTGCGTGCCGGGGCGCGCAACGGCTTCGGCGGCCTTGCCGATCTTCGCCGTCATCGACGCCGTTGTGTTGGGGTTCACGACCAGAAGTTTCATGCCCTGCGCCTCCCTGCCGGGTTTCGTGCGTTTCGCCACAGCCCCGACGGTTCGGCGCGCAGGTCACCCAGACCTGCATCGCTTATGGCCTGTTCGGCGGCTTGCGTCGCCTCCTGCATCACCGCTTCGGGATCCAACGTCTCGACCGCCCGCGCGCGCATCACGATGCGCCCGTCGACGATCACCGTGTCCACATCCGCCGCGTTGGCGAAATGGGTCAGTGCGTGCAGCGGCATCGTCGAAGGCGTCATATGCGGCTTGCGCATGTCGACCATCACGATATCTGCCTTCTTGCCCGCCTCGAGCGATCCAAGATCATCCTCCAGCCCCAGCGCTTTCGCGGCGTCGATCGTCGCCATCTCCAGCACCTTGCCTTCCGGCAGGACCGACGGATCGGCGAAATGGCGGCGGTGATAATGCATCGCCTGGGCCATGTGCCGGAACATGTCGTAACCCCGGTCCGGCGCCGCCGCATCCGAGCCCAGCGCGACGCAGATGCCGCGCCCGATCATCTCGGGGGCAGGACAGCGGCCGAGGATCGACATGATCGCGCTCGGGTTGTGGGCGACGGCGGCTTGCGATTGTTCCAGCGCCACGATGTCGGCCTCGGTCAGGTCGACCGAATGCGACAACAGCGCGAATGGTCCCAACAGCCCCAGCGCATGGGCATAGGCGATACTGCCCTCGCGGTGGCCGTCCTGAGTGAACAGAACGCCGTGGCGCGCGCGCAGCGCGGCGACGGCGTCGCTCATGGTGCGGATATCCTGTTCGGGTGCCGGGTCTTTTCCCGGTGGGGCATAGACGGGCATCACAAGGCCGATGCCGGTGCGCCGCTCCAGGATATCGTTGTGGCGCGCGATCAAATCCTCGCTGACCTCGAGCTGACGCTCGAAACTCAGCGGTCGCGCGGCGCCGTCCGGCCCGCGATATTGCTGCGGGAAAGGCGCGCGCCCCGGTCCCACCGCCAGCATCGTGCGCAGGCCGCTTTCGCGCGTCGCCGCGCAATGCGCATCGCCAAAGGCGGGATCGTCGGTGCGGTAGATATCGGCGCCTCCGCCCAGCAGGGTGACGCAGGTCGTGACCCCGCCCATCAGCCGCTCCAGCAGCGAAAGGCGCGCTTCGGCGCGCCAGAACCCGACGTCGGTGCCGCCCGCGTAAAGTGTCTCGCAGGCGCCGAACCAGGCCTGCACGTCGCCCGCCCCCAGCGCGCGCACAAGCCCGTGTCCCGCATGCGAATGGCAGTCGATCAACCCCGGAATGACCGCCATCCCCCGCGCGTCGATCACCTCGGCGGCAGTCTCGGCCAGCGACGCCAGCTCGCTGTCGCGCCCGATGGCTTCGATGCGATCGCCCTTGACCGCGATCGCCGCATCCTCGATGACACGCCGCTCGGGGTCGAGCGTGAGCGCGGTGGCGTGGCGGATCAGAATGTCGGTCATGCAAGGTCCTTCTTGATGGAATAGGTCGGCTCGAAAATCTCTTCGACCGGCGGGTGGTCCAGCGTGCGGTCGGGATACTGGGCGACCATGGCGTCGAAACGGGCCTGCGCGCCCGCTTGCAGGGCGTGGTGGTCGACGCCGGGAATGACGCCCCCCTGCATGACGAAACGCCCGTCGATCACGACATCGCGCACGTCGCGCCCCGCGCCGTTCAGCAGCAAGGTCTGGATCGGGTCGATCACCTGCCCGATGGCCGGGTCATCCAGCCCGATCACCGTGATGTCGGCGCGCGCGCCCGGTTCCAGCCGCCCCAGGTCCCGCCGCCCAAGCGCATCCGCCCCGCCCAGTGTGGCGGCGTCGTAAAGATCGCCCGCGCGCACCGCCTGCGGATCACCCGCGGCGATGCGGGCCGTCATCAGTCCGATCTGCATGTTCAGGATCATGTCGGGCGGATGGGTATCAGTGCCCATGCCGATCCGCAGGCCGGCATCGCGATAGCGTGCGAAATCCCGCAGCATCGTGCCGCCCCGCGCCATGACCAGCGGACAATGCGCCAGCGACGCGCCGCTCTCGGCCAGGATCGCAAGGTCAGGCGCATCATGCGCGATCCCGTTCACCCCGGCGATATAGGTCAGATGCGGCAGGATCGCGCGCTCCGACAGGAACCCGATGTCACGCAGCCATTCGGGCGGTCCCTTGCCATGCATGTCCAGCACGCTCTGATACTCGAACGCCGACTGGCAGCAATGCAGGCGCACCGGCACCGCCATGTCCCGCGACAGCTCGGCACTGCGTCTGAGCAGCGCCCCGGTGCAGGTCTCGATCCGATCGGGCGCCAGCATGGTGCGCACCAGCCCCCCGGCGCGACCCTCGAAAGCGGCGCAGAAGCGTTCGGCCTGCTCCAGCCCCGCCAGCCCGCGCGCCTCGTCAAAGTGAAACGCGATCTCGCCCGGCGCGGCGACATAGGTGTTGCCACTGCGATAGGCCGGCCCCAGATAGACCCGCAGGCCCAGCGCCTCGGCGGCGTCCGCGGCGCCTGCGAACTCGTCCCATGTCTCGCCCCATTCGCGGTAGAACAGCGAGGCGATGGGCAGGGCCGTGGTGATACCGTTGCGGATCAGGCGCGTGAAGGCATAATGCTTCTGCCAGACCAGATCCTCGGGCGCATACATCTCGCGCGGGCCGGCCTGCATGTAACTTCGCGGCCAGACGCGCCCCTTCTTCCAGGCGGGCTGGTTGTCGAACCCCAGCACGGTGGTATCCAGATCGCCCAGCGCATCCAGGTCCACGAAACCCGGCCCGATCAGCGCCCTGCCGTAATCGTGACGCTCGGCCACCTCGCCCTCGAAACGATGCCCGCAAAAGATGACCGCGCCATCCTCGAACACCAACTCGCCATCGGGGATCAAGACATGGCGGCCCTGCTCATGGCCGACCACCCATGCCGCCCGCATCAGGATGCGGCCCGTCTCTCGGTGCTGTCCCATCACGGCGCCTCGCTCAGCGCCTGACCGTCGCGCGCAACGACGCGCCCCGCCTTCAGCACCAGCTTTCGCCGCGGGCGCGCGGCGACCGCATGGGTCACGCTCTCGGCCCCGACCAACACCAGATCGGCGCGGCACCCCTCCTCGATGCCGTAACCGTCAAGCCCCATCACCTGCGCGCCACCCCAGGAACAACACCACAAGGCATGTTCGACATCGCGGTCGGCCCGCAGATTGTTGCGCAACCCCAGCAGCATCGCGCGCTCAAGCATGTCGCCGTTGCCATAAGGCCCCCATGTATCGCGGATCCCGTCCGACCCGGCGCACAGCACCACACCCGCCGCGCGCAGATCCTCGGCCAAAGGCACCGGGCGCGACGGCGTCGCCACCGTGGCCACATGAATCCGCGCTTCGGCCAGCTCGTCCACCAGCGCGCGCGCCCGGTCACGGTCGGGCATGCCCAGGCAAAAGGCATGGCTGATCGTCACCTTGCCCTGCATGGCATGGGCACGGGTGCGCGCGATGATCATCTCCATGCTGAAAGCGCCCAGCTCGCCCGGCTCGTGCAGATGGATGTCGATGGGCTTGCCGTGCTTCTCGGCCAGCGCGAAAACCGCATCAAGCTGCCCCTTGGGGTCCGCATCGATACCGCAAGGGTCCAGCCCGCCGACTACATCCGCCGGGCCGCGCAAGGCCTCATCCAGCAATTCCAGCGTGCCGGGGCGCGACATCAGCCCCGATTGCGGAAAGGCGACGATCTCGATATCGACCTGACCCGACAGCGCCGCGCGCGTCGCCGCGACACCCTCGATCCCGGCAAGCCCCACCTCGGTATCCACGTCCACATGGCTGCGGATGGCGGTCGATCCATGGCCCAGCGACAACAGCGCCTGGCGCATCGACTGGCGATGTGGCTCGATATCCCATTCGCGCCGCAACCGGCGCTCGGTGTCGATCTTGTCGCGCAGCGCCGGGCCGGCCTGATGCTCGCGCCAGCCCATGCCCCACAGGGTCTTGTCCAGATGGGTATGCGCCTCCACCAGCCCCGGCAACAGGATCGCAGCGCCGCAATCCTCCTCCGGCAGCCCGTCCTCGGCGGGCAGGCCGGGGGCGATGCGCGCGATACGCCCGCCCCGGATCAGCATATCGGTGGCGCCAGCGCCGAACGGGCGCAGGTTGCGCAGCAGGATATCGTTGCTCATGCCGGCCTCTTCGTCTGGTCTTCGCCCGCAAGGGCCGCACTCGGGGTCAGCACGAATTGCCGGTCCGAGACGATGTAATTATCCGCGTGAAGCCGGGCCACCGGCTGATAGACATCCTCGCGCACATAACGCCCGGCCTCATCGAGACAGGTCTCGCGCACATGCATCTGCACCACCTCGCCCAGCACGATCGCGCGGCGCGGATAATCGATGATCTGCGACACGCGGCATTCCATCGACGCGGGCGCCTCGCGCACCCTTGGCGGCGCGATCTTCAGCGATGGCGCGTGTTTCATCCCGGTCATCGAAACCTCGTCCACGTCGTCGGGAAAATTGATCCCGCAATCGACCATCTGCTGCGCGATGGCCATGTCACACAGGTTGACCACGAACTCGCCCGACCGCCGGATATTGCGCATCGTCTCCTTTTCGACCCCGTCAGGGCGCGTCTGGATGCCCAGGATCACGATCGGCGGATCCTGCGAAAACACGTTGAAAAAGCTCATCGGCGCGGCGTTCGGCGCGCCCTCCTTGCTGGCCGTCGTGACCAGCGCGATAGGGCGCGGTGCCACGAAACTGCACAGCAGGCGGTAACGGTCCTGTGGCGGCAGGTGCTCGAAATCGAACTCCATCACGCAACCCCCCGCGCACGTGCGCCCGGACTGTGCGCCGCGCCAGCGGGGCGGCCAGATGAGCCATCGGCGCCGGTGACCGCATGGCAGGCAACCCGCGTGCCGCCCTCGCGCGCCACCAGTTCAGGCGATTGCGCGCGGCAGATATCGCTGGCCAGCGGGCAGCGCGGGTTGAAGGAACATCCCGGCGGCGGCGTGATCGGATTGGGCACCTCGCCGGTGACGGGCACGCGATCGCGCCGCGCCATGGTGATGTCGGGCACGGTGTCCATCAGCAGCCTTGTATAGGGATGCTCGGGGGCCTCGAAGATGCGCTGCGCCGGGCCTGCCTCGACCAGGCGGCCCAGATACATCACGCCGACATAATCGGACATGAAATCCACCACCGCCAGATCATGGCTGATGAACAGATAGGTCAGCCCCAGTTCGGCCTGCAAATCCCGCATCAGGTTCAGAACCTGCGACTGCACCGATACGTCCAGCGCCGATGTGGGCTCGTCGCAGACAAGGAAATCGGGTTTCGACGAAATCGCCCGCGCGATCGAGATGCGCTGGCGCTGACCGCCGGAAAACTGGTGCGGGAACTTGTCACCGTCCTGCGCCGACAGGCCGACCATCTCCAGCAGCCGGCCGACCTCACGCTGCTCCTCGGCGCGCCCCGATGTGATCGAGAAACTGCGCAGCGGTTCGGCGATGATATCGCGCACGCGCCACCTCGGGTTGAGGCTGGCGTAAGGGTCCTGAAAGATCATCTGGATACGCTGGCGATAGGCCCCCCGCGCCGAGGCGTGCAGCCCCGTAAGATCGGTGCCGTCGAACCGGATCTTTCCGCGCGTGGCCGCGTGCAGCCCGACCACCAGCTTGGCGACGGTCGATTTCCCGCAGCCCGATTCACCCACCAGGCTGAAGGTCGTGCCGCGCGGAATGTCGATATCCAGCCCGTCGACCGCCCGCAGAAAGCTCTTGCCCTTGCGCTCGATCATGCGGTTCAGCAGCGGCGGCGACAAATCGAAGGTCTTGGACAGTCCGCGCAGCGACAGAAGGGATTCGCCAGAGGCAGAGGTCGCCGGGGATGCTGAGGGGCTGGCGGATGTGGAAGATGTGGACGCAACTGTCATGCCGGTTCTCCCTGATAAAGGTGACAGGCGACGGCGCCGCCCTCGACCGGCACTGGTGCCGGTTTCGCCGCCCTGCAGGCGTCAAATGCCCGGGGACAGCGCGGATGAAACGCGCATCCCTCCGGCAGATCGGTCAGGCGCGGCATCGCGCCGTCGATCTGGGTCAGGCGCTCGGCGTTCGATCCGATGCGCGGGATCGATTGCATGAGCCCCTTGGTGTAGGGGTGATGCGGCGCGCGCACGACCTTTTCCACCGGCCCGATCTCGACCACGCGGCCCGAATACATCACCGCCACCCGGTCGGCGGTCTCGGCGATCACGCCCATGTCATGGGTCACCAGGATCACCGCCGCGCCATGCTCGCGGCACATCCGCTTGAGAAGGTCCAGGATCTGCGCCTGGATCGACACGTCAAGCGCGGTTGTCGGCTCGTCGGCGATCACCAGCGACGGTTCGGCGCACAGCGCCAGCGCGATCACCACCCGTTGGCGCATCCCCCCCGAGAACTGATGGGGATACTGGTCGATGCGCGCATCCGGCGCGGGAATGCCGACCTCGCTCAGGAACTCGATCGCGCGGCGGCGCGCGGCCTCCCGGCTCAGGTTCATGTGGGTGCGGATCGTCTGGATCAGCTGCTGCCCCACCGTCATCAGCGGGTTCAGGCTGGTCAGCGGGTCCTGGAAGATCGCCCCGATCTTGCGGCCGCGCAACCGGCGCATCGCTTCCGCGGGCAGGTTGTCGATCCGCTGGCCCTCAAAGCGGATCTCGCCGCGGTCGATCCGCCCGGGTCGCTCCAGCAGGCCGGTGATGGCGGTGCCGGTCAGCGATTTCCCGGCCCCCGATTCACCGACCATGCCCAGGATTTCACCCGGCGCCAGGTCAAAGGTGATCCCGTCCACCGCCCGCAACGGCCCGTGCCGGGTATCGAAGCAGATCGACAGATCGCGCACCGCAAGCAGCGGTGAAGTGTTTGATTGTGCGGTCATCTTGGTCGCTCCTTTTCTCGGCTTCAGCGCAGCTTCGGGTTCAGGGCGTCGCGCAGCCAGTCGCCCAGCAGGTTCACCGCCAATACCAGCGCCACCAGCGTCAGCGACGGGAAGATCACCACCCACCAGATGCCGGAGAACAGATACTCGTTGCCAATCCGGATCAGCGTGCCCAGCGACGGGTTCGTCGGCGGCATCCCGACGCCGAGGAAAGACAGCGTCGCCTCGATCAGGATCGCCATCGCCAGGTTGATCGTCGCGATCACCAGAACCGGCCCCATCACGTTGGGCAGGATATGCCGGAACAGGATGGCAAGCGGGCGTCGCCCGACCAGCTGGGCGGCAAAGACATATTCGCGCCCGCGCTCGACCATGGTGGAGCTGCGCACGGTGCGGGCATATTGCACCCAGGTCGTCACCGTGATCGCGAAGACCAGCACGATCAGCGCGGCGCTGTCATGCATCTCGCGCGGCAGCGCCCCGCGCGCGATACCGCTGACCAGCAGCGCCACCAGGATCGTCGGAAAGCTCAGCATCACGTCGGCGATCCGCATGAAGAACGCATCCACCATGCCGCCGAAATATCCGCTGACCAGACCCACGACGATGCCGATCACCATGGCCAGCGCGACACTGACGAACCCCACCGCCAGCGAAATGCGCGACCCATAGAGGATCGCCGACAAGACATCGCGGCCCTGGTTGTCGGTGCCCAACAGGAAGCGCGGATCGCCGCCCTCCATCCAGACCGGGGGCAATTCGCTGTCCCACAGGCTCAGCGTCGAGACATCGAACGGGTCATGCGGCGCGATCCAGGGCGCCAGCAGCGCCGCCATCACGATGCAGAGCGTCACGATGGCCGCCGCCACGGTCACATAGGAGGTGCGGAAACGATAGAAGATATCGCTCTTCAGGATCGCCGCAATGCGGGATTGGGGATAGACTTCAAGGGCCATGTCAGGTCTCCTTCACGCCCGCACCGACAGGCGCGGATCAATGGCGAAGTAGAGAAGATCGACGATCATGTTGATCGCCACGAATACCAGCGCGACAAGCACGAGGTAGGCGGACATCACCGGGATATCGGCGAAACTGACCGCCTGGATGAACAGCAGGCCCATCCCCGGCCACTGGAACACGGTCTCGGTGATGATCGCGAAGGCGATCATCGAACCCAGTTGCAGGCCGACGATGGTGATCACCGGCATCAGCGTGTTGCCCAGCGCATGGCCGAAATTCACCGCCCGGTTGGTCAGCCCGCGCGCCTTGGCGAAGCGCACGAAATCCGACCGCAGGACCTCCATCATCTCGGCCCTTACCAGCCGCATGATCAGCGTGACCTGAAAGAGGCCCAGCATGACCGCCGGCAGGATCAGCGACTTCAGGCCGCTCACCGTCAGGAACCCGGTGCTCCACCAGCCGATCTGCACGGTCTCGCCGCGCCCGAACGAGGGCAGCCAGTTCAGCCAGACCGAGAAGATCAGGATCAGCAGGATGCCGGTCACGAAGGTCGGCACCGAAATACCGATCAGCGAACCGACATTCAGGATGTTGCTCAGAATTCCTTTTGGATGCAACGCCGTGTAGATCCCGATCGGCACCCCCAGCAGCAGCGCAAAGACCGCCGCGGCCAGCACCAGTTCCAGCGTCGCAGGCAGCCGCTCGGCGATCATTTCCGAAACCGGGCGCTTGTTGCGGTAGGAAATGCCGAACTCGCCCTTCGCGGCACCGGTCACGAAGCGGGCGAACTGAACGGTCACCGGCTGGTCCAGACCCAGATTCTCGCGCAGGGCCTGGCGATCCTCGCCCGAAGCGTTTTCCGGCAACATGCTGTTCACCGGATCGCCGATGAAACGGAACATCGTAAAGGCGATAAGGGCGACAGCCAGCATCACCAAGACGGACTGAAGCAAACGGCGAATGACGAACGCAACCATGATGAAACCCTCCGGGTTGAACAGGTGGACGGGATAGCGAATGGGCCTGCGCGCAACCGCAGGCCCACCCTCAAAGGATCACTCGACCGTCGCGTACCAGAGGCGCGGCTTGTTGTCGGCAGTGATCGGAAGGCTCACGCCGTCGCGCACCGCCCAGGCCAGGGGCTGCTGG
This sequence comes from Roseovarius salincola, assembly GCF_026891095.1. GTDB lineage: Bacteria > Pseudomonadota > Alphaproteobacteria > Rhodobacterales > Rhodobacteraceae > Roseovarius > Roseovarius salincola. Next base: position 60,775 of record NZ_JAPTNL010000003.1, read on the forward strand.
TGCAGCGGGATCATGGCAACCTCGTCACGCGCGATCCCGAGCGCCTCGCTCATCATCGCATCGCGCTTCTCCAGGTCAAGCTCGACCGCCACCTTCGCCGTCAGCGCGTCAAGCTCGGGGTTGGAATAGCCGCCCGGGTTCCATGCGCCCATCCGATCGCCCTTGGTGTGCAGCAGGGCCGACAGAACGCTGTAGCTGTCCAGCATCGGCAGTGTCGCCCAGCCCACCATGAAGATATCCGCGCCGCCCGCCAGAACCTTTTCGAAATGCTTCGAAGGAGTCTGGGATGTCAGCTTCGCATCCACGCCGATCCGCGACCACATCGAGGTAATCGCCTGGCAGATTTCCTCGTCGTTCACATAGCGGCTGCTCGGGCAATCGAAACCGACCTCGAAACCCTCGCCATAACCGGCTTCGCTCAGCAGCGCCTTGGCCGCTTCGGGGTCGGCGGGGGGCAGCACGTCCAGTTCCTCGCTGTAACCGGGCACCGGCGGTGCAACCAGCAGCGCGGTGTTGCGTGACATGTCGCGCATGACCTTCTTGCGGATCAGCTCCATGTCGATCGCACGCCACAGCGCCTGACGCACCCGTACGTCCTGAAGCGGGTTCTCGTCGGTCAGGTTGGAATTATGCAGCTTATCGGTGTGATTCAGGCCCAGCATGATGGTGCGCAGCGCCGGTGCGATGATCACGGACGCCCCGTCGGCACGCTCGATGCGTTCGACATCCTGAAGCGGCGCCGGCGTGATGAAATCCAGCTCTCCGGACAAGAGCGCGGCAATTCGCGTCGCGTCCGATCCGATCGGGCTGAATTCGATTCGCGTCAGGTTATGTTCGGGCTCGTCCCACCAATCCTCGTTGACGGCCAGCACGGTGCGCGCATCGGGCTGGCGGCTCTCCAGCATGAACGGCCCGGTGCCGTTGGAGTTGGCGACCGCATAGTTCTCGCGCCCGCCGCGCATGTCGGCCGGCAGCAGCGCGTCATGCTCGGCCATCCATTCCTGGTCGAGGATCAGAATATTGGTCAGGTAGTTCAGAACGATCGGGTCCGGTCCCGAAAGCACCAGATCGACCGTGTGCTCGTCCACCTTCTCGATGGATTCCATGCCGGGAATGTTGCTCTTGACCGGCGATGTCTCATGCGCCGCCCGCTCGAGCGAGGCGACCACATCATCGGCGGTAAAGGGGTTGCCGTTGTGAAAACTGACGCCCTCGCGCAGCTTGAAACGCAGGCGGGTCGGCTCGACGAATTCCCAGGACTCGGCCAGCGCGGGCTCGACTTCCAGGTCCTGGTTGTAGCGCACCAGCCCTTCATAGACATGGTTCAGAAAACCGATCGTGTTGCTCTCGGTCATCGAATGCGGGTCCATGGCGGCGATGTCGGTGGAATCGGCCATCCGCAATGTGTTCGCCCCGGCGGTGCCCGCCATAAGCGCCGCGATCGCGGTGGCGACCAATCCGGATGTAAGACGGGATGTGAAGGTCATGTGTTTCTCCGTGTTGGACATGAAAAAGGCGCGCTTCTTCGGCAGCGTCCTCAAAATCGTATCCAATTTTTGTTGACAATCAAGGGATTTTTTTGCGGAATTTTGTTAACAAACATATTCGACACTTTTCCCGGCAAAATCATCGCCTTACGCCCCGGCCCCTCTTGCGGCATGGTGCGATTGCCCTCTTCCGGACAATCGGGTAACCTGCCCATCCCGCGATATTCCCGGCCCGTGCGCCAGACCAAGAAGACCATCAAATTGGCTATCTCCATGAATGAACAGCGCCTCGATACGGCGGCGAACAACGGCTCGGGAACGGTCGCCAAAGCCTTCCAGATCATCCGATACGTCACCTCGTCGCCGCGCCATTCCGTGACCGTGTCCGAAATCGCCGAGGAACTCTCGCTGCCCCGGCCCACCGCCAACCGCCTGATCAGCAACCTGATCAAACTCGGCATGCTCAAACGCGATGGCGGCGGCACCCGTATCATCGAAGGCGACGAACTCCTTCACATCGCCGGCGACGTGCTCGAAGGCGCCGCCTCGCGCGGTCCCCGGCACGAGATCCTCCGGCAGCTTGTCATCGACACCCGCGAAACCGCCAATGTGGGGGCGGTCTCCTCGGGGCAGATCGTCTATCTGGACCGGGTCGAGGCGATCTGGCCGTTGGCCTTCCGCCTTGATGTGGGCAGCCGCGTGCCGCTGCACTGCTCGGCCATCGGCAAGGTTCTTCTCAGCAAGATGCCACAGGCCCAGCGGCGCAAATACCTTGATGCGATTCCACTGTCGCGGCGCACCGCCAACACGATCTGCGAGCGCGACGCGCTCGAGGCGGAACTCGATATCATCTGCGAAAGCGGCGTCGCCATCGACAACGAGGAATGTTTCGAGGGCGTGATCGGCATCGCGGTCCCGGTCCTGTTCAAGCAGAATCAGCACAGCATGGGCCTTGCCCTGGTCGCCCCCAGCGCCCGCCAGACCCTCGATGGTCTTCGCGATTTCCTGCCCGCCATGCGGACGGCCGCCGCAGGCCTCGCCAGGTGCTACCCGGACTGATCTTTCCCGCGCGATCCTAACTACCCGGAAACAATCGAAACTCGCCCCTGAGCGCGAGGCTTGGCCGGTCCCGCCATCGGATCGGGTCGTCTTTCCGCATGCCCACGATTGACATGTGATCGAATATTGATCCATTGTGGATCACATAATGACTTATGCAGCATTTTGGGAGGAGAGTTGCATGGTTCCGAACACCCCCTTGTGGCGGCCCCGTCAGTCGCCGGCCCGTATGGGCCGCCCGACATGAGCGGCTTCGGCAGGCTCTGGCGCAACGCCGAACGCCTGGCGATGCTCTGGCTCTATGCCTTCATCGTCCTTGTCATCGTCATCGAGGTGATCCGCCGCTTCGTCTTCGACTTCTCCTCCATCTGGGGCGAGGAGGCGGCGCGCTTCGCCTTCGTCTACTTCGTTTGGATCGGCGCTGCGGTCGGGGTGCGCAACCGCTCGCATATCCGCTTCACCATCCTGTCCGATATCCTGCCGCCGCGCGGCGCCACCGCCCTTTCGATGCTCGGCAGCCTTGCGATCATCGGCTTCGCGGTCTTCGCCTTCTACTGGTCGCTCGAACCCATCGTCACCTCGCTGCGCTTCGGCTCGGTCTCCGAGGGGCTTCGCCTGCCCCGCACCTGGTTCCTGGTGGCGGTGCCGATCGGCTTCACCCTCGTCTTCCTGCGCGCCATCGGCGTGCTGTGGGCGGATATCCGCGCCTTTCGCGCCAACCAGCCCCCGCTGTCGGGCGAGAAACTGTTCGACTGAAGGGGACCGGCATGTTGTATCAAACCGCAGAAGCCTCGCTCGACATCGGCTGGGACGTGATCTTCCCGCTGATCCTGCTGGGCGTCCTCTTCGTGCTGGCGATCCCGATCTGGGTCGCGCTCGGGATCACCGCGCTCACGATGCTCTGGCTGACAGGCGCGCTGCCGCTCTCGCTTCTGGGCGAAAGCCTGTTCGGCGGGGTGAACCATTACGCGCTGATCGCGATCCCGCTCTACCTGCTGACGGGCGATGCGCTGGTGCGCACAGGCCTGTCGAAGAAACTGCTGGATTTCGCCGAGGCCACGATGGGATCGCTGCGCTCGGGCATGGGCACCTCGACGGTGCTGGGCTGCGGGTTCTTTTCCAGCATCTCGGGCTCCGACGCGGCGGGCTGCGCCGCCGTCGGGCGCATGACCTATGCGCGCCTGGTCGAAAAGGGCTACCCCACGGGCTATGCCGCCGCGCTGGTGGCGGCGGGCGCCTGCACCGGAATCCTGATTCCGCCCTCGATCGCCTATATCATCATCGGCATGATCCTGGGCATCTCGGCCGCCAGCCTGTTCGTTGCGGCCATCCTGCCCGGCGTGCTGGTGCTGGTGTCGATCATGGTGACCAACATCATCCTCAACCGGATTCACGGCTACGAGAACAGCAGCACCCGCTTTTCCTTCAGGAACTGGCTCTGGGCGCTGTGGGAGGCGAAATTCGCGCTCTCCATTCCCTTCGTGATCCTGGGCGGAATCTATTCGGGCATCTTCACCCCGACCGAGGCCGCGGCGGTCGCCGTCGCCCTGACCCTGCTTATCGGCTTCTTCGGCGGCACGCTCACCTTCGCGGAGGTGCCGGAAATGCTGTGGAGCTCGGCCAAGGTGAACGGCATCATCGTGCCGATCATCGCCGTTGCCCTGCCACTGGCGCAGGCGCTGACACTGGTCCAGGTGCCGCAGGGATTTGCCGACCTTATCCGCTCGATCACCGAGGATCCCAACATCACGATCCTGCTCATGCTGGGTGTCTTCATTCTGGCGGGCTGCGTGATGGAGGCCACCCCCAATATCGTGATCCTCGCCCCGATCATGTTCCCGCTCGCCCAGGAAATCGGCATGAACGACATTCAGTTCTGCATCTTCCTGATCACCTCGCTTGGCGTGGGCTTCATCACCCCGCCGCTCGGGCTCAACCTCTTCGTGATCTCCTCGGTGACCGGACAGCCCATCCTGTCGGTCGCCGCGCGCGCGCTCCCCTATGTGCTGAGCATGCTGATCGTCGTGCTGCTGATCGCCTATGTGCCCGCAATATCCACATGGTGGATGTGACCCCGCCCCGGCACGCCGGGATCGGGACCACCCGCCATACCTGAAAGGAACCGCTTCATGACGCAACCCGCCAGCAAGCCTCTACCCGGCGCGGATGACACCAGAAACCTCGCGCCGCTCGCGATCGAGACCCCTTGCTGGACTCTCAGCGCCGATGACGATGACCTGCGCGCCGTTCCCGTGGCCGAACTGGCCGCGATGCTGGAACAGCTTTTCCTGATCCGCCATTTCGAGGAACGGCTGCTCGAACTCAGCAAGGAAGGACTGCTGCACGGCCCCGCCCATGCCAGCATCGGCCAGGAAGGCGCCGCCGTCGGGCTGATGTCGGCGCTCGACTCGGCGGACAAGATCAACGGCACGCACCGCATGCATCACCAGTTCCTCGCCAAAACCCTGAACCATGCCAGGGTCGCGGGCTACAACCCGCTGGAACAGGAGGTCTCGCAGCAGTCACAGGAAGTGCTATTTTCGACCTATTCGGAAATCCTCGGCCTTTCTTCGGGCTATTGCGGCGGGCGCGGCGGCTCGATGCACCTGCGCGAACCGGGCGCGGGCGTGCTCGGTTCCAATGCCATCGTCGGCGGCAACATCCCCCACGCCGTGGGCTACGCGCTGGCCGACCGGATGCGCGGCAGCGACGCGATCTCGGTCGCCTTCTTCGGCGATGGCGCGATGCAGATGGGCACCGCCTACGAGGCGATGAACCTTGCCGCGCTCTACAAGACATCCACCGTCTTCGTCGTCGAAAACAACCTGTATGCGGTCTCGACCCACCTTTCGGAACAGACCCGCGAAACCCGGCTCAGTGCGCGGGGGCTGGCGCTTGGCGTGCCCTCGATCACCTTCGACGGGATGGATGTCATCGCGGCGCGCCGGGCCATGGAAATCGCCCGCTCCCTCATGGCCGAAACGCCGGGGCCGGTGCTGCTCGAGGCGCGCACCTATCGCCACCTGCACCAGTCCGGCCCGCTCCGGGGCAGCGCCTTCGGCTATCGCGACAAGGACGAGGAAGAGTCGTGGCTCGAACGCGACCCGGTCCGCACCTTCCCGGCCCGGCTTGAACGGCTGGGCATTCTGGACGCCGCCGATACCGACCGGCTGCGGAGTCGCGCCCAGGGCGCCGTGGATTCGGTGCTCGACCGGCTGATCGAAGGCAGCGGCGACTCCCGCCGCCTTTTGCCCAGCCTCTGGCCCGACCCGGCCACCGTGGAATTCGGCATCCGGGGCGACCTCGCGGAACTGAAGGACCGCCGCCAGCAGGAAGAATCCGATCTGGCCGACACCGACAGCCGCGAGGCCCGCTTTCAGGACGTGATCTCGGAATCGATGCTTCTCAACATGGAGCGTTTCGACAATCTCTTCATCATGGGAGAAGACGTTCACCGCCTGCGCGGCGGCACCGCCGGGGCGACGCGCGGCATCGGCGAGCGCTTCCCCGACCGGCTGCTCGGCACGCCGATCTGCGAAAACGGCTTTACCGGGGTGGCGCTCGGGGCGGCGCTCAACGGGATGCGCCCGGTGGTCGAGATCATGTATCCCGATTTCGCGCTGGTCGCCGCCGACCAGCTTTTCAACCAGATCGCCAAGGTGCGGCACATGTTCGGCGGCGGCTTCCCGGTGCCGGTCGTGGTGCGCAGCCGCGTCACCCAGGGCACCGGCTACGGATCGCAGCATTCGATGGACGCCGCCGGGCTTTTCACGCTCTATCCGGGCTGGCGCGTTGTCGCCGCCTCGACGCCGCATGACTATATCGGCCTGCTCAATGCCGCCGTGGCCTGCGACGATCCGGTTCTGGTGCTGGAATATCACCAGCTGTTTTCCAGGAAAGGGCGCGTGCCGGTCAGCGACTGGGATTACATCGTGCCTTTCGGCAAGGCCCGCGTCGCGCGGCAAGGGCGCGGTGCCACGATCCTCACCTATGGGCCGATGGTGGATATCTGCTGCGATGTCGCCGACAGCACCGGGCTCGACGCCGAGGTGATCGACCTGCGCACGCTCGACCCGCTCGGGCTCGACTGGGACACGATCGAAGCCAGCCTGCGCAAGACCAATGCGCTCCTGATGGTGGAACAGACCACGCGCGGCACCTCGATCGGCTCGCGCATCGTCAACGACGCGCAGCGGCGGCTGTTCAACCTGCTGGATTACGAAATCCTGCATGTGACGGGCACCGAATCCTCGGCCGTGGTCTCGAAGGTGCTGGAAGAAGCCGCCTTCGCACGCGCCAGCGATGTCGAAGCCGCGCTGCGCCAGGTCATCGGCGATCGCAATCTTAACCGCACGGAGGTCATGAAATGAGCGTCTCGGATCTTGTGAAACGGGTTCACCACACCGCCATCTGCGTTCAGGATTTCGATGCGATGCGCGGGTTTCTGGTGGATTTCCTCGGTTTCGCCGTCGAGGGCGAGATACCCGAACGCAGCGAGGCCGAGCTCTCCATCGTGGTCGGCCTGCCTGATGTCAGCCTGCGCTGGGGGCTTTACCGCTGCGGCGATCACCGGGTCGAACTGTTCCACTATTTCAGACCGACCGGAAAGTCCCTGCCCCCCGCGCAATGCGACACCGGCTTCACCCATCTCGCCTTCGAGGTCAGTGACGTGCACGCCGCCCATGAGCGCGCCATCGCGGCGGGCTACCGGCCCAATTCGAAACCCCAGCCCATGCGCGGCGGCGTCAGCCAGGTGTTCTACCTGCAAGGCCCCGAGGGGCTGGTGGTCGAATTCATGCAGTTCCGCGCCGAGGCCCCCGCATGACCCATCCCGCCCCGATCCCCGACGTTCCCGCCCACACCGTCGCCTTCATCGGCCTCGGCACGATGGGCAGCGGCATGGCCGCGCGGCTGGTCGCGGCGGGCCATGACGTGCGCGGCCACGACATCGACCCCGACCGCCTGCAAACCTTCGCCGCCATTGGCGGCCAGCCCTGCGCCAGCGTCGCCGAAGCCTGCGCAGGCGCACAGATCATCATGACGATCCTGCCGCGCGACGAACATGTGAAAACCGTCTGCCTCGGGCCGGGCGGCATCGCCGAAAGCGCCGCCAAGGGCGCGCTGCTCCTCGAGATGAGCACCATCCTCCCCGACACCAGCATCGCCCTGCACGATGCCCTCACCGAGGCCGGACTGCGGGTGCTCGACGCCCCGGTCGGGCGCACCCCGAAGGACGCCGCGCAAGGCACGCTCCTCGTGATGGTCGGCGGCTCGCGCGCCGATTTCGACGCCGCGCAGCCGGTGATCCTGCCGATCTCGGACAAGGCCGTGCATCTTGGCCCCAAGGGCAGCGGCATCCGCATGAAGATCGTCAACAATTACATGGCGATGGTCGGCATGGTGATGACGGCCGAAACCCTCGCCATGGCGCGCCGCGCCGGGATCGACAGCATGGCGGCGACGGATGTGCTGCAAAACACCACCGCCGGGCGCGGCCAGATCAACGTCAATTTCCCCGCCAAGGTGCTCAGCGGCGACACCACGCCCGATTTCCCGCTCTCGATGGGCGAAAAGGACATCTCGCTGGGTCTGGCCCTGGCGCAACAGCTTGGCGTGCCGCTCTCGCTTGGCGCACCCGCGCGCGATCTCTTCGCGCGCGCCGGCCCGATGAAGATGGGCGATCTCGACTGCACCGCCATGCTCTTGCTGATCGAGGAACTGGCCGAAGCCGCACCCGGCCCGGACCCCGAGGAGGACAAGCCATGACCACCCCCGCCCCCGCCCGGCGCAGCCTGCTTCACCGCCTGACCGGGCTGGCGGCGGTGCTGCTCTTCGCGATCTTCATGGGCGGCATCGTGCTGGCCAAGGCGGCGATGCTGGGCGGCTTCACCGCCCCCCGGCTCCCGGCACAGACAGAATTCCTTCTGCTGCTCGCCAGCACGTTCCTGGCGATCGTCTTCCTGATCCGGGAAGAGACGCGGAAAAACCAACAATCCCGGCACGCACCAGACCGGGCATCAGAGTTTCAACCAGAGGAGGAGAGACAATGACCAACCCAGGGAACCCCATGGAAGCCCCCAGCTCCGAAGACCGGCGCAACTTCCTGAAACTCACCGGCACCGCCGGTTTCACCGTCGCCGTCGCGGCGGTGGGCGCGGGCACGCTCGGCGTTCCGGCAGCCGAGGCGCAGACCAGCGCCGAAGAGGCCGAACGCGAAGCCGCCGCCGATCATGTGATGACCATCGCCACCGCCTATCGCATTGGCACCACGCGCACCTTCCCGGTGATGCAACTGCATCTCAAGGAAAACATCCAGAACGCCTCGCGCGGCAAGGTCTATGTGCGCCTCGTCCCCAACGGGTCGCTTGGCGCGGGCGCTGAACTGGCCGAAAAGGTCCAGAACGGCACGATCCAGGCCGCTCAGCACTCGATGGCGAATTTCGCGCCCTTCGCCTCGGCGGTGGATATCATCAACCTCCCGTTCTGGTGCGGCGACAACCAGAAATTCGTCAACCTCGTGACCTCGGACATCTGGAAGTCCGAAGTCGACGCACGGGTTGCCCAAAGCGGCTTCAAGGTGCTGCTCTACCAGCCGGTCGATCCGCGCACCGTCAGCGTCCGGCGCGGGCTGCGCGACGGGCCGGTCAAGACGCCCGAGGACATTCGCGGGATCAAGTTCCGCGTGCCCGGCTCCAAGATCCTGGCCCAGACCTACAGCCTGCTGGGGGCCAACCCGACGCCGATCGCCTGGGGTGAAACCCCCTCGGCGCTGCGCCAGGGCGTGGCCGACGCGCTTGACCCCAATGTGATGGGGCTCAACCTGTTCGGCTTCAAGGACATCGTCTCGCATGTCACATTCACGCGCACGGTGCCCGATGGCGGGGTCTATTCCTGCAACGCCGAATGGTTCGACGCGCTCGACAGCGACACCCGCGAAGCCGTCGAATGGGGTGCGCGCATCACCTTCCTGCAAAACCTCTCACAGGTGCCATCCTCGCGGAACTTCGCGATGAACGAAATGGCCGCCGCCGGTGTCCAGTTCTATTCGCCCACCGACGACGAGATGGCCCAATGGGTCGATGCCGCAGGCGCGCAGCGCCCGGAATGGGACGATGTCAAGAAAGAGCTGGTCGGCTCCATCGACACGTTCGAAAAACTGCGCGAAGCGGCGGAAACCGATAGCGGACTCTACGTCCACGACGCCTGATCCCTTACCGCCCCCGGCGCAGCTTGCCGGGGGCGGCTCATCTGCCGCACGAACAGCATCACTTCACGCAAAGGTCACGCATGCCCAATCAAGTCACGATGCCGCGTCTGGACAAGGACATGGAGGAAGGCCGCATCGCAACATGGCACCGCGCCGAAGGCGACGAGATCACGAAGGGCGACGTGCTTTTCGAGATCGAGACCGACAAGGCCGCCGTCGAGGTGGAAGCCGAACATGACGGGCATCTGCATCACATCGCCCTCGCCAGCGGCGAAAGCGCCCCCGTCGAAAGCGTGGTCGCCTGGATATACGCCGCCGGTGAAAAGGTCGGGCCGCCGCCCGAAGCCCCCGCGCCCGCACCCGCACCTCCCAGCGCAGCGCCGGATGAATCCACGCCCTCCGCACAGGACCCTGCCCCACAGGACCGCGCGCCACGCGAAGCCGCGCCCCTTGCCGCCGGCCCCGCCGCCGGCCCGTCCGATGGCCGCGTTCTCGCCACACCCGTCGCCCGCGCCGAGGCCGGGGCACGTGGCCTTTCGCTCAGGGACATCACCGGCACCGGCCCCGCCGCGCGCATCCAGAAATCGGATGTGCTCGCCGCCGCCGACGCGTCGGCCCCGGCATCCGCCGCACCGCCCCTGCAACCCGAAAACCCGCCCGGCCCGCTCTCGGTGCTGTCCACGGGCGGCGGCGACCGCCTTCCCATGGTGATGATTCACGGCTTTCTCGCCGATGCATCCGGCTGGGAAAAGCTCGCCAGACCGCTTGGCCGCGATCGCGCCGTTCACCGCATCGAACTGCCCTGTCATGGCCGCTCGCCGCTGGGCCGGATCGCGGATTTCGCCGACCTCGTGCGATACCTGCGCCATGCCTTCGACAGCATCGACACCGAACGCTGCCACCTTGTCGGCCATTCCCTTGGCGCTGCGCTGGCGCTCGCGCTTGCCGATACGCGCCCGCGCCGGATCGCGTCACTGACGCTGATCGCGCCCGCGGGCCTCGGCCCCGAAATCAACGGCGACGCGATCTCGGGCATGTGCCGCGCCACCCGCGCCGACAGCCTCGGGCCCTGGATGAAACTGCTCACCGCCGATCCCGATGCGATCGGCTGGTCCTATGTTCAGGCCGCCGCGGCGGGCCGGCGCGACCCCGCGCTGCGCGCGGCGCAATCGGCGCTGGCGGATGCGCTGTTCCCCGACGGGGTTCAGGCTTTCGATATGCGCGCCGCGCTTGAGCGGCTGGACATGCCGACGCGCATCATCTGGGGGCGCGAGGACCGCATGATCCCCTGGCGTCATGCGCTTCATGCGCCGGGCCATGTGGCGCTCAACCTCTTTCGGGGTGTCGGCCACATGCCGCATTATGAAATACCCGAACGGATCGAACCTCTGCTGGCGCAACTGCCCTGAACGCGCGACGATGCCGGACGGACGACACGGAATTCAAAGGAGCCCCCCATGGAAAACAGAGTTGCCCTCATCTCCGGCGCGAGCGGCGGAATCGGTGCCAGCATCGCGCAGTTGCTCACGCAACGCGGCTGGTCGCTCTCGCTGGGCGCGCGCGACCCTGACAGCCTGGCGCAACGCTTCCCGGATGCGCATGTGGTGCGCCATGACGCCACCGCCTGCGATGAAGCGGATTGGGTGGACGCCGCCCGCGCGCGTTTCGGCCGGATCGACGCGGTGATCTGCTCAGCCGGGATCATGGTCCCCGAGGATGTGGTCGAGATCGAAGACGAAACGCTCGACCGCATGTGGGAGATCAACGTGAAATCGCCACGCCGCCTCGCGCGGGCGGCCTGGGGCGATCTTGTCGCCTGCGGCCAGGGCCGGGTGATCCTGCTGGTGTCCCTGTCGGGCAAACGCGTGCGCTCCGCCGCCAGCAGCTCCTACGGGGTGACCAAACACGCCGCCCTCGCCCTCAGCCACGGGCTGCGTCGCAAGGGCTGGGAGGATGGCGTGCGCGCAACCGCGGTATGTCCGGGGCGCGTTCGCACCAACATGACCCGCGGCGTGACCGGCATCGCCCCCGAGGACATGACCCAGCCCGAGAACGTGGCCGACATGGTCGGGCTCGCGCTCGACATGCCCAATAACGCCTCGGTGGCGGAGATGACGGTGAACTGCGACGCCGAGGACCAGTACTGACCACGGCATCGCGCGCCGGTTCGAGGGTTCTGTACCGAATACCCGGGCACGGGACGGAATCCTGTACGAAAGCGGCGTACAAAACGGACGTTTCGTACCGTCTGCGCGGGCGCAAGACCGGGCCGTTCCGGGCGCCGAGACTGGACTCATATCTCCTTCTTCTCTGGCGGTATATCTTTTCACATCTCTGGGCCTAGTCTTGAGACGGGAGGGAACGACATTGAAAATCAAGGAAAAAAAGCGATGCTGATGCGCGGCCTTGAAGCGGCCTGCGCCGCGATCTCCGCCGTGATGGGCCGCATCGGCTGGATTCTGATCCTGTTTTGCATGGCCTTCGGCGTCTCCGACGTCTTCATGCGCTACATCCTGAACGAGCCATCCATGTGGATCGGCACCTCGCTTCAGGCGGCGATGGTGCTTCTGGCCTGCACCGGCGGCGTCTATGCGTTGCAGCATGACAGCTTCGTCAAACTGGACCTGTTTTATGCGAATGCGCGCACCCGCACGAAGGCAATCCTGGACGTCATAACCGCGCCGGTCGCCTTTATTTTCCTCGCCGTGTTGATCTGGAAAGGCTATGATGCGGCAATGCTGTCGCTCAAGCTCAAGCAGGTCACACCGACGGCCGTGCCAATTCCGATCTACCCCATCAAGTTCGCAATTCCGCTGACAGGGGTTCTCGTTTTTCTTATTGTTTTCAAACAGTTTCTGCGCGATTTGCGAACTCTTACGGGCCGCGAAGCACAGCATTAGGCACCACGTGCACCGTTCCCGGGGCACGACCGGGCAGTACCAACCAAAAGACCAAAATCAATTTTCAAAGGAGGAAACAATGAAACACGACCTATTTATCCGGACGTTCCTGGCTGCGGGGGCCGTGGCCGTTTCCGGCTCACTCGCCATCGCACAGGACGGCCCCCCCGATGAAGTGACCGAATGGGTCTTCCAGCCCGCGTTCGACCAGACCGACGCAGGGTGGGACAACGGCGTGATCCCTTGGGTCGAGGCCGTCGAGGAAGCCACCGAAGGCACGGTGAAAATCCGCGTCGAGCCCGCAGGCGCGCTGGTCAGCGGCGCAGAGGCCTTCACCGCAGCAGCCGCAGGCCAGACCGATGGCTATGCCGGCTGGGCCACGGTCTATGGTGGCGACATGCCCGAAGGCATGCTGGCCTTCGGCATGCCGATGGGCGCCAACAGCCCCGAGCAGGCATGGGAAGCCATGTGGGGCGACCCCGACTATCGCATCGGCGAGATCGTCCAGGACGCCGCCCATGCGCGCAACCTGCACTGGGCGGGCTGGAGCAACCAGGGTCCCAACGCCATGTTCACCAAGTTCCCCGTGCGCAAGATGGAGGACCTCGCAGGCCACAAGATGCGCGCCGGCGGACCCCAGGCGCTGTTCCATTCCACAATGGGCGGCTCGCCCGTGTCGATGAATGCAGGTGACATCTACACCGCGATCAAGCTTGGCACGATCGAAGGCACCTACTGGGATACCGGCGGGATCGACGACATGTCGTTCCACGAGGTGATCGACTATGCCATCATGCCGGGATGGAACCCCGCGCAGCATCAGGAAATCTTCATCAATCTCGACAGTTGGAACGCCCTGACACAATGGCAGCGCGACCAGATCGACGGGATTTTCGAGGAGACCTATTTCGAGACCAGCCAGATGCATGCTGACGGCGTCGAAGAGGCGCTGCAGATTCTGAGGGATGCGGGTGGCGAAGTCATCGAGCTTTCCGACGAGGAAATCGCACGGATGCGCGAGAAGTCGATCAACGATGTCTGGCCGCAGATCGCCGAGCAGTCCGAGGGGAACGCGCGCGGCGTCGAGCTCTGGAAGAAATACCTCAAGGAAGTCGGCGCATACTGATCCGACAGGACGAAAGCTGCGCCGCGCACCCTGCGTGCGGCGCGGCCAACGTCACTGTCGGCCTGCATTGTACTGTCGGGCCGGCGGCCTCAGCCAGCACGGCGCCGGATCGCCGGAGTGGCGTGGCGCAACCTTTTCGAATGATCCCGTGAACAGCCGAACAACAAGGAAAAAAGAAACGCCATGAGCCTCGAACTCATCACCGCGCTGTATTTCATCGTTCTGTTTTCATTGCTTTTCATGGGACTGCCCGTGGCTTTCGGCCTTGGCGGGACCGCGGTGATTTTCGCGATGATTTTCGAACCTCGCGCGCTGATGTCCGTGCCAAGCGGCTTCTATTCGACACCCTGGAATTCGATCCTGGTGACGGTTCCGCTGTTCCTGTTCATGGGCGGGCTCATACGATTCTCAGGGATCGCTGAAGCTGCCTATGACGCGGTCTATAAGCTGATCGGCCATATCAACGGCGGGCTGGCGATGGGCACCGTGCAGGTCTGCACGATCTTCGCGGCCGTGACCGGCATCACCCCGCCCGCCACCACGACGATGGGCCAGATCGCGTATCCGTCGATGATGAAATACGGCTATCATCGTTCGATCGCCATCGGCTCGATTGCGGCGGGCGGGGCACTTGGTGCGTTGATCCCCCCAAGCGTGCCATTCATCTTCTACGGGCTGCTGGCCAAGGTCTCGATCGGCGATCTTTTCATGGCGGGTCTCATTCCAGGCCTGATGCTGGCCACCTTCTATGTGATCTATATCGGCGTGCGCTGCCGGATTCAGCCGCATCTGGGACCGGGCCTGCCCGAGGACATGAAGTTTACCCGGCGCGAAAAGGCGCTCGCGGTCGTCAGCATCTGGCCCTTCGCGGTGCTGATCGCGATCGTTCTGGGCGTGATCTGGGGCGGCATCGCCACCCCGGCCGAAGCAGCGGCCTTCGGGGCTGCTGGCGCCTTCTTGATCAACGCTCTCTATGGGCGCCTGAGCTGGTATGTACTCCGCGAGTCGCTGGTTTCGACGCTGAAGCTGACCGGGATGGGGCTCTGGATCCTGATCGGGGCGACCATCTATCTCAACGTGTTCAACTCGATGGGCAGTCAGGATCTTCTGACGGAGCTGGTTCTGGCGATGCCCGGCGGCAGCACCGGGATCATGCTGATGATGATGCTGATCATCCTGGTCCTTGGCATGGTGATGGACGATTGGGCGATCATCATGCTCTGCACGCCGCTGTTCATTCCGATCATCGACAGCCTGGGGATCGACAAGCTGTGGTTTGGCGCACTGTTTATCGTGAATATCCAGATCGCCTATCTGACCCCGCCCTTCGGCTTCGTGCTGTTCTGGATCAAAGGCGTGCTGCCACGTGATGTCAGCATGGGCGATGTCTACAAATCGGTCGGGCCATTCGTGCTGTTGCAGTTCCTGGGCCTGACGCTGATCTTCCTGTTTCCGCAGATAGCCACATGGTTGCCGATGGCGCTGAAATAGCGCCACCGTTCAGGCAGCCAGAAACGCGCCGGGACGGGCCTGACCGGCCCTCCTGCGCGTCGTCAGGCCTCGACGGTCTTCATGAAACGGTCGCGGATGACGACCGGATCCATCGTAATGACCGGCATCTTGGCGTTGCCGCTTTCGCATTTGCTGACGATGACGGTCATCTTGCGCGCCTCCAGCGCCTCTTGCAGCACGCGCCCGGTGTCCTCGGCGCTGCACTCGATGACGCGCTCGCAGCCACACGCCTCGGCGACCTTGGCCAACGACGTCTTGCGCCCGGCATAGGTGGGCTGATCGCCGGTCGATCCGTAAGAACCGTTGTCGATGATCAACAGGATGTAGTTATCCGCGACATTGTTGGCGATGGTCGGCAATGTCCCCAGATTGGTCAGAACCGAGCCGTCCCCGTCGATGACGATGACCGGCTTGGGCTGCACCAGCGCGAGGCCTAGACCGATTGACGACGCCAGGCCCATCGTGCCCAGCATGTAGAAATTGCTCGGCTGGTCGTCGATGGCATGCAATTCCTGGCTGGGAATGCCGATATTGCACACGACAAGCTCATCACGCAGGATCGGGGCGATTTCCTTCAGGATTTCGGAACGGATCATCTCAATAGCCTCCCCAGAAACTTGCATCGGTCAGGATCGCGACCGGCTTGTTGCACATGAATGTGTATTCAAGAATTTTCGGCAGTTCAGCAACATCCGCCTGATCGTGGAAATGATAGGCCGGGATATGCATCTGCGCCAGCAGCGCCTTGGTATGAATTGCCATTTCAACCTGACAAGCCACCGGCTCGCCCAGTTCGCCGCGGTAGGATATCAGCATCGGCAGCGGCATCCGGTAGAACTGGGTCAGCGTCGCCAGCGTGTTCAGCGTCACCCCCAGAGCCGTGTTCTGCATGATGATCGCAGGGCGTTTCCCCCCCATCCAGGCGCCCGCGCAAAGCCCCATCCCCTCGTCTTCCTTGTTCGCAGGGACATGCGCGATTTCGGGTCGCTTGTCGATCTCGTCGATCACACCGGCGAGCTGCTTGCAGGGCACAGTGGTGACGAACTCGATCCTGCTGGCAACCAGATCGTCGGTAATACGGCTATCTATGGACATTGGCGGTCTTTCACCTTTGCAATGATTGAACTTCAGACGACTGGCACCTTTACCGGGTTCGGACATATCCGGCGATCCGCTCCCGGCGCGACAAAGCGGCCGGGTCGTCTGGATGCCGGGATGCTACTTGGGTATTGATGCGTGAACAACGGGTTTCTCGCCCGCCACCGGCAACCTCACCTCAGGGATGAGGTCGCCGCGGGGCAAGTCAAGCCCTGATCGGGATTGACACTTCCACTTTCAAGGCGCGTAAATATGGCACATCACAATCCGCTGTCATGAAAGTTTTGCGCGTTCGTGGCATGTGGGATCGTCTATTCGATTCATCAGACGGGGACCATTATGAAGACGACATCGACCCAAGTGACACTTGCCACAGCGATCGCGGGCCTTCTGGCGCTGAGCCAGCCCGCGGCCGCTGAAACGCTGCGCCTGCTGACATGGGGCGGCTACGCACCCGAGAACGTTGTGACCAAATTCGAAGAGGAAACCGGCCACAGCGTCGAAGTGACCCTTTCCAACAACGAGGAAATGATCGCCAAGCTTCGCGCGACCGGCGGTGGCGGCTTTGATCTTGCCCAGCCCAGCCAGGACCGGATCGCCGGACCGCAGGCCGAGTTCGGCATTTACAAACCCATCGACCTGTCCAAGATCGACTCATCTCTTTTCGTGCCCTCGATGCTCGAGGCGACCAAGGCCAACACCACCGTCGACGGCGAAGTCTATGGTGTGCCCCATGTCTGGGGCACTTCGGGCCTTGTGCTCAACACCGCCGAGGCAGACATGGTCAAGGACTACACCGACCTTTGCGCGCCCGAAGTGGCCGGCAAGGTGTCCTATCGCCTGCGCCGCCCGACCCTGATCGGCTTTGCCTTCTCGATGGGGATGGACCCGTTCGCCGCCTATGGCGACGAGGCCGCCTATACCGAGATGATGGAAGAGGTCGAAGCCAAGCTGATCGAGTGCAAGCCCAATGTGAAGGCTTACTGGACCGGCGGCGACGAGTTGATGAACCTCCTGCGCTCGGGCGAGGTCGTCGCGGCGATGGCCTGGGACACTGGCGGCTGGAAGCTGAACGAGGACAATGCGGACGTGACCTTTGTCGCACCGACATCGGGCGCATTGGGCTGGATCGACACTTTCGTCCTGCCCGCCAAGGGCAGCGCGGATGATGCCGCCTATGACTGGATCAACTTCGTCATGCGCCCCGAGATCTCGGCGATGATCACCGATGCCGCGGGTAACTTCACCGCCTCCAAGGGCGCCGACGAATTCGCCTCGGACGCGCTGAAAGCCAAGTATCAGGCCAGTTTCCCGCCTGAAGCCGTCGACAACATCAAGTGGTATCCGCCGGTTCCCGCGGGCCTCGAGGTGATCGAGGGTGGCGTTCTCGACCGCGTCAAAGCCGCGAACTGAGACCAACGAACCCAGAGAGGCCCCCGCTCAAGCGGCGGGGGCTTCTTCATTTTTGAAGGACCGCGACGACATGACGATTGCCGATCTTGAATGCACCGACCTGACGAAGCGTTTCGGCGACACCTCCGCCGTCGCGAACGTCTCCTTCGAAGTGCCGCCGGGGTCGTTCTTTTCCATCCTCGGGCCGTCGGGCTGCGGGAAGACAACGATCATGCGGATGATCGCGGGGTTCCTTGCGCCCACCAGCGGCGATATCCGGATCAAGGGTCGCTCGGTGCTCGATGCACCGCCCAACAAGCGCCCGGTCAACATGGTGTTCCAGCATCTCGCGCTGTTCCCGATGATGAACATTTCCGAGAATATCGGCTACGGGCTGCGCCGTCAGGGCGTGCCAAAACCCGAGATCACCCGCAAGGTGGGCGAGGTCCTGGAACGGATCGGCCTGCCCGGTATCGGAGCGCGCAAGGTCGATGAGTTGTCAGGCGGCCAGAAACAGCGCGTCGCCATCGCCCGTTGCATGGTGCTGGAACCCGATGTGCTGCTGCTTGACGAACCGCTTGGCGCGCTTGACCTGAAGCTGCGCGAACATATGAAGATCGAACTGAAGGCGCTCCAAAGCGCGTTCGATACGACCTTCGTCTACATCACCCACGATCAGAGCGAAGCACTGGTCATGTCCGACAATATCGCGGTGATGAATGCCGGCCGTTTCGAGCAGATCGGCAGCGCGCGCGACCTTTACTACCGCCCTCAGACACCTTTCGTCGCCAGCTTCGTCGGTGACAGCAACCGCTGGCGCGGTCGCGTCGACTCCGTCTCGGGCGACAGCCTGCGCCTGCGTAGCGAAAGCGGGCTTGATCTGTGCGGCAACAGCCATGGCCGCGCCCTGTCGGATGGCGAAGAGGCCGATATTTTCGTGCGCCCCGAAGCGATCCGCCTTGGCCAGGGTGAGGCCGATATCGCCCATTTCGACAATCGCCTGTCGGGCGAAGTGACGAGCCTGCTGTTCAACGGCGCGGCCAGCCGCATTCTTCTTCGCCCCGACAATGGCGGCGAGGAAATCGAGGTCGCCCTGCCCCAATCGGGCGAGTTCGCGCATCTGTCGCGCGGCGACAGGGTGCATGTCGGATGGTCCAGTGAACAGGGCAACTGTTTCGCGGCGGGAGCTGCCTGATGCAGGCGGCGCATCGAGTGGGCTTCGTGCTGCTTCTGACACCGCTCCTGCTGTGGCTTTCGTTGTTGATCCTCATTCCGCATGTGGACATGTTCCTCGTGTCGCTGCGCGAACGTGTCGGAGTCGGCGAGTACGCCATCAGCCTTGCCAATTACCGCAGTTTCATCGACGAGCCGCTTTACCTCTGGACCTTCGCGCGCACCGCCGTCATGTCGGTGATGGCCACCGCGCTCACGCTGCTGATCGGCTTTCCCGTCGCTTATTACATCGCCAAAATGGCGCGCGGGCGGGTGCGCTCAGCGCTGTTCCTGCTCTGTCTCGTGCCGTTCTGGGTGTCGGAACTGGTGCGCACCTTCGGCTGGATGATCCTGTTGCGCGAAACGGGTCTGTTCTCGTCGCTGCTGCAATGGGCCGGGCTGGTCGATGGGCCGGTCGAGATGCTTTACAACGATGTCGCGATCATGGTCGGGCTGGTCTATACCTCGATGCTGTTCATGGTGGTCCCGCTGGTGACGACGCTCGACAGCCTTGACGATTCGGTGATCGAGGCGGGTTACGATCTTGGCGGTTCCGGCCCCTCGATCCTGCGCGAGATCGTCATTCCCCATGCCATGCCCGGCATCGTGTCGGGCTCGATCGTGGTGTTCATGCTGTCGCTGGGCAATTACCTCACCCCGATCATGCTGGGCGGCAAGGACAGCCTCTGGTTCACCGAGCTGATCTATTCGCAGTTCATCGTCCGCTTCAACTGGGAGCTGGGCGCGGCCTTTGGCTTCATGCTGCTGATCCTCTCGTCGGTCATTGTCTGGGGCACGCTTCGGCTGACCGGACAGACGCTTGAAAAGACCATGGGCTGAGGAGAGGCGCGATGATCCCCACGATTCCCCAAAGCCGCACGATCCGCGCCGCCTATATGGCCTATGTCGTGCTGTTCTTCCTTTACCTCGCGCTGCCCCTCACGGTGGTCGCGGTCTTCGCCTTCAATGACAGCCAGTTCCCCTCGCTGCCCTGGGAGGGGTTCACCTGGGCCTGGTTCTTCGGCGACGAAAGACCGATGATCGGCGTTTTCCACGAGCGCCCCATCCTGCGCGCCATCGGCACATCCGCCTTCGTGGGGCTGTGCGTCTCGGTGCTGGCCGTCGGGGTGGGCACCACCAATGCGTTTCTGTTCAACCGCTACGAGTTTCGCGGGCGGGGGCTGCTCTATGTTCTGATGCTGCTGCCACTGGTCATTCCGGGGATCGTGCTGGGCATCTCGATCCTGGTGTTTTCCTCCACCGTCGCCAAGGCCGCCTCGGACATGGCCAATCTGGACCTTCAGGGATTGCGCCCCGGACTGGTGCTGGTGGTGCTGGGGCAGTTCTCGTTCATCACCACGATCGCGACGCTGGTGATCGCCGCACGGCTTCAGAAATTCGACCGCACGCTGGAAGAGGCCGCGCTCAACCTTGGCGCGGGTCACCTAACGGCGGTGCGCACCATCACGATTCCGTTCCTCATGCCCGCCATTGTCGGCGCCTTCGTGGTCGCGTTCCTGATGAGCGTCGAGAATTTCAACACGACGCTGATGTTGGTGGGCTCCGACGCGCCGCTGACCATCGCCATGTTCGACCGGCTCAAGGAAGGATCGACACCACTGCTCAATGCCGTGTCGCTGCTGTTGATGCTGGGGTCGAGCCTGCTGGCACTGGTGATGATCATGTTCCAGCGCCGCTAGCGGGCACCACTCTTGCGCCTGCTTCCGGCCCGTTCCGGGACACGGGGTTGAAAGACCGTTTCTTGGCTGCCATATGGCCCTCATATCGAAACATCATGTCGGCTTAACCCATTTCAATGGGCTTGGAGGCTTTGTTTGACTGACAAAATCGTTGCTGAAAACCTTTCCAAGGTGTTCGGAGACGACCCGGATGAGGCACTCGAACTCATCCGAAGTGGCAAGACCAAGGACGAGGTTCTTGCCCAAACCGGACAAACAATCGGAGTCCACTCCGTCGATTTTTCCGTCGCCGAAGGCGAGGTCTTCGTCGTGATGGGCTTGTCCGGCTCCGGAAAATCCACCCTCGTGCGGATGCTGAACCGCCTCATTGATGCCAGTGACGGCGCCATCTATCTTGACGGCGAGGATGTCTGCACCGCCAACGCGGCGGCGCTGCGCAGGCTCAGGCTTGAAAAGATCACCATGGTCTTTCAGCACTTCGCGCTGTTCCCGCACAAGACCGTCCTCGAAAACGTGGAATACGGACTCAAGATCGCCGGGGTTGCGCCGGACGAACGGCGTGATCGCGCGCGCGCCGCGCTGGACAAGGTCGGGCTTTCGGCCTGGGGCGATAGTCGGCCCGCGGCCCTCTCGGGCGGCATGCAGCAGCGTGTCGGGCTGGCGCGCGGCCTCGCGGTCGATCCCGAGATCCTGTTGATGGACGAGCCGTTCTCTGCCCTCGATCCGCTCATTCGCAGGGACATGCAGAACGAATTGCTGGCCCTTCAGCGCGAGTTGAAGAAAACCATCGTCTTCATCACCCACGACCTTGACGAGGCGCTGACCCTGGGCGACCGGATCGCCATCATGAAGGAAGGCCGCTTCGTTCAGGTGGGCACGGCAGAAGAGATCGTCGGCAACCCCGCAGATGACTATGTGGCCGCCTTCACGCAGGATATCGACCGTGCGCGGGTGTTCGATGCGCAAAGTGTCATGGATGTCCCCGAGGCGCTCGACCTCGACCACGACGACCCCTCCACCGCACGCCGGCGGCTTGACGATCTTCGCCGCGACAGCCTGCATGTCCTGGCCAAGGGCGAACTTGCCGGGATCGTCACCCGCCGCTCGCTTGCGCAGGTCGAAGGCCGGCGCGGCGCGTCGCTCGGGGATGCGCTGCAACATGAAGCCCCGACCGCGCGGCCCGATACGCGGCTCTCCTCGCTTTACGGCGCCTGCCGCTCGGGCCTGCCGGTCGCCATAACCGACGACAGCGGCGAATTCATTGGCGTGGTCACGCCCGAAGCCGTGTTCGACCTTCTCGCACAGGATAACACCACGCCACGCGCGCCGGGCACCCCTGCGGACGAGCATTCCGCGGATGCGGCACCTGCGCTTTCGGCGTGAATGGGGGATTGACCATGTGGCAACCATCCGACAGCTTTGAAATCCCGCTCGATGCCTGGGTCGAGGCCGCCATCAAGGGCTGGCTCGTGCCCAATTTCCGCGAGGTCTTTCAGGCCATCCAGGCCCCGATCTCGCTGGTGCTCGAGGGGTTCGACAACGGCCTGCAGGCCATCCCGATGCCGGTTTTCGCCATCGTCCTCGCGCTTGTCGCCTGGAGAGTGGCCAGCCGTGGCCTGGCAATCTTTACCCTTGTCAGCCTCGCGGTGGTCGATCTGATCGGCGTCTGGTCGCAGACCATGACCACGCTGGCGATGATCCTGACCGCGGTTCTGTTCTGCGCGCTTGTGGGCGTGCCCCTCGGCATTGCGGCGGCGCGGCGCGACGGGTTCGAAAAGGGCATCCGCCCGGTGCTCGATATCATGCAGACGATCCCGCCCTTCGTTTACCTTGTGCCGATCGTGATGCTGTTCGGCGTCGGCATGACGCCGGGCATCATCGCCACGATCATCTTTGCGCTGCCGCCTATCATCCGCCTGACCAATCTTGGCATCCGTTCGGTTCCCGCCGACCTGATCGAGGCCGCCTATGCCTTCGGCTCCTCGCCAAGGCAGGTGCTCTGGGAGGTCCAGTTGCCGCTGGCGCTGCGCACGATCATGGCAGGGCTGAACCAGACCCTGATGCTGGCCCTGTCCATGACCGTGATCGCGGCCCTGATCGGCGCGGGCGGGCTTGGCCTGACCGTCTATACCGGCCTTGGGCGGCTCGATGTCGGGGCGGCCACAGAAGGCGGCCTGGGGATCGTGCTGCTGGCGATGATCCTCGACCGGATCACGCAGGCGCTCGGCAGCGATGCCACCCCGCAATCGCCGGGGCTGCTGAAGACGCTGAAATCGTTCTTTCGTAAACGGGCACCGGCAGCGGCGTCACATGGCTGACAACGACGCGTGCCCGTGACATTCATCCCATGTGGTCATGCACTGCCGGCATGACCGCTGATCCGCCCCCGGCGCGCGAAACGCCGGTGCGGCGACAACCTCAGAAGAAGGAGGACTTTCGCGATGATCAACAAGAAAGCGATCCTGAAAACGACGACCACGATGGCCGTTGCCGCCCTTGTGGCCATGCCCACCATGGCGCCCGCCCAGGACAGCATGCCCGGCGAAGGCGTCAGCATCGACATGGCGCGCGCCAGCTGGGATACCGGCTGGTGGCAGGCCGAAATCTACAGCCAGATGCTTCAGGAGCTGGGCTACGAGGTGTCGCGCATCACCACGCTCGACAACCCGCCCTTCTACCAGACCGTGGCGCAGGGCGATGTGGACCTTTGGGTCAACGGCTGGTTCCCCTTGCATAATTCTTACGAGGATGCCTTCGAGAACGGCGCCGAAAAAATCGGCTATGTCGCCAAGGGCGGCGCGCTTCAGGGCTACCTGATCGACAAGAAAACCGCCGAAGAGCATGACATTACCCATGTCTCGGACATCACGAAGGACGATATCCAGGAACTCTTCGATGCCGATGGCGACGGCAAAGCCGATCTTGTCGCCTGCCCGCCGGGCTGGGGCTGTGAAACGGTGATTTCGCACCATTTCGAAGCCTATGACTGGGGCGACGACTTCAACGCCATCAAGGCGGGGTATTCCGCATCGATGGCCGATGCGCTTGGCCGGTATCAGAACGGAGAGCCGATCTTCTTCTACACATGGACCCCGAACTGGACCGTGGGCGAACTGGTGCCGGGCGAAGACGTGGTCTGGCTTCAGATGAAGGAAACGAAACTGCCCGAGGATCAGGCGGATCTGGCCGATGCCACCACCGTCGAAAGCCTCGAAGGCTGCCGCGGCGAACAGCCCTGTGATCTGGGCTGGCCCGCCAACGATATCCGGCCTGTGGCGAATTCGGACTTCCTGGAAGAGAACCCGGCAGCCGCCGAGCTTCTGCGCCAGGCCAGAATTCCGATCAGCGCGATCTTCGATCAGAACGCCATGATGAACGATGGCGCGGACAGCCCGGAAGATCTTGAAGAGCAGGCCGCAGCCTGGATCGAGAACAACCGCGACACGGTCGACGGCTGGCTCGATGCGGCACGCGAGGCGGCCAGCATGTAACGGCGACTGCCGACCGGGATTTCAACGCGGAACCCCGGCCGGCCCGCCCATCTGCGAAAGCCTGCGCGCCCATCGGTGCGCAGGCATTCTTTTTTTTGGCCTCACTGCCTTCGGCGCGACCCGACAGCAGGAATGAATCGCTCGTCAGTGCGCGCGCACTCGCATAGAACCGGTGGGAAACATGCCGGCCAGCCGCGACGCAACCGGTCCTGACCCCACGAAACGAGGCCGTCCTTGACCACACCACCCGTCCCGCCCCGCCCCATCGCCGCCATCATCGCCACCGTCATCCACGACGGTCGGGTGCTGCTGGTGCGCAGGGGCAATCCCCCGAATGCGGGCCGCTGGGGTTTTCCGGGCGGCAAGATCGAACAGGGTGAGACGGTCAGCAATGCCGCGCTGCGCGAACTCTTCGAGGAAACCGGCATTCGGGCTGAGGCGCAGCAGGTAGTCACCGCTTTCGATGTGTTCGAGCGCGACGGCCAAGGCACGCTTGGGCGGCATTTCATCCTGATCGCAGTGCTATGCAAATGGATTTCGGGATCTCCAGTGGCTGGCGACGATGCGCTCGATGCGCGCTGGTTCACCCTCGACAAACTGAACCGCGTCGACGCGGCGCTCGCTCCCGATGTCTTGCGCGTCGCGCACGAGGCTGCGGCACTGCGCCGGACATGACCCCGGAATCGAAGATGCCCGCCAGAACCGGCGGGCATCCTTTTCTACGTGATCGCAGTGTTTACTGCACGCATTCGCGCAGCGCTTCGGCATCGGGGCCATCGGGCGTGCGCCCAAGGTTGAACGGTGCCGACGCATCGCGCCACTGGGCGTAGTCATCCAGGTATTCCACCATGCTCAGATAAACCTTCGCCGAATTCGGATTGGCGCAGGCGGTCTCGACGATCACCTCGTTGGCCATTTCCTGAACGCGGGCCAGCGTTTCGTCGTCATAGCGGTTGATCTCGACGGCTTCGTCGAATTTCGCATAGGCTTCAGTGGCGCGCTTCTCGGTGAAGGCAAGCGACCACACCAGCGTCGCATCCGCCGCGATCTGCAGTTTCTCCTGCGTTTCGGGGCTCAGCGCATCCCAGGCGGACCTGTTGATCATCACGCCGAACACCGATGCGGACTGGTGCCAACCGGGCGTCGCCCAGTATTGCGTGACCTGCTGGAAGCCACCCGACCAGTCGACATTCGGGGTCGAGAATTCGGCCCCGTCGATCACGCCGCGCTCAAGCGCCTGATAGATCTCGCCGCCCGCCATGGACACCTGATTGCCGCCGAGACGCTCAAGCAGTTTGCCCTGCTCCAGGCCCGACAGGCGCAGACGCTTGCCTTGCAGGTCGTCGAGGCTGACGATCGGCTCGTTGGTGCGGAAGCCGGATTCGTTGTTGGTCACGCCGTAAGGCAGATAGACCATGCCGTAATTGCCGTAGATCTCGTTATAAAGATCGGCACCGCCCCATTGCTGGATCCAGTTCACGTAATCGACCGCGTTGAACAGGCTGGGAGTCGTCGCCAGGGGCGAAAACGCCGCATCGCGCCCGGCCCAGTAACCGGGCCAATCGGCACCGGCCTCGATGGTGCCGGATTCGACCGCGCCAAAGACCTCGCCCGCCGGGACGATCGCGCCGCCTTCGAAGAACTCGATCGTCAGCTCACCGGCGGTCAGCTTGTTGGCCAGATCGACGAAATGCCGGTCGGTCTCGATCAGTTCCAGCGACGACGGCCAGGTCGTCGTCATTGTCCAACTCTCCTGCGCGGTTGCCTGTGCGGCCAACGCGCCTGCCGCGCTTGCCGCGAACGCAATTGCTTTAATGGTCATAATCTTCTCCCTTTCATGGTTTAGAAGTTACCTCGTATAAAGAACATCCGGCAGCCACGTGACGAGCGCCGGGAAAACCGCGACAAGCACACACATCACAACGATGAGCCCGATAAACGGGAGCACGCCGCGGACGATCGCACCTGTTCGCACCTCGCGTGGAGCAATGGCGCGCAGATAAAACAGCGCATAGCCGAATGGTGGCGTCAGGAACGATGTCTGAAGCACGACCGCCATCAGCACGACAAACCAGAGCAGGTTGACGTCCGGCATCTCCTGGATGATCGGCAGGAAGATCGGGAAGGACAGCAGCACGATCCCGGTCCAGTCGAGGAACGCGCCCAGGATGAACACGATCCCCATCATCACGGTGATCAGCATCCAGGGCTCCATGTCCATCGCGCGGATCAGTTCCTGCGTGGCGCGCAGACCGCCGGTGATGTTGAACACCCCGGTAAAGGCCGTGGCCCCCAAGACGATGAACAGGATCATCGCCGATGTCCGCCCGGTTTCCAGCATCGCCCCGTAAAAGGAGTTCAGACGGAACTTGCCGCGCAGGATCACGATCAGCAACGCCAGCGCCGCACCGATGGCCGACGCCTCGGTCGCCGTCGCAATCCCCGCCAGCAGCGAGCCGAGTATCCCGAAGATCAGAACCAGCGGCGGCAGCGCCTCCAGCAGCAGCATCCGCAACAGCGCGGCGCGGCCGATCTTCTCGTCGGGTTCGACCGCTGGGGCCAGGTCCGGGCGAAACACCGAAATCACATAGACATAAAGCGCATAGCTCAGCCCCAGAAGCACACCCGGAAGCATCGACCCCGCGAACAGCTCGCCCACCGACAGCGGCGAATAGCTGGCCATCAGGATCAGCATGATCGAGGGCGGGATCAGGATACCGAGGCAGCCCGACGCCGCGATCACCCCGGTGGTCAGGGATTGCGCATAGCCATATTGCAGCATCGGGCGCAGGGCCATCACGCCCATCACGGTGATCGAGGCCCCGATGATGCCCGTGGTCGCCGCCAGCAGGATCGAGATGAACACCACCGCCAGCGCCAACCCCCCGCGCACCCGGCTCATAAGCAGGCGCAGGGTTTCGAACATTCGGTCCGTCACGCCTGAATCCGACAGGAACCGCGCCATCAGCACGAAGAGCGGGATCGCGATCAGCGTGTAGTTGTCGAGCACATCGCCGAAAATGCGGTTGATCACGATGCCAAGCACCATCGGCTTGCCCGCGATGATCGCCGTCAGCACGGCGGTGCCGCCCAGAACAAAGGCCAGCGGATGTCCGAGGAACAGGCCCGAGATCAGCAGGCCGAACATCAGGACGGCAATGAGTTCGGGATTCATTCAGCGGCCTCCTGCCGGTCGAAGATCAGTTTGATGACCTCTGCGATCCCTTGCAGCAACAGCAGGGCCGCCGCCAGGCACATCGCCATCTTGAGCGGATAGACCGGCATCTGGATCGCGCCATATGTAACCTCGCCCTGGGCCCAGGATCGCGCCGCGAACTCCCAAGAGCGGGTCAGGAACACCCAGGCGAACGGAAAGAAAAAGATCACATAGCCCAGCAGTTCGGCCACGCGCTGCGCCCCGCGGCCCAGCTTTTCGGTAACGATGTCCACCCTGACATGGGCCTTGTGGCGCAAGGCATAACCACCCAGCATGACGAAATAGAAACCAAACATCTGCTTGGAGACATCGTAAGCCCATCGGGTCGGCTCGCTGAACACATAGCGCAGAACGACATCATAGATGATGATCACCGCGAATCCGACCGCAATGACCGAGACGATCCGTCCCACGATCTCGTTCAGCCCGCTGATCGCGCGCACTATCATGCAGATCTCCTCCCCGGGCGGTATGACGTCGCCAGAATCACCGACCCGGCTGAACCACTCACAGACGCGCAGAGACTGGCCTGATTCAACACGGAGTTCAAGCGAATCGGTGCGCAATTGCATACGGGCCGTGGCGTCAACGACCCCGCTGCGATCTCACCTTGCCGGGGCTGGCGAAGTTCGCTCAAGCTTCGTTCAGGCGTCCAGTTCGCGGCTCAATCTGCGAGTGATCGCCAGCGATCCCAGCGACAACGCGACGCACCATGCACCCATGAAAAGGCACTGTGTCGGAAAGTCGGTTCCGGCATCGATCAGGATGCCGGTCAGCCCGGGGCCGATCGCGGTGGAAACCACCATGACCGTCGTCGCCAGCGACCGGATCGCGCCCAGATGGCGGGTGCCGTAGGCGACCGGCAGCAAGACACCCCACAATGCGCCCGCCATGCCCTGCGTGACGCCGATCACGCCCAGTGCGACATGCCAGGCGATCACCTCCTGCGCGGGCCATATCAACGCGATTCCCAACCCCATGGGCAACAGCAGCGCGGGCAGCAGGTTCTGCGCCCCGAACCGGTCCGCCGCCCAGCCTGCGGCAAAGGCCGAGGCCACCGCGCTTGTTGCATAGGCCGAATACCCCGGCGCCATGGCGACCAGCGTCCAGCCCTTCACATCCGCGACATGAACCTGGTGAAAGAACACGACGGTGCCGATGAACCCCGGCGTCAGCAAGGTCGGCATCAATGCGGGCAACAGCCAGTGGCGCGCGGCGTCGCGCCGGCTCCATTGGTGCCCCATCAGGCCGGGTCGTGCGCCGCCGCCCTCTGCGCCCTCCGGCGCGCGCTCTTCGGCCAGCAGCACCCACAACAGCGGTGCGACCACCAGCACCAGCAGGCATGCGACCCCGGTCCATGTCGGCCGCCAGCCGATCCCGGCGATGGCCAGCACCGCCAGCAGCGGGATCACGATCTCACCGGCCGGATGGCCGAGGCTGGTGATCGCCACCGCCTGCCCGCGCCGCGCCTCGAACCAGCGCCCCATGGCGGTCAACGCGATATGGCTGAACATGCCCTGCCCGCAGAACCGCAACAGGAAGAGGCACAAACCCAATAACCAGATATTGCGCGCCATCGCCATGCCAAGCGCCGCCAGCGCGAAAGCCACCGCAATCGCCGGGGCCAGCCGTGACAGCCGCACGGTATCCACAATGGATCCGCGCGAGAACAACAGCGCCGCCGATGTCAGGGTTGCGACCGTGTAAAGACCGCCCCAGCTACCGTCGCTCAGCCCGTATTCGGTCTTGATTGCCCCCGCGAACAAAGAAATGAACCACGTCTGCCCAAAGGCCGAGGCGAAAGTCAGCAACACTCCGCTGGCCAGCCAGCGCAGGTTCTCGCGCAGGAAAGTCAGCATCTCGGTTCAGTCTTGTTTTCCTTGACCGGACCCTGTGTCATCGCATGATCAGAACCGGCACCCGGCAGGATCGCAGCATCTCGGTCGTGGTCGAACCGATCATCAGGCTGCGCACGCGCGAATGCCCGTAGGCCCCCATCACCAGCAAGCCGTGCTCGCCCTCCAGGGCGATCTCACCCAGAACGGCTTCCGGATCGCCGCTGCGGATCTCGATCTCGACATCGCTGCCACCCGCCTTCAGCGTTGCATGCGCCCCTTCAAGCGCCTTTCGGATATCGGGCGTGTCCTTGCCCGCGAAGACCAGCGTCACCTTCAGCCCCACAAAAAGCGGGCTACGCGAGATATAATCCACCGCCTTGAGCGAGGAGGCCCCGCCATCGAAGGCGACCAGAACCTTTTCGACGGGCCTGAACGCGCGGTTGGCGATGAAAACCGGCTTGTGGCTGGCGCGCACGATCCGTTCCAGGTTGGAGCCGAGATGCTCCATCGCCAGCGCCGCCGCCTCGCCGCGCTTGCCGATCAGGATCATCTCGCCGCTTTCTTCCTTGGCGGTGACGGTCTCGACCAGATCGCCCTGGCGCAGTCGGGTTTCGACCTCGATATCGCCATCGCCTTCGACAATCGCCCTTGCGTCGTCAAGGATCGCGCGCCCATGCTCATGCGCCAGCTTGGCGCGTGCCTCATCCAGTTCGGAAAGCTGCGCCAGAAGGGCGGTGCGCGCGCCCAGCCGGATCGCGCCGCTCAGGTCCTGGCCCTCGACCCCCTCGCGGCGGCCCATGACGTGATAGATCTTCACCTTCCAGTCATTCTTCCCGGCGATCCAGGCTGCGTGGTGGCAGACGCTTTCGGAATAGGCCGAGCCGTCGACAAGCGCGATCAGTGTATTCGTACTCATGAATCCGTTCCCCTTCAGTGGCCCAGCAGGCGATCCATCGCCCCCGGCTTGTCATGAATGGCCAGCCGGTCGACAATCGTCTCCGAGGCCTCATTCATGCCGATGATCTCCACATCGGCCCCCTCGCGACGGAACTTGAGCACGGCCATGTCCACCGCTGCAACCGATGAAATATCCCAGATATGGGCGCGGCTGACATCAATCGTCACTTTCTCGGGCGCTTCCTTGAAGTCGAATGCCTTCATGAAATCCTCGACCGAGGCAAAGAACAGCTGCCCCTCGATGTGATAGGTGCGGTGCATCCCGTCCGCCGTGATCTCCGTGCGGACCCGGAACAGTTGCGATATCTTCCAGGCGAAGAAGATGCCCGACAACAGCACGCCCACCAGCACACCGATCGCAAGGTTATGGGTATAGACCACGAAGAATACCGTCGCCAGCATCACGATCGAGGATGATCGCGGATGATCGCGCAGCGCCTTGATCGAAGACCAGGAGAACGTGCCGATCGAGACCATGATCATGATCGCCACCAGCGCAGCCATCGGAATCATTGCAACGATGTCCCCGATCACCACCACCATCGCCAGAAGATAGACGCCGGCGGCGAAGCTGGACAGCCGCCCGCGCCCACCGGATTTCACGTTGATGATCGACTGCCCGATCATGGCGCAGCCCGCCATCCCGCCGATGAATCCGGTCGCGGTATTGGCCAGCCCCTGGCCCACGCATTCCTGGTTGCGGTCGCTGCTGGTGTCGGTCAGGTCATCAACGATCTGCTGGGTCATCAGACTTTCCAACAGGCCCACCACGGCCACGGCGATGGAATAGGGCAGAATGATCCGAAGCGTCTCGAATGTGAGCGGAATGTCCGGGATCAGGAAGATCGGCAAGGTGTCGGGCAACTGGCCCATATCGCCCACCGTGCGGACATCCCAGCCCATGGCGACCGTCAGCAGCGTCAACACGATGATCGTGACCAGCGGCGACGGGATCGCCGTGGTGATGCGCGGAAAAAGATAGATGATCGCCAGCCCGCCCGCGACCAGCGCGTAGGTCAGCATCGGCACTTTCGACGGATCGAGCTCGGGCAGCTGCGCCATGAATATCAGGATCGCCAGAGCGTTGACAAAGCCGGTC
Source organism: Roseovarius salincola (assembly GCF_026891095.1). Lineage (GTDB taxonomy): Bacteria > Pseudomonadota > Alphaproteobacteria > Rhodobacterales > Rhodobacteraceae > Roseovarius > Roseovarius salincola. The sequence continues at coordinate 92,070 of NZ_JAPTNL010000003.1, forward strand.
ATCACCGATTTTGACACGAACCGCATCACGTAGCCCAATCGCAGGAACCCCGCGCCGATCTGCAAAAGCCCCGCCAGAACGGTCGCGGCCAGCAGGTATTCCAGCCCGTGATCGCGCACCAGCGTGACCATCAGCACCGCCGTCGCCGCCGTCGCCGCCGAGATCATCCCCGGCCGCCCGCCGGTGATTGCGGTGATCACCGCGATCGAAAAGCTGGCATAAAGCCCCACCTTGGGATCGACGCCCGCAATAATAGAAAAGGCGATCGCCTCGGGAATGAGCGCCAATGCGACGACAAGGCCGGACAGCAGGTCGCCACGGATATTGCCGGTCCATTGGCGGCGGTATTGGGTAAGTGACATCATGAAAGTCTGGTATCCTCGGGCCGCGCGGCGATACGTGCGGTCTTGGTTTCCGTGTGGTCTGGTGCGGGTTTTGGTTGTCCGGCGGATCGGCGGCCGGAAGAGCCAGCCGGGGATCACACCCGGCTCCTTGCGTGTCGCGACGGGCTATAGTCGCTTCGCCCGCGATTGCCAAGCTGCGAAACTCATGTTTCGCCGCCCCTGCCCGGATCACTGCACCGGGCGCTCTTGCGGCCTGCTAGTCACGCGCTTCAGGAGCGGGGCGCATCGTCGCCACCAGCTCGGCCACCGTCACCCCGAACTTGCGCATCTGCGAGCGGTTCATGATCGCACCGTCGCGCGTCAGGTAAAGCCAGTCGGTCACGTCCAGAACATGCGCGCCGGCCTCCTTTGGCAGCACGATCCTGTAGCGCATCATCACCGTCGATCCCGATATCCGCCCCTGCGCCACGCCACGGATATCGTCGGCCGTCGCTGTAAAGCGTCCGCCCTTTCCCAGGGTGATGTGCCAGGCGCGCGCCTGCTGACTGCCGTTGGAATAGGTGAAATCCTCGCTCAGGACTCCGGCGTCCCCATCCCATTTGCCTGACATGCGCGCCACGAAACTGTTTGTCATCCGCCCGTCGGGCCCAAAGATCACCCCTTCCGACAGGATCTCGCCCGAAAGATGTTCTTGCAGCGAAAAGGCGGGCGCGCCCTCCGCATAGTCGCCCGGTTTCTGGCTGCGAAAGCTGAAGAAACGCGCCCGCACAAGAAGCGCGCCAAGGATCAGCGCCAGAACGGCGGCCAGCGCGCTCATGCCGGCTGCGCCTCTGCGGGCAGGCGGAACACCAGCACCAGCGCAGCAAGTTTCAGAATGCAGGGCAGCACGGCGTAAGAAAAGTTCAGCATACTCAAAGCACCTTCATCGTTGATTTCTCCGGGGGTGAATCCACTCCCCTCCAGCAGCGGCAGCACCGCGAAAGCCGCAAGCGCCAGCCCCAGCTTGCCCGCAAAGGACCATATCCCGAACGCCATCGAGGCCTTCAGCCCTGCACGCGTCAGCGCAACCGAGAACATCGCTGGCAGGATCACCATATCCGCTCCCAGTGCCGCCCCCGAGGCAAGGCAGATCAACACGAAACCGATCAGATTGCCCGGTGCCAGAAAGGCCGCGCCGACAAAGCCCAGGATCGCCAGCGGCATCGCCACCAGCAGCGTCGGGCGCGACCCGATCCGCTGGCTCATCCGCGCCCAAAGCGGCACACTCAGGCCCGCGCTCAGGAAGAACACGATCAGAAGAGGCCCCGCCATGCCTTCAAGCTGCAGGCGGTCCTCGACAAAGAACAGGAACAGCGTCGAGGTGATCGCCACCGGCAGGCTGTTGACCAGCGCCAGCGCCAGCAGCCTGAGCGCCCCGGCCTCGCCCAGCCCCTCCAGCGACAGGCGGTCGCCCAGCACCGCAGGGCGGCGCCATGCCGGCCGCGTGACCAGTGCCACCACCACCGCCAGCGCACCAAGGAACAGGCCAAAGGCCGGATAACCCCGCGCTCCCGCGCCAAGCCCCATGAGGATCGCGGGCGCAATCGCCGCGACCACCACGCCCGCCAGCATCCCCGCTTCGCGATAGGCGGCGAGCGTCATCAGTTCCTGCGCCGTGCCCTCTCGCGCCAGCGTGGCGCTGCGCCCATAAAGCAGGATCATGCCCAGGCTGTAGGCCGAAAACAGCAGCACCAGGATCGCGATCAGCCGCGCGACCACATGCGGCCCGGCCTCAAGCGCGAACAACAGCGGAAACCCCACCGCCAATCCGCCCGCCGCCAACATCGCGAACAGGCCCTGCGCACGCGGCCAGCGGTCGATCGCCCAGCCGATCAGCGGATCCTGCACCAGATCGATCAGCCGGATCACCAGCAGCACGCTGCCGATGACCCCAAGCCCGATCCCCAGATTGACCGAGGCAAAACGCGGCAGGTGGATGTAAAGCGGAATGCCGGCCGCCGCCAGCATCATCGCGTAAAGGCTGACACGCGGATAGCGCATCACTCGCCCTTCAATGCGCGGGTGAAACTTCTCGAGCGACTGTTCTCGCCCAGGAATATCCGCATGAATCCTTCCTTGATGCCGGGATGTGCCACCGTGCAGACCCGCTGGTCATTGCGCCAGAACGCGATTCTGTCGGGGCCATCCGACACCGCCGCATAGCGGTCGCCCTCCTGCACGTCCCGGAAACATTGCGCCAGCTGGTCGCGCACCGGCAGCGGCGCGCCGGTGCGGCGCAATTCGCGCATCGTGCCCTCGATCAGGTCATAGGCGGTCAGGTTGCGCCGGTATTCAAGTTCCAGCCCGAAATCCTCGCTCCAGTCCAGCGGCGCGCCGTCCTGCGTGTAAAGCCGCGCCTCGTAAAGCGGAAAGCCGATAAAGCGATAGATGGCCGCCCCACGCAATTCCGCATCCGCCAGCACCGACTTGACGATCGACGCCTGGGCCATGGCCGGGCAAACCAGCAACGCCGTGATCAGCATCGCCTTACGCATGGGCCAGCTCCACCTGAACCACATCGGTATGACCCACCGCGAAGGAGGCCGCGCAGATCTCGAGATAATATTTCCAGTTGCGAAAGAACGCCTCGCCATGGCCCATTTCGGCGATCCGCCGCTTTTGCGCGCTCAGACTCCGCGACCAGCTCCGGCAGGTGCGTGCGTAATCCTGACCAAAGGCGAAACTGTCGCGCAGCTCCAGCCCGGCATCGGCGGCCTGACGCGCAATCACCTTGTCCGACAACAGCATGCCGCCGGGAAACACGTAACGGCGGATGTAATCCGACGACGCGGCGTAGCGTTCATGGAACGCGTCGCTCACGGTGATCGCCTGCAACACCACCCGGCCACCCTCGGCCAGGTTCTTTTTGAGCATCGAAAAATAGCTCGGCCAGTAGCGCGCGCCGACCGCCTCGATCATCTCGATCGAGACGATATTGTCATATTGCCCCGCCACGTCGCGGTAATCGCGCAGCTGTATATCGGCGCGCCCGTCAAGTCGGCACTGGGCATAGGCATGCTGGTTGCGCGAGATCGTGACCCCGGTGACATCGCGCCCCTCGCCCACGGCCTGCTCGGCGAAACCGCCCCAGCCGCAGCCGATCTCCAGAACCCGCTCGCCCGCCCCGAGCCGCGACAGCACGCGGGCATTCTTGCGGGTCTGCGCGCGGGCCAGATCGTGATCCTCTTCGCCCGTGTCGAACAGCCCCGCCGAATAGGTCATCCCTTCATCCAGCCACAGCCGGTAGAATTCGTTGCCCACATCGTAATGGGCGCGGATGTTCCTTTGCGCCCCGCGCCTTGAATTGGCGCGCAGCACCCCGTCCACCAGACGGAATTTCGCCCGGTTCAGCAGGCTGGGGTGGTCATAGGCACCCAGATGATCGCGGTTGCGCATCGCCAGTTGCGTCAGCCCCTCGACCGAAGGCGTGTCCCACAGCCCCGCAACATAGGCTTCGCCCAGCCCGACCTGACCATGCGCCGCCATGGCCGAAACCGCCGCCCAGTCATGGATGACCATCTCTGCCTCGGGGCCGGAACTGCCGAAGTGATGGCGCTCGCCCTCGGGCGTGCGCAGGGTCAGCCGCCCGTCACGCAGGCGCTCGCATGTCGACAGGAACTCCGCTCTCAGGGCCTTGTTCGTGAAACGCACTCTCGCTTCCTTTCGTGTGATCCTGTGCATTGATCCCGCGCACGATCCGCATCGCGCTGGCGATGCCGTCCTCGTGGAAACCATGCCGGTTATAGGCGCCCGCAAACCATGTGCGGTTGCGCCCCTGCATCTCGCGGATGCGCCGCTGCGCACGCAACGCCGCCTTGTCGAACACCGGGTGGGCGAAAGTGACCTCGTCATAAATCGACTCTGCCGGGATTTCGCGCGACGGGTTCAGCGTGACGAAAAGCGGGTCGCTTTCCGGGATACCCTGCAAGCGGTTCATCCAGTAGGTGACTCCGATCGCGCCGCCTTGCGAGCGATAGACCCAGCTTGACCAGCAGGCGCGCCGCCTCGGCATCTGACCGGGGTCGCAATGCAGCACGGCGTGGTTGTCCTGATAGCGGATGTCGCCCAGCGCCGCGGCCTCGTCCTCGCTGGCATCACCGCCAAGGATCGCCAGCGCCTGATCCGAATGACAGGCCAGGACCACCTCGTCGAACGGGGTCTCCCCGGCGCCCGGCGCCATCACCCTCACGCCGGCAGGCCCGCGCGTGGTGCGCGCCACCGGCGCATCAAGATGGATATCGCAGCCCCGCGCTTCCAACGCGGCCTGAAGACGCTTCACGTATTCGATGCTTCCGCCCTTCACCGTCCACCACTGATGCTGCCCCGATCCCGCCAAAAGCGCGTGGTTGCGAAAGAACTGCACCAATGAGCGCGCGGGAAAGCGGTCCACCTCTTCCGTCGGGGTCGACCAGATCGCGCCGCACATCGGCAAGAGGTAATTGTCGCGGAACCAGCCCCCAAGGCCCAGCTCGTCCACCAGTTCGCCGATGGTCTTGTCGTCATCCATCGCGGCCGCCTCGGCCCGTTTGCCAAAGCGCAGGATGTCGGCGATCATGCGATAGAATTGCGGGCGCATGAGGTTGCTTTTCTGCGCGGTCATCGAACTCAGATTGCTCAGGCTGTATTCCAGCCGGCCATTATCGATGCTCGCACCAAAGCTCATCTCGCTCTTGATCACGGGCACATCGAGCTCCCGGAAAAGGCCGGTCAGAAAGGGATATGTCGCATAGTTGAACACGATGAAGCCGGTATCGACCGGCTGATCGCCATTCTTGCCCGCCATCACCGTGCGCGCGTGTCCGCCCAGACGCGGGGCCGACTCGAAAATCGTGACATCGTGATCCGAAGAAAGGTAATAGGCGGCCGAAAGGCCCGAAATGCCGCCCCCGATGATGGCGATCTTCTTCCGGGGAAACTGCGCTTGGTCGAACATCCGGGCCTCGTCTATTCCTGTAAATCTCCACCTGTTACGAGGGCCGATAACGCATGGATCAAAAAATCCCGCCACGACAAGGGGGTTGCACGGTTTCAAAGCGCGCCGCGACGCGAGCGCCCGCGGGTGATCCGCAGGAGCACGGGGCACGTATCACTCCCATGAAGATCGAACATATCCAGGGCCAGACCTACCATGCGCGCCGCGGCGAAGTGGTGAACGCGTTCCGCTACGGCGTCGATTACGTCATGCTCGACCCCGAGGCGGACCGATTGCCGGGGCTGATCTCGCGCAACCGTTTCAACCTCTGGTCGCTGCGCGACAGGCATCACGGCGGGCCGCGCGGGGCCGGGCGCGGGGCGGCGTGGTTTCGCGAGGTGCTTTCCGGACATGGGCTCGATCCCGACACGGTCGATATCCGCCTGCTCACACAGCCCGGCTTCCTCTGGTTCCATTTCAACCCGGTCAGCTTCTGGATCGCTCTGCGCGATGGCGCGCCCTGCGCCTTCGTGGCCGAGGTCAACAACACGTTCGGGGACCGCCATTGCTATTTCTGCGCCCATCCCGATTTCCGCCCGATCAAGGCGTCCGAAACGATCACGGCGCAAAAGCTCATGCATGTCTCGCCGTTTCAGCAGGTCTCGGGGCGCTACCGTTTCAATTTCAGCTTCTCCGAGCATGCCATCGCGATCCGTATCGCCTATGAGAACGGCGATCAGGGCGTGTTGGCGACCCTGACCGGCAAGCGCGCGCGCGCCACCAACCGTTCGCTGCTCTGGGCGGCGCTGCGCCGTCCGACGGGGGCGTTGCGGGTTCTGGCGCTGATCCACTGGCAGGCCTTGATCCTTTACTTCAAGCGCGCGCCCTTCCTGCGCCCGCCCCCTGCCCCAGACACATTGCTGTCCGACAGCCAGACCTTCCGCGAGCCCACCAAATGAGCGCCATCGCGGGAAAGACATACTGGCTGATCGGCGCCAGCGAGGGGCTGGGGCGCGAACTGGCCGCATTGCTCGATGGCGCCGGGGCGCGGCTGGTGCTCTCGGCGCGCAATGCCGGCCGCCTCGAAAGCCTCGCCGCCACGCTCGGCGATGCGCGGGTCCTGCCGCTTGACGTGACCGATCTCCAGGCCGTGCGCGATGCCGCCGCCGACATCGGGCCGGTTGACGGGCTGATCTACAACGCCGGCGCTTACGAGCCGATGCCCGCCACAAAATGGGACGGCGACGCCGCGCTGACGGTATGTGATGTGAACTTCACCGGTGCCATGCGCGTGCTGGGCGAAATCGTCCCCCGCTTCGTCGCCGCCGACGCGGGCGACATCACCCTTGTCGGTTCGCTAGCGGGCTATCGCGGCCTGCCCGCGGCCATCGGTTATGGTGCCAGCAAGGCGGCGCTGATAAGCCTTGCCGAAACCATGCGCCATGACCTGAGGGGCAGCGGCGTGACCGTGCGCATCGTCAATCCCGGCTTCATCAAGACCCGGCTGACCAACAAGAACGACTTTCACATGCCGATGCTGATGGAACCGAAAGACGCCGCGAAACGGGTTTTCGCCGCCATGCAGCGCCGCCGTTTCCGCACCGATTTCCCGGCGCCCTTCTCATGGTTCATCCGCGCACTGGTCTATCTGCCCGACCTCGTGATCTATCGCGGCCGCTGACCGCGCGCCGCGCGCGTCAGATCCGGAAGATCGGTTGCAGCAGGCGCGGCATGAAGGCGCGGAACCGCAGCGGCGCATCCGTCGCAGCAAGACAGATGCAGGCGTCACCCGGATCGGCAATGGGCGTGTGCTCCAAATCCTCGTCGGCGATCTCAAGGTCACCCACGCCGAACCGTCCGGTCTCGTCGCTGAAACTGCCCTGCAGGACCAGCGTCAGTTCCAGCCCGTTATGGCTGTGATCGGGCACCGCCTGTCCGGGCGGGATATGAAGCAGCCGGACCGAGCCGTCCTTGCCCGCATGCAAAATGTCCTGACGCACACCCATGCCCAGCGTCTTCCAGCGCGGCGCGCGCCCCTTCAGCGCGCTCATTACCGGGCCGGGCAGCGCACCCTTGCGCTCATGGACGGGCTCGGGCGTGTAGGGTTCGTCAAGACGCGACAGGATATCGGCCTTCAACCCGTCCGAGACAGCCACCGTTTCAGCCGACTCCAGCAACGCACCACCGATGCCCTGATGCGCCTCGAGCGCGGCGCGGCATTCGATGCACAACGACACATGGCTCGCGATCACCATGGCGAACGGATAGGGCAGACTGCCCGCCGCATAGGCCGCCAGCATGGCGTCGGGGATATGATGCGAAATGGGTTTCATGGCTTGAGCTCCCTCAACTCGTGTCTCAAGCGTTCCAGTCCAAGCCGAATACGTGACTTGATCGTGCCCAGCGGCAAACCCGTCTGCTCGCTGATTTCCTGATGTGTCAAATCGCCCATATAGGCCTTCTCGATGATCTCGCGCTGGTCGTCCTTGAGTTGCCCCAGCGCCTCTTTCAAGCGTCGCGCTTCCTGTTCAAGCGCCAATATCTGGCTCGCATCCGCCTCGCTGCCCGGTTCCTCGTGCAGTTCCTCGGGCACGGGGCGGCGCTCACGGCGCAGGATGTCGATCTGCCGGTTGCGGGCGATCTGGTAGATCCACGCCGAAACCTGTGCCCGGTGCGGGTCGAACATCGCGGCCTTGCGCCAGACTGTCAGCATCACGTCCTGCACGATCTCTTCCGACTGATGGGCAGACACGCCCGAACGCATGATGAATGCCTTGAGGCGCGGCGCGAAGAAATCGAACAGCGCCGCAAAGGCTTCGCTGTCCCGGTCGTCGCGAACTGCCAACATCCAGACGGTCTGCTGTGATAGTTCCGTTTTCTCTTGCGACACCTTTTTCCCTTCTTCACTGGGCATCACGGGCACAATCGGCCCGGCGCGCGAAGTATCAAGGTCAAGCATCAGCATAAACCCAATACGCAGGCGCATGTAAGTTGGATCATTTCCGCGCGCCGTTTTTTCCGCGCCTCGGGAAACGCTTCGCACAATCACCGCGCGCATGCACGCCCCGCGGTCTACTGCGTTGCCGAAGCGGGCAGGAAAATCCGGAAATCACTGCCCTTTCCGGGCGTCGAACGCGCGCTGATCGTGCCCCCGGCGCGGCTCACCAGCGTCTGGCTGATCGACAGGCCCAGCCCGGTGCCCTCGGCCTGCTTGGTGGTGAAGAACGGATCGAAAATCCGCCTGAGCACCTCGGGTGCGATGCCCTGCCCGGTATCCTCCACATGGATCACCACGCCGCCGTCCTTGTCGCCGGCGCGAATCGTCAGGGTGCCGCCGCCGGGCATGGCGTGCACGGCGTTCAGAATGAGGTTCACCAACACCTGTTGCAGCTCGGTGCGGGCGATCAATACGTCGCCGGTGCTGTCCAGATGCGTGACCACGGCGACATGCGCCGCCTCGATCTGGTGACGCGTCAGCACCAGACAGTCGCGCACCACATCGGCGGGGGAAATCACGTTGGCCGCGCCCGAATATTCCTCGGGCTTGGCGAATTGCAGCAACTTCGACACGATGGCGCTGATCCGGTAGACCTGATCGTCGATCAGGCGGAACTCGGTATCCACCTTCTCGGCCTCGTCCTGCGCCAGCAGGCTGCGCGCCACTTCCAGATTACCCTGGATCACGGCAATGGGGTTGTTGATCTCATGCGCGACGCCGGCGGTGATCTCGCCCACGGCGGCCAGCTTTTCGGACATGATCAGCCGCTCGGTGGTCTTTTCCAGCTTGCGGTTGGCGGCGCGCAGATCGCGGGTGCGCTCCTCGACCTTGCGTTCAAGGCTCCCGGCCCATTCGCGCAACTGGCGGTCACGCTCCTGCACCTGATCCAGCAACACATCAAGATGCCCGGCCACCTGCGCGATCTCGCCACTGTCCTCGGCCGGCGCGTTGCGCGCATTGAGATCGCCCGCCTCCACCCGCGCAATGGTCTGGGTCATCTTCTCCAGCGGCAAAAAGATGCGCCCCGCCCAGCGCAGGAAGATCGGCACCGACAAGAGCGCAATTAGCACGAACAACAAGGTGATCGTGACCACCGAATTGGTCTTGGCCGCCTGGAACGGCGCCTCCAGGAAACCCACATAGAGCATCCCCACCCTTTGCCCCTTGCTGTCCACGATGGGCTCATAGGCCGAGATATACCAGTCATTGACCACGAAGGCCCGGTCCAGCCATGTCTCGCCCATGTCCAGAACCCGCGCCCGCACCGCCGCCGACACCCGCGTGCCCAGCGCGCGCACGTCTTCGAACAGGCGCACATTGGTCGAGATCCGCACATCCTCCAGAAACAGCGTCGCCGTGCCCTGGCTGCCCTCGGGCAGGCTCTGTTCGCGATAGACCAGCGCGTTCATCGTATCGATGAAATCAAGGTTGCGGTTCAGCAGCATCCCCCCGACCAGCGCGCCCTGGCCGCCATGGCCGGGCCGCTGCACGGGGGCGGCGGAATGGATCACCATGCCCCGGTCCTCGACGCTGCGATCCGTGGGCACCGCCGCGCGGGTCGCCACCAGCCGGATCGCGGCGCGCCCGGACAGACCCGGCGACAATGTCTCAAGCTCGGCGCCGGTCATGATGTCCACATCGCTGCGCCACGCGCCTTTCAGCGCGCTTTCCAGCACCGGCCAATCGCCGGGGGCGAAGCCCTCGGGCGCATCCGTGCCATCGGTCAGGTAAAGAAAATCCAGCCCCAGCTTTTCGCGCTCTGCGGCCAGCAATGTCGCCAACGCCTCGGGGTCATTCATCGCCCGGTTCAATGCGACCGAACCCGCCAGCGCCTCCAGCCGCTCGCCCGAGTGTTCCAGCAAACGTTGCAGATATTGATTGGCGATCGTCAGGTCGCCATTGACCTTGGTGATCAGGATATCGTCGACCTTGCCCGCCCAGCGCAGCATCGAACTGCCCAGCAACAGCGGCAACAGCACCAGCATCGGCAAGAGAGCGATCACCAGCAGCCTGACCCTGACCGAGCTCAGAACCTGCCTCAGAATCGCCAAGCAACACCCCTTTCGGGCCGTATGGGCGCGCCACCACGGCTCATGGCCTTTTCCCGCCCCCCGCTATTCCTGTCCCTTTGTCCACGTCTTGCGCCACCTGCTGCCCCGCCTGTCCATAATGGCGAAAGAAACGCCACGTTCCACCGGTTTCTGCCCGCCTTGCCTCCCGGCAAGGCGTGTCGCCAGAACCACAGCGCGCATGCGGCGCATCAGATCGCTTTTCTCCGGGGCGCGACTCGGTCTAGAAGGTCTCACTTCGGTCCGGGTGGCTTGCCGCCCGGTGAAAAGGGAACAACGGTGCGGCATCGCCTGATGCCAATGCCGTGACTGCCCCCGCAACTGTAGGCGGAGAGCAAAGCCGGAACATGCCACTGCTGCGCACGGCGCGGTGGGAAGGCACGGCCAAGCAATGACCCGCAAGTCAGGAGACCTGCCGAGGTGATCACCCTGTCCGGACGCGGGGCGCGTCATGGACAACGGAACCTTCCGTCAGTGGTGGCATCTATCGCCGTCTGCGGGGAAGGTCCGTCCTTCCTCATGACATCACGACTTGACCTGGCCCCAGTGGCCAACGGAGGGACATGAGAATGCACCGTTCGATTTTTGTCGGCCTGCTGGCAGGCACAGCCCTGACCACCCAAGCCGCCTTCGCGCAGGACTCCATCGCGCTCGACCCGATCATCGTGTCGGGCGGGCTCACACCCGTGACCACGGCGCAATATGGCCGCGCTGCCAGCGTCGTTACCGCCGACGAGATTCAGTCGCGCTCGATCCGCCATGTCTCGGACGCGCTGCGCCTCGTGCCCGGCGTCGCGGTGTCGCGCACGGGGTCGTTTGGCGGCACCACCGCCATCCGCCTGCGCGGCCACGAGGCCAATCACACACTGGTCCTGATCGACGGCGTCAAGGTCGCCTCGCCGGATTCGGGCGCCTATGATTTCAGCGGGCTGCTGGCTACCGATATCGACCGCATCGAGGTAATTCGCGGCCCGCAATCGGCGCTTTACGGCTCTCAGGCGATGGGCGGGGTGATCTCGATCACCACCAAACGCGCCCAAGACCCCGGACTCAGCGGGCGCGTGGGCGCCGAAGTTGGCTCGGACGGCACCCACCAGCTTGATCTGGCCCTGCGCGCCAGGGGATCGCGCGGCGATATCAGCTTTTCGGCCGCGCGGCGCCATTCGGGCGGCTTTGACGTGTCGGGCACGCCGGGCGGCGAGGAAGACAGCGCCCTCAACCGCAGTTACACGCTCAACGGGCGGTATTTCCTGACCGATGAAATCACCATCGGGGGCAGCCTGCGCCATGTCGATCGCGTCACCGACAACGACAATTTCAACTTCGCCGCGCCGACCACCGACTTGCTTGTGACCGATTCCGCCGCCGCCAGCACCGCGCAGGAAACCTATGGCGCGCTTTATGTCGATGCGACCGCATGGGGCGGGCGCATGTCGAACCGGCTCACCTATTCCTTCGCCGATATCGACCGGCAGGGCCTTGACGGCACCGCCACCAAGGACGCCGACAACACCGGCACGCGGCGCAAGATCGCCTATCAGGGCACGCTGGCCCTTGACGCTGCCACGCTCGCCAGCGCCGGCCACACCCTGACCTTCGCCGCCGAATTCGAGCGCCTCACCTACCGCGAGAACGACCCGACCATCGTGTTCGGCGTCGGCCAGCTTGCGAAACGCGCGCGCGAACAGGCGGCCTATGTGGCGGAATATCAGGGCGATTTCGGGAATGGCTTCGCGCTTCAGGCCAGCTTTCGGCATGACGACAACGACGCCTTCGAGGATTTCACCACCTACGCGCTTGGCGTCTCCTACACGCTGCCCAACAACAGCACCCGCCTGCATGCCTCATATGGCACCGGCGTGCAGAACCCCACCCTGATCGAGCAGTTCGGCTTCTTCTCCGATTTCGCCGGCAACCCCGACCTCAAGCCCGAACAGAGCGAAGGCTGGGATATCGGCATCGAACAGCAATTCCTGAACGGGCGCGGCGTGTTCGACATCACCTATTTCGACGAGACCCTCGAGGATGAGATCGGCTCGGAGTTCGACATGGGCCTGGGCAAGACCGTGCCGGTCAACAACACCGGGCGCAGCGACCGGCGCGGGATCGAGGCTGCGGCGCGCTACGATGTAAGCGAGCGCCTCGGCCTCTCGCTGGCCTATACCTGGCTTGACGCGACCGAACCCGTGCCCGTGGCCACCGGCGGCACCCGCAACGCCATCGAGCTGCGCCGCCCCGAGCATGAACTCTCGCTCGGCGTGGATTACACGCTGCCCAATGACCGCACCCGCCTGCGGCTCGACGTGCAGCGCGTGGCCGGGCTTTACGATTCGAACTTCAAGACCGCCAGCTTCCTCAGCGGCAACCCCGATGACGATTTCGACCGCGTCCGCCTCAGCGACTACACGCTTGTGAATCTCGGCTTCAGCCATGACATAACCGACAAAGTGCAGTTGACCGGACGCATCGCGAACCTTCTCAATGAAAGCTATGAGGAACTCGAAGGCTATGCCACGCCGGGCCGGACCATGTATGTTGGCCTCTCATCGCGCTTCTGATCCGCGCCGCGGCAGCGGGCGGCGCGGCGCCGCCGCCCGCCTTGCGCCCGCTGCTTTGGCCGCGCTGGCCGCGCTGGCGCCGGCCGCCCGGGCCGATCCGCCGGGCCGTGTCGTGTCGATGAATCTCTGCACCGATCAGCTTGCCATGCTGATCGCGGACGAGGGCCAGCTTCATTCCGTCAGCCATGTGGCACTTGATCCGCGCGCGTCGGCCATGGCCGACGAGGCCGCGCGCCACACCATCAATCATGGCCGCGCCGAGGAAGTCTACCTCATGCAGCCCGACCTTGTGGTGACAAGCACCCTCTCGGCGCGCCACAGCACCGCGATGCTCAGGCGGCTGGGCATTCCCGTCATCACCCTCGCGCCCGCCAATTCGCTCAAAGACGTGCATGACCGCATCCTCGAGATGGGCGCGGCACTGGGCCAGACGGATCGCGCCCGCGCCATCGCCGCCGCCTTTGACGAAGACCTCGCGCGCCTGCGCGCCACCGCCGCCGCACGCCCCTCGGCGGTGCTTTACTATGCCAATGGCTACACGCTGGGCGATCAGACCCTGGCGGGGCAGATCCTTCTGGCGGCCGGGTTCTCCAACGCCGCCAGCGCGGCGGGCTACAAGAGCGGCACGCGCATGCCGCTCGAAGTGCTGGCGATGACCGTTCCCGATACCGTCATCACCTCTTCGCGCTATCCCGGCGCCTCGCGCGCCGAGGACATCATGGATCACCCCGTGGTGCAGACGCTGCGCCGGACGACCACCGCCGCCACCATCGCCGATCACGACTGGCTTTGCGGCACGCCCCATGTGCTGCGCGCCATCGAAAAGCTGGTCCACACCCGCCGCGCCCTGCAGGGGGACGGGCCATGAGCCGCCTTGCCATCGGCCTTTGCCTTCTGGTGATCGCGCTCTTCGCCGCCTCGCTGCTGATCGGCCCGGCCGGAACCGCGCCGGGCGAAAGCCTTTCGGCGCTCATCGCCGGGGATGGCGGGCCGCTCACGCTGGTGATGCGTGAAATCCGCCTGCCCCGCGCCATCCTGGCGCTGATGATCGGCGCAAGCCTCGGGCTGGCGGGGGCGGCGATGCAGGGCTACCTGCGCAACCCGCTGGCCGAACCGGGGCTGATCGGGGTGTCCGGCTCGGCGGCGCTCGGTGCCGTGCTGTCGCTTCAGACCGGACTTGCCGCCGCCTTCGCGCTGGCGCTGCCGCTCTCGGCGCTTCTGGGGGCACTGATCGGCATGGGGCTCGTGATGGCGCTCGCGGGGCCGCGCGGCGGCTCGCTCACGCTGATCCTTGCCGGGATCGCGGTATCGGCGCTGGCGGCGGCGCTCACATCGCTGGTGCTGAATCTCTCGCCCAATCCCTTCGCCGCCAGCGAGATCGTGTTCTGGATGATGGGCTCGCTGGCCGACCGGTCGCTCACCCATGTGATGCTGGCGCTGCCGCTGATGGCGCTTGGCGGGGTGCTGCTCGCACTGGTCGGGCGCGGGCTCGACGCGCTGACCCTGGGCGAAGACGCCGCCGGGGCGATGGGCATCGACTTGCGCCGCCTGCGCCTGACCATCGTCACCGGCACCGCCTGCGTCGTGGGGGCGGGCACGGCTGTTGCCGGGGCGATCGGCTTTGTCGGTCTTGTGGTGCCGCATGTGCTGCGCCCGCTGGTGGGCGCACGCCCCTCGCGCCTGCTCTGGGCCTCGGCGCTTGGCGGCGCGGCGATGCTGCTCGCCGCCGATATCGCGGTGCGCGTCATCCTTCCGGCGCGCGACCTCAAGCTCGGGGTGGTCACCGCTCTTGTCGGCGCGCCGCTCTTTCTGCACCTTATCCTGAAACTGCGGACCGCGCGGATATGAGCCTCCTCACCCTCTCCAACCTCTCCGTCACGCTGCGCACGCGCGCGGTGATCCGCGACGTGTCGCTCGATATCGGCGCGGGGGAATTCGTCGGGCTGATCGGCCCCAACGGCGCGGGCAAGACGACGCTGATGCGCGCGGCCCTTGGCCTCTTGCCCTTCAGCGGGGAAAGCTCGCTCACCGCCCTGCCCCAGCATGACCGCGCCCGCCTTGCCGCCTGGATGCCCCAATCGCGCGAGATCGCCTGGCCGATCAGCGTCGAAAACCTGGTGCTGCTGGGGCGCATCCCGCATCTTGGCGCATTCGGCGACCCCTCGCCCGAGGACCGCGCGCGGGTGGATGCCGCGCTCGACTGGATGGGACTTGACGAGATGCGCCACCGCGCCGCCTCTCGCCTGTCGGGGGGCGAACAGGCGCGCGCCCTGATCGCGCGCGCATTGGCGCAGGACACGCCGCTTCTCATGGCCGACGAGCCCATCGCCGGGCTTGACCCCGCGCACCAGATTTCCACCATGCGCACTTTCGCGCAACTGGCCGGGGCCGGGAAATCCGCGCTCGTGTCGCTGCATGATCTCGGCATGGCCGCGCGCCACTGCACCCGGCTCGTGATGCTGTCCGAAGGCCGCCTCGTCGCCGATGGCCCGCCCGCCGAGGTGCTCACCCGCCAGAGGCTGGCCGATGTGTTCGCCATCACCGCATGGTATCAAGAGACCGACCAGGGCACGGTTTACCAGCCGCTCGAGGTGATCCGTTGACCACCCCCCGCATCACCCTTGACCGCCCCTGGCTGGAATTCGACCTTGGCCAGACGATGCAGGTGCTCAGCTGGGCGCTTGACCGCCCCGGCCTTGTGCGGGCGCGCCGCATCCTGTGGCGCGAAGTGCGCAATGCCGATCTGCCGCAGGATCTCGATGTGGGGGCATGGCTTTCGGATCAACTGGCGGCGCGCGGCGCGCAGGACGCCGTGACCTTCCTCACCTCGCGCGATATCCGCGCCCATGACAGCGCCAGCGCCCGCGCCGGAACCGTCTGCGCACAGGCCGTGGCAACAGTTGGCCTCTCCAATGCCGAACGGGTCGGCCACCGGGTTGATCGCACCGGCCACGATTGGGGCACGATCAATATCGCGCTGCATGTGGATTGCGCCCTCAGCGAAGCCGCGCTTCTGGAACTTCTTTCCATCGCCGTGCAGGCCCGCACCGCCGCGGTGATGGATGTGAACCTGCCGCTTGCGCCGGGGCGCGCCACCGGCACCGGGACCGATTGCATCGCCGTCGCCGCACATGCCGGGGCGGGGCAATATGCCGGGCTTCACACCGACCCCGGCGAGGCCGCGGGCCGCGCCGTCTATGACGCGGTGCTTGCGGGCGCGCGCTGCTGGATGGAGACCGTCCGGCGCAGCGACGACACGGCCCTGCGCGCCTGAATGCGCGCCTCACCCCACCCGGATCAGGTGATTGTCCCAGGCCCTGTCATATGATTGCGCCGGGCGCATGCCGTCGCCCTTGATGCGCAGCACCCCGCCCATGCCGTCCGTCACCAGCAACCCACCGCTTGCCGCCGGGGCCACGCCGCAGACATCCGCACGTTTCAGGCTGGCGCTGAATTGCCCGTCCATGCCAAAGACATGCACCCGCCCGCCGCGCGGCGAGGTGATCGCGACCTGCCCGCCGCTCATCGCCACCGACCCCGCATAGCCCTTCATCGCCATCTGCTCGGCCATCCCGGCCGCGCATAGCACCGGCGCTTCCCCGCGCCGATGCAGGCCAAGCAAGGGCGCGCTTTCGGGCAAGTCCCCCTGCCATTGCATCGCGAAACCGACCACCCCGTCGGCTTCGGCCAGATGCCGGATCGACGCCAGATGCAGATCAGGGTCCAGTTCGACCTGTTCCTCGATGCCCCCGCGCAGCGTCAGGTAACTGAGGTTCGGGCGCATCGTCTCCAGATTGAGCTTTTCGCGTCCCCGGTCCGGATGGGTGCGGATGCCGCCATTGGCCACCACCAGCATATCGCCATCCAGCCGCAATATGTCATGCGGCCCGACGCCCCCCGACGGGATCTCGCCGATCCGCGCATAGCCCGCGTCGCGCGCCCAGAGGCCCAGCCATCCCTGGCCGGTCTCGATATCGTTTTCCGGCGTGACCAGCACCGCGCCATCCTCGACAAAGGCGCCATGCCCATAGAAATGCCGCCCCTCGGGGCTGTGAAGGCGATGCGTCTCGCGCCCGGCCACGCAATCTATGACCAGCGCGAATCGCCCCGGCCTGCGGGCGAAACCCACCGCCTCGGGGGCGCTCGGATGCGCGGTGGCTGCATGGCCCCGTTCCGGCAGCGGGATGCGGAAAATATCCGCGCCATTCTCGCTCAGGCCATAGAGCGCATAAGCCCCATCCGCCTCGCGCGCCGCCGCAAGGTAAGCCGGGCTGCCCGCATCCGCCCAGCCCAGCCGCGGCATCGCGGCGGAAAACAACATGCTCGACAGGAAGCTGCGCCGGTCCATGCCCTAATCCCCGTCCTGCGAATTGAATCCTGCCGACACACCCAGCGCCGCGCCGATCTCCTGCGCGACCGCGTCCTCGATCCTGCGGATCTCCTGCGCCAGCACCTCGACCTTCAGCCGCCCCTGCGGCGTGGCGACACCGGCCAGAACCGGATCGTCCAGCGCCCCGGCCGTTTCCAGCGCCTGCGCAAACGCCGCCTCGCTGCCCTCGATCGGCCCATCCGCCAGCCCCCGCGCCAGATCGCGCAGCGCCTTGAGCGACAGCACCACATTGCGCAGCGAGCGCCCCGAGCGGCGCGCCTCGGCACGGTTCGGGCGCGGGCGATCGAAACTGCCCATCACCCGCCCAAGCCTCTGATCGCGGTTGAACTCCAGCCCCGACATCAGCGCCGTGTAAAGCGCCTGGCTCGCCTCGCCGGGCTTGAGGAACACATCATTGCCCGGCGCACCCGCACGGCGCAGCAACGCCGCGAAATCCGGCCATTCATCCGCCATCTCGCGCCCCATGCGCGCCAGATCGACGGCAATCGCCCCCACCAGCCGGCATTCGTAATCCCCGGCGCCATAACCCGCGAATTCTGGCTCGTATATCAGCCGCTCGAGCGCCAACAGCCCGCGCCCCGCGACCGACACGCTGGCAAACCCTTCGCCGGTGTCCACCACCGGGTCCTCATCCGCGACCAGGCGCGCCACCGTGCGCCCGACCATCCCGCGCGTATCGGGCCAGAAGGCAATCGCCAGCGCCCGCCCCCCCTGTTCCAGCGGCCCCAGATGCAGATGGCTCACCCCCATCCAGGCATCATAAGCGGCGTGATAGGCGGGCTTCAGCGCCCCGGCGCGGCAATCCTCACCGGCCTTGGCCGCCAATGCCGCGCTGCTCCGGGCGAACGTCCCGAACCCCGGCAGCACATGGCTCGACAGCGCCTCGTCCACACCCGCCTTCGCCCCGGCGGGCAGACCGAAGGCGAGCGCCAGCACGACAACCAGCCAATGTATCTCGCGACAGTCCCGCATCACAAACTCTCCAGGAACCGGATCAGCGCCGCACGCGCGCCGGCGGGCATTTCAACCACCCGGTCGCGCGCCGCCTCAGCCTCGCCACCATGCCACAGGATCGCCTCCAGCAGCGAGCGCGCCCGCCCGTCATGCAAGAACCGCGTATGGCCGTTCACCTGTTCGGTCAGCCCGATCCCCCAAAGCGGCGGCGTGCGCCATTCCTGCCCATTGGCCACGCCTTCGGGCCGCCCGTCCGCCAGCCCCGGCCCCATGTCATGCAACAGGAAATCCGAATAGGGCCAGATCAGCTGAAAACTCTGCTCGTCCTGACCCTCAAGACGATGGGTGACGTATTTCGGGCTGTGGCAGGCAATGCAGCCGGTTTCGTAAAACACCTGCTTGCCGCGCAGCACCTCCGCGTCATCCACATCGCGCCTTGCGGGGACGGCAAGGTTCTGGCTGTAAAAGGTCACAAGGTCCAACCCCTCGCGGTCGATCTCGAACACCCTCTCGTCGCCATCGCCATGCGGCCCCGCGATGCAATCCTCCTGCGCCGGGGTGCAATCACCCGCCGCACCGGGAAAGAGCGGGTTGGAAATGCCGATATCCCCGGCAAAGGCGCTGGCGGACTGCTCCTCGACGGTGGGGTTGCCCGCCTTCCAGCCGAACCGCCCCAGCATCGGGCGCTCATGCACCCTTGACCACACGATCTGCGCGCGCCCCGAGATGCCGTCGCCATCAAGGTCATCGGGATCGGCACGGGCCAGGATATCCGCCGCCGGGATCGCCTCGATCAGGCCCAGCCCGATCATCTGCGGCGCAACACGGGGCGAGATCATGAGATCATCCGAAAGCGGCCCGTATCCGGGATCAGCGATGCGATAGCGCGGCGCGTGCAGCGTGGCGCTCTCGCCATCCGACAAGGCGATGTCCACCTCTTCATACGTGATCCGCATCTGCCCTTCGGCGGCATGGCCGGTGACCGCAAGATCCTGCAACTGCCCGCCATAGACCGGGTCAGGGCGGGTGCGCGGCGTGTCGATGCCTTGCGCCGCCAGATAGGTTTCGATCTCGCTCATCGCCGCATCGCCATGGGCGGGCACCGAAAGGCGCAGGAACATCGACACGCGGCTGTCATCATCGCCTTGCGGCGGATGCCCGCGCCCGTCC
The DNA here is from genome assembly GCF_026891095.1 of Roseovarius salincola. Classification (GTDB taxonomy): domain Bacteria; phylum Pseudomonadota; class Alphaproteobacteria; order Rhodobacterales; family Rhodobacteraceae; genus Roseovarius; species Roseovarius salincola. The sequence continues at coordinate 111,504 of NZ_JAPTNL010000003.1, forward strand.
TTCAAATGGCAGCGCTGACAGGAACGCGCATTATAGACCGGCCCCAATCCGTCGGATGCCCTGGTCGACGCGGGCGACGATACCCAGACCTTCTTGAACAGCCCGTTGCCCAGCTTGAAATCCATCTCATGCGCGAACGAGATATTGCCCGAAGGTTGCGAAAACGCATCCGCGTCCTTGCGTGCGCGCACCGTCGCCGCGCCTGCCGGGTTGGTTTCAAAGGTTTCGGGCGCATCGAACTCTGTCGCCGGGGCCGTCACGGCCCTGACGCGTGCGGCCTCGGCCTCGCTGCGCGGCACCACATCCAGATGCACATCCTCCAGCGCCTCTGCCCTCGCGCCGATCGGCGCGGCGCTCAAGACACTCACGCCAAGGGCGATGCAGGCACTGCGGGACAGGCGCGCGAATCCGGCTCCGGCATGGGGGCGTGTCATGGCACGCAGGCTTGCGGGGTTGGTCTTGGGTCTGATGAGGTGAGGCATGAAATCGACATCTTTAACCGGACATGAACAAGGGCGCCGCAGTGTCGCGCCCGCGAAGCGGATCGCGGCCCTGGACGGGCACGCGATCCGGGGTCTTCAGGCGCGTTACTGGAACACCGCGTCGGGATTATCGAGGCTGTCGGACCCCTCGAATCCGATCTGCGCCACGCCCAGCGCCGTCACCGCGCGCTCGATCGAACGGGTTTGCTTCACCAGCGCATCGACCGCATCCATGATCAGCGCCTCGCCTTCCGCATTGCCGCGCGCCAGCATCTGATCATAGCTGAAGCCAGCCTCGGCCGCCGCCTTGATCTGACCCAGTTCAATCATCGTCGCGTCAAGATCGGCGCGCAGCACGGCATCCACCGAGTCATCCGATTGGGCCACCAGCGAGGACAGGCTTTCGCCCGACACGACGCTGCCGTCGATCCGCACATATTCGCCCATATAGACGTTGCGCACGCCCAGCCCGTCATAGAAATGGCTGTTATGGGTGTTGTCCGAAAAGCAATCATGCTCTTCCTCGGGATCGTTCAGCATCACCCCCAGCTTCATGCGCTCACCGGCCTGTTCGCCATAAGACAGGCTGCCCATCCCGGTCAGCATGGCGACGATCCCGGCATCCTCGTCCGCCGTCACCGCCGCGCGCGCTGCGCCGCCATCGGCCCATTGCGCCGTCATCCATTCAAGGTCCGAAATCAGCAGCTCGGTCGCCGCCGTCAGATACGTGCCGCGCCGGTCGCAATTGCCGCCGGTGCAGGCATCGCCGCTGGCGTAATCCGACCAGGGCCGCTCGCCCGCGCCCGGCCCGGTGCCGTTAAGGTCCTGCCCCCATAGCAGGAACTCGATAGCGTGATAGCCCGTCGCGACATTGGCCTCGACCGCGTCCGCCTCATGCAGCCTGTCGGCCAGCAATTCCGGGGTGATCTCTCTGGCGTCGATCTCTTCGCCCGACAGGGTGAATGTCGGCGTGGCGATGACGTTCAGCGCCGCAAGCTGGTTCTCGTCCGTCGCCCCGCCATAGGCGCTGTCGACGTAATCGATCAGCCCCTCATCAAGCGGCCAGGCATTCACCTTGCCTTCCCAGTCATCGACGATCGGATTGCCGAAGCGGTAAACCTCGGTCTGCTGATAGGGCACGCGGGCCTCGATCCAGACGGCGCGCGCCGCGTTCAGGGTCTCGGGCGAGGGATCGGCCAGCAGCGCCTCGATCGCCGCCTGCAATTCGCGCGCCTTCAACAGGCTGTCCTCATAGCCCGCATGGGCGATATCGGCATAGGTCTCCAGCACCTCGGCCTTGCCCGCCAGGGCAGGCGCGCCAAAACTCAGCACCAGTGCCATCGCTGTCAGGGATGTCTTCATGATTTTCGGTCCTTTTCGTTTCCGCAACGCGCGCCCGGGGCCGCAGCTGATGGTCTGCCCACCCCGGCGCATGAGAATTCCACCTGCCGGACAGCAGGCCCCATTTTGTTGACAGAAACAGTCGGGATCGTCAATTCTGATTATTTAAGTCGGATTAAATTGATCCCCATCACCCACAACAAGAACCCCCGCAGGCATCGCGGCCTGCGGGGCATTTTCAATATATTGCAACGCTTTACGTGGTCCTTCTCAGGTCGGGGCACATCCGTGCCGGGGGTTATCCCGGCGCGGACCCGAACGCATCCAGCCCCGCCTGCGCCACCTCGCGGTCCTGCATCGGTGTGCCGGAACTCACGCCGATACCGCCCACGACCTCGCCATCCACGATCACCGGCAAGCCGCCCCCCACCACCATCAGCCGCCCGCCAATGGCCGAGCCGATTCCGTAGGCCGGCGCGCCCGGCTGGCTGGCCTCGCCATATTCATGCGTCGCCTTCTTGGCGCCCGAGGCAGTATAGCTCTTGTCGATGGCAATGGTGATCGACGTGACCTTGCCCCCGTCCATCCGCTCGAAGGCGACAAGGTTGCCGCTTTCGTCGGTGATGGCGATGCACATGGGCACGCCGATTTCCGTGGCCTTCTCGCGCGCGCCCTTCAGCAGGCGGCGCGCATCCTCCAAATCCAGTCGTTTGATCGTCAGCATCTCTCACTCTCCTTCTTGTGCCTTGGCGACCCGGCGCGCCGCGTGCAACAGCGGTTCGGTATAGCCCGAGGGCTGTTCCGCCCCCTTGAAAATCAGGTCATGCGCCGCCTTGAACGCAGGCCCGTCGAACCCCGGCGCCATCGCCCGATAGGCCGGATCGCCCGCATTCTGCGCATCGACCCTGGGCGCCATGCGCCGCAACGACGCCTCGATCTCCTCGGCGCTGCAAATCCCGTGCAGCAGCCAGTTGGCCAGGTATTGCGATGAAATCCGCAAGGTCGCGCGGTCCTCCATCAAGGCCACGTCATTGATATCGGGCACCTTCGAGCACCCGATCCCCTGATCGACCCAGCGCACCACATAGCCCAGGATCGACTGGCAGGAATTGTCCAGCTCACGCTGCACTTCCTCGGGCGAAAGGTTGCGCCCCACCATCAGGGGCGGCGTCAGCAAGGCCGCGCGCGACGCGGGCTCGCGGTCTTTCAGCTTCGCCTGCACGGCGGCCACATCGACCTCGTGGTAATGGGTGGCATGCAAGGTCGCGGCGGTGGGCGAGGGCACCCAGGCGGTATTCGCGCCCGCCTTCGGATGGCCGATCTTTGCCTCCAGCATCGCCGCCATGTCGTCGGGGCGCGCCCACATGCCCTTGCCGATCTGCCCCTTGCCGGCCATGCCCGCGGCCAGCCCGGCATCCACGTTGCCCGCCTCATAGGCGGCAAGCCATCCGGCTTGCTGCATCTCGCCCTTGGGCACGACAGGCCCGGCCTGCATCGCGGTGTGAATCTCGTCGCCGGTGCGATCCAGGAACCCGGTGTTGATGAACACACAGCGATCCTTCACCGCCTCGATACAGGCCAGCAGGTTCGCCGATGTGCGCCGCTCCTCGTCCATCACGCCCAGCTTCACGGTATTGCGCTCAAGTCCCAGGATATCCTCGACCCGTGCATAAAGCGTGTCGGCAAACGCCACCTCTTCGGGGCCATGCATCTTGGGCTTGACCACATAGACGGACCCCGCGCGCGAATTCCCCTCGCCCTCGCGCGCCAGATCATGCATCGCCGCCGCCACCGTCACGGCGGCATCGAGCATCCCCTCGGGGGTCTCCTGCCCCTCCATCAGCACCGCATCGGTGGTCATCAGATGGCCGACATTGCGCACCAGCATCACCGCGCGCCCCGGATGGGTGACGCTGTTGCCCTGCGGATCAAGATAGGTCACGTCCGGCGCAAGACGGCGCGTCATGGTCTTGCCGCCCTTCTCGAAGCGCTCCTCCAGATCGCCCCGCATCAGCCCCAGCCAGTTGGCATAGGCCAGGCACTTGTCCTCGGCATCCACCGCCGCGACCGAATCCTCGCAATCCTGGATCGCCGTCAGCGCGCTTTCGAGCCGCAGATCGGCGATCCCCGCCGGATCGTCCCGCCCGATGGGGGACCCGCGGTCGATCACCACCTCGATCAACAACCCGTTCGCGCGCAGGAAAACATTGCCCGCCTCGGTATAGCCGGCGAACTGGCCGGGATCGCCAAGCGCGCACACCTGCCCCTTTACCGCGACCTTCAGCGCGCCACTCTCCACATCGAGCGCGGTGACATCCGCCCAGGACCCGGTCGCAAGCGGCACCACCCGGTCCAGATGGGCGCGCGCCCAGGCGATCACCTTGGCGCCGCGCGCCGCATCATAGCCCTCGCCCTCGGGCGTCCCTTCGATCGCGTCGGTGCCGTAAAGCGCGTCGTAAAGCGAGCCCCAACGCGCATTGGCGGCATTGAGCGCGAAACGCGCATTCATCACCGGCACCACCAATTGCGGCCCCGCCACGCTGGCGATCTCGGGATCGACATTGCGCGTCGTCACCTCGAAAGGCGCAGGCTCGGGCAGCAGGTAGCCGATCTCCTTGAGGAAGGCCCGATAAGCCTCGCCATCGAAAGGCTGGCCACGCTGCGCGATATGCCACTCATTGATCCGGCGCTGCAATTCGGCGCGCTTTTCCAGCAGCGCGGCGTTTTGCGGCGCCAGATCGCGCAGCATCGCGCCATAACCCGACCAGAACCGATCGGCGCTGACGCCCAGCAGAATCTCGTCCTCCAGAAGACGCGCCAGCGGCGCGGCTACCGACAACCCGTGACGTTCGACATATTCGGTCATGTTCATCCTCCGTTTCTGGCGCAAGGGCTAGCGCAGCGGGGCCGAAGCTGTAACAAATGGAAAAATGTTTTCCACGGTATGGAAAGGTATACCGAAATGAGCCCGGACAAGGCCGAAGGCGTGCAATCCGTCGCCCGCGCGCTGCGCCTGCTGCGCTGCCTGAGCCAGCATGATGACGGGCTCAGGGTCAGCGACCTTGCGCGGCTCAGCGGGCTGGCTGTCTCCACGACGCACCGCCTTTTGACCACGCTCGAATTGCAGGGTTTCGCGCAGTTCGATTCCGCCAGCGCGCTCTGGCATGTGGGGCGCGAGGCCTTTGCCGTCGGCGCGGCCTTCGGGCGGCGTCAGAATTTCGTGGTTCCCGCCCTGCCCTTCCTGCGCCGGCTGCGCGACACCACGCGCGAGACCGCCAATCTGGGGATTCTCGACAATGACGAACTGGTCACCATCAGCCAGGTCGAAAGCCGCGAAATCATGCGCGCCATCTCGCCCCCCGGCGGGCGGGTGCCCGCCTTTTGCTCGGGCATGGGCAAGGCGATCCTTGCGACCTGGAAAGATGCCGATATCGCCGCTTTCGTGGCGCGCACCGGGCTGCATCCGATGACCGCGCACTCGCATCGCGATGTCGACAGCGCGATGCAGGACATCGCCCGCATCCGCCGGCAAGGCTATGCGCTCGATGACGAGGAACACGTGACCGGGCTGCGCTGCCTTGCGGCGGTGGTCTGGTCACCGCAGGGCGAAGCCGCCTGCGCCATCTCGATCTCGGGCCTGGCCGCGCGGCTTCCCGATGACAAGCTCGACCGGACCGGCCGGATTGTCGCCCGCGCGGCGCAGGATCTCACCGAAACACTGGGCGGCGTGCCCCCGTCGCAGCCCTGACGCCATGATCGGCCAGCGCTTGCATGCGCGCTGTTCGGCGCTGGCGGAACCCGAAGGCAGATCACGCGCGCAACAAAGACACGGCGCTTGCGTGCCGGACCTGATCGGGTGCATCCATCACAAAGCCACGACGTCAACGGAGGCACGAAAATGGACCATGTCACCGGCGGATGCCTTTGCGCCGATGTCCGCTTCACGGCCTCGGGACAACCCGACCGGGTCGGGATCTGCCATTGTCTCGATTGCCGCAAACATCATGGTGCCCTGTTTTATGCGGCCGCGATATTCCCTGAAGACTCGGTGAGCATCAAGGGCGAGACCCGGGCTTATCAGGGGCGGCATTTCTGCCCGCGCTGCGGGTCGTCGGTCTTCGCGCAAAGCGCGGACGAGATCGAACTGCATCTCGGCGCCCTCGATGCGTCCGGCCTGTTGACGCCCAGCTATGAAAGCTGGACCCTCCGGCGCGAATCCTGGCTGCCAGCCTTTCCGCTCGCCCGCCGCTACGAACAGAACCGCGACACCGATGACAGCATCGCGCCCTAGCCCCGCGCTGGCAGAGCTGGCGTGCCGCGTCTGGTGCCAATTCAGGTCCGGCCCGCAGCCACCGGCAAGGCCCGCCGCTCCCGGCACGACCCGCCGCCGTCCGGTCCGGGCCGCAGCCGTCCCGCGCGGCCCTCAGCCACCGGCAAGACCCGCAGCCGCCCGGTCGGACCCGCAGCCGTCCGGTCCGGGCCGTAACAATCCGGTCCGACCCTCAGCCACCCGGTATGGCCCATAGGCGTCGGGTCCGACCCATCGGCCTCCCGGTTCAACCCTCAACCACCGGGCACGGCCCTCAGCCACCCGGCGCCCCCCGGTCGGCAGCCGGTCCGGCCCATAACCACCCGGTCCGACCCTTGACCGCCCGGGTCCGGCCCTCGGCCACCCGACACGGCCCGCAGCCACCCGGCACGACCTGCAACCATCTGGTCCGACCCTCGGCCACCCGCTCCGGCGCGACCGTCAACCGCCCGGTATATCCGGCGCGGTGAGCGCCCGTCGTCATCCGGCGCCCGCCTCCCGATTCCGATCCGCGACCGGCGGCGCGGATCAGCCCGGCACGACCTGCAACCATCTGGTCCGATCCATCGGCAGCCGACACGGCCCGCAGCCACCCGGCACGACCTGCAACCATCTGCTCCGACCCTCGGCCACCCGCTCCGGCGCGACCGTCAACCGCCCGGTATATCCGGCGCGGCAAGCGCCAGTCGTTATCCGGCGCCCGCCTCCCGATTCCGATCCGCGACCGGCGGCGCGGATCAGCCCGGCAAGCGCCAACAGCCCTCTGACCCCATCGCCCTCCGGTGTCTCACGCGATCGGCCCTCTGACGCTCTGGGCCTCTCGTGCCTCACGCGATCGGCCATTGCGCGAAGACCCTCCCTTGCCATGCGCCAACAGCCCTCTGACCCTATTGCCCTCCGGTGTCTCACGCGATCGGCCATCTGACGCCCTTGCCCTCTCGTGCCTCGCGCGATCAGGTGATCAGGTGATCGGGTGATCGGGTGATCAGTTAAGCGACGCGATCATGTCGCCACCAACCCCTTCCTCTGACGCAACCGGCAGGCCGTGCATCTGGTGCGTCCGTCGCGCCGCAACCGGACAAGATTGGCCACCCCTTCCGCGCAACAGGAACACAAGCCGCCATGCCGCACATGATCGGACAAGACAGGCGCAAACGGCGGCGCGCGGGCCATGGCCATCCGCCTGCACGCTGGCCACAGACACACGCTGGCGCGTCCCGCTCGTGATCAGGATGTCGTCATATCATCGCCTTTCTCCTGATCGCTATTTGCAAATCGGTATCTCCTGGCATGAGTGTCGCGGTCATTCGATCACGCAAAGCTTGCGATTTCGTTAGCGGCGCGTCCCGCCCGGCAGCGGGACGGGTTTGTACCAAACGCAATCCGGGACCCGGAACTTTGGTACAGAACCCGTGTACAATTCGTCCGTTTTGTACGCAGTGCCCTTGCGCCCGCGCGGTCATATTCATCGTGATCGGTAGCGCACAGTCACTGTTCGGTCCGCGCAGTTGCCATTCCGCCCCGGCTTCTGTTTAACTGGCTTGTATTTTCAGCGTTTCGCGCGCATCTACCGCGCGCATGCCCGTCTCCCGAAAGGCATCCCATGACAGTGTTCGCGCGTCTCCCCTTTGGAGCTCTTTCCCTTTGTTTCCTTGCCCTGACCGGACCGGTTTTCGCCCAGCAAGGCGACGGCCAGCCCACCCCCGTCACGGTCGTCACTCTCGAACCCGGGACCGTGACCCTGACCGCGACCCTGCCGGGGCGCGTCGCGGCATCCGCCCTTGCCGAGGTGCGCCCGCAGGTCAATGGCATCATCACCGAGCGGCTTTTTCAGGAGGGCGCGCATGTCGATGTGAACGATCCGCTTTTCCGCATTGATTCAGCAACTTACGAGGCAGCGCTGCAGCAGTCCCGCGCCAGCGTCGCGCAGGCCGAAGCGCAGCTTCGCGCCGCCGAACGCGATGCCGGACGGCTTGAGGAATTGCAGGCCCGCAATGTCGCCAGCCAGCAGGCGCTCGATGATGCAAAGGCGGCGCGCGACTCGGCCGCGGCCGCGCTGGAACTGGCGCGCGCACAGATGAACGCGGCTCAGATCGAATTGTCCCGCACCACGATCCGTGCCCGGCTCTCGGGGCGGATCGGCCTTTCGCAGACCAGCCAGGGTGAACTTGTGACCGCCAGCCAGGCCCAGCCGCTCGCGGTCATCCGCGCCATAGACCCGGTCTATGTGGACGTCACCCAATCCGCGGCCGACCTTCTGCGCTGGCGGCGCGGCGAAACCGAGCGCGCCCTCGCCGACGCCGACCGCACCGTCCGCCTGACCCTCGCGGATGGTTCGGTCTATGAACACACCGGCCGCCTTCAGGCGGCGGAACCCAATGTCGATCCGCAGACCGGCGTGGTCACCCTGCGCATGCAGTTCGAGAATCCCCAGACGCTCTTGCTGCCCGGTATGTACGTCCAGGTCGAGATGCCCGTGGACGTGGCCGAAAACGTGTTCCTCGTGCCCCAGGAGGGCGTCGTTCGAGACCGGCGCGGGCGGCCGACCGCATGGGTGGTGAATGCCGACGGCGTCATCGAGGAGCGCCCGCTCTCGATCCTTCAGGACCGCGAGAGCGACTGGGTCGTAGATGACGGATTGAGCGCTGGCGACCGGGTTGTCGTCGCGGGATTTCAGAAAACCGCGCCCGGCGCCACCTTCGCCCCGGAAGAACGCGGCACCAGCAACACCACCGCCGACGCAGCGTCGGAATAACGGGCGGGAACGGGGACAAATATCATGGCACGTTTCTTCATCGACCGTCCGGTCTTTGCCTGGGTGATCTCGATCCTCATCATGGGGATCGGGGTTCTGGCGATCCGGATGCTGCCCGTGGCGCAGTATCCGCAGATCGCGCCGCCCTCCGTTTCGATCAACGCCAGCTATCCGGGGGCCTCGGCCGATACCGTGGCCAACACGGTGACCCAGGTTATCGAACAGCAGATGACCGGGCTTGACGGGTTGCGCTATTTCTCCTCCAGTTCGACAGCGGCAGGCCAGGTGGAGATCAGCCTTACATTCGAGACCGGCACCGATGCCGACATCGCTCAGGTGCAGGTCCAGAACAAGCTGAGCCAGGCCACGCCCCTCCTGCCCGAGATCGTTCAGCGCCAGGGGATCACCGTCGAGAAATCCTCGGCCGGTTTCCTGATGGTGGTCGCCCTCACCTCGACCGATGGCAGCCTCGAACAGGTGGATCTTGCTGATTACATGGTCACCAATCTCGTTGACGAGCTGAGCCGCATTCGCGGCGTCGGATCGGTCAATGTGTTCGGCGGGCAATATGCCATGCGCATCTGGCTCGATCCGGCCAAGCTTGCGGCTTTCGAACTCGCGCCCTCGGATGTCGTGGCGGCGGTCTCGGCGCAGAATGCGCAGATTTCGGCGGGCGCTTTCGGTGCGCGCCCGGCGGTGGAAGGGCAGCAGCTCAACGCCACCATCACCGCGCAATCGCTGCTCAGCACGCCCGAGGACTTTCGCCAGATCGTCCTGCGCGCCGAAACCGATGGCGGGCTGGTGCTGCTGGATGATGTCGCCCGTGTCGAGATCGGTGCCGAGAACTACGCCACCATCGCGCGCTTCAACGGCAGGCCGGCATCGGGCATGGCCATCAGCCTCGCGCCCGGCGCAAACGCGCTCGGTACCGCCGAGGCGGTCAAGGCCCGCATGAAGGAGTTCGCCCGCTTCTTCCCCGAAGGCGTGGAATACGTGATCCCCTATGACACCACGCCCTTCATCGAGATATCGATCAAGGAAGTGGTCAAGACCTTGTTCGAGGCGATCGGCCTTGTGTTCCTGGTGATGTTCCTGTTCCTGCAAAACCTGCGGGCCACGCTGATCCCAACCCTCGCCGTGCCGGTGGTCCTGCTGGGCACATTCGGGGTTCTGGCGGCGGCCGGGTTCACCATCAACACGCTGACCATGCTGGCCATGGTGCTGGCGATCGGTCTGCTGGTCGATGACGCGATCGTCGTGGTCGAGAATGTCGAACGGATCATGGAGGAAGAGGGCCTGCCTCCGCGCGAGGCCACGCATAAATCCATGGGCCAGATCACCGGCGCGCTGATCGGTATCGCCATGGTGCTGTCGGCTGTGTTCGTGCCGATGGCCTTCTTTCCGGGCTCGACTGGTGTGATCTACCAGCAATTCGCGATCACCATCGTTTCGGCCATGGCCCTGTCGGTGGTGGTGGCGATCACCCTGACACCGGCGCTTTGCGCGTCGCTGCTGAAATCCAAGGGACATGCGGCTCAGCGCGGGCCCTTCGCCTGGTTCAACAAGGGCTTTTCCGGCCTTACCTCGGGCTATACCGGCACCGTGCGCTGGACGGTGCGGCGGCCCTTGCGAGTGGGACTCGTCTATCTTGCGCTGGCCGCGGCAATGGCGCTCTTGTTCATGCGCACGCCGACGGGTTTCCTGCCCGAGGAGGATCAGGGCATCCTTTTCACCCTGATCCAGACCCCGACCGGGGCCACCGCCGAGCGCACGCTCGACGTGGTGAAGCAGGTCGAGGACTATTACCTTGATCAGGAAGAAGATGTCGTGGATTCGATGTTCGGCGTGGTCGGTTTCAGCTTTGCGGGCAGCGGGCAGAACATGGGCCTCGCCTTCGTGCAGCTCAAGGACTGGGATCAGCGCCCCAGCCCGCAGCAAAGCGTTCAGGCCCTGGCCGGGCGGGCCTTTGGCGCTTTCAGCCAGATCCGCGACGCGCAGGTTTTCCCGGTGGTGCCGCCCTCGGTGATCGAACTGGGCAACGTGTCGGGCTTCGACTTCTACCTTCAGGCCCGCGAAGGGCAGACCCACGAGGAACTGGTCAACGCGCGCAACCAGCTGCTTGGCATGGCCGCGCAAAGCCCGGTGGTCACCTCCGTACGCCCCAGCGGGCTTGAGGATGCGGCGCGGTTCAACCTGGATATCGACTGGCGCATGGCCGGGGCGATGGGGCTGACGCCGACCGATGTGGGGCAGTTGCTTCAGATCGCCTGGGCGGGCACCTATGTGAACGACTTCATCGACCAGGGCCGTATCAAGCGGGTTTATGTGCAAGGCGAGTCCAATGCCCGCGCGACACCCAAGGACATCGAGAAATGGCGCGTGCGCAATGTCAGCGGCGGTCTTGTTCCTTTCTCGAATTTCGCCAAAGGCAACTGGGACTATGGCGCGCAGGGGCTTTACCGCTATAACGGCGTGCCCTCGATCCAGATTCAGGGTTCGCCCGCACAGGGCGTGACCACGGGCGAGGCGATGGCCGAGATGGAGCGTCTTGTCGCGCAGCTCGGGCCGGGATTTGACGTGGCCTGGACCGGCCTTTCGCTCGAGGAACGGGAATCGGGCAGCCAGGCGCCTCTGCTCTATGCGCTCTCACTGGCGGCGGTTTTCCTGTCGCTGGCCGCGCTTTATGAAAGCTGGTCGATCCCCTTCGCGGTGATGCTGGCCATGCCCATCGGCGTGCTGGGCGCGCTGACCGGCGCCTGGCTGGGCGGGTTCGAGAACGGCGTGTTCTTCCAGGTCGGCCTGCTGACCGTGATCGGCCTCACCGGCAAGAACGCGATCCTGATCGTGGAATTCGCGCGCGAGCGCCACGAGGCGGGCGAACGGGTGATCGACGCCGTCGCCACCGCCGCGCGCCAGCGTTTCCGCCCGATCATCATGACGTCGATGGCCTTCTCGCTGGGGGTTCTGCCGCTGGTGCTCAGTTCGGGCGCCGGGTCGGGCGGGCGCAACGCCATCGGTTCGGGCGTGCTCGCCGGCACGATCTCGGCCACGGTTCTGGGCGTGGTCTTCGTGCCGCTGTTCTTCATGATCGTCACCCGGATCTTCCGCCGGGCAGGCGCGGGCTGACGGACGCGGAAATAAAAAGAGGGGGCGTCGGAACGCCCCCTCTTTTCCATCTTTCCAAAGCGCCTGTTCAGCACCGTGCGGCGCGGTCAGACCACCAGCACAGGAATCCGGGACAGTCCCGTCACCTTGTGCGAAACGCTGCCAAGCAGGTAATCCTCCACCGACCCCATACCTCGGCTGCCGATCACCACCAGGTCCATCCCATGTTCCTGTGCGAACTTGACGATGGTGCGCGATGTCGGCCCCGATTTGACGAAGGCGCGGGTTTCGGTCAGCCCCGCCTCATGGGCGACGCTCTTGCCACGCTCGGCGACCTCCTTTGCGTGGTTGCGCATGATGTCGTCCATATTGCCCGGATCGTCGGGGCGCACCATCGACAGCGATGCCTCGAGCATCGAGTGATGCCGATAGACCGTCAGGATCGTGACATTGCCGCCACCGCATTCGCGCGACATGTCTATGGCCATATTCAACGCCTTCTCGGCATTGGGCGAGCCGTCGAAGGGCACAAGTATTGATTTGAACATCTTGGGTCTCCTGACTACTTCTCAAAGGCAAGGTCACGCAGGAACAGCGCGATTTGCGGGAAGAAGATCAGCGCGACCGCCACCGACAGCAGGATGACGATGAAGGGTGGCGTGCCACGGATGACCTCGAAATAGGGTCGTTTGAACACCGCAATGGCCGTGAAGATATCGCAGCCGAATGGTGGCGTGGCCGAACCAATGGCCACCTGCAGGGTGACGATCGTGCCCACAAGAACAGGGTCGAGCCCCACCGAATTCACCACGGGCGCGAAGATCGGCACCATGACCAGGATCACCACGATCGGATCGACGAACATGCAGCCGACGAAGAACGCGATCGAGATCACGAACAGCACCCCGATCTGTCCCATCTCGTCGACGCCGATTCCGCCAAGGATCTGCTGCGGGATCTGCGCGAAGGAAATGACCCAGGAAAACGCCGCGCCAACCCCGACGAGGATAAACACCACCGCCGTGATCAGCCCGGTCGACTTGGCCGTATCATAGACCCCTTTGAGGTCAAGCTCCCTGAACACCACGACCTCCAGGATCAGTGCATAAAGCACGCAGGCGGCCGCGGCCTCGGTCGGGCTGAAGATGCCGCCATAGATGCCGCCGATGATGATCGCCGGGAACCCCAGCGGCCAAAGCGCCTTGCGCGCGGCGCTCAGGCGCTCGGGCCAGCTTGTCTTGGGCTCGGTGGGCACTTTGTGACGCACCGCATAAATCCACGAATAGAACGAGAACAGGAACAGGATCAGCAGCCCCGGCCCGATCCCTGCGATGAACAGCTCGGCGATCGAGGTGTTCGAGACAACGCCATAGATGATCATCCCGATCGAGGGCGGAATGAGAAATGCGATGTCCGATGAATTTACGATCAGCGCCAAGATGAAACTGTCCTTGTAGCCCGCCTTCTGCATCCGTGGGCGCAGGGGTGAACCAATGGCGACCACGGTCGCCTGGGTCGACCCAGAGACCGCGCCAAACATCGTGCAGGCCGCCGCGGTGGACACCGCCAGCCCGCCTTTCAGGTGCCCGACAAAGGCCATCACCAGGTCGATCAACCGGTTGGCCGATTGTCCGCGCGTCATGATGTCTGCGGCGAAGATGAACATCGGCACAGCGATCAGCGAGGCGGGCCGGATGCCCGCCATGATCTGTTGAATCATCGTCTCAAGCTGGCTCATCCCGCCAAACAGCGAAAAGAAGCCCACGAAGGCCCCCACGATCAGCGGGATCATCATTGGAAAACCCAGCAGGAGGAGAACAATCATTATCGAGAAAATCGTCAGTGCCATCTCTCAGACCTCCATCTCGTCGTCGTCATATCCTTCGAGCACGGCGGTCGAGAGATAGGTATCTTTCTCAATGATGTTCTTGATGGCGGTCAGCGCATATTGCATCCCCGTCATGAAGAACCCGAAGGGCACCCAGACCAGCGTGATCCACACCGGGATCTGAAGCGACGGCAGCACGCGGCCCCGTCCGGCCTGAGTCAGAAGATAATTGAACGAGTAGTAGCACAGCCCGAACATGAAGACGGCCGTCACCACCGCGATGATGATCATCATGATCTTGCGCCCTTTCCCGGGCAGCGCATCATAGATCGCCGACATGCGGATATGACGCCCCTGGCGCGCGGCATAGCTGATGCCGGCAAAGGTGATCATGATGATCAGAATCCGGTTCAGCTCTTCTGAAAAGAAGAGGCTGTTCTGAAAGATGAAGCGGCCCACCACGTTGGCGATCGTGTTCGCGGCCATCAGCAGCACGCCGACCGCCAGCACGATGGCTTCGATCTTGCTGATCAGATTGTCGGCCGTGCCCAGAACACCGGGAAGGGTGGATTTATATTCCTTGAGGGATGCGTCATCCGTCGAGGTGGTGTCGGTTTGCGACTGCGTCTGAGACTCGTTCATCTCTGTCCAGGCCCCGCGATGATGTTGAATGTACTGTCCATAAGGAAAACCGGCGGCCGCATCCTTTAATGCGACCGCCGGTCTGCGCTTTTAGTTTTCGACGGCTTCAAGATCCGCCTTGAGCTGGCTGAGGATCTCGGCACCGGATTCGCCGGTCATCTCGAGGAAGGTCTCTTCGACCTCTTCAGCCGCGGCGACGAAGGGCGCGCGCTCTTCCTCGCTCAGGACATTGACCTCCATCTCCGGCTTGGCTGCCTTGATCTTCTCGATGCTCGCTTCATGAAGGCCGCTCTGATAGCCGATGATGTGGTCGAACGCGGCGTCGATCGCCGCCTGCACCATCTCTTGTTCCTCGGCCGGAAGGCCCTCGAAGAACTGCTGGTTCGCCATCACGGCGGTGGTGAAGTTGTTGTGGCCCGCACAGGTGATGACATCCGTCACCTCGTACATCTTCGTCGACTCGATGAAGAACATCGGGTTTTCCTGACCCTGGATGATGCCGGTCTGCAGCGCGCCGTACACCTCGCCCCAAGGCAGCGGCGTGGGCGTCGCGCCAAACGCCTTGTAGCTTTCCACAAGAAGCGGGTTGGTCATCACGCGGAACTTTACCTCGTTGAGGTCGTCCGGCCCCGACACGGGCTCCTGCGTGGTCATGCAGACCTCGCCTTCGGGGAACATCACCAGAAGCTCCAGACCCTGCTCTGCGTAAAGCTCGGGGAACATCTCGTTGATCGCCTTGGAGTTGCGGAAGAACTCGCTCAGCTTTTCGGTGTCCTGCGGCAGCAGGTAAGGGACGAAGAACACCTGCGCTTCGGGGATCAGCGAACCGGTAAAGCCCGGGCTCTGGTCGACGAATTGCAGGATTCCGGCCTGAGCCTGCTCCATGATGTCGGCAGATTCACCCAAGGTGCCATAAGGGAAAAGCTGGACTTCATGGTCGGAATTCGCTTCGATCTCTTCCTTGAACTTCTGGGCGAAAACGCCCTGCACCTCGTCGATAGCCTCCTCGAACGCGTAGCGCCAGGTTTCGGCCTTTGCCATGCTGCCCGTGATGGCCATGACACCGACGGCGGCCGCAGCTGCGAACGTGTTGGTCATGAATTTCGCCATTACTTTGCTCCCTGTTTCATACAATTGCGTCAAAAGCGTGTGCCGCATTGTATTGCATGTCAAACCAATAATTGACGCATGACAATTATAAGTATTCGAGAGGAAAGGCGATATCGCGGGTTGCGCGAAGCAGCATCGAAACCCGTTCAAGCGCCGTTCTGAACTGGCTTTCGTCGCGTATGCCGCCCACTGAAATCCGCACCGCGTCAAGCGCCGGGGCCTGGGATGTCATGAACGGCGTTGCGGGCGCCAGCGCGACCCCGAGCCGGCGTGCATTGCCCACAATATCATCGGTCGAGCGCCCCTCGGGCAGGGTCAGCCAGTAATGGAGCCCGCCGGGATGGCCCTGCAATCTCTGATCGCCCAGAATCTCGGCGACGATTCGCCCCCGCGCCGCCAGCACGCCGCGCTGCCACTCGGCCAGGGCGGCGGCAGTACCGTCACGCACCCAGCGGGTGGCGATCTCGCCGACCAGCGGCGTCGCCGCCCAGGAGAACACCAGCAACCGGCTCAGCAAGGCCGATTGCATCTGAACCGGCGCCGCCATGTAACCGGCGCGCAGCCCCGAGACCGTCGATTTGGTGAAAGTCGTGAGGTAGATCGAGCGGTCCGGCGCCAGCGCCGCGAAAGGCTCTGGCGCATCCTCGAGGATCTGCGCATAAGCGTCGTTCTCGATGATCACAAGATCACGCCTGCGCGCCACGCCGACGATCGCGCGCCGCCGCGCCTCGCCCATCAGGCCGGCGCGCGGCGTCGCCAGGTTGGGCAAGGTCACGATGGCGCGCGCATCATGGCTTCGGCAGACCCGCTCAAGCGCATCCGGGCACATTCCCTCTTCATCGCCAGCCACCCCCACCAGCGTCAGCCCCAGATACCGGCACAGCGAAATGACCAGATGATGGGTAACATCGTCGGCCAGCACCACGTCGCCCGGCGTGGTCACCGCCGACAGCGACGCCGCCATGCCATGCGTCACACCATTGGTCAGCAGTACCCGATCCGCGCTGGTGCGCAGCCGGCAGCGCGCCAGCCAGTCCACCGCCGCCGCGCGATGCGCGGGCTGCCCTATATTCGGGCGACAGGACAGGATCGTCGCCGGATCGGCATTATCCGCCATCTCGCGCAGCGTGCGGCGCATGGCCTGATCGTGATGCGCATCGTAGAGCGGGCGCGAGATGGCCAAGTCCAGCACATCCTCTCGCTGGGATTTCAGCGCATAGGGCGGCTGGTCCAGCCCCGAAGGGTCGACCACGAAGCTGCCCCGCCCCACATGCCCCTGGATAAGGTTGTGCTGGCGCAGCCGTTCATAGGCCTTGCTGACGGTGTGGACACTCAACCCCAGCTCGTTCGAGACCGCCCGATGCGTGGGTAACCGGTCTCCGGGGCGCAAACGGCCCTCGCGTATCTGCCGCTCGATGGCTGCGGAAAGGCTGGCATAGAGCGGCTCGGAAAGGGTCTCCCGGTCTGGGAATTCGAACGTCATCCTGATCTCGCTCAAACAGTGGTCTTCGGACTCTGGATCGCGCAATGCGCGCAGAGCACAGTTTTCCGGCACTATGACAGATGCCGGCAGAAGACGCGACCGGGCATCACGCCCGGCCTGCGAATGCGCTTGTGGGTCCGTCTGCGGATCGCCATGATCTGGTCCTCGCGCCGGCTTTGCGATAGGGGCCACCCATGAAATTCACGCTTTGCGATCTGCGGTCGCTCAATGACCTTCCCGCCGATACGGTAATCGACGCCCGCTCGCCCTCGGAATATGCCGAGGATCACCTGCCAGGCGCGATCAACCTGCCCTCGCTCAGCGATGCCGAACGCGCCGAGGTCGGCACCATCTACGTGCAGGACGACCGCTTCAAGGCGCGCAAGATCGGTGCGGCATATGTGGCGCGCAATGTGGCGGCTTATCTTCAGAACGAACTGGCCGACAGGCCCGGCGGCTGGCGCCCGCTGGTCTATTGCTGGCGCGGAGGCCAGCGCTCGGGCGCCTTCGCGACGATCCTGCAACAGATCGGCTGGCGGGTGCGCGTGCTGGAGGGCGGGTATCGCGCCTATCGCCGATTGGTGGTGCAGCTGCTTTACGATGACACGCTTGGAATTCGCCCGGTGCTGCTCGATGGCAATACCGGCACCGCAAAGACCCGGCTTCTGGCGCTTCTGGCTGCGCGCGGCTGGCAGGTGATCGACCTTGAGGGGCTGGCCAATCACCGTGGTTCCGCGCTTGGCGGGGTCGCTGGCGGACAACCCGGCCAGAAGCTGTTCGAAGGGCGGCTCGCGCAAGTGCTATCGGGGATCGATCCGGCGCGCCCGGTGGTCATCGAAGCGGAGTCGAACAAGGTTGGCCAACGCATCGTGCCGCCTGCACTCTGGGCCGCGATGCGCGCCGCCCCGAGCGTCGAGATCGCCGCCCCCCTGACCGTGCGCGCCCGCTATCTGGCCCGCGCCTATGCCGACATCACCGCCGCCCCGGAGCACCTCGCCCGCCAGCTCGACCTGCTGCGCCCCATTCGCGGCAATGCACAGGTGGATCGCTGGCAGAGCATGGCGGCGGCCGGGGAATTCGACGCGCTGGCCGAGGCGCTGATCCTTGAGCATTACGACCCGGCCTATGCCAAGGCCCGCAGCCGCAAGACGCAAGGACCCGAGCAGCGTGTATGCATCGCGACGCTTGATGATAAAGGATTGCTTCGCGCCCTGCCCGATCTCGAGCAGGCGCTGACGCGCGCCGCGGGCAACTAAAGCAGGGTTATCCGCGCGGGGCCGTCGGTGACCCGCCCGATCATCCGGGCCGCCGCGCCTGCATCATGAAGCGCGCCGAGGCAGTCTTCGGCCTGATCCTCGGGCACCGCGGCCAGAAGCCCCCCCGCCGTCTGTGGATCGAACAGCCAAACCGGCGCCTCGCCCTGGCAATCAATCTCGGGCAACGCAAAGGCCGCGTTCGCCCCGTCCAGTGACGAGCGCACGCCGCGGGCGAACAGCGCCCCCGCGCCGGGCAGCAGCGGCACCGCGTCCGGTTCGATCTCGGCACCCTGACCGCTGGCGCGGCAGATCGCCAGAAGATGCCCCGCAAGACCAAAGCCCGTGACATCCGTCATCGCCCGCGCCGCGCGCAGCGCATGTGCATCGGCGGCAAGGGCGCGCGTCATCGATTCCAGTGCGCCGCGCACCACGTCGCCATCAGCCTCTGCCCGCATGGCCGCCGCCATGATGACGCCGGTGCCAAGCGGCTTGGTCAGGATCAGCCGGTCGCCCGCGCGCGCGCCGTCCAGCCCGATCGCGCCATCTTGGTTCAGACCAGTCACGGTGAAACCGATGGTCAACTCGCTGCCCTGCGTGCTGTGCCCGCCGATGATCGCTGCACCGGCCTTGGTCATGACGCTGCCCGCGCCATCCATGATATCGCGCAGCGTGCGGCGCTGAAGCGGCTCGCTCATGCGCGGCAAGACGATATTGACCAGCGCCGCCTGTGGTTCGGCCCCCATGGCCCAGACATCGCCAAGCGCATGGATCGCGGTGATCCGCGCCATCTGCCAGGGGTCATCGATGAAGGCGCGCAGGTGATCGGTGCTCAGAACCTGGGTCTGCCCGCCGATGCGCAACACCCCGGCATCGTCCCCCGGTCGGCTCAGGACGTCGGCGCGCTCCAGCGGTGCCAGGTCCTCGACCAGCCCCATCAATGCCCCCGGCCCCACCTTGGCGCCACAACCGCCGCAGATCACCGGATGGGCCGACATCTCGGCGCGCACACCTTCGGCCATTTTGCGCGGCAGGCGCGGGGCGGGCATCGCGGGCAGTTTGTGGAACTTCTGCATGAAGCGCCGGTCGATCCGGTCCTTCCAATGCCACAGTCCCGGAATCTTTATGCCGATCCCGCCCTTGTCGGCCACCGCCGCCTTGCGCCCAAGCGATACCAGTTTGAGAAAATCCCCTTGTGGGCGAAAGACGCGGCGACGCCCGCCGGTGAGATCGGCGCGCAGGTTGTGAAACAGCACCGGCGCGGCGCGCACCGCATAGACCCCGGCCTTGGGGCGCGGCGCATGTGAAAGATGCGCGCAATCGCCCGCCGCATGAATCGCCGGATCGTCCATGACTCGCAGACCTTCGTCCACCTTGATGAACCCGTTCTCGAGCGGCAGCCCGGTCGCCTCGAGCCAGCCCCAGGGCCGCGCCCCCGCGACACCCACAACCAGCGCAGCGGGACGCGTCTCGCCGCCGGCCATGTCCACGCCGTCTGCGGTGATGCGCGCAACCCGGGCATTCTCGACCAAGGAGATGCCTGCCCGCTCCATTTCCCGCAACAACCTGCGGCGGGTCCCGGACGCGGTCCCCTGAAGAGCGGTGCTGACCTCAAGCACATCGATCTGCGGAGGCTGTCCGGTGACGCCGGTTAACCGGTGATGCATCGCCAGCGCCAGTTCCACTGCCCCGACGCCACCGCCGATCACCGCCACACGGGGCGGCTTTGCGCCCTGCCCGACCGCGCTGACGAACGCCGCCCAGGTTTGGGCGAAAGGTCCCAGGGGCTTGGCTGCGATGGCGAATTCATCAAAACCCTCGAGCTCGCTTGGGGCCGAGGTAATGCCGATATCTATCGAAAGGTGATCATAAGCGACGGGCGGACGCCCTTCCAGCCTGACCAGACGCGCCGCCCGGTCCAGCCCGATGGCGCGATCAATGATCAGGCGCGCCCCGGCGACTTGCGCCAGCCGGACGATGTCGATCTCAAGATCGCGACGCGCATAGTGCCCGGCCACATGACCCGGCAGCATCCCAGTGTAGGGGGCCATGACATTGGGTTCGATCAGGGTCAGGCGCGCGCCCGGCAGCGGGTTCATCGCCCATCGGCGCAAGACCAGGGCATGGGCGTGGCCCCCTCCCAGAAGAACCAGATCGCGCGTCAGCGGAAGTTGACTGTTCATGATGCATCCATAGCCGTTGCGAGGGGCCGCAACCATACGCAATCCGCAATCCGGCATGGATGACATGAGACCTGGCGTCGCGGCGGGATCCCTGGTTCAGGTGCCGCCGTTGCCCTTGCTGATCTTGTTGAGGTGACGGGGGTATACCTCTTCCTCGACCAGCAGTTCGTTGAGCAATGACTTGTAGCTCTGGGTGCTGCCCGCGCCTTCGGCGCGATCGCTGCGTTCGTTGCGATGCTCTTGGAAATCGACAAGCGTCGTGTCGCGCGGCCTCTCGGGTACCGGCGCGCCGCTCGTCTCATCGGCGCTGCGCGCGGCGTTGAACAGCACCCGCAATGCGCCCGATTTCGTCACCCAACGCAACGGATGCTGCTTGCCGACCGCCAGTTCCAGCGACACATCGACCGGAAGCTGCGCCAGCGCCAGTTGAAGCCGCCGGTTGAGCGGCTGTTCGATATCGTCGCGGCTCAGCACGCTGCGCCCGTTCTGGATGCACAGAAACACGCCCGCGCCGCGATATGAAATGAAACAGCTGTCGCGCTTCATTGTGTCCGAAATCACGCCTGCCACCGCCTGGATGATCTTCTGGAACTGCTCATCAGAACATATCCTGTGTGCCTTGTCGGCATTCAGGATCCGGATTGCGCAGATCGTCGACAGGAACATCCCGAAGCGCGGCAATTGCATGATGTAGTTCTCGAAAGCCGTATAGCCCAGAACCCGGTCGACGTTGTGAATGTCGATCACATCCGGGAACGCGGTCCCGTCCGGCGCATCGGGCACCTCGGCCGGGGCCTCCGTCAGCGCTTCATCAACCGAGCGGTCCGCCTTGGCGGCCGCCGACGCGCTTTCGGCCTGTTCCTGCGCGAAGCGCTGGCTGCTCTTGATGCGCGCGCTCAGCTCGCCCAGTTCAAAAGGCTTGGTGATGTAGTCGTTTGCCCCCGCCGCGAAGGCCCGATCAAGGTGATCGAGCTGCGCCATGGCGGTCAGCATGATGATCGAGGTTTCGCTGTAATGCGCAATCGCGCGGATACGCTTGCACAGTTCAATCCCGTCGATCTGGGGCATCTGGATGTCGAGAATGAAGCAGTCGAACGGCTCTGAGGTCCGCTCCAGCAGTTCGAGCGCGGCAATGCCTCCCGCGCAGGCCGAAACATCATGCCCGCACGAGGCGCTCAGATACTGTTTGAGCAGCGCCAGAATGCTTTCGTCATCATCAACCAGCAGAATCCTCATTCCGTCGGCCTCCAGTCTGATCCGAAGTTGGCTGCCTACAGAACTCACGGCAGCGCCCCAGCAGAATGGCAGATGAGGGCGCGCCTACACACGTATTAACCATTAATAAATGAAATCGACCAAATTATGGCGTGGCGCGCCCTTACGCACATCTTCAGGTGAAATGGCAGCGGCTCGAACAGCCCGCCGCCCGATAGCGCCTGAAACACACTACAATTCAACTCCTGGTTGTTTTGCGTGCATAAAGAACAATCTTTAGTGCGCACAGGCCCGACCAAAGCGTCGTCAGAGGTCATCGGCGGCCCTCGCTCTTGGACAGGCACAGACCTCGGCCTTGCCGCGTCCACGCCCGCATCGCACGCATGACCCAAGTTCTACCGCAATTTGCGCAAAGAAATTCCAGATTTGGGTGACAGCTTCCATTTCGGTCGGTGCGTTTGCGAGTTTCCTTATTTCTCTCCTCAAGAACACACAGGGCAGACGATGAAAATTCTCACCGTGGATGACGACGACTCGTTCATAGACCTGATTGAGCGGTCCCTCACCGTCAGCGACAACCATGAGATCGTCACGGCGCAGTCCGGCACTGAGGCGATGAACATCCTCACCCACGAAGACGCTGCCTTTGATTGCCTGCTGTTCGACATTCAGATGCCTGAAGTGGACGGAATCACCCTTTGTCGCAATGTGCGCAACACCGCGCGGTTTTCGACGACGCCGATCATCATGCTGACCGCGATGTCGCAAAAGCACTACCTCGAGAACGCCTTCGCCGCCGGCGCGTCAGATTATCTGAACAAGCCCTTCGATTTTCAGGAACTGCGCGAGAAACTTCGGACATGGCAGCGAACCGACCTGGCCTTTCACAAGCCCGACGTTCACTTCGATGGCTATCAGCGGGTCGAGGCCCGCTCGGTCAAGGCCTCGGATGCAGATCTCGCCCGGCAACTTGAAAAGCAGGGCCTAAAGCGGCTGGTCGAATATCTCGCCTTCGAGAATTTCTGCGTCAAGCGCGCCCAGAACGACCGCCGCCGCTTCAGCGTCAGCGCGTTGAAGATGTCGAATTTCGAGCAGTTGCAGGATAGCCTCGCCGCCGACCAGTTCACCGAGTCGCTCTTTGCCTTCGCCAAGGTGCTCTCGGCCAGTCTCGACGGGATGGACGCAATGTTCTCCTATCGCGGACGCGGCATTTTCCTGATGGCCTATCCCACTGGCAACGCCCTTCTCAACGTCAAGCTCCGGGCGGCCATGCGCCGCGCGGTGAGGCAGGTCGAGGCGCGCGAGGCGGTCGCGCAGTCGCGCATCCGCTATGTATTGGGCACCCCGGTCAAGGTCGCACCCCGCCTGTCGGCCGACGCCCTTTTCGCCCTTCATGCGGCAGTGAAAAGCGTCGAGACCAGGAATATCGAACATTCGCTCGACAACGTGCCCACCAATCTTCTGGGCAGTCTCTACCTCAAGGACGAACTTTCTCACCTTGAGGCGCGCAGCTATCGCGCGCTGTTCAACGACGAGCTGCGTGACCGCGATGTCAGCTGGCCGCCCCGCAAGATGCTGACCCGGAAGGCCTGAGCCCCCGCGCCGACGCCCGTCCTTTGCACGAAGCGCGCGGGCGACTCCGCCTCGAATCGACATTCATGTCATAGTGCCACGCCAAACCGGCGTGGCAGGGCAGACGCGCGCAAGCGGCATGTTTTTCCTTTGAATCCTGACAGATGCCGCCTGACGTTCAGTCAACGGAGCGCGCAACTCGCGCAATTGTTGAACAATTTCAAAAAATTCACGCGAATTGTCGCCGCAATGCGAAAAAGGGCTGGCATAATTGCACCACCATGTCTCATAATGGCCACTAAAAAGACATATTTGGGCGCAGGCCATGAAGAATTTCAGAGTTCCATCAGACACAACCTCTGCGGCAACGGTGTTTCCCGAATTGCCATCCGACAGCAAGGCGCTTCGCGATGCTGCCAGCAGCCGTGAAAAGAAACGATCCCTGATCCGTGCCAGCCGGCA
This sequence comes from Roseovarius salincola, assembly GCF_026891095.1. Lineage (GTDB taxonomy): Bacteria > Pseudomonadota > Alphaproteobacteria > Rhodobacterales > Rhodobacteraceae > Roseovarius > Roseovarius salincola. The sequence goes on from NZ_JAPTNL010000003.1 coordinate 135,244, forward strand.
GGTCGAGCGGCCTGAGCATGTGCGCGCCACCAGCCTCTCGTTCCAGAACATGCATCAGTACGGGGAACTACTGGTCAATTACCTCAAGGCCAGAAAACGCGTCTTCATCGATCAGCTCGACTGGCAGATCTACGAAGCCGACGGCATGGAGTTCGACCAGTACGACACGCCTCAATGCCGCTGGATCATCGTTCATGAATTTGGCGAGATCCTGGCGGGCATCCGGCTGACGCCGACCACGGCGCGCTGCGGCACCTACAGCTACATGCTGCGCGACGCGCAGCGCGGTATCCTGGAAAACATGCCGCGCGACGTGCTGTTCATGGATGCGCCGGTCGATCCCCGGGTCTGGGAAGCCGCCCGCGTGTTCATCACCGAGAACGTGCCCGCCCAGCGTCGCATGGAGATCCAGCAGGTGCTGGTGAACCAGCTGATCGCCACTGCCCGCGAGCTTGGCGCCTCGCATGTCATCGGGATCGTGCCCGCGATTTGGTCGCGCTGGCTGCGCCGCCTCGACCTGCGCGCCGTGCCCATCGGGCCGCGTTTCCGCACTGACGGCACCTACAGCCAGGCCATCCTGTTCAATGTCGTTCAGGCCATGAACTGACCCGCGTCACGCGGTTCATTCACCCGGCATGACTGCCACCGAGCGCGCGCTCTCGTTGTCGGCAGCCGTGTCGTCATACGCCTCGAAGCCGGGTTCATCCTCCGTGTCCGGGACATGCAGGTCGAACTCCAGGAAGAAGGTCGTGCCCTCGCCCACGCGGCTCTTGTAGTGGATCGTGCCGTTATGGCGCTCGATGATCCGCTTGCTGATATTCATGCCCAGCCCGGTGCCACCGACCTTGCGCTGGTCCGATGAATCCACCTGGCTGAACCGCCCGAAAACCTGCGACTCGCAATTCTCGGGAATACCGGCGCCGGTATCCTCGACGCTGACCCGCACACGATGATCCTGTCTCTCTACTGCCACCGTGATCACGTCGCCCGCCTCCGAGAACTTCAAAGCGTTGGACAGAAGATTCCCCAGCACCTGCTGAATCCGCGCCTCGTCCCCGTTGATCAGTGTATCCTCGTCGGGAAAGACCGTACGCACCTTGATCTCTTCGGCATTGGCCTGCGCCATGATCGCGTCCACGCTTTCCGCCACCACCCTTGAGATATCGAGGCTCTGGAAACGGAACACCATCTCGCCGCTTTCGATCTTCTGCAGGTCCAGCGTCTCGTTGATCAATTCCGCCAGACGGCGGCTGTTCTTGACCGCGATATCCAGGATCGGCTTCAGATCGTCGGGCACCTTGGTGACACAGCCCGAATCCATCAGGTCCAGCGAGAACTTGATCGATGTCAGCGGCGTGCGCAGCTCATGGCTCATGGTGGACAGGAACTGCGACTTGATCTCATAGGCCCGCTTGGCGCGGTCATGCTCCAGCTTGATCTTGTGCAGTTGCTTGAGCCCCTTGCGATAAAGCTTGAGGAACATGAACGAGCAATCGACGATGAAATAGAGAACGAAGATCACTGTGAAGAATTCGAGCCAGAGATAGGAATCGATCGTCGGTTTCTCGCGTACGATATCCATCACCGGGATGGTCAGAAAGGTGATCCCGTAGATCCCCAGCCTCAGAACCAGCGAGGGCACGATCTGGTGGTTGTTCATCGCCGCGAACAGTGCCGCCGCAAAAAGGAAGAACAGCGGCATGAAATGATCGCCCGGCGCCTGCTGGATTGCGATCAGCAGAACGAAGACCGAGATCATGATCGCACTCAGCGCCGTGTTGACCATCACCCAGATCATGAAGCCGCGGGCGGCGGCGGGATCGTTACCTTTCCATGCCCGCACCCGGCGGGTCAGCATGAGGTCAAGCACCTCGGTAAACAGCAATCCCGCATAGCACATCAACGCCATCGCGGCGTCGAAATAGAAGGCCGACAACAGCATCGCCGCCAGGAAACTGGCCTGACGCTGCCAGATCAGCTTCTTGGTGATCTCGACATAGTCGCGCAGCTGGCGTTCCCTGGTGTCGCCCGCCAGGTTCTTTTCAAGCTTTGAGTGAATGTCATGCGCCATGGCGTCGAAATACCGATCGGAAACTGATGTCTGTCAGGCTAGCGCGACATCGCGAAATTATTGGGTCGCGATTGCGGAGAATTTGCGGCCCTTCCGCCGCCGGATCCTGCGTTCCGTCAGGCACCCCGGGCGCTGTCGGTCTGCCCATACATCTCGCGCCAGACCTGCATCGCCTGCGCCAGATCGGCCTCGCGCAGCGCGACAAGCAGACAATCGTCGCCATCGGCGGCAATCAGCAAGCGGCGTGCCTCGGGAAGTGACAGGATCGTGCAGCACGGCGCCTTGCTCCCGACCTGGCAACGGGATGCGCGATCTTCCGCCAGACCGGTCATGCAGGCCACCAGATCCTCGGGGCCTCCCTTGCGCATATCACCTCCGCCCGGGCACATCACCCAGGCCAGCGCCGAAGCGCGCAGGGCGCGAAACAGGCCCTCCAGCCGGCCTTCCGTGTCCAGCGCCAGCAGGGCCGCCGCAAGCTGGCGCGCTGAACAACTTGCCGCGCCGCCCCGGTTCGTGCCTGTTGCCAGCCCAAGGCAGCGCAACGACAATTCCTGGCCCCGGCCCACAAGCCGCTTGAGGCGTTCCGCATGAATCTGCGCAGCGGTGTCCGAATCCGGGGGCTGGGGCACATCCGCCTGCGCCACACCCGCCAGTTCAAGCGCCGCAAGGCGTCGATTCGACATTGTCAGCCGCCCCTGCTCCTGCCCCTGTGCCATGAGCGCCAAGGAGCGCGGCAAGACCGCATCGTCGATCTCGCGCGTCAACAGCCGCATCAGTGACGCGGAATCCGTCGCGGTCTCGTCGCGCTCCGCCCGCAGCTCCGCAGCGTCCGCCGACAACCGCACCAGTTTTTGGCGCAAGCGCCCGGCGGCGTCGCAATCCTGCATCCGTCTGGCAGGCATCATGCGTCCCATCAGCCTCCCCTTGCCGCGACACGCAACAACTCACGCGCCGAAGCGATCATCGCCGGGACCGCCTCGGGGCTGTCGCCAAGCGCGCAGATCACATCCTCGCCATTGCTTTGCGAACGCACAAAGACCCGCAGATCGCACGGCGTCATCACCAGCGTATCCTCGGCCCGCGCCTCAGCGCCCGCCATATCCTGCGCCAGCCTGTCAGCAGCGGCAAAGCTGGCCACCGCCTGCGCGAAAATCTCGTCAAGCTGTTCGCGCGGGCAATGGGCCGCGGAACTGGTGCGCAGCGCCAGCGCGGTCTGAAGATCGCCAAAGGACACCAGTGAACATCCCGGGATGTCGCTTCGCATTGCATCGAGGCGTGCCGAAAGGCTCATGCCTGCGCTCCTGACAGGTATCCGTTGAGCGGCTCAGACACGATCCGACGCCTTTCGCCGCGCGGGCCTTTCCGTGCGCCGCGGATGATCCGCCGGGGCCTGAACGCGCTTGGGCATCACGCGCGGGCCGTCATCTTCCACGCTGTCATCATCCGCCGAACCGCTTGCGTCATCCGCTCGACCGGGGCGCGCCATCGGGACGATCTCGGCTCCCGCTGATCCCTTGGCGCCGCCAGCCTCCTCGCTGTTCGGCAGGCCGCGATCACGGCCTGTCTCGACGCTCAGCAACAGCTCGACCAGATGCTCGACAAAATCCGCCGCGCCGCTTTCCTGCCAGAGCGCCACATCCTCATCCGCCGCGATCGCGCCGGTCAGCGATATGGGATAGACCGCCTCGAAGAGGCCCTCTGTTTCCTTGGCGATGCGCGACATCACCCGCCCGCGATCGCGCCCCTTTCGCAGCTTGTCGATCTGCGTGACCAGCATCAGGTTGCGCCCGCTGGTGGAGCCCGCGATTCCATCCCAGACCGCAGCCTCGGATTGCCGCCAGGCCTGCGTGGCATGGGTGCACCACACGACGCTGTCCACCTCGTCGATCAGCGACAACCAGACATCGGATGACATGTTCGGGTCGGAAATGCCGGGCATGTCGATCAGGTCGCAAATCTCCAGCGTGTCGGCGATCATCTGCATGCGGATGACCTTGGTGTCCTCCAGCGACACAAGCGCAAGATCGTCGAGCGTCAAAGCGCGCTCCGCACCGTCATGGGACACCGCCACCACCGAATCCGGGCCGTAGCTGATCCAGATCGGCGGCAATCTGGTGGCCGTCACCCGCACCGGCAGGGCCTCACCCCCCAGCAGCATGTTCGTGAGGGTGCTCTTCCCGGCGCTGAATTCCCCCATCAAGGCAAGCCGGGGTTTGCGGGTGGTCACGTCCGGTTCCACTGTTGCGGTTGTCAACGTCGTCTCCCTTTTCATGCTGCGTGCCGCTCCAGGGTCGCAAGCGCGCTTTTCAGCGCCTCGCGCCGGCCCTGTTCATCGCCTGAATCAAACAGCGCCCCGACATCGCTCCGCCCCTGCGCTCCCGCGCCGAGTTCCTTCAGGATATCCTGCTGCTGATCGAAGAATGCGCCGAGTCCGCCCAGGATATCAGCGCGGATGTCACGGGTCTGGACATCCGTCATCTGGATCATGAAATCCTCGGTCTCGCCGATGATCAACTGACGGAACTGCTTGGCGAAGGCCTTGTAGCCGCGTGTGCGCCGCCACCAGGAGGCCCACCAGCTATCGTTGAAATCAAGCGCGATGGTCTGCGCCAGCGCCACCGGCGCGGGATGCTCGGGCACATCGGGCACGCCCAGCCGGATCCCCTCGACCGCCGGTCCGAAACCGCGATAAAGCACGCCCGCCGCCGCGGTCACGGCCTCTTCGTAACGCGCCTCTGCGGCCTTGCGCAGGCGGCGGCCCAGAACAGACCAGGCCGAGCGCAGCAGGATGCGCAGCCCGGCGGGGTCGTATTCCCACATCACGTCCGATCCGCGCCGCTCCAGATGTTCGAGCAGCGAATGCGTGGCGCGATCGACAAAGGTTTCATGCGCACGCGACGCACGGGCGCGATATTCTTCGAGGATCGCATCGAGATCGCTTTCCAGCGCCGCCAGCGCCTCCTGCGCGGTCCGATCCATTTGCGCGCGCAATTCATCCGCGCCGATCCCGTCGGAAAAGGTCTCGCCTTGCACCTCCACCGAGGCGGCAGCCTCTTGCGATGTGGCCAGCGTGATCGCCGGGCGGGCGATACCGGCAAGGCAGGGCGTGCCCAGATTGGTGACGATCCGCCCGCTCAGCGCCTGCCACAATGCCGGAAGGCCCGACATTTCCCAGACGATATTCGCTGGAGACTCGTTGTTCTCCGACAGCTTGAGCGAAGCTTGCGTCCAGGCGATCAGCGCCCTTGAACTGGCGCTGTCCAAGTCTTCCAGTTCACCGCTCAGCACGGTATTTGCCCAGGCCGCGCTGCCGAAGATGATCTCGGCCCCGGCCGGGCCGTCATGGTCCCTGAGGGTCTGGCGGATGCTCTCTTCGATCTCGGGGATCTGTGCCACCGGGTCCGGCAGTTCGTCGATCCGGTTGACGAAAATCACCATGTCGCGCGACTGCAGGTTGGAGATCATGCGGATCAGCGCCATGTCCACCGATGTCAGCGCCTGCCCCGCCGACAGGACCACCACGCAGATCCGGCTGTCGCGCACCGCCTTGATGGTCACCATCTCGCGCATCATGAAGGTATCGTTGACGCCCGGCGTGTCGCGCAGGCACATGCGGAACGGGACCGCCTGGCAGTTCAGGAACAGATCGGCCGAACGCGTGATATCGGCGAAACGCCCCTGATCCTCGACGCCGTCATCCGCGCCGCCCGCATCGAAATCATCGCCAAGGCAAATGTAACGCTCCAGAAGGTTCTTGTCGAAAAAGCCGTAATCGTGCTCCTGCCCCATCAACAGCTCGAAATTGCGCCCCAGGCGCGCGCGTGCCTTGTCGCGCATCGCGTCGATCTGGTGTCGGATTTTCTCCAGCTCGCCCTCGGCGCCCGCGCGCCCGGCCAACTCGCCGATCCGGCCGCCCTTGACGGTCAGCCTGTCCCATTCCTCTTCGGTCATGAAGCGAAACCGCGCGCCGGTCTCGGCGCGCCGGCTGGCCGGGGCCAGATGCAGCGAGGTCACGACCGACGTCCAGGGATTCACATCGGAAGGCAACAGATCCGACCAGCCCGCCATCGCATTGATCAGGGATGTCTTGCCCGATTTCACCTGCCCCAACAGCGTGACGCAGGGCTCGAACGCCTGAAGCTGCGCTTTCAACCTGGCAACGGATCGCGCCGCGTCCGGTCCCGTCAGATCGGCCAGCCGGTCCAGCGCATCCTCGATGCGCGCGGCCTCCTGCGCGAATTGCGCAAGAGTCTCCATTCCGGATTTGAGATTCGTCGGGCGCGCCTGCGCCCGGATCTCGGTGGCGGGGTCGATCTGTGCTTTGATATTCATGGCTCGTCCGACTGCATTTGACAAACGGCTGTTGCGGTTGGGATATTAGGGGTCTGGAAACGGGGTTCACTCACACGACTCACCCTTGGAATGTGGGACCTGAATGTGGTGACAATTGGGCTGGCCTTGGGTTTGGATCCACTCATGATTGTGCCCTCCCGGCGGTTCTCCCAACCATTTCCTTGCGCAACTGCAAAAGAAGCGTGACCGCATCCAGCGCCGCCTCCTCGCCGCGCTCGAGCTGGAACAGCAGCAACATTTCCTCGCCATCCTGCAAATCCACGCGCAGGCTGGCGGCGTCGGGGTCGTCCTGCGGTGCCGCCTCCATGATCCCGGTCAATGCAGCCACGGCATCGACGCATTGATCCAGCAGCGCATCGCTGTCCATGTCCTCGCTGCCGTCCAGCAGTTCCAGCATGCTGCCCGCATGCTTTTGCAACAGCGTCGCGGCCTCATCGAGCACCGCACCGGTGCCAGTGGGTTGCGACGGTTCGGATGCGTTTGCGGCTTGCGCGGGTTCCTTCGGCTGCGCCGGTGCGGGCGCGGACACCGCACACGCACGCCCGTTCCCGCTGCGCGCCGCCAACCTGTCCAGCAGAAGCTGCGCCTGGTCCACATCGCTCGAGCGTCCCAGTTCCACCTGATGGGCGATGCATTGCGACAAGGCCCTGCCGCCGCTCGACGCCCACAGATCGCCATCCACCCCGTCGCCCGCGGTCAGCGCGCTCAGCCCCTGCATTGTCGCCACCGGGTAAAGCCCGAGGAACTCTTCGGCGACGATCGGGTCCAGCGCCGCGATGGTCTGCCCCAGAACGCCACGCATCATCTGCCGGTCCGCCATCGTCACCACAAGCAGGCTGTGGTCCTTGATCGGGTCGGGCACCGCGCTCCAGAGGCGCTGTTCGGCAGCGGTGAACCCATCGGTGCACCACAGGATGATATCGGCCTGCGCGACGATCTCCTGAAGGCGCGTGATCTGCGCGTCGGGATGGGCCGGCAGACCGATCTCGATCAGGCTCCTTCGGGCCAGTTCCGGGTCGGGCAGTTCCTGGCGCACCCGTCGCACGTCCTGCGGCCAGACAGCATCGCGCGCCAGGCCCGCGATCTGGCTGACCGACCCGTCGCGCTGCTCGAACAGGGTGCGCGCATCACTGCCATGGGCGATCTCGCTCACCTCCGCGCCGTTCTTCGCACCCAGCACATTCTTTCCCGCCAGCATGTTCAGCAGCGCCGTCTTGCCGCTGCCGGGCAGGCCGGTCACGACCACCTGCACCGGCTTGCGCAGATGCGACAACAACCGCGCACCCCAGCGATGATAGGGGGCCGGAACGTCGGATGTCTCCAGCACAGTTTCCAGCCGCGCCACCACCGGGTTCATGTCTTCGGCAATGCTCAATTCGTTCTCCCCGTGCCTCTGCCCTAGCCAGCGCTTCGCTTCACCTTGGCCAGGATCGTGACCGAGCCGTTTCGCCCCTTGATCTTTCGGCGCAGCACAGGGTCTTTGGCAGGCTGGGCCGCTTCGCCCTGCTTCTGCACCTTGACGACGCAGAACGACACGTTGTCCTGCCATGGGTCATCAAGCCGCCCGATATCCTGCAAAAGCCCGTCCGCGATGCGCTCTGCCGACTGGTTCCCGGCAAAGCGCAGCAGCGCCTCGATCCGGGCCTCGCCAAGAATCTGCAACCCGTCGCTGGCGGCGATCACGATATCGCCATGCATCAGCTGCACCGGCGTCGCGCGGCAGTCGATCTGCGGTATGTCGCGCCCGGCCAGAACCGAGGTCAGGCAATCCTGATCGGGGTGACTGAGCGCCTCGTCGCGCGCCATGATGCCGCTGTTCACCAGGAAATCGATCTGCGAGACCAGCGCATGGTTCGCGTTCAACCGGCTCATCGTGCCGTTGCGAAACAGGTAAAGCGGCGAATCCCCCACCGAGACCCAGTAAAGCCGATCATCCATCAGCACCGGCGCCAGCAATGTGGCGCCCATGCCCTCATGTTCGTTCGAGCGGCTGGAATAAAGGCCGATGCATTCGTTCGCGCTCAGCACCGCGTCGCCCAGAACCTCTCCGATCCGGCGCTCCAGCAACTCGGGATCGCCCGATTGCATCTTAAGCTCGCTGAACACCTCGGTCACCGCGATCTTGCTGGCGATATCGCCCGCCGCGTGCCCGCCCATACCATCGGCCAGCACCACGAAGCCGAACCCGTTGCCGGCGGGAAAATCCGATACGATCGCATCCTCCTGACGCGCACGCCGCCCCTGGTCGATGACCATCGCGGCATCGTAAAGAAATTCAGGCACGGGCGGCATGGGCATGGCCGGTGTCCTCGCCCTCTTCCCAGCTGAATTCGGATCCGCAAAGCGGCGCGAAGCGCAGCGTGGTTTCGCCGATCACGATCACGTCTCCGGCCTGCATCTCTTCGGTACTCAACACCGGGCGGCCATTGCGGCGCACCAGATTTGCCTTGCCGCCGTGACCGATGAAAAAGGTCTTCTGTTCGGGGTCATAGGCGATCGCGGCATGGTTCTCGCGCGAAATGCTGTTATCACCGAAATCAAGCCGCACCTGCTGTCCTGCGCCGCGCCCGATCTGGGCCACCCCGGCTTGCAGCGCGAACGCCTCGCCCCGTCCCGGTCCCTTCACAACCACCAGCCAGCCGACGGGGAATCGCGTGTCGGGCGCCTCGGGGCTTTCGCGCTCCGCCGCCATCGGGTCGAACCCCGGCGTCTGCCCGCCATTGAACCCCAGGAGCCGTGTCTTGACCCGCCCGGCACGCCCCGCCGCACGGCCAAGCGCCGGAGCGGTTACATCCACCGGTGCCGTGGGTGCGGGCTCGGTTTGCGGATCGCGCGCGGTCTCTTCGGCCGGCGGTGCCGCAGGCGCCTCTGGCGCAAGCGTCGCCCCGGCTGAAGGGGCCTGGTTTTCCTGTTGCGGTGCCTCGGCCTCTGGCGCGGCGGCGGTCCCGGGCTCAAAAAACGCATCCTCATTGGCGCATGCCGCCTCGGCGGGCGAAGGAGCTTCACCATGCGTCACTGCCGGTTCGCGCGCGATGTCCGGGGTCGCGTCGCAGCGTGGCTGCGCTGCCTCGTCCGGTTGCACTACCGGCTCGGGCTCGGGCGCGGCAGACGGCGCGGGATATTCCGGGCCGGGGGCCTCGGCCTCGCGGGCAGCCATAGCGTTCAGGACGGCGCTGATATCGTCATCAGCGTCGTCGTCAGCAGCCAGCGTCTCCAATCGCGGCGCGCCGGAATCTTCCTCGGCCACGGTGTCCTGCCAGAGGTTTTCGACCTCGTCCGCGGTCCATGTCTCGTCCAGCGCCTCATTGGCGGGATCCGCCACGGCATCGTCTGCGGCTTCCTTCGCCATCGCCCCGGACAACGTCATGCGAATCGAGTCCCCCGTCAGATCCACGGCCTCGGTTTCCTCCTCAAAACCGGCCCTGCGGCCCTCGCTCCGGGCACCAATCTGGGCGCCATCATGTCCGGGATCGAAGAAACCGGCATATCCCGCCAGCGCCTCGGCCTGCGGGTCCGCCTCGTCCTCTTCCAATGCCGCATCGCGGGTCAGGACGCGGCTGGCCGGGTCCAGCTTCAGTGGCGCGGGATGCGCGGCCTCTGGCCCAACCGGCGCGGCTGCGGCCTCTTGATCATGCTCGGAGGGCATCGCGCCGCCTTCCGAATGCTGGCGCTTCTCGCCGATGATGTCGCGTATGAATTTCATCTCCGATCCTTTCAGTTACGGATCATTTCTTCGTCACCGGACCTGCGCCGTCCCTTCCAGAGAGCGCTCACAAGCCGGGACAGAACCGATTTCGGGCGTGTCTCGTCATAGCCTGCCGCCAAGGTCTGACGCGGCGCCCGTTTCTGTTTTGCAGCGACGCCGCCTGTGCTGGCGGATGTCTCGCCTGTCTGCTCATCCGCCTCGCCCGCGCCCTGCCGCGTCAGGCGGTCCTGTTCCCTCAGCCATGCATCGACATCGTCGACAGGCTGTCCGAAAATGTCGAATAGCTGGTCGGGGCGCGCATCCTTTTCCGGCTGCTTGGCCGGAACCGGATCGGCCTGACCGCCATGGCGCACATGCATGGCGCGCAGCGCGCGGTCATGCGGACCGGGCGACAGGTGGCTGTTGGTATCGCGCACCAGCGACGAGATCGCCCTGAACAGCGCCGGATCAAGTTCCTTGACCCTCTCCGCGGGTACCTGTCCGGTTTCCTCCTGCACGGCATCGACCGGCAGCAATTCCTCGCAGTCCAACAGCTCGATCCACTCCGCGACCGACTGGATGCGGTCCCGCGGCGCCACCGAAAGTGCGCGGTCGATCGTCACCAGCATGTTGTGGCGCAGGTTCCAGGGACCAAGCGCCAGCGGCTGATAAGGGTCGGCGCAATCGGACGCCATCGCCGCCAGACGTTTCTGGCTGTCGGGCGGGGCCGATCCGGTGATCAGGTGATAGAATGTCGCCGCCACCGAATAGAGATCGCTCGACGGGGTCTGCGCCATGTCCTTGAGGTAGAATTCATGCGGCGAATAGCCGTCCTTGACCGAAAAAACCGCCGAAAGCGTGCGCGACTTCTGGCAATAGCCCTCGCGCGCGGCCCCGAAATCGATCAGCGTCAGGCTGTCATCCTCGCCCAGCAGCAGGTTGTCGGGCGAAATGTCGCGATGCAGCATGTCGAACCCATGCACATAGCCCAGCGCGTCCAGCGTATCGCGCAGCGCCTTTTCCAGCACCTCACGGGTCAGGCGCGACGAATCCTCCTGACGAATCGTCAGCAGATCCAGCCCCTCGACTAGGTCCATCGCCATATAGGCGGTGTTGTTCTCCTCGAACACCTGATGAACCCGCACGATGCCGGGATGATCCAGCCGCGCGAGGCGGCGCGCCTCCATGATGAAGTTGCGGATCACGCTTTCATATTGCGCCTGCTGGCTATCGTTGCGTGGCCGGACCTCTCGGCCGCGGCGCAGGCAGAAGGCGCTGGGATAGCATTCCTTGATCACGACGCGCCGGTCCAGACTGTCGCGCGCCAGATAGGTCAGCCCGAAGCCGCCCCCGACCAGTTGCTGTTCGATTTCATATTGACCGTGCAGCAGCTTCACGCCGCCGGGCAGTTCATCGGTCAGGCTGTCGTCTTGGCAGATCGCATTGTGTTGCACAGCGAGGTATTTCCATCCGTGAGCAGAGAAGCGTCAAGAAAACCACGGTCACACTCGTAAACAGGTCAAGATTGCAGGCGAATTATGATCAGAACGTGGCCATTATCCGCCAAAGACTCGGCATTCCCGCCGCTTGCCCCGTCATGATGCCGCACCATCGCGGCCATGTGCCTGTTTTGGCTCTGCCTTTATGGTAAGCTTTGCTTACTTCAAGCATAAGAACTTATTCCTTTTCGTTAGGTAAATTCATCATTATAACGTCCTGAGCAGCAGTTCATGAGCGGGAGGCATGTCGCGTGACGACCAAGGCGGAGGTTCTTGAAGTATCGGTCTGGCGTGGGTCAGCCGAAGGCGGCGCGCTCGAAACCTTCGAGGTGCCCGCCCGCGAAAGCCAGACGGTACTGGACGTGGTCAGCTGGATTCAGCAGTTCTCCGATCCGACCCTGACCTATCGCTATGCCTGCCGTGTCGGCATGTGCGGCAGCTGCGCCATGATGGTCAACGGCACCCCGCGCTGGACCTGCCGCACCCATGTCCAGAAGGTCACGCAGGACAACACCCTGCGCATCGAACCTCTGCGCAACCTGCCGGTGATCAAGGACCTCGCCGCCGACATGGACCCGTTCTTCGACAAATGGGTCGAGGCCGAGGCCGTGCATCACCCCACCGGCACCCGCCATGACCCGATCGCGCATGTGGATGCGGGCTCAGGCGCGCGGCAAACGGCGGATGCGGGGATCGAATGCATCAACTGCGCGGTCTGCTATGCGGCCTGCGACACCGTTGCCGGCAATGCCGATTACCTCGGCCCCGCCGCGCTGCAACGCGCATGGACGCTGCTCAATGACACGCGGGATGGCGGCGTCGACGCAATCCTCGATGCGGTCTCGGGCAGTGGTGGCTGCCATAACTGCCACTCCATGGGCAGTTGCACGCAATATTGTCCCAACGAGCTCGATCCGATGTCAGCCATTGCCGGGCTCAAGCGTGAGACCGTGCGGCGCGTTTTCCGGAGGCGGCGCGATGCTTGATTTCAGACTCTACATGGCGCAGCGCCTGACGGCGCTGATCATGGCGCCGCTGGTGCTGGGCCATATCGCGGTGATGATCTATGCCATCCAGGGCGGCCTCACCAGCGCCGAGATCCTCGGGCGCACCCAAGGATCGGTCTTCTGGTTCCTGTTTTACGGGCTGTTCGTGCTGGCGGTCTGCGTCCATGCGGCGATCGGCATCCGCGTGATCGCCCATGAATGGGCGGGTCTCAAGGGCGCGGCGCTGTCGGCTTTGACATGGGCCACGGGCCTCGGACTTCTGGCAATGGGAGCACGCGCCGTCTGGGCCGTGACCGTGCCATGATCCGTCCCGCGCGCACCCATCCGCTCTGGCTGGCCTATCTGCTTCACCGCATTTCGGGGCTGGCGCTGGCGCTGTTCCTGCCGCTGCATTTCTGGGTGCTCTCCAAGGCCCTGACCGCGCCCGATGAACTTGATGCGATGCTGGCCTTCACCGATAATCCGGGGGTTAAACTGGCCGAATTCGGCTTGGTTTTCCTGCTGGCGGTGCATTTCTTCGGCGGCTTGCGGCTTCTGGCGCTGGAATGGCTGCCCTGGTCGCATGGCCAGAAATCCGCTGCCGCCGCCGCATTGGCGCTGGCCTTCTTCGTTTCCGGCACATTCTTTCTGAAGGCGATCTGACCCATGCGCCACGATATCGACCGACATGATACCGACATCCTGATCCTCGGCACCGGGGGGGGCAGGCCTCTTCGCCGCGCTCCATGCCCAGCAATCCGCGCCCGAGGGCACCCGCATCACCATCGCGGTGAAGGGGCTGATCGGCAAATGCGGCTGCACCCGCATGGTGCAGGGCGGCTATAACGTGGCGATGGGCGGCGGCGACACCGTCGAGCGCCATTTCATGGATACCGTCAAGGGCGGCAAATGGCTGCCCGATCAGGACATGGCCTGGCGGCTTTGCGAACAGGCGGTGGTGCGCATCCGCGAACTCGAGAACGAGGTCGGCTGCTTCTTTGACCGCAATTCCGACGGCACCCTGCACCAGAAGGCCTTTGCCGGGCAGACCGCCGATCGCACCGTCCACAAGGGCGACCTGACCGGGATCGAGATCATCAACCGCCTGATGGAACAGGTGCTGGCGCGCCCGGTCGAGAAACTGCAGGAACACCGCGCCATCGGGCTCATCCCGACAGCCGATGGCGGCGCGCTTGCGGGTGTCTTGATGATCGACATGCGCAGCGGGCGTTTCCGCCTCGTGCGCGCCAAAACGGTGCTGATGGCCACCGGCGGCGGCCCGACCATGTACAAGTATCACACCCCCTCGGGCGACAAGACGATGGACGGGCTGGCGATGGCCCTGCGCGTCGGCCTGCCGCTGCGGGATATGGAAATGGTGCAGTTCCATCCCACCGGACTTCTGGCCGGGGATCACACGCGGATGACCGGCACCGTTCTGGAAGAGGGCTTGCGCGGTGCCGGGGGGCATCTTCTGAACGGGGCGGGCAACCGCTTCATGTTCGATTATGACGGCAAGGGCGAACGCGCGACCCGCGACGTGGTCAGCCGCTGCATCTATGAAGAGATGCGCAAGAACAACACCTCCGAAAATGGCGGAGTCTATATCTCGATGGGGCATCTGGGCGCGGATGTCGTGGCCGAGAAGTTCAAGGGCATGGTCAAGCGCTGCGCCGATTGCGGTTTCGATCTTGCCGGCGGGCGCGTCGAGGTGGTGCCCACCGCGCATTACTTCATGGGCGGCGTGGTGGTCGATGTCGACACCCGCACGGCGCTCGAAGGGCTTTACGTGGCGGGCGAGGACGCGGGCGGCGCGCATGGCTCGAACCGCCTTGGCGGCAATGGCGTGGCCAATTCCACCGTCTATGGCGGCATCGCGGGCGACGTGATGGGAAGCGACATCCGCACCATGGGCGCGCTGCGCGACCCCGACGAAGCGGTGCTCGCGGCCGAAATCGACCGCGCCACGCGGCCCTTCTCGAAACCGGCGGGCCTGGTGCAGCCCCTGCGCCAGAAACTGCAAGAGGCCATGTGGGAGGATGTCGGCGTGATGCGCACCGAATCCAAACTGCGCCGCGGCATCGACGAGGTCGACGCGATTCGCGCCGAGTTGATGGAGACCGGGGTGTCTGCCGACAACCTTGCCTTCAACCTCACCTGGCATGACTGGCTGAATTTGGCCTCGCTTTGTGATATATCAGAAGTCATCGCCCGCGCGGCCCTGTGGCGCGAAAACTCGCGCGGCGCTCATTACCGCGAGGATTTCCCGGACGAAGGCGATCTGGAGAATTCCTACTTCACCGTGGCCCGGCGTGACGGCGACAGCGACTCCGAGAACGGCGTCAGCGTCACGCGCGCGCCCGTTCAATTCACCATCGTTCGCCCCGGCGAAACCATCCTGCCCGAGGGCGAACCCGAAACACTGGTAGCAGCCCAATGATACCCATCGACCAGATCCAGACAACGGCCGAAACCCTGATGGACAAGGCCGCCATCGAGATCCCGCAAGATTACCTCGACGGGCTCAAGGCCGCCGCCGAGACCGAGGATGGGGATCTCTCGTCCTTCGTGCTTCAGGCGATGCTGGAAAACTACGACGCCGCCAAGGAAGACCGCCGCGCCATGTGCGGCGATACCGGCGTGCCGCGCTGGTATGTGAAGATGGGCAACGAGGCCCATGTCGAAGGCGGCATGCTGGCGCTGGAAACAGCCCTGCGCCGCGCCACCGCACGCGCCACCAACGGCGTGCCGCTGCGCCCCAACCGGGTGCATCCGCTCTGGCGCACCGATCACAACAACAATGTCGGCATCGGTGCCCCCGAGATCGAATACGGGTTCGAGCCCGAAGGCGACTGGATCGACCTCATCACCGTCCACAAGGGCGGGCTTTTCGGGACCGATTACCGGATGCTGTTCCCCTCGGACGGGATCGAGGGTATCAAGCGGTTCTACCTCGATACGCTCGTGTCCTTCGGCAAGCGCGGCCTGGCCTGCCAGCCTGCGATCATCGGCATCGGGCTCGGGGGCTCCAAGGATACCTGCATGGTTCTGGGCAAGCGCGCCTCGACGCTGCGCACCGTGGGCAGCCGCAACAGCGACCCGAAAATCGCCGAGCTTGAGGACGAGTTCAAGGAACTGGGCAACTCGATCGGCATGGGCGCGATGGGTTTTGTCGGCAAGAACATGGTGATCGACTGCAATATCGAGGTCGGCTACTGCCATACCGGCGGCATGCAGATGAGCGTTCACGCCTTCTGCCTGAGCTCCCGGCGCGCGGTGGCGCGGCTCTTCCCCGACGGGCGCGTCGAATACCGCACCGACCCCGACTGGTTCACCCCCTATCAGCGCCGCGAAACCGTGGAATGGCCGCCCGCCGCCTCCCAGGCCGCGCAATGACCGAAAACGCGCCCGGCACCAATGATATCGACGCGCTGACACGGGCCGGTATCATCCATGACGACACCACAGGAGGGCCACAGAATGAAACCGCGTGAGATCCGTCTCAGCACCACGCCCACCGACGAGGAGATCGCCCAGCTTCGCCTTGGCGATATCGTCTATCTCGACGGGCTGATGTATACCGCCCGCGAGGGCGTCTACATGCGCGCCCTGGAACAGCAGGCAAATATTCCCATGGAACTGCCCGCTGAAAGTGCGGCGAATTTTCACTGCTCGCCCGCCGCGGTGATCCGCGAGGATGGCAGCTTCGACATGGGCGCCGTCACCGCGACCGCCTCTTTCCGCTTCGCCAAATGGCTGCCCGAATGGATCGCCAAGACCGGCGCCAAGCTGATCATCGGCAAGGGCGGCATGTCATCGAAGGACTACAAGGAATATTTCGTGCCCAACGGCGCCGTTTACCTGTCGACCGTCGGCTACGGCACCGGCGCGCTTCTGGGGCGCGGGGTCGAGAATGTCGAGGCCGTCCACTGGAATGAGGAACTGGGCCTCGCGCAGGCCATGTGGGTCATCAAGTGCAACAAGATGGGTCCGTTCATCGTGGCCTCGGACATGGAAGGCAACTGCCTGTTCGAGCGCGAGAATGCGCGCATCGCCGAGAACCTGTCGCGGGTCTATGAAGGCACCAGACCGGCGGTGCTCAAACGCTTTGGCGAAACCGATGACCGCAACGACGAACTGATCGGCTGAACAGCTGGCGCTCAGCTATGTGCGCT
Source organism: Roseovarius salincola (assembly GCF_026891095.1). GTDB lineage: Bacteria > Pseudomonadota > Alphaproteobacteria > Rhodobacterales > Rhodobacteraceae > Roseovarius > Roseovarius salincola. Next base: position 152,013 of record NZ_JAPTNL010000003.1, read on the forward strand.
TTCCAGTGACAATGTGCGGTAACGCGCGATCTCTTCGGGCAGTGTCTCGATCCCCAGACCGGGCCGCGTCGCGATGGTGAAATCACCGTTTGCGGCGGGACCGCCCGGAAAGAAGGCGTCGCGCAGCGGGTTGTCATTGGCGTCAAGCTCCAGCATCCCCGGCCCGCCCGCCGCCGCCAGCAGATGCGCCGAGGCCGCAAGGCCGACCCCCCCGCCAAGGAAATGCGGGCAATAATTCAGCCCCGCCTCCAGCGCTTCACGCGCCACGCCGAGGCATCCGCTCACGCCGCCCCATTTCGCCACATCCGGCTGCAGCACCGCCACCGCGCGCCCCTGCACGACGCTGGTGAAATCGGAATGCCCCACGATGTTCTCGCCCGCCGCCAGCGGGATCCTCGAGGCCTGCGCCAATGCGAGCCAGTCCTGCGCCGGGGCATCCGCGCCGATGGGTTCTTCCAGCCAGGAAAGGCCCAGATCGCCCGCCGCCTCGGTGAATTCCAGCGCCTCGCTCAGCGTCCAGGCCTGGTTGGCATCCGCCATCAGCCGCTCGCCCGCGCGCAGATCGGCGCAAAGCATGCGCAGATCCGCCAGGTCGCGCGCCGCGTCGAACCCGATCTTGACCTTGAAGGCGCGAATACCTGCCGCCCGTGCCGCCGCGATACTGTCATCAGCCGCAGACACATGCAGCCCGCTGGCATAGACCGGCACCGCCTCTGCCGCGCCACCCGGCGCCAGCATGGCCGCCAGCGGCACGCCCGCGCGCCGGGCAAGCAGATCGTGCGCGGCGGTGTCCAGCCCGGCGATCACCTGCCGGAACGGCCCCCATTCACCGCATTGCAGCGCGCGCACATGGGTTTGCCGCGTCAGTTCGGCCCAAAGCTCACCGGGCGCGCCGACACCGCGCCCCAGCACCAGGTCCGCCATATCCTCGATCAGCAGTCTCGCGCGGTGCTCGGCCCCTGCCGAGGGCCAGTTGGCGAAAATCTCGCCCCAGCCGAACGCACCGTCGCTGTCCTCCAGCCGCACGAACACCGCAGGGCGGTCGCGCATCACCCCGAATGACGTGGCCACCGGCCGCGTTACCGGCGCACGAAACACGTCGACGTTGATCCGTTCGATCATCATAGCAATTCCCTCATCATCAGAATGAACCCCGACAGGAAACACATGCCGATCAGCAGCCGCCGGAACAGATCGTCGGGCAGGCGGCGAAACACCGCGATACCGATCTGCGCGGCAAGCAGCGTCACCGGGATCGTCACGGCCAGGTAAATCAGCGTCTGCGACGTGTAGGCGCCCTGCAACCACAGCATCCCGGCGGTGATCGCCAGCACCGCAACCGTGAACGGCTGCAACACCGCGCGGGTGGCGTCCTTGGTCCAGGGGCGCATCGAACACCACATGGTCGGCAAGGCCCCCGACAACGCCGCCGCCCCGCCCAGGATACCGCCCAGGAACCCGACACCCGAATCGGCCAGCGGCGTGGGCCGCTCAAAGCGCGGCAGCGACCGGCGCAGCCCGAAGAAGCCGCCGTAAAGCAGCAGGAACCCCGCAATGACCAGCTTCAGCGTACCCGCATCAATGACCGACAACGCCATAACGCCCAGCGGAATGCCCAACAGCCCCGGCAGCAGGAACCTCATCAGGCGGCGCGGCTGGTCCCAGATCGCGCCACGCACGACCCAGAGCCCCTGCAACCCGCTCAGCACAGACAGAACGACCACCACGGCCACGGCCTGCGGCGGCGGCATCACGTTGAGAAAGAACCCCAGCGCGAACAGCGCCGTGCCAAAGCCCGCCAGACCGTTGATGAAGCCTCCGGCGGCGCCCCCGGCAAGCACAAGGACGATCTCCTCGGTGGTCATGCCTGCGCGCTCCCGCTTTCGCTTTTCGCCCTCGCGTTGCCCCTGACGCCCGGTTTGAACTCGCCGATCCGCACACCCTCCAGCAATGCCTCCTCCATGCCCTCCATCACCCGGCTGCGCGGGTTGTCGCGCCGATAGATCAACCCCAGATGCCGCGTTGGGGCGCCCTCTCCCAGCGACAGCCGCCTGAGGGGCAGCGGGTTGCAGGTCCGCACGCAGCTTTCCGGCACGATCGACACGCCCAGATTGGCAAGCACCATGCTGGAAATCGCTTCCAACCCTTCCAATTCCATGGATTCATGCACCCGGATTCGTTCCTTTTGCAGCCAGGACTCGATCTGGTGTCCGACCACAGCGTCGCGGTTGAAACGGATGAAGGGGCGCGTCGACAACAGCGCGCGCGCATCGTCGCTCTCGGTGTCTTCGGACACCAGCAGGCGCAACGGCTCCTCGGCGATCTCGCGATATTGCAGATCGGGCGACACCACCATCGGGCGCGACACCAGCGCCGCGTCGATCGCGCCGCGCTCGACCTGCGCGACCAGATGCGCCGTCAGGCCCGGGAACAGCCGCACATGCAGCTTGGGATATCCCGCCTTGAGCAGCGAAATCGCCAAAGGAGCCAGTCCGATCAGCGTGGTTGGCACCGCTCCCAGCATGACCTCGCCCTCAAGGCTTTCGCCGCTGATGACCGAGGGCACGATATTATCATAGGCGCGCACCACCTCGCGGGCGCGCGCCACGATGGCGCGCCCGGTCGGGGTCAGTTCCGGGGTGCGCTTCGAGCGGTCGAACAGCGTGACCTGCCAATCGTCTTCCAGCGCGCGCATCTGCTGGCTCACAGCCGCATGAGTGACATGCACCGCATCCGCCGCGGCGCTGAAGGTCTTGTTCTCGTCGACCGCGATCAGAGTGCGAAGCATTCGAATTGACATGGATGCGCGCGCCCTTGTCGTTTACCATCATGAAGTGTTAGCTATGCTAACGTTTCTTGTAATATATTATTTCTTCTATTAAGCTCACCTTAAAGATATACGAAGTCAAGGACTATGGAAATTCATGTTACCATATGTTCAGGTCATAGGAATCCAGGGAGGAGCAACATGACACTCAAGACCATTTTCACGATGGGCGCATTCGCGGCCGGGCTCACGGCCACCGCGGCTTTGGCGGAATATCCCGAACGCCCCATCAACATGATCATCCCCTACGGCGCGGGCGGTGCGACGGACATTTCCGCGCGCACAATCGCCGAGCCGCTGGGCACGGCGGTCGGCAAGCCGCTGGTGATGGCGAATGTCACCGGCGCGGGCGGCGCGACCGGCTCGGTCGCGGTGCAAAACGCCAACCCCGACGGCTACACGATGCTGTTTGCCCGCGTCGGCTCGCACTCGGTGGGCCCCGCGATGAAAGCCACGCTGCCCTACACGCTTGACGATTTCCGCTTCGTCACCGTCTACGAGATCAACCCGGTCGCCTGCGCCGTGAACCCCTCCTCGGGCATCGAATCGATGGAGGATCTGATCGAAAAGGTCAAAGAGGGCGGCGTCAGCTACAGTTCCTCCGGTGTCGGCTCGCTGCTGCACCTGGCCGGGGCGATGGTGCTGCGCGATTTCGGCATCGAGGATCCGCTCGAGGCGGCAGCGCATATCCCGCTCAAGGGCGGCGGCGCTGCGGCGACGGCTGTCCTGAATGGCACCGCGACCTTCATCTGCACCAACTCATCGGCGCTCGCCAGCTTCGTGGCGAACGAACAGCTCACCCCGATTCTCGTCACCACCGCCGAACCGGTCCCCGGTTTCGACGCGCCCACATCGGCCGATGTCGGCAAACCCCAGCTCGAACAGCTTGTTGGCTGGACAGGCATCGCCGGCCCGGCAGACCTGCCCGATGACGTGGCAGAAAAATGGGGCGCGTGGATGGAGACAGCCACCAAGGACGAGGAGTTCCTCGAAAAGATGACCTCGCGCGGCTCGGTGATCGAACTGATGAGTCCCGAAGAGGCCGACGACTTCATCGAAACCCAGTACAACACCTTCCGCAAGCTGGTGGATGAACTGGGGATGCGCGTCGAGGGTTGACGCCCCGACACGACCAAAGCCAAGTTTACGCCGGGCCGTCAGCGGTCCGGCGTCATCTCGCCAGGGAGGAGCGGCGTGACCAACAGGAGCGTTCAACTGCAATTGGGAATCGGGGCCTGCATCGCGTCCCTGTTCCTGATTTTCGTGGCTATACCGGGCTGGGTGGCATCGCCCACCAACGTGCGCAACATCATCTTGTCGCCACTGTTCTGGCCCTATGTGCTGGCCGGGTTGACCGGGCTCGCGGGACTTGGCCTGCTGGCCGTCGGATGGTTCAGCGATGAAGACGGCGTCCCGCTGAACGATGTCACCGAGAACCCCCGTGCGGCATGGCTGCGTCTTGTGGGGCTGGCGGCCATCATGATCGTGATCATGCTTCTTCTGCCCCGGGTCGGCATGGTCTGGACCAGCATGCTGGCCTTCGTCGCCACCGCCTTCACGGTGCGCACCCGCCATCCCGTTGCTGCCGTGATCTGCGCCATCGTGATCCCGCTCGTCCTTTATGCCTTTTTCGCCCATGTCGCCGGCGTGGCGATCCCGCAGGGCAATTTCGTGAGACTGCCATGAGCTTTTTCGACAGCCTTCTTGCCGGCCTGACACTTGTGGGCAATATCGAAGCCTTCCTGGCGCTTGGCGTCGGGGTGGCGATCGGCGTGGTCGGCGGCGCCATCCCGGGCATGTCCGCCACCATGGCCGTGGCGCTGACCCTGCCCTTCACCTTCGCCATGCAGCCGATCACCGGCATCCTTCTGTTGCTGGGGGTCTACAAGGGCGGCATCTTCGGCGGCTCCATCCCCGCGATCCTGATCAAGACACCGGGCACCCCGGCCTCTTCGGCGACGATCCTCGACGGCTATCCGATGGCCGAACGGGGCGAGGCGGGGCGCGCGCTGGGCATGGCGCTCTGGGCGTCCTGCACGGCCGATCTCATCTCGAATCTGGCGCTGATCGTGTTCGCGGGCTGGCTCGCGTCCTTCGCGCTCAATTTCGGCCCGCCCGAATTCTTCACCCTGATCCTGTTCTCACTGACCATCATCGCGGGCGTCTCAGGCGACAGCCTGCTGCGCGGCGCGCTTTCGGCGGTGCTGGGCCTTATGCTTGCAACGGTCGGCCTCGATCTGGTCTATGGCACCAACCGCTTCACCTTCGGCAGCCCGGACATGATGGGCGGACTCAATTTCATCGCCGTCCTGATCGGCCTTTTCGCCATCCCCGAGATCCTGGCGATGGCCTGGAACCCGACCGCCCATCTGGGCAAAACCCGCTCGCTTGGCAACAAATGGGTCACGTTCGCCGATTACCGCAAAAGCTTCCGCTCGATCGTGCGCGGCAGCATGATCGGCGTGTTTCTCGGCTCGATCCCCGGCATCGGCGCGGCGCCCGCAGCCTTCCTCAGCTATTCCGAGGCGCGGCGCAAATCGAAGAACAAGGCCAATTTCGGCAAGGGCGAGATCGAAGGCGTCGCCGCCTCGGAAGCCGGCAATAACGGCGTCGCCGGGGCCACGCTGATCCCGCTGCTGGCGCTCGGTGTGCCGGGCGATGTGATCACCGCCATCATCATCGGCGCCTTCATGATCCACGGGCTGCAACCGGGGCCGATGATGTTCGTCCTCAATGTGGATATCATTTACGGGCTGTTCATCGGCCTGATCGTCAGCTCGTTCTTCCTGTTCTTCATCGGCACCGCCGCGATCCGGGGTTTCAAATACGTCGCCGACATTCCCAAGCGGCTGCTGATCCCCTCGGTCCTGGTGCTGTGCATCTATGGCGTCTTCGCCGTGAACAACAACATCTTCGACGTGGGTGTCATGTTCGCCATGGGCTGGGTCGGCTTTTTCATGATGCGCTATCACATCCCCGCCGCGCCCTTCCTGATCGCCTTCATCCTCGGCCCGCTGCTCGAGGACAATTTCCGCCAATCCATGCTGATGTCCGGCAATGACTGGATGGTGCTGTTCCGCGGCCCGATCACATGGTTCTTCTGGACCGTGACCATCATCACCGTCGCGGCGATCATCCGTGCGGGCTACCGCGCGGCCAGGAGCATCGGCGCAAACCGCTTGAAAGGCTGACATGACACAGACACGCGGCGCAGACATCCTCGTCCGGGCACTGGCCGAGGCCGGAACCGACACGATCTTCGCACTTTCGGGCAATCAGATCATGCCGGTCTTCGATGCCTGCATCGACGCCGGGCTGCGGATCGTCCATACCCGCCACGAGGCCGCCGCCGTCTTCATGGCCGAAGCTCATGCCCAGCTGACCGGCCAGATCGGCGTGGCGCTGGTCACTGCCGGTGGCGGGCTGGCCAATACCGGCGGCGCGCTGTTCTCGGCGTCGGAATCCGAAACCCCGGTGCTGCTTCTTTCGGGCGACAGCCCGGTGGCGCAGGACCGGCGCGGCGCCTTCCAGGAGATGGACCAGCTGGGCGTGACATCGGCGCTCACCCGCCTGTCCCTTCGCGCGACGCGCGGCGATGCGCTGGCCGACAACCTGGCGCGCGCGCTCGATGCCGCCACTGCCGGGCGGCCCGGCCCTGTCCACATGGCGCTGCCCTTCGACGTGCTGAACGATCCGGTTCCAGGCGACGGCACCGCCACCGCCGCGCGCCTCCCGGAGGCGGCCGCCGCCCCGGACGATATCGCCAAGGTCGCCGCCGCCCTCGCCAAGGCCAAGCGCCCGCTTGTCATCCTCGGCCCCGCGCTCAACGCCACCCGTGCCCCCGGCCTCGCGGCGCGCCTGCGCGCGCGGACCGGCGCGCCGGTCGTCGCCATGGAAAGCCCGCGCGGCCTCAAGGACCCCGCTTTGGGGCATATCAGTGAACTGGTGCCTGACAGCGACCTGATCGTCACCCTCGGCAAGCGGATCGACTTCACCCTCGGCTTCGGCGCGGGCGAGATGGGGTGGATCTGCGTGCAGAGCGATCCCGACGAGATCGCCCGTGCCGGTCGCAACCTCGAAGAGCGGCTGCACCTCGCGGTGGAGACCTGCCCGCGCGCCTTTGCCGAGGCGCTTGCCGCCCATGACAACGCCTCGCCTGCGCGCGCCCAATGGTGCCGCAGCGTCGATGACCTCATCGAAGAGCGCCTCTCCGGCCCGCCCGAGGACGGTGACGGGTACATCACATCCGCCGGCCTGTGCATGGCAGTGCAGGCCGCGCTTGCGGCCCGCTCGCCCGCCGAAACGGTGGCGATCTGCGATGGCGGCGAGTTCGGCCAATGGGCGCAAGCCATCCTGCGCCCCGACGCGCGCGTCATCAACGGCCCCTCGGGCGCCATCGGCGGTGGCCTGCCCTATGCGCTGGGCGCCCGCGCCGCACGGCCCCAGGCCACGATCGTCGCCATGATGGGTGACGGCACCGTGGGCTTTCACCTGCCGGAATTCGAAACCGCCATGCGTGAATCCCTGCCCTTCGTGGTGGTGATCGGCAATGACCGGCGCTGGAACGCCGAACATCAGATCCAGCTACGCAATTACGGCGCCGAGCGGCTGATCGGCTGTGATCTGAGCGGCGCGCGCTACGATCTGGCCGCCGCCGGGCTGGGCGCGCATGGAGAATACGTCACCCTGCCCGAGGATCTGGCCCCGGCGCTTGAACGCGCCTTCGCCTCGGGCAAACCCGCCTGCGTCAATGTCGAGATCACCGGCCTGCCCGCGCCATCCGGTCATTAGTTTTCTGCACCTGACGTCAGGTTCCAACATGAGGGATGGGCGAGGGGCAGCTTTGCGTATGCGAGGGAAATTCACCCCCCGGCCCGAATAGCACCGAAGGTGCCGGGCTATCGCCAGACCGCCCCTCCGGGCTGGCGATAGCCCGCGGCATGCTGAACGACCGCGAAGGGCTGATTGTGTTGAAAACCTCGGTAACCTGAAATTCGCCTCAAAATCTTGGAACAGCGCTCCCTCATTTCACCTTTCGGTAAACTGTGTTTGCCCGACGCAGCTTTTACGGAAGGATGTTCTGCAGATTTGCTTCGTCTTCGCAGCACACCGACTTTTTCAATACAATCGGCTCGAAGCTACTGTTGGGTATCTTGCGTGAGGTGCAGAACACTGGATCACGCGCCGCTCAGGCGAAGATCTGCGCGGCGTGTTCCTCCAGGTAGATGCGCAGCCAGGGCGTGAAGCGCCCCGGCTCGTCACGGGTCCGCGCCGCCAATCCGGCAAGGTCCACCCACTCGGTTTCCATGACCTCGTCAGGGTTCGGCGCAAGCGCGACGCGCTCGGGCACACGCGCCACGAAGATATCGACCAGCTCATGTTCGATCATCCCGCTGCCCACATCGGCGCGGTATTCCACCTGCGCGCGGTGATCCAGCTCCAGCCCTGTGATGCCCAGTTCCTCGTCCAGGCGGCGCATCGCGCAAACCTGCGCCGCCTCGCCCCAATGGGGATGCGTGCAGCAGGTATTCGCCCATAGACCCGGCGTATGATACTTGCCCAGCGCGCGGCGCTGGATCAACAGGTCGGACCCATGCAGGACAAAGACCGATACCGCCTTGTGGCGCAGCCCCCGGCGATGGGTCTCGAGCTTGCCCACCGGCATCAGCGCGCCGTCGACCCAGGCCGGGATCGCGTCGCATTCCTGCGGTTCGGGTGGGGCTGTGGTATTCGCGCTCATCACGTTCTCTCGGCTTTGGTCGCGCGCTTATAGCGGGCCATGCGCGCCGGGGCCAGCACCCGCCACGGGCTGGACGCGCGCCACGCTGCATCGTAAGTTCAGCATGACGCATTGTTTACCTCATAGAATCAAGGACTGCTGAATTTGGCCATCAAACTCGAAATGCTGCGCTGTTTTCGCACCGTCGCCGAACAGGGCAGCCTTGCCGACGCGGCCGAGGTGCTGGGCCGCACCCCGTCGGCCGTGTCGATGATGCTGCGCCAGTTCGAGGACCATATCGGCGCGCCGCTCTTTGAAAGCGCGCGCAAGTCGCGCCTCACGCCACTGGGCGAGCTGATCTTTTCCGAGGCCCGCCGCGAACTGGCCCATTTCGACCGCACCATCGCCGCCATCGAGGGCATCTCTCGCGCCGAGGCAGGGCATGTCCGGCTGGCGGTCACGCCGTCAGTCGGGCAGGTCATCATGCCCCCCATCCTGCGCGCCTACATGGCCGCCCATCCCGGCGTGCATATCGACATGCGCGATGCCGACTCCGCCTCGGTGCAGGACGAACTGAGCGCCGGGCGCGCCGATATCGGGCTTGCCACGCTGGGGCCACTGCCCGGATTCGAACGCAGCCTGATCTTTACCGACCGTTTCGGCGTGGTCTGCCCCGCCGGTCACCCACTGGTCGCGAACTGGGCGCACCTCACCTGGGCCGACATGGACGGGGCCGATTTCATCACCAACGGACTCTGCCAGCATATCACCGACGAAAGCGTCGCCCCGATTCTCGAGGCCGCGCGCCTGCATGTGGCCAATACCGCCTCGCTTCTCAGCATGGTGCGCGCGGGGGCCGGGGTGACGCTCCTGCCCGAACTCGCCTTGCAGCAAAGCGAAGGCGGGCTTGTCTTTCTGCCCCTCCTCGACAGCAGCGCGCGGCGCGAGGTCTGGATGCTGACGCCGCCTGACGATCTCATGACCCCCGCCGTCAAGGCGCTGGCCCGCGCCATAAAGGGCGCAGATCTGCCTGGCCCCTCCGCACTGCCCCTGCCTTGAATTCAGGTAGACTGAATTTACTTTCAATTCTTTGCGTTTGCCTGAAATCCCATGACGTGCCCTTCTGTCGCGCATCAAGATGAATGCACGACTCAGGACAAGGGCGGACCATGACCGAGACGAAACTCAATCACATCGCGGGCGAATGGATCGCCGGCGGCAGCGAGATCGAAAACCGCAACCCCTCGGATCTGGGCGACTTTGTCGGCCGTTTCACGCAGGCCACGCCCGAGCAGCTCGACACTGCGCTCGACGCCGCCAGCGCCGCACAGGCCGAATGGGCCGCCTGCGGGCTCGAGCGCAAACAGGCGGTGCTGATGGCGATCGGCACCGAGATGATGGCCCGCGCCGAGGAACTGGGCACGCTTCTGAGCCGCGAAGAGGGCAAACCCCTTGCCGAAGGCAAGGGCGAGGTTTACCGCGCCGGACAGTTCTTCACCTATTACGCCCATGAAGTCCTGCGCCAGCTGGGCGAAAACGCCGACAGCGTGCGCCCCGGCATCGAAGTGGACATCCGACGCGACCCCGTCGGCACCGTCGCCGTGATCAGCCCATGGAACTTTCCCACCGCCACCGCCAGCTGGAAAATCGCCCCCGCGCTGGCCTTCGGCAACGCGGTGATCTGGAAACCCGCCAACCTCACGCCCGCATCGGCCCATGCCCTGACCGAGATCATCACCCGTCAGGACATCCCCAGGGGTCTCTTTCAACTGGTCATGGGCGCCGGGCGCGACGTAGGGCAGCGCCTCGTGGAAAGCCCCAAGGTCGATGCGATCTCCTTCACCGGCTCGGTGCCCGTGGGCAAGGGCATCGCCGCCGCCGCGATCCGGAACCTGACCCGCGTGCAGATGGAGATGGGCTCCAAGAACGCGCTGGCGGTGATGGATGACGCCGATCTCGATCTTGCCGTGACGCTGGCGCTTGGCGGCGCCTTCGGGGGCAGCGGGCAGAAATGCACCGCCTCCTCGCGCCTGATCGTGCATGACGCCATCCACGACGCCTTCGTCGACAAGCTGGTGGCGGGCGCAGAGGCGATGAAGGTCGGCCACGCGCTCGCCGAAGGCACCCAGATGGGTCCGGTGGTCAGCGAACAGCAACTGGCCGAGAACCTCGCCTATGTCGAGCTGGGCAAATCCGAAGGCGCCGAACTGGCCTGCGGCGGCGCGCGCCTCACGCTGGAGACCGAGGGCTATTTCATGTCGCCGGGCGTGTTCCTCAACACCACCAACCAGATGCGCATCAACCGCGAGGAAATGTTCGCGCCCCTCGCCTGCGTGATCAGGGTCGGCTCCTATGACGAAGCCCTCGCCACGGTCAACGACACCGATTTCGGGCTGGTCTCGGGCATCGTCACCCGCAACCTGGCCCGCGCCACCGATTTCCGTCGCAAGGCGCAGACCGGCGTCGTCACCGTCAACCTGCCCACCGCGGGCACCGATTACCACGTCCCATTCGGCGGGCGCGGCCTCAGCTCCTATGGCCCGCGCGAACAAGGCACCTATGCGCGCGAATTCTACACCAGCGTCAAGACATCCTACATCGCCGCCGGAACCCCGGAGTAAATCGCATGACCTGCCGTATAGACTGCCTGCAATATGCCAACTGGTCCGAAAAGATCTTCCGCCAGATGCGCGAGGGCGCCGTGGACGCGGTGCATGTCACCATCGCCTATCACGAGACCTTCCGCGAAACCGTTCTCAATATCGAACGCTGGAACCGCTGGTTCGAACAATACCCCGATCTGATCTTTCACGGCGAATGGGCGGGCGATATCGACAAGGCCCGCGCCACCGGGCGCACCGCGATCTTCTTTGGCGCGCAGAACCCCTCGCCCATCGAGGACGATATCGGCCTCGTCGAGGTGCTGCACAAGCTGGGCCTGCGCTTCATGCAGCTCAGCTACAACAACCAGTCGCTGCTGGCGACGGGCTGCTACGAGGCCGAAGACCCCGGCATCACCCGCATGGGCCGCCAGGTCATCAAGGAAATGAACCGCGTCGGGCTGGTGGTGGACATGAGCCATTCCGCCGACCGCTCCACCATCGAGGCCGCCGAGATCTCCGAGCGCCCCATCACCATCACCCATGCCAACCTGCATTCATGGCAGCCCGCCCTGCGCAACAAGCGCGACGACGTGGTGCGCGCCGTGGTCGAGAACGGCGGGATGATGGGGTTTTCGCTCTATCCCCACCACCTGCGCGGCAAATCCGACTGCACGGTGGATGATTTCTGCACCATGGTCGCCACCGCCGCCGAACGCTTCAGCGCCGAGCATTTCGGCATCGGCAGCGATCTTTGCCAGGACCAGCCCGACAGCATCGTCGAATGGATGCGCGTGGGCCGCTGGAGCAAGGAAATCGACTATGGCGAAGGCTCGGCCAGCGCGCCCGGCTTCCCGCCCCAGCCCGAATGGTTCCGCGACAACCGCGACTTCGGGAACATCGAAAGCGGGTTGCGCAAGGTGGGCTTCAGCGACTCCGAGGTCGCGGGCCTCATGGGCGGCAACTGGCGCCGCTTCTTCGAAAAGAACTTCATCCCGGCAAAACCAACGCCGGACTCGTAAGGGCCAACGCGCCCACCACGGTCATTCGCAGGGAGGAAAGAATGTCCGAAATCACCCCAACCGACGCCAGCCGCCAAAACGGCCTGCACCATATCAACAAGCCGCTTTTCGCCGTGACCGGCGGCTTCATCGCGCTGTTCTGCCTGATCGCGCTTTATGACCTCGACGTGCTCTCGTCGATGGTCGATTCCAGTTTCGCCTTTTCGGCCAGGTATTTCGGCCTCTACTGGCAGTTGCTGCTGCTGGGCACCTTCCTGATGGGGCTCGTGCTGGTGGTGCTGCCGGGCAGCAAGGCCATCATGGGCGGGCGCGACACGCCCGAATTCCCGCTTTTCCAGTGGGGCGCGATGATCATGTGCACATTGCTGGCCGGGGGCGGCGTGTTCTGGGCCGCGGGCGAGCCGATGGCGCATTTTCTCTATAACCCGCCCTATTTCGGCGGCGACGGCCCAACCCAAGAGGCGGTCAATCCCGCGCTCGCGCAAAGCTTCATGCATTGGGGCTTCCTTGCCTGGGCGATCCTTGGGGCGCTGACCACGGTGATGCTGATGCATTACCACTATGAAAAGGGCCTGCCGCTCTCGCCGCGCACGCTGCTTTACCCGGTCTTCGGCGATCGCGCGATCAATGGCCCCATCGGCCTCATCGCCGATGCCTCCTGCATCATCGCCGTGGTGGCGGGCACCGTGGGGCCGATCGGCTTTCTCGGGCTTCAGGTCAGCTACGGGCTGGGCGCGCTTTTTGGCATTCCCGATGCGTTCGGCACGCAGATGGTGGTGATCCTCGCACTGGTGTCGCTTTACACGATCTCGGCGATGACCGGCCTGTCCAAGGGCATCCAGATCCTCAGCCGTTTCAATGTCATCCTGGCCGGGCTGTTGCTGCTGTTCATGCTGGTCGCCGGGCCGACCATGTTCATCATCAAGGGCTTCTTCGGCGGTTTCACCACCTATCTGGGCGATTTCTTCGGCATGGCGCTTTATCGCGGCGAAGCGAGGCTCTTCGGCGATCCGGGCTGGCTTGGCTGGTGGACGGTGTTCTTCTGGGGCTGGTTCCTCGGCTACGGGCCGCTGATGGCGATGTTCATCGCGCGCGTGTCGCGCGGGCGCTCGATCCGCTCGATCATCATCATGCTCTCGATCGTAGCACCCATCGTCACCGCCTTCTGGTTCACCATCGTCGGCGGCACCGGCATCGCCCAGGAGCTGTCCAATCCCGGCTCGGTCTCGACCGCATTCGAGGGCTTCAACCTGCCCGCCGCCCTGCTGGCCATCACCCAGCAATTGCCGATGGGCTTCCTCGTGTCGGTCCTGTTCCTGATCCTGACGACGGTCTTCGTCGCCACCACCGGGGATTCGATGACCTATGTGATCTCGGTCGCCATGTCGAACGAGGACAAACCCGCCCTGCCCGTGCGCCTGTTCTGGGGCGCGGCGATGGGCGTGATGGCGCTGATCCTGATCTACACGGGCTCGGGCGGCGTGGGCAAACTGCAAAGCTTCATCGTCGTGACCGCCGTGCCGGTCTCGCTGGTGCTGCTGCCCTCGCTCTGGGATGCGCTGCGCATCACCCTCGCCAAGGGCCGCGAGGCCGGAAACTGACATGGAAAAACAGGGCGGCCCTTTCGCGGGCCGCCCTATATGCTTCAAAATGGGATCACAAAAAAGGGGAGGAAACCGCATGGAACAACATCAGGGCATGACGGTGCCGCCCCGCGATCCCGATCACGTGATGCGCCTCTCGCGGCTCGGATCGTTCCATCAATCCCGGCTCAGCTTCATGCGCATCCTTCTGCGCCGCATGGAATCCGAAGCCTGGCGCTTTGAACGCCCCGTCTTCGACATCGACGCGGCGGGCACCGGGCGCGCGGTCTATACCGCCCACGGCCCCGATCACAGCTATTCGCTGGTGGCCTTCGCCAATGACCTGCCCGCTGATCAACGCTCCGACCGGGTGATCGCCACCGCCTGGGACGCCACATTCACGCTGTTCGACGGTGTGCCGACCGATGCGGATCTCGACCGCCTGGAGCAGAATGTCCCCAAACAGGAAGCCGGGCGCATCACCGAAAGCGAACTGTCGCTCAGCCGCGCCAACCGCTCGGTGCGGCTCTGGGATCATGTGGTGGAACGTCTCGCCGCGGGGCGGCAACCCGACCGCGCCACCGTCGAAGAGGTGGGCTATCTCATGCGCACCACCGCCGTTTACGGCTCGGGCAAATTCGGCGCGGCGGATCGTGAGATGACCGCCGGGCGCCCCGAATTCCAGCCCCCTTTCCAGATCGAGATGCTTTCGGTCTACCTCACCCGCGCCTTCGTCATGGACCTTGTCGAACACATGGCTTTGATGCGCGCGCCTGACACCGCCACGGCGCTTGATCCCGACCTGCGCCGCCGCTTCGGCATCGGCAATTCCACCGGCCTCGGGATGGCGCCTTTTCTCGTCACGCACCCGGCCCTTCTCAACAACTGGATCGGCGCGCGCGAAGAGGCGCTGTCGCGCATCCGCTCGCTGCCCTCCGCCAGCACCACCGAGGCCGCAAGCCTGCGCAGCTTCGCGCGCCGCGCCGCCGCGCATGTTGCCGAATGGCATTCCGATCACCCCGCGCAGATCGCCAAGCTCGATGCGCTCGGCGCGGACATGCGGGCGCTACTGGCGCATCTCGACCGCGCCGATCTCTGCACCGACCACCCCTGGAACAGGCTCTGGCTCTGGGGCGAAACCGTGCTGTCGCTCGAGGGGCAGGAACTGCTGGCCTCGCTTCTCCTTGAACCCTACCCGCATCTCGTCGACGGGTTGGCCACCTGCATGGCGGCGGATGAAGCCGCCACATGGCGCATCGACGGGGCGATGTCGGTCGCGCGCCTGCGCGACCTGGTCGAGCGGATCTACGGCTGGGCGCTCGCCACCGACTGGAGCGAACCCGCCGCGCAGGCGCGGGTCTGGTATGTCTCCGAGGAAAAGCTGGAGCCGCGCCTGGGCGAACGCGCCGACGAGCCGCTCGAACCCTATGAACAGCCGCTCTGTCCGGGGCGCGACGCGGCGCGGATGCACGCCGACCTGGCCGCCACGCGCGAAACCACCGTCGCCGGGTTCCTCATGCGTCATCCCGAACACCGCCACGTCCTGCGTCGCGCCCAGATCGCCGCGCGCCTGCCCTATGCCGAGATCCGCGACAACACCATCGACGCATCGCTGCTGCCCATAGACATGCTGCGCATGAAGCTCAGCTTTTTCGGGGCCAGCCATTTCGACCCCCGCTCCGATCGCTGGGTGCGCATCAACATGTATCAACACGCCCCCTTCCCGCATGAACTGGGCCTGCGCTCGGGCGATGACTGGGCCTATCCCTTCCTCAGCGGGGCGGCCTCATGACCTGGTCGCTCAACGAAATCGAGACGCTTTCGCGCAAGGCGGCGCGCGGCGCGGGGCTCAGCTGGGGCCTCGCCGAAGAGGCCGGCAAGGCCGCCCGCTGGCTGGCCGCCGCAGGTCTGCCGGGGCCGCAGGTTCTGGCCGATCTGCTGACGCGCAATGACGGGCGCGATTACGAAACGCTTTGCCCCCACGAGGAACACGAAGGCACCTGGATCGCGCGCGGCGGCACGCTCTGCCCGCTGATTTCCGGCGCGGCACTCTCGGATCACGCCGAACGGCTGGCGCGGGGCGACGCGCTCACCCTGGGGCGCACGGCCTCGCCGATGCTGCTGCTGCCCTATCTTGACGCCGCCGCGCATCTCTCCGGGCGCGACATCACCGTCAGCTGGGATGGCGTCACCGTGACCTGCGGCCCGGCCGCGCGGCCCGATCCCGGCGCCGAGACGGCGCTTGGCGTCGCCATCGCGGAGTGCGTCACGATCCAGAGCGCCACCCCATCGGACACCGCGACGCCCCGCCCGGCACAAAGCCGCGCCGACATCCCCCGCGAAACGGCGGCCCGGCTCGACGCGTTCGCGCGCCGCACCTATGCACCCGAAACCCCCGAAAGCCGCCTCTCGGGCGCGGGCGCGGGGCTGACCGACAACGACTGACCCCCGGTCCCGAAATCGTGACCCCAAAAAATCCCTGATCATGTTAACCTGTATCCCGCGCGGGTCTCCCGCCGCTACCCGAGTCCCGCCCAGATCGCGCGGCGCGCATATCGCGCCCGAATGAGCAGAATTGGAGGGCAACATGGTCAAGACAATCGGAAATCCATTCACCTGGGCCGCGCAGGGCGTCTCGCATATGGGACATGCCGCGCGCGACGCCACCGCCGCCCTTGGCAGCGAAGTCACCGAACCGCCCGAAATCAACGCGATCACGCCGCGCGACCTCGGGATCGCCCTGCGCAAGGGGTATCGCGATTTCATCCGCTTTCGCAGCGACGTGATGTTCGTGGTGCTGCTCTACCCGATCATCGGCCTCTGCCTTGCGGCGCTGGCCTATCAGGGGGCGCTCTTGCCGATGCTGTTCCCGCTTGGCGCAGGCTTCCTGCTGCTTGGCCCCATCGCCGCCATCGGCCTTTACGAGATGAGCCGCCAGGGTGAGGAACGCGACGATGTCGGCTGGGGCGCGGCGCTTTCTGTGCTCAGGGCGCATAATATCGGCCCCGTCCTGGTGATGACCTTCTATCTTCTGGCGCTGTTCGCGCTCTGGATGGCTGCGGCGATGCAGATTCACGCCTGGACCCTCGGCCCCGACGCGCCCGCCAGCGTGACAGCCTTCGCCGCACAGGTCTTCACCACGCAGGCGGGCTGGACGATGATCGCGCTCGGCATGGGGGTGGGCTTTGTCTTTGCCGCCATCGTGCTGGTGATCAGCCTCACGGCCCTGCCGATGCTGATCGACCGGCATGTGGGCCTGCCCGTGGCCGTGACCACCTCGGTCAGGGTGGCGCGCAGGAACCCGTTCACCGTGGCGGGCTGGGGCCTCGTGGTCGCGCTGGGGATGCTGCTGGGAACGCTGCCGTTCTTCCTGGGGCTGATCGTGGTGTTACCGATCCTTGGCCACGCCACCTGGCATATCTACCGCGCCGCCGTGCCGCGCAGCTGACTCTGGCCGCAGGCCGGACAAGGGCGCGCGCCGGATCAGACCGGCGCGCCTTCGCCTTGTCATGCCGTCAGAACTGCCAAAGCGCGGGCACGAAGCGATGGATATCGCCGTCGCGCTGCACATGGCCGACGCCGGGGAATGGGAAATGATAGCCCAGAATCGCGATCCGGTCCTCGGCGGCCATGTCCAGTAGGCGCTTGCGCGTCGCCACCGTCTGCTCACCTTCATTGTCGAAGTTGTTGTACCACTCGGGATGCGCGAAGTTCGTATAGGCGTGGGTCATCGCATCGCCCAGCGCGATCAGCGATTGGTCCCCGCTATCCACCCGCAGGCTCATATGTCCCGGCGTGTGGCCCGGCGTGTCGAACATGGTCAGTCCCGGCACAACCTCGTGCCCGTCCTGCACCAGGGTCCATTCCGCACCATCCACCCCGATCGAGTTGACAGCCCCCAGCACGAATTGCTGATCCTCGGCGGGCACGCGATCGACCAGACCGTCCTGCATCCAGTAATCATGCTCGGCCTCGCCCATCAGGTATTGCGCGTCCGGGATGATCGCCTCGTCGAACCCGTCGCGGATGCCCCAGATATGATCGGGATGCGCATGGGTGATGACCACATGGGTGATCCCGTAAGGGTCGATGCCCGCCGCCTCCAGGTTGTCCATCAGCTTGCCGGTGTTTTCCATGAACCGGTTGCCCGAGCCGACATCGACCAGCACCTTTGCATCGCCGATTTCGACGAACAGGTGATTGGTGTGCGAATAGCCCAGATCGGGCGACAGGAAATGGCGCTTGAGGAACGCCTGCACCTCCTCGGGGTCGGCATTCACGCCCAGACCGTCCGTGGGCAGGCGGAAATACCCGTCCGAGACGATGGTGATGCGCGCATCCCCCACCGAAAAGCGGAAATGCGCCGGGTTGGCGCCCTCCGGCGCGCCCAGCTCGGCGCGCACGGCGGCGGGCATCGCGAATGCGGGCGCTGCCGCGGCCATTTTCAGAAGATCGCGGCGCGTGGGTTTGAGCAACGTCATGAAAAACCTCCCTTGATTCCGGCCCAAGGATAATGCCCGCTCGTATTTACGCAATGGATTTCGTGAATATGAATCCAGCGCCCCGCCGCGCGCGCCCTCAAAGGCGAAACCGCCCCTGAAACGCCACACTCGCTCCCATTGCCTGCCGCATAGCCCTGTCACGAACGGCCCCGACGCCACGCCAGCGGGAGAGCCCGATGCATGACGCCACAGCCTGTCCCTCGCGCCCCGCAACCGCATCGCGGGGCTGCACGCGCAACACGATCCTGCTCGGATTGGTGCTGTTGCAGCTTGCGCTTGCGCTGACGATCTCGTCCATCGCCGGCGCATCCTTCAACGATTCGACCGTCAGGATGCTGCTGCTTCTGGCCACCACGCTGGTGCCGCTCTTCATGATCGTGCTGATGATCGCGCATTTCCTGCACCTGGCGATCCTGCGACGCCCAAGGCGCCCGCTGCGAACCTTTATCAACGATATCCGCACAGTCGTCCTCGATCCGCGTCGCCTTGGCGCGGGGCTTGCCTCGCTGCTGCTGGTGGCGGTCTTCTCGAGCGCCTTTACCGATGCCAAGGCGAATATCGCGCAGATACAGCCATTCGCATGGGATCCCTGGCTCGCCGGGATCGACAGGGCACTCCATTTCGGCCACGATCCCTGGGTTCTGCTGCAACCGCTCTTCGGCTCGCCGCTGGCGACGACAGTCCTGAACGCCAACTACCATTTCTGGCTGTTCCTGCTGTATTTCATGATCTTCATGGCCGCTTTCGATCGCCACGAACGCGCCCGGAGCGCCCGCTTCATCTTTGCGCTGCTGCTGAGCTTTGCGCTTGGCGGCAACATTCTGGCGATCCTGCTCTCCTCGGCAGGGCCGGTCTATTTTCAGGCTTTCGGCTTTGGCACGGATTTCGCGCCGCTGATGCAGGGGCTGCGCGCCTCCGATCAGGTCAGCCCGGTCTGGGCGCTCGACGTGCAGCGCACGCTGCTGGAGGGCTTTCACGACGAGTCTGTGATCAGGGGGATCTCGGCGATGCCCTCGATGCATGTGGCCAGCTCAGCGATCATGACGCTTTATGCATTTTCATGGCGGCGCTGGGCGGGATGGCTGATGGTGCTGTTCAGCGCGCTGATCATGTTCGGCTCGGTGCATCTGGCATGGCACTACGCCGTTGACGCCTATCTGGCCATCCCCCTGGCGCTGCTCTGCTGGTGGCTCGCCGGGCGGCTCTGTCGCCTTCTGGCCGACCCCGCCTGACCGCCGCACCGGAACTTGCCCCGAAAACGGCCCAATCGCGCCGGGACGCTGTCATGATCCTCGGGCAAAAGGCGCGCAGTAAGGTTCTGTTCGGTGAACAAGGTCGGGTCATGGAATTTCAGGTCAATATCGCCACGCCGTGGCACAGTCTTCCGGGCCGCGCGGTCTGGCTCAACCGCTTCCTGCTCGTGCTGGCCGCGCTGCATCTTGGTGCGGCGCTGATCGTATCCCGGGCGCTCGGGCAGCCGTTTCATTCCTCGACCGTGGCGATCCTGCTGACGCTGTTCAGCACGATGGTGCCGGCATTCGTGCTGGTCCTCGCGTTCGGGCGTCTGGGCTGGATCGCCATCATGCAGCGCCCGGCCCGTCCGCTGCGCCGCTTCTTTCAGGACATCAAGGCCACGCTGCTTGACGCCGAACGCCTGCTGGGCGGCGCGGTGGCGCTGGTCACCATCGGCTTCATCGTCAGCACCGCCACCTTCCTCAAGGACATGATCCCCCTGATCGTGCCCTTTTCATGGGATCCCACCTTTGCCGCGCTCGACCGGGCGCTGCATGGGGGTCAGGATGCATGGCGTCTGCTCGCGCCGCTCCTGGGGTATCCGCTGGCGACCACGGTCATCAACGGCGCCTATCACATCTGGATCATGCTTCTGTATTTCCTGGTGTTCATTGCCTGTTTCGGCCGCGCCGAGGCCACCGGCCACCGCGCCTTCCTGCTGTCCATGGCAATGGCCTGGGTCTTTGCGGCGAACCTGCTGGCGACGGTGTTTTCCTCGGTCGGGCCGGTCTATTACGCCGCCTTCGGCTTTGGCGACACCTTCGAGCCGCAGATGCAGATGCTGCGCGACCTGCATGAGGTCAGCCCCGTCTGGGCGCTTGGCGTGCAGGACATGCTGCTTGACGGTTATCTCAACGGCGGGCCGGTGCGCGGCATTTCGGCCATGCCCTCGATGCATGTGACCACCGCCGTGCTGATGGCCTTCTACGGCTTCAGCCTGTCGCGCTGGATCGGCTGGGCGCTCAGCGTCTTTGCCGCGATGATCGTGGTCGGATCGGTGCATCTGGCCTGGCATTACGCCGTGGACAGCTACCTTGCGATCATCCTGGCGGCGCTGTTCTGGACGATCTCGCGCCGGCTTCTGTCACGCGATCCGATCTGACTGACGCACGCAAAGCCCGGTCAGAGCGTTTCCTGCAACCGCGCCACGTAGCGCGCCAGCGTGTCGATCTCCAGATTCACGAGGTCGCCCACCACCGCATCACCCCAGGTGGTCGCGTCCTTGGTATGCGGGATCAGGTTGATCCCGAAATCGCAGCCCTCGACCTCGTTGACCGTCAGCGACGTGCCGTTCAGCGCCACCGAACCCTTGGGCGCGACGAACCGCGCCAGCGCCTCGGGCGCCCGCAAGGTGAAGCGCGTGCTGTCGCCCTCGTCGCGGATCGCCACGATCTTTGCCAGCCCGTCGACATGGCCCGACACGATATGCCCGCCCAGCTCGTCGCCGACCCTGAGCGCGCGCTCCAGGTTCACCCGATGTCCCTCGGCCCAGCCATCGAGATTGGTTTTCGACACGGTCTCTGCGCTGATATCCACGTCGAACCAGTCGCCGCCCTTGTCCACCACCGTCAGGCACACGCCGTCACAGGCGATGGATGCGCCGATATCGACGCCGCCCATGTCATAGCCGCTCGCGATCCGCGCCCGCAGATCGCCGCGCTTCTCAAGCGCGCGCACCCGCCCGACATCCGTGATGATCCCCGTGAACATGGCTGGCCTCCACACTTCATGCCCTTCGCACCTAGCCCCGCGCGCGCCCCATGACAAGGCGTCACACGCCACCCCGTTGCCCCGGAAAGGACTTATTTTCAGCGCCGGACTGCGCTAAAGGTAACGGACGGGTAACAGGTGCGCGTTTAGGGTTTTGGCATCATGGCAGGCAGTGACCGGACATTTCTGTTTCTCCAGGGGCCGCATGGCCCCTTCTTTCACAAGCTCGCGGCCATGCTGCGCCGCACCGGCGCGCAGGTCTGGCGGGTCGGCTTCAACAGCGGCGACAGGGCATTCTGGGGCGATCGCGCCAGCTATATCCCCTATCTCGGCACCATTGATGACTGGGCGCGGACGTTGCGCGCGCTTCTCAGCGAAAAATCCGTCACCGACCTCGTGCTTTACGGCGATACCCGCCCGGTCCATGCCGAGGCCGTCGCCATCGCGCGCGCCGCGGGCCTGCGCATCCATGTCTTCGAGGAAGGCTATCTGCGCCCCTACTGGGTCACCTATGAACGGGACGGCTCGAACGGCCATTCGCGCCTGATGTCGCTCGATGTCGATGATATGCGCGCCGCACTCGAACGCTGCGACATGGACGCCCCGCCGCTGCCCCCGGCCAGCTGGGGCGACACCCGCCAGCATGTGTTCTACGGCGCGCTCTATCATGGCTTCGTGCTGTTCCTGAACCGCCGCTACCGGAATTTCCGCCCGCATCGCGCACTCTCTGTCAGCCAGGAATTCAGCCTTTATCTGCGCCGCCTGCTGCTCATGCCCTTTCAGGCGATCGAGCGGCGCATCGCCACGCTGCGCGTCACGCAAGGCGGCTTTCCCTATCACCTGGCGCTCCTGCAGCTCGAACATGATTCCGCCTTTCAGGCCCATTCGCCCTTTTCCACCATGGGCGAATTCCTCGAAACCGTGATCGCCGGTTTCGCCAGCGGCGCGCCGCGCCACCACCACCTCGTGATCAAGGCCCACCCGCTCGAGGACGGGCGCGCGCCGATCCGCCGCGATGTCCGCCGCCTGGCCCGTGCGCATGATATCGCGCACCGGGTCCATTTCGTGCGCGGCGGCAAGCTTGCGGGCCTGCTCGACGAGGCCCGCAGCGCCGTCACCGTCAATTCCACCGCCGCTCAGCAGGCGCTCTGGCGCGGCATTCCTCTCAAGACCTTCGGCGCCGCCGTCTATGACAAACCCGAATTCGTCTCCTCGAAATCGCTGACCGAATTCTTCGCCGGGGCCGAACGCCCCGACCGGCGCGCCTATGCCGACTACCGCCGTTTCCTGCTGGAAACCAGCCAGGTATCGGGGGGGTTCTACTCCTCTCGCGGGCGGCGCCAATTGCTGCGCCAGACCGTCGACATGATGCTCGCCGCCGAAGACCCCTATGACGCGCTGCGCTCGGGCACCGCGGCTCCACGGCAACAGTTGCGCGCCGTGACCTGAGCCGGATCGCTCAAGACTCTGGATTTAACGCCGCATTTCCGGTAGCTTGCCCAAAAATACAAAAAACAAGCAGGCAGAAAAAGGTCGAGGAGACCGAGCAGTGAAACCCAGAACCAGTCGCCGGGCGCAATCCGTCGCCCTTTTAATGAGTGTCGTAATGGTCTCAGCCTGCGCACTCCCTCGTGTCGGCCCCAACAAGAACGAAATCTATGCCGGATCGGTGCAACGCCAGGGTGATGCCTTCATCGTCACGGTGAATGACCGCGTGACCCGCGCCACGGCCGTGCAACCCGCGCTTGGCTTTTCCGAAGCCTTCCGCAATGCCGGACAGCTGGGTTCGGACACGATCCGCCCCGGCGACGTGCTGGGCCTGACCGTCTGGGAGAACGTCGATGACGGGCTGCTCGCCGGTCAGACCACCAACCAGACCATCCTCGAAGAGGTCCAGGTCGATGGCTCGGGCTTCATCTTCGTGCCCTATGCCGGCCGGGTCCGGGCCGCCGGCAACACGCCCGATGCGATCCGCCGGATCATCACCTCCAAGCTCGATGAACAAACCCCCGATCCCCAGGTCGAAGTGCGCCGCGTCGCCGGGGACGGCTCCACCGTCTCGCTCGTCGGCGCGATCGGCGCGCAGGGTGTCTACCCGATCGAGCGCCCGACCCGCACGCTCTCGGCGATGCTGGCCGCGGCGGGCGGCATCTCCATCGAGCCGGAAATCGCCCAGATCACCGTCATCCGGGGCGGCGAGCGCAGTCAGGTGTGGTTCCAGGACCTCTACAGGGATCCCAGCTTCGACATCGCGCTGCGGGCCGGTGACCGGGTTCTCGTCGAAGAGGATACCCGCTCCTTCACCGCGCTTGGCGCCACCGGCGCCCAGGCCCGCGTGCCCTTCGAATCCCAAAGCCTCTCGGCTGTCGAGGCCCTCGCTCAGGTCGGCGGCCTGACGCCCAGCGCGGCCGATCCGACCGGCGTCTTCGTCATGCGCAACGAACCGGCCGAAATCGCCAATCAGGTTCTTGGCCGCGATGACCTCATCGGCGCACAGCGCCTTGTCTATGTGCTGGACCTCACCAAGCCGAACGGCATGTTCATGGCGCGTGACTTCGTGATCCGCGACGATGACACGCTCTACGTCACCGAAGCGCCCTTCGCGCAATGGAGCAAGGTCATCTCGGCCCTGACCGGCACGCTCGGCGCGGTCGGTTCGGTGGCCTCCACGGCCAGCGCATTCAGCAGCGAGTGATGCGGGCGCCCGCCGCGCCCGACCCCGCCGCGCCGGAAATGGCGCGGCGGGTTCTCTATTTCAACGCCGGCTTCCTGCGCCAGCGCCGCCTGCGCCGCATCATGGCGCTGGCGGGCTATCCGCTCAGCCTTGGCCGCCCCCGCGCGCAGGACCTGATCGCCGTCTGGGGCCAAAGCCCCTATGCGCGGCGCGGCGCGGCACTGGCCGCCCGGAGCGGCGCGCAGCTCCTGCGGGTCGAGGACGCCTTTCTGCGCTCGCTTCATCCGGGGCGCTCGGGCGAGCCGCCGCTCGGCCTTCTGATCGACCGGACCGGCGTGCATTTCGACGCGCGCAGCCCGTCCGATCTCGAAACCCTGCTGGCCACCCACCCGCTCGATCAGACCCCGCTTCTCGATCGCGCCCGCGAAGCCGCCGCCCGCCTGCCCGAATCCGACCTCAGCAAATACAACGCCTTCGATCCCGCCGCGCCCTGCCCCGATCCCGGCTACGTGCTGGTGATCGACCAGACACGCGGCGACGCCTCGCTCACCGCCTGCGGCGCGGATGCCAACAGTTTCCGCGAGATGCTGACCTTCGCACAACAGGAAAACCCCGGCGCGCGCATCCTGATCAAGACCCATCCCGAAACGCTGGCTGGCCACCGTTCGGGGCATTTCTCCAGCGCCGATGAAACCGCGCGCATCAGCCTTTTCGCCGACCCGGTCAGCCCCTGGCACCTCCTCTCGGGCGCCACCGCCGTCTATACCGTCAGTTCGCAACTCGGTTTCGAGGCGATCTTCGCAGGCCACCGCCCGCATGTCTTCGGCCAGCCCTTCTATGCCGGCTGGAACCTCACCGAGGATCGCCACCCCGCCGCCCTCGCGCGCCGCGGCCGCGCCCTGACCCGCGCACAGCTCTTCGCGGGCGCGATGATCCTCTATCCCACATGGTATGATCCCGAACGCGACCGCCTCTGCCCGCTTGAGGATGCAATCGGCGCGCTCGAAGCCCGCGCCCGCGCCTGGCGCGAGGACCGCCACGGCTGGGCCGCCGCCGGCATGCGCCTCTGGAAGCGCCGCGCGCTGCAAGGGTTCTTCCATGCGCCGGGCGGCGGCATGCGCTTTTGCAAGACCGTGCCCGACGCCACGCGGCGCGCCGCCGCCACGGGGCGGCGCGCCATGGCCTGGGCCTCCGCCACCGCCCCCGACGACGACATCCTGCGCGTCGAAGACGGCTTCTTGCGCTCGCGCGGACTTGGCGCGCGGCTCGTGCCGCCGCTCTCGCTGGTCTGCGACGATCTCGGGATCTATTACGATCCCACGCGCGAAAGCCGGCTTGAACGCCTGATCGCCGCCCGCGCCAGCCTGCGTCCCGGTCAGGATGCCCGCGCAGGGGCGCTGATCCGTGCGCTTTGCGATGCGGGCCTCAGCAAATACAATCTCGGCGGCGCCCTGTCTGCCCTGCCCGCCCTGCCCGGCACCGGCCACCGCATTCTCGTCCCCGGTCAGGTCGAGGACGACGCCTCGATCCGCCTCGGCGCAGGCGACCCCGCGACCAATCTCGGCCTCCTCGAACATGCGCGCGCCGCCAATCCCGATGCGCTCATCCTCTACAAACCCCATCCCGATGTCGAAGCGGGCCTGCGCC
Source organism: Roseovarius salincola (assembly GCF_026891095.1). GTDB lineage: Bacteria > Pseudomonadota > Alphaproteobacteria > Rhodobacterales > Rhodobacteraceae > Roseovarius > Roseovarius salincola. The sequence goes on from NZ_JAPTNL010000003.1 coordinate 177,590, forward strand.
CCGGCGCCGTCGCGCCCGATGCGCTCAGCGGGCTCGCCGATCATGTGCTCACCGGTTACGACCCGGCCGCCCTCCTCGAACATGTCCACGAGGTCTGGACGATGACCTCGCTTCTCGGCTTCGAAGCGCTCCTGCGCGGCCTCCCCGTGACCACCACCGGCGCGCCCTTCTATGCGGGCTGGGGCCTCACCCGCGATCTCGGGCGCATCCCGGCGCGGCGCGGCGCGCGCCCCTCGCTTCACGGCCTCGCGCATGCCGCCCTGATCGACTACCCGCGCTATCGCGACCCGCTCACCGGCCAGCCCTGCGCCGTTGAAACCATCGTCGCCCGCCTCGCCGCACCCGGGGGTCTGCCCTCGCCCGGCCCCGCCAACCGCATGCTCTCGAAACTCCAGGGCCTCCTCGCCAGCCAATCCTGGCTCTGGCGGTGATCCCCCTTCATCTGGCCGCAAATACCTCGGGGGGTCCGGGGGGCTGGCCCCCCGGGGTCAGATGATCGCGTGACGCATCCTTGCCGACACCCATTCGCTCAAGACCACCGTCGCCAGGATCAGCAACAGGATCACCGACACCTGGCTCCAGGCCAGCACATTCAGCGACGCCTGCAACTTCAGCCCGATACCGCCCGCCCCCACCAGCCCCAGGATGGTGCTCTCGCGGATATTGATATCCCAGCGGAACACCGCGATCCCCCAGAAGGCCGGCATGATCTGCGGCACGATCCCGTAACTCACGACCTGCGCGCCGCTCGCGCCGGTCGCCGTGACCGCCTCGATCTGGCGCGCATCACTCTCCTCGATCGCCTCGTAAAGCAGCTTGCCCACGAACCCGATCGAGCGCAGCGCGATCGCCACGATCCCCGCCAGCAGCCCCGGCCCGATGATCGCCACCAGCAAGAGCGCCCAGATCAGCGAATTGATGGACCGCGAGGTCACGATGATGAACAGCGCGGCCGGGCGCAGCACATGCGCCGACGGCGTCGTATTGCGCGCCGCCAGAAACGCAACCGGCACGGCCATGATCACGCCCCCGATCGTTCCCAGCGTGGCGATGTTGATCGTATCCCAGAGCGGCGCCCAGAGCTCGGCCATGTATGACCAGCGCGGCGGCACCATCCGGTTGCCGATATCGGCCGCCTGGCGCGGCGCATCGGCCACGAAGAACCAGATCGTGTCGCGGGTCATCACCTGCCAGCACCAGGCAAACAGCGCCACCAGCGCCAGCCACCCGCCCCACAGCATCAGACGCGCGCGCCCGCTCCTGAAGCTCCAGACCTGGCTGTAATGGGTGATCCCGTTCATTGCAGGAACGTCCTCAGATAGCTCGACCCGTATTCGGCGACCATCACGATGACGATGATGATCAGCAGAACCGCCCCCGCACTGTCGTATTCATAGCGGTCGATCGCGGTGTTCAGCGTCGCGCCGATTCCGCCCGCGCCGACGATCCCGATCACCGCGCTTTCGCGGAAATTGATGTCCAGCCGGTACAGCGACAGGCCGATCAGCCGCGGCATCACCTGCGGCTGCACGGCATAGTTCACCAATTGCCACCAGGACGCGCCGATCGCGCGGATCGCTTCGGCCTGGGCCTCGTCGATCTCCTCTATGTCGTCTGCCAGCAGCTTCGATATGAAGCCGATGGTCGCGAAACTCAGCGTCAGGAAGCCCGCGAGCGGGCCAAAGCCGAACATCGCGACGAAAAAGATCGCGATGATGATCTCCTGCAAGGCCCGGCTGACGGCGATGATCCCCCGGCAGAGGTAATAGATCCCGCGCGGCGCCAGGTTGCGCGCCGCCCCGATCCCGATCGGCACCGAGATCGCCACCCCCACCACCGTCGACGTGAGCGTCATGGTCAGGCTTTCCACCAGCCCCTGGCTGATATCGCGCCAGCGGCTGGTGAAATCGGGTTGCAGGAACCCCATCGCGAAACGCTGCCCGCGCTCCAGCCCGTCATGGACCCGCGCCCAGTTCACCTCGACCGAGCCGATGGCAAGCACAAGATAGACTAGGATCGCGATCTGGAGCGCGATGCGCCAGCGCCGGTCACGCACGATCTGCGGCGGGCGGCGCCAGCGCCTCGGGTAAGTGGCCGCGCCGCTCATCGCGCCAGCGCCTCCAGCCTTGCCTTGGCATCCGCCTCGGCCTCGGCCTGCTCGCCGTCGCCCTGGCGCATGGCGTTCCAGTCCTCCGCGCCATAGATCTCGGTCAGCGCGCTTTCGGTCAAGGCTTCAGGGGGGCCGTCGAACACCACGCGCCCGGCCCGCAGCCCGACGATGCGCTGCATGAATTGCTGCGCCAGCGGCACGTCATGAATGTTGACGATCGCCGGCAGGTTGCGCTCGGCGCAGATCTCGGTCAGCAGCCGCATGATCTGGCGGCTGGTCTTGGGGTCAAGGCTGGCGGTGGGTTCGTCCACCAGCAGAAGTTCCGGCTCCTGCGCCAGTGCGCGGGCGATCCCGACCCGCTGGCGCTGCCCGCCCGACAGCGCATCGGCGCGCTTGTCGGCATGGTCGATCAGCCCCACCCGGTCCAGCAGGCGATAGGCGCGCGCGATATCGGCGGGCGTGTACCGGCGCAGGAAACTGCGCCAGAACGGAACATACCCCAACCGTCCCGACAACACGTTTTCCATCACCGTCAGCCGCTCGACCAGCGCATATTCCTGAAAGATCATGCCGATCCGGCGGCGCTGACGGCGCAGATCCCCCTTGCCCAGCGCCACCAGGTCCACCGCCCCCAGCATGACCTTGCCCGCGCTCGGCTCGACCAGCCGGTTGATGCAGCGGATCAGGGTCGACTTGCCCGCGCCCGACGGCCCGATCAGCCCCATGATCTGCCCTTCCGGCACATCGAGGCTCACCTCGCTCAGCGCGGTTTCGCCGGTCCTGTAGGTTTTCGTCAGCCGTTCAAGATGCAACATGCGCCAGGTTCTCTCTCGGGGTCTTCCACATGCCATGCGGGCGGCCCGGATCGGGGCCGCCCGCCAGCAATGCCGTCGCGTCCGGCTCAGTTGCAGTCGTAAACCACGCCGTTGGCCTCGTCGATCGTGCGGATCACCGACCAGTCATCCTTGAAGGTGATCTCGATGAACTGATCCTCGCCATTGCGGCCGAACTCCTCGGCCAGCGCCGTGCCTTCCCAGTCATAGCTGAAAAAGGCATCGCGGATCTTTCCCTGCAAGTCGGGCGCCAGGTTGTGGGCCGTGCCATAGCCCGTGGTCGGGAAGGTCTGCGACTGGTAGATCGTGACCAGCTGATCCTCGGATACGACCTCGCGGTCGATCATCCGGCCCTTGACCGAATTGGCAATCGAGGCGGCGATGTAATCCTTGTTGGCGACACCCAGGATCGAATTGTCATGCGCCCCCGAGAAGGCCGCCTCGAAATCCTCGCCCGCGCTCATGCCGAACTCCGCCTTCAGGATCGCCGACGGCGCCTTGAACCCCGAATTCGACGTTTCCGAGGTAAAGGCCAGCGTCTGGCCCTTCAGGTCCCCGACCTTCCCGATCCCGGACCCGGGATAGGTGACGATCTCCATCTCGTAACCGAAGGAACCATCCTCGGCCGCCATCATCGCAAAGGGGCGGAACCCCGCACAGGCCACGGCCAGCGGGTTCGACCCGGTGTTGAACCCCGCCACATGCAGGCGCCCGGCGCGCATCGCCTCGATCTGCGCGGCGTTGGACTGGACCGGGAAGAACTGCACCTTCTTGCCCGTCACTTCGGACATATGCGCAAGGAAACCGGCCCAGACCTCGGCGTAAACCGCCGGATCCTCGACCGGCGTATAGGCGAAGATCAGCGTCTCGGGGTCGACCCATTGCGCGGAGTCCTCGGGAATGTCGGCGATCAGATCCCCGTCATTATCGGTGTAACGCTCGCTCAGCTCGAATTCGGCCTGCGCGGGCAGCGCCAGCGCCAGTGCGGCGAAGGTGGTCAATGCGGCTGTGGTCTTCATGGGATCCCCTTTCTCGGATTCGGTCTCCCGCCGGGGATATCCGCGCAATGTAACAATTTCCCGAAAACCGCCACGCCGCTCACGCGCGCCCGCTTCATCTGGCCGGAAAATACCTCGGGGGAGTCGCCGCTTGCGGCGACGGGGGCAGCGCCCCCTGACCGGCCTCAGCCGCGCCGCCAGCGGCTCAGGGTGTCGCCCCCCACCGCGCGCGTTTCAGCCAATGCGAAGCGCTCCGCCCCCGCCAGCCGCTCAAGGCCCAGCGCGCCGATCCCCGGCAGGCCTTCGGCGCCGATGGCGATCCCGGCGCGGAACACCACCAGCTCATCGACCAGCCCCGCCCCCAGCAGCGACGCCGCCAGCCCCCCGCCGCCCTCGCAAAAGACCCGCGTGATGCCCTTTTCGCCCAAGGCCCGCAGCACCGAGCCCATATCCAGCTGCCGCCCCGTCAGATCGCAGGCGATGCGCGTCGCGCCCACCCCGTCCCAGGCCTCGGCCAGCGCCGCATCCGGGTCCGGGCCGTGACACAGCCACAAGGGCACCTCGCGCGCGCTCTGCGCCAGTTGCGACATCAGGGGCAGGTCCAGCCGGCGCGACACCACCACCCGCACCGGCTGGCCGGTGATGCCAAGCCCGCGCACCGTCAGCATCGGGTCATCCGCCCTTGCCGTGCCCGCGCCCACCATCACCGCGTCATGGCGCGCGCGCATCGCATGGACCATGCGGCGCGCCTCGGGGCCGGTGATCCACTGGCTGTCGCCCGATGCGGTGGCGATGCGCCCGTCAAGCGACATGGCCAGTTTCAATGTCAGATGCGGCAGCCCGGTCCCGGCCCGGCTGAGGAACCCGCCCAGATCGCGCCGCGCCGCCTCGGCACAGATGCCCGTCTCCACCTCGATCCCGGCCTCGCGAAGCCGCGCGAACCCTTGTCCCGCGACGCGCGGATCGCTGTCGGCGATGGGGGCCACGACCCTGGCCACACCAGCGGCGATCAGCGCATCGGCGCAGGGCGGCGTCTTGCCGTGATGGGCACAGGGTTCCAAACTTACATAGACGGTCGCGCCGCGCGCCTGTCCTGCGGCATGCGCCAGCGCGCGGACCTCGGCATGCGGGCGCCCGCCCGGCGCCGTCCATCCGCGCCCGACGATCCGGCCATCCTTCACGATCACGCAGCCCACCGCCGGGTTCGGCCAGCAGCGGCCCTGCCCGCGCCGGCCCAGCGCCAGCGCCAGCGCCATGTAGCGGGCGTCCTCCCCGCGCATGGCGCTACTCGTCTTTTTGCTTGGCTTCGGCGATCGCCTCGTCGGGGCGCAATTCGCTGACGAACTTGTCGAAATCATCCGCCGCCTGGAAATTCTTGTAGACGCTGGCAAAGCGCACATAGGCCACGGTATCGATCCGCGCCAGGCTCTCCATGACGATCTCGCCCACCACTTTGGAGGGGATATCCGTCTCGCCCATGCTTTCCAGCCGCCGCACGATCCCCGAGATCATCTGCTCGATGCGCTCGGGATCGACCGGGCGCTTCTGCAAGGCGATCCGGATCGACCGTTCCAGTTTGTCGCGGTCGAAATCCTCGCGCCGCCCATTGGTCTTGACCACCACAAGGTCGCGCAGCTGCACCCGCTCATAGGTGGTGAACCGCCCGCCGCATGCGGGGCAGAACCGCCGCCGACGGATCGAAACATGATCCTCCGCAGGGCGTGAATCCTTGACCTGTGTATCTATATTTCCGCAAAACGGGCAGCGCATCGGCCGTTCCCCTTTTCTGGTCTGCCTCTCGATGGTGGGTCTCAGGCCCACTTATCCACAACCACTATAGGGGAGCCGCAATGCTTTGGGTAGGGGTGAAATGCCGCCCCAACATGAATGACCTATGCGCCCCTTTGATGCCGTTCCCACGATGATTACATGGGCGGTATCAACGCCACGACACCCGAATTCCAACGCCGAAAGGACAGTCCCCATGAGCGACAAGACGCTATTCATCACCGGTGCCTCCAGCGGCATCGGCGCGGCCACCGCCCGCGCCGCCGCCGATGCGGGCTGGAACGTGGCGCTGTTCGCGCGCAACGGCGAAAAGCTCTCGGCGATCGCCGACGAAATCGGCAATGACCGCGCCCTCGTCCTGCCCGGCGATGTCACGCAATATGACGAGGTCGCCGCCGCCATCGAACGCGCCGCCACGCATTTTCAGGGGCTTCAGGCGGTCTTCGCCAATGCGGGCATGGGGCTCGACACGCCCGGCGCCGAACATGGCGACCCAAAGGAATGGCGCGCCATGATGGAGGTGAACGTCATGGGCCTTCTGTGGACGACCCGCGCCGCCATGGCCGCCTTGCGCGCCAGCCAGGGGCATCTGGTGATGACCGGCTCGGTCGCCGGCAAGATCCACCTGCCCGGTTCGGTCTATGGCGCCTCGAAATGGTTCGTCCACGGTTTCGCCGGCAACATGTCCCGGGAGATGCGCGAATGGGGCGGGCGCTGCACGGTGATCGCGCCGGGCATGGTGGATACCCCGTTCTTCGCCGAGCCCAAACCCGACAAGCTGCAACCCGAGGACGTGGCCGCCAGCGTGGTCCATGCCCTCGATCAACCACGCCGCGCCGACCTGCGCGAACTGGTGCTGATGCCCGGCTACTGACGCGGGCTACGTTCCCGACAGATGCGCCGCCACCGCGCGCCGGTGGGGCGTATCGCGATGCTCGAACAGGTAAATGCCCTGCCATGTGCCCAAAAGCGGATGACCCCCATGCACCGGGACCGACAGGCTGACCGGCAGCATCGCCGCCTTGATATGGGCGGGCATGTCGTCGGGGCCCTCCTGGATGTGGCGCATCCAGGACATCGCCGGGTCATTGCCCGGCGGCACCAGCCGCCCGAACCATTCGCGCAGATCGCGGGTGACGTCCGGGTCGGCATTTTCCTGGATCAGCAGACTGGCCGATGTGTGGCGGATGAACAGCGTCAGCAGCCCCGCATCCACCCCCGATCCGGCCACCCATGCGGTGACCTGACGGGTGAATTCATAAAGCCCCTGCCCCTCGGTCGCGATGGTGAAACTGGTCTGCATGGCTCGGCACTCCCGCCATTTGTTGCGCCTGGCGTTCCGGCACTGGCCCGCCGCCTCCTGCGCCGCACAAGTGTAACACAGCGACGCGCGCGCGGCCCAATCCTTTCCATCGCGTGACGGCACGGCGCGCCGCGTTCACCCCCTCTTCACCGCGCGCCCGGTTCACATTCGCGCAACCATGCCCCGTGCCCGCCAGGCGCGCGGCGTCAAAGGTCAACAGGGCGCACGGTGATGCATCCCGACCTTCTCCAGCGCCCCGAGCGGCCCTTTCAGGCCGCTTCGGGCGGTGTGTACAAACCTGCGCGCGTCCTGCCCGATATCGGTACAAAACCGGTGTACAAAACGGACGTTTCGTACAAAAAAAGCCGCGTCTCCGCGGCTTCTTTTTCTCTCGTCCGGTGCCCTTGGGCGGGGCTACTGATCCAGGAAGGACCGCAGCTTGCGCGACCGGCTCGGATGCTTGAGCTTGCGCAGCGCCTTGGCCTCGATCTGGCGGATGCGTTCGCGCGTCACGCTGAACTGCTGGCCCACCTCTTCAAGCGTGTGGTCGGTGTTCATGCCGATCCCGAAGCGCATCCGCAGCACCCGTTCCTCGCGTGGGGTCAGCGATGACAAGACCCGCGTCGTGGTTTCCTTGAGGTTGTCCTGAATGGCGGAATCCAGCGGCAGGACGACGTTCTTGTCCTCGATGAAATCGCCAAGCTGGCTGTCCTCCTCGTCGCCGATGGGCGTCTCGAGGCTGATCGGTTCCTTGGCGATCTTCATCACCTTGCGGACCTTTTCCAGCGGCATCTGCAGCTTTTCGGCCAGTTCCTCCGGGGTGGGTTCGCGGCCGATCTCGTGCAGCATCTGGCGCCCGGTGCGCACCAGCTTGTTGATCGTCTCGATCATGTGGACCGGGATGCGGATGGTGCGGGCCTGATCGGCGATCGAGCGGGTGATCGCCTGACGGATCCACCATGTCGCATAGGTAGAGAACTTGTAGCCCCGGCGATACTCGAACTTGTCCACGGCCTTCATCAGGCCGATATTGCCTTCCTGAATGAGATCAAGGAATTGCAGGCCGCGGTTCGTGTATTTCTTGGCGATGGAAATGACCAGCCGCAGGTTGGCTTCGACCATTTCCTTCTTGGCCAGACGGGCCTCTTTCTCGCCCTTCTGGACCTGGCTCACGATGCGGCGGAATTCGCTGATATCAAGGCCGACATACTGGCCCACCTGCGCCATGTCGGCGCGCAGTTCAGCAACCTTTTCCGGGTGGCGCTCCATGAACATCTGCCAGCCCCGGCCCGATTTGGCGGCCATGTCGTCCAGCCAGTTGGGGTCCAGTTCGCGGCCGCGATACTCGTCGATGAATTCGCGGCGGTTGATGCGGGCCTGGTCGGCCAGCTTCACCATCGCGCTGTCGATCTGCATGATCCGCCGGTTGATGCCGTAAAGCTGGTCGATCAGCGCCTCGATCCGGTTGTTGTGCAGGTGCAGCGAGTTCACCAGCTCGACAATCTCCGAGCGCAGCTTCTGATAGGTCGCCTCCTGCTTTTTCGAAAACGAGCCGTCCTCGTTGAGCGTGGCCGAGATACGGCTATCCTGCATTTCGCTCAGCATCTCGTAATCGTCGGCGATCCGGTCCAGCGTCTCCAGAACCCGCGGCTTCAGCGCGGCCTCCATGGCGGCCAGGCTCATGTTGGCCTGTTCTTCCTCCTCCTCGTCGTCGTCGTCATCCGAGGCGATGGGATTGCCGTCCGCATCCAGTTCGGGCTGGTCGTTCTCTTTCTTTTCCGCCGGCGCAGCGGCGACATTGGCGGCCTCGACCACCGGTTCGGCGCCCTCTTCGTCAAGCTGGTTGCCGAAGGTGGTCTCCAGGTCGATCACATCGCGCAGCAGGATGTCCTCGCCCAGAAGTTCGTCGCGCCAGATGGTGATGGCCTGAAAGGTCAGCGGGCTTTCGCACAGGCCCGCGATCATGGTGTTGCGCCCGGCCTCGATCCGCTTGGCGATGGCGATCTCGCCTTCGCGGCTCAGCAACTCGACGCTGCCCATCTCGCGCAGATACATGCGCACCGGATCGTCGGTGCGGTCCAGCTTCTCGTCCTTGCCCGAGCCGAGCGCCAGTTCGCCCTTCTTGCCGATCTCGGCAACGGCGGTGGTTCTGTGCTCCTCGTCCTCGGCGTCTTCCTCCTCGATGATGTTGATGCCCATCTCGCTGAGCATCGACATCACATCCTCGATCTGCTCGGACGAAACCTGATCGGGCGGCAACACCTTGTTGAGCTGATCGTAGGTAATGAACCCCTTCTCGCGCGCCTCGGCGATCATCTTCTTGACCGCAGTCTGGCTCATATCGAGCGACATCTCGGTGTCCTGCTCGTCCGGCTTTTGGTCGTCGTTATCCTTGGCGGCCATGAAGGTCTCCTGAACAATGGGCAGTCCGGGTGATTCGTTCAGTACGAATCAATAGCGCGATCTGCTGATTCGCACACCCTTTACCCTGTTTTCTTTACCTATTCCTCACCAAACGACAATCAACGCGTCGGTTTGGAAAAGGTGATGCGATCAAGCAGCGCATCCAGGCGCTCACGCTCGTCGCGACTGATTCGGGCGCCGTTATCGGCTAGGTCGTATTCCGTGTGGTCCTCGCTCTGACTGCGCAAGGTGCGCTGGCGTTGTTCTGCGGCCTGCCCGAGGCGCCACGTGACGGCCTCGTCGGCCACCCCGGCAAGATCCTCGGCCGCCTCACTTACTTCGGCATCAAGCCCGCGCTCGGCCTCCAGCTTCGCCAGTTCCTCGGCGATGGTCATGCGCGCCATGTCGGTGTCTCCGGGCCGGCGCACTGCGGGCGCCAGCGCGACATGGGGCAATCCGAGCAGCTTTTCAAGGGCCTCACCACCGAATGTCTCGTCGATGCGCTTGCGCAAATCCTGCGCCCCTTCGGGCGCGTGCCTCAGGATCAGCGCGCGCAGACGCTCGTGGTCGGGATCAGTGCAGATCATCGTTTCAAGCGCGCTTTCCACATCGTCGAACACCTCCGGCGTGCAGATCACCGAGGCCAGCACCACCGCCTCGCGCAGGCGATGCGGCGCGCCATCACCGGCGGCGGCCAGAAGCGAGGAACGCGTGCCCGGTCGCGCGGGCTCCGGGGCCGGCTGCCAGCGCCCGGTGCTGCCGATCCGGCCACCCTGACGGCGCGACCCGCCCGGCGCGCGGCGCGGGCTGAACAGCTCCCACCGCAGATCCTTGATCGCCTGTCCGTAATGGCTGCGGATCGACGGATCACGGATCAGTTTGATCTTCTCGCGCAGCGCCTTGTCCAGTGCGGCGCGCCGCTCGGGGCTGTCGAAATCGCGCCCCTCGGTCTCTCGCCGCCACAAGAGCTGCACCATCGGCACTGCCGCGTCCAGCACCTCCCGCAGCGCGCCCGCGCCCTTGGCGCGCAACAGGTCGTCCGGGTCCTGCCCCTCGGGCATCAGCGCGAAACGCAGCGACTTGCCCGCCTCGATCAGCGGCAGCGCAAGGTCGATGGCGCGATAGGCCGCGCCCAGACCGGCCCGGTCGCCGTCCAGCGCGATGATGGGCTCGTCGGATATCCGCCACAGCATCTGCAACTGATGCTCGGTGATTGCCGTGCCAAGCGGCGCAACGGCGGCGTCCAACCCCGCCAGCGCCAACGCGATCACGTCCATGTAGCCCTCGGCCACGATCAGCGGCTTGCCCTTGCCCGCAGCCTCGCGCGCAGGGCCGTGGTGATAGAGCGTGCGTGACTTGTCAAAAAGCTCGGTGTCGGGGGAGTTATAGTATTTCGCGTCGTCATTTGGATCCATCGCCCGCCCGCCAAAGGCGATGCAGCGCCCGCGCGGGTCGCGGATCGGGAACATGATGCGGTTGCGAAAGACGTCATATGGCCGCCCGCCCGGCTTGCGGCTGGGGCGGGCCAGCCCGCACTCCATGATCAACTCGTCGGCAATGCCCTTGCCCTTGAGGTGATCCCACAGCGCCTGCCAGGCCGCGGGGGCGAAACCCAGCTCGAAACGCGCCTGTGCTGCCTCGTCCAGACCGCGCCCCGCAAGGTATTCGCGCGCGGCGGCGCCGCCCGCGGTCCTGAGCTGAAGGCCGAAGAACTGCACCGCCGCTTCCATCACCTCAGCCAGCTGACTGCGCCGGTCGGCCTTCTGCTGCGCCTGCGGGTCGCGCTCGGGGATCTGCATCCCCGCCTCCTGTGCCAGAATGCGCACGGCCTCCATGAAATCGACGTTCTCGGTCTCCTTCACGAAGCTGATCGCGTCGCCCTTGGCATGGCAGCCAAAGCAGTAATAGAATCCCTTGCGGTCATCGACATGGAAACTGGCGGTCTTTTCCTGATGGAAGGGGCACGGCGCCCACATGTCGCCCTTGCCCTGATTGGACTTGCGGTTGTCCCACATGACCTTTCGGCCCGCCACCTGGGCAAGCGAGGTCCGTGTTCGCAATTCATCGAGGAAGCCGGGCGGTAGACTCATGCTTGGGAATATGGGCGATCCTTGGCGCGTGGGCAAGATCACCCGAGGCGCTGTCGCACTAGCCGCTGTAATCCAGACATTGTTTCTCGAAGGCGGCTTGCAGTCCGGGGGAAAGCTGCTCTTCGGGCAGCGTGTAGATCCAGTCGACAAGTGGCGGTACACCGGGCGCGTATTTCGCCGCCACGGCCCCTTCTCCGCTGGTCAGCCCGCGCTTGGCCTGACTGGCATTCTGGCCAAGCTGGCGGGCGGTCACGCTGCGCTCAACGACATCAGCCAGCGCGGCGCAGCGGTCGGCCTTTTCGGCCTCGGTCTCTGTCTGGGCGAGGGCGGCGCCGCCCGTCAGGGCAAGCCCGCAGCACAGGGTCACAAATCGCAACATGAATCCCCCTTTTCCGGTGATCTTACGCCAACCTGTCAGGCCCCGGCACGAATGGCAACGGACCGGGGCCGGTTCTCAGGTTTCCAGATACGCGCTCAAAGCCCGAGCGCGCGATAACTGGAGGCGACCTTGTCGATCGATACGAGGTAAGCCGCGGTGCGCAGGTCGGTCACGTCATCGCGCCCGTGCCAGACCTCACGCATGGACTGGTAGGCCGTGCGCATCGTATCATCCAGACCCGAGCGCACCAGTTCCAGCTCGCCCGCCCCGCGCAGATATTGCTGCTTGAAATTGGGCGAGATGACCCAGGCATCGCCCAGATGCTTGTCCAGCCGCTCCAGTTCGTCCACGATCAGCTGGTGGCGCGCCTCTTCCTGACGGCGGCCCATGCGGCCAAAGCGGATATGGCTCAGGTTCTTGACCCACTCGAAATAGGACACCGTGACACCGCCTGCGTTGGCATACATGTCGGGGATGATCACCGTGCCCTTGCGGCGCAGGATGTCATCGGCTCCCGCCGTCACCGGGCCGTTCGCCGCCTCGATGATCAGCGCCGCCTTGATGCGGTCGGCGTTGTTCATGTTGATCACGCCCTCCAGCGCCGCCGGGATCAGGATGTCGCACTCCTCCTCCAGCACCGCGCCGCCCTCGGCGCTGTGGGTCGCGTCGGGATAACCGGACACGCCGCCATGCTTCATGATCCAGGCGCGCACGGCCTCAACGTCAAGGCCGTTCTCGCTGAACAGGGCACCGTCATGCTCGATGATGCCGGTGATGATCGCGCCATCCTCTTCGCTCAGGAACTTGGCGGCGTGATAGCCCACATTGCCAAGGCCCTGCACGATCACGCGCTTGCCATCCAGCGTGCCGGTCATTTTCGCGGCCTGCTTGTCATCGGGGTGGCGGAAAAATTCGCGCAGCGCATATTGCACGCCGCGCCCCGTCGCCTCGACGCGCCCGGCGATGCCCCCGGCATTGAGCGGCTTGCCCGTCACGCAGGCGCGCGCATTTATGTCGGTGGTGTTCATCCGCCGGTACTGGTCGGCGATCCAAGCCATCTCGCGCTCGCCGGTGCCCATGTCGGGCGCGGGCACGTTCTGGCTGGGGTGGATCAGGTCGCGCTTGGCCAGTTCATAGGCGAAGCGGCGGGTGATCCGTTCCAACTCGTGTTCGTCCCATTCGCGCGGATCAACGCAAAGGCCACCCTTCGAGCCGCCGAACGGCGCCTCGACGAGCGCGCATTTATAGGTCATCAGCGCCGCCAGCGCCTCGACCTCGTCCTGGTTGACGGCCATGGAGTAGCGGATACCGCCCTTCACAGGCTCCATATGTTCGGAATGGACGCTGCGATAACCCACGAATGTATGGATCTTGTCCCGCAGCCGCACACCAAAGCGCACCGTGTAGGTCGCGTTGCACACGCGGATCTTCTCCTCCAGCCCCGGTGGCAGATCCATGAGGGCGACGGCCCGGTTGAACATGAGATCCACACTTTCGCGGAACGTCGGTTCTGTGATTTCTTTCATCGCGCGTCTCCCTTGTCACACCAGCACAATTGCGGCACTCCCCCAACTACGCCCTCAGGCTTTAAGCATCGTGAATGCCTGCGACAATTTTGTCCACCCGTGGCATGCGGAGGGACTCGCGGTCAGGGCGTCGGTGCTTTCGCCGGGCGATTGCCGCCACGCCGGAAACAACTGCGCAGAACACAGAGAAACCGTTTCGAAACACCACCTTATTGCCGCCTGAACCACCTTGTGGCGTCCTAATTTAGCCATAAAAGTCGTGAAGAACTTACCCTTTGACCATTCCGGGACCGGGACCGTCCTCACACAGACGATACGTCGAATTTGCGAGGTGATGTATGATTGGCTTTAAGAAGACGCGGGGCGTCCGTCATTGTTTGACGTCGGGCAAGCCGCGAATTTCCAAGATAGAATTGATGTGCGCGCTTTGGCGCTTCCGCAAGGACGAGGACGGGGCCGTCGTCGCCCTTGCGATCATTATTTTCGTCATCATGCTGGTGTCCGCCGGGCTCGGGATCGACACGATGCGCCACGAGATGTCGCGCACCCATATCCAGTCGACGCTCGACAGCGCCGTGCTCGCGGGGGCCGGTGCCCCCGTCGGTGCCAGCGACGCAGAGATCAAGGCAATCGTCGAAAATTACTTCGAAGCCGCCGGTCTGCAACAATATCTGCATCCCATCGACCCCGATAAGGATATCGACGCCGGGCTCAACAGCAAGCGCGTCACGGCCTCGGCGTCGATGAAGATGGATACGCTCCTGATGAGGCTGTCCGGCATCGACACCCTGGACGCCGCCGCATCCTCAACCGCCGCGATCGCATCCCCCAAGATGGAAATCGTTCTGGCGCTCGACGTGTCCGGCTCGATGGCCGGCACCCGCATGACCAAGATGAAGGAAGCGGCCAAGGAATTCGTCGACGACGTGCTCAGCAAGTCGGATGACGGGACCACCACCATCTCGATCGTGCCCTACAGCTGGAACGTGACCCCCTCGGACGAGATGTTTGAGGCGCTGTCGGTCGATGAACGGCATCAGTATTCGACCTGCCTCGACTTCACCGACGACGAATTCACCTACGCGGCGATCGACCCGAACATCTCCTATGCGCAGACGATCTACACGTCGCTATACGGCGACTTCGGCGAGGTCGGCTCCGGCAATGTCGAATACGGCTCCACGAGCGCCTATAACCGCACCTGCTTTACCGACGACTATTTCCGCATCCTGCCTTATGCCACGACCTACAGCGCGCTTGAGACCAAGCTCGATTCGCTCAAGGCTGCTGGCAGTACTTCGGCCGATATGGGAATGAAATGGGCATCCGCCATGCTCGATCCGGCCTTCCGCCCGGTCGTGACCAGCCTTCAGGCCAACAACGTCGTCAATCCCGACATCACGGACCTGCCCGCGCTTTACACGACCGGCCAGGTGCTCAAGATCATCATCCTGATGGGTGACGGCGCGAATGACTGGTCCTATCACCTGTCGGATCCAAACAACTTGATCGACCCGAACGTGCCCGTAAGCCATTCGATACCCGATTATCGCGGCCCGGACTCCAATGTCTACGAGGTCACCTATGAAGCGGAAGAGTTCGAGCAGGCAAAGCTGGTGAACTCGAGCGGCAGCGTCATCGACTACTCCAACAACCAATCCAATTGTGGCAATGACGTTTACGAGGGCTTCTGGATCTGGAGAACGTATGTCGGCACATGGGAATGTGATTACACGACCGAGGAGCGCGAGGGCCACTACATCTACACGCCCAACAAATATCGCGACTACTACGATCCGGCCCGGAACCAGTATTTCCACAGCCGCAACGACGCGTTCCCCAACCTGATCGACGAAACCCGCCTGAGCTGGGAGCAGGCCTGGGGCCTGATGTCGCCGGATTATTACAGCTATGTCAGCGGCGACGGCATTCCCGACGCTCAATTCTCCAGCTCCGGCTCGGCCAGCATCAGCCGCGCCGACAAGAACGACCGCATGGACGATATCTGCGGTGCGGCCGACAATGCGGGGATCGTCGTTTTCACCATCGCCTATGACATGGGTGACCAGGTCAGCGCCGCGGACAAGCTGGCGGCCTGCGCGTCAAGCGACGGCAATCATTACGACGCGACCACGGTGAACATCAAACAGGCATTCGGCGCCATCGCCGCAAACGTCCAGAAATTGAGATTAACCCAGTGACCCGGTATCTCGCAAACAGGCTCTCGCGCTTCGGGCGCGATGACAGGGGCAACGCCACGGTGGAGTTCGTCATCATCTTCCCGGTCTTCATGATGCTCCTGCTGTTCTCGATCGAACTCAGCGTCATCACGCTGCGCCATGCCATGCTGGAACGCGGCCTCGACCTCACCGTGCGCCAGATCCGGCTGGGCTATGCCACGCCGCCTAACCACCCGACGATCAAGGGCATGGTCTGCGACTTCTCAAAGCTGGGCGGCAACTGCAACGATAACCTGCGCCTGGAAATGAAGCCCGTGGACATCCGCGCCTATACCGGGCTCGATCAAACCGCCGACTGCACCGACGCCGCCGAGCCCACCAAGCCGGTGCGCCAGTTCGCGCCGGGCCAGCGCAACCAGCTCATGCTGCTGCGCGCCTGCCTGAAATACGATCCGATGATGCCCCGGGCCGCACTTGGCAGCGTCCTGAAAAAGGACAGCAGCGGGCAGGCTGCGGTCGTCTCCATGTCCGCCTTCGTGCAGGAGCCCTGAATCCGATGCTGATCGCCAGGATGAAATCCTTTCTCGCCCGCTTTCGCGACTGTGCCAGCGGCACCGTGACCGTCGAGACGGTCGTCATCGTCCCGATCCTGTTCTGGACGTTGTCGGCGACCTTCGAATTCTTCGAGATGTATCGCTATAAAAGCGTGCGCGAAAAGGCGAGCTATACCATCGTCGACATGATCTCGCGCGAACAGACCAGCGTCTCCGCCAGCTATATCGACAACACCAAGACGCTGTTCGACGATTTCACCAATGACTTCGGCGAAAACCAGATGCGCGTCTCGATCATCACCTACAATTCCGAAGATGACGAATATGCGATCGTCTGGTCCGAAGTGCGCGGCGACGGCCCGCTTGACGAACTGACCGACGCCAGCGTCAAGACCCGCCACGACATCCTGCCCATCATGGGCAATGGCGAACACCTGATCCAGATCGAATCCTATTCGGAATACGAAGCCCATCTCAGCGTCGGATTCAGCGATTCCATCCCGATGCAGACCCGCGTCTTCACCAGCCCGCGCTTTGCCGAACAGGTCAAGTGCCCCGATTGCTGACCGCCGGTCGCCGCCCCTGCGGCCGCATCAGCGCGCGTTCTGCTGCATCAGCTCGGCCAGGATCTCAGCCATGGCGCGCGATTGCGCGCCCGGTGTCACCCCCCCGACCCCGATACGGCGCGCCATGCGCCACCACAGGCCCGGCTCCCAGCGGCGCACGCCGCTGGTGCCTTCCTTCAGGCGCAGGGTAAAACCGTTCGACGGCTTGAAGGCGAACACCCCGCGTTCCAGCGCCTCGATATCGCCGACGCGTGCCAGAACCTCGCCGGTGCTGCTCCGCAGCGCCTCACGCGTCAGTTCCAGATGCGCCACAGTGGCCTGACGCATCCGGTTGCTCAGCCACAGCGCCGCCATCCCCAGGACCAACAGGAACGCCGTCCACCCGAAATGGCCCGGCGGCTCGAACAGGGCGACATAGACCGCGATCGCGCCCAGGGTCAGAACCGTCCCGACCCCCAGCACCCGCCGTCCGGGTGATGCCTTGAGCACCATCAATACCTCGTCCGCCATCGCCACCTCCCGTTTCGCAGAAGAGGGCTTAACGCGAATGCGCCCCGGATGCGAGAGCCATTCGCGCGGCGCAACCGGCCTGCGACCTCGCGCACAGGCCCGGTTCGCACCCACACAAGCGCACCCATTGCACCCCGCGCCCGATGCCATACGTCTCGGACGGCAGAAGGAGACACGCCATGTCCATCAGACCCGTCCTCGAAACCCGCGCCGCCCAGCCCACGATGGAAGGGGCCGGTGTCCACCTGCACCGCGCCTTCGGCTTTCACAAACCATCCGAGCTGGACCCGTTCCTGCTGTTCGACGATTTTCGCAACGAAGACCCGGCGCATTATGCCCAAGGATTCCCCTGGCACCCGCATCGCGGCATCGAGACCATCACCTATGTCCTTTCGGGCAGCGTCGAACATGGCGACAGCCTCGGCAATCGCGGCGCGCTCGGGGCGGGCGACGTGCAATGGATGACCGCCGGGTCCGGCATCATGCACCAGGAAATGCCGAAAGGGAACGCACAGGGTCAGATGCATGGCTTCCAGCTCTGGGCCAATCTGCCCTCATCGCTCAAGATGACCGCGCCGCGCTACCAGGACGTGAAGGCCCCCGACATCCCCGAGGTGATCGACGACGACGGCACGGTCGTGCGCGTGGTGGTCGGCAGTTTCTGGGGGCGGCGCGGCCCGGTCGACGGCATTGCCGCCGATCCGCAATACCTCGATATCTCGGTGCCGCCGGGCGTGAAAAAGACCCTTCCCGTCGATACCTACCGGCGTGCCTTCGCCTATGTGTTCGAGGGCGCTGGCGCCTTTGCCGATGCCAGCCAGCCACAGGGCGTGCTTCTGGAAAAAGAGGTCATGGGCCAGGAGGTCAATATCCGCGACATGTCCGGCGACCGCACCCTGATCCGCTTTGGCACCGGCGACGAGGTGACGGTGCAGGCCGGCGAGAACGGCATCCGCTTCCTGCTGGTCTCGGGCGCGCCCATAGCCGAGCCCGTCGCCTGGCACGGCCCGATCGTCATGAATACCGGCGAAGAGCTGCAACAGGCGATGCGCGAACTGCGCAACGGCACCTTCATCAAGCCCGCGCATTGAACAGGTCAGCGGATGCGCCCCGCGCTGCGTGGCGGCCTTCAGGGCGATGCTCGTCGTTACGCCACCGGCATGGCGACGTCCCGCCGCGTTGTTTCGATTTCCACCACCGCCTTACCGTTCTTCTGGTGTCGCCGCGCCAGTTGCTGGCCCTTGCGTGCGCTCGAAAACTGGCGAATGGGGCGGGGCGGCTCGGACATGTATCTGAGCTCCGGGAACAGCTCCAGGATTTCGGCGCGCGATTGCGGACATAACGAGCGCATCGCCATCGGGCCGGTATAAAGGCTCTCGGTCAGGGCGCCGTTTGCAAAGATGATCTCGTGCCGGTCGAACAGCAGGTGGAAATACTCCACCTCCCCTGCTTCCTCGACAATCTCGACCCCGTCCAGCGCCAGCAGGTGCTTGGCTGCAACCAGAACCTCGCCAGCCGCGAACATCCGCTTAACGAAGGTCGAACGCACCAGCATCCTGTGCTGCTGCGGCACCATCAGATCCTTGGTCGGCAGGCTCTCGCCCAGGGATCCGGCGCGGATGCGGATCGGGCGCATATGCGGCGCGGCGCGTATCTCGGCACGGCTCAGGCAGCGCCTGCCGATCCACCGGATCGGCTGACAGCCGTGATCGAGCGTTACCACCGGATCCCCGGGGCCAAGGTCCTCGACCGCGACCGGCCCGCGATCGGTATCGATAAGGGAGCCGCGCGCAAAGCAGATGAGGCTGGAATACGCGACGGTCGGGTCGGAATCCGGCGTACTCCCAAGAAGCGACGGCGCGTCATAGCTGACATAGTATGTGACAGTCGGATCGATTGGCCGCTCCGAGGCAAAGCCCACCACCGTATTGCCAATGAGCAGGTCCGTCGCCGTGACAGCATATATTCGAAACGATTCTCCTGTCGCCGGATCGGTCAGCGTATAGGCATATTCAGGTTCGATCCCGCCATCGAGATTGAACAGGCTGGTCGAGGAGGTCGAGGTTTGTGCTCCGATCAGACCGACATCGCCATCCTCGAACGTGGCGTCATCGTCGTCGACGGTGATGACCTCGCCGTTCAGATTGCCGAATGTGACAGTCGCGCCGTCAGCATCATTATCCCCGGTCGAACTGTTCGGAAAGAAGCTCGACTCCGGCGTGGACAGGACATTCGTCTCGGAATATTGCGTGACACTGTTGGTATTGTAGAGAAGCAGATCATAGCTTGGCATCGAAACACACTCCAACTCAGGCAACACATGCCACTTGTCCACTGGGCATGGCCCGCGCCACAAGCATGCCCAACCGTCTTGCGCGCTCCCGCCGAGCAGCGCCATGATACTAAGCCATGCCTAACAAACGGTTAGGCGGCCACTCGTTTTAGCCCGGCAATCGGGCAAGAGTTTGTTGGCTTTGTGCACTTCCCGGTACAAGTCAGGGTTGCGCTTTCGTCATGCGCCGCCCGCTCCGGCAATCCTCGCCGCCGCGGTCCACGGCACCGACGCGATACCGACCTGATGCCGACGCGACGCCGAAGCGATTTGTCTTTTGAAGACAGTCTGCTAACCGTGATTCGGCAGCTCTGGCGCCGATACGGCCTTGCGCACCATGTCCCAGTGCAGCTGCTCGATCTGGGGCAGACTCAGCCGCCCGCCTTCCCGGAACCAGGTATTGACCCCGTTCAGCATGGCGATCACGGCCATTGCCGCGATCTTGGGCTCGGCCACCTCGAACGCCCCAAGCTCCACGCCACGGCGCAGGATCGCCTCAAGCTGATCTTCATAGAGCCGTCTAAGCCCCTCGATTTCCTTGAAGTTTTCGGGTGAAAGGTTCCGCAGCTCCATGTAGGAAATAAACACCTCGTCGGGGCGATCATGGTGGAAACGGATGTGGAAACGGGTAAAATTCTCCAGCGCCGCCAGCGGCTCCACCGGGCCGGGCGCCGTCTCGCGGGCGGCCAGCAGGTCATCCATATGGCCTTTCATCAGGTCGAACAGCAGGCTTTGCTTGTCAGGCGTGTAATTATAAAGCGCTCCCGCCTGAACCCCGACTTCACCCGCTATTTGTCTCATGGAAACAGCGGCATAGCCATGGGACGCAAACAATCGCAACGCCGCCTTCCGCACCCGCGGGCCGGTGATGTCCGAATGCGATCCCTGTGTCCTGGCCATGGCATCAGGGTTATCTGAACGCCTGTTCAAATCAAAGCCCCCGCTTGCCCTCGGCGGTGAAACAGTGGCATGAGGGAAACAACCGCCCCGTCCCGAGATCGCCCATGCGCCTCTTTGCCCTTGCCCCGTTGACCCTGATCGCCCTGTCCGCCACCGGCTGCACCCGGTTTCCCGAGCTCGACGAGACGATCGACGACGAGATGCGCGCCGCGCCCTACATGGATCTCGTGCCCAGCGAATCCCTTCAGGCCCGCGCCGCCGAGCCCACTGTCACCGAGCAGGATGAAACCGATGTCGAAGACCGCGCCGAAACCCTGCGCGATCGCGCTGCCCAACTGAGCGGATCGGTCATCGACAACGAGACGCGCGACCGCATGGCCCGCGGCATCCAGTCACCGGACCCCCAAGCCTCCGACGCTCAGTAATCCCCGCCGTCCCCACGAAAAACCCGCGTTGCAAGGCGCCTGCGAACCCGTTACATCGCGTTTTCATAGCCCTATTCCCGTGACGATTGGAGACCGACATGACCGAACCCCTGCGCCTTGGCATCGCCGGACTGGGCACCGTCGGCACCGGTGTCGTCAAGATCGTCCGCCAGAAAGCCAGCCTTCTGGCAGCCCGCGCAGGTCGCCCAGTGGTGATCAGCGCCGTCTCGGCGCGCACCCGCGACAAGGATCGCGGCGTGTCCCTTGACGCCTACGCCTGGGAGGACGACCCCGTTGCACTGGCCCGTCGCGATGACGTGGACGTATTCGTCGAATTGATGGGCGGCAGCGACGGCCCGGCCAAGGCCGCGACCGAAGCCGCCATCGCCGCGGGCAAGGATGTCGTCACCGCCAACAAGGCAATGCTGGCGTTGCATGGCCAAGCCCTTGCAATCGCTGCGGAATCCGCAGGTCACGTGCTGCGCTTCGAGGCCGCCGTCGCGGGCGGCATCCCGGTCGTCAAGGCTCTGACCGAAGGGCTTGCGGGCAACGACATCACCCGCGTGATGGGCGTGATGAATGGCACCTGCAACTATATCCTGACCCGGATGCAGGCCACCGGCCAGGGCTATAACACCCTGTTCGAGGAAGCCGACAAGCTGGGCTATCTCGAAGCCGATCCCAATCTCGATGTCGGCGGGATCGACGCCGGGCACAAGCTGGCGCTCTTGTCCTCCATCGCTTTTGGCACGCAGGTCGATTTCGCCGCCATCGAACTCGAGGGGATCGAGCGCGTCACGCTGGCCGATATCCGCCATGCAGACGACATGGGCTATCGCATCAAGCTTCTCGGCGTCGCCCAGATGACCGGGCGGGGGCTCGAGCAGCGCATGTCGCCCTGCCTCGTGCCCGCCGACAGCCCGCTGGGGCAGCTTGAAGGGGGCACCAATATGGTCGTCCTGGAAGGCGACATGGTCGAGCAGATCGTGATGCGCGGCCCCGGCGCGGGCGAAGGCCCCACCGCCAGCGCGGTGATGAGCGACGTGATGGATATCGCGCGCGGCTGCCGGGTATCAACCTTCGGCCAGCCCGCCGCCGGCCTGCAACCGCCCAAACCGGCCCGCGTCGCAACGCCCGCGCCCTATTACCTGCGCATCCTGCTCGAGGACAAGCCCGGCGCGCTGGCCAAGGTTGCGGCCGTGCTGGGCGAGGCGGGCATCTCGATCAACCGCATGCGCCAGTATCGCCATGACGACACCACCGCCCCGGTGCTGATCGTGACCCACAAGACCACCCGCAGCGCGCTGGACAGCGCGCTCGATGCGATGTCGCGCCTCGACGTCATTTCGGACGAACCCGTCGCCCTGCGCATCGAAACCTTATGAGACACCCTGCCCCGCCCCGCAACACTTGTGCCATAGCCGCCCTGCCGCTAATGCTTTCGGGGTTTTGAAGAAACAAGGAACCGCCATGACCGCCGCCGATTTCAACGACCGCATGCTTTCACTGGGCCTTGCCCGCGTGTCCGAGGCCGCCGCCCTGGCCTGCGCCGACCTGATCGGTCGCGGCGACGAGAAAGCCGCCGACCAGGCGGCAGTGAACGCCATGCGCGAGCAACTCGACATGCTCGACATCAAGGGCGTCGTGGTGATCGGCGAGGGTGAGCGCGACGAGGCACCGATGCTCTATATCGGCGAAGAGGTCGGCACCGGAAACGGCCCCGGAGTCGATATCGCGCTCGATCCCCTGGAAGGCACGACCCTGACCGCCAAGGCGATGCCCAATGCGCTGACCGTGATCGCCATGGCGCCGCGCGGCACGCTGCTGCATGCGCCGGATGTGTACATGGACAAGCTCGCCATCGGGCCGGGCTATGACAAGGACGTGGTCTCGCTCGACATGTCGCCGCGCGAACGCGTCGAGGCGCTGGCCGCAGCCAAGGGCTGCAAGCCCTCGGAAATCACCGTCTGCATTCTTGAACGGCCCCGCCACCAGGAAATGATCGACGGCGTGCGCTCGACCGGCGCCTCGATCTACATGATCACCGATGGCGACGTGGCTGGCGTCATGCATTGCGCCGAAGCCGAGATGACCGGCATCGACATGTATATGGGCGCAGGCGGCGCGCCCGAGGGTGTTCTGGCCGCCAGTGCGCTCAAATGCATGGGCGGGCAGATGTGGGGCCGCCTGCTGTTTCGCAACGACGACGAAAAGGGCCGCGCCGCAAAGGCCGGAATCACCGATCTCGACCGCGTCTATGCCCGCGACGAGATGGTGACATCCGATGTCATCCTCGCCGCAACCGGTGTGACCAACGGTTCGGTCGTCTCGGGGATCAAACGCCGTCCCGGCTATGTCGAGACCGAAACCGTGCTGATGCGGTCCAAGACCGGTTCGCTGCGCCGGATGATCTACCGCAACCCGATCCGCTGACGTTGCGGGCCGGGGGTGGATGCCTATCTCGGAATTGAAAGCTCCCTGACCGGGCGGCGATGGATCGGCCCCGGCACGGAAATCGACCGCATGGCCGAGGCAATGACCCAGGCCACCGCCCTGCCCCGCCCGCTGTGCCAGACGCTCGCGCGCCTTGGCGTCGGCACCGATGAGGCCGAAGCCTACCTGGTCCCGGCGCTGCGGGACCTCTTGCCCGATCCGCGCAGCCTCAAGGACATGGAAGCCGCCGCCAAGCGGTTCCTTCAGGCGGTGCGCGACGGGCAGCGGGTCGCGATCTTTGCCGATTATGACGTGGATGGCGGCGCCTCGGCGGCGCTGCTGCTGGACTGGCTGCACCGGATGGGCCAAAGCGCCACGCTTTACGTCCCCGACCGGATCGACGAGGGTTACGGCCCCAACGTGCCCGCCATGTCCGAACTTGCCGCGCATCACGACCTGATCGTCTGCGTCGATTGCGGCACGGTCAGCCATGACGCCATCGCCGCCGCCAAGGGCGCCGATGTGGTGATCCTCGACCACCACCTGGGCGGCGAGACCCTGCCCGATGCGCTGGCCGTGGTGAACCCCAACCGGCAGGACGAATCCGGCGATCTTGCGCATCTGTGCGCCGCGGCGGTCGTGTTTCTGATGCTGGTCGAGGCGGGCCGCCAACTGCGCGAGGCCGGGCAAAAGGGCCCCGACCTCATGGCGATGCTGGATCTTGTGGCGCTGGCCACCGTGGCCGACGTCGCGCCGCTCAAGGGGGTGAACCGCGCCTTCGTGCGCCAGGGGCTGCGGGTGATGGCGCATCGCGCCCGCCCGGGGCTTGTGGCGCTCTGCGATGTGGGACGGCTTGATAGCGCGCCCGCCGCCTATCACCTTGGATTTGTCCTAGGGCCGCGCATCAACGCGGGCGGGCGCATCGGCAAGGCCGATCTTGGCGCGCGCCTGCTGGCCACGCGCGACCCCGCCGAGGCCCGCGCCATGGCCGAGCGGCTGGATCAGCTCAACTCCGAGCGTCGCGAAGTCGAAGCCCAGGTGCGCGCCGCCGCCCTGGAACAGGCCGAAGCGCGCGGCTTCGATGCGCCGCTGGTCTGGGCGGCGGGCGAGGGCTGGCATCCCGGCGTCGTCGGCATCGTCGCCTCTCGCCTCAAGGAACTGACCAACCGGCCCGCCATCGTGATCGGCCTCGACGGCGACGAGGGCAAGGGCTCGGGGCGGTCGGTCTCGGGGGTGGACCTTGGCGCCTCGATCCAGCGCCTCGCCGCCGAGGGCCTGCTGATCAAGGGCGGCGGGCACCGCATGGCTGCCGGGCTGAGCGTGGCACGCGACCGCATCGACGCGGCGATGGCGCGCCTGTCCGAACTGCTGGCCCGTCAGGGCGCGGGCATGGCCGGGCCTGCCGATCTGCGCCTTGACGGGCTGTTGATGCCCGGCGCCGCGACCGTGGAACTGGTCGAACAGATCGAATCCGCCGGTCCTTTCGGCGCAGGCGCGCCGGGTCCGCGCTATGTGTTCCCCGACATGAGCATCGGCTTTGCCAAACGGGTGGGCGAGTCGCACCTGAAACTGCGCTTTGGCGACGGTTTGTCAGGGCAACTCGACGCCATCGCCTTCGGCGCCTTCGACGGGCCCTTGGGCCAGGCACTCGAACAGCATGGCGGCGCGCGCTTCCACCTTGCTGGGCGGCTCGACATCAACCACTGGGGTGGCCGCCAGACCGTGCAATTGCGCCTCGAAGACGCCGCGCCTGCGCGGAAAGCGTGATCCTTGCCCGCCACCGCGCGCGCCCTGGCGCATATCGCACTCGACCGCGTGCATTTTTTGCAAAATGCCTCTTGCGTCGGCCTCTGCTTTTTTCTAGGTAACGCCTCACGCCACGGCATGGCCCGTTCGTCTATCGGTTAGGACGCCAGGTTTTCAACCTGGAAAGAGGGGTTCGATTCCCCTACGGGCTGCCATTTTGCCCCAGCACCACCCAAAAACCACCCGGACAAGGCCGCTTGCAGGCCTTGGCGCTGTTCTCCTGTCCCTCTCGCAACCGTTCAGCCGCCTTCAGAATGTTGTCCTTGCGACATTCGCGTTGCAGTCATGCCGGACAGGTGAGATTGAAAGCGCTGTGATGACAGCACATTCATCCCGGAGGACAACGCGTGACAGTCTCGATCGGCATCGGCCCCAATATCCGCAAATCCGCCTATTTCGACGCCACTGTGCGCGATGGCGTCCGGTGTTTCTCGGTCTATAACCACATGTATATCCCGGCCCATTTCGGCGACCCCGAGGCCGAATATGACCGGTTGCTGAACGGCGTCGCCATGTGGGACGTCGGCGCGCAGCGTCAGGTCGAACTGACCGGCCCCGATGCGGGGCGGCTGGCGCAATACCTGACGCCGCGCAACCTTGCCAAGACCCGCGTCGGCCAGGGCCGCTATGTCCCGCTTTGCGATCACGATGGCTGGCTGATCAACGACCCAGTCCTTCTGAAACTGGCCGGGGATCGCTACTGGCTATCGGTCGCCGACAGCGACATCCACCTCTGGGCCGCGGCCATCGGCCGTGAAAAGGGCTGGGACGTCGCTGTCAGCGAACCCGATGTCTCGCCGATGGCGATACAGGGGCCGAAGGCGGTCGATGTGGCCGCCGCGCTGTTTGGCGACACGGCGCGCGATCTGCGCCATTTCGGCTTCGTCTCCACTACGCTTGACGGCATGCCGCTGGTGCTTGCGCGCTCGGGCTGGTCCAGGCAGGACGGATATGAACTCTATCTCATGGACCGTTCCTGCGGCACGCGGCTCTGGGACAGGGTGAAGGCGGCGGGCGCGCCTTTCGGCATCGGCCCCGGCGCACCCAACGATGTCGAACGGCTGGAAAGCGGGCTCATTTCCTATGGCGCCGACATGCGCTGGCAGGACCACCGCGCCAACCCGTTCGAGATGGGCTTTGGCGCGCTGATCGACCTTGCGGCAGGTCACGATTTCGTCGGTCGCGCCGCGCTGGAACGGCTGGCGGCCAGGCCCGTTGCCCGGCGCCGCACCGGGCTGATCGTCGACGGCGATCCGCCCCTGCCCGGCCATCCGGTAAGGCTGACATGCGATGGCGAGGATGCAGGTTTCGTCAGCGAACTGGCCTGTTCGAAACGGCTTGGCGCGACCATCGCGGTCGGATTGATCGGGGTGGAGTTTGCCGACGCGTCCGGCGCTCTGGCGGTCATGATCGACGGCGTCGCATACCCTGCGCGCCTGCATGATCTGCCCTTCGTGAACTGACCGGCAGGCCGCTGCGCGCTCAGATCACGCCGGTCATCACCAATGCGACGAAACCGCCGCTGACCAACAGCATCAACCCCACCGCCAGCGACCCGAGGTCCTTGGCGTCTTTCGCCATCAGCGACCATTCCGGCGACACCCGGTCAACCAGGATTTCCAGCGCGGTGTTGATCGCCTCGATCGCCAGCACCAGCGCGACAAGGGACACCAGCACCGCCCAATGCCATATCTCGGCCCCCCGCCAAAGGAACCCAAGCGCCGCCCCGCCAGCCGCCAGCAGTTCCAGACGGGCGGCGGTTTCGCGGCTCAGGCGGTGCAACCCGGCCAGCGAATACTGCGCCGCGTCGACGACATGAAGCAGACCGCGCCGCGCGGGAACGACCTTCGGCTCGGGATCTCCCGGGGTGACTTTCTTCACGTGTCTCGGCCCTCGCTGCGGCAGGTTTCGGTCAGGTCAATATCTGAATCCCGCGCGGCGGTCCGCATGTCAAGAAGGCCGGGCATCGCGTGGCGCAGTCTGGTCAGCGCCTCGCGCGTCAATGCCACCCTGCCGATGATCGACGGAATGCACGCGCCGTCAGCCCGCATCCCATCCGCTTTGCCGATAGCGATCCCGCTCAGGGCCGAGAGCCGGTCTCATCCCCTTTGGCGTCCCGTTTTGTCCTTGCCGGCATGTCCGGCGGGTTCGCCGGGTCATAAAGCACGTGGCGTGCGCGCCCGCGATGCTTGGCCGCGTAAAGCGCCGCGTCGGCCTGTGCCAGCATCGTGTCGATATCGGGCGCGTCGCGGTCCCGGCTCAGCACTGCACCGATACTGGCCGAGATGCGGCAGGCCTCGCCTTGATGGATGATGGGCGCTTCCAGCCGGGCGATCAGGCGGCGGGCGAATTCATCCACCTCGGCGCGGCGTGTCATCCCGGTCAGGATCAGCACGAATTCATCCCCGCCAAAGCGCAGCACGGTGTCATCGCTGCGGGTTTCCTCAAGCATCGCCTGCGCGGCGGCGCGCAGCACATGATCCCCCGCCGCATGGCCCAGACTGTAATTGACCGCCTTGAAGAAATCCAGATCGAGGCTCAACAGCGCGAAATCGCGCTCGCCCGCGATCAACCGCGTGGCGACGCGCTCCAGCAAGCGGCGGTTGCCCAAGCCTGTGAGCGTATCGGTGAATGCCTTTTGCTCGGCCTCGGTCTTGCCGCCCTGCAAGCGCATGTTCGCCTTGTGCAGGGCATCCATCGTCATCGTCTTGGCCTCGATCAGATAGAGCATCTCGATCGCGAGATCCGTCGCCGCGAAATCGGCGCGGGTGAGGTCGAAGGCGCGCACCGCCTCCGGCAGCGCAATGGCGAAAGACAGGTTCACCAACGCGCCCCCTGCCGGACCGACCGGCGAGTCCGGCCCGAGCGCCACCAGAACACCCTTCAGCGCCAGCCCCGGCGGCTGGCGCATGCGCAGCCGCAAGGGCAGGCCCGAGGCCGCGCGCAATGCTTCCATCGAATGTCCCTTGACCGGGCGGCGCATCTCGAAGAGTTCCAGAAAGCGGCGGCCGCGCAGATCGCCCTCCGGGTGGATGCGCTGCAATGTCGGCCCGGCATGGACGATATGACCATGCGCGCCAAGGCGCGCGTGCATCGGGCAGAGCGTGTCGAAAAGCGTGCTCACCGGCCCGACTCCGCCCCGAGCGCGAAATCGCGCCCCTCGCTGTGATCCTGCACCAGAAGCTCCACCTCGATCAACTCGCGGCCCGCATTCTGGCCCTTGTAATCCAGCGTGGCCAGGGTGCCGTAATCATCCGCCATGGCCCGCAACAGCCCCAGGAACGCGGCACCGAACCCCTCGGACTCGGGACTGACGGGCGTCACCGCAAGCGTGAACACGCCCCCCCGGCAGGCGACCACCTCGAGGCGCGGCAGTTCCAGCCCCGGCAGCGCCAGATGCGCGCGGTCGGGCAGATCGTCCAGCGAATGCATGAATTCCTCGAAACTGTCACCCCCGAAGCGCAGCAGGCGGCGCACGGAGGCATTATGTGGATGGGTCACGAGATAAGTGCCGATATCCTCCTCGATGGCGCGCAATGGCCGCTTCAGGACATTCTCCACCACCGCCAGCAGGTGCTGGGTGACGCTGGCGTCACACGCCTGCATCGAATCGAACGCGCCGATATCGGGGTCCAGCAAGCGCGCGACCTGCGACCATATCTCGATCCCATATGTATCGCGCACGAACCGCTCGACCGAGCGATTGACAAGCCCATGCATCACGGCCTCCACTCTCCAACCGCGCCCAGCATGCGAAAACACCCGTTAATTCCGCCTCAACAGTTTCAATTGTCGCGATTTTTCCCACAGACCCAGCCACCGCTTGCCCTGTCGCGGCTGGCTTGATACACGGGGGTATCCGTTGGGGTGCCTTGGGACAACCAAGGCTGAGAGGTCCGTGACCAACCCATCGAACCTGATCCGGTCAGTACCGGCGGAGGGAACGGAGCACAGATATCGCATCGCGCGCCCCGCTCTTCCCTCGCCCCGGACCCGGAATGAGAAAGGAAGAGAGAGAGTGCCCATGACCCGCCTTATCGCCCTTGCCGCCAGCATGTTGCTTGCCGGCCCCTCCCTGGCCCAGGACAGGATGACGCTTGTCCTCGACTGGTTCATCAACCCCAATCACGGCCCGATCATCGTGGCGCAGGAACAGGGCTACTTTGCCGACGAGAACCTCGCGGTCGAAGTGATCGCCCCCGCCGATCCCGCCGCCCCGCCCAAGATGGTTGCCGCGGGCAAGGCCGATCTTGCCATTTCGTATCAGCCGCAACTGCACCTCCAGGTCGCCGAAGGCCTGCCGCTCAAACGGGTCGGCACGCTGGTCGCAAGCCCACTCAACTGCCTTCTGGTGCTCGAGGACGGCCCCGTCGGGTCCGTCTCCGATCTCAAGGGCCGCAAGGTGGGCTTCTCGGTCGCCGGTGTCGAAGAGGCGCTGCTCGGCGCGCTACTTTCCGAAGCCGGGCTGACGCTTGAGGATATCGACCTCATCAACGTCAACTGGTCGCTCTCGCCCTCGCTCATGTCGGGGCAGGTCGATGCGGTGCTCGGGGCCTATCGCAATTTCGAACTGAACCAGATGACGATCGAAGGCGTCGAAGGCCGCTGCATGTTCCTTGAGGAAATGGGCGTGCCGTCCTATGACGAGCTGATCTACGTCGCCAATCCCGAGACCGCCGACATGGCGGTGATCCAGCGCTTCATGCGGGCCACCGAGCGCGCCACGCAGTTCATCGTGAACCACCCGCAGGAAAGCTGGGAGATCTTCTCGGCCACCTCGGCGGACCTTCAGGACCAGTTGAATGAAATGGCCTGGGCCGACACGATCCCGCGCTTCGCGCTGCGCCCCTCGGCGCTGGATCATGGCCGCTACCGCGCCTTCAGCGCCTTCCTTCAGGAGGCCGGGCTGATCGACGCGGCCCAGCCGGTCGGCACTCTGGCCATCGACCCGGCGGCGCAATGACCCGGTATGGCGAAACCTTCACGGCATGGCGCGCGGCGGCGGGCGATCACTGGCCCGCCTATACGCGCCATGCCTTCGTCGAAGGGCTGCGCGACGGCAGCCTGCCGCGCGCGGTCTTCCTGGACTACCTGGTGCAGGATTACATTTTCCTGATCCATTTCTCGCGCGCCTGGGCGCTGGCGGTGACCAAGGCCGACACGGTGGATGAAATGCGCCTCGCGTCGGGTACGGTGAACGCGCTCATCAATGACGAGATGGCGCTCCATATCCGCATCTGCGCCGACGCGGGAATCAGCGAGGCCGCGCTATCGCAAGCCGAGGAAAAGACCCAGAATATCGCCTATACGCGCTATGTTCTGGATGCCGGTCATTCGGGCGATTTTCTCGACCTGCTCGCGGCGCTGGCGCCTTGCGTGCTGGGTTACGGCGAGATCGGCGCGCGGCTTTCGCGCGAGGCCACGTCCGACATCTATGCCGACTGGATCGCCACCTATGCGGGCAAGGATTACCAGCAGGTCTGCCGCGATGTGGGCGGATTGATCGATGCGGCCATCGCCCGCCGCCTCGGCCCGGCGCCGCAGGACAGCCCCCGCTGGGCGCATCTGGCGGATCGCTTCGCCACCGCGACCCGGCTCGAGGTCGGGTTCTGGGACATGGGGTTCGAGGGGTGAACGCCCCGGCGCTGCATATTTCGGGCGCGGCCCGGATCGGCGCGGTGCCGGTTTTCGGGCCGCTGTCCCTCAGGGCCGCGGCGGGCCAGTGGACCTGCCTTCTGGGACCGTCGGGCGTGGGCAAGACGACGCTCTTGCGGCTGATCACCGGCGTTGACGAGGTGACAAGCTTTGACGGCACCATCGCCGCCAGCGACGGCCTGGCGCTTGAGGGGCGCATCGCCCTGATGGCGCAGACCGATCTTCTGATGCCCTGGCTTGACGTGATGGACAACACGCTGCTTGGCGCGCGCCTGCGCGGCGAAAGCCCTGATCGCGCCCGCGCCCGTGATGTGCTGCACCGCGTCGGGCTCTCAGATCATGTGCATAAACGCCCCCATGCCCTGTCGGGCGGGCAGCGCCAGCGCGTCGCGCTCGCGCGCACGCTGATGGAGGACCGCGCCTTCGTGCTGCTCGATGAACCCTTCTCGGCGCTCGATGCGCGCACCCGCTCGCAGATGCAGGACCTTGCCTGCGAACTCCTGCGCGGGCGCACCGTGCTGATGGTCACCCATGACCCGGCCGAAGCCGCACGGCTGGGCGATGCGATCCTGATCATGGAACCCGACGGTCTCACTCCCGTGCCGCCCCCGCCCGGCCCCGCACCGCGCCCCGAAAACGACCCCGACACATTGCGCGCGCAAGCCGATCTGCTGATCCGCCTGCGCGACAGCCCGACATGACGAAGGAGCCACCCATGCGCCCGACGCAACACCTGAAATCGCTGGCCTTTCAGGACTGGCAGGCGGCCACGCGCCATCCCTTCACCACGGCGCTGGCCGATGGCAAGCTCGGCGAGGATAAGATGCTGGCCTATCTGCGCCAGGATCATCTTTTCATCGACGGTTTCGTGCGGCTGCTGGCCTCGGCCATCGCCCACGCCCCCTCGCTGCCCGACGCGATCCCGGCGGCGCAGTTCCTCGGCCTCATCTGCGGCCCCGAGAACACCTATTTCCTGCGCGCGATCAAGGCGCTTGGCGGCGATCCCGAGACCCCGGCCAAAGCGGCGCCCGTCACGGCGGAATTTCAGGAGCTGATGGCCCGCGCCGCCGCATCGGGGCGCTATGAACAGATGCTGGCGGTGCTGGTCGTGGCGGAATGGAGCTATCTTGAATGGGCATCGCCTTTCCAAGATCGCGCAGACAGGCTGCCGTTCTGGTTCGGCGAATGGATCGGGCTGCATACGGGCGCAGGATTCGAAGGCGTGGTGGCGTATCTGCGCGATCAGCTTGACAGTGCATGGCGGGGGCTCGACGATGACGCGCGCCGCGCGGTCGAAGCCACCTTCACCCATGCCGTCACCCTTGAGCGGCGCTTCTTTGACGCCGCGCAGGACGGGTTCGGCGGATCATGAAGGGCTGGCCCTCGATCCTTGCCTCGGCATGTCTGGGAATCGTGCTCTGGCAGGCGGTGGTGATTCTGGCCGCACCGCCGCGCTATATTCTGCCGCCGCCGCTCGATGTGGCGCAAACGCTCTGGTCGGCGCGCGAACAGATCGCGCATCACTCGGTCTATACGATCGGCGAGATTCTGATCGGGCTTTGCCTCGGCGCGGTGCTCGGGGCGGTCTCGGCGATCGGGCTTGCGGCGTCTCCGCTGGCGCAGGCGCTGCTGCGCCCGATGATGGTGTTCAGCCAGGCGATCCCGGTTTTCGTTCTCGCGCCGATCCTGACGCTGTGGCTGGGCTATGGGATCTGGCCCAAGGTGATGATGGCGCTGCTCATCATCTATTTCCCGGTCACCTCGGCCTTCTTCGATGCGCTGATGCGCACGCCGGGCGCATGGCTCGACCTTGCCCGCGTCATGGGCGCGCGCCCGGTGCGGGTGATGTGGCATATCCGCATTCCTGCCGCATTGCCGGGCCTGGCCTCGGGGCTGCGGCTGGCGGCGGTCTATGCGCCCATCGGAGTGATCATCAGCGAATGGGTCGGCGCGTCGCGCGGGCTTGGCTATCTCATCCTGCTGGCGCTTGGCCGGGTGAAGGTGGATCTCATGTTCGCCACCACCATCGCGCTGGCGGTGTTCACCCTGCTGCTTTACGCCGCCATCGACCAGTTCTGCCGCCGCTGGCTGGATGCGCCAGGCGACTGAAAAGGGACAGGCGGGGGCGCTGCCCCCGTCGCCGCAAGCGGCGACTCCCCCCGAGGTATTTTCGGGCCAGATGAAGCCCGGTGCCGGGGCGCGCGCGAAGACCGACACGATACCGACATCATACCGACGCGATGCCGAAGTGGTGCGGCCTCAGAAATCGGTCGGCGCGCCGCCTTCGGATTTGCGCCGCTCGACAAAGGCGGCCAGCTCCTCGCGCAGGCTTTCCTCCATCGGCGGTGCTTCATAGCTGCCCAGGATGTCCTGGCCGATCTGATGGGCGCGCTGCGCTGTCCAGACACCGCCCCCCGCCTCCCAGGCCTCGTAGTTGCGCCAGTCGCTCAGGAAGGGCTGGTAGAAGGCGGTGGTGTAGCGGTCCTGGGTGTGCTGGATGCCGAAGAAATGCCCCTGATCGCCCACCTCGCGCACCGCGTCAAAGGCGATCTCGTCGGGGCCGGTCGCTGTCAGGAAGGGGTTCATATATCTTTGAATATGCTGTATTATTTCGCAATCCATGATGAATTTCTCGGGGCTGGCGATCAGCCCGCCCTCCAGCCAGCCAGCGGCGTGATAGATCATGTTGGCACCCGACTGCACCCCTGACCAGAGGCTGTTGGAGGTCTCCCACATGGCCTGCCCGTCCGGCACATTGGCCGCACAGACGCCACTGGCGCGCATCGGCAGGCCATAAAAGCGGGCCAGTTGCCCGGTCATCTGCGTGGCGCGCATGTATTCCGGCGTGCCAAAGGCGGGCGCGCCCGATTTCATGTCGACATTCGAGGTGAAGGTCCCGATCGCGCAGGCCGCGCCGGGTCGGATCAGCTGCGCCAGCACCACCGCGCAAAGCCCCTCGGCCAGGCTCTGCGCCACCGCCCCCGCCATCGTCACCGGCGCCATCGCCCCGGCCAGCGTGAAGGGGGTGACCACCAGCCCCTGGTTGCGCCGCGCCACGCGCATCCAGCCGTCCAGCATCGGGTAATCATGCTTGAGCGGGGAGGTCGAATTGATGTTGGTATACATATGCGGCGCGGCTTCGAACGCCTCATGGCTGAGCCCGCCCGCGATGCGCACCATCTCCATCACGTCCTCGACCCGCTCGGGCCCGAGGCAATACGCATGGGCGACCTTGTCGGTCAGCGTCAGCTTGTCATAGAGCACATCCAGATGCCGCACGCTGGCGTGAATGTCCTGTGGCTCGACCGGGTAGCCGCCGATGAAGTGGATACAGTTGAAATACTGGCTGAGCTTCAGCAGCGTGCGGCACATCTCGCGATTGCCAGGCACCTTGCGGCCAAGCGACATGTCCCAGTAATTGGGCGGCGACGAGACATTTCCGAACACCATGTTCCGCCCGCCTATGGTGATGCGCCTGTCGGGATTACGCGGCGTGATCGTCCATTGGCGCGGCGCCTTGGCAATCATCTCCATCACGAAGTCGCGCCCCATCCGGACGGTCTCGCCCTCGATGTCGCAGCCCCCCGAAGCGCGCAGGATCTCGAGCGCCTCGGGATTGAGAAACGCGATGCCGATCTCTTCGAGGATTCGCATCGCGCCATCATGAATTGCCGCGATTCCGTCCGCGTCGAGTGGTTCGACCGGCCGGTCGGTATTGACCGGCGGGTTCCAGGGCATCTGCTCGATCACGGCGACGCCACGGCGCTGTGCATTGCCGGCGCGCCCGCCGCTGCGTTTTCTGCGTTTCGCCGGCTCTGTCATGTCGGGCCTCCGCTGCTGCTGCCCCCATGAGAGCACTGGCCATCCGGCAGCGTTTGCCACTTTGCGACTGATCCTGTCGTTTTTGGAAAACTCGGGACGTCAGCGCGCGCGGCGCGCCCGGCTTGCGCGTTGCCCGGTCCAGAGGATGTAGAGCGCAAGGCTGCCGACCACCAGCGTGCCGCCCAGAATCATCATCGGCGTCGGCGCCTCGCCGGTGCCCAGCCACACCCAGGCCGGCCCCAGCACGGTTTCGAGCAACAAGAGCAGGCTGACATTGGAAGCATGGGTGAATCGCGATGCCAGCGACAGCGTGAAGAACGACACCGGCAGGATCACCAGCCCCGTCACCGCGATCGCCCAGACGGTGCCCCCCGTCATCGCGGCGGGGCCTGCGATGCTCAGCCCGCTCAGCCCCGCCAGAACAGCGCCGGTGCCGATTACCAGAAGGATGGGCAGTTGCGGGCGGCGACGGATCACCACGAAATTGAGCGCCAGCGCGATCGCCGTCCCCAACCCGAACAACGCTCCCAGCAACGAAGCCGGGTTCAGGCCGACCTCGCCCTTGTCGCCACTCAGCACCGCGATCCCGATCCCTGTCATCACCGCCACAATGGTGATCCAGGTCGCCACGCGCGTGGGTTCCCCCAGGATCAGCCAGGCCAGCACCGCCGAGAATACCGGTACCGTGGCCAGTCCGAACAGCACCACAGCAACCGGCGCCAGCGAGATACCAAGCGCGAACAGGCAGGCATTGGCGAACTGACAGGCCACGATGGTCAGTCCGAACCCCGAGACCAGCACCCGCAGATCGCCGCGCCGGTCGCGGCTCAGGATGGCCCAGGCGGTCAGCATCGCGCTTCCCATCAAGAGGCCGCGCCATGCGATCATCTCGAAACCGCCCATACCCGACCAGCGCATGAACATCGTGTCCGGGGTCAGGACCAGCGTGCCGAAGGCGGCCAGCAGAATGCCGAAAAGCGGATGGCGCGTCATGCGGTCATCCAGGCGGGCAGATGCCCGACATCCGGAAGGACCGCATCGGCAAACGGCGAGAGTTCATCGGCAAGGCTGGTGCCGGTCAGAACGCCCACCGTCTGCATCCCAGCAGCGCGCCCCGCGCGCAGATCATGGGTGCTGTCGCCCACCATCACGACCCTTTCCGGGGCAAGCTCGACTTGTCGCGCAAAGGCCAGCAGAGGGCCGGGGTCGGGTTTGGCACCATGGCCGGAATCGAAACCTGCGATGAAGGTGAAACAGGTCTCGATGCCCGCATGCGCCAGATGGCGGCGCGCTCCGTATTCCGTGTCGTTTGTCATCACGCCAAGCGCCAGCCCATCGGCCATGAATTCAGCCAGAAGCTCGGTCAACGGCACCGCAGGAGCGGGCGGCGCTTCGGCGGCGCTCAGCATCAGGAAATGCTCGATCTCGTCAACGCCGCGCCCCGGCAAGGCGCGGGCGACGCATTCGGCGCCTTCGCGGTTCGTGCCCGCGATCATCGGGCTCTCGGGCCGGAACCGGCCGGCCGCGAGGTCAAAACCGATCTCACTGGCGATCCGGGCCATGGTCGCCGCCTCGCCGCCGGAAAGATCGCGGATGATATCGGCCGCCCAATCGCTCCAGGTGGCGTGGAAATCGAAAAGCGTGCCATCCTTGTCGAACAGGATCGCGTCAACCTTTCTTGCCAGGTCCTTGCGTATTGCGGTCATGTCCAGTTCACCTGCTCACCCCCCGGAAGTGCGGCGCGGGCGCGCATCGGCAGATCCGTGGCCAGACCCTGCGCCTCGCAACAGGCCAGCACCCAGGCATCGTCCATCAGGATGAAATCCAGAACCGAGCCAAGGAAATCAGGGTCATGGACAGCATCGCGCAGGGCCTCTTGCGAGGCCCCGGTGGTGCCCATGAACACGCCGAGCAGCTCGTCGTTACCCATCAGCCAGACCAGGCATTTCAGCGCGATCGTTTCGGCGGACTCTTGCGTCAAAGTCAAAATGATTAATTCCCGGAAAGGTTTTCTTAACCTCTCACAGGGATAGTCATGCTCGAAGAAAGAGCAAGTCCGAAAGGCGGCAGTGCATGTCAGGCAAGGTTCTCATCGTCGACGGATTGGCGACCAACAGGATCGTGATGAAGGTCAAGCTGTCCGCAGCCTATTACGATGTGATTCAGGCCGGCACGGCGGCCGAGGCCCTGGCGCTGGCGGTCCAGGAATCGCCTGACCTCGTGATCTGCGCCCCGGTTCTGGCCGACATGACAGGCCCCGAATTCGTACGCCGGCTCAAGACGCGTCAGGGCAGCGATGCGCCCCCGGTACTGCTGTTCCTGTGCGATCACGCGCCCGGGTTGCGGCTTGATGCGCTGCATGCGGGGGCCGACGAGGTACTGGTCAAGCCGGTCGGGGATCCCGCCCTGCTGGCCCGCCTGCGCAGCCTTCTGCGCCAACACCAGGTGGCGCGCGATCTGCGGATGCATGCGGGCGCCGTTTCGGCGCTCGGGCTGTCCGAGGCGGCGCGGGGTTTCGACCGCCCAGGCCGTATCGGCCTGATCGTGCCTGACAAAGGCGGCCCGGCAGACCTTGCGCGGCGGCTTGCGCAATGCAGCGGCCACAAGGTGACGCCGCTCGATCCCGAAACCGCGCTTGCCGCGCCGCGGTCAGACGTTGCACCCGAGCTATACGTGCTTAAGGTCTGTGCGCGCAGCCGCGATGCGGCGACCGATCTGATCGCCAACCTGAACGCCAAGCCCCATAGCCGCTCAAGCCCCATCATCGTGCTGTTGGCGGCGGACGCGCAGGGGCAGATGGCCAACCTTCTGGACATGGGCGTCGCGGATGTGATCGCCGAATCAAGCAACCCCGATGAGCTGGTCCTGCGGATCGGGCGGCATCTGGGCTTTGCGCGCCGCGCCAAGGCGATGCGCGACCAGCTGCAATCCGGGCTGAGGGCGGCGGTGGTCGATCCGCTGACCGGACTTTATAACCGCCGCTACGCCCTGCCTTTCCTCAATCGCCTGATAGACTCCGCCTCAAAGGAGGGACATGGCTTTGCCGTGATGGTGGCGGATCTTGATCACTTCAAGCTGATCAATGACCGACACGGCCACGGGGCGGGCGACGCCGTCCTGCGCAACGTGGCGCGGTTGCTGAAATCGAACCTGGGTCAGGACGACATGATCGCCCGGATCGGCGGCGAGGAATTCATGATCGTGATGCCGGAAACCACCCGGGGCGAGGCCCGTCGCGTCGCGCGTCAGCTCTGCGCGGCAGTGCGCGACACGCCGGTGCCGATCGCCTCGAGCGAGGCCCCCGTCCACGTCACGGTCAGTATCGGGGTCACCATCGGCCATCCGGGGGGCAACGCGACCGATCTGCTCGACGAGGCAGACCGCGCGCTCTATGGCTCCAAGTCGGGCGGGCGCAACACCGTCACCTTCTGTCGCCACCCCGCCGCCTGACGCACTGCCAGACCGCATCGGCGCAGCCGGTCAATCGCTTCTGGCGCGCCTTGCGTGATGGTGCCAACCCGCTTCAAGCCGGTCGGCATAGGCTCGTCGCGCCGCGGGGTCCATCGCCGACAACCGGTCAAGCAGCAGGCCCTGACCCAGTTCGACACGTTCGCTGATCATGCTGCGTATCCCCGCCAGATGCGCTTCGATCGCGCTGCGATCGAAGCGCTCGGCGCGCAGATCCTCGATCAGCGACTCGAAGGCCGCGCTCTGTGCCGCGCGGCCGGGCCGCCCTTCGCGATAAGCCTGGCGCATCTGCTGTGCAATCGCCTTACGGTCGGGTTCGGCCAAGGCGTGGGTCATCGGTCCCGCCGCTCCGGAGATATGCGGCATATGCCCCATATGGCGCCAGCCCGCCGAAAACAGCGCGCCCACGACCACGCCCGCCACCAGCAGGTTGAGTGCCAGCGACACGACAAGCGCCACGCGCATCCAACGTCGCGGCGCGCTTTTATTCCCTGTCTCATCCTGCGCCATCACATGGCTCCTTCCGTCATGCTGGCCAGATCAAATGTCTGCCATGGGTCCAGGTCGACCACATAGGCGGGGTCTGCCGGATCAAGATAGGCGTCAATTCCGCTTGCCGGGCTGAACCCGATCCATATGCCCGCGACCGTCGCCGTCGCGAGGCCCGCCAGCGCAGGCCAGCCCCCAAGGCCACGAAGCACTTGCTGCCACAACCCGGCCTGACGCGCAGGTTCCGCACCCGGTGACATGGCCATTGCGGCCTGAGCCGCCTGCGCTTGCGTGGCATCGGCCAAGACCCGCGCCAGCAACGCGCCGGATGGCTGCGCGCCATGACTTCGGCCTGCCTCGAAATACCCGCGCAGCGCGGCGATGTCGTCGTCAATCCTGCTCATCCACAAACCCCAATTCCGCGCGCTGTCCGGCCAGTTCCGCCGCCAGCGCCCTGCGTCCGCGCGCCAAAAGGCTTTCCACCGCCTCGACGCTGATGTCCATGATCCCGGCAATTTCGGGATTGCCCATATCCTCGAGGTGGCGCAGCACCACCGCCTGTCGCTGGCGCTCGGGCAATCCGCCAAGCGCACGTTGCAGCGCCTCCGCCCGCGCCGCGCCCTGTAGCGCCGCAGCCGGGCCGCGCGACGTGTCGATCGGCTCGGGTGCGGCCTCCAGTGGCAACGAGTGCCCCTTGCGCAGCCGGTCCGTACACAGGTTCGCCACCACCCGGTAAAGCCAGGTCGTGACCTTCGCTTCGCCCTGACGCCACTCGGGCGCGACCTTCCACAGGCGCAGCATCGCCTCCTGAGCGACATCCTCGGCCTCGGCAGGGCTGCCCAACAGGCGCTGCGCATGCGCCAGCACACGCGGCGTCAGCCGCAGCGTCAGCGCGCGTGCGGCCGCCCGGTCGCCATTGGCAAACAGCACCAGCAAGGCGTCGTCCGATATGTCGTTCATCGCATCCAGCGGCATGTTCCCTGTCCCGGGGGCTCAGGATGCACCGCCTCGGGCGGCGCGGCAATGGCCCTTCAGGCGGGCCATTCCAAGGCCCGCCCCGCGTTGATGCCGGTTCAGTCTTGCGGCGCCGATTTCGCACCGGATTTCCCGCCATGCATGCCGCCGGATTTCCCGCCCGGACCACGACCTGCGCCATCGCCGTAGTAATGGTGATGGGTATGATAGTGAACCTCGCTGGCGCCCTGACCATAACCTTTGGCCCCGTGGCGCCCGCCGTCTGCGGCACAATCCATACTGCCGGCGCCATGCATCTTGCCCGAGCCATGCATCTTGCCCGCGCCGTCCATCTTGCCCGAACCGTGATAGCCTGCGCCGTTGCGCGACTGGCCCATGCGGTCACCGCGCCGTTCACCGATGGCCTCGAACTCCTCGGCGGAAACCTTGCCGTCGCCATCACTGTCGAACCGGGCGAACATGCGGTCCATGCCACCGGCGCGCATCTCTTCGGCGCTCAGCATTCCGTCGCCATCCGTGTCGCGGCTTTCGATCATCGCCTGCGCGCGGCTCGTCATGCGCTCGGTCATCATCGCGCGCATGTGGGTGGCCATTTCATCGGCCGTCAACTTGCCATCGCCATCAGCGTCTGCAGCGCCGAAACGCGCCTCTGCGCGGGCGGTCATTTCCTCGGGGGTGATCATGCCGTCGCCGTCGACATCAAGCTCCTCGAAATCGAACATCGGCCCATGGCCGTGCCCCATGCCGCCGCCCTGCCCCTGCTGGGCGACAAGCGCCCCCGAGGTTGCGATGACAAGGGCGGCGGCGGCCCCGGTGATGTAATATGCGGGTTTCATGTCATTAGCTCCTTCGCTCGAATGCTGTTCGCGAAACCGGCCTTGCTGGCCGTTTCAGAGAGTCATACGGGCGGGCCTTGCAATTCCGTCGCGCAGGCTGCACATTTTCTGATCACGCCTGCGTGATAACAGCGGGCGGATTTGCGACATCACGACGCAAGGGCGGGACAACACCTTCATATCCGGCGCCGATTGCCCCATTTTGCAAGGCTTGAACGTCAGGAAACGCGATGACACAAACCGATACCACAATGGCCGAGCGCGAACTCTGGCCGGCCCTGCGCAAGGGATTCCGGCGCAAATGCCCCAATTGCGGCAGCGGGCCAATGCTCAAAAGCTATCTGGGCGTGCGCGACACATGCACCGTGTGCCGCGAAGACCTCAGCCATCACCGGGCGGATGACGGCCCGGCCTACCTGACAATCCTGATCGTCGGCCACCTGATGGCGCCGCTGCTGCACCTGGCCTTCGTCACCTGGCGCCCCGAGCCTCTGGTGCTGTTCACGATTTTCGCGGTTGGATGTGTGACGCTCTCGCTATACCTTCTGCCGCGACTGAAGGGGATGATCGTGGCGTTTCAATGGGCGCGCCACATGCATGGGTTCGGGGAACCGGGCTGACCCTTTCTGAACCGGAAGGGCCAAGATGAACACGATCGACAAATCCGCCCTGCGTGACGCCGCCACGGTGATCGCCTTGCGCGACCGCGAGAGCGACCCGCATGTACTGATGGGCCAGCGCGGCGCGACGGCGGCCTTCATGCCCAGCAAGTTCGTCTTTCCCGGCGGCGCGGTCGATGCCGCAGACGCCGAGGTGCCGCTGGCGCGCCCGCTGCCCGCGCTCTGCGCCGAACGCCTGGCCGAGGATGCGCCGGGCGACCTGGCCAATGCGCTGGCGGCGGCGGCGATCCGTGAACTCTGGGAGGAAACCGGCCTGATGCTGGGGCAACCCGGCAACTGGCCCGGCACCGCGCCCGATGACTGGGCGCAATTTGCCGCGCGCGGCCTGCTGCCGTCGGCCGAGGCGCTGCAATTCGTGTTTCGCGCCATCACCCCGCCAGGGCGTCCGCGCCGCTTCGATGCACGTTTCTTTCTGGTGGATGCCGGGGCGATTCAGGGCGATCTGGATGATTTCTCCGCCGCCTGCGAGGAACTTTCGCACCTGCAATGGATACCGCTGGCGCGGGCGCGCGAATTCGATCTGCCCTTTATCACCGAAGTCGTCCTGGCCGAGATCGCCGCGCGCGTGCATGATCCCGCGCCGCCCGCCTCGGTGCCATTCTTTCGCAACGATGACGAGGAAAGCCTGTTCTTGCGCCTTCAGGGCCTCAGCCCGCTGACGGAACGCCCCTAGGTCAGCACGACCAGCGCCAGGATCGAACCGGTCAGGAGCGCGATGCCCAGCCCCTCGCGCCCGGTCAGGCGTTCACGGAACACCAGCACCGAAACCGCCAGCGAAAAGATCACCTCGATCTGCCCGACCGCAAAGACCAGCGCGGCATTCTGCAAGGTGAAAGCGGTGAACCAGCACAGGCTGCCGCCCATGCTGCTCAACCCGATCCACAGCGCCACGCGGCGCGCGCGCCACACCGCCGCCAGTTGCCCGGTCTCACGCCATGCCAGCCAGATCGCCATGCCGATCACCTGGCTTGTGGTGACCGCCGCCAGCGCGACGCCCGCGCGCAACAGCGCATCCTCGCTGCCGATCGACAGGGTCGCGCCGCGATAGCATACCGCCGAGACCGCAAAGAACGCCCCCGAGGCCAGCCCCAGCCCCGCCGCCCGGTTCGCCACCCGCCGCAGGCTCAGCCCCGGCAGCCCGGCATTGTCCGACAGCACCAGCACGCCGAGAAGGCCCAGCACGATGGCGCCCAGGGCCAGCAGCCCGACCCGGTCGCCCAGAATGACCAGCCCCACCAATGCGGTCAGGATGACTTCGGTTTTCTTGAAGGTGATCCCCACGGCAAAGTTGCGCGCAGCAAACAGCGCCACCACGCACCATGTCGCCAGCACCTGCGTCAGTCCCCCGGTCAGCGCATAGGCCCAGAACCCCGGCGCCATGACCGGCAGCGCCGTGTCGGTCGCGGTCAGATAGGCCGCCACCCCCGCCACCACCAGCGGCGCGGAATAGGCAAAGCGCGCGAAGGTCGCGCCCCCGGCGGACAGCGCGCCAAGGCTGAGCTGCTTTTGCAACATGAACCGCAGAGTCTGAAACGCCGCCGCGGCCACGGAAAGGATGATCCACGGCTCCATGCGCGGCGGTATGCCCCGGATTTAACGCCTGGGCCAGAGCGGATGCGGCACCGGGTCCTTGGCACGCAGGAAATGACGCCGGAATATCTCGCCATAGGAGCGATAAAGATAGCCCTCGTTGCGCCCCAGGTAATGCGCCCTGTGCGCAGCGTATAGTGCGGGCAATCTGTACCAAGGCACCTTGGGATTCATGTGATGCACCACATGCAGGTTGTTGTTGAGAAAGATCAGAGCCAGCGGCCCGCGGTCCTCGATGATGACCGTGCGCCCGCGCGCCTTGTCATGGGCGCGATGCTCCAGGAAGGTGCGGATCTTCAGGATCGACAGCGCCGCGTAGACCGACAGAAGATAGGCCCAGACCGGCATCTGCGCCACGGCAACCAGCCACCAGAGCACCAGCAGCACCGCTGGCACATGCCACAGCCAGGCCGACAGGACCCCCGGCGCACCGGCCCGCATGGCGCGCAGGTCATCGCGCATGAACGCGACCTGCCCCACCAGCGGCCCCAGCAGCAACCGCCCCGCCAGCGTGTTGTTCAGCGCCAGCACCCGACGCAGCCACCCGGGCAGCCGCGCCCAGACCGCCGGATCGAGGTAATTGCTTTCCGGATCGTCATAGGGATCGGTCAGATGCTCGTCGCGGTGATGCGCCAGATGGGTGTCGCGGAACCGCCGATAGGGCACGACAAGGTTCAGTGCCGGAAAAACAAGCGCCTCGTTGAGCCGCGCATCGCGCATCGGGTGGCCATGCAACGCCTCGTGACTCAGCGAGGAATGGAGCGCCACGCATAGCGCAGTCATCACCATGCCCAGCGGCAACCACAGCGCCGCCGCCCATGTCGTGCCAAGCGCCCAGCCGCCATAACAGGCGACCAGCAGCAGCAATGTCGGCCATTCGGCGCGCGCCCGCGCCCTCAGCGCCTCAGCCATGCCTGCGCCCCCAGCCGATATGCGCCCAGATGCGTTCATATATGAAATACATGGCCAGCCCGAGCATCGTGTTGATCGCCGCCATGGCGCCGCCCACCGCCGCCGATCCGGTCATCAACAACCCGACAATGGCCATGACCGTCAGCCCGATCACATTCCAGACAATCGCCTTCACCAGCGTGCGCTGCCGCGTTTCCATGAATCCTCCGATGTTGTGCTTGGCATCATCGTTACGCTCTGACGCGGTGGCGGGGCATTCCAAAAACAGTTAACATTTTCCTGCATTGGTGATATTAATCACCATATGTCGCAAAAAACGGACAAACGCCTGCGCGCCGACCTGTTTCGCATCCGCCTTGCCGAGGCCCTGCGCGAGCGCGGCACCAATCAAAGCGCGCTGGCCCGCGCCGTGGGTGTCGACCGCTCGACCATTTCACAGCTTCTCAAGGGGTCCGGCGCACGGCTGCCGAATGCGCAGGTGGTGGGCGAATGCGCCCGCGCGCTCGGGGTGTCGGCCGACTGGCTGCTGGGGCTGACCGACAGGCCCGAAACCGCCGCCGACATCCTTGCCAACACCATGTCGCTGACCGAAGCGCCCCGCGCCCTGGTCGACGAACAGATATTCCAGTGGCACAAGGAAGCTGCAGGCTACAAGATCCGCCACGTTCCGGCGGGAATGTCTGACATGCTCAAGACCCGCGAGATGGTCGAATGGGAATATGCGCCGCATCTTGGCCGCAGCACGAAACAGGTGATCGGCGCCTCCGAGGACCGGATGGAATGGATGCGCGGCGCACAATCCGATTATGAGATCGCGATGCCGATCTTCGAGGTCCACAGCCTGGTGCGCGGCGATGGCTATTACGCCGGGCTGCCCCGCGACATCCGCGAAACGCAGGTGGATCGCCTGATCGAGACGACCGAGCTACTCTACCCCCGGCTGCGGGTCTACCTGTTCGACGCGCGGCGGCTCTACTCGGCGCCGGTCACCATATTCGGCCCCCTTCTGGCGGTGATCTATATCGGCCAGAACTACTTGGCGTTTCGCGATACCGAGCGTGTTCAGGCCCTGACCCAGCACTTCGACCATCTTGTGCGCGAGGCGCATGTCTCGGCGCGCGAGCTGCCCGGCCACTTGCGGACCCTGCGCCAGGAGCTACTGGCATAGAT
The DNA here is from genome assembly GCF_026891095.1 of Roseovarius salincola. Classification (GTDB taxonomy): domain Bacteria; phylum Pseudomonadota; class Alphaproteobacteria; order Rhodobacterales; family Rhodobacteraceae; genus Roseovarius; species Roseovarius salincola. The sequence continues at coordinate 222,323 of NZ_JAPTNL010000003.1, forward strand.
GCGCGCCACGCTGGCCCGCCGGCCCTGCGCACCGCACGAAGTCTTCGCAAAACCCGCCCTTCATGCCGGTTTCCACCGTGTCGACATATCAAGGCCATACCACCACCATAGTTTCGGTGCAGGTGCAAAACATGGGCTGATCAATCTGGAACGGGGCAACGGGAGACACCCGATGATCGACTATTTCCTGATCCTTGCTTTGGGTCTGCTCGTGTTCTGCCGGCCGCTGGCGAACATGGCGCGGCGATCACGCCATATTGCAAGGTTCATTCCGGGCGAACGCCCGCCCGGTGCGAAAGATCCCCGCTGACCGGATGCGGCTTTGCCCCGGCATCCATCCATGCCGAACCATCGAAGCCAAGTGCCGGCAATACTACGCATAAATACCTAAATCCTGGCTTCACTAAATTTAGGGTTGATCTCAACTGCCACTGTATTAACGTAGACGCACAACCAAGGGTCGCAAACGGCCCACAGGCAGACAGAAGGCAGGCATATGATGACTCTACTCCTGCGTTGAGTTGAGTACGATTACCCAGTCCTGAGATAGTTCGTCTCATTTTCGAGACGCGTAGCGTCACCGGCCGCGTTATCGCCGGGTCTCCGTTCCACATGTTGATGATGATCTGGTTGGGTGCGCCTTGAAACCTACCGGAGGGCAACTTGCTCTTTTACATCGCCAGTTTCCTGAGCATCGTGTCCGGGCTGATCCTTTTCGGCCTCGGGATATACGGATTGCTGGGCACCGATTACACCAAGCTGCATGTCATCACCGAATTGCTGAAACCGATGGGGTTCAGCCCGGTGATCGACCAGCTTTATCTCGGCTTCCTCGCCGCCCTTGGCTTCTGGCTGACGCTGGGCGCCTATATCCGCATTCCGGCGGCGATGGCGCTCGGCATGGTCATCGGCAAGCTCTAGCTGGTCGGGGATATCCTGAAGATCGATTCCCTTCTGTCGGTCGCGCTGGTGCTGATCTTTTACGCGGGACTCTTGCGCATCATCACCAACACCTCGCATGACAAGCATGACCGCATCTCGCCCTACGTGTTCAAGTTCTGGTAGAAGTGCACAGGCACGGCCCCGGTGACGCGCGGGTTCAGAACGGCATCGGATGCGCCCGGTGCGCGGCGTCGATATCCTCCAGCACCTCCGAGGACAGTTCCATATCCCCCGCATCCAGCGCATGATCGAGCTGCTCAAGACTGGTCGCCCCGAAGATCGCCGAACACATGAAGGGGCGCGAAAGACACCATGCCAGCGCCATCTGCACCGGCTCCAGCCCGTGCTTTCGCGCAACCTCCAGATAGGCATCGACCGCCCCGAAGGCGCGCTCGGTGATCCGGCCCCCAAGGGTTTCGTTGAGGCAGCGGCGCGACCCCTCCGGCACCGCCCCGCCCTGGTATTTGCCGCTCAAAAGACCCGCCGCCAGCGGCGAAAAGGCCAAGAGCCCGACATCCTCGTTGACACAGAGTTCCGCCATGTCGGTATCGAACAGGCGGCACATCAGCGAATATTCGTTCTGCACCGATGCCACCCGCGGCCAGCCCCGCGCCTCGGCCAGGCGCAGCCATTGCGCCGTGCCCCATGCGCTTTCGTTGGACAGGCCGAAATGGCGGATATTGCCCTTGTCCACCTGCTTTTGCAGCGCCTCCAGCGTGTCTTCCATATGGGCGATGGTCGCGTCGCGGTCCTGCGACGAGGGATCGAAGTGCCAGTTCTTGCGGAACATGTAGCTGCCCCGGTTGGGCCAGTGGAACTGATAAAGGTCGATGTGGTCCGTTCTGAGCCGCCTGAGCGACCCTTCCACGGTCTCGGGGATGGTGGCGGAACTGATCGGCGCGCCCTCGCGCGCGTTCATGAACCCCTCGCCGGAATGCTTGGTCGCAAGGATCACGTCACCGCGCCGCCCGCTTTTGGCGAACCAGTCGCCGATGATCTCCTCGCTGCGCCCGGTGGTTTCCTTGAGCGTCGGGTTGACCGGGTACATTTCCGCCGTGTCGATGAAGTTCACGCCGCGCTCCAGCGCCCGGTCGATCTGCGCATGTCCCTCGGGCGCACTGTTCTGCGACCCCCAGCTCATCGAGCCAAGACATAGCGCACTGACCTCAAGGCCGCTGCGGCCAAGCGGGTTCATCCTCATGTCTGTCCCTTCCCGTGGTTTTTCAGGTTTGCGCCGAACTTAACGTTTTGGCGCGCAAGGTCACCCCCGGATTTGCCCCCGTCGCAAGCGCCGGGAAAATGCGTGAACATGCAAAAAACGACATGGCTTTGTCGATTACCTGCTGGCACCTGCGCGCCAAGCTGACACTCTGGTCGGGTCATGCGCATCCTCATTTCATTCGCCGCCCTTTTCCTCTCGGTCATCCTGCTGCAGCTCTCGACGGGCGGCGTTGCGCCCCTCGATGCCATTTCCGGACTGGCGCTCGATTTCTCGACGGCGCAGATCGGATTTCTGGGGTCTGCGCATTTCGTGGGCTTCTTCATCGGCTGCTGGTGGTCGCCGCGCCTGATGGGCAATGTCGGCCATTCGCGCGCCTTCGCCGCCTTCACGGCCATGGGCGCGATCGGGCTCTTGCTGCACATGATGGTGGTCGATCCCTATGCCTGGGCGCTCCTGCGCGTGGCCTCGGGCATCTGCGTTGCGGGCTGCTACACGATCATCGAGGCCTGGCTGCAGGCCGAAGTCACCAACGAGACGCGCGGCCGCTCGATGGCCGCTTACCGGATGGCCGACATGGGGGCCGCGCTGCTGGCGCAGATGATGATCTCGGTGCTCGAACCGGCCTCATACGTGTCCTACAACCTGCTGGCGCTGCTGTGTTGCGCGTCGCTTCTGCCGCTGGCGATGACGCGCATCCGCGAACCCGTAACCCCCGACGCCCCGCGCCTGCGCCCCGGCCTTGCCATCGAATGCTCGCCGCTGGCGGCGATGGGTGTGGTGGTCGCGGCGCTGTCCAGCGCCACCTTCCGCATGATCGGGCCGGTCTATGGCCAGCAGGTGGGATTGGCGATCGACCAGATCGCGTGGTTTCTGGCCGCCTTCGTGCTGGGTGGCGCGCTGGCGCAATACCCGGTGGGCTGGCTCGCGGACCGCTATGACCGCCGCTGGGTGCTGCTGGCGCTGTCGCTTGCCACGATCGTCAGTTGCATCGTCACCGCCATAACGCATGAGCTGACCACCAACGGCGTCTTCCTGACCGCGTTCTTCTTCGGGCTGACCAGCTTTCCGATCTTCTCGGTCTCGGTGGCCCATGCGCATGACTTTGCCAGATCCTCGCAGAGGGTCGAGCTGTCGGCGGCGCTGATGTTCTTCTATGCCATCGGGGCCATCGCCGCGCCGGTCCTCGCCTCCGCGCTGATCGCCCGCTACGGGCCGCAGGCGATGTTCGCGATGATCGCCGTGGGCCATCTGGCGCTGATCGTGTTCGGATTGGCGCGGATGCGGGCGCGTCCCACCGCGGGCGCGCGCACCTCCTATATCTGGGCGCCGCGCACCTCTTTCGTGATCGGCCGCCTGACCGGGCGCAGCCGCGAGCGCGATCAGCGCCGCACCGAATGATCCGCCGGGGCGCCTCCGGCCTCCGCCGCCTCGGCTGCATCCTCGGCCTGTTCGACATACCATTCCTGCGCCGCCTCCACGGCCACCGGCGAGGAGGTCGGCAAAACGCCCAGGTAACTGCCGGTCTCGTCCACCGGGACGGCGGCGCGGCGCGTCATCCGCCAGCTGGCATATAGCGTGATCGCCACGAAGATGACCGCCGAGAACAGCCAGAACCCCTCGGGGCCGACCAGCTCCATCACCTGCCCCATGATGATCGGGCCGGCAATCGCCCCGACGCCATAGGCAAAGATCAACCCGCCCGACGCCGCCGCCATGTCCTCGACCTCGAGCGTGTCGTTGGTATAGGCGATGAACAGCGCGTAAAGCGGGTTGGCCACGCCGCCCATGATGAAGGCCAGCACCAGCAGCGTCTCGAACTGGATGCCCGCAAACAGGCCGATCACGGTCGACACCGCGCCGATCGCCCCCATCCCCAGGATCAGTAACCGGCGATCCATCCGGTCCGAGAGCCACCCCACCGGAAACTGCCACACCATCGACCCGGCAAAGATCGCCGCCACGAAACCGGTGATCTGCGCGACGCTCAACCCGGCCGCGGCCCCGTAAACCGAGGCCATGCCGAACTGCGCCGCGAAGACCCCGCCCAGAAGCAGGATGCCGACACTGGCCAGCGGCGAGTGATCGTAAAGCTGGCGCAGGCTCATCGGCTTGGTGGATTCAAAGGCCGGGGTGGGCGTCACCGACAACAGGATCGGCGCAAAACTCAGCGACACCAGGATCGACGGGATCACGAACAGGAAATACCCCGCCGCCTCGCCAAGGTTCATCATGCCCTGCGCCGCGATCAGCCCGGCCATCTGCGCCACCATGTAAAGCGACAGCACCTTGCCGCGCGTCTGGTTGGTCGCGGCATTGTTGAGCCAGCTTTCGGCCGTCACATAGACGCCCGACAGGCAAAAGCCGATGACCACCCGGATCACCGTCCAGCTGATCGGATCGGTCAGCACCGGAAAGGCGATCAGCCCGGCGGACAGGAACGACCCGAGCGCCGCAAAGACCCGCACATGCCCCACGCGCCGGATCAGTCCGGGCGCCAGCCGGCTGCCCACCAGGAAGCCCAGGAAATAGCCCGAGGTGATGATCGACAGCTCCAGCGTGCCGAAACCTTCGATCGCGCCGCGCACACCCATGAGCGTCGCCTGCATGCCGTTGCCGATCATGATCAGCGTCATGCCCAGCAACAAGGCCCATACCGAGGCGATCACCTGAAACATTCGCACTTGCCTTGTCCTTGGGCGCAGCCGCTGCGCGCTTGAGGCACTGCTGCGGACGCTTCGTTGCCTGCGGGCCTAGCAGCGGCCACGCCCCTCGTCCAACCCGATTGCGACGCGAATGTCGGATTTTTGCCGCCCCCGCCGCGCGCTGGCTCTGGCCCTTCGCGCCTGTGCGCATTACACGGGGTGCAATACTGACGCATCCGCAGAACGCAGGACGGACTCGATGGCAAGGCACCTGATCACATCGGCACTTCCCTATATCAACGGGATCAAGCACCTGGGCACGCTGATCGGCTCTCAGCTTCCCGCTGACCTATATGCGCGCTACCAGCGCGGGCGCGGTCACGAGGTGCTGTTCCTCTGTGCCACCGACGAACACGGGACCCCCGCGGAACTGGCCGCCGCCAAGACCGGCGAACCCGTGGCCGACTACTGCGCGCGCATGCACAAGGTGCAGGCGGATCTGGCGCGCGGTTTCCGGCTCAGCTTCGACCATTTCGGCCGCTCCTCCAGCCCCCAGAACCGCCGCCTGACACAGCATCTTGCCGGCAAACTCTATGAGTCCGGCCTGATCGAGGAAGTGACCGAGAAACAGGTCTATTCCAAGGCCGATGGCCGCTTCCTGCCGGATCGCTACATCGAAGGCACCTGCCCCAATTGCGGCTATGACAAGGCCCGTGGTGACCAGTGCGAGAACTGCACCAAGCAGCTCGACCCGACCGACCTGATCGACCCGCGCAGCGCCATATCCGGCTCCACCGACCTCGAGGTGCGCGAGACCAAGCACCTGTTCCTGCGCCAGAGCAAAATGCGCGACCAGTTGAACGCCTGGATCGACTCCAAGGAGGACTGGCCGATCCTCACGACCTCGATCGCGCGCAAATGGCTCAATGACAATGACGGGCTTCAGGATCGCGGCATCACCCGCGACCTGGATTGGGGCATCCCCGTCAAACGCGGCGATGCGGACTGGCCCGGCATGGAAGGCAAGGTGTTCTATGTCTGGTTCGACGCCCCCATCGAATACATCGCGTGCGCCGCCGAATGGGCCGAGGCCCACAGCCTTGACGACAGCGCCTGGGAACGTTGGTGGCGCACCGGAAAAGGCGCCGCGGATGTGCGCTATACGCAGTTCATGGGCAAGGACAACGTGCCCTTCCACACGCTCAGCTTCCCCGCCACGCTGATCGGCTCGGGCGAGGACTGGAAGCTCGTCGATTTCATCAAGTCGTTCAATTACCTGAACTATGATGGCGGCCAGTTCAGCACCTCGCAGGGGCGCGGCGTTTTCATGGATCGCGCGCTTGAAATCCTGCCTCCCGATTACTGGCGCTGGTGGCTGCTCAGCCACGCGCCCGAAAGCTCGGATTCCGAATTCACCTGGGACAATTTCCAGCAATCGGTGAACAAGGACCTTGCCGACGTGCTGGGCAATTTCGTCTCGCGCGTGACCAAGTTCTGCCGCTCCAAATTCGGCGAGGCGGTGCCCGATGGCGGCGAGATGCGCGCCCGCGAACGCGCTCTGATCGACGATATCAGCGACCGGGTGCGCGCCTATGAGGCCCATATGGAGGCCATGGAGGTGCGCAAGGCCGCCCAGGCGCTGCGCGCGATCTGGGTCGAGGGCAACGAATACCTGCAAGAGGCCGCGCCCTGGGCCACCTACAAGGAAGACCCCGAACAGGCCGCCGCCCAGATCCGCCTGGCGCTCAACCTGATCCGGCTCTACGCGGTGCTCTCTTCGCCCTTCATCCCGGATGCCTCGGCGGCGATGCTCAAGGCCATGCAGACCAGCGACGATTCCTGGCCCGACGACGTGGCGCAGGCGCTCGCCCATCTTCCCGCAGGGCATGGCTTCATGGTGCCCGAGGTCCTCTTCACCAAGATCACCGACGATCAGCGCGACGAATGGCAGGCACAGTTTTCCGGCGTTCAGGACTGACGCCGAGGCTGCCGCACCGGCTCTGGTACCCGCGGCCGGACTCGAACCGGCACGGCCTTTCGGCCTGGAGATTTTAAGTCTCCTGTGTCTACCATTCCACCACGCGGGCCAGTTGAGCGGACAATATCCGTTCCGGCCCCCGTGTAAACCCGTCTGAACGCGCCTTAAAGCGCGTCTTCCTGCGCCTCCAGCGCGGGCAGAAGGTGGCGCTCGCTCAGCCAGGGATTGAGATCCAGCGCCCCGCGCAGCGCCAGCACCGCCTCGGGCACACGCTCCAGCGCCAGCAGCGTCAGGGCCTGCCCGCTCAGCGCCCCCACATGGTGCGGCGACAGGTCGATGGCGCGCTCCAGATCCGGCAATGCGGCCTCGTAATCCTCACGGATGAAATTGATGAAAGCGCGTTGGTTGTAGCCTTCGGCATAATCCGGGCAATAGGCGACCAGCGCATCGAACGCCTTGATCGCGCCCGCGAAATCATAGGCCTCGCGCCGCGTCATGCCCTCGTTCAGAAGCTCCTGGGCGTAAGCGTCGGGCGCATCCGTCCACAAGGCCCACATCCGGTTGGACACCGCCTGACCGCTGCGTTCATCGGGGGCATCCCGGATCTCGCCGATCAGGCGCGTCAGCGCCTCCGAATGATCAGGCGGCGGCGGGCAGTCCCCGGCCCGCGCCGTGCCGGGCAGCGCCGCGCCGACCGCAACAAGGCCGCACAGCAACAGGAAGACAGGCAGAACTTTCATCTTTTCAACAAAGCACCGCGATGCCGCCCGGTCAAATAACATCCGAGAGAGCATTCTCCTTCACCGCCTGCATCGCGACATAGGTCGATGTGTTGGCGACATGCGGCAGCGTCGATATCTTCTCGGCCAGGACCCGGCGGTAATCGGCCATGTCCTGGGTGCGCACCTTCAGCAGGTAGTCGAAATTCCCCGCGATCAGATGCACCTGTTCGATCTCGGCGATGCGTGTCACCGCGGCGTTGAACTCGGCCAATGCCGCCTCGCGCGTGTCACGCAGCCGCACCTCGACGAAACTGACATGGTCCAGACCCAGCCGGATCGGATCGAACAGCGCCCTGTAGCCGGTGATCACCCCGTCCTTCTCAAGGCGGCGCAGCCGGGCCTGCGTCGGGGACTTCGAAAGGCCGATCTCGCGCGCGAGGTCGGTGATGCTGATCCGGCCATCCCCGGCAAGAACCCTGAGAATCGCCCTGTCGAAGCGGTCCAGCTCTGGATAGTCATTATTCATCGGTGGCCCCGTGATTTTGCAGCGCAATGAATTGCGAATTTTGCGGATTCAGGAAAAATGACTTACCTCGCGGTGATATGATGGGTCAATCCACCTTGAGGTAATCCCATGCCATATGACAGCGATATCCGCCGCATTATCGACCTTGCCACCTATGCCGATGAAGCCGCCACCATCGAGCGGCTGACCGAACTGGCCGCGCTGTCCGAATCCGACCGCGCCCGCATCGTGACGCGCGGTGCCGCCCTGGTGCGCGAAATCCGCGGCCAATCCAGCCCCGGCCTGATGGAAGTGTTCCTGGCCGAATATGGCCTTTCGACGGATGAGGGCATCGCCCTCATGTGCCTTGCCGAGGCGCTGCTGCGCGTTCCCGACGCCGAAACCATCGACACCCTAATCGAGGACAAGATCGCGCCCTCCGACTGGGGCAAGCATATGGGCCATTCCGCCTCGCCGCTGGTCAACGCCTCGACCTGGGCCTTGATGCTCACCGGCAAGGTGCTCAAGGACGAGGATCCCGGCGTCGTCGGCCATCTGCGCGGCGCCATCCGCCGTCTCGGCGAGCCGGTGATCCGCACCGCCGTCGGGCGCGCGATGAAGGAAATGGGCCGCCAGTTCGTGTTGGGCGAAACCATCCAGTCCGCCATGAAACGCGCCGCCGGCATGGAAAAGAAAGGCTACTCCTATTCCTATGACATGCTGGGCGAAGCCGCGCGCACCGATGCCGACGCGACCCGCTATCATCTCAGCTATTCGCGCGCGATCACAGCCATCGCCAATGCCTGCACCAATGCCGACATCCGCGACAATCCCGGCATTTCGGTCAAGCTCTCGGCGCTGCACCCCCGCTACGAGGTCGCCCAGCGCGAACAGGTGATGGATGTGCTGGTGCCGCGCCTGCGCTCCCTCGCGCTCCTGGCCAAATCCGCAGGCATGGGCCTCAATATCGACGCCGAGGAGGCCGACCGCCTGTCGCTCTCGCTCGAGGTGATCGAGACCGTGCTTTCGGAGCCCTCGCTGGCGGACTGGGACGGTTTTGGCGTCGTGGTGCAGGCCTATGGCCAGCGCGCCGCGCCAACGCTCGATTTCCTTCACGAGCTCGCCACACGGCTGGACCGGCGGATCATGGTGCGGCTGGTCAAGGGCGCCTATTGGGACACCGAGATCAAGCTGGCGCAGGTCGAAGGCATCGACGGCTTTCCCGTCTTCACCTCCAAGGCGGCGACCGATATCAGCTATATCGCCAACGCCCGCAAATTGCTGAACATGACCGACCGGATCTATCCGCAATTCGCCACCCACAATGCCCATACCGCCGCCGCGATCCTCGACATGGCCGAGGACCGGTCAGCCTTCGAATTCCAGCGCCTTCACGGCATGGGCGAGGCGCTGCACGACATCATCCTGCGCGCCGAGGGCACCCGCTGCCGGATTTACGCCCCCGTGGGCGCGCATCGCGACCTTCTGGCCTATCTCGTGCGCCGTCTGCTCGAGAACGGCGCGAATTCCAGCTTCGTCAACCAGATCGTGGACGAGGATGTCGCCCCCGAAACCGTCGCCCGCGACCCGTTCGAGGCGATCCATGACGACACGCCGAAACTGACCACCGGGCCGGACCTTTTCCAGCCCGAGCGCCGCAACTCCATGGGCTTCGACCTTTCGCACCAGCCCACGCTCGATGCGATCGACGCCGCGCGCGATCCCTTCGCCACGCATGTCTGGAAGGCCGCCCCGCTTCTGGCGGGCAAAAGCGCGCCGCGCGATCCCGAGCCCGTCACCAACCCCGCCGATCCCGCCGACAGCCCCGGCACCGTCGCCTTCGCCAGCGAAGCCGACGTGAACACCGCCCTCGACGCCGCCCGCCCCTGGGACGCGCCCGCCAGCGAACGCGCGGCAGTGCTCAACAAGGTGGCCGATCTATACGAGGAAAACTTCGGCGAGCTGTTCGCCATCGTCCACCGCGAGGCGGGCAAGATGGTGATGGACGCCGTTGCCGAACTGCGCGAGGCGGTGGATTTCCTGCGCTATTACGCGGCCAACGCCCCCGAAGGCGAAGCCGTGGGCACCTTCACCTGCATCAGCCCCTGGAACTTCCCGCTGGCCATCTTCACCGGACAGATCAGCGCGGCGCTGGCGGCGGGCAACGCGGTGCTCTCCAAGCCCGCCGAACAGACGCCGATCATCTCGCACCTGGCGGTGCAGCTCATGCACAAGGCGGGCGTGCCCAAGGCGGCGCTGCAACTGCTGCCCGGCGCGGGCGATGTGGGCGCGGCCCTCACCTGCGATCCGCGCGTCGATGGCGTTGCCTTCACCGGCTCCACCGAAACCGCGCTCAAGATCCGCAGCGCCATGGCCAAGAACCTCGCGCCCGGCGCGCCCTTCATCGCCGAAACCGGCGGGCTCAACGCGATGATCGTGGATTCTACCGCCCTGCCCGAACAGGCGGTGCAGGCGATCGTCGAATCCGCCTTCCAGTCCGCCGGCCAGCGCTGTTCGGCACTGCGCTGCCTCTATGTGCAGGAAGACATCGCCGAACCCTTCATCGAAATGCTGACCGGCGCGATGGACGCGCTTTCCATCGGCGCGCCCTGGCATCTCTCGACCGATGTCGGCCCGGTGATCGACGACGAGGCCCGCAGCAACATCGCCGCCCATATCCAGCAGGCCCGCGCCGACGGGCGCCTGATCCACACGATGAAATCACCCGATACCGGCACCTTCATCGCGCCCAGCCTGATCCGGGTCGGCGGCATCGCCGACATGGAGCGCGAAATCTTCGGCCCGGTGCTGCATCTCGCCACCTTCCGCGCCGAGGAACTGGACCGCGTGATCGACGCGATCAACGCCACCGGCTACGGGCTGACCTTCGGGCTGCAAACCCGGATCGACGACCGCGTCCAGCATGTGACCGACCGCATCCACGCGGGCAACATCTATGTGAACCGCAACCAGATCGGTGCGATCGTCGGCTCCCAGCCCTTCGGCGGCGAGGGCATGTCGGGCACCGGCCCCAAGGCGGGCGGCCCGCATTACCTGGCGCGCTTCACGCGTCACGCCGCGCCGGATGCGGGCGGTGATGCAGGCTGGAGCGGCGACATGCCCCTCGGTGAACTCAAGACCGCGCTCACCCGTGCCAACAGCCAGCAGGCCGAACGGCGCGAAGCGCTCGTCCTGCCGGGGCCGACGGGTGAATCGAACCGCCTGACGACCCATACACGCCCGGCGCTGCTCTGCCTCGGGCCGGGCAAAGCGGCGGCAGAGGCACAGGCCCGCGCGGTCCGTGACCTTGGCGGTATCGCGGTTGTCGCCACGGGGCATGTTCCGCCCGAGACGCTGCGCGCTCTCGATGGAATCTCGGGCGCGCTTCACTGGGGCGACGCCGCCGAGGCGCGCGCCTGTGTCGAGGCGCTCAGCCAACGCAGCGGGCCGATCCTGCCGCTGATCACCGGCCTGCCCGACACGGGCCATGTGCTGCATGAACGCCATGTCTGCGTCGATACGACGGCGGCGGGCGGCAATGCGGCACTTCTGGGCGGTATGGCGTGACCGCCCGGATCTCTGCGCCCGCCGGATCCCCCCGGCGGGCGCAGATGGCTTTCGCTTGACCTGTCAGCGCGGGCGCGCCAACACTCCGGCATGTTCCCGATCCGCGATCACAACCCCTCGCGGGGCACACCCTATGTCACCTACGCGCTGATCGCGATCAACGTGGTGGTGTTCCTCAGCTACTGGCCTCTGTTTTCAGATCCCCGCCAGTTGCAGCTTTTCTTCTATGACTGGGCCATGACCCCGCTTCTGGTCAGCGATCAGGGCACCTGGCCGACCATGTTCACCTCGATGTTCCTGCATGGGGGCTGGATGCACCTTGCGGGCAACATGCTGTTCCTGTGGATCTTCGGCGACAATCTGGAAGACGAGATGGGCCATCTCGGCTACCTCGCCTTCTATCTCGCCTCGGGCCTCGGGGCGGCGGCGGTGCATCTCGTCTCGGCGCCCTATTCACAGGTGCCCACCGTCGGCGCTTCGGGGGCAATCGCCGGGGTCATGGGCGGTTACCTTCTCCTTTATCCAAAGGCCCGCGTCGATGTGCTGCTGATCATCATCTTCATCGTCAAGATCGTCCCGGTGCCCGCCTGGGCCATGCTGGGTCTCTGGTTCGCGATGCAACTCTTCAGCGGCATCGGCGCCGATCCGATGAGCGGCGGGGTCGCCTATTGGGCGCATGCCGGGGGCTTCCTCGTGGGGCTGGTGCTGACACTGCCCATTTTCCTGCGCCGTGGCGGCACGCGCTACTGGGATCGCACCGACGGCCGCCCGCCCCATCCCGAGGCGCGCTATCGCTACCGGCGCACGCCCATCCCGCGCGTGCGGCGGCGCAAATGAACGCCCCCCTCACAGCCACATGCCATTGCGGCGCGGTCGAACTTCGCGTGACGCTCAGCGGCGGGCTCGCCACGGCGCGGCGCTGCGATTGCTCCTTTTGCCGGCGGCGCGGCGCGGCGGCGGTCTCTGCGCCGCTCGACGGTGTCACCGTGCTGCGCGGCGCTGACAAGCTGACGCTCTATCAATGGGGCAGCGGCACCGCGCGGCATTACTTCTGCTCGGTCTGCGGCATCTACACCCATCACCGCCGCCGCTCGAACCCGAATGAATACGGCATCAATCTCGGCTGCCTCGACGGCATCAACCCGCGCGACCTCGACCCGATCCCATGGGTCGATGGCGTGAACCACCCCTCCGACGACTGACCGCGCGCCGCCACGGGGCCGCCGATCCGGCTTGCCACCGGCGCAGGCACAGAACTAAACTTGAACGCCACGAAACCGGTTGAGCACATGAAAGTCACGATCACGCAGCTTCGCGCCTTTGTCGTCGTGTCGCGGGAAGGCTCCTTCACCCGCGCCGCCGAGGCGCTGGCGATGTCACAACCTTCGGTCACCACTGCGATCAGGCAACTCGAAGACATCCTCGGGATGAAGCTGTTCGACCGCTCGACCAAGGTTCTGCGCCTGACCAAGGCCAGCAAGGCGTTCCTGCCAAGCGTCGAGCGCATCATCGAGGATCTCGACACCACCCTTTCGCAGCTCCATGCCGTGGCCGAGGGCACCCATGGCAGCGTCTCGGTGGCCGTGCTGCCTTCGGTGGCGACCAACATCCTGCCCCGCACGATCCAGAGCTTCTCGCTCGCCTACCCCAATATCCGGCTGTCGCTTTATGACGACAACTCGTCGGGCGTGCGCGACCGGGTGCTCAGCGGCGAGGTCGATCTCGGCGTTGCCGGGCGCACCAAGCACATCAACGAATTGCAGTTCGACCCGCTGCTGCGCGACCCGTTCGGCGCGGTCATCCATAAATCACATGCGCTCGCGCGCGAAACCACACCGCTGGGCTGGAGCGAGCTGACGGGATATCCCTATATCTCGTTCTCCTCCGATACGGGGATCCGCCCGGTGCTCGATACCGTCACAGACCTTCCCGACAACATCAGGTCACCCTGGGTCGAGGTCTCCAACATCGCCACGGCGCTGTCGCTGCTGAAAACCAATCTCGGGATCGCCGCGCTGCCGCAGATGTCGGTGGATTCGATCGGCAACGAACTGGTGTTCCGTACGCTTCTCGACCCGCCCCTCTTTCGCGAAATCGGCCTGATCACCCGCAAGGGCCGCTCGCTTCCCCCGGCGGCCCAGCGCTTCGTCGAGCATCTCGAACTGGCCTTGCAGCCACGATGGGAGCGCTAGGCGCTTGCCCGCCCGCCCGCCGATAGAGCGGGCCTATTCACTTATAACTTTTGCCTATAAATAGCTATTTTTTATCATGATTTGCAATATAATACCTTGCCCCGGCGAAATCGCTCCCCCTACCGTGCCAGCACACAAAGGGAGACTTCACATGACAAAGACCTTGCAACGCCGTTTCGTGCTGGCCGCTGCCGGTGCTGCCGCAGCCGCCGCATTCTCATTCGGAACCGCATCACATGCACAAGACCCCGATTTCCTGAATATCGGCGGCGGGCCAAGCGGCGGCACGTTCAATGTCGTTGCCACCGGCCTTGGCGACCTGATGCGCGGCGCGTTCCCCGACAGCGTCGTCGGCGTGCAGCCCGGCGGCTCTGGCCCCAACCTGCTGCGCGTCTCGGCAGGCGAAGCCGATCTGGGCATCACCTCCGCCAGCAACGCCGCCGACGCCTGGGCCGGGCGCGACCCCGCGACACCGGAAAACCCGGTCCGCAACATCCGTGGCCTGATGACCTTCTTTCCCAGCGCGATCCAGATCTGGGTCGATGCGAAATCGGACATCCGGTCGGTCGGGGACCTGGTCGGAAAACAGATCAGCGCCGGTCAGCCCGGACAGACATCCTGGAACGCCTTCAAGAACCTTCTCGAAGTGCATGGCCTGACCATCGAGGATATTGAAGAGGGCGGCGGCAAGGTCCACCACCTGAGCTGGAAGGAATCCCAGAACGGCCTGCGCAACGGCCAGCTGGACGCGGTCATGTGGGTGGCGCTCTATCCGCATTCCACCGTGCTTGCGACCGAAACCGCCCGCGACATCCGTGTGCTCTCGCTCGATGAGGACAAGGTCGACACCTATCTTCAGGAACACGGCAACGGCTTCTCCAAGGTGACGCTGCCTGTCGGGCTCTACAAGGGACAATCGGAACCCGCCATTTCGGTCGGGACCAAGACATTCCTCTTCGCCTCGGACGAGATGTCGGAGGACACCGCCTACAAGATCACCTCGACCATCTGGAACAATCTCGAGAAATTCCAGAAAACCCACGCCCTGCTGCAGTATATCGAGGAAGACACCGCAGGCCGGGGCATGCTGGTCCCGATCCATCCCGGTGCCGCCCGCTTCTATGAGGAACAGGGCATCCCGATGGACGACGCCAAGCTTGCAGATCAGTGATCCGAACGCGCGGGCCGTCACGGCCCGCGTGCCCTCCCCCCGACAGTCCGATCAGGCCCGGCCCGGGCACCTGATCAACCGCCGCAGATGTCCGGTGATGCAATGAAGGCCCGCCAATGACCCTCCCCGACCGCGAGAAAACCATCGCCGCCCTCGCCGTGACTATGGCGATCTTCCACCTGGCCGTGGCCTCGCCCTTCTTCCTCTTTCCCGACCTGATCCTTCGGGGGACGCACCTGCTGTTCTCGCTTGTGATCGGCTTCCTGATCTATCGCTCGGTCGGGCGGGGTTTCGGCCGGGTGTTCGACTGGGCCATGATCCTCCTGTCGGCTGTCTGCCTTGGCTACCTGATCTTCAACCATGCGTCGATCGTGGTGCGCCCGCCCTGGACGCGGGCGGCGACACCGCTGGAACTGTTCGTCGCGCTCGGCACGGTCGTGGTGGTGCTCGAACTGACGCGCCGGGCACTGGGCCTTGCCATCACCGGGCTGTGCCTCGTGTTCATCCTCTATGGCTTCATCGGCCCGGACCTGCGCCATTCCGAATTCCTTCGCCCGCTCGCGCACAAGGGGGTCGATCTCAACGAATTCGTCGACCAGATGTATTTCAGCTTCGAAGGCATCTTCGGCGTCGCGCTCGGCGTCTCGACGGATTTCATCTTCCTCTTCGTGGTGTTCGGCGCGCTGCTTCAGGTCATCGGCGGCGGCGATTTCTTCGTCAACATCACCAAATCCGCCACCGGCGCCTCGCGCGGCGGGCCCGCCAAGATGGCCGTCATCGCCAGCGCCCTGATGGGCACGATGTCGGGCAGTTCCGTCGCCAATGTGGCGACCACCGGCGCGATCACCATCCCGATGATGAAACGGCTGGGCTACCCGAAAACCTTCGCCGGCGCGGTCGAGGCCGTCGCCTCCACCGGCGGGCAGATCACACCGCCGATCATGGGCGCCGCCGCGTTTCTGATGGCCGCGATCCTCGGTATCAGCTACCAGGAGGTCATCACCGCCGCCGCGCTTCCCGCGCTCCTTTTCTTCTGCTCGCTCTTCGTGGCCGTCCACTGGGAGGCGCTCAAGCAGGGGCTGCAACCGCTCGAACGCTCGGTCAAGGGCGATACCTGGCGCGATTTCAAGGCGGGCTGGACTTTCCTGATGCCGCTGATGGTGATCATGACCTTCCTGATCATGGGTTACACGCCCAGCCTCTGCGCCTTTTACGGCGTCGTTGCAACGCTGGTCACGCCCTTCCTGCGCCGCTCCACGATGGTATCCCCGGCCGTGCTGGCGCAGGGGCTCGAACTGGGCGCGCGCGCGGCGGTCACGGTCGCGATCGCCTGTGCCTCGGCGGGGATCATCGTCGGGATCGTTCAGATTTCAGGACTCGGCTTCCGCTTCAGCAGCCTCGTGATCGCCTTTGCCGACGGCAATCTCTATATCGCACTGTTCATCGCCATGCTGGCGGCCTTCGTCTTCGGCATGGGGATGCCCACGACCCCGGCCTATATCATCCAGGCCACGCTGGTCGCACCGGCGCTCGTGGATCTCGGGGCAAGCCCGCTTTCGGCGCATCTCTTCGTGTTCTATTATGCCGTGCTGGGGCAGATCACGCCGCCCGTGGCGGTGGCGGCCTTCGCCGCGGCGCCGATCGCCGGGGCGACATCCACATCCGTCGGCTGGCGCGCCTTTGCCCTCGGGATGCCGGCCTATGTGATCCCGTTTCTCTTCGTCGCCAATCCCGAACTGCTCGGACAGGGCAGCTGGCTCGGCCTTCTGGCGGTGCTGATGCGCTCTGCTCTGGCGATCATCGCGCTTTCGATCGAGTTCACCGGCTGGCTCGGGGGGCGCGGCCTCGGCTGGCTCGGGCGCGGCTTGCTGCTTTTGTCCGCCGCCATGCTGATCGCCCCAAGCTCCCTTCTCAGCGCCATCGCCGTCGTGCTCTTCATCGGCGTCTGGGGCTGGCAGCGGCACGGATCGCGCGGCCACATGTTGAAAGGATCGGGACATGACTGAAAGCGACCATATCGCAAAAAGCCACCCTGCCCGGCAGGGCAACGCCCTTGGCGATATCGTGGCCGGCCTGCCCGCCCCCGAAGGCACCCGGTACCCCTATGAACTGGTGGTCATCGAAGGCACCATGGCCTTCGTCGCGGGCCAGATTCCAAAACGCGACGGCGCGCTGGCCTTTGTCGGCCCGGTCGGGCAGGCATTGACGGGCGATGCGGCCCATGACGCCGCGCGCCTCTGCGCCCAGCAGGTCCTGGCCTGGCTCAACCAATCTGCCGGCGGCCTGGAAAATCTCGGCCGGATTCTGCGGATGACCTGCTATGTCGCACATGATGACAGCTTCCACGACATCTCCGCCGTGGCGGACGGCGCCTCGAACTACCTCATCCGGACCCTTGGCGACCAAGGCCGACACGCGCGCTCGGTCATCGGCGTGCGCAGCCTGCCGCGCAACGCGCCCGTCCTGATCGAAGTGACCGCCGCGCTGCGCCGCCCGATGCCGCTCTGACGCGCGCCGCCCTCGCGGATCCCGGAACGCCGGCCCCATCATCCCGGCGGCTTCATCTTGCCCCAAATACTCCCGCCGGAGGCGTCCTGCGGCCGCCACGGGCATTCGGTACGGAACGGCGCGCGTTATTGGCGTTCGCCGTGTTAACCTGCGCGCGCTGCGGCGGCGAAGACCGACGCGATACCGACACGCTGCCGACGCGATACAGATCGTCGTTTTTCTCAGTTAACCAATGGCTTGACCCCGATTCGGGATCACCGGCCGCGGATCATCCTGGCGAACTTCTCGAAGATCACCTCGTTGGCGCAGACCACCTCGCCATCCTCGAGGATATCCCCCCCTTCGGCCAGCGGCTCTACAAAGCCCCCCGCCTCCTGAAGGATCACGATCCCCGCCGCCAGGTCCCAGGCGTTGAGCCCGCGCTCCCAGAACCCCTCGTAGCGACCGGCGGCCACATAGGCCATGTCCAGCGCCGCCGCCCCCCAGCGTCGCACACCCGCACAGGCGGGCATCAGCCGCGCCAGATCCTGCAAGGTCGCCGGCAGGTCGACGCGCCCGCCAAAGGGCACGCCCGTCGCAAAGATCGACTCGATCATCTTGCTGCGTCCCGACACCCTCAGACGGCTCTCGTTCAACCAGGCGCCCTCACCTTTTTCGGCAAAGAACATCTCGTCCTTGGCCGCGTCAAAGATGACGCCTGCCACTATTTTTCCCTTATGTTCCAACGCGATGGAGATCGCCCAATGGGGCAGCCCGTGCAGGAAATTCGACGTTCCGTCCAGCGGATCGACGATCCAGCGGCGGGTCGGATCCTTGCCATCCTCGGCGCCGCCCTCCTCGGCCAGCCAGCCATAGGTGGGGCGCGCCTCCATCAGCTCGTCCTTGATGATCTTCTCGGCCGCGAGGTCGGCGCGACTGACGAAATCGCCCGCGCCCTTCATCGAGACCTGCAATTGCTCGACCTCGCGGAAATCCTTGACCAGCGACCGCCCCGCCTTGCGCGCGGCCTTGATCATGACATTGAGGTTGGCACTGCCCGGCATCGCTTGGCTCCCTTGCGTTCAGGCCGCGCGTATACGCCGCCCGCGCCTTGCTTACAAGTGGTCTCGCCGCTCCGACTCGCCACGCTGCATCCTCACCGGGATCTCGCGTGCCAGCCGGATCAGGTGAGCGACATAGGGCTTGTCGCCATCCTCTTCCCGGATCGCGGCGTAAAGCCTTTTGGTGACACCATTTTCCGTCAACGGCCGGGTCACGTAATCGCTGCTCGTGCGCAGCTCGCGCACCACCCAGTCCGGCAGCACCGCAACCCCCCTGTTAGACGCGACCAGCAGCAGGATCACCGCCGTCAGCTCGACCTGCCGGATCATGCGCGGCTCGACCTTGGCCGGGGTCAGCAGGGCAGTGAACACATCCAGCCGGGCGCGGTCCACCGGATAGGTGATCAGCGTTTCCTCGCGGAAATCCTCGGCGACGACAAAGGGCTTTTGCGCCAGCGGATGCTGGCTCGAGGCCACGAAAACAGGCTCGTAATCAAAGAGCGGCTTGAAGGTGACGCCGGGCAGGTCCTCGGGGTCCGAGGACACCACCAGATCGACCTCCTCCTTGCGCAGCGCAGGCAGCGCATCAAAGGCAAGGCCGGGGCGGATATCCACATCCACCTCGGGCCAGGCCTTGCGGAACTGCTCCAGCACAGGGAACAGCCACTCGAAACAGGCATGGCATTCGATGGCGATATGCATCCGCCCCGCCGAGCCCTGCCGCAGCCCGCCGAACTCGCCCTCCAGCGCCTCGACCTCGGGCAGCACCTTTTCGGCCACGCGCAGCAAACGCTGCCCCGCCGCCGACAGCTTGAGCGGCTTGGAGCGGCGCACGAACAGCTCCACCCCGGCCTGGTCCTCCAGCCCCTTGATCTGATGGCTCAGGGCGGATTGGGTGATGTGCAACAGGTCCGCCGCGCGCGCGATACCGCCCGCCCGATGGATCGCCCGGATCGTCCTCAGATGCCGCAGTTCGATATGCATATATTAGCACGCCTCACATAAACCATGAATATTATGAAGTTGTCTCACAATGCTGCAACTGCAACAAGGGGACAACCTGAAAAGCATGCAAAATGGATCGAACCAATGTCCACGCCCCGCGTCTCCTTTGAATTCTTTCCGCCCAAATCGCTCGAGGCATCGTTTCGCCTCTGGGATACGATCCACACGCTCGCGCCGCTCGATCCGCGTTTCGTTTCCGTCACTTACGGCGCTGGCGGCACCACGCGCGAACTGACGCGCGAGGCGGTCAGCACCCTGCACAAGGCCACCGGCCTCAATGTCGCGGCCCACCTGACCTGCGTCGAGGCCACCCGCGAAGAGACCCTGGCGATCGCCGATGGTTTCCACCAGGCCGGCGTCAGCGAGATCGTCGCCCTGCGCGGCGACCCGCCCAAGGGTTCGGCCGGTTTCACACCGCATGCCGACGGTTTCGCCAATTCCTGCGAACTGATCGAGGCGCTGGCCGATACCGGCAATTTCACCATCCGTGTCGGCGCCTATCCCGAGAAACACCCCGAGGCCGCCGACAGCAAGGCCGATATCGACTGGCTCAAGCGCAAGATCGACGCAGGCGCCTGCGAGGCGATCACACAGTTCTTCTTCGAGGCCGAAACGTTCTTTCGCTTCCGCGACGCCTGCGTGAAGGCGGGCATCGACGCGCCGATCATCCCCGGCGTGCTGCCGATCGAGAACTGGACCGGCGTGCGCAAATTCGCCACCTCTTGCGGCACGGGCATTCCCGCCTGGCTGGACGATACCTTCGACAAGGCGATCCGCGACAACCGTCAAGATCTGCTGGCCACGGCGCTGGCCACCGAGCTTTGCAGCGAGCTGATCGAGGGCGGGGTCGAGGACCTGCATTTCTACACGCTGAACCGTCCGGAACTGACGCGCGACGTGTGCCACGCTCTTGGCATCTCGCCCAAGGTCAGCCTGCGCGACGTCGCCTGAGACACCCTTTTCCCGGGATCAGACCTGCTGCCCGGCCACCGGCACATCCATGTCGCCTGGCCGGGCGGTTTCGTGCAGGCGCTCGCTGTGTTCCTGTCCCACGCGCCGCCGCGCCCTGAGCAGGAACAGCTTGCCCCATCCCCGCCAGGTGCCCACCGATGGCGCCTCGGGATCAATGGGAAAGCGCATGCGCCAGCCCTCGGGCAAGGGCAAAGCGCAGCTTTCGGCGCGTTCCAGCATCCAGACCAGCGGGATGTTCGACAGCGGCCGCGCCGCGTGAAACCCGCCCAACTGCCCGCCCACATCGCCATGCGTGCCGCGGAACCACACCTGTTCGACCCGGCCATTCCACTCGGGCGGCGATGACCACAGGACCGGCTCGAAGACCGATCGAGTCTCATCCAGCGCCAGTGCATGAAAGCCATGCTGGATCGTCGGGCCAAGATGGTGGTTGTGAAAGGCATGCGCCTCGGCGCTCCAACAGCGCCACAGAATCGGCAGGCGCAGGCCAAGCGCCTTCACGGTATCCCAGACGCCGACCATTTCCACAGGTGCGGCGCCGTGACAAAGGGCGGCCCTGAAGTCCCGTGCCGCGGGGCTGCCGGGCGCTGACTGGTAATGCCGATAGGCGGTGACGATATTGCGCACCGTCGCGTGCTCGGCCCTCAACAGCCCCACCCGGTCGATCACCCCGGCCAAAGAGCGCACTGCATAAGCGCCCCGCGAATAGCCGAACAGGAAGATCCGGTCACCCGCGCGATAGCGGCTGGCAAGATAGCCATAGGCGCGCCGGATCTGCCGGTTGATCCCTCGCCCCATCATCACATCCGGTGTCGTGCGCCAGTCCTGCCACTGCAACCCGGCCTCGTAATAGACCGACAGCGACGGCCCGCTCATTTCCCTCAGCAGCTTATAGGTCAGTCCCGCATTGCTTTCGTCGCCCTCCACCAGCGACGACATGGTGCCATCCAGAATCAGTACATGCGTGACTTGCCCGCGCGACCGCGTGAATCCGCTCTGCCCCTGGCGCAGGCCGGGGCGCAGCAACGCATAAAGGCGTTTAGTCCACTGGCGCCATGACATCGTTCAACATCTTCCACACGCGGTGCGGCGTGAATGGCATGTCGGCCTGCCGCACTCCCTTTTCCCAGAGCGCATCGGCCACCGCGTTGGCGGTCGCCGCCATTGCCCCGACGGTGCCCGCCTCGCCACAGCCCTTCATGCCCATGACATTGGCGGTCGATGGCACCGGCTCGGTCGCAAAGCGGAACATAGGGACATCATCGGCGCGCGGCATGGCGTAGTCCATGAAACTTGCCGTGAGCAACTGCCCGTCCTCGTCATGCACCACATGTTCGCACAAGGCCTGCCCGACACCCTGCACCACGCCGCCATGGATCTGCCCTTCCACCAGCATCGGGTTGATCAGGTTGCCGAAATCGTCAACCACCGTGTAGCGTTCCAAGGTGACCTTGCCGGTCTCCGGGTCGATCTCGACCTCGGCCACATGCGCGCCATTAGGATATGAACGCGCCGGAAGCGTCGCGGTTTCCTCATGCATCATTAACTCGCTTCGCCCGTCTGCGCGCGCCATGGCCGCGACCTCGGTCAGGGTGGGCGTCAGGTTCGATCCCGGCACGCGGAACCGCTCGTCATCGAAGGTGATATCGCTTTCCCCGACCCCGGTCTTTTCGCCAAGGTAGGATGCGAAGGCCGCGATCATGCTGGTGACCGTCGCCAATGTCGCGTTGTTCTGCGTCGTGACCGAGCGCGACCCCCCGGTGCCACCGCCGGTCTTGATGCGGTCGCTGTCACCCTGCACCACCTCGATCCGGTCGATCGGGATGCCGGTCTGATCCGACAGGAAACTGGCATAGACGGTCTCGTGCCCCTGCCCGTTCGATTGAGTGCCCACGTAGATCGACACGCTGCCATCCTCGTTGAATTCGACTTTCGCCGTCTCCGAAGGATTCCCCAAAATGCTTTCGATATAGTAACAAAGGCCCATGCCCCTCAGCCGCCCGCGCGCGGCGCTCTCGGCCTTGCGCATGGCAAAGCCCGCGCGGTCGCATTCCGCCTCGGCACGGTCCAGCACGCGATGGAAATCGCCCACATCATAGGTTTCCCCCGTGGCCGAGACATAGGGAAAGGCATCCCGGTTTATGAAATTTCGCCGGTGCAGATCCCATGTATCCACGCCCAATTCACGCGCGGCGCGGTCCATGATCCGCTCCAGCGCATAGATCGCCTCGGGCCGCCCGGCCCCGCGATAGGCATCGACCTGCGTGGTGTTGGTAAAGAACCCCTCCACATGCAGGAACGCATCCTGCACGTCATAGACCCCCATCAAGACCTTGGAAAAGAGATCCGTCTGAATGCCCTGCCCCATCGTGCTGCAATAGGCGCCCAGATCCACCCGGCTGTCGACCCGGTAGGCGGTGATCCTGAGATCCTCGTCAAAACCCAACGTCAGATCGTGATCAAGACCCCGGCCCGCATTGTCGCTCAGCATGGTGTCGCCCCGGTCCGCCATCCAGCGCACCGGCTGGCCCAACAGGCGCGCGGCATGGGCGACCAGATAGGTTTCGGGGTAGTCCATCGCCTTGGTCCCGAACCCGCCGCCCACATCAGGGTTGGTCACGCGGATATCCCCGGCCTCCATGTTCAGCACCCGCGCAAGATTGCGCTTGGTGCCCCACACGCCCTGACCGTTCACCGCCACATGCAGGCGGTTGCCCTGGATTTCGGCGTAACAGCCGCGCGGCTCCATCGGGTTGGCGATGATTCGGTTGTCATGCACCTTCATGCGCACCACATGCCTGGCGCTGGCGATCGCCGCCTCCACAACCGCCTCGTCGCCCATGCCCCAGTCAAACGCGCGGTTCTCGGGTGCCTCTTCATGCAGCGGCTCGCCCCCCGGCCCGATATCCATATGGGCGGGCAGATCATCGTAATCGAACCCGATCATCTCGGCCGCATCGCGCGCCTCGGCCAGCGTATCGGCGACAATCATCGCCACCGGCTCGCCCACGAAACGCACGCGGTCTTCGGCCAGGATCGGGCGGCGCGGCGCCGCCGCCGGGGTGCCGTCCCGGTTCTTCACCGTGTTGAAGGCCATCGCCTCGGTGATCCCGGCCGCGGCCAGATCCTCGGCCGTCAGCACAAGGCGCACGCCCGGTGCGGCGCGGGCCTCTTCGACATCAAGCCCGGTGATGCGCGCATGCGCCACCGGCGCGCGCAGCACATGCGCCACCAGCGCCCCCTTGGGCGCGATATCGTCCACATAACGCCCCTGCCCGGTCAGAAACCGCCCGTCTTCCATCCGCCTGACCGGCTGACTTTTCCCGAATTTTTCCATGCTCTGCCCTTTCGCGCGCCACCGCTTTGGACCCTAGCGGGCGAAACGCGCATGTCCAGAGCCCGTCAGGTCAGAGACGCCACCGTGACCGAACCGCCCAATCCATAGCCGTTGAACCGTGTGGTCAGGCTGCGTGAATAGGCGCCCATGCCGTCAAACAGCACAAAATCGCCCTCTTCCATGTCACCGGGCAGCGGCAACGCATCCGGCAGGCGGTCGATACTGTCGCAAGTCGGGCCAAAGACCACGCGCGCCACCGGCGGTGCGTGGCGCAACGCACCTTCGGGCGAAACAACCCTGATCCGCTCCGGCGCGCCGATGTCGCGGATTTCGGTCAACCCGCCATAGATACCATCGTTCAGAAAAACCGATCCGTTCTCGCGCAGCGCCTTGACGCGCGCCGCCAGCGAAAAGGCATCCGCCACCATCGCGCGGCCCGGCTCGCACACCAGATCCGGCGCATCGGCGCCAAAACAGCGCAGGGTTTCGGCGCGGATATGGTCAAAGACCGCTTCCAGATCGGGCGCCGTCCCGCCCCGATGCGAGGCAAAGCCGCCACCCACATTAAGCCGCGCCAGCCGTACGCCAGCCGCTCGTGCAACATCCGCCGCGACCGCGATATAGCTTCCCCAAGCCGAAGGGTCGGCACATTGCGTGCCGGGATGAAAGGTGATCGAAGGCACGAACCCGCGCGCCGCGACCTCGCGCAGCAGGGTTTCGGCGCGCTCCGGCCCGACGCCGAACTTCTCGCCGAAATCATAGGCGGCCCCGGCCACCGGCAGCGCAAGCCGCACGGTGATTTCCGTGGATTTCGGCAGGGCCGACAGTTTCTCGAGCTCCCGCGCGCAATCGACCGAGGCCGAGGCCACTCCGAGCGCGTGCGCCACGGCAACCTCCTCGGGCGAGCGCACGGGGTTGTTGTAATGCAATACCGCATCAGGACAGACCGCGCGCACCGCATACATCTCGCGCGGACTGGCCACGTCGAAGGCGCGGATACCCGCGGCGACCAGATTGGCCAGCACCTCTTCCTCCGCATTGGCCTTGACCGCATAGGTCACCAACCCGTCGAACCCGGCCCGGAACCGCCGCGCCACAGCCTGAAGCGCCGCCGGGCTGAAATACAACAGCGCCGTGTCAGGCTGGTGGCGGGCGATATGGGCGGCGGGGTCGGGCCAGTTCGGTGTTTCGCGCATGAAGGGTCCTGTCGCACTGCTCGTTTTCTTGAGTGTGGCGGCAAAAGCTGTCGATTCCGCGCGTCTATTTGTGTAATCTGCCCCTTATAGACGTCAAAGTGACGAAAGCGCGATGCAAACAGACGAAACCGATCACGCCCTTCTGGACCTTCTGGCCGATAACGCCCGCACGCCGGTGGCGACTCTGGCGCGCCGACTGGGATTGGCGCGCACCACCGTGCAGGCGCGGCTGGACCGGCTCGAATCCTCGGGCGTGATCGAAGGCTACACCCTGCGCCTGGCCGACCGGCTGCGCGCACCCTTGCGCGCCACCGCCCTTGTCAGCATCGAGCCGCGCAGCGCCCCGGCGGTCCTGGCGCGGCTGCGCTCCCTGCCCGATGTGCGCACGGTGCATACCACTTCGGGGCGCTTCGACCTGATCGTCGGGATCGAGGCCGCCACCACCGAGGCCCTGGACAACACGCTTGACCGCATCGGCGAAACCCGTGGGGTCAAGGGATCCGAAAGCCTGATCCAGCTCTCGACCAAGCTCGACCGTCGGGGTTAACGCCTGAGCCAGCCCAACATGCGGAATATTCCGAACAGCGCCATCCCGACCACGACCAGCCCGGCCGTGACGATCCAGAAAGCGCGCGGGTCATCGGCCCCCGGCATGCCCCCGACATTGATTCCCAGCAGCCCGGTGAGCAAGCCAAGCGGCAGGAAGATCGCCGCGACCACCGACAGGATCAGCATCTGCCGGTTCATCACCTCGGAGCGGTGCTCCATGATCTGATCCTGCACCACCTGTGCGCGGTCGCGAATCGCGTCCAGCTCCTCGGACAGGCGGGTGACACGCTCGACCGCCTCGCGCAGGCGGCTGCGATCCTCATGGGTCAGCCACGGAAGGTCCTCGATCTCGAAGGTGCTGAGCGCATCGCGCTGCGGCGCGAGATGGCGTCGCAGCTTGATCGCCATGCGCCGCACATCCCCCAGATCCGCGCGCGATACCGCCCAAGGCCCCTGATCGACCTTTTCCTCGATATCGTCGATACGCTCGTTCAGCCCGGCGATCACCGGTTCCGCCCGGTCCGCCAGCCGCAGCGCCAGCCGCGCCACCAGATCGCCGCTGCGCACCGGCCCCTGCCCGCGCAAGGCGGCCTCCCACACATCGCCCGCCGCCATCAGGCGGCGCATCTGGGCCGAAACCACCGCGCGCCCGGTGATCCACAGCCGCACCGACACCATGTCCTCGACCTCGTCGCCGGGGTTCAGGTTGACGCCGCGCAGGTTCATCAGAGCGCCCTCGCCATGCACCGTGCAGCGCGGCCTCGTATCCTGCGCGCCAAGCGCCGCCAGGACCAGCGGATCAAGACCCGACTGCGACAGCCATTCTGGGCCGCCCGTCTGCGACAGATCCACCCTTATCCAGCGCAGAACACCTGCGTCCGGCGCGCCGCCTCCGGGTTCCACCACATGGCCCTGACCCGCCTCGTCCATGTCCATCGCTTGCACAGCCTGCATGATGCCCCCTTCCTGCGGTCCCCGCCCCCGGGGCAGCATGACGCCACAGCGCAATAAATTCCAGCGCCAGCCTTTCCCTTGGCCTGTGCATTCGCTAGAGACGATCCCGACCAAGGACATTCCGCAGGACAGACCCCAATGGCGATGGACAAGACCTTCAACGCAGCCCAGGCCGAGGGCCGCATCTACGACGCGTGGGAACAGGCGGGCGCCTTCAAGGCGGGCGCCAATGCCGCCCCCGGCGCCGAGAGCTTCTGCATCATGATCCCGCCGCCCAACGTGACGGGGTCGCTGCACATGGGCCATGCCTTCAACAACACGTTGCAGGACATCCTGATCCGCTGGCACCGGATGCGCGGCTTCGACACGCTCTGGCAGCCGGGCCAGGATCATGCGGGCATCGCCACGCAGATGGTGGTCGAACGCAAACTGGCCGCCGAAGGGGCGCCCGGCCGCCGTGAACTCGGGCGCGACAAATTCCTTGAAAAGGTCTGGGAGTGGAAACAGGAATCCGGCGGCACGATCATCAACCAGCTCAAGCGCCTCGGCGCCTCCTGCGACTGGTCGCGCAACGCCTTCACCATGTCCGGCGCCCCCGGCGCCCCGGCGGGCGAAGAGGGTAATTTCCACGATGCCGTCATCAAGGTCTTCGTCGATATGTATGACAAGGGCCTGATCTATCGCGGCAAGCGGCTGGTCAACTGGGACCCGCATTTCGAAACCGCGATTTCCGATCTCGAGGTCGAAAACATCGAGAACCCCGGCCATATGTGGCATTTCAAATACCCGCTCGCGGGGGGCGAGACCTATACCTATGTCGAGCGCGACGAGGACGGCAACGTGCTGTTCGAGGAAGAGCGTGATTACATCGCCATCGCCACCACGCGGCCCGAAACCATGCTGGGCGACGGCGCGGTCGCGGTTCACCCTTCGGATGAACGCTATGCGCCGATCATCGGGAAACTCTGCGAGATTCCCGTCGGCCCCAAGGAACATCGCCGCCTGATCCCGATCATCACCGATGAATACCCCGACCCGGATTTCGGCTCGGGCGCGGTCAAGATCACCGGCGCGCATGACTTCAACGACTACGAGGTCGCCAAGCGCGGCGGAATCCCGATGTACCGTCTGATGGATACCAAGGCGCATCTGCGCGACGATGGCGCGCCCTATGCCGAAGCCGCCGCCCGCGCGCAAGAGATCGCCAACGGCGCCGATTTCACCATCGAGGAGGTCGACAACCTCAACCTCGTGCCCGACCACCTGCGCGGACTCGACCGTTTCGAGGCGCGTCAGAAGGTGGTCGACGAAATCACCCATGAGGGCCTCGCCGTCATGGTGCCGGAAAACGACCCCCGCCTCGGCAAGGCCGCGCATGTGCCCGTCGCGCCCGAAGAAGGCGGCGACCCGCGCGAGGATTCCGACGTGCCTCTGGTCGAATCCAAGCCGATCATGCAGCCCTTCGGTGATCGCTCCAAGGTCGTGATCGAACCGATGCTGACCGACCAGTGGTTCGTCGACACCGCCAAGATCGTCGGCCCCGCGCTCGATGCCGTGCGCTCGGGCGAGGTCACGATCATGCCCGAAAGCGACCGCAAGGTGTATTTCCACTGGCTGGAAAACATCGAGCCCTGGTGCATCTCTCGCCAGCTCTGGTGGGGGCATCAGATTCCGGTGTGGTATGGACCCCATCCTGATGATTTCGCTCTACGCGATCAAGCAATGCAATTCGCAAGAAATGTTGTTCAAAGCGGATCAAAGCAGGCCGACATTCCTAACGAATTCGGTGAAGCCTTTCGTGCTCAAGCCGCAAATCGCAAAATTATGATCTGTGCTTCGACGCAAGAAGAGGCGATTGAAAAAGCCAAAAAACTGTATCCCTCGAACTGCGATATCGTGGGTAGCTCCTACGAGCGCAAGCAGGGGATAAGCGGGAAGGACTTCGTTTCATCTAAGGAGCTAGGTGATTATTTTCTAGAGCACGAGGGGCGTCGGAAAGTAGTTCTAAACCGCGACCCCGACGTGCTCGATACATGGTTCTCGTCGGGCCTCTGGCCCATCGGCACGCTTGGCTGGCCCGAACAGACACCCGAGCTGGAAAAATACTTTCCGACCAGCGTGCTGGTCACCGGCTTTGATATCATCTTCTTCTGGGTCGCCCGGATGATGATGATGCAATACGCCGTGGTCGGGCAGAAACCCTTCAGCCATGTCTATGTTCATGCCCTGGTGCGTGACGAGAAGGGCAAGAAGATGTCCAAGTCATTGGGCAACGTTCTGGATCCGCTCGAACTCATCGACGATTACGGCGCGGACGCGGTGCGCTTCACCCTGACGGCGATGGCCGCCATGGGCCGCGACCTCAAACTTTCGCCGCAACGCATTGCGGGCTATCGCAATTTCGCCACCAAGATCTGGAACGCCGCGCGCTTTGCGGAAATGAACGGCGCCACCGGCAGCGACGGGCAGGTTCCCCAACCCGAAGCCACCGTGAACAAGTGGATCGTCGGCGAAACCGCCAAGGTGCGCGAAGTGGTGGACGAGGCGCTTCAGAACTTCCGCTTCAACGATGCCGCCAATGCGCTTTACGCCTTTGTCTGGGGCCGGGTCTGCGACTGGTATGTCGAACTCTCCAAGCCGCTTCTGCTGGACGGGGACGAGGCGACCAAGGCCGAAACGCAGGCCACGATGGCTTGGGTCATGGATCAATGCCTGATCCTTCTGCATCCGATCATGCCCTATGTGACCGAAGAGCTGTGGGGCATTCTGGGTGAGCGCCAAAAGATGCTGATCCATGCCGACTGGCCCGACTACCGCTCCGCCGATCTGGTCGATGCGCAGGCCGACCGCGAAATGAACTGGGTGATCTCGGTGATCGAACAGATCCGCTCGGCGCGCGCGCAGGTGCATGTGCCTGCCGGTCTCTATATCCCGGTGCTGTGCAATGAACTCGACGCCGCCGGCAAAGAGGCCTGGGCGCGCAACGAGGTGATGATCAAGCGCATCGCCCGCATCGATAGCCTGACCCGCGTCGACGCCCTTCCCAAGGGCTGCATCACCGTGACCGTCGAAGGCGGCAATTTCGGCCTGCCCGTCGCCGAGATCATCGACGTCGCCGAGGAAAAGGAACGGCTCGAAAAGACCCTCGGCAAGCTCGAAAAGGAACTTGGCGGTCTGCGCGGGCGGCTCAACAACCCCAAATTCGTCGCAAGCGCCCCCGAGGACGTGGTCGAGGAAGCCCGCGAAAACCTCGCCCTGCGCGAGGAAGAAGAAGGCAAGCTGCGCGCCGCGCTCGACCGTCTGGCCGAACTGGGCTGAAGCCGCTACGCCACCGACCTTATACCGACGCGATACCGACGTGATGCCGAAGCCCGATTTCCGGGCTTCGGCCCGCCCCGCTTGCACATCGCGCCGCGATACCGTTAGCTGCCCCCATGACCGAACCAAGCTATACCGACCTTGTTCAGACCCTTCCCGCCAACGTGCCTTTCGTCGGCCCCGAGGAACAGGAACGCGCCCGCGGCGCCCCTTTCCGCGCCCGTCTCGGCGCCAATGAAAGCCTGTTCGGCCCCTCCCCCGCCGCCGTCAAAGCCATGCAGGCCGAGGCGCTCGAAAGCTGGAAATACGGCGATCCCTCCAGCTATGAACTGCGCGCCGCACTGGCCACCGGGATCGGCTGTGACGTTGAAAATATCCTTGTAGGAGAAGGGATTGACGGACTTCTCGGCAATCTTGTGCGGCTGCTGGTGGCGCCGGGTGACGCGGTGGTCACATCCGACGGCGCCTATCCGACCTTCAACTATCACGTCGCCGGTTTCGGCGGCGCGCTGCACAAGGTCCCCTATCGCGACGATCACGAAGACCCCGCCGCCCTGTTAACAAAGGCGAAAGAGGTTGATGCCAAGCTGGTCTACCTTGCCAATCCCGACAATCCGATGGGCAGCTGGCACTCCGGCAGCGACATTCGCGCCGCGCTGGATGACCTGCCCGAGGGCTGTCTTTTGCTGCTCGACGAGGCCTATATCGAATTCGCCCCCGAAGGCACCGCCGCCATGATCGACGCGGATGACCCGCGCGTGATAAAAATGAGAACGTTTTCAAAGGCTTACGGAATGGCCGGGGCGCGTATCGGCTATGCGATCGGGGCGCGCGGCCTGATCCGCAGTTTCGACAAGATCCGCAACCATTTCGGCATGAACCGCATGGCGCAGGCAGGGGCTCTGGCGGCCTTTGGCGATGCGGCTTGGCTCTTGCATGTGCAAGGCGAAGTGGCCCGCGCCCGCGACCGTATCGCCTTGATCGCGCAGGAAAATGGCCTGCGCGCCCTGCCCTCGGCCACCAATTTCGTGGCCGTGGATTGCGGCGCCGACGGCGCTTTCGCCAGCGCCGTTCTGGAGGCTTTGGTCGCGCGCGGTGTCTTCGTGCGCAAACCCTTCGTTACCCCGCAGGATCGCTGTATCCGCATCAGTTGCGGGCGACCCCAGGATCTTGACGTGTTGGCCGAGACCCTGCCGGAGGCATTGGCGGCGGCACGCGGTTGATCCGCCCCGCGTCGGAAAATTTTCGCTGACAGACCGGCAAGCTGCGGTAGACTTGGGCATGAAACGCGGAATTTTGCCCAAGGCTCCGAATTACACCAACGCGGCCCTGATCATGGGGCTGGTGAATTTGCTTTGGATTTTCATTGTCTTATGGGCAACGCTTGGCTTTGCAGCCGTCTGCGCCGCGGGCTATGGGCTGAACCTGCTGATATCGCGGCTGGCACGGGGCGCGCGGCATTCAGGCCGCCGCGATCACCCCTGACGCTGCCTCCAGCGCGCCGTGGCCATGCGGTATGTCCAACGCCACCAGCCCCGCCTGCACCGCGCCCAGCATACCCTGCACCATATGGGCATTCACATGGCCCATGTGGCCAATGCGGAAAAACCCGTGCCAGGCCGGGTCGCCGGGTTCAGCCATGCCCAGTCCGATCCCCAATGTCACGCCCGCCTTCTGCTGCACCCATTCGCGCAGCGCAGTGCCATGGGGCTGCCCGATGCGCAGCGCCGTCACCGCATGACTGCGCAGCCCCTTGTCGGCCACATTCAATGCCAGCGGGCCGTCCTCGGCCCATGTCTCACACGCCGCCCAGATCGCCTGCGCCAGCCGCGCATGGCGCGCCCAGACCGCCTCGATTCCCTCATTGTGGATCATGTCCAGCGCCGCGCGCAGGCCATATAGGTGATGGGTAGGCGCGGTGCCCCCGAAATACTGGTAGAACAGCGCCGGATCCGCGCGTGGCACCCAGTCCCAATAGCGGCTGACAACATCGCGATGCGTCCGCGCTTCGGCGGCCTTGTCGCCGAAATAGACAAAGCCAAGTCCCGGCGGCACCATCAGCCCTTTCTGGCTGCCCGCGACCATCACATCCACGCCCCAGGCGTCCATCTCGAAGCGGTCACAGGCCAGCGAGGCGATGCAATCGGCCATCAAAAGCGCAGGATGCCCCGCGGCGTCCATCGCTGCGCGGATTGCCGGGATATCATTGCGGATCGAGGTCGATGTGTCCACATGCGTGACCAACACCGCCTTGATTTCATGCGTGGAATCTGCGCGAAGCAGCGTTTCAATCCTGTCGGGATCGGCCGGGGATTGCTTGCCGAAATCCTCCAGATCGACCTTGATCCCGAGGCCCGAGGCGACCTCGGCCCAACCGTGGCCGAAGCGCCCCGTCGCGGGCACCAGTACCTTGTCGCCGGGCGACAGCACGTTGCTCAGGGCCGCTTCCCAAGCACCGTGGCCATTGCTGATATAGATCGCGACATGCTTTTCGGTGCGGGCCACCCGCTTCAGATCGTTGGTCAGGCCCGGCATCATGGCGATCAGCTCCCCCTCGTAGATATTGGGGGCCGCGCGATGCATTTCGCGCAAGACCGCGTCGGGCACCACGGAGGGTCCCGGAATGGCCAGGTAAGGGCGACCGTTGCTCAGCGTCATGCTTGTTTTCTCCTGAGTTCGCCGGCCGACATTACGCCGCTCGTCGCTGCCGTCAATCGCCGCGACGGCTTGCCTTGGCGGCGCTCTCCGCCTACATGGGGCATTCGGGTAAAGGGTCAGGTCGTACGGAGCGCATTCCCCTCATGAAACTCATCCAACGGATCGTAGATTGGGAGCGTTCGGTGCGCACCTCCTATGACACGGACCTGTCCACGCCCGAAAACCGCCGCCGCGCGCATATCTACAACTTGTGGTTCGATCACGCGATCCTGCGCAAGGTCTGGACCAATTTCTATCCGGTCGCCCCGGGGGTCTATCGCTCGAACCAGCCCACGCATGAACGTTTCGTCAAGCTCAAGGAAAAAGGGATCAAAACGATCCTCAATCTGCGCGGCGCCGGTGGCGCGGCACATTACCTTGTCGAGGAGGAAAGCTGCCGCGATCTGGGCCTGACGCTGGTGAACGTCAACCTGAGGGCTCGTCATGCGGCCCCCCGGCGCGAGATCAAGGCGCTGATCCGGGCGTTCCGCGAGATCGAGAAACCCTTTGTCATGCACTGTAAATCGGGCGCTGACCGGGCCGGATTCGCCGCCGCGATCTATCTGCTGGTGATTGAGGGGCGACCGATATCAGAAGCGCGAAAGATGCTGAGCGTGAAGTATATTCACTTCAAATGGTCGCGCACCGGCATCCTCGATTATATCCTTGATCGATTCGAGGCCGCCCATAAGGAAACCGGCGTCGATTTCGAGAGCTGGCTGCATACCGACTACAGGGCCATCCCGATGCAGGAAGCCTATGAAGCCACGCACAGGCCGATCCTCTGAGCCTCAGTAGCGCCGCGCCAGGTCCTCGGGCCTTGCCCCCATCAGATAGCGCATGAGCAGCACGATATTGCGCGCGCCACGGCGGAGCCAGCCCGCACGCCGATAGCGCGCCGCGCTGGTCGTGACCTTGCCCGGCAAGCGTTGCAGGCGCCTGCCAAGCGCCCGGGCGATGGCGACATCCTCCATCAGCACGATATCAGGGTATCCCCCGACCGCGTCATACTCGCTGCGCGAGATCAGCAACCCCTGATCGCCATAGGGAAGGTGAAACAACCAGGAGCGCAGGTTTGCCCAGACCGCGACGCATGCAGGCGCAAACCCCGCCGCATCGAATTGCAGTCCGAAAAAGGCCGGGCGACCCTCCTCCATCTGCGCGCGCACCAACTCTGCCCAACCGCCGGGCAAGACCGTATCGGCGTGCAGGAACAACAGCCACGCACCGCCCGCGGCCTCGGCCCCACGGCCCAGTTGCCCACCGCGCGACGCACAGCCGGTGACCACCAGCGCACCGGCCTCCTCGGCGATCCGCAACGTCGCATCCAGCGAGCCGCCATCCGAGATGATCAGTTCGCGGATCAACCCCTCCTGCAACCCTTCGGCCAATGCGGGCAGGGAATGCGCCAACCCCTCGGCCGCATCGAGGGTCGGTATCACGATCGACAGTTCCGCACGCATCTGCACCCCCTGTTGCCACACGCGACAAGACCTATATTACAGGTCGAAACGCGACGGGAGTGGCAATGACACGCACGATCCTCGAAATCACAGGCACGGAGGCGCAGGATTTTCTGCAAGGGCTGGTCACGAATGATCTTTGCAAGCTCGATCAGGGGCTGGTCTATGCGGCGATGCTGACGCCGCAGGGCAAGTATCTGGCCGATTTCTTCCTTGCGCGTCAAGGCGACACAATCCTTCTGGACGTCGACATGAGTCTTGCCGACAGCCTTCTCAAACGGCTCAACATGTATAAGCTGCGCGCCGATGTGGCCATTTCGCAGAGCGATCTGAACCTGATGCGCGGCACCGGCCCCGCCCCTGAGAGCGCGCTGAATGACCCGCGCCATCCCGAATTGGGCTGGCGGCTTTATGGCGAGATGTCAGGCGATGATGGCACCGACTGGGATGCGATCCGCGTGGCGCACTGCATTCCCGAGACCGGCATCGAGCTGACGCCCGACAGTTTCATCCTGGAAGCCGGTTTCGAGCGCCTGAGCGGCGTCGATTTCCGCAAGGGCTGCTATGTCGGGCAAGAGGTGACTGCCCGGATGAAACACAAGACCGAGCTGCGCAAGGGCCTTGCCGGTGTCGAGGTCACGGGCGAAGCGCCAGTCGGCACTCCGATCACCACGGACGGCAAAGCCGTCGGCACGCTTTTCACGCAATCGGGCGGCAAGGGCATCGCCTATCTTCGCTTTGATCGCGCCAAGGGGGTTATGCAGGCAGGCGAAGCGACACTGCGCTACACACCATGAGCCATCGGGCGCGACTCATCTTCGTGCCCGATTAGTTGAGTGAAAGGCTGCGCCAGTTGCTCAGGCCCGCTCGGCGTATTCCATGGTTTCGGTATTGACGACGATGTCTTCGTCGGACCCCACGAAGGGCGGCACCATCACCTTGATACCATTGTCCAGCACCGCCGGCTTGAAGCTGTTGGCTGCGGTCTGTCCCTTGACCACCGGCTCCGTCTCGACCACGCGACAGACGACTTTCTGGGGCAATGCGGCGCTGAGCGCCTCGTTATCGTAATACTCGATCTGCACCGTCATCCCGTCTTGCAGGAAGGGACGGCGATCGCCCAGAATTTCGGCGGGCAGTTCGATCTGCTCAAAGGTCTCACTGTCCATGAAGACCAACTGACCATCAGTTTCATAAAGAAACTGCTGGTCCTTCTGCTCCAGACGGACGCGCTCCACCTTGTCGGCGCTGCGGAACCGCTCGTTGAGCTTGGAACCGTTGCGCAGGTTGCGCATTTCGACCTGGGCGAAGGCACCACCCTTGCCGGGCTTGACGTGATCGACCTTCACGGCGGTCCACAGGCCGCCGTTATGTTCCAGGATATTTCCGGGTCTGATCTCGTTTCCATTGATCTTGGGCATTCTAGCAAAACCATGACAAAAGGTTGATGGAAGATTGAGCCCCCCTATATCTGGGGAGAAGATGACTGGCAAGATGACGATCCCCCGTGCCGAACACAGGCTCCGATATGCACAAAACGCATAGAAGCTATGCGTGTGCGCTCTATCCGAATCGATCAAACTTCGCCATAACCGACTGCACGCCGAAAACACAAGAGCAATAACATCAAGGACGAACCATGACGGATTTCGTTGACGGCACGGCCTTCAATGCCGAACAGGGCAACCGTGCCCGTAAACTATTTGCAGCCGTAGTTCTGGCCGCGCTGGATGACGCCATCGCGGATGACAAGAAATACGGTAACGGCCCCGAGCAGATCGCCCGGTGGGCACGCTCGCGCGATGGCCGCGAGGTGCTGTCCTGTGCCGGTATCGACCCCAATGAGCGCGTCGTCGACGGCCTCATGGATTTCGTGTCCAAGGGCGTGCGCACCTCGGTCGCATTGTCGCGCGAGGAAAGCGAACGGCGCAACGCCGCTGCACAGGCCGAAGCTGCCTGAACACAATACAAAATCGCTGCAAAAGACCCTGCCGGACACGGCAGGGTTTTTCCTTTGCCCCCCTTGCCGCATGATTTGCAACCGTCTTCCAACGTGGCGGTCCAGCCTGTATCACCACGCTTGAATGACAGGAGTGCGGGACGTGGCAAAATCGATCATGATTCAGGGCGCAGGGTCGAATGTGGGCAAGTCCATGCTTGTCGCCGGTCTGGCACGCGCCTTCGCCAATCGCGGCCTCTCGGTTGCACCATTCAAGCCACAGAACATGTCGAACAACGCCGCCGTGACACCCGAGGGCGGCGAGATCGGCCGCGCGCAGGCGCTTCAGGCGATGGCCGCGCGCCGACAGCCCCATACCGACATGAATCCGGTCCTTCTCAAACCCGAAAGCGAGACCGGCGCTCAGATCATCCTTCAGGGGCGCCGCTTCGCGACGATGCGCGCCAAGGGCTACACGCAGAAGAAACCGGAACTTCTGGCCCCGGCCCTTGAAAGCTTTCGCCGGCTCTGCGCGGGTGCCGATCTCGTGCTGGTCGAAGGCGCTGGAAGCCCCGCTGAAATCAACCTTCGCAAAGGCGACATCGCCAATATGGGTTTCGCCGAGGCCGCAGACTTGCCCGTCATTCTGGTGGGCGACATCGACCGCGGTGGTGTGATCGCGCAGATCGTCGGCACGCAGGCGGTGTTGTCCATTGCCGATGCCGGACGGATCAAGGCCTTCGCCATCAACAAGTTTCGCGGCGATACCAGCCTGTTTGACGCAGGCATGACGGCCATCGAACAGCGCACCGGCTGGCTGCCATTGGGCATACTGCCCTGGTTCGCCGATGCCTGGCGGCTCCCGGCCGAAGACGTGATGGATCTTTGTTCGGCCCCGGGTGGCGGATTCAAGGTCGCGGTACCGCGCCTGGGGCGGATCGCCAATTTCGACGACCTCGATCCGCTTTCTTCGGAGCCGGGAGTCAGCATCGAGATCATAGAACCCGGTCAGCCATTGCCGGGCGATGCCGATCTGGTATTGCTGCCGGGCAGCAAGTCGACCATCGCCGATCTGGGTCATTTTCGCGCTCAGGGGTGGGATATCGACCTTCAGGCGCATATCCGGCGCGGCGGGCATGTGTTGGGCCTCTGTGGTGGCTACCAGATGCTGGGGCGCGAGATCGCCGACCCCGAAGGGATCGAAGGCGCGCCCGGCGTGGTGGCGGGGCTTGGGCATCTGGACGTGACGACCGTAATGAAACCGGAAAAGCGCCTGTCCCTGACCAGCGCGATCTACATTGCCACCGGCGACCCGGTGCAAGGTTATGAAATCCACCTCGGCGAGACGACCGGACCCGATTGCGCGCGCGCTTGGCTTCATCTGGATGACCGGCCCGAAGGCGCGGAGTCAGTATCGGGGCGGGTGCGCGGCACTTATCTGCATGGGCTTTTCGCCTCGGACAGTTTCCGCGCTGCGTTTATGGGTGAACTCGGCGTGGCGTCGGGGCTGCGCTATGATGCAAGCGTCGACGACACGCTGGAAGCGCTTGCGCACCATGTCGAAACCCATCTCGATCTTGACCGGATATTGGAACTGGCCGCGACGCCGCGCGGTTAGTCGAATTCCTGGCTGGTCAGCGCGCGGTGAATCTCGCGGCGCACAAGTTTGCGCACGTTGCGGGTGATCCGCTCGCCCAAGGCGCCCTGAAGCTCCTGACGCACGATCTCGCTGACCATGTCGCGCAGCGCGTCTTCGTCCAGAACGGCCTCATCCGCATTGTCCCAGAATTCGGAATCGTCCTCTTCGTCGCCTTGCTGATGCATTGCGTCATGCCCAGGTTGTGCGGCGACCTCGGGCGCGGGATCATCCTGCGCCTCTGCGCCCTCGCCAGAAACTTGGGATTCGTCATCGCCCGTTTCCGGCGCGTCCGGCGCGAATGCCACGCTTCGGAACACGGTGGGATCGCCATCGGCATCTGACCCGCGAGACTCGGGTTCGGGCGGGTAATCTTCCCACGCCATTGGTGTGACATCCGAGCCGGAATAGGGATCATCGGTTTCGCCATCGGGTTCCCACTCGTCATCGCGCGCTGCAACCGCGGCTTCGACTTCGGCGATACGGTCCTCCAATGCGCAGATCTCGGCATCGCCTACAGACTCCGCGTCCGGATCCTCGCCCACATTGTCATCCCCAAGGGGCAAATCCTCATCACTTGCCTCGAGAGGTTCGATATCGCCTGGTTCCTCTGGGGGTTCGTCATGGGAGGAGGCTTCGGATGTCTCATCCTGCGCCGGGTCCGTGGCGGTTTCATCCTCTCGGGTGATCCAAGATCCGGTATCGGACGCAGCGTCTGGCTCATCATCCGATTCGCGCGTAGCGACATCATCTCCGTCACGGGCGACATGCCGGAATTCAAACCGGTCTCCAGCCGGTCCGGTGCCATGTGCATCGGACATCAGCGGCACCTCCGCAGGGGTCTCATCGGCCTCGTCCACACGCAGCGCGGGTGTCAAAACAAGCTTGTTGGTGCTTTCAAAACTGGTCCCGACCACACCGCCGGGTTTCTCGCGCTCACCGCTCGAAACCAGACGCCGGATTGAGGACAAGACATCCTCGATTTCCGCATTGCTGACGGGATCAGACATATTCCTGCACCACTCTTGCCTCACCCAAGTTTATCTCCGAGGGCGTGTTCACACAACTGGTTAGGTCGTGTTTTACTCTTTCCCGAGCGCGCGCAGCACCCGATCAAGCTGCTGACCTTGCGGACTGATATCCACAGGGGCCGTCTTGACCATGTTGTAGTAAGCCGCCGGATCATAGGTCTGAACCGCCAGGTTCAGGTCTTTCGCCGTCAACTGCCCCATCGCTGCCAGGATCCCGTATGCCGCGACATAGACATCGATTTCCGCCGAGATGAGATTGGTGCGCGCGTCCAGAAGATCCTGTTCGGCATCCAGCACATCCAACGTCGTGCGCGCGCCCAGCTGTGCCTCTTCACGTACCCCCCGGAAAGCCACTGTCGCGGCGCGCACGGCCTCTTGGCTGGCTTCGCGGCTTGCGCGGGAGGCACGCAGATCGGCATAGGCATTCCCGACCTCCTGCTGCACCTGAAGCCGGGCAAGATGCAGCGCGCCGCGTGTCGCATCGCGCCGCGCAATGGCCTGACGTCTGAGCGCGCTCAACTGACCGCCCTGATAGATCGGGCCGCTGATCTGCACACCCACGCTGCCGGAGCGAACATAGTCGCTGCCGCCCCATTCCTCTTCGACGCCGGCGCGGGCATTGAGGTCGATACGCGGGCGCGTCGCCGCCGCTGCCGCATCGGCCGTCAGATCCGCTGCGGCCACATCATATTGCGCCTTGCGTATGTCTGGATGGGCGCGCACGGCCACGGATTTCGCCGTATTCACGTCACCGGAAAGACTTGGCGGGGACTCAGGTGTCTGCAGGTTCCCCGGCTCGCGACCCACGGCGCTGACGAATTCCTCGATCGCACGCGTCAGGTTGCCCTGCGCCGATGCCAGCCCGCTTTGGGCAAGGGCAAGCGCTGCTTCGGCCTGCGACACGTCGGTTCGGGTCACTTCACCCACCTCGAACCTGTCGCGCGCGGCCTGCAACTCCTGGCGCAGCAGGCGCAGGTTGTTCTGACGCAGCGACACGAACTGGCTGTTGCGGCGCACGTTCATGAAGGCAACGACCGCGCGTAAAAGCACCTGCTGCTCGATACTGCGCAGAGTTTCCCGCGTGGAGAGCACGGTTTCCTTGGCCGCCTCCACCTGAAGGCGCGTGCGTCCAAAATCATACAGCAGCAACTGCGCCGTCAGGCCAAAGCTGGCATCTGTCGAATCGATCGACACCGCCCCGTTGCTGTTTTGCGTCCGGGTGCGCCCGAACCCGCGGGTCACATCCGCCGACCATCCGATGATCGGACGCAACTGCGATACAGTCACCGCGACATCCTCGTCGGCGGCGCGCAGCAAGGCGCGGTTCTGATCAAGCAGGCCACTATTGCGATATGCGCTGACCAGCGTATCGGCCAAAGTTTCCGACCAAGCTGTGACCGGAATCGAGACCACCAGGGCAAATGCCAAAACCGGGGCGAGAAATTTCTTTGTCGTCAGGCGTTTCAATGGACGCTCCCTCTTGGCCCGGCGGCGGCGCCGCTCACAAGGTAAATGCTGCGTGGCGCTCAAAACCGGGCAGCACCGGCGCACCGGCGTTGAAGGCGAAGCGCCATGAAATCTCGCCATCAATCCGATAACCAATGCGCACCGCGCCCAATGCGCCCTCCATGAACAGGCAGGCGATGCGTCCGCCCTCCTTGACCTGATCACTCAGCGCTTCGGGCAAGTGTTCGACCGCGCCCTGGATAACCACCACGTCATAGGGTCCGTGCTCGGGGGCGCCCTGCATCAGCGGGCCTTCGTGGACGATAACATTGTCCGCGCCGTTTTCCGACAGCAGGCCCGGCGCCTCATTCGCCATTTCCGCAGATTCCTCGACAGCGACCACGGCTTCGGCGACCCGCGCCATCACCGCAGACGAATACCCAAGGGCACATCCCACATCCAGCACCAGTTCATCGGCCTGGATGTCCAGCGCATCGAGCATCTTCGCAAGGATTCGCGGGTCGAGAATCACCCGACCGCCACCCAGGTCGATATTCTCGCCCATGTAGGCGGCCTCGCGCAGCTCCACCGGCACGAACGCCTCGCGCGGAACCGACATCATCGCGTCAATAATTGGGAATTTCGTTACATCGGACGGGCGGATCTGCGTGTCCACCATCACGGCGCGCCGCGCGGCATAATCTGTCATCGGTCGAACTCTTGTCTTCCATGAACCTGCTTCATATCTACACATATAGATCAGCAAGGAACAACGCAAATCCGCGCACAATAGCTGCGCGCCGGGCCTTGCGCAGAGTGCGATGATCGGATAACCGATCTCAACCACTTGAGCGGCGAGTTGGCGGAGTGGTGACGCAGCGGATTGCAAATCCGTGTACACCGGTTCGATTCCGGTACTCGCCTCCAATAAAATCAATGACTTGCGTCATTTTCGACCTCCTTCGCCGTTGATTTTGAAACAATCGTTGAAACTTTCATGGTTCGCTCTTTTCGCGCGCCAGTCGGTTCCGAGCCTCCTGAGCGCGGCTTGCGAGCTCTCGTTGCCGGACCTGGCCGCCATATTTCTTCAGCATCTCAACGCCAGAATGTCCGGTCACAGACTTGACCATCTCGTCATCGCAGCCGGCCAGATAGAGCTCGATCGTCGCGTTTTTGCGTAACCCGTGGGTCTTGTATCGCGCGGCGTCCGCGTGCTTCATCCGCGCCTTTATCGCGCGCATTTCTTGAGCAATCGTCCGGTAGCTGACGGGCTGACCATTGGAGTCGGTGACTAGGCGTCCCTCTCGATGTTCCAAGCCTTGCAGATAGTCACTCAGACGATCCGTAAGTGGGATCCATAGCGGTTTATTCGTCTTCCCTTGAGTCAGGTCGAAGCCGTCGTTCGCAACGTGAGCCCACTCCATCTTGAGGACGTCGCCGATTCTCTGTCCGGTCCCAAGGCAAAGCTCGTAGACAAGGCGCGCCCGCGGAGTTGCAAGCCCTTCAAACTCTTCGCGCACATCATCTGGCCAAGGTTCCCACCCATCGCTTTGCTGTTTGAAAAGCGGGATTCCCTTTGCCGGGTTGCCATGCTCTTTCTTCGTAAACCCGATCAAACGCGCATGGTTCATCAGGACCACCATCACCTGCACGAGATAGTTCGCCTGTCGCCAGTGGTCTGCATTGGCGCGATGCAACTCATAAATGTGATGCGTCTCGATCCTGGCAGGGTCTTTGTCGCCCCAGATCTCTCGTATGTGGGACATGTAGCGCCTGTAGTCAGATTTCGTGCGCGGCTTGAGTTTCTTGTAGGCGTCGCTTTGAAAATAGCTTTTGATCAATGCCTCAAAGTTCCGCTTTACCGGCTTTGGGGCCGGTTTACCCCGCAGCAACCGGTTATAATGGTCCCAAAACTCGGGTGAGCCCACCTCCTCGTGCATCATGACAGAAATGCCTCGGGCACGTCTTATGAAACGCACGTAACCACGGTCGCGATACACGTACTTGGGCAGGCTCTTTCTCGTCATTCTCGCATTCTCAAGTCGCCGTTAAGAAATTCGTCATTGCTATCCGGCTCGACCATGCCAGCATCGACCGTGACGCTGCCATCAGGTTTGATTTCGAACCTCGCCCTCAACCAGCCTGCCTCCCGCGCCTCGCGAATGAGGGCAGATGCTGCTTGGCGCGCGATCGTGTGAACATTTCTGTGCGTCATATGTTTTCCCGTCAGTGCATCAATCTGCCGCCGTTTCGGCATGCTGTTGATCTGCCCGTTTCTTGGCAGCCAACAAAGCTCGAACGACCTCGGAGTTTTGCGAGCTATAATTACGCTGAGCTTCTTCCTTAACCCAGTCTTTGAGCTCCTTTGGTAGCCGGAGCATTAGCGGTTCGCGACAGTGCATCAATTCACCTCCTGTATAGGCTTGACTTATACATGGCGAGCCGCCAGCATTGCGTCAAGAACAAATTCATGGCTAGGAGCCAGTATGGCTGAATATCCTTCATCAACCCAGGACAAGTACATCATCCGCATGCCTGACGGCTTGCGGGATCGGATCCGGGAAAAAGCGGACGCGAACCG
The DNA here is from genome assembly GCF_026891095.1 of Roseovarius salincola. Lineage (GTDB taxonomy): Bacteria > Pseudomonadota > Alphaproteobacteria > Rhodobacterales > Rhodobacteraceae > Roseovarius > Roseovarius salincola. The sequence goes on from NZ_JAPTNL010000003.1 coordinate 264,936, forward strand.
CCGGAGCATGAACGCCGAGATCGTCGCCTTGCTGGAAGAGCACTATCCGCCGCAAACTCCGGAGACCGTTCAAGAACCAGCCGCGCGGATCCTGCTTTGGCTCGCCAGGCGTATAAGGCGTCAGGACCCCAAACCCGGCTCGGCGCGCGACCGTCGGGCGCAGCTTTATGAGACGGTCGCCTCCGATATCGTCACGCGCGCGGATGCCATCGCCCGCAGCGCGAAGGAGCGCTAGCGAGTTTGACGCAGCCACCGAGCGTGAACCGTCACTGATGCCTTGCAACTGCCGCGCCATCAGTAACTCACCCACTCGAAGCCATGGTTGCCTTCGTGGTCCTCCCACTCAACACCAACGCCGCGGCGCCAGCTGGCCCATGAGCATTGCCGCGATGGCAGCACCCAAGTCGGCGCTGCTGCAGGTGTGGTGGACTGCCAGTCGAAGTCGCCCTGGGTCCCGTATGTCCCGAGGCGCATCGTAAATCGCTCTTCGCAATCGTCCTCGCGGCCACGTTCACGATGGCTGTAGTGCCGCACATCCCAAACCCGGATCGAGCGCACGAAGTCGAATTCCCGGCCGCTGATGTCTATGTCTGCGCCACCTTCCACCACCTGGGCCAAGATGATTTGGCCAAGCGCCTCGCCGCGTTGGTGGCTGGCTTCCCAGATTCTGGGGGCCGTGCTTTGCACCGGCGCGTGCCCGACCACCCCCATCGGACAACGCCAGATCTGCAACGGCGGCTCGATCGGCCAGGGTGTGATGCGGCGGATGAACACCGCTCGAGCGTGAGAACATTCTGCTGACGCGGGCCACCCACCAGCCAGGCAAAGCAGAATGGCGCAGTCAACTTGGTAGGCTTTCGCCGCTTGGGGAGCCACACTGGAAAGAACGGCCATCGCGACCCCAACACACCATTTCCTGAAGAGTACACACCACATAGCATTCAGTGCCTTTTGATTACATTGCTATAATACTGATATCCTATGCCTATCATCCCCTGATACACCATATGCGAGCATAGACTTTGTGATGCTCGCGCGCGTTTTGTGGAATATATTCCGTAGAGCGATCCTCATGATTTGGCCGAAGACAGGCCATGAAACTGAGGGAACAAGTAGGGCTAAATATCCGGAATCTAAGAAGTTCCAAGGGTATGAGCCAAGAACAACTAGCTTTAGCTGCTGACATTGATCGCAGCTATGTTAGCGAAATCGAACTCGCCAGATTTTCGGCATCAGTCGATCTTCTGGAGAAGATCGCGCGTGCCCTCGATGTCGCTCCGAAGGAATTGTTTAACGAGAGGGGCTAGTTATGCCCGGATTTGAGAATGTTCGCTCAATCGCCGAAGCCATTGGCCGCGTTAAGTGTATCAACACAGGCGTTGAAATCGGTCTGCTCTACCGATGGGACAACGGCGAGACCCAGGCAGCATTATACGATGGCTGCGATCCTACATCACTGAACCGCCCCGATCATCCGGCTGAACCGGACAATGGGGGAAACCGCAGCTAACGGTCGGCCTGGGCTCTATTTCACGGATGCTGCGATCTCCACGAGCGGGCGTTTCGCGCAGGGAGCGGAGTTTGCAAAATTTTGGGTGTTTTCCGACAGCAGCCGTTCGTGTGAAATGCGGCGAATGTCGGTTGAGCCCTTCCGCGACTTTGGTGCATAGCGCAGCATGAGGGAGAATGGGCGAACAGCCGACCTCCGCTACCGGTTCGCGAACTGCGCTAAGGACGCAAATTGTCCTGTAAGCTGGGCTGCTGCAGTCTTTTTGCCGAGCGCGATGACAGCTCTTCCAACCTTCGTTACTAAAGCCTGCAGCAACGTTCTGACCAAGCCTGCCTAGGTAGTCGGGTTCTCGCCATGTGACCTCAGAATGTCTATTCTTTGTCTTTCTCGGCAGAACTCAACAGATATGAGTGCCATTTTGTGATATTATGTCTATATATTGCGAGACAAAGTGACATTTTGGAATAGGAATGGCGACTGGAAACGCGTCATTTTTGCTGTCGTGGCGTTGAAATGTCCAGGGGAAGTGTGCCATTATCTTGTTGAAATCAAGAAAGGGCTACATAGATGGGACATATTCACCCAAATAAGCTGAAGTTTCTTCGCGAGCGCCGCAACCTGTCGCAAGCGCAGTTGGCGGACGCATCAGATGTCAGTCAGAAGCAGATCAGCAGGCTCGAGCAGAGCAATGACAATGACACCTTGAATACTTGTCAAGGCAAGACGCTCCAAAACCTGGCGAGCGCTCTCAACGTATCTGCTGATGAGCTATCGACTCCTCCTGAAGGCGACTTTGAGAAAAGAGCCGAGGCTCTAGGGCTGAAGCGTGCTTCGTTCTATCTCTCAGAGCAAGATCGCCTGAATTACCGGTTTCTTGAGGCGCGGTACGGGGTTAAGGCGCACGATATACTTAGGGCCGCTCCTTTGCTGTTCCTTGTAACTGCGGAAATGAGCCTCGCAGAAAGAAGGGAACGCTTAGCGGAACTCGAGGACGCTCTGTGGCGTGTTCCTGAAGACTTCCACAGCCACTTGGGCGATGTTCGTATCGGCCTCGGCAGGGTCGAAGAGGCGGGGAGAGCTGAAGCTCAATCAATCGAGAAGCGCGACCTGTCGGGCTCCACCATCACTGACGATGAATGGTCTGATTGGTACAAGGGCTCGGGCGACCTCTTTGTTGACTTCTTGGATCGCAAAGCTCGTGAACTTTCGCCAGACGCTATGGGTGAACGGGATGAGGTCTCGGGCAACTTTTCTTCGCTCCGTGTGAGCATATTCGACACAACGCTTGATGAGCTGTCTGCGGGTAATTCCCTAGCGCGGCTGGCCCTTGAGAGCGGTGATGTTCACCCGCGCGATATTCCCAAAGAACTGAGTGCTGACGATCAGTCTGGCGCACGAGCACGTTGGCTAGAAGAACACTGTTCTGAAGAAACGAAAAAGGCGCACGAACGGCGTTTGACCGAACTCGGCTCAATCAACATTCCGGACTGAGGAGAAAGCGATGTCGTACTCAATCACACAACATGCCGAAACGCGGATGAACCAGCGAGGCATCCGCAAAGAAGACTTCGGACTCATTTTGGCTGCCGCCGATCAAGTCGCTTCGGACGCATATCTAATGACAAACGAGATCGTCGATGAAGAGATCGCACGTCGAAAAAAAGAAATTCAGCAGTTTGAGAGGCTGCGCGGCAAGAAATTGATCGTCGAAGGGGGCACCATCATCACCAGCTACCACGCAACCCAACGTGACCAGACAAGAACTTATCGCAAAGGGAGGGCGTACGCATGAACACCGAGCCGAACACGGGAAGCTCCAACATGAGCCAGCGAAACAGTGAGACCAGCGGGCTGCAAGCGGAGCATCGCCAAAGAATGAACAGCTTTTCGGAAGACCAACTAGACATTCCAAGCCTAAAGGAAGTGAGATCGTCCGTCTCGAGCGGGATAACTCAAATCGTCGAATTCTTCTTGGACGGCAACCACCGCTCTGCCCACGTCGATGAAATCGTCGATGGAATCCAAATAGAGAATGGAGCCGAAAAGGAATCCGTATACTCAACCATAGACCCCTATACGGACGGCGCGGCGAAACGGGATGACGGCAAACCTCTCCTATTCCGCAGGATATCTCCTGGGCAGTACCAGTTCATTGGCTTTGATGGCGATCCGCTCGATCTTACAAAGAAGCTGACCTTTAGGAGCGATCTTCTTCGAGAGGCTTACAGCGTTTTTTGTGGTTTTGTTCGAAAGAGCGGCAAAGAGGCTGAGTTCAAGAGCAAGAGCACGTCAGACCGTATTCAAGTATTCCACGCAAACCTAAAAAGAAAGCCGGTGCTTCTGCACATGGGAGCCGAAAACCTGCGCAGCCGCAACGATCTCCGTAGGGCTGTTGCTCAGTTGAAGCTATAGGCGCGGGAAGCCGCCAACTAGGCCTCCTTTGAAATGTCGCCAGTGGCTCTTTAGAGGCCGCTTCGTCCGCATCTGGCCCTTCCACCCGCGTAGCGCGTGCGCCCCCACCTTTTCGTCCCGCACCATGTCCGCTTCGGGTCCGACAGCCCTCATCTGAGCGCTTCCATCAGGAACGGTTTGCGAACTGGGGGCGCCCTCACTCCTGTGCGAGTAACTCGATCATCTGCGCGTAGGCTTGCGTCAGCTGCTGCACCTCGTCGAACACCGCGCGCCGTTCGCGCTCGAGACAGCGGAAGTAGGCCTGCGCATCGGTGAAGTAGATCTCGAAGTCCTCGCGGAGCAGATCGGCATAGGCGCGGATATCGGCCAGCTCGGCGGGCATGAAGGGCGCCGCGGGGGCCATGCAGCCTTGCGCAAATCCCGCGGTGCCACATGCCATCACCAACATCGCCACGCCCCATGTTCTCATTGCTATCATCCTGACTTGGATTCCAAAGGCTGCTGCAGTATTTTTCCATTAACGCATGACGGCTGTATTGGCCCCCAATATACGTCTTGATTGCAGTATTATAATCTTGTAGTGATCTGGCAGTCCATGGGGGACAGCCGGATCTCTGCCAACGTGCGAAGGCCCGGATCGATGAACTGGATGCAAGACGCCCCGAATGTTGTCAGTGAAGACGGATTGCGCAAACTGCTTGCCGAGGGTCACTCGGCGGATGTGCTGTGCCGGGTCACGCCACAACGCACGACGGCGCAATGGTCGGGGGTGTGGACGGTGCATTGCGTATCGCCCGATAGCGGAGAGCGCCGCCTGCTGGTTACGGCGCGCAACACCATGGCGGCGCGCGAGTTCAAGACCATCAACGGACTCACGAGTTTCCTGGCTAGCCTCGGATTTGAGGTCGTCTCCATCCCCATGGTGGAAGGGAAGGTCGGCGCGCACCGCCTGGCGCAAGCCGAGTAGCACCCGCTCGGCCCTCGCCTGCTGCATCGCGGCACTGGTCTCCTCCCCGGCCACGGGCGAGGGCTTCGTTCTTGCCATGGCGGCCGATGGCCAGTTGGCAGCACAGGCACCTCAGGCGGGATTTGCACAGAGCTATGTCGCCGGGCGCCCCGCGCGCGCATCGGGAATGGTAGTGTTTGGCGCCGAGGACGACGCGACCGCCGCGCCTGAGCGCAGGCCCGCGCCAAGCACAGAGCGCACGGCTGCGCAGCCACGCCCCGAGATCCTGACAGCGCTTCAGGACACCGCCACGCGTTATGGCGGTCATCCGGCGTTGCGCCGGGCCGGGCTGTCGGTCTCCGACTGGCTCGCGCTGTTTCAGGCCAATATTGAAGTCGAGAGCGCGTATCGGCCCGGCGCGCTGAGCTCAGTTGGGGCGATCGGGCTCGGGCAGCTGATGCCCGGCACCGCCGCAGATCTTGGCGTCGATCCCCATGACATGACGCAGAACCTCGACGGCTCTGCGCGCTACCTGCTGATGATGCTTGCCCGTTTCGGCAGGCCCGACCTGGCGCTGGCCGCCTATAACGCAGGGCCCGAAGCCGTTGCGCGCCATGGCGGCATTCCCCCCTACACCGAGACCCAGAACCACGTTCGCCGCGTCATGGCGGTGCGTGACCGACTGAACGGAGCCTCCTGATGCCCTCTCAATTCCGACTGTTCCTGGGCCTGGCGCTGGCCACCCTCATGATTGCCGAACCCGCGCTGGCCCAAAGCATCGACCTTTCCCCGGTGCAGAACCTGCTGCAGGGCATTGTCGATACGATCACCGGCCCGCTTGGCATCGTGATCGGCACGCTGGCGCTCATCGGCGTGTTCCTGTCCTGGCTGTTCGGAATCCTGGACTTCCGCCAAGCGCTCTGGGTGCTGGTCGCCATCGCGGGTATCGCCGCGGCGCCCACCATCGTGACGGCCATCTGGGGCGCGTGAGGTCGGTATGGCAGAGCAGACCCGGCTCTTTATCGGGCTCATCCGCCCGCCCAAGCTCATCGGCCTCCCGGTCATGTATGCGATGGTCTGGCTCTTCGGATTCGTGCTTGTGTTTCTCTGGGTGCAAAGCTGGCCCGTCGTCATCCTGGCGGGCCTCGCCTATCCTGCGCTCTGGAAAGCCGCCGATTGGGACCCGGCGTTTCTGGAAGTGGTGGTGACATCCCTGCAGGAGACACCCCCCACCGCCAACCGTGCCATCCATGGGGGCGACAGCTATGCGCCCTGAGCCGGCCGAGCACCTGACCGGCCTGCCCGCCTGGGCCGGGCGCGAACGGCCCATGGCGGCCATGCTGCCCTATGTCAGCCTCGTCGGTGACGTGACCATCCGCACGCGCGGCAATGCGCTTTTCCAGTGCATCCGACTGGACGGCATCAACAGCATGACGCGCGACGACGCGCATCTCGAGAAGACCCGCGCACGGCTCGCCGCGATCATCGCGCAGATCGGGCCAGAGTACGGGTTCTATGTCCACAAGGTCTCCAAAGCGATCGAGACCGATCTGCCGGACATGCCCGGAGACGGATTTGCGCACGAAGTCGATGCGCGTTGGCGCGCCGGTCTCGCCAAGGCCGGGCTGCGCGACAAGACCTTGACGCTGACGGTGATGAAGCGGCCCCCCACTGGCACCCGCCTTCCCCTGCGCCGCGCGGCCTCGCTCAAGCAGATCAAGGCCGAGACGGCCAAAGAGCTGCGCAAGCTGGATGAGGTGGTGGGGTTCCTGATGTCGTCCTTTGCCGAGATGCGCCCGCGCTTGCTGGGGGCTGAGAGCGGCGAGCTTCTGGGATTTCTGGGCGGGCTCAACATCGGCGCCGAGCGCCCGCTCTATCCAAAGTCGCGCTTCGGCATTGTCGCTGAAGATGTCGCCAATACCCGCGTCACCTTCCAGGGCCGGACCTTTGTTCTGGATGACGGCACGCCCGGCCGCCGCGTCGGCACCAGCTTTGCCATCAAGACCTACCCGGCCAAGACCCGCTGCACCATGTTCGACGAACTGAGCCTGCCCATCGACATGGTGGTCACCCATTCCTTCACCCCCATCAACAACAACATCATGGCCAGCCGCATCAAGCGTCAGCAGCGGTTGATGAAGGCTAGCGACGACGGGGCGATCTCGCTCACCGAAGAGTTGGTCGACGCGCTGGATGACCTGGAATCCAAGCGCCTGAGCTTCGGCGATCATCACATGACCGTCACCGTCTTTGCCGATGACGAAGACAAGCTGGATGCGATTGCCGCCGAGATCCGCAACATCGCGGCCAGTGAAGGCGTCACGCTGGTCAGCGAGGCCTTCGCCGCACGCGCGCATTATTTCGCGCAAGCTCCGGGCAATGGCCAGATGCGCAGCCGCAAGGCCGCCATCACCAATGTCAATTTCGCGGACCTGGCAGCGCTGCATCGCAGCCCCCTGGGCAAGACAGGCAGCCAGGTGCCCTGGGGCAAACCGATCACGCTCTTTCCGACCCCGGAACGCTCGGGCTATCTCTTCAACTACCACGAGACCGGCAGCCCCGACAGCGAGCCCACCGGCGGGCATACCCTGATCCTTGGCCGCCCCGGCTCGGGCAAATCGGTGCTCTCGGCCTTTCTCATGACGCAGGCGCGCCGCTGCGGGGCACGGGTCTTCGTCTTCGACTACCGCATGGGCATGGAGATGGCCGTGCGCGCCGGTGGCGGGCGCTACGCCACCATCAAGGCCGGCGAGGCCACCGGGCTCAACCCGCTGCGCACCGAGATCGACCGGCGCGGACAGGCCTGGCTGTCAGATTGGCTCGCCACCCTCCTGCACCGCCCGGACAAGCCGCTCAGCCCCGTACAGATCAACCGGATCCAGGACGTCGTGCGCCAGAACGCGACCGCCTCGGACCCAGACTTGCGCAACTGGCAGGACCTGGCCTCGCTCTTCGTGGCCGGCGCCGATGAGGGCGATCTTTTCGAGCGCATCCAGGAATGGACGGCCGAGGGGCGCTATGGCTGGATTTTCGGGCAAAGCGGCGAGGACACGTTTTCCCTGGCTGGGGATATGGTCGGCTTCGATCTCACCGGAATTCTCGACAGCGAGAGCGAGAAGGAACGCATGGCCGTCCTCTCCTATCTTTTTCGCCGCATCGAGCGCGTGATCGAAGACCGTTGCCCCACGCTCATCATCATCGACGAAGCCTGGAAGGCGCTCGACAATGCGTATTTCGCGGACCGGCTGTCGAACTGGCTCGTCACGGCGCGCAAGCAAAACGCCGTCGTTGTCATGATGACGCAATACGCCAGCCAGCTCGAGAAGACCCGCACCGGCAAGACCATCGTCGAGGCCGTGCCCACACAGCTGCTGCTGCCCAATATCCGCGCTTCGGCCAGCGATTACGCCATGCTGGGCCTCACCGAGAAAGAGCTCGAGGTGCTGCTCGGCACCACCAGCACGTCCCGCTTGGCGCTGGTGCGCGATGATCAGGGCTCGGTCGTCATCGATGCCGATCTCAGCGCACTCGGCCCCTACCTCACCATCCTCGGCGGCATGGAGAAGGGCGAAGCCCTCGTGGGCGCCGATTACCGCGACCGCCCGGACTTCTGGAGAGTGACATGATCCACAGAGTGACCCGCCGCCTCATCCTGATCGGCCTCGGCCTGACCTTGTCGGCCTGCGCACAATACCAACCCTCCGAGGCGGAGTGCTTCAACAATTTCGCGGAAGTGACACGCAGCAATTGCAGCTTCGATCTGCTCAGCCCCATGGCGCCCGTCGATGGCTAGGCCCCACGCGTCCTTTCTGGGCCTGGTGCTCGCCCTCGGTCCGGCCGTCACGGCCGCGGCGCAGGGCGTGCCGACTTTCGATCTGGGCCAGTTTCTCCAACGCGAGCAGATCCTGAGCCAAGGGGACCGGGACCTTGCCCTGCAGCGCGACCGACTCAGCCAGGACGAAGAGCTGGCCGCTCTCGAGGCAGACCAGCTGGCCGCCCTCGATGATCTGCTTGAGGCCACCACGCTTGGCGCGGGCGCCACCGGGGCCAGCATCGCGCACCTTGAAGCGGGCCGCTCGGACGAGACCGCCGCCACCGCGCTCTATGGCCCGACCGATCCCAACCCGGCCGCGCCACAGATGTTCGGCGATGCCGCCGGCACCATCGAAGAGCTGATCATTCGCGCAGCCCAGGAGACTCAAAGCATGGCCGGCGTGAGCGCTGCCGGCCTCTCGGTCCGGCAATGGCGCTGTCTCATTCAGGCGATGATCTGGCAGGAAAGCCGGTTTTCCATAGGCGCGCGCTCGCCCGTCGGCGCCTTTGGCCTCACCCAGATCATGCCGGGCACGGCGCAGGACCTCGGGATCTACCCGGCCTACTACGAGGACCCCTACATCCAGGTCACCGGTGGCGCGCGCTATCTCGCGCAGATGTTGGCCATGTTCGATGGCAATATCATCCACGCCCTGGCCGCCTACAACGCCGGGCCGGGCAATGTGCAGCACTATGGCGGCGTGCCGCCCTTTGCCGAGACGCAGCACTACGTCCAGGTCATTCCCGCACGCTACAACCTCTACCTTGCCCGCGTGGGCGGCGTGGACGCGCGCGGCACGATCGATCCCGTCCTGCTGGCCAATGCCTCGATGAGCCTCAGCGCCCATGGGGCCGGTGTCTATGGCGATTATTCCCTGGTCTCGGTGCAGGCCGCCGCCGCGCGCATCCAGGACATCATCACCCGCATCGCAGAGACGGAGGATATCCATGCCGCCATGTCCCTCAACACATATGCCCGCGCCGAGCTGGTCCGGCTCATGGCCATTCGCACGCGCCTCAAGGCCGCCCGGACCCGGCCGCTCAGTGCCGAAGCGCTGGCCATGGCCGCCGCCCAGGCCCGCGAACAGGCGTTCTTGCACTTTGATCTGGAGGTTCTGCCATGAGGCACCCGGTAATTCGGTTCTTGTCCACGATGTCCACCTGCGCCCTGCTGGCGGTGCCCCCCGCCCTCTCCCAGGGCGTGCCCACGGTCGACACCCGCAACATCGCTCAGGAAATCCGCCAGCTGCAGCAAATGCTGGAGGATTTCGGGATCCAGTCCGATCAGCTCGACGCGGCCCTGGAACAGATCGATCTCGTGCAAGATCAGCTCGACACGCTGAACGAGACCTATGCCGCGCTCACCGGTGCCACCGATATCATCGAGATGGCCATGGGCGGCGACCTCGACGGGCTGCTCGATCAGGAGTTCAGCGATCTGATGGACGTGATCAACCAGATCCAGACCGGGGATTTCTCCGGGCTCATCGGCAATGCCGGCCCCGAGATGGAAGGCCGCATGACCGACGCGCTGGAAGAGGCCGGCTTCGATCAGGACACGCTCTCCACCATGTCGACCAGCGGCAATCCGGGCGCAGAGCGCACCGCCAGCCAGGCCAGCACCGGCGCGGTGATGTCGGCGGCCGCGCAAAACAGCTACGCCGAGGCCGCGCAGTCGCTGGAACGCGTCGACCAGCTGGTCGATCTGATCCCGGACATGGAGAACCTCAAGGAAGCGGTTGATCACAACACCCGTGTCACCGCCGAGCTCGCCATCGCCATGACGCGCATGTGGGAACTCGAAGCCGTCCAGACCGTGGGCGCAGGCCAAGCCGGGGTCGCCGATGCCGCCACCCTCGCCGAAGAGCGCCGGTATATGGATTTCACCCTGCCGGATTTGCGGTAACCGATGGCCGAGGACCGCGAGATCATCGAAGAAGAGCTGGTCTATGGCGCGCGCCGCCGTGAGCTCTTCTGGCAAAAGCTGGGATTGGCATCATTGGGCTTTGGCGCCCTGGGCTGCCTGGCGGCGGCCCTTGTGGCCATCCTCGATACCGACCCCGCCCCCCTCATTGTGCCCTTCGACAGCGAGACCGGCATGGCGCTGCCCAATGCCGTGGTGGAAGCTGTCACGCTCACCGAGCGGCCCGCCATCATCGAGGCCCAGATCTATCGCTATGTCACCGACCGTGAGGCCTATAACCAGCTCGACAACGATCTGCGCGTCGCGCGCGTCCTGGCCCAATCCGATGGTGCTGCCGCCACAAGCCTGCGCGCGCTCTGGACCAGCGGGCATGAGGACTATCCGCCGCAAAACTACGGTGAAGACGCCCGGCTCGAGGTCGAGATCCTCTCGATCACGCTGATCAGCGCCAACCGCGCGCAAGTGCGCCTGCGCAAACGGCTGAGCGCGCCGCGCGGCAGCCAGACCGGGCTTTTCACCGCCACGTTGATGTTTGCGTTTCGCCCCGAAGAGCGCCGCGCGATCGATGATGTCTGGCAAAATCCGTTCGGCTTCACCGTCACCGAATACGCGATCCGCTCGGATCGACTGGAGGAGTAGATGTGCGCGGTTCAACGCTCCGGCGCGGTGATCGCCGCACTCAGCCTGCTTCTGGCCAGCGCAGCCCTTGCCGAGGTCCAGCCACGCCGCGGCACGCATGACGCGCGTGTGCGCCTCGCCACATTCCAGGACGGACAGGTCTACCAGATCCGCACCAGCCTGACCCATGTCACCAGCATCGAGTTCGGCCCCGGCGAGACCATCCGCTCGATCATCGCGGGCGACACCGAAGGCTTCCTGCTCGACGGCGTCCCCGGTGGCCAGGCCTTCGCCATCAAGCCCGTGGTCTCCGGCGCCCATACCAATATCACCGTCTATACCAACCGCCGGAGCTATTATTTCAACGTCACCGAAGCATCGTCCCCCACCTTCTACGTGATCCGGTTTCGCTATCCCGAGGCCGCGCGCGATGAACGCCGCGCCATCGCACGCCAGCCGGACAACCATGCCTATGGCGTCAGCGCCCGCTCCGAGATCACGCCAATGGAGATCTGGGATGACGGGACCTTCACGTATTTCCGCTTCGAGGCCGGCGCGCCCGTGCCCGCGATCTTCCGCTGGTCGGCGGGCCGGGAGCGCAGCGTCAATGCCATGGCGCAAGACGACGGCGTGATCCGCGTGTCCGGCGTGACGGCACGGTGGGTCCTGCGCCTCGGCGACGCGGAAGTCTGTATCCAGGATATGCGCGACGGGGGCAGCGATGACTGAAACAGCCGAGCTGCGCAAACGCCTCGAGGCCTTGGAAGGCGGGGGCCCGGGCGGGGGGACGACCGGCGGCGGCCGCAAGCGTCCGGCGCTTCTGATCCTTGTTGCGGGTATCGCGGGTGCTACGGCCTTGATTGCCGTGGTGGCGCTCATCTCCGGCGGATCGGAACCCGAGCCCCTGGAGTCCGCCGCGCCGGCCGAGTTTCAGGATGGCGGGCCGGGGTTTGGAGCGCTGGAGCCGCGCAGTCCCGCCGAACCGGACCCAGCCCCTGCGCCGCCACCCACGTCCGATCCCGAGACCGAGGCCCTGCGCGCGCAGCTCGACGAGATGCGCACGGAACTGGAGGCCCTGCGCAATGCGCCTGCACCCGAGGCACCGGCGCCGGATACGGCCGCGCTGGAGGCTTTGAACGCAGAGATTGCGGCGATGCGGAGCGAGGCGGCTGAGGCAGAGACCGCCCTGCGCGCCGAGCTCGATGAGCGCGCGCGGCAAATCCAGCGCCTGCAAACCGATCTGGAGCTGGCTAACCTCGAGACACCCGCCCCGCCTGGTGCGACTGGACCGACCGACGAAGAGCGGCGCCTGGCTGAGCTCGAGCAGCGCCGCGCGGAAGCGCGCGCCATCCGCGAGGCGCGCATCGCCAGCCCCATCATCGCCTTCGGATCCTCGGGCAGTGCCAGCGATGAAAGCCCCGCAGACCAGCGTCGCCTAGACGGCGAGACCGATTTTGTTCGCAACGGCGCACAGCCTGCGGCCGTCACACAAGCCCTCGCAATCGTGAACCCCGCCAACACCGTGGTCCAGGGCACCATGATCCAGGCGGTTCTGGAAACGGCGATCGACAGTCAACTCGCCGGCCCGGTTCGGGCCATGGTCTCCGAAGATGTCCATGCCTATGACGGCAGCCGCGTGCTCATCCCCCGCGGGTCGCGCCTTATCGGGCGCTATCAATCCGGCGTCGATATTGCGCAGCAACGCATCACCATCGCCTGGGACCGGATCATCCTGCCCGACAATCAGACCGTCGAGATCAGCGCCTTCGGCGGCGATGAGCTGGGCCGCGCCGGGACCACCGGTTTTGTCGACAGCCGCTTTGGCACCCGCTTCGGCTCGGCCGCGCTCATCTCCCTGATCGGGACGCTGCCCTCCGTGGCGGCCGAGTCCACCGAGGACGCGCGCGCCGCCGATGCGCTCGAAGGCAGCGCCGAGAGCCTGCAGGACAGCACCCAAAGCGTCATCGGCGAATATCTCTCCGTCGCGCCCGTCATCCATGTCGACCAGGGCGCGCGCGTCACCGTCATGGTCGATCGCGACCTGGAGATATTCTGAGCCATGGCCGCCAGCTACCTGCAAAGCTCGCTCGACAAGCTGCCGGACGCCCGCGATCCCAAACTGATCGAGCTGAGCATAAATCCCGACGGCACGGTCTGGGGCGAGATCCAGGGGGATCATTTCATGCGCAAGCGTGACACAAGGCTCACGCCCCATGAGGCCCACGATCTGGGCACCCAGATCGCCTCGGCGGCCAACACCACCCTCAGCCGCGCCAAACCCATCGTCTCGGTCAGCATCACCTATCGCGACCGCCCGATCCGGGCACAGGTGATCCAACCGCCCGCCGTCGAGGGCGGTTTTGCCATCTCGCTGCGCTTTTTCGCCGATCTGCCCCTGGACCAGATCCAGCTCGCCTACCTCTTTGGCTCCGAGCGCAGCGCAGAGGCCACGCGCCGCGCGCGCAATGCCGAGCTGCGCGCCGTCGTCGCCACCGGCGATATCGAGGCCGCCATCGCCTTCTGCGTCCACCACAAGCTCAACATGATCGTCTCCGGCGGCACCTCCACCGGCAAGACCGTCACCGCCCGCAAAATCCTCTCCTTCGTGCCCGATGCCGAGCGCATCATCACTATCGAGGATGCGGCCGAGCTGCGGCCCGGCCAGCCCAATACCGTGACCCTCATGGCCGACCGCGAGGCGCCTGAGCGCAGTGCGGATCAGCTGCTCACGGCGACCCTGCGCATGCGACCCGACCGGATCGTTCTGGGCGAGGTTCGCGGGCCCGAGGCCATGACATTCCTCGAGGCGATCAACACCGGACATGGCGGCTCGCTCACAACGCTTCACGCCGAGACCCCGCAACTGGCTATCCAGCGCCTGGCCATCGCGGCCCTCAAGACCAACCTGCCCATGACCTACCAGGACATGATCCATTACATCACCGGCTCGATCGACGTGATCGTCCAGGCCGGCCGGCTGAGCGGGGCTCGTGGGATCACCGAATTCTATCTGCCGGGCACCGAAACCCAGACCAGGAAGACCACAGATGTTTGAGTATCTGACACGCCAGATCAATACCGGCCGCGCCAAGCCAGAGGCCTATGCCGAGGCGCTGAATGCCCTTGGCCGCGAGGGCTGGGAGCTTGTCTCCGTCACCCCTGATTTTGACGGCGAGCATATTCTCACCGCCTTCCTCAAGCGCCCGCTTAAGGCAGCGGACTGAGGCCGCCGGGCCAAGGAGCAGTCTCATGGGCGTCGTCACCTGGATGGTCGAGACCACCGACAGCTACCTCGACGGGGCGGCTGAGACGACCTTTGGCACTGTCGCCAGTCAGGTGGGCGGGATCATCGCGGTCGGCTCAACCCTGGCCGTCATCGGCGTGTTCGTGAACATGGCGCTGCAGGTGCGCTCCATGGACGGGCGCACCGCCTTCTGGTTCGCCATCAAGCTCACGCTGATCACCCTCTTCGCGCTCAACTGGGTGCAGTTCAACGTGGTGGCCAGCGCGCTCATCGACGGGCTCGACCAACTCGCCGGGGGCATGATCGCCGGCCTGGGCGGCGGCGGCGCGGGATCCGCCTATTTTGCTGCCGCGTTCGATGATCTCATCGGGGAGTTCGGCAGCTACCTCAATGCCGCCGGCGACAACATGCACTGGATGGCCGGGGCGCTCATTGGCGCCATCGGTGCGTTTCTCCTCGGCGTCATCGGCGCGCTCTGCGGGCTGGTGTTGATCTTTGCCAAGATCATGCTGGCCTTCATGATCGGCATCGCTCCCATCATGATCGCGCTCTCGCTCTTCGAGGTCACCAAGGACTACTTCCTGCGCTGGCTTTCCAGCACCGCCTCATACGCGCTCTACCCGCTGGTCATTGCCGGCGTCTTCTCGACCGTCGTGGGAATGTCGCAGTCACTTCTGGCCGAGCTCGGCGATCCCGAAGGCGCCAGCAATATCGGCGCGCTCATCCCGTTTTTCATGATGATGTTCCTTGCCGGCGGCATGATCCTTGCCACGCCGCTCATCGTCCGCGCGATTTCCGGCAACTTCATGATGGCGGCCCCGCCAAACATGCCTGGTGTCGGCGGGTTTGCGAAGGGACTGGCTGGCACCAAAGGGTCACGCGCAAGGGCGCGGTTTGGGACCAGATCGAATGCTGAGTTTGCGGGAGCTGGGATAAGGCAGGCTGGTGGTGCGACTGTTTCGATGGTTCAGAGAGTCGCCGAACGAGCAAAACGGCTGAAATAGCGGCCCTTCCAATTGTAGATGTCGGTCTACTTCAGCTTCGCTGCCATAACACCCCCTGAAGAAATCACCTTTTCAACCCTAAGACCTCGACGGATGCTCGCACAAAGCATGGTCACAAGGGTTAACGACGTTGCGGGCGTGGCGAAACAAAGCCGAAGAGTGGCTGTAAAGCCGACCTTATTGACGATGCTAGAAAAACACATCACTGAAAGGTTTACTCTAAAAATCGCCAAAATTCGCCGGATCAGTCGTAGCAGGAAGTTCGGGTGGTAGCAGGAGCGATCGAAGTGCACGTTCCAGGCGGCACCTTCCTGATCGCCGTGCGTCGGGCTGAGTGAGTTGTACGTGTCCAGCACGATGAACTTGACCGGTTGCGGTCATGAAACAGGTCGATCCAGTGCCCGTTCAGATCGGCCAATGCCTCCCGATTCGCGGGCGAGGCCAAAGTCTTGGCCTCAAATCGCCTAATCTGTGACGCCGAAGCTGCTTGCGCATCGACGGCCCTGCCGCCGACACCCTGACGCATGACCGGGTCGAGTGCGAGACGTTTAGGAGCGTTGATGTCCTCATATCCGGCCAGTCGCCCGAACACCGATTCCCAGAACACCTCGTCGAGCCGGAGGACCGCGTTCTTGCCGCGACGGGTTTCTTGCAGCGCCACTGACCCAGATCAGACAACCCGAGCGTGTCATCCAGCTCGCGCGTATAACCAGCAGACCACCGTCCGAACAGAGCTGTGTGGCTTTGAATACTAGCCTAACACGAAGGTCGAATTACACCCGATCTGCCTGCTGCAAGTCCGCACCCTCTGGGTGATCCATGAAACACGCCCCCTCACAGCTACCAAAATCTTGATGTATATAGGAAATACCAAGATCAGGACAGCGAAACCAGCGGACTACTTGGGAAATGCGGGCTTAGGGTCAGGACTCACAACCAGAACATTACGGTTGCTGCGATGCAGATGGCGGAGAGGAAGATCTCGCCGCATCGGTCATAGCGGGTGGCGATCCGGCGCCAGTCCTTGAGACGGGCGAACAGGTTCTCGATCAGGTGACGTTTCTTGTAGAGTTTCCGGTCGTGGCTGGCGGGATTCTTCCGTCCGCGCCGGGCCGGGATGCAGGCGGCAATCCCCTTGTCATCAAGGGCTTCGCGGAACCAATCGGCGTCGTAGCCCTTGTCGCCCAAGAGCATCTTTGCGGGCGGCAGGGCATCCAGCAGGACCAGCGCGCCCTTCGCATCGCTCATCTGGCCGGGCGACAGGAAGAAGGTCAGAGGACGGCCAAGCCCGTCGCACACCATGTGCAGCTTGGAGTTCAGCCCACCTTTGGTGCGCCCGATCGCCCGCGTCCGCGCCCCCCTTTTGAGAGGCTTGCCGCCGTCCGGTGCGCCTTGAGGTGGGTGCTGTCGATCATGATCGTTTCGCCATCCGGCCCCGGCCGGGCGAGCTCGGCAAAGATCCTGGCGAACACGCCCATGCGCGACCAGCGCACGAACCGGTTGTAAAGCGTCTTCGGCGACCCATCCACGGCCGGCGCGTCCTTCCACTGCAACCCGTTCTTCTGAATGTAGATTATCCCGCTCAGCACCCGCCGGTCATCCACCCGCGGCTTGCCTCTGGACTTCGGAAAGAAAGGCCGCAGCCGTTCCATCTGCGCGTCGGTCAACCAGAAATGCCCGCTCATCATGCCCCCTCTGTTTGGGGGCTTGAATCATGCAGCCCGTGGAGCCTCAAGCGGGTTTATAGGTCCTGACCCTAGTTCACCTGTCAGGCAAAAGTCGGAACGCAACGCCGCCGCAACCTTCCAAACATTCGATCCCGTCGTATTTTCAGAGAGTAGTGCGTGCCCGACTAACATATTTTTGGTTGTTTTTAGATTTTTTTTTAGATATAATTCCCATGCAATCAGGGAGATTCTGCACAATGCCTGAAAACCAACGAGTTCACCGCAAGGGTTGTACATCGCTCGAAGGCGAGCCGCACAAGCCGCACGTCGCAACACACCAACAAACCACGGAAGAGGCAGAGGAGTTGATCTTCTCGATCACAACCCATGCCATGCGCGAGCCTGATTATTCGCGGGAAAAAAACGGGATCATGGCTATGACGATCGCGCATGCCCGTGAAGATCAGAACAAAATCGATGAAAAGAAGCGCGCGATCCATCAGCGCCTCGGCCCTATCGAGGCGCGCATGAAGCAGCGCGTCAAGCGCGAGCAATGGGAGGGCAAGGAATGAATACCAATAGCTTCATCAACAAGTGGCTCGATACAGGAGCGATGCTGACGCATCGGGCCTCGCTGAAATGGTTGCATATCGGCGGGGGCTTGCTCGGTCTCCTCCTTCTCCTGGGAGCAGGACCCGAATTTATCGTTTCCCGAGACACCGCCGAGATGATGCTTCGCGATGACAACGGCAACTTGCCTGAAGGGTCGGGACCGATCATCACGATCACTGCGCTGTTGTTCTGCGGTATCATGTTGGCCCTGTTCCACAAACCCGTGGGTCGGCTGCGTAAATCGCTCACGGCAACGATGCTCTTCTGGCTGCTGATCTTGGCCGGCGCTGTAACCCTTAGCCAACCAATCATTAGCCTGCTTAGCGAGCTGCGCTTCGGCAATAGCCTCGAAGCTGGAGTTGATGCCGGGCTATTGCTCAAGCAGAAGCTGATTGCCTTCGGCTATGGCGTGCGGGCCCTAGTTATCCTTGGAGGCGCTTTCGTGGCCTCGTGGGGACTTCACATGGTGCTTGATGCTGTGGGTGGAGCGGCTGCCGCCAACCGTGACGGCAAGGATGCCGCCGAAATCTACGAAGGTATCAGCGAGTCTGATCGGCTGCACCGGACAGCCGTGATCAGCCGCGAACGCGCACTGAGCTTCAACTGGGATCAGTCCGAAGACTTTTCTGTGGCGGTCGCGGAGGGGTTCGGCGAGATGGCCAACGCAATCGCGCGCTACCTTAAGGGACCTGATGACCCGTTCATCGACCCCGAGCAGGTGATGGAAGACGTAATCTCCCAGTTCGACGACCCCATCGCTCCGCCCGATGATCCGAGGATCGCCCGCATGGTTGACACACGTCTCAAGAAGCATGCGATCGACCTTACCCTGCTGCCGAGTAGTTCTGCGGAGCTTACCAAGGCGGCCCGCAAGCAACTAGCGCACTACGCTGACTGGCTGCGGGGTCATGCCGATGTCGATTCGATCCACGAGGCAACTCGCAATGAAAAGGGGGCGCAAAATGCGTAATGTTCTCACAAGCATCACCCTCGCCGGAGGCCTTGCAATGGCCCTACCTGTCGGCGCTCAGGAGGAGCGCCCCAACGCGCTGCAGATCCTTGGCGATATTGGCCCCGGCGGCAGCCCTGTCCGCGAGGCCGTTTATGCGCCTCGAATCCGCGATCTGTTGCTCGAAGAAGCCATGGCGCTGGAATTGGGCGACGGCGATGTGATCATGCTGCGGACTATCGGCAATCCGAACCTGATCGAGCATCTCGCTCTCGCCGATTGGAATCGTGACATTGCCTTCGGATATGGCGCAGGCCAGGCTGAGGACATACCCGGCTTTACTGCCGCGCGCATTGGCCAGCTAGCCCAGATCGCTCCACATAGTGCTTCTGATCTCATGTTCGCGCTGCGTGAACTGGCGCCACAAACACCTTGCGCCACACATAACGTAACCACGGTGATGGTCACTAACTTCATCGAAATCGGTGAGGTCGAAGGAAACCGTTGGTGGTTGCGAGACATCATGCAAGGCGCGCCATTCTGCGGCGATCTCGTGATTATCGGTGCTTGGGTGGCCGACCCGAACCCTGTGCAGGGACTACGCGAGCCTGCCTTGGCCTTCATCCAAGAAACCTTCAAGCAGATGGGCTTCGAGAATGTCTCTTTCCGCCGCTAGCACCTCTCGTCGGAGGCACCTTGCGCCACCGACTAATTGGCAACCTTTCCGCCCGGTTTTGCCGCAAGCGCTAATTGCGGCGGGGCTGGGCGGGCTGGCCCTACTGCTCGCCTTCTTTGCCGTACCTGGTCTCACCTCCGCAATGATCAGTTACTATGTGACATTCCTTCATGAAGCGGCGCACTCGGTCTTTGGCTATTTTGCCTCGGGCGAGATTGGAAAAATCACTCTCCATGCCGATGGCGGGGGCGAGGCGCTGGTGGCAACCGGCGGCCCGATCGGCGTGGTAATCACTGCCGGTTCTGGCTTGATCATCCCGGCATGGCTAGGGGCCGGATTGCTGGGATGCGCGGCAACACGGATTGGTATCGAGCTCATCCTTCTGGCGCTGGGGCTGCTCACGGCATGGTTTGGCTATCACCATGTCGATGCCGAGGGCGGCATCCCACTGGCCCTGGGAGCCGTGGCAGCTGTGGCGCTACTTACAGCCATCCTGCCGCTTGGCAGGATGATAAAGGCAGCCGTTGGCTTCTTCTTCGGTTTCGCCATCACGAAGGGCGTTATCGCCTCCGCGGGCTATGCATATCTGGAATGGGCCGACGCCGGAAAAAACGAGCCAGCCGATCCGCGCCTGATCGCCGATGCGCTCGGGCTCGAAAACATCGCCGAAGTCTCACCCACACTGATCGGGCTCATGGTTGCAGGCTATGCCATCGCTGCCCTGCTCACATGGGCGTGGTTTCAGCGCCATTCACATTGAAGCACTAGTAAGGAAAGGAAAAGTCATGAGACCGCCTCTCAATGCCAAACGGCTCGCGCCACTGGCCTTCGTGGTAGCCCTGCTGGCAGCACCTTCTGCCCTAGCTGAGATGCGCATTTTCGCAAAAGACGATGGCACGATCCAGTTCGTCGATCTGGGCGAAAGTGCCGCCCTCGAAGAGCACGCCAATTCAGCGTCCGCAGGTTCGGAGGCAGTATCGGCGCTACCTTCTGTGAGCGTGGTGGCAGAGGAAAACGCAACTGGTTCCACCGTAATGTTAATTGTGACCGGCTCTTCCGCTGCTGCTTCGCCCTCGACCTCGGCTTCAGCTGCGGCAGAGCCCGGCGAGTCGGGTTCAGCGTCGGCTGAACCGGGGGAAGCTGAGGCAGCCGATCGTGAAATGAGCGATGATGCCTTTGCCGAAGCTCCACCGCCACCAGATAACGTATTTCAGGAAAAAGCAGCAGCCCCGATCACTGCGCAATTCACTGCCTGTGAAACGATCAGCCTTGGTGACACAGTACTATTCGATACTGCTGCGCACGTTCTTAAACCTCACGCTGGCCCGGCGCTCGACGCGGTGGCGAATGTGCTGCTGGCGCAACCATCCATACAGGTGCGTATTGAAGGCCACACCGATTCACGAGGAGGGCTTCAGTATAACGAGGCCCTCTCCGAACGCCGCGCCAAAGCTGTATATCAAGCTCTATTACAAAGAGAAGTGCCGCCCGGGCGGTTGGAAGTTGTGGGTTATGGGCTCACGCAGCCGACAGACACGAACAACACAGCTGCCGGGCGCGCCAATAACCGCAGGGTCGATTTGGTGCCATTCAACTGTTAATGCAAAACGGGTCGTGTCGCGAAGAGTGTGGAAATTCCGGAGCGATACCTCCGGGCAGGTTTTATACGACGCGGCTCAGCCCGCGGCGTCAAGGACTGCGGTTCGAGCGGTTGATGCAGAGTTTCCCAGCCATCCAGCTTTCGCATCTGGATCTAGCGTGAGACCATCAGCGCCCAGACGGTCTCGGGGGTAGGCAGCACGGTCTGCGTTTTGATGCGCAGGCGGAATTCCTCGTTCAGGCGCTCGATCACGTTCGTCGTCATGACCGCCTTCCATTGGGAAGGGCCCAGGCGGGTGAGCGTCAAGAGGCGGTCTCCGACCTGTTCGAGGCTGTCTGCGACCGCTCGACATCGCAGGCGCCATTTCCGCAGGAAGATCTAACGCCGCTTCATCACCTCCAGCGCCGTTTCGGTATAGATCATGGCGTGGAATGAGGCGGAGCCTGCCCTCAGACGTCAACCTCGACGACGTCAACCTCGACCAGTCGGGCTTGCAGATTCGCTCCCACCGCCCACTTCGACGGCCGAAGAACCCTTGGCAGACCGTCTGGGCTCAAAAACGGACGACGCCGAAGCGGTATTTCAGTCATTCCTCAGATTTGACCGAAGAAGCGCGGAGGTACTAGATCAAGCCAGCCTGGGCAAAGGGGAAGAACCCTGCTTTTTTTGCAACTGAGCGCTTGATGGACACCGCTTAAAAGACTAAAAACATCTAAAACCGGGACAAAGCACAAATTGGCACATAACTACGTTTCACAAACCACCCTAGACGCCAGGGTCGCTGACGCTATCAGTCGTGCGCACGACGTTTTTTTGCGCGCGAACTCCCCTAACAACTTCTATTTTCACGATTTTCTGAATGTATTTATCACACTTATCCAGCAGCCCGCAATATTTGTTCTGTACCGCCAGGCAGCCGGTGATGTTTTGGAGAGGCATTACATTCTTTCAAGAGATAAAGGGTTTTACTCGGGGTTATTGGATCACTTGACCGAAGAAGAGCCAGAAAACAACCCTGAAAAACTGTTTTCCATCTTCCCCTCAGCGTCTGATTTTGCTTCAGAAGTAGAGGGTGAGATATCAAGCCAGCGTACAAAGTACTTTCTTTTGATTTCAAAAGTAATGGGTTCCGCTCAAGAAAAAAAGTATGAACGTGTTAAACCGCTAGAAGGCACTCAGCAGATCGCCTCAAACCCCTTCGACTACATAGCTTTATGCGCAAAAAAGTTTTTTGATACGGAATGGGCTGAATACCCTAAAAGCTTTCAAGTTTTAGCATACGACTATCTACAGCGCTCAATGACAGACCTCGTTCAGGGGCACATTAACCGTTCAGCGCGCCCTGAGGAAGATCCTGAGACAGCCAATCTTCCTGCTCCAAGCTTACAGACCGCTTGGAATAAAAAGCTTTCTTCTGACCTTTCGCCACTATTTGATGGATTGACGGCCCGGCTTTCTTATCTAACAGAGATGGCCAGCATTCGAGCAGAAACTGAAGAAACAGATGAAGATGCTGTTGGTCCACGTCTGAGCAATTTTTTCTTGGCAACGAGAGCTTACACGCGACCAACATCTAGACGGCCTTTCACCAGCAAGGCCTACGAAAAGTCCTTTGGATATAAATACGATGTTCGGTTCATCATACCAAGAAAGCAAGAAGATGAACTAATGAATTTTTTCATTTGGCTGAAGTCTTCGGCTAACAACTCTAAGCTTACTAAATATTCTAGCGCAAGCTTGGGCAGAAAATACTTAAAGCAGAGAAAAATACTAGAAGAAGAATTTTTTAGTATCTTGCGCGGTCCAGATGGGCCCCGTGAGATACTGAACATATATACCAGCAAAATTGGGGATCACGCCAGGTCGTTCACTGATCCTATTTTTGAGACAGGATTAATCGATTTTCGCGACGTATTTGAGGATGGTGGTCTCGCGAGAGTTCCAGGCCTTATATCACTTAGAACGACTGGATCACTCTCCGCGCACTCTGACGTGCAGGATGGACTTCGTATTGTGGCGGCGCACTACGTGTTCTCGCAAATGGCTCGGCGAGCACTTGGGCAAAACGGAACAGGTCGTGTGAAGATGATTCTGATTCCGATTATGGAACGGGGGACTGTGTGGGCCGTTTCAGGTCATTTCTACCATGCCAACCAGAACGAGAGTTTCCCAATCTATGACAACCGAATTTGGCAAGCCGTTTTCCACTTATCAAACTACATTCGGAGCATAATTAGACGAGCTTCAAGCGAACTGCTTTGGGAGGACTTTTCCCATTTGATCGTTAACACTATTGCTCAGTTCGACTCGCGAGCGCTTCAGAATGCAGCTAACTTGGGGGCTTCCCTAAAAGCTCTTGAGGACAAGGCGAAGGCACATGGAAGACTGAACCCATTGGGCTTTCCTGCGTTCCGGGAAAGTGGAGGCATCTTGTATTGCTTTCCAAACCCAAACCAAAATTCTGATCCCGTCGAAATAAGAGGCATTACGGAAAGCAACGCGTTCTTTCAGTCTGTCCAGAATTGGGGTGGTGTTGAAGAGCGTGACTATTCACGAGCAATCGATGAAGGCATGAACGCCTTGTACAATAGAGTCGCCTTGGAGAGGATGAATAGAAGCCGTCCCTTGTCCAAAGCCCAAACACGGAAAGCACGGTAAGATGACAGAAACAAAAGAAAACCCATCTTTTATTAGCGGTGATTTCGCGCCAGTGGCCGAATTTTTGAAGAACACACTCACGGAAATAGATCAAAGCTATGAACCAGACATGGATTCTGAGCAGATGGACGCCTTGGCGCGAGAGAGGGAGCTTATTTTTGGCGAATCCACACAGGTCTCCTACATCGGCCTTGAAGAAGTCATTCCTCAGCGGGCCGTTGAAGAGAAGATTGAACTTTTTGACAAAATCAATTCGGCAGTTTTTTTTCGCGCTGCTGAAGTACCATTTATAGTAAATCCATCAAGGCGCAGCAAAAAGGACGTTTTAGAGAATCACTCCAGCTCGGAATTCATAGATCGCGTTATTGATAAGATGTGCGTGGCTATGAAGGCTGTGGGCATAAATGACCAAACAATTTTCACCGTGAAATCAGCCGCAAAAATTAATATCGAAAATTCATTCATGAAAAACGAAGGAACACCTCCCATTCCTGAAGTAGCCCCAAAGAAATACCGTGGTGTCATTCAAGACGGACCACCGGTAGAATTCATAAGATCAGTTTACGCGCAATGGCTAATGGCGGAGGTTCTTGACCGGGAAACATTAAACCAACTTGATCAAAACTTGGTTCTTGCCGTTTATTCCTATAAAAAACGTAATCCAAGCGCGCCAACGCTTAAAAATGTTCTTGCGAGCAAATCGGCTGCGACCGAAAATCGGAAGAAGATTTACGGTGTGCTAACTGATCAACAACATCAGCACTGATTGGGCTTATAACGGCACGATAATCTCAGCCTTGACTTTGACACTTGGCTTGCCAGGCATTGATATTTAGCCGATACTCTCGGTGCTGAAAATAATTAGGGGAAGGTCACGCTTCCCCTTTTCGCGGTGGACGGGCTTATTCTACTGACCTGCCACATCCAGAAACCGGTCCAGCCGCGCATTGCCCTCTTTGTAGGCGTCTGCATCGGGCGCGGACCCGGTCGCGGCATCGGGGTCTCGCGCTTCCATGGCATCGATCTCATCACGTCTCTTGCCGCCGCGGCTTTTAACCGGGGCTCCAAGCTCCCCGGATCGGGCCTTCGGCACATCCAGCGCCCCGATCTTTGCCTCGAGCGCGCGGAGTTGGCCCTGCAGCCCACGCATCTGATCTCCGGCTGAGGGGTACGGCAAGTCACCCGTCTGTTTGTCGTAAATCGCCTTGAAGAAGCGATCGTCGTAATACTTGATCCGCTTCGCGCGCACGGGCATTTGCGCGTCGACCACCATGACGATGTCACCCAGATCCATGCGCCGGGCTTCGTCCTCGGGCAGCAGCGCGGTTTCTTCGGTCCGCTCGGACATGCTGCGCCCGGCAAATGGGTTGCGGCCTACGGAGCGCGACCGGGTCACCACGCGTTTCGTGGTCTTGCCGACGGCCTTGCTGAGCTCTTCGATGGTCTTTTCATCCGAGGGGGTCAGGTAAAGCTTTATGCCGGCATTGCCCTGCAGCGCGCGGCGGGCGTTTTCGCCATAGATTTCATCGAGGGCGGGGATGGTCTGCGTGACGATCGCCAGGTTTGCCCGGTAGGAGCGCAAGGTCTCGATACTGTCCATCACGATGGGCATTTTGCCCAAGCGGTTGAACTCATCGAGCATAATCATCACCGGCCAGGGCTCATCCTTGCCCGGCTCGTGATCCTGCAGCGAGGCAAGAAGATCCGAGAAGAACAGCCGGATCAAGGGCGCCAGCGGTTTTACCATCAACGGCTCGACCACCAGATAGACGCTGAAGGGCGCCTTGCGGATATCGCGGAAGTCGAAGTCCGAGGTCTCGGTCGCGCGGTCGATGGCGGGGTTTGACCATTGTTTGAGACCAGAGGTCATCAGCAGCGAGAGGTAGGAGGTCAGCGTGTCATTATTGGTCGAAGCCATGCGCATGAAGATCAGTTTGGCTGCGGGATTCACCACCTCGTCAGCCCGACGACGGTATTCCTTCTGCTTGTCGCCGCCCGAGGCCGTGATGCGGTAGATCTCGCCCAGGGTCGGCCGCTTGCGCTCGAATGCCAGAAGCCCGGCCGCGACGAACAGGTCGATACCGCCGTCGAGAAGGCCCTGCACGCGATCACTGTCAGCCTGCAGGAAAAGCGATGCCAGAAGCTGCAGCTCCATCTGCTGGCGATCGACATTCTCGAGCGACGCGATGCGCAGGAGGGGGTTGTAGCGATGCGAGCGGCCATCCTTCCAATCGGTGGGGGCAAAGCGGAACACCCGGTCACCCTGAGCGGCACGGCGACGCGCGGTCGCCTCGAAGTTCTCACCCTTGACGTCCAGTACCACCGCGCTGCCCTGATAGGTCAGCAGGTTCGGGATCACGAAGCCCGTGGTCTTGCCGCGTCCCGTGGGGGCCACGATCAGGGCATGTGGAAAGACCTTGGACATCACGAAGGGCGCGCGGCCGCGGGGCGCGCCCATCTTGCCCAGGATGAAGCCGTGGCCGGGCTTGCCGAAAAAGCCGTTGCGCTTCATCTCGGCGCGCGTCTGCCAATGGGTTTCGCCAAAGCGGGTGAGTGCGTCATTCATCAAGACGGCGCTTAGGAGCAGTCCGGCACCCGCATTGATGCCGATGATCAGATGCACAATCTGCATGTCAGCGGGGTTGGTAACGCGCAGATCGGCATAGCTGCGGGCGATCAACAGGAAATCAATCTCGGCACCGATACCAAACCAGCGGAAGGTGACAAAGGCCGAGGCCAAGGCATAGCCGAGCGCGGCGCCAAGCAGCGCAAAGCTCAGAACCCCGAGAGCGATGCGGGCCTTACCCATGGCTCACGCCCTTTTCACCGTCGGTTTCTGCATGGCGCGCGCGCTGGACGTCGATCTCTTCATTGGCGATCTCGTCGCGCACGTGCTCCATGGCCGCGCTGTTTGCCAGCGCGGCATCGCTCTGCAAATAGGCCTTGGCCATGTAGAGCCGGTCCAGCCGATCCTCGAGGACCTCGTCCAGAGCCGCGTCATTGCCCATCGCCAGTTCAGCCGTGCGCTCCTCGCCGATCATGTCACCAATTTCCTCGCGCAATGTCGCCTGCTCAGCGGGATCACGGAACGGATCAGCGCTCGGGTCATCGCGCATGCGGGTCATCACATCGGCGGTGGTCGGCGGCAGGTCAGCGATATCGGGATCACGGACGGCGCGCTCTATTCGCTCCGCCTCATCCACGGCCCCGCTGTCGCGCAGCACCTCGGCCTCAGCCAACACGCGGCCCAGATCACCATGCGCCGCGTCGAGCCAGTCGATGGCCGCCTCCAGCTCATCCGCCCGGTTTAAATCCAGCCCCTCTGTCTCGGCAATGGCCTTGAGGTCCTGGCTCAGCCACTGCCGCTCCAGCGCGGCATTGTCGGCGCCCAGCTTGACACGGGCAACGACGTCTTGCGCGGAGATCCCGGTGCCGTCGAGCGCGCGTTCGACGCGCTCGGCCAGCTCTGGGGCCTGCAGCCGCTCGGCGGCCTCGCGGTCGATGTTCGCGGTGGAATAGATCCCGCTGGCCGAAGGGGCGTCCAGCAGCGTGTGGGATTGCGACCCGATCGGGCTCAGATGCGAGATATCGCGGTAAATCTCGTTGAGCTCATGCTCCAGCGCCACGCGCCGGTCCGGCGGGGCCTCAGCGACCACGCGCTCGGCCTGGGCGATCTTGTCATGGAACGCATCCACGACCTCGTCGAATGAGAGCTGGTCCTCTGCCATGCCATACACCTTTCCATCTGCTGTGATTGCCTGACCTTGTCCGAGCAGCGTCGCCGCCCGGTTCAGGGCTGTCGCGATCTCCTCATGGGTTTCGCGCGAGGCCTCGGCCGCAAGCCCGCGATAAAGCCGGGCGTGCCCGGCAATTTCCGCCAGGGCTCGGTCAAGCTCAGGGCCCACACGCTCCCGCTCGCATACCGTCTGGCCGCTCTCCATGGCGCGCCGCACCTGCGCATCGGCCGGGGCCTTGGTCACCACGCCGCGCTCCGCCCGCCTTGTCGCCTCGAGCCGCAGACCATAGCGGTCGCTCACCTCCACCATCGCCTCGCGGAAGGCGTCATAGTTGAAGTGATGGTCCCGCTTGAGAAAGAAGACCTCGCCATCCTTGCTGCGCCGGTTCAGCACGATATGCGCATGCGGGTGGTCGCGGTCCTCATGGACGGCGGCGATATAGTCAAAATGGCTACCCTCGCCCTGGAAAAAGCGCTCGCAGATCTCGCGGGTGATCTCGCCTACATCCTCGCCCCGTGTGCCGATGGGAAAAGCCATCAGCAGATGCGAGGTATGTCCCAGCTTGGGGTGGAACCCCTCGTTCCATTGCGCAGCAAAACGGCGGGTGACCTGTTCGGCTTCCTTCTCGCTGAGCCGCTCCTGCCCGTCATAGGTGCCGCGGCTGTCGATGATCATGCTGGATTTCGAAGTAAGGTAGCCAAGCTGATTGCGCAGCTGCGCCCGGGTATGGGTCCCGCCACCGCGAATGGCTTTGAAGATCGCGGGCGAATGCCCCATGGCGGCGCGCACCATCTGCTTCTGGCGCGCCCGCGGGACGCTGCCACTGATCCGGCTCCAGTCGCGGTCGAAGAACGCGCTCTGGGCCGCGGCCACGGCGGTATTATTCCGGGCCATCGCTTGCTCCCTCCAGCACCCGCACAACCTCGGCTGAGAGCGCGCCACGCCGACGCTCGGCCATCTCCTGTACCTGGTCGGCGATATCAAAAACCATCGTGCCCAGGGCTCGCACCTGGGCATGGGCGCCGTCGCCATAGGGCGGGGTCTTGCCGCGCCGCTTTGCCTCGTTCAGCCGCTGCGCGATCTGGTTCACGTTATTGCCCGCACGGTTCAGCGCCGCCGAGAGCCCGCGCATCTCAAAGGCCAGATCATCATCGGGCACGAAGAGATCACTGGCGGCATGGATCAGCCGGCGCAGCGCCTCGGCCCGGCTTGCGATCTCGCGCCGGGCTAGCACCGCGTCGAAGCGAGACAGCTCCTGCGCGGTGAGCCGGACATTCACCACCTCGCTGCGCACCCGCCCGTCGATCTGGCGGCTCCGGTCGGTCTGCAGCGTGTAGTAGATCGTCCGCGGTGTGACACCGAACTCCCGCGCCAGATCGGCCACCGGCACGCCCTGCCCGCGCTTGCGCACGATGGCGAAGCGCTGCTCCTGGCTCAGCCGGTTCACTGGTTTGGCGCGGGATCGGGCCATGTGAAGTAATCACCCCTATTTCTTGCCACTCTCATACAGGCAGCACCGTTATGACGCTTCGTCATAATTGTTGCAATACTATCATATTGCAGCAACTGCCTGTATTCCGTTTGGCAGCCAGGGGCTGCCTCTTTCGCCGGGGGGCAGAATGTCCCTCCGGCGGGTCTTCATGCTCCGGGTCGATCCCGGGCGTGAAGGGGCTCTGGGTAGGGACCCGCGCTTGATTCATGCCGAGAGCATCGGTATATTCAAATAGAATATAGGTGGAGTGAGAACGACCATGGCCAGCACATCAATGACCCTCGGCCCCCACTGGGAGGGCTTCATCAAAAGCGAGATCGAGGCGGGGCGCTATGCAACCGCATCGGAGGTCGTGCGCGCCGGTTTGCGGGAGCTTGAAGAACGTAGCACCAAGCTTGAGGCGCTGAGGGATCATCTCGCCACTGGGCACGCGGAGGCGCTGAGAGGCGCCTATGTCGACACCTCGGCCGAAGACATCATTACTCGGGCCAAAACGCGGGCAGCCGGCTCCGATCAATGACCGCAACTTACAGGTTGACGCCAGCAGCCCTTCGCGACCTGGACAACATCGCAGATTACACGCTCGCCCACTGGGGCGTGGACCAGATGGATAGATATGTCCGGCGCCTGATGGAGCGCTGCGCGTGGCTTGCAGGCTACCCCAACGCTGGCAGACGCAGGCCGGATATCCATCCCGAATACATGTGCTTTCCGGAAGGCAAGCATCTGGTCTTCTACCTTTCAGAGGCGGACCAAGTCACCGTCATCGGGATCGTGCACCAGTCCATGGATGTGGTCGCGCATTTTGACGGGTGATCTTAGGTTGTGCGCAGGTTCCTTCGAGCAGTGATGGCGGGCCCGAAGGCCGCCCCCGGAGCCAGTCTTGGATGACCGCGGCCGCGGCGCGGCGGCGCTCGTCATGGCCGAAGTCGTCAAAGCTCTCGGCGACGAGCCGGTGCCGTTTGCGCCTCAGACATGGGGCAGCAATTCACCGGGCAGGATCATCTCCGGGCTGACCACCAGTCCGGCGAAAAACCCGTCCAGTTCTGGCAACAACATGCCGCCCGCCTCTTCCGGGATCGAAAGCAACAGGGCGTCGAGCTCGTCCAGGTCTTTGTCGCTGAGCATCCGCTCCTCCTAGCGCCAGTTTTGTCCTGGCATCATGAGGTCCAGCACATGCACCTCGTTCGTGTCTTCATGGTATTCGTAGAGGTAGGTGTAGCCTTCAAGCGTCAGAAAGCGCACCCTGCCCTGGAAGAGCGCGCCAGCCTCGGGGAAGTCTGACAGGGTGCGCGCCATGCGCTGGTGAATGCCCTCAAGGAAATTCAGCACATCCGGGATTTCGCTGGGGTCAACGTGGTCGATCAGGCGCAGGATCGCTCCATCCACCTCGGGAGCGAGAATGATCGTCGCGTTCTTCATGCAGGGCTATCAGGAAATGCGGGACAGCGCGCGGTCGCGCAGCGACGCAAAATAGCTATCGTCCGCGACAAGGCCATTGCCCTCGGCAATCGCCTTGCGCCCGGCCTCCAGCCGCCGGTTGATCTCCAGCTGTGCCATCAGCGCATCGAGTACGGAACGTTTGCCCTCTGCCACCTCGGCCTTGAGCGGGTCAGCCAGGAAAGCATCCGCCAAAGCCTGAACATCCTGCATCGAGAACATTGCGGCGATCTCGCGGTTGTTCTTCGTCACCATCACCGGCTCACGGTGGGTCGCCTCCAGAAGGCGGCCAAAGCTGTTCTTGGCCTCAACGGCCGTCACGGTTTTCATGGTCATACTCGCAGGGGTTACAAGCTATCACTGGACTGTATAGCCAGAATGGCTTGTTTTGCAAGTTTTTGAGTGTCGAACCTTGGATGCGTTCCCGCTTGCCGCAATCTGGCCCCAAGGATAATCCAGTTTCCCCCTCGGCGCTGTCATCTGACCCAAACGCCCCGTACCGACAAGCGGGGCAGATACGCCGCGACGGCGCAATGTGGTGGGCTGCCTTGGGGATGGCGGGCCCGACGGCCCGCCCCCGGGATCAGTCTTCGACGACCGCGGCCGCGGCGCGGCGGCGCTCGTCGTGGCTGACGTCGTCGAAGCTCTCGGCGGCGAGGGTGACACCGTAGACGGTGGTGCCGTCCTGAGCCTCCCACTGGCTCTGACGGATCGTCCCGCGCGCGTGGACGATATCGCCGGGGCGGACGTTGGCCTTGGCCCAGGTGATGGCCGCCTCGTTGAACAGGGTCACCTCGTTCCAGAAGGCGTTGGGCTGGAAGTTGCCCTGCTCGTCCTTGCGGCCGTACTCAGCGGCGATGCTGATGCGCAGGGTCGGGCCGACCTCCTTGAGTTTGCCAACCCGGCCGATGATTTGGAATTCGCTGAAGCTCCGCATGATCTCATCTCCTTTTCAATGCGTGGTTCGATGGGAAACGCCCGGGCCGGGACGGGCTGCGATCCACTGCAAAATCGGAGGGTTCGCGGCGCGGAAACCGATTTTGTGGTTGAAGGGCGTGGCACCGCCGCGCCCGGTCGCCAAAGCCTGGCCCGCGCCAAAGGTCGCGTTTTGAGAACTCCGCAGAAAAGGTGGGGCCCAGATCGGCATGCGCGCGTCAGACGTCCAAATCGGCCGGGTGCTATGACCAGTGGTCGGCATCTCCAGCAAAGACATTCGCGCGCCTCGACCAAGAACAGGGCATACCAGCCAAGGCCTGAGAACGACCGGGATCCATGAGACAAGGCGGCCCGGACCGAGGCGGAGCAGTCCGGGCCGGAGCAGCGACCAAGACCCCGGGCAGACCGGTCTCGATCGCAGGCAGAGCCGGCGTCAGGGCTTGTGGCTGTCAATCCAGCGGCTCAGCATCTGCCGATCCTGAAAGCATTCGTCTGGAACATTGGTGCGCTTGATCGCGGCGAGGCGCTCCGCGAAGGCAACCTGCTTTGACGTGGGACGGCGCGCCGCGTCTGAGGCTTGGGCGCTCGCCTTCTGCGCATCGATCCACCGCGACAAGGCCCTGCGGTCCTGCTGCGCTTGCCAGGGCAAGATCGCATTGGTCTGTATTGCAAGCTGACGCGCATAGAGAATTTGCTTTTCCGTCGGCGGCAAGGTGCCCGGCGCGGGCATCATGGTGGCTGTATCAGACATCGGGGCAGCTCCTCTGTTGATGCGCCAAAACTGGAACAAAGCATGATCAAAGTCAAGTATGTTGTGCCTCTCCACCAAATCTACGCAACATATAGTGTCGCCACTTGACGCCTCACCGTCTGACGCGGTCGCCAGCGTGCGACGCGCCGGTCCGGTCGGCGGGCGGGCCCGCCCCGCATGCCGACAGGACAAAATTTTGCGCTCCGCACCGCCAGCAGCGGGCCGGCGGTGCGCTCGGGTCAGTGGCTCCAGTGCTCCGTGCCAGCGCGGGTCACGAAGAGTTTCCGGCCATACATCCGCACCGGCCGCGTGCTGCCATCGCTGCATTCCACATGGCCGCAATTGCCGTCATACTGTGGATGCTCCGGCCACTCCGCGCGGGTGCTGAAGCCGGTGACGTTGTAGCACCACGGGCCGGGCGTCGCCGGACCCGGCGCATAGGTGAACACACCCGTCGCGGGGTCGTAGTCCTCAAGCACGCGCGCAAACTCTCGCGCGACACGCCACCCGTTTATCTCTCCGACCTGCCAGCCAGTGCCATCCGGACGGCGCAAGTCCTGAACGATCCGCACTCTGGTCATGCCTGCCCCTCCTGCTCAGAGGGGGCGACAAAGAACTGATCCGGCTGGCCATTGAGTCGCGTGCCGCTCCGGTCGGTCAGCCCGATGGTGTCGCCATTCCGGATGAACACGATCAGGTATTGCCCAAGACGGTCACAAATAACGCGGTAGCCCGGGTTGGCCCAGTGGACGCGATGCCTCGCGTCCACGGCTGCCTTGATCTCCTGCAGGGTCATCTCAGCGCCTCCTCGAGCATTGCGATGGCCACAAGGCAATCGTCGATGAAAGGGCCCTCCTCTCCTTCAAGATCGTTCAGCTCCAGCCGGCTCAGGGCGCTGTAAAGCGCGGCCCTGGCCTCCTGCGCGGCGCTGCGCAGGGTAAAGGTATCTTCAAGGCGGGCGGTTGCGAGGTTGTCGCTGTAATGATCAACGCTCATTGCTCTGCTCCCGTCCCGGTCTTCCAGCGCGGGGCGATATCCTTCAGCGCAACGGTGAACGGCGCGAGCTGGTCAAAACCGTTCGCGTTCCCCACCACCTGCACTATGGCGCGGGCTTCTCCAACCTCGAGGATCTCCACGGCGAATACGCCGCCCATGCCGGACGGCACGACGATCTCCTTCAGGGCAGACCGGTGCTTGCCGCAAAAGACGCAAGCCGCATAGAGCCCGGCGATGATGTGGCCGCCGGTGGTGCGGTCGCAATCGCAGGTCCAGAATTGCGGGGGGTGATATGTGTGAGCCATCTGTGGCCTCCTTCCGATTGACGCGGTCGGCGGGTGCTGCCTTGCCTTCCGCCTTTGGGCTGCGCCTCGGCCAATCTGATCTGACCGGAAACGCATGTTTCCGGCGGAACAGAGTGGCTGAGGGCAAAGCCCGACCCACGGCCCGGGAGCGGACAGTCAAAGGATCGCAGACGGGGATGGTGCGGCCCGCAGGCCTTGGGCCGAGGACACGGTCCCCGGCGAAGACGACGCGCATGCGGCGCTTGTCTTTTGACTTTCCGATCCCGGGATGTTGGGCGGATCTCTTAAAACAGAAACAGGCCTGCGCGGGGCTGAGCGGGCCAAGGGCCCGTCGAGGCCGCGCGCAGACATTTGCACCATGTCGCCCGTGCGCATCAGCGCGGGCTCCACTCTCATCTTGCACGAAGGGGCATCACCCGCATGGGCCGAGACAGCGGCCCGCTGGCTCGGGTCCGGCTGGCCGGACTAGAACCTGGTCACGGCAGGGACGTGCCACAAGGAATGTCGGCTCTGCGCAGAAAGCGGGTTTTGCAAAGGAGGCCAGCGTCAGCCCCTGGGGTGGCGATCCAGCGTGATTTCTATTGCCGGGGCCGGAACAGCACCGAAACCAGGCAACGAACCCAACGCAAATCTTTGCCGCGCGGAATCAAGGCCGAAGGCCGCCGCGCATCGCCGGGCCGCCCCCCGGCACGGCGATTGGGCTGGTCTTGGTACATCGCATGAATGTCGCGCGCCAGTTGCAGAGATAAACCGCGAAAGCGTTGCCGTCTGATCGCCGCACCGCGGCCCGTCAATGCGCGGCTTGATCGAGCGTCCGCTCAGAGGCTGACTGCCGTCATCTGACAATTTTTATAGGCCTTTCGAAACACGGCACCGTCCGCAGCTGCGCACCCACTCTGACCTACCCTTCCAATGGCCGTTCGTTCCTGCCGGCCGCGCCAGATGGCGGCGGCTCCCGCGCGGACAGCGCCGGTCCGGTTTGAGGTCGGGCTCGCTCCGGCCTCAAACCGGACAATTTTTCAGCCTTCCGGATGCCCAAGGCAAAACCCCCGCCACGGTTGGCGGGGGCTGCAGCTGATCAAAGCGTGATCCCGGGTTTGAGGTTTCCGTCCGGGTCCAGCCATCGGCGCGCTTCGGCGCAGTCAAGGCAGATGCAGGTGCCAGCGCCGGCCACCACCACGGGAGCCAGGAAGATCACCGGGTTAGACGTGCCGCATTTGCGGCACGTCATTGGGGGCAGGATTGCCGGGGCCGTCATGCGGCGGCCTCCTCGCGGCGGTCGGCGGCGTCCATCAGGAAATCGGCCGCCTTCTGGGCCTCGGACGCGGCGCGGAAGATCGCGCGCTTGTCATCTTTCAAGGCCTGAAGCCAGCTTTCCACATAGGCCGCGCTCTGATCGAATTCCGGCTCGATGCCGAGCTGCGCGCCAAGGAAACAAGCGCCGATCTCGGCCACCAGCTCCTCGAAGGCATAGGCCTCGCGGTTGGCGAATTTCTTGATCCGGTCAAGGCGTTTCTCGCTGCCAGTCCAATGGATTGATTCATGGGCAAGGGTCGCAAAATACCCCTTCGCATCGTGGAACGTCGCCACGGGCGGCATATGGATGTGATCCTTTGCCGGGCTGTAATAGGCGCGCGGCTCGTCGGTGGTCACGATCTCCGCGCCAGTGCGGGCGAAAAACTCCTCCAGTTCCGGGTCGGCCTCGGTGCCAAGGTCGCAGGCCGGTTCGGGCTGGATATAGTATTCCTCTGACAAGCCCTCGATCTGATCGGCGTTGAACACGCGATAGGCGCGGGCATAGGGGATCTCCTCCTCCATGCCGGCCTCGTTCTCGCGCTTGAACGTGCCGTATTTGACGACCGTGGCGGATTTCTCGCTCTTGCAAACCTGCGCGCCAAGTTCCTGCGCCTGCTTGTAGGTCATCCAGCGGCTCGACAGGTAGCCCTGCTTTGCCGCCATTACCCAAAGCATCAGCACGTTGATGCCGCGATATTCCTCACCGTTGTGCCGGGTGGGAAAGGCAATGCCGGACGTGCTGCCGGTCCACGGCTTGCGCCATGGCGGCGTGCCAGCCTCGATTTCAGCGATGATGGTGTCGGTGACATGGGTGTAAACGTCAAACTTCGGTGCCATGTGTGGCCTCCCTTCAAGGTGACGCGAAAGGGCCCTTCCCTTCCGCCGATGGGCTGCGCCTCGGCCACCTGATCTGACCGAATACGCATGTATTCGGCGGAACAGAGTGGGAGAGGGCGAAGCCCGACCCACGGCCCTGAACGGGGCTGTCAACCAGCCACATTTGCGAAGAAAATGTCTGCCCCAAAAACCGACGCCAATTTGCGCCGCGAGGAATGGCTCGCTCGCGAGACAGGGGAAATTGGCGGCTGCTTTTGGGGATGGCGTGTGGTTGACCGACCCGATCAGGGCTGTTGGGCGGACCAAACAAACACAAAGATGCCTGAGCCGGGGTGAGCGGGCCATAGGCCCGTCGATCCCCTGCGAAGTCTGCCGCCTCAGCTGCCCGCGCGCATCAGCGCGGGTTCAATAAAAAAGGCACCGCGAGGTGCCCTGAAAAGATGTTCTTTTCAAATGTGGGTAAGCTCAAAGCCTCATTTGCGGAAGATGCCGGCCTCTTCCTCGAGCTGCTTGATGCGCTGCTCTATAAAATCCTGGATCTCGGCGCCCATCTTGCGGCCCGTCGCGCTGCAGGCCGTCTTGAAGCGGGTATGCATCGACGCCGGCAGATCAAGGCTCAGCCGTTTCATCGGCTCGGTCGGCCGTGCCCCAGCGTCCCCATCCACCGGACGATCATGTCCCGCGCCGCCTTGCTCGTAGGCGCTGATCTGGTCATCCGTTGGCGGCTTGGGCTTCGGCGCTGTTGAAAACGTCTTCTTGGGCATAAGCGTCAATCTCGGTTGTGAGGGTTTCGATTTCGTCAGCCGCGCGGCTCCCCGGCGCCCATTCGAAAATGGTCTGGCCCATGGTCAGGCTCTCGGCAAACGCGACGCGCTGCTCGATCTCCGCGTCGAGGATTGGGATGCCTGCCTCTGCGGCCATGGTACGGATTTCGCGGCCGATCACCGTATTCCCGATTTTGCGGGAAACCACGAACCCACATTTGAGGGTTGGCTTGAAGTCCTGCGCCTCACGGACCTGCGTTACGGTAAGATCCGAGGCCCACGCCGAGAGGCCTGAAGGCTCGATCGGCAAGACAACGAAGTCCGAGGCGATAATGCAGGAGCGCGCCACCTCTTGGGCGTGGGGCGGCCCATCGATGATGGTGTGCGTGTAGTCCGCCGCGAGTTTCAACGCGTCACGCGCCATATTCGCCCGCGCCATGTTTACCACCTGGAACGGCGCCTCCTCGCGCAGGCCGGCCCAGGTGCTGGCCGAGGCTTGCTTGTCGGCGTCGATCAAAAGCACCTTTCGACCCCTTCTGGCCAACTGCGCCGCTACATTCACGGCCAGCGTGGTTTTGCCGACGCCGCCTTTCTGATTGAGGAACGAGATGATCATGCGCAAAGACTCTCACAATGCAGGGTATGTGTAAATGTAAAAACCCACATTTGAGCATATATAGGAATGTGGCAAGAGCTCTTTGGCATGCTCGAAGCCTCTTGGTTTCAGATGGCTTGGGGCTCAGGCACCACCCTGCACCTGCGCGCGGTTCTTGATCGCTACGGACACTGGAGCAGCAGATGCGCACGTCTTGTGTAAGCGGCTCACTGCAGAGCGGACAAAATCACAGGACTTCAGGCCCAAGATCATCATCCCCCGACGCCAAGCCGTTCGGCCACATCCTCGAACCCCGGATCAGCCGCGTAGATGCGCTCGAACTGCTGGCGCGCCCGGGCGCGCTGGCCGGTCTCATCGTACAGCACCGCCCGGTCGTAGCGGATCTGATGCAAGAGCCCATCGGGCCGGTCCTTGCGGCGGCGGTTGGCCAGGGTAAACACATCTATCGCGGCATCCGGCAGGCCCAGTGCGGAGAGCGCACGGCCGCGATAGAGCAGGATCGCAGTATCGACCGGGGTCTTGTTCTCCACATGCACCGTGGCGCGCACCACCCGGTCCATGAGGGAGCGATCGCCGGGCGTGTCGAGCGCCAGTTCCACGAAGGACAAAAGCACCACCGGATCGGTCGGGTCGAGCTCCATCAACCGCTCGACATGCGCCATGGCGTCATCATGGCGGCCCTCGATCTGCGCGATTTCCAGCAGGGCCAGCCGTGTGCCCCGTTCGCGCGGGAGGATGTGGGCGAAGATATCCTCGGTGATCGGCAGGCTGGCTTGCGCAGCGATCTCGTATTTCTCGAACAGCACGCCCAGATCTGAGAGGCGATCCAGAGCATGGTCGAAATGGGCCTTGGCAGCTTCGAACTCCTCACGGCGCAGGCGGATCAGCCCGGCCATCCAGGCCGCATCAGGCAAATCACGCGCCTCCTCCAGCGCGGTGAGTGCCGTGTCCAGATCCCCCTCGTTCAATGCGCGAATACCATCGACGAAGCGCTTCTCGTCCGCCGGGGTGAAAAGCCGCTGAAAGAACCCGAGGGTCAACCGGTCCTGCGCCGCCACCTCTGGTGCAGGGGCCGCGCCGCCGCGGCCCGCCCGCTTGCGATCATGAACGGTATAGAACAACCCCGTCCCGGTAAGCCCTGCCGTCGCCCGATTGCCGCGCGGGCTGATGGTGTATTTCGCGCCCTGCGGCCCAATAGACAGCGAAGCCATCGACTTCGACAGGTTAAGGGTCACGCCCGGGGCAAGGCGGATGCGGCGCCAGAAGCGGAAACTCATGCGATCACCCGCATGACATTCGCCAAATCTTTTTCAATGTAGTCAGTAATCGCACCACCTCGAAGCTCAGTCGTCACATTGCCACTCGTCACGAAGGCCCTCTACAACTTACAATGTTTCAGGAATGCCGCGGGTCGACCTAAACATAATTTAAGGGCCGATGACACCGACCTGCAGTAAAATTGGTTGCGGGAGGGCGCCTTGGACTTCGTTTGCTGTTTGCGGCCTATTGTTTACGTCCTACCCTCCCCGAGCCGCGTGGCTCTGCCGCTGGCTGAATAGCCAGGCCCAAGTCGCTTCGTCGGCGTAAACGACCTTCCAGATCGTATAGCCAGCGCCTTCCATTGGGAAGAAGGCCGCGTACGAACCGCGAAAAACTAAGGTTCGGTTTCTGGATTGAGAATGACTGCCAGATTGCCGAGGGGAAGGGCGTAAGACTCCCCGGGATACGTCTGCGAAATTTCTTCGGCTTCAGTTCTCAGTAGTGACGCGATATCGGCGATCGTGGCGCGCGGATTCTCGTAGCGGACCCGCATCAAATGATTCCAGTCGGCCCATACGGCACGATCGTCGCGAGACGAGAACCCGCTAAAAAAGGCATTGTAGCGGGCGACAACGAATAGATAGACTTTGGTATCGGCACTGATCGAGAAGCCTGCCCTTCGACCAAACTCCGCCAGCCCGTTGCGATCCAGCCAACTGAGCACGCGCTCCACCCAGTCATTACCCTGCGAGACAAGGTTCTTCCCCGCACTCCGTCGGGCGCGATTGTCCATGCCGACAGGATGTTGCCACTTGAGCTGAAAGATCGCCAGCTGGTCGTGTTCCCTGTCGTAGGCGATATAGTCGATGTCGGTAACGGTCTTCCCGCCCTCGCGGAGTTTGAGGTTCCGGTCATTGATCTGCCATCTGTTTCCCGCGAACAGCTGGTTCAGGTCCGCTAGCCATCGCTGCTCCCTGTTGTTCGCGGCCCGGAACCAGTCTTTTTGGAAGCGGGCCTGCAAGTCCTTCAGCAGGAACAGGAAAGGATTGATTTCAAGCCCGTACACCGGAAGAATGTAATGGTGGACAGATGAACGGATGATCGGTGCCCACGTCATATCACCCGACACTGTGTGAACGTCGCGATTGTCGGGACCGATCACGAGGGGACGAAGCAATTTTTCGATCTGCGTGGTTTCGGCGTCCAGGTGTGCGGCAAGTCCGTCTATAAGATCGGTACACGGCGAGAACGTCGTCAGTAAATTCCGGAGCTGCAGGTCCGGACGTCGCCTTTTGAGAATCGACGCATAGCACAGGTGTTTTTGCGCGCGCCCCGCGAGTGCAGCAAGGACGCCGAGATAGTCGCCGAACGGTTCACCGCCGATTTCGTCGTCGGTACCGAGTAAGTCCTGGCTCCACATGCGTCGGAGATACAGTCCACCGATATCCAGAAAGTGATTGTCGATCTCGTCGGTCGTCGTGTAGCCGATCCCCCAGCCACCGAAACAGCCGACCGAGCGTTCGAGTTGGCTCTCCAACGCAGCATGGCGCTGCTGGAGTTCTCGTTCTAACGGTTCGTCATGCTCTACCGTCAGATCGCTGATCCAGGCCCGGTGCGTGCGGGCAACCACTTCGCCGAACATGGAGAGGTCTTCGGACTTCAGTACGAGGATTTTTTCCGTCCCGGACGGTAGCGCCTCGCGAATATGGTCGATACGAGCACCAAGCAAGCCCTCCCGCAGCCATCCTTCAAGGGTTTCGGCGCGCTGGAGGATTCCGGCCTGAAGCAGGAATTCATCGGCTTGGGCCCGCGGTTGTCCGGAGCCGTCGAACAGGCGGAATGGCCCGTCGGGAAGCTCTTCGGAAATCATCAGGGAAAGAGCCTTGTTCACGCCCCATGAAGAAAGAGTGTATTGCGGTTTGGGCGTGCGTTCCGGCGTGCCCTCTTCGAAAAACAATTCTTCGCAGAACAGATTATCCAACGTACGGACCATTTGGAACAGAAGCGGCTCGGCGGGTTGACGCCAGTGTTCGAGATAGCGTCGTTGGCCCTCAATCTTCTCCCCAAGTAGCGACAGCGCTTCATCACTCATCGATAAGCGGTGTCCAGTCAAATACCATCTCAATTTCCCGCCGATAGGCTGTTGCGATCTGCACCGGTGCCTTGCGAACATATTCCTCGGCGCGCCTCTGTGGCTCGCCCGTCAATGCTTGGAGATACTGTATGACCTGCCCGGCGTTCGGCGTGATGTAGTTTGGCCCGAATTTGGGTTTCAAAGCTGTCCAGACGACGCCGCGATGCCCGTATCCTTCCGCCCACTTGCCGATTATATCCGCGTCACGATGGTCGCTCACCGCGCTCGGAGACCAGAAACCGATCGAGCGATGGGCGAACTTGTCCGGCACCCCCTCCCTTATGGCGAGCCGCTCCTTGGCGTCGTCGACCGACGGAACGTCGAGTTCCGCCCAATACACAGGAACCGGAGCGGCCCCTGGCGTAAGCACGAGTGTAATCCGGCCATCGCTCGATTGCCGCGCGAATTCCACAGGCAGCGAAGGGCCGTCCGTTCTCCAATCCGAATTTACCGGCAATGCGCCTGGGTCCCAGATCAATGAGCCCCAACCGAGACAAACGATAGTCACGAGCTCCCCACTTTCTTCGAAATCAATCCCGACAAATGCCCTTCGATCACGCCGGTTTCTTTTCCGGAGTGTAGCCAACGAATGACAGACGCCACGACTTCTTCGAGCGGCCATGCTGTCTTGCCTTTGAGCGCGCATTCCCAGACGGTCATAACGCGCCAATGGCGTTCTCTCAGAGCGGTATCGTTGCGGGCGTCACGTGCACGATTGGCTGCGAACTTGTCCCGCCAGAAGTCCTCGCGCGTCTTCGGAACGGTAGAGCGATAGCAGCCGTGGCTGTGCCAGTAGCATCCATGAACGAAAATCACCGCTCCGAATCTGGGAAGGACGAGGTCGGGACGTCCCGGCAGCTCTCTCCCATGAAGGCGATAGCGAATTCCGGCCCGGTGCAGGCCGCGGCGCAGGGTCAGTTCGGCACCGGTGTTCTTCTGGCCAACGCTAGCCATGATGCGTGAACGGGTTTCGGAACCGACGCGATCCATGTCACACCCTTTCGATGACGCCGGTTACCGCCAGTGCGTCGAGGTGAAGGTGCAGATTTTGCGGAACGGTGCCCCCGGACACGAGAATCCCGGCCTCCATGTTTTTTTCCATGGCATGGCCAGTGAGATTGGCACTCGAAATGAAGCAGCGTCGTTCGTCCGCAACCGCGACCTTGGCATGGACTTTTCCACCAACAAATGCGTCTGGGCGCTCTCGCCATGAATACACAAGAACATCGGGGAGTGCCTTCTTCATTGCGGCGATTCCATCGATCGAAACACCCCCACCGTGATCTTCGCTGGCTTCGAGAAGAATGGAGACGGCTACGCCACGGGCAAGGGCAGCGTCTATAGCCTCAATGATCGTGCTCAGTTTGTATGCGACAAAACTTGTCATGAAGAGCTTAGTCTCCGCGGCACGAATGACTTCCAGTAGCGCCTGTTCTGTCTTCCGCGTCGCGATCATTTCGCTCGACGGTCCGGTCCATACGAGTTCGACGGTCTCCTCGGCTTTCGCCTCGCGGTAAGCGTACGCCGCCCCGGCGAGCATCCCCGCCAGCTCTGGAGCCGGGACATCCGTACCGTTCCAGGCATCGATCAGCGCACCAGCACGACGTTTGCCGGCGGGCGTCACGGCCCACGCATCGAGCTTGCGCCGATCGAAGGGCTTCGGTTCGCTTTTGATCAGTTCGGCAAGATGCGTCACCCTTTTGGGCGGCGTATTGGAAACGATGGCAGTGATGGCGTTCAAAAGCTCGTTCATGCCGCTCCTCAATCGAAGAAGGCGGCACCGGTTTCGTCCAGGGTCGGGACGACCAGAGCGCGGTCGATATAACGGTTACCGAACTCGCAAGAGGTCTCGGCGACAAACGAGCAGGCATGGCAAGCGGCGGCGTGTAAAGACCGGTCTTTCTCCGGCCTGTGCTCTGCACAGAGCGGATCGGACGAACAGACCTGGGACCGTGCGAGAGCCTGCCGTAGGAGACGC
The DNA here is from genome assembly GCF_026891095.1 of Roseovarius salincola. Lineage (GTDB taxonomy): Bacteria > Pseudomonadota > Alphaproteobacteria > Rhodobacterales > Rhodobacteraceae > Roseovarius > Roseovarius salincola. The sequence goes on from NZ_JAPTNL010000003.1 coordinate 307,111, forward strand.
CCCAGATTTTCCGGACGACCGAGATTTACCAGCCCGCCGAGCGTGCCGTCGGAATCGGCTGCAGCCGTGTAAATCAAGATGCCCGCCTGATCTTCGTTGCCGGACGTATCGGCGTAGATTCGTTCTCGGATGCTCGCGGCGTTATATCCGCATTCCAAGGCGAGCTCGCGGATCAACAGATGGGCGACGGTATGGAGCATGGCGTAGCGAATGCCAGGATAGTGCTCATCCGGATCGAGCCGCCGCGCAGCGCGCCATCCGCAATGTCCGCCGGTCAGGTGCCGGTCGCGGGTGACCACGGCTTCGCGCTTCTCCCAGTCTTCTATGGTCGACAAATCGAAACAGATGAAAATCCCTTCTCCATGCACTTCCGACGCCGGCACCCATTCAGGTGCACCTTTGCACAGGGCGGCGCGCGCCGGCCTTTCGTCCGGTGCTCCACCTTCTTCCGGCGCTTCGACACGAGTGAAGCCGAGAAGAGCGTTCACTTCACGCAGGCGTTCGAGAAGCAGCACTGAAGAGATGCATTTCTCGAACCCAGTCGGTGGTGCGGCGGGTTTACTCAAAAAATGCGGCCAATCGGTCGGCGGATGCGGGTTCGTAAGAACCTTCCATTCCGGTCCCTTGATATCCGCCGCATCGACAGCGGACTCTCCCTCGCCGGACCTTCTCGCTTCTATAGCGCCCCAAACTTCGTCGAGTGTGAAGTCGTCGAGGCCGGGCATCGCCTCCCTCTTCTTCAAGGCCTTGAGAACACCCTTGAGTTCCGCCTTGTCCTCCACGTCTTCGAAGTCGTCCCATAGCGAGTCGACAATGTCGCGCGCCGAACCGACGTCGACCGGAATTGCGAGCGCCGAGAGAGTGATCGGAAACCAGCTGTTTGTCGCCCCGAGCAGTACAGCGCGCGCCTGCTCCTGGCAGCGCTCGCCGTATTCGTCGAGATGGGGATGACGACCGCGACACGCCGGAAGATTGTCTTTGCCGGCCTTGCCGAACGCATGGGCCATGCTGCGGGATGCTCCGCAAGTATCGCACTTGACCCAGAGGTTTTCGGTCTGGAGTGATGCCCCGCTTTCGAAGAAGCGCAGAGTCCCTTTGCAGGCCGACGGTCCGCTATGTACAAAGTAATGCCACGGAAAGTCATCGAGATGCCCGTCGCGACATGCCAGCAAGAAACGTGCGGGAACGGCATCGGCGTCCTTTGCCTTCTGGTCGCCCTTCGAGCCGGTACAATCCTTGTGCACGAAACGTGTGCGTTCGGGTTTGAAGTGCTCTTTGCATTCGAACAACCCGAGATCGTACTCGGACAGGAGTCCGCATTTGACGCAGCGTAGCCAGCGGGGAAACGGGCGGACAGGAACGCCGATGAGCGATTCCGCCGAATACCGTTCGACATTCTCTTCCGGCGTGAAGGGTGGTACACGAAGCGACTCCACCTGAGGGCCGAGTACGCGCTTGACGGCTGCGAGCAGCCTTTGTTCGTCGATCGGTTGGCAACGGCTCTTTTCCCAACGGTCCGTTCCGAGCGTCACGACCGAGAGGTTCGGGAGATCAATGAGCGCTCCGGGACCGTAAGTCCACAGAAGCTGCGAAGGCCGGACCTGGCCGACCGGTGTGCGATCATCGCTCATGAGCCCTCCTCCCCGTCATCGTCGTTTCCGGCAGCCGGTGGCATCCAGTCAGGACCGGCTCCGCCGCGTAGCTTGTTCATCACGAGCCGCACGCCGGGCTCGACCTCACGCATGGACATCGGAACCGTAAAATCGTCCCAGGCTTTGATGCCGGGCGTTTTCAGGAGCGCTACCATGGTGTCCTTACCGGACCCCTTTTTTTCATAGGCGAGTGTACGTCCGCCCTTTTTCGCTTCGCTGCACCATTCATCAATCCGCGACTTGATTTCGGTGTTCGCGAGACTCTTGATTTTGCTTTCCTGCGTCACGTTCCATGCCCGTTCTACGAGAACGCTTGCGGCATGGCAGATCGCGTCATTGTCGGTTCGATCAAGCGCACCGGCTCCCGTATTCGAGTTGAACTCTTCATTCGCCAGACGGGCGACACTGACCAGTGCGCCTGTCAGTCCGCGATCCATCGCCCGTGGCGAAAATGGCGTTACGGATTGAGCTTCCACATGTTTGTAGAAGGTGGAGTGATAATGCTCGAAGGTTTCATAGTGTGACAGATCGCGGGGGCGCGCCCATGTCAGGACCGTGCAAACGAGACCGGGTGAAGCGCGTCCGACGCGGCTCGTGGCCTGGATGTACTCGGCGGTGCCCTTCGGTTGACCATTAACCACCATCAGCCCGAGACGATTCACATCGACACCGACGGACAACATGTTCGTCGCGAGCACGACATCGACAGACCGATCGTCGCTTTCCTCCCATTCGGTAACGTATTTTCCGGCAGCTGGATCGAAGCGTGCTTTGAACTTCACTTCCAGTTGGTCGAGCCGCTTCGGGATGTCGCGGCTCGAAACCCTCGAAGTGAGTTCGCCGATGTTGCTCACGCTACGTTGTGCAAGACCGGGCCGGTCGACCATACTCATCTGGACCCTGTAGGATCGTGTCTGCACATCGTCCTCGGCAAGACGCTTCATGCCGCCGAGTTCCCTTAGAGAATTGAAGTATCCGACGGTTGTCATGTACGGGTCGGCGGCTTGCCCGAACCGGTCGAATAGTTCCTGTGAAGCGGTCAAGAACGCCGTGTAAACACGGATCAGCATGGCTGGACGCGAGCTTCCGGGAGAGCATATTCCGAGATAGCGACGGCCGGGTATCTGGTCGATCGGTCGCTGTATCGAGAAAAAATTATCGCTGATGTCGAGACCGTGCGGCGGGAATACCGCGACCCTGCGCATGAAGACGTTGTTGACCTGTTCGGGCGCCTTCCGGACGGTTGCCGTAGAAGCGACGATCTTGGGCCGAACGACGTGACCGCCCGATTTCCAGCCGGATAGCTCGTCTATGGCGGTTTCGTAGAGGCCGACCATCGTTCCGAGCGGGCCACTGATGAGATGGAATTCATCCTGAATGATCAAATCGGGTGGCCGGAGCGGTGAGATCGTCTGCACGCTCGTCGTTGGAAGTCCCTTATATGCTCTGTGATTGCCGTTGCAATCCGCCTCCGGCCATAGGAGTCCGTGACGGGGACAGGCTGACGTCGCACGACCGAACAGTGTTCGCGCCTCGCCACGCCAGGCCATCAATGCGAACTTGTCGACGGTCGCGATCATCATCGATGGCGGACGGTGATAGATTTCTTCGTCTACCACAACCACCGGAAGGCCGGGATGGACTTCCTGACTGGATTGTCCTTTCGAAAAGGCGCAGCGGCCCTTTTTGTCGCCGCAGTAGAGGATTGTCCTCTTACGGGCTTTGTCGACCTCAATATCACGTTTGTCGAAGATTTCGGTCCCACACCAGGGGCAGCTCGTCAGCTGTGCGGGAGAGCTATTGCCTTCATCGTATTTGTCCGGATCGCGGATGTCCTGAATGGCGCGGTGGCTGTCCTCGGTCGTACCCGGCGTCACCTTGTTTCCGACCCACAAGCCGATCGTAAAGGGCGAACGTCCGAGACGCGCATCGCCATTCGCGATTGCGTCACGACGGATGACTTCCATTGCGCAGATCAGCGTCGATGCCCGCTGGAATTGCTGCAAGGTCAATAGGCGCAGAGTGTAGCGCATAATGACACCGAGCCCCCGCGTGCCGTCATACCCGTCGATCTTTCTATGCAGACGTCGGATCGCCATCGCGAAAGCGGCGACACCGAGATAGGCTTCGGTCTTTCCGCCTCCGGTCGGAAACCAGAGCAAATCCGCAAGCGCTTGATGCGGCTCCGTCCGGTCACGGTGCAGCGGATCGGCGAGAGACGGCAGCGATAGCAAAACGAACGCGAGCTGGAAGGGGCGCCACGAACGGTTCTTCCGGACTTCGAACTCCGAGAGCGGCTTGTTCTCACCGCGCCGTCGGGACAACGCGAACATGCTGTGTATACGTTGACGAGCCATGGCACGGTTGGCGAACCGGAAGGCTTCCAGAGGTCTTTCGTCACCAGTGTCCGCCAATACGGCGATGCCTTCCTCCAGCCTTTGCTTGATGTCTTTACAGCGGTCGAGCGCCTGAACGGCCTGCGCATCGTGATTGGTGATTTCTTCACCGATGCGGGCTCTCTGTTCGTCGATCCATGCCCCGTAGTCGTCCGCGAGTTTCTGTAGTGCGGCCGTCAAATCGGCCCGCTCCATGTCCGCGAGGACTTCCATGTCGAGATGGCCGTCGGCGATCATTTCCTGCATCGCGAAACGGTCTTCAGGCCTGAGGCCCGGCGTTTCGGTCACGGGGACTTCGTATTGCGGCATGACCTCAGTGCGGACGAGCGTGGCCCGCTCGGGATCGCCCGCGCGTGTGTCGGCATGAACCGCTACGCCGTGTCCGACGGCAAACTCGACCTGGCGCCGATAGACCATCTCCAGTGCGTCACGCTCCGGATCGTCGCCGTCAGTCGGCACTGCCAAACGACGCCGGAATATCGCGGAGTCCTGCGCAGTCCCATGTGCGGTCGCGATCACCTCGGGTTGGAATAGCCAAGCGCTGTCCTTGTTTTCTTCGGGCTCCTCCTGTCCGTTGACCAGAAACAGCGTCACGAGACGATCGCCGTTGGCGTTCTTACCACGGACGGTTCCCTGCACGCGCACGTCGGGATTCTCGTCATCTGGCTTGCGTGAACTCAGCGGGCCTTCGGTCAGCGGAATGGTGATAGTGCCACCGCATGGAACACGCTGCCAGACCCGCGCCTTTACCTCCTCCTGCCGCGTTTCGAGGACGTTGCCCTCTCCGTCACGGATTTTCCTGTTCACGGATTTGGTATGGTCATGGTCGTGGACCCGGACATACTTGCCCCACCGCGCCTCGACCTCGATGGACTCGACATCGCCGTCGACACATAACGTGAAGCCAATACTCGAGGGCACGAGGGACTGATTGCTGGCGGCGTCGATGTCTTCCGCAGCCTCGACCTCGGCATCCACACGCCCTGTCGTGGTTTCGAACTCGGCGCCCGTTTCGTGCCGCCCCGTATGGACCTGAAGGTCCTCGGGCTCCTCTTCGTCGCCCTCCACATCCAGCGGTCCTTCGAGACCTTCCAGCCCGCCGGTCGCAGCACTTCCGGGCTGTCTCGGCGCGAGTTTACCGACCAGATAGCGGTCCCGGACCCCCATATCGACGATCTGCTCGTGAGGGCCGTTCGCCGGCCCGAGCAAGTCGTCGGTGACGGCGAGCTGCAAGAGATCACGAATGTATTCTTGCGCCTCGATTTGAGGCAGGTCGTCAAACGGCAAACCGGTGAGGACAGGCACCGCGGCGACGAAGTCGTCCCATTGCAGGCGTGTGATCGCTCCCTTCGACGGTAGCGGAAGCCCGGCTTTTCCGAGGTCTGCTCCATCAGCACAAGCGCCCTGGCGATCGAAAAATACGGTGGTCACATCCGGACCTTCGCGTAGTCGCAATACCCTACCGATGCGCAATGGCTTGCCGGACTCGTCGATAACCAAGATACCGTCGTGCTCGGCGACGCCGGACTTCAGAGTACCGACCCGCGCCAGAGCTACGGAATAGTCTTCGTATGCCTGCGCGTCGGTCTTCGCTTCAGACCCGATCACCAACCATGCATTCGAAGTGTTTGTCATGGCCGGCCCCTACAATCTCTCGACAATTTTTTCGAGCCGGTCGAGTTCCTTGCTCTTTTTCAGATAGTCGTCATAGGATGTTTGCGCGCCCGCGATGAGAGAGTCGTAGTGAACGATCCGGCTCCCCGGCGAAATCGCATCCATCGAGGACTTCACACGGTTCGGATTGCTGGTTTCCTCGTCTACGGGTTTCCCGACAACGAAAATTACTTCGATGTTCGGTGAAGCGTCGCCCTGGGCGGCGAGTATTTTCCTCAATTTGTCGACATAAGTCTGCCCCTGCTCCTGGAGTTCCAGAAGCTTCATTTTTCTACCGGCTTTCTTGAGTTCGACGATAATGTGCTTTCCGGCATTCGTCCGGTAGGCGATATCGACGCGGCCGAGTTTCTCCTTCTCAGTCAGGTCATCGACTATCACACCCTCCGTCGCGAGACGCGACTCCATGATCTGGCTATCGGTGGCGCGTTCCCACGCGGGATCAAGCAGCCACAGGTGATCGAACAAATATTGTTGAAGTACTTTTTCCTTCGCATCCTCGTCGACGATCTCCTGAAAATCGTTGATCGCATCGAGACGCGACTTGACGATATCGCGATAGAGTGAGGCTTCGAGCGCGTCGCGGTCCGCAAGCACGGAAAGAAGTTTGTCGACATCATGAACGCTCTCGACGAACTCGTCCGCCGATCCCCGGATTCTCATGCGTTCGAATGCGAGGATTCCGTGCCTATACAATAGCTTGCGGTCGTCATCCTCGTCGACCGGCAACGCACTGAGCTTCGCGATCAGCGTCTCCGCGCTTTTTCTGAAGCCGTCGGGCAGGCTTTCGAACCACTCCTTGAGCGCGGGCGATGTCTCTTGCGCATCCTGGACTTCGTGCTTGCGGCGCCATTCGGTCCAGCGCCGTTCGACTTGACTCAGGCGGGATCGCAGGAACGCGATCAGCTGGGCGTACCGCGGATCGTCCTCCTGCACACGTTGGCGATCGCTGGTCGCGATATCGGGTTCGTCGTCGTCATCTAGAAAGTCCGCCTCGATCTGACCGGTGAGATACTTGGTGTAGAGACGGCCATCATTGACCTTGTCGAGTATGTTCTCGTGAAACAGGCGCCCGCGGGCGAAGACAACGATACCGTTGAGGTTGCCCGTATCCTCGCTGTCGAGCTGTTTCGGCTTACGGGCCGTGCCGATCCACCCTTTGACGTTCCAGTCTTCCTCCCAACCGTCAAATCGACTGGGTAGCCTCTCCTGCTCCTTGACCCGAGGGATTGATCCCGGCTCGGGCTCGAAGTCGCCCATGGTCCAGAGGAACTGGACGATCGGCAAATCACCCCGTTCTTCCGTCGTGACAGGCTGCCCGTCGATCATGATTTTGAAGTCGTACAGCTCGCCGATCACCGAGAAGCGACGGGCCAGTCGTTTCCGAAGGGCCGCGGCACCGCGACCGAGTCGCTGGCGTTTGATATCGCGCAGGACGATTTTCGTTCCCTCGGTGACGTCGATCTCTTCGGCGGGAAGCGCATCCGGAGCATAGTGGCGCTCTTTTCGGTTCACGGACTCCTTGATGCCGTCGACACTCATCCGGAGACCGTGGGCTTCGCCATCTTTGGAGGATTGTACATCGATCCGGTCCGCGATCGAAAACAGCGACAATTTCCCAAGACCTTTGCGACCCATGACTTGACGCCCTTTGGCCGTGGTTCTGCCGTGCGCCGCATCTTCTTCCCGCCTGCGATAGCCGACACGCAGATACTTGTCGTTCATGTCGGCGACATTCATGCCTATGCCGTCATCAATGATTTCGATCCAATCGCCGTTGGGGTCGATCGAAATCACAACGTTCTCGGCGTCAGCGTCCCAAGCGTTCGCGACCGCCTCTGTCAGGACGGCAGCGATGTTGCTATAGAGATTAATGCCGAGATGATCAAGAACGTTTAGATCGACCGTCATCCGATAGATGTCGTCGGCTCCTGTACCCTTATTGCTGCTCGCTATCGTGTTTTCGCTCACAACCGTCATTTATGGCTACCTCCCGCAGAGAAAAGATCGCCTGAGTCGGCGATCACCGCCCGGGGTGCCGAGTCCGCTTTTGATCGGCCCTTTTCTTCGGCCTCGCTACGCAAACTGTTCAAGCTCACCAACCTCGTTAACAATTCCAATCGTGCACCTTCAGAAATCGCAAACCGAGTCCGGTCTGTTTTTGGCAAACTTGAGATTTCTCTAAAGTCATGTTCCAGCTCTACGCCCTGCCAGTCGTACGCCCTAGTCACGGCAACATCGAGAGCCGCGAAGATCTTTCTAAATTCGAGCACGGCGCCTTCATCGCAAGACGGGTCATGAAGAAGATTATAAAATTTGGTGAAGCCAACACCCAAAGAAGAGGAAATCGCCTGCCGAGCATCATAATATTCTTTCGATATCTCTTCCAAGTTTTGAAAGTTTCCCGCTGGAATCGGGAACGTATCGAGCGCCTTAGACGTCGAGTAAGACAAAGTTACACCTCTAGCTCCCGAGCGCCACCGCGCCCAAGCGTCGTGAATCGACGACTGAAGCACTCCAAAAGCCCAGAAATCCTCATAGAATATCGCCTTTGTTTTCTGATTAAAAACGGCTTTTCCGGAATACCTGTGTATGGCCAGATACTTGGAAACTGAGGGCATCACTAAGTAGACTGAACCTGAAGCTTGCGCAGTTCTGAGCTTCGGACGCATGTCCCAGAACTTCCAATAACAATCCTGGTGAATTTGACCCGACTGACAATCTCTAAATGGCTTTACAAGTTCCTGAACCCGAGAAACTGCAATAGGCCAAGCTTCTATCTCAGTTCTAGACCTGTCCTCGAAATCGATACACCAACGCTTCGCTTCCAGCTTCGGAAGCTCCATTAGGTCATCGCCACCAAAATATGGCCTAATTATTTCGCGATAATGAAACCCATGACTGAGGAGGTTTTCGACTTCAACTTCATCCAATACAAAACCTTCACCCATGAGCTTGAAGCCATCAGACTTGACATCGCGCATAGACTTGAGCTTATGAACTTCAAGGTCGACGAACTCGTCCAGAGATGACGAAACGTAGGGCACGCTCTTCCCGGAAAGTGTCCTGTCTCCTTCCCAAGCCCCCTTCGTAATGACGAACACGCTCACCACGATTGACGCGCCTCCCGGCCAAGGCAAGTCGGGCTGAGCGTGAATTACAATCCCGTCACACTTCATTATCTGCTGAAGTCCAACTTCCCGGTTTCCAGTGTCTTTAATGGCGTTTGTGGTAACCAACCCGACACAAGCCGTAGCTCGGCAGAGAGAGAAAGACCTTAGCAAGAAGTAGACTGCCAAATCAGGCGACCCTCGGACATGATTTCTCACATGATCTAGAAACGTATAATATGAAGCTCCAAAATTGGACGATATTATTCGGCCACCCATGTATGGCGGATTCCCGACCACAGCATCAAAGCCGGCATTAACTCGACAAAATACTTCAGGGAATTCGAGCGGCCAGTGAAAAGGGTTTCTGGCAGACTTTCCGGCTGCGAGACCGATGCTAAGTCCATTTTCGGCTCGCCGGCGCAAGAGTCCTGTCGCGTCGCTGTCACCACCTATAGCCTTGCCCGCTTCGATTGAAAGTGAGGTCGCGTCGATGGCTTTCTTACCGGCGGCTAGTGCCTCAGCCACCAGGGCGTCCGCAATGAATTCCGGAAGGCGCAACTTTTTTCGGGCCATATTGTCGAGTCCGGCCATCTCTTCGACGTCGCGAATATCTCGAATCGGCCGGTTACGGAGATCAGTACGAAGCGCCACAGCTTCGGATACAGCTTCATCAATATCTGCAGCAAAAAGATTTCTCGCACTGTTCTTCGTCGGCGCCATCTCAAGACAAAGCAGCTGGTTTAGCTCGCGGATGCCCAGCAGGCTGTCCCCTGCCCGAAGATTGTGGTCCAGAAACCCAAAGGGCCTGCCCTTTGCCAACGTCACCAGCCAAATCGAGAGCTTCGCCAACTCGACCGCTAGCGGATTGACGTCAACACCGTAAAGGCAACGCTCCGCAATGAGGCGACGAGCCGTCAGCAACCTTTCTTCCGGGTCGTTACGTAGCGGTTCATAGCCGTTTTGTTTTTCGACGACGATGCCGTCAGCCGTAACGGCATTTCCCGTCCCTTCGGCGTCCGCCCACGCTTCGACCAACCGCTCGGCGAGCCAACGGCAAACCTGCACCAAGAACGCACCGGAACCCATCGCCGGATCGCAAATCTTAAGGTCGAGCAGCTCGGCCGGTGATTTCAGCTTCCACTCTTCGCGCGGTATGCCCTCCGAAGGCCCCACATAAACGATCGGTTCGAGCGTTTCCTTGACGATCGCCTCGGTCAAGGACTTCGGGGTGTAATGCGTGCCAGACTCCCGCCGATCGCTGCCGCTCGTCACCATGAAAGTCCCGACCGGATAGGCCAGCGGGTACCCCCAACGGTCAGTACGGAGCAAATGGAAGTAAGGCTTGATCCTATCCCGTAGGTCTGTGCTTCCGTGACAGGCCGTGAGCAACTTGTCCGCGTCCGATGCGTCCACGGCTTTCGTGAGATCGTTTCTCACCCGACTGGCCGAACTACCGGTGCGCTCCTTGAGCAAGCCGGCAACAGCATCGTCGCCCTTGGCCGCGACTTCCTCGACCTCGTCCAACGTCACCCAGGGTTTCTTGGCATTTTTCGTCGCATCGAGATCAAGCGTTACGTGGTCCGCGCGCACAACGGTACGTTCCAGCAAGCCCTCATAAACATAACCGATTTGCTCTACATCGAGCGCCCGGTACGATAGCGCACGTCCTTGGAAAAGTTGTACGGCGTCGAGCAGCAGAAGGACTGTCCGATTGTCGATCGGTAGCGGGGTCGCCGCATCCTTCCGCCAATCGGTTCCGCGCGCACGCCCCTCAAGGAATGGATAGCGGTCGGGATCGAAAAGCGAGCCACCTAGCGCTGGCATCCTCAGGGCTTCGTGCTCTATGCCGCCATAAACGGCACGGAAGATCGCCAATAACCGTGACCAAGCGTCGTTCCGCCGCTCCAATATTTCTTCGGATTCGGCGCGCAGTTGCATGCGAAGAGTCGATACGGCGTAGTTGGCCTCGTATCGCTCGTCACCAAGCAACAACAAGCCACGCTCTTCTGCCGAGAGAAGAAACACGATGCGCATCATGACGGTCAAGCCGGCTTCGTAGAGAGCGGTTGGTTCGATGCCGGCCAAAAGCTCCCGATTTCTGTCGACGTCGGCGCGATCCAGCGACTGGATCAAGACCTCGACGGCACGTCGGACCTGTTCGCCGAGCGCGTCGGTCACCTCGTCCTGTAACTTAAGAGAGGCGTCGAGCAGCGCGGGTAGTTGGTCGTCCTTGCCTACGAAGAACCGGCGCACACCGAGCAAATTCACGAAAGCCTGCAGGGTTTTCGGTTCCTGGCTCCAGAGGCGAGCATACCAGCTCGCGAATGTCGTCACGGCTCCGACCGGCGCGTCAACGAGCATCCAGCGCTCACCGTTCGTTACGAGACCCAACCGCGTTCCCGTCGCGCGGCATAACTCCACCAGGCGTTCGGCCGGTGACGTCGCCCACCCGTCTCCCCGAACGGGTTCGTCCAGAGGACGATCGGGGTCCCAAACCGAGATAAGCATCAGCGGATTGTTCGCCTCACGGTCATCGACGACCGCATAGTCCGGCATTAGTGTGAGATCATGCTCCGGTACGCGATGGCACAGGCCATCTCCGAGTTCATTCCCGGATTTGAGGATATCTCCGGCTCCGTCTTCGTCGAGTTCGAGGCCTTGGCGTAATACGAGGTCGATCCAGGCTTGGTGCAAATCGGACAGATCGGCATCTTCCAACTCTTTCGCTTCCCGCCATTCGTCATAGGCTTGGCGGAGTAATCTTCGTTTGTCGGACGCAACGTCTTCCAGACCTTGAGGAAAGGCATCTTTCAGGACGGGTTCAGCCAGAAAAGGACCGGATATTTCGAGAAGGGCCAGCCATTCTCCGTGCATGCTCATTTCGGTCATAACGCGCCTCCATGAGCCATCGAATCAGGTAGCAGCAATATGACGGCAACAGGAAATGTGCGGGCGGTGAACCCGTCATAACGAGCTTCGATCGCAGCGATCTCCCTTTCTTTTTCTTCTGGTATGCCTGCAAGTCGGGCCCTTAGGGCATCAATGTCGCGACGCACTTGAGTACGTTCGTCCTCATGAAGCTGGCTGATCCAGTCCAGCTGTTCCGGACGGGTATCTTTCGCGATCTCGTTCTCGATCGCTGCACTCAGATCATCGAGCACCGTTCCTATGTTTCTGATCTCCTGGTCTTTACGGGTGCCAAGAGTGTTCTCGAGGTTCCGCAGCCTATCACGTGAACGTGCCTCGACAGTCTGCATGATCGATTCCTTGAACTTCGTGAAGCGCTCGGCCAACGCCTCGAAGGCATCGGTTGATGGCGTCGCGGGAGAGGCGCCCTCCAGCCACTCGTTCACGCGTGTGACCCGTTGCTCCCGCGCGAACGTGTCCTTACGGAGATAGCCCCCCGCAACAGTGAGTTCTTCATGAAGCCTGTGATGATTACCTCCCGTAATGACAAGCCGGGAGACGACAGCGGCGGCGGGTGTTTCCAACAATGCGTCTGGGATCGCACGGACATCGACGCGGTGGAGTCTCTTCACGTCGTCTTGCGCCCAAATCTCGGCGCGCATCAGCCGCAAGCACATCTGCACGAGCCGATGGTTGAGGTGAACGAGAACGACGTCGTCCCGTCCTTTGGCTACCCCATGATCGAACGTAATCGGTCGTATCGTTCCAGTATGCGGGTGGCGAAGCCCCTCCATGCATCGGGACCACGATCCCGTCAAAGCCGGCATATTAAAGACAGTCCCAGCCGGCGCACCGTCCAGGTGCACTGGTTCGAGAGCAGGCCTCTCCGCGAGGGCCAAACCGGTTTTCACCGCCGCGCAAATTCTGTCGGGTGTGAGGTGAAAATCCTTTCTGGTTTCCATCAGGCGGTCGTGTAGTTTCGCGATCCTGTCCTTGAGTTCACGCTCGGCGCGCACGAATTTTCTCGCTTTTGCCGCTCTCGCCTCAGCAACGCGGGTGTCGAGCTGCTTGCGGGTCCCTTCGATCAGACCCGCCATCTGTGGCGCGATGACCGGATTAACGCTCCCCATGTCTTCGCGCATCGACTCCAGCTTGGTCAGTGCACGAATGATGTCTTGCTCGTGACCCCCAAGGCTGTCTCCTTCGGCCGCACCGCCATCGACGGGATGCCAAATAAGTACCTCCCCGTACTTCTGGCCGTGCCGATCTATCCGGCCGTTTCTCTGCTCCATGACGTTGGGGTTGTAGGGAATTTCAACATGAATCAAGCAGTTACAGTAATTCTGTAGGTCGATTCCTTCTGCAGCTGCATCGGTCGCCAGCAAGATGCGGACATCCGAGTCTTTGGGGTTGGTCTGGAACGCGGCTTTGACCTTCTCGCGCTCTTCCTGGTCCATTCCGCCATGTATCGTCGCGAGACGGTCACCTCCAAAGTCGTGCGACGCCAGAATGCGCTGGAGCCATTGATGTGTTGACCGGTACTCCGTGAAGAGAATGACGCGCCGCTCGTTCCACTTCCCATTTTCTCTAAGATTTTCTTCGATCCACGATACGATTGCCTTGGCCTTCGAATCCGGCTTATTCGCGGCCCGCTGGGCCCAATCGCGCATCCTGTCTATCAGCGCGTGCTGTTCGTCCGTTAGCGGAGCACTGCGTTTGCTGGCTTCTTGTATGGCCTCTTCCTGCGCGGCTTCCGCCTGCCGATCGTCTGCATAATCCTCCTCGGCTTTCATGATCGCTCTTCGCAGAATGCGATCACCGAGCACATTAGCGTCCTGCGAGCGGGCGCCGGATGTTACCGTTTGGATATGCTTCTCCAAAGTTGACGCAAAAGCTGCTGGTGAAGAGAACAATCTCTTCTTCAGCAACGTGTTGACGAACTTGGTGCCGGTATGGGATTTCTCGTCAGTCGAACCCTCTCGACTCTTGCAGTATCGATCCAGCGTCGCGTGTATCGAACGCTCGTCATCCGTGAACGGCACCGACAGTGCCTTGAGGCACCGGCGCGGGTACAGAGGTTTTCCGTCGCTATCGATCAAATCGGTTTTCAGCCGTCTGACCATCACCTGCGAAAGCTGCCTCTCGTCGGGCATGATGTTACGGGAGAAGCGCTGGTTATCGAGCAACTCAAGCAATGATGTGAACGACTCGGTATACCCGTTGTGAGGGGTTGCTGTCAGGAAAAGCCGGTGCTGAAAATGAGGGGCGATCCTTCTGATCAAGCGCGTTCTCTGGCTTTCGATAACGTAGTTTGCCGAACCCGCAGGAGCGACGTTGTGAGCTTCGTCGACAACGAGAATGTCGAATTTACGCGGATATGTCGGATGCACCGGCAAGACATCTCGCATCATTCGTAGAGGATCACCGGCTTTGAGCCAGTCGATCGAGGTGATCAAGCGGGGATAAGATGTCCAGGGGTTCGCGTGGATTCCCCGATCCCGTCGAAGTTGCTTGATGTAGTCGGTATTGACGATCCGGAACTCGAGACCGAACTTTTCCAGCATCTCGACACGCCACTTCTCTTGAAGAGATGCAGGACAAACGACGAGTGCCGTTCGTGCACGATGGCGCAGCAACAGCTCTTGTATGACGAGCCCGGCCTCTATGGTCTTGCCCAGACCGACATCGTCCGCGATCAAGAGGTTGGCTCTCGCCATTTCTATCGCGCGAACCATCGGGTCGAGCTGAAAATCTTCGATGCTCACGCCGCTTCTGAATGGGGCCTGCAGGAAGCCACGGTCGGCATTCGTGGCTGCGCCCCATCGCACCGCGTCCAGAAACGCTTCCAGTTCGGTAGTGTCGTCCTGCCCCGTGATCGATGGCAGACCTGCCTTTTCGATGACGTGCGCACCCGGTTCGAGCTCCCACACGACTTCGATTTCTTCACCGAGATTGTCATCGTCAATCGAGGAAAGAGTCAGCAAATGCTGTGGTAGTGTCCCGGCCCCTGTCAGGGTCGAGCCGATAACATCCGCGACGACCCATTGGCGGCGACGAACCTCGACCAACTGGCCAGGTTCGGGAACGGCAATAACGGGATGGTCTTCGGGAACTGCTGCTGCCGACGTCTGGGTGCTCACGCAGCCTCCGCTTCGCCAGCCCTGATGGCCTCGACATGCTGAATGATGCTCTTGCCGATGGCACGTCCAAGATTGACGGGAACGGCGTTACCGATCAGGCGACCGATATGCTTCGTGTGAATCGGGGCTCCATTTGGTACGAACTTGTACCCTTTCGGAAAACTTTGGAGCACAGCCCCCTCCCTGAGCGAGATCGCACGATCCTGCTCGGGATGACCGAACCGCCCGTTTCCGAACCCGAAATACTGCGTGGTCATCGTCGGAGCGGGAGCATCCCATACCATGCGCCCATACACGCTTGCGTAGGTCTTGCCTGTATCTTTGCGATGGCATGCAGCAACCAGGTTCTCGTCCCAATCCCTCCAGCTGCCACCGGGCTTCGAGGCGCGGATTCGCAACAGGTTCAATTCCGAAAGCCTCGACGAATGGTGCAACGGGTCTTTGTCATGACGCTGCCCCGCTTCTATGGGTGGAAGCTTTCCGATGGCGTCGCGGACCGTCTTTCTTTTGCCCGCCGGAGTAGTCGGTGGACACAAGCGCAACTCGCCGAGCTTGGACGCCAACAACACCAGCCGATTACGCTGCTGAGGGACGCCATAGTCCGCACAGTTGACGACACCGTGCGACACATAAAATCCTGATTTCTCCAATAGAGCTACGAACTCGGAAAAAACCTCCTGCTCTGCGAGACGCGGTACGTTCTCCATCGTCACGAAATCGGGGTTTACCTCTCGGACCAAGCGGCCGAATTCCATCAGAAGGTTCCATCGCTCGTCCGATGGCCCGATCTTCCCCTGCTGATATGTGGAAAACGGCTGACACGGAGCGCATCCGGCCAGTAATTTATAGTCCGCACCTTCGAACGCTTCGTTCAGTTCGGCTGCAGTGACGTCCGATACCGATCTCTCGAGAAAGCGCGCACTGTTGTTTTCTTCGTAAGGAAACTTGCACTCGGCATCAAGATCGACGCCCAGCCTGACCTCCAAACCGGCTTTCTCCAAACCACGAGTAAGCCCACCCGCACCACAAAACAGATCGACGCCACAAATCCCGACGTCACGCTTTTGCTCTTTTCCCTTCGCCCCTTTTTTCATTGCTCTCGTTTTTCTCTGCTCGTGTTTTCTTTATGCCGCACTCCGCTCAGAGCATTATGATTCTGGACGTATTGCCGCATGAACTCCCTAAGGACTTGCGCTGCAGACTTATCCTCCGCCTTGCAAGCTTCTTGGAAGCTTTGTCTCAACTCACGTTGGACACGGATGCGCAGCCCTGCATCTTTCATCGGAGAGAAGTGTACCCAATGGATACACATTTGTGTAGTATTTTCATTGTTTTCCCAGAACATATTCCATTCAGCACAGCGCCACGGGCGTACTTGCAGGGTCATAATGGGACATTTCTAGGAGCGAGCCGGGCCGGCCGCCGCCGGAACTGCACCAATCGGCGGAACCACGGTGCAACCTGTCACGATCCATCGTTGGACAAGTCCGGCTACTCGTCGCTGAGTCAAGCACCCTGTTCATGGCCGCACTCTAGTGGTTGTTGGTCCGTCTAGATAGAGACATTTCACCCGTAGCGAGACCTATCGCCCTGCTTCGCCGGAGCCGTCCGTCACCCCTCACTTGCTGATGGGGGTGCGGCGGCGGAGACGATGCAGGGCACCGGCGCCCGCCCTGCTTTGCTGGAGGGCTCCCGAGCCTTGTCGTGGCGGCAACGCTTTACCATTCGTCAATTTTGTCCATCCAGGACGGACCAAAAGCATTCTTTTCAAAGAATGGAACGGGGCGTTGCGGGGTGTCCCCGCTGGAAGGGGTAGCGGAAAACCGCCAGCGGCGGGTTGCAGCGAGGGGAAGGCTTTCCCCGCCTGCCGTGATAATCAGGACCAGCTTGATACCCGTGCTGATGCTCGATCTGTGTCGCGCGTCATACCATAGTCGCGACCACGTCCGCGCCGGTGACCTTTTTCCTGCCCGCCCTTCTTTGCTGGTGAGACGCAAAGCTCTTTGAATTTCATCCACCTTGTGCCCTGTCGGTACACCGGATCAACGTTTCCCAAACAGCTCCGAAGCTTCTATACGCTCCAGCAGATATTTCTGGTTTATTTGTTTCGGCGTATAATTAAGCATTATCCGTTACACCGTATATTGATACTATATGCGCTATGGCGTATATTTACTGCATGAGTAACCTTGCACGCACACCAAAGCAGATCGGCACCATCATCCAGCGCGCGCGCAAGAAGTGCGGCTGGACACAGACGCAACTCGCCGAGCGCGCCGGCCTCCGCCAGGGCACGATCTCCGTGATCGAGAAAGGCGACAAGCCCGCAAAGCTCGACTCGATCCTCGCCGTCCTCGCTGCCCTTGATCTTGAATTCAGGGTTGGAGAGCGCTCCAAGGGCGCGGGGCAGGATATCGAGGAGCTGTTCTGATGGGACGGCGCCCGGCCTATGCACCGCTGCGCGTGTATCTGAACAACCGCCGCGTCGGTACGCTGAGCCGCGAAGCCAGCGGCGCGATCAGTTTCACCTATCATGAAGACTGGCTGGGCTGGGAGCATGCCCTGCCGGTTTCACTGTCGCTGCCGCTACGCGAGACACCCTATCGCGGCGAACCAGTGGCTGCCGTGTTCGAGAATCTCCTGCCGGACTCGGACAAGCTGCGCCGCCTTGTCGCCGAAAAGGTCGGGGCACGGGGGATTGACGCCTACAGCCTGCTAGCGAGGATCGGCCATGACTGCGTGGGCGCGCTACAATTCATCACTGGAGATGACGCGGCGCCTGACAGCACGAGCAAGCTGGAGGGCGAAGCTGTCGATGCCGCCGCCATCGAAAAAATCCTCAACGGTCTGAGCCAGGCCCCGCTCGGCCTGAGCAGTGATGACGCATTCCGCATATCCGTGGCCGGGGCACAAGAAAAAACCGCCCTGCTTTACCACGAAGGCGGCTGGATCAAGCCCCACGGCACAACACCGACCACAAATATATTGAAGACGCAGATCGGTGCGCTGCCCGGCGGCATCGACCTGTCCGACAGCGTCGAGAATGAATATTACTGCCTGAAACTGACCGAAGCCTTTGGCCTGCCGGTCAACGCGGCCACCATCGAAACCTTCGGCGACACCAAGGCGCTTGTCATCGAACGCTTCGACCGGCGCTGGACAAAGGACGGGCGCTTGCTCCGCCTGCCGCAGGAAGATTGCTGCCAGGCGCTGTCTGTACCCCCGACCCTGAAATACCAGAATGAAGGCGGGCCGGGCATGGTCGATGTGCTGGACCTGCTCAAGGGCAGCGATACGCCGATGGAGGATCAGGAGGCTTTCCTGAAAGCGCAGATCATCTTCTGGCTGATCGGGGCCACAGACGGCCACGCGAAGAATTTCAGCGTATTTCTGAGCCCCGGCGGCAGCTACCGCATGACCCCGCTCTATGACATTTTGACGGCTCAGCCCGCGCTGAACGCCCGCCAGATCGAGCGCAAGCAGATGAAAATGGCGATGTCGGTCGGAAAGAACCGCCATTACCGCTTCGATCAGATTCACGGGCGGCATTTCGTGCAAACGGCCATGCGTTCCGGCATGTCCAAAAAACGAGCAATGGCGATCATCGAAGAGATCACGGTATGCGCGCCAAAGGCGCTTGAAGCAGCAAATGCCAATCTGCCGAAGGACTTCACGACGTCCGTTGTTGATGCTGTGAGCGAGTGTGTCACGGACCGCCTGCCCGGGCTTGATCTGGCAGCTGTAGACTGAACAGCCGCCCTGGCGCTCAGGTCACTCGGTGACTGGATCTTCGTCCCGGTGCGGAAGGGCGACCATTTCGACGTCGGGGATCCTATCGGAAGTTCGACCCCAGATCAGAGCCAGCCCAATTTCGCACGCTTTGGGCCGTCCGCCGTCTTCACTCAACTGTAGCGAATTGGTCTTCAGCCCAGCGGCGGATTTTTTCTTCTCGCGGCATACCTCGATATTGGCGCGGAGTATTCCAGGCTTGGGTTGATGGGTGCCCTGTTCGGTAGGCTCTTATGTCAGGCATATGCGCTTCAAACACTTCGTGGGCGAACTGTGCCGCCTTTCCCAAATAAACGATGATTTCGGGCTGAACGCGTTGCAAACGGGCAATGAGCCTAGCTCGGTTCTCGGGTGCCAGAACGTCCTGTTTGCGTGGCTGCGTGCTCCCATCATATCCCTCGCGCTCGGGATATCTTGGCAGTGAATGTGCATTGACTAAGCTGTAGGCATCCAGTTGCGGCGATGGAAAAACCAGCGGATGCAGGACCTGCAAGCGTCGCAGCATGATTTCAAGATTTTGTCCGGACTGCCCTGCGAAAGGCCGTCCTTCCCGTTCTTCTTCACGTCCAGGGCAGGCCCCGACCAGCAGTACTCTTGAATGTACATCGACAAATCTGAAATCAGCGGCGTTCCTACACATCTCGAAAACCTAGCCGACCATGATAGGGAAGCCCGAAGGCGTTTTCGTCGGCAAGCCAGTCGTCATGATAGGTAAAGGACACCCCCTCTTGGCCGCGCCCAGCTGTGCGGTGGAGCGCACCAACCCGTTTCAGCCCCTTCCAGTCGATCCAGACCTCAACCATTTTTCAGTCTCGCACGCTGCGGGAGGCCATCAAGGGCCATCTGCTCGCCAACCGGATCATCAATATCCCCCCAGCCTTTCACAAGGCCGAGCCCCTGCAACACGGCCACGTAAGTGCCGATCTTAACTGCGGGGTTCCCGCTTTCGATCTTGGCGATGGTCTGCCGCGTAGTGCCAGCGCGCTGCGCGACAATCTCAGCGGTCAATTTGCGGCGCAGTCGAGCAACACGGATGTTTTCCCCAAGTGTCACGAGCTCCTTACGGGCCGCTCTAGGCATTTTGATGGGAACAGCCATAATGATATCTCCAGGTGACACTAAGCCCATAAATGTTACACTGAGAAAACATTACCGTCAATCTTCACGACTTAGAACAACGGCCCAATACCCCGCTCAATTCACAACTTATGTTATCTCAAGAAAACATTTGGCGCAGTAAGGTTATCTTTGCGTAACGTAAATCGGTCACTCCACTGCACCTGCAGGCTCACTTCACCACACACATCCAACGCGTCTGCTCGAACGAAACGATTGCGTTGCCTTCCTTCGAAACTCACGCCTGCAGTCCCTCCGCGCGCACCTGCTTGGGGGTCGACAGCTAGGGGCGGGCCATGGCTCATTGACTTTCAGAAAAACATACCATATTTTCCAACAAGGAGTTCGGGCATGATTACGTCAAACATCAAGCAACGCATCATCGGAAAAGGTCGCGGCGCAATCTTTGCGCCGTCCGATTTTCTCGATATTGGATCCCGCGCAAGCGTGGATCAGACCCTGTCACGCCTTGCTGATCAGGGTGTGATCCGGCGACTGACGCGGGGGCTGTATGACTACCCGAAGAAGAGCCCGCGCTTTGGATTTCTGTCGCCTTCCGCCGATGACATCGCAAAAGCTGTTGCTCGAAAGGATGGTCAGATCTTGCAACCTTCTCCTTCGATGGCTGCCAATCAGTTGGGCCTTTCCACTCAGGTACCCTCCAAGCCGACCTATATGACCGACGGCCCGACCCGCACCAAAAAAGTTGGACGGCAAGTCATCCAATTCCGGAACGCGTCCTCCAAGACGCTCGTCGGCGCAGGCAATAAAACCGGGGTTGTCTTCCAGGCGTTGCGTTATGTCGGAAAGGACCGTGTGGACAGTCAAATCATCGACCAGCTTGCACGCGCACTGGACGACAATGATCGGAAGCTCTTGGCAAAGCAAAGCAGGCACGTCCCTGCGTGGATGCACCCCGTCGTGCAACAGATTGTTGCGCATAAATGAGTGTGGATCATTTGGTCGACGGCCGATTAGTCTTCAAAGACGGGCTTTGCAGGGAGCTGCCACTTGTACCAGTTTCTGAACGCCTACCTCCTGAACAGCTCGATATATTCGTTGAAAACAAACAGTCGATTTCGGCGTTGCCCCGTAACTTCAACCAAAACACCGTGACTGACCATATCGGTTATCAGCGCGGACGCAGTATTGCCGGTAGCCCCAATGATTTCGGCAACCATGTTCACATCCACAACTGGACGCGCATACAGGTGCCGCATGAGCGCCTGCGCGTTGTCTTGTCGGCGCACGCTGAACCGAGGCAGTACATCTCGTTCGATCCGTTCCTTGATTGCCAAAATAGACCGGAATACGTCTGCTGAAGCACGCGCTGTTTCCTCAACGCCATGGAGGAAAAACACCAGCCACTCCCGCAAGTGATTGCCCTGGCGCACGGCCATCAGGTGATCCACATACGCGGTCTTGTTACGTTCAAAATAGTCCGACAGATAGAGCGCCGGCCGTACTAGCAGTCCCTCTGACGCCAGATATAGCGATATCAGCAAGCGCCCTAGACGCCCGTTACCGTCCAAAAACGGGTGAACTGTCTCAAACTGGTAGTGCCCAATGGCAATCCGCACCAATGGATGCACAAAAAGGTGGTCCGCGTGTAAGAATGCTTCTAGGTCACCCATTAGCTCTGGGACATGGTCATGATGCGGCGGCACAAACACGGCGTTTTTCAAGCTGACCCCTATCCAGTTTTGACTGGTACGAAAATGTCCGGGCTGTTTCTGTTGACCACGCACTCCAGAAAGCAATATTTCATGCGTTTGACGCAGTAATCGGTTCGACAAGGGCAACTCGTCTAGGGCTTCAATCGCAAAGTTGATCGCATGGATGTAGTTTTGTACCTCGGCCCAGTCGTCGCGTTCTCCTGGGTTCAGGTCATCAGCATCCTTGAACGCATCTTCGATGTTGGTTTGAGTACCTTCGATCCGACTGGATTGCGTAGCCTCCTTCGCGACATACATGCGAATGAAGAACTCGATATCGGGGATCAGCTGTGCAAAAGCGTTCAATTCTCCCAAAGCACGGTCAGCTCGACCCAAGAGCTCTGACAGCTCAGGGTCAGCTACAACCCATTCATGACAAATGGTTTCTGGCAGAAATGCCTTGTATTCATACTGATCTTCAAGTTGACCAGATTTGAAGTTCGCGATGTCCATACCTCAGAAACCTCTCCACTTTCTGCGTTACTGAAACCTTTATCTCAATTTCTGCGCTTGCCGCAACCACTACCTCAGAAACGTGGGGGCTTTTTGAGATATAAATATCCCAATCTCAAATTGCACAACAACTCTCACGCCTGCAGCCCCGCAGCACGTACCTGCTCAGGCGTCACCAGCTTTGTCGCGATCAGATCCTCGATCTGCCGGTTGGTGATGTGGCGGCACAGGGGATGGCGCTCGTGGATCCACTCGGCGAGACTGACGCGGCTTTTGGCTTCGGCCTCGCGCGCTTTCTCGCGGTCGGCCTGCATCTGGGCAAGCCCCTTTTCCCACCGGCGCATCTTGAACCAGTTGTCGGAGAAACAAACCTTGCTACGCGTGTAGCCCTCGCTTTCCTTAGCATAGGCTTTGACCGCCTGGAGCAGGTCATCGGGCTTCACACTGGCCTTCACAGCTGCCGCGATCAAACGCAGACTGGTCCGCCTGTCTCGGATCCTGTCCTCGGGATAGGCTGCGAGGATTTTTACAGATTCCAGATCCTCAACCTCCGCCGCCGCCTCGCGCGCGCTCGCGCGCGTAGGTGGTTTATGGATGGTTTTAGGGTGGTTTGGGGTCCACTGTGGACCCCCTACCCCGTCCACTGTGGACCCCCTACCGGGTTCAGGCTGGACGGGGTCCACTGTGGACCCCGTGTCGATGTCGGGCTCTGCGATCGGTTCGAGCATGCGGATTGTATTGATCACGATGCGGTAAACGACGGTGTAGCCGTTGCGGCAGGGACGGCGTCCGGTTTCGACCAGTATCCCCTCCCGCAGAAACTCGGAAATGATCCGTTTAACGGTCGTCTCGCCCAGTTCTGTGTGGCGCTGGATGGTGCCTTTCGAGCACCAGATACCTGACCCGTCGTCGCTCGCCTTGTCTGCGAGGAACATGATGATCTGCTTGCGCGCGGCACTGCCAAAGCGGCGCTCTGCGCATTCGTTCGCGATACGCCAGCTCATTGGACCCCTCCTGCACCAAATAGAGGGGTTCTCAAGATTGCGTCGGCCACCTCGTTTGTGGTATCAATCGAGGAAAGCTGATCCGCTTTTTTTCTGATGGCCCCGTTCGCAGTTGCCGCTGCGTCGGGGCCTATTTCATTTTGAACCCGCCCCCAAAACTTTGAAACTTTCGCGGTTTGTTCACCCCTGGATTCAGAGAATTTTGAACACTTACCATGCTGATTTCGCTTGATATAACTCTGGATTGCAAATCCGTGTACACCGGTTCGATTCCGGTACTCGCCTCCATTTACTTTCAACACCTTAGCGAAACTAGGAAACTGCGCGACCCATGCCGTTTACAGGAGCGTTTACAGTTTTGTTCACGCTCTGCTCTTTTTTGCCTGCGCCAACTTGACCAGAACACTGTCCGTTTCGGCAGGGGAAACCTGTGCATAATGCTCAATCACGTTGGCCGCATGTCGTAGCGACCAGCCCATGTGAACAGCAATTTCTGACAGGCTCAATCCGGCGTTCAGCAAACGCGTGGCTGCTGTCCCCCGGCAATCCTGTAAACGCAGTTCCCGGCCAAGACCCACCTTGTCCCTCCACTGCCGCAACCCCTCAGAGGCTCGGTGCTCCGTAAGCGGCGTTCCACTCGCATTGGTAAGGATGAGCATTCTGTCTTTTGGCGTTTCATCGATGATCTCCGCAAGTGCAGGGGTGATAGGTATGTGGGCCACCTTGCCCCGCTTGCTTGTACGGACCCGGAGACGTCGCCCATATGGCGTTTCCTCCACGGCTGCTCGCGTCAGCTTGACCAAATCGCCAGGGCGCAAACCCGTCTCACATGCCACACAGAGAAGCCGGCAGACCCAAGCTGGTGCCTTGGCATTGATTGCCTCTCGATCAGACGGCGTCCAAACAACCTCAGAACGATCAACGTTATAAAGTCTTGGCAGCTTATGACAGTGATGTTCTGACAGATGGCCTTCTTCAACCGCCCAGTTCAAAACACGAGCAGCATGGGTTCCTGCCATATCATGTTGCTTCGGTGAATGCTTCCACTGCGCGCGCCAACTGTTAACTTCTCCACGAGAACCACGTTCTTCGAAGATGACCACAGGCGCATCCCTGAAGTGCGTTGCAAACCGCAGAAGCCATTTTCTCTGATCCGCAAAAGATCGGGGAGACCTGGCACGCGCTGCACTTGATAGAAATAGGTCTACTAGAGCAGGCGTCATTAGCGCTTCTGGTTTCGGGCGCTCGAAAGCCTCAGCGAACGCAACATGAAAATCTGGGTCCGACGGTTCACGAATATTGACCCAGCCCCTTAATGCGGGCCGTTTGGATGTAGAATCCGTTCCTGTTTCTTTCTCGTGATTAGGTTGCGGTCAAGGCCTGCTGAGCGGAGTCCTTG
>NZ_JAPTNL010000040.1 GCF_026891095.1 Roseovarius salincola
GCCCCAACATGGCCATCGGCGGCATGACACCCGCCATGAAGCTGAAAACAGCCGCCTGAATTCTACGGCTGAACCCCATCAAAAATGGGGGGATTACCAGATCAACGAGTTGCATGTCGGCCTCAAGGGCACGATGAACCAGCTGTTCCTCAAGGACCTTGCCAACAAGACACGGCGCGGCCTGCGCGGGCGCGTTGAAACCGGTCGTTCTGGAGGCGGCAAGTCCTATGGGTATGATGTGGTGCGCCGGCTGGGCGATGATGGCGAGATGGTCACCGGCGAGCGCACCATCAATGACCGCGAGGCACAGATCATCCGGAAGATTTTTAGAGAGTTCAGCGAGGGGCACTCCCCCAAGGCGATTGCACGCAAACTGAACGAAGACCAGGTGCCCGGTCCCCGGGGCCGGATGTGGCGCGATACCGCGATCCGCGGGCACCGAGCGCGCGGAACAGGGATCTTGAACAATGAGCTTTATATCGGGCGTATGATCTGGAACCGCCTGCGCTACATCAAAGACCCTTCGACCGGGAAACGGGTATCTCGGCAGAACCCGGAGTCTGAGTGGGTGATCACCGACGTGCCCGAGCTGCGCATCGTCGATGATGCGCTCTGGGCTGCCGTGAAGCGCCGTCAGGGCGAGATCGACAGCAGTCCACGCGTCCAGGGCATCAAGAAAAGCCGCTTCTGGGAGCGGCGGCGCAAGACACATCTGTTGACCGGTCTTCTTCAATGCGGCTGCTGCGGGGGCGGCTTTGCCGCCGTGGGGCGCGACTATGTCGCCTGCTCCTTGGCGCGCAAACTCCATACCTGCGAGCAAACAAAGTCGTTCAAGCGCGGCGTCCTCGAAGCCGCCGTGCTCGATCTGTTGAAGGACCGTCTCATGCAACCCGATGCCGTCGCCGAGTTCGTGACGGCCTTCACGAAGGAAGCAAACGGGCAGCGCAATGCTCAGGAGGCCGACCGGCAACATGTGCAAAAGGACCGCGACACGCTCGCCGAGAAGCTCAACGGGCTTTACGACGCCGTGGCGAATGGGCTGCGTACCGATGGATTGCTCCAGCGGCTAGAGCAGATGGAGGCCGATCTGCGCACGCTGGACGAGGTACTCGAGGCCCCGGCCCCGCCACCAGTGCGTTTACATCCCAACCTGTCTGAGCACTATCGCAGTAAGGTGCGCGCCCTCGCGGAGACCTTGTCGGACCCTGAGGTCCGCACGGCAGCCCTCGACATCATCCGGGGCTTGATCGAGCGGGTGATCGTCACTGTCGATGCAGATGGCCAAGTTTTACTGGAACTTCACGGTGCCATTACCGCGATGATCGAAGCCGCTCAGCCTGGTGTGCTGAATGACGTCGATCATTGTTCGGTAAAAGTGGTTGCGGGAGGGGGCGTTGGACAAGCTCGTACCGATCGACAGATTGCAATATCTGTCTAACTGCCGCCCAGCGCCGTAACAACAAAATCAACAAAGAGGACCCACTTATTACGAATTTTGCCGTCCATGTGTTGGACGTGACCGGATTAAGCCGCTTAAAGCCGTACAACTCATTATGATTGCTTGACTAATTTTGATCTCGATCTTGGACGGCGCCGGACGATGTAAGAGAACGTTTGACGTACATCCCCTACTAATCCCCTACTAATTGCTCTTCCCAGAGTGTTACAGGCGTCGGACGCCGTGATGCCTGCCGCCTTAAACTCTTGTGACTCACTTGGGGCACAACCCGATTCACAAGGCGCCCTGACGCTAGCGAGCGCTACACAAACCCTCTTGCGGCTCACGTGGATCTAAAAATGATTTACAAGTTGGCTTGTGTAGCGTAGATGAATCGCAACTGACTTTCTAGCTCAGAAGAGCCCAGACAACAAACACAAGACTAGGGATAGTATGCGGCTACCGTTAGAACGCTACAACTTCGACACAAACATCGACTACCATTATGGTCAGTTTCCGCCAGCGTCGCTCGACTACGAGCGTCTTTTCGTACCTATGGGTGATGCACGAGCAGCGCTGGCGCGATATGACCAGACTTTAAAAAACCTGCACAACAGCGATTTCCTTGTCACGCCGCTACGGGGCCAGGAGGCTGTTGTTTCGTCAAGGATGGAAGGGACTATCTCAACAATTGACGAAGTCCTACGATACGAAGCCGACTCTTCAGACGACGACGGCCCATCGGACGTTCGCCTTGATACCCTTGAAGTTGCACTCTACTCCGCCGCACTGAAGCGAGCTCAGAGGAATATCGTAGAGGGGTATCCTATCAGCGAACACCTAATCCGCTCAGCTCACTCAACCCTCCTGGGTATGGGGCGAGGCGCATCAAAGAATCCTGGAGAATACAAGACTGAGCAAAATTACATAGGAGACGATACGCGCAAGGAGGTCTACTTCACCCCAATTTCACCGGAGCAACTACCGCCTGCTATGTCGCGACTGGTAGAATTCATCAACGATGAGAACATTCCACCTTTGCTCAGTGTGGCTCTGGCGCATGTTGAATTTGAAGCATTGCATCCATTCAACGATGGTAACGGAAGAATCGGCAGAATGCTGATCACCCTATCACTCTGGAAAAAAGGCCTAATAGAGGAACCACATTTCTATGTCAGCGCCTACTTTGAGGAAAACAAGCGAGAATACATAGAAAGAATGCGGTCAGTCTCTGCGTCGGGAGACTGGACTGGGTGGTGCGAGTTTTTTTTCCAAGCGATCGCAGCGCAAGCTGAACAGAACCTTGCGATATCAATCGCAATCTCTGAGCTCTACGAAGAAATGAAAACCGTCTTCAGGGAAACGTTGAACTCACAATGGGCTCCTGTGGCGCAGGACTTCATCTTCAAGAACCCGATATTTCGCAATGGCCGTTTCACCGGCCGAAGTGGCATACCGCGCCCGACAGCAGTCCGCTTGTCGCGCGCTCTGGTTGATGCCGGTTTGCTGATAGAACTTGAACCCTCTTCGGGTCGCAGATCTGCCCTGTACGCGTTCGAACCGTTAATCCGACTTGTGCGCTCGTAACAGCGGTTCGATCGGCGCAAACGCGACAATGATTGGAGGCCATCTCCTTTGCCGTCTGAGGTGAACTACGTTTGGCGCTTGCCACGCATTGCCCCGTCCTAACAAACCGTACAAACCCCCAAGCACGGGCCGTGCTGTTGGGAGGCGGTAGGCCGCTCCCGGTCCACCCTCTCTCGCGAGCTAACTTGGCCCCCGGGGAGCGAATGCAGAAAGCAGAGGCTCGACACGAGGTTGGCCGAAAAGATTCATTGCCCAAGGCTAGAAAGACCAGCCATAGTCTAAGAAACTCGCTCTACATGGTACTAGCTATTGTTTTCGCTCCCGAATTGGCTCCGTTCGAAGCCACAGAACATTGACCAGCCTAAGGTTACTCGGTTGGCCGAGGCCGACCTCGCGTCTGCGCCCAAGGTCGGGACCAATATCGACCGACCTGTCATTGACCTCTACAGGCCGCACATCACGTCTGGCGACTGCCTTATCGTGACTGGCTATCAAGACTTCCTTTCTTCGCTCGCTGTCCTGATGAAAGAGGTCAAGGAGCTAAAATACCCTAACACAGACCCAGACATCCGCATTCGGATATCGTTCGGTATCGATACGGGTAACTCTCGACGGTTGGCAAAGCCGAGACCTGTGACTGAAGAAATGAAGCTGTATTGGCTGGAGAAGTCCGGCCTGCAGGTCGAGGACGACGACGACCTGCTCGCGGTGCTGGCAAAGCGGGCGATTCAAACTGGCAAGATTGAGCTTCGCATCTTTGACCCTGTGCTGGCCCAGACCCGCTTGGGGATCAACGGGGATCGTCGGATGCATTCCAAGATTGTGAGTTCACCAATAGGCGCGGTGGCGGGCTCAGCGAACTTTTCTCGCTCGGGGCTCTACAGCAATATTGAGTATGCAGATGGGCTCGACGCTGGATCGCATGAGCTTCAGCTTGAGCGCACCCGAGCGGCTGAACAGATTTGGGACGTTTCGGCTGATTGGACTGCAGAAGCGCTCAAGATCCTAGATAGGCTGATAAAGCCTGCCACGGCAGAAGACGCCATGGCTCGGATGATCGCGGAGCAGAAGGGATTTGAGCCCTGGCTCACAGGCGGTCGCCGGGAGATCACCGGTCACACCCTCTATGAATACCAACAGGAGCTGACCTATGAGGCCTGCTCTATCACGTACGATAACGGTATCGCATTCGTAGAAGCGCCTACAGGCTCGGGTAAAACCGAGATCGGATGCCACCTCGCCGAGGCCTTATCGGAAACCTTTTCTCGGGTTATTCCACGCTCTCCTGTGCACGGAGTCGCCAGGAAGAACGCGGCTGTCATCGCGCCGCCGAAGGTCATCCCGAGCTGGGAAAAGCACTCCACGAACTCTTTGGAGGCCATACCAAACACCAGTCTTTCAAAGAAGTGCTTGAGAGGAGCTGGCGACGACAACGGGACCGGTCTGAGACTCGATCAGTTCGGCATACTCATCATCGACGAAAGCCATACTGTTACGCCCGGCTTCGAACAGGCATCCCAGATGGCTGCAGCGGTCGAGCTCGCACCACCAAGCTGGAATGTCTGCTTATCTGCCACGCTGCTGGGCAATCGTGATGTCGACTGGCTTACCCATATGCAGGAAAAGCGCGCCTCTATCTTCATGACCCCAGACTACATCCAGGCCATGGGTGAGCTGTTCGACCGCGAAATACAAAGTTCGCCTGATATTTTCGATCAGAAGGCACCACTTGCTGTCCTATCCGAACCGGAAACCGCTCTTTCACGGCAGGCCCGCACGGAACTCTCTGAGCTGATTTCGCCCTTTCTAGCGCGCCGCCAGCGCCGATGCATTGGCGAGGACGAGGATCGCTCCAAGCATGGCTATCCCAAGCTTGCCAATCATGGGCGACCCAAAACACTAAAGCTCACGAAACCTCAGAGAGCACGCCTCGACGAAATCGTGGCACTCTGCAATGACCTCGCGCCCGGCGGGCGGGTTACGGCAGTTGAGAAGAGCCGTTTCGGCCACGTCAAAACGCAGCAGAGTACTCAGGATCAGCTTCATATCCGAAACCTGCTGAACATACTTCGTGTGAACGCAGCGCAGGCAGCTTGGGAGATGTCTCACGGCGTTATCGGGAAATGGCTGCGGGAATTTGAGCAAGGCTCCAAGAAGGGGAGTAGAGCGCCGCACCCAGGTCAGTCCGACATGTTCG
Source organism: Roseovarius salincola (assembly GCF_026891095.1). Lineage (GTDB taxonomy): Bacteria > Pseudomonadota > Alphaproteobacteria > Rhodobacterales > Rhodobacteraceae > Roseovarius > Roseovarius salincola. The sequence goes on from NZ_JAPTNL010000040.1 coordinate 5,223, forward strand.
GTCTTCTTGGCGTCGACGCGCTGGCGGCACCCGAGAAGTGTGACGCTCTAGCCCAAAAGCTCAACTCGCGTTCTCTACGCGAGGTTGACCAAAAGCGGTACGAAGCCTGCCACCGCATCCAGCAACAGATGGACCGGGTTGTCTTCCTCGCAGAGCGCACAGACACGCTCGAAATCTTCGCTGAAGCGCTGTCACGCCGTGGTCACCACACGAACTTCGTTGTGGGCAACCAGACGAAGGGTGATGAGAGGGCAGTGAAGGCCATCTTTGGCAACAGACCGGATGGCTTTCGACGGATCACGCACGGCAAGTCTGTAGAGTCCTACTTTCGTCCTGGCGGGAAGAACGCGCCGGAAGGGCCAGCATCGGTCTTCTTAACCTACAAGATGGCCGAGGGTATCAACCTCCAGTCAGCCGATACGCTTGTTCTGCTTGGGGTGACCTCCAACCTCAAGGAACTCATCCAGGGATTGGGGCGCATCGACCGCATCGACAGTCAATTTGGGGTTGTGAACTATCACCTTGTCGATATTCCGGTTGGTCAGTTTGCGTCAGATGAGAAGGTGACCAACCGCATCGAGAACTATCGAACACTTGCTGGCGAAGAACTAATTGACGCTGTGCAGGAGGTTGGCTCGGACGACACCGAAGTTATTTTGGAAAGCGTGACCAGATACCTCGGATCGGCCAGGCGCTTGCGAGACAACAACTTCCACGACGTTCTAGCTCGGACCAAAGAGACGATCTCTCCGGAGCGTTACGGCCTCATCAGCAAGGCAAAAATCGAAGGTACGTGGGGCGCTGAATTGGCGCTCCTGTCCGCTAGAGAGAGCTTCACCGCGCTGCATCTAAAGGGCGTCGACAAGCCGACCAACTTCTTCCCTCCGCGTTTGCTGCTGCTACGCCCTTCTCAGAATGGCCTGACTTTGGAGCGTGGTCAGCTGGCCTGCGCTACGACCCTTGATTCAGCATACGAGCGGACGAGAAGCCTGGGCATGGAACAGACCAGGATGACAGAGGAGGATCTGGCAAGCGCGCTTGAGACCGTCTCTGGCCAACTTGGAGTGCTTGCGGAATGGGACCTACGCCCGGCACGCGTTGAAAGCTTGATGAAAGCGTGCGCTGAGTTCATGAGCCAGCGGGGCGACAAGAACCACGATGATCAAGAGCTGTTCGGGCACCTATCCCTCCCCTCCATCGAAATGATCTGTGAGTCTTGGAGCAGGCTGCTAGATCCCTTCTGGGAGCAAGCCAAGCAAGAGGTGCGGGACAGCTTCGCCTACGAGGACCTGCCGAAGGGATACATCGCGATCCAAGCAATTCTGCAGAAGCTTGAAAATGACGTTCGACACGCTGACGAGGTACACCGAAAGATGTCCAAGGTGATCGAGGAAGCAGAGCTTCTGTCGAGGGATCATGAACCGGAGATCGGCCGACGGGTTTCAGTCGTGTTCTTCTCCGTGTACGTCGTCAGATAATTTGGGACGCTTGAGCGGTTTTCGGATTGGAGGCTCTGGCCCATCCTTGATTGAGATTATGCGGTTTCAGTTTCGTGGCGC
>NZ_JAPTNL010000041.1 GCF_026891095.1 Roseovarius salincola
CGCCACGAAACTGAAACCGCATAATCTCAATCAAGGATGGGCCAGAGCCTCCAATCCGAAAACCGCTCAAGCGTCCCAAATTATCTGACGACGTACAATCTGGGATTGCTGCGGCCGAAAGAGTGTGCGTAGTGCCCCAGTCTTGCGCAGCCGCCGGGGCCCACCCCCGGCAGCGCCAACCAATCTGACCTTGAAATCGCGGCCGTGTCGTCGGTTCAGGGCGCGCTTTACCCAAGCAAAACAATTGGAAAGCACTCCGTGCATATTGGCGACGCCGTTCCAGATGTGTAAGGTTCGACTTGAACCAAGACGAGGCCTGCCAATGGAACCTGAACCGAATCTGGTCATCTCGAGCGCTTCACAACGGGTCGTTGTCGAAAACGTCCCGTTCAAGGTGGACATCTACAAGCTGGAAGGCGGCGAAGGCTGGTCGCTCGAAGTGGTGACCGAGGACGGAACGTCAATCGTGTGGGACGATCTGTTCGACGATGACGGCGCTGCATTTGACGAAGCACTGGCGACCATCAAGAAGGAAGGCCCGGTTGCATTCGTCAGGGGTGATGAAAACGTCATTCCGTTCCGTCGGTAGGTTCGGCGTGATCGGCGTATACCGGTCATTGACCAAGACCTACAACGCTGCACTGCAGCTTCATCAATGCGGACCTTGGTCTTGACCCGCAGCAATTTGGCCACTCTACGGACCTGACGTGGCAGTAGATTTGTTGTAAATTGCTGATACAATATTCCCATGATGGATCAAGAAATTCCCCGTTCGAACGAGCATATGTCCCGCGACGTCTTCGCGACACTTTTTAATTTGACCAATAAGCAACCTTGGCTGGTTCGCCGTTCCCGCGAACTTTTTGACACCGTAGGTCTTTGCACGACAGAATCCGAAAGAGAGCTTTTGATCGATCTAATTTCGAGATTTCACTTCAGATCAGTTCAGAACCACTTGGACGACCTAAGAGCGCTGGCAGCTAAAATTACAAATGATTGGAAATGTTTGCCGGAAAATACGATCTTGGTAGCACTTGAGGACCGGGAGCTCGCCGACAGCTCCGCGATGTTGGTTCAGCAGCTAAAGGGGCCTCTCGCGGAACTTGGTGCTTGGAAGACTGGAAATTTTATCAGTCAGCTTGGCGAGGTAGTCCGAAGAACTAAGAACGGATCAATCGTTGTGTTTGTTGACGACTTCTGCGGCAGCGGTGAATCAATCTACAAGAAGGTGGTCTGGCTAAGGAATGAGCTAATAAGCGCGGGAAAAACGGCGACCATCCGTGTCGCTGTCGGTTCGTCAATGGAGCAGAGTAAAGATATTATTCTACCTGTGGTCGATGATTTCTACTCGGTACATTGGTTAGCAAAAGGCTTGAATGACTACTTTCGGGATACGGAGTTGACCGAGGCAGTCGCAACAATGCGCGGTATTGAAGACAAGCTTGGTGAGCGTCATGGGAAAAAGAAGTTAAGTGACTACAGTTTTGGTTGGAAACAGTCAGAGGCTCTCTTTTACTTGGAAGGTGGAAACCCTCCCAACAATAATTTTCCAGTGTTCTGGTGGCCAAAGCTAAGGCCTGCCCGAGACCGCGCAACGCTGCTTCCTAGGGTCTAAAATGTTTCCGAGCCACGAACGCGAAGTTATCTTAGCCCTTTTTCAAGCAAACGACTGGTTTGATCTTTACGCGTTACATGAAGAATTGTTGCTTTCACCTGCACAGATCGCCTCTGCCGTAATGCGACTTCAAGCGGACGGACTGTGTGAAGCGGACGGAATGAAAGCAAAGCTAAACAACGATGGTGTCAGGTGGGTGCTGAAGAACCGTCGGGAGATTTTCTTACGAAGTGGTCGAAAATGGTCAGTCTCACCCTTGGTTGACCACCCTAAAATTGACATTGGCGAACCGTACATGCCTCGATTGAAGTCAATCGATAAGGATTTTTTTCGTAAATTGGATTGATGGTCTCAATCACTATGCTACGCTGTCGTCGAAGAGGAACCGATCAATAGCACTTCGAGGCGTACTCGCATCGGTGACTGAGGCCTGCGTTAACGATTCCTCCTACTTTCAGTAGGAGGAGACGTTCTTGCAGAACATCTCCTAGTTCATAAAGAACTAGGAATAACTGTCTGATTCTTTTGGGCAAGTATCTGACAATTATATTTAGGTATTGAGGTTCCTCTTCGTTTCATGATGGAAAACCAGACAAACCTTCAAGATTGGCAAAACTTCTTTGACGAACGTGTTCGAGGTAGACGCGATTTGGTGTTGGGTTATATCAAATATATCGCAAAGCTTGAGAAGGCGAGACTTCCACCCATTTTCGAACTGCGCCATTTGGCAGGACTGATTGGTGTTGATGAGGCAGTGATAGTTCGTATTGCGCAAACACCTGAGACATTTTACCGAAATTTCGAAATACCTAAGCGACTAGGCGGCACTCGAACAATCTCCGTACCATCTCCCACCGCTCTGACGATTCAAAGATGGATTCTGACGGAAATCTTGTCAAAATTGGATATTCACAGCCGATCCTTTGGTTTTGTGCCCAAACGGTCAGTCGTTGACAACGCACGCGAACACTTGGGGCAAAAAGTACACCTAAAACTTGACCTCAAAGATTTTTTTCCATCAATCAAGTTCAATCGAGTCATGAAAGTATTTCTTAGCGCAGGTTATCCTGTCTCGATTGCATACTTTTTGGCACGAATGTGCTGCGTCAACAAAAGTTTACCGCAAGGCGCGGCCACTAGTCCTACTCTCAGTAATCTTGTTGCGAGAAGGTTGGATATTGGACTTGCAGCTTATTCGAGTGAAAGAGATCTGACTTACACGAGATATGCTGATGACTTGACTTTCTCCGGCGACAAGATCAGCAGTACTGAGATTTCACAAATTTCTTATATCATTAACCAGCAAGGTTTTTATTTAAATGAAAAGAAGACGCTGCTTCTTGGTGAGAAGTCCAAGAAGATTATCACAGGAGTTTCAATCACATCTGGAAAGCTGGCTCTTCCTAGGCGTACGGTGCGTGAGATCAAACTTGAAACCTATCACCTAATTAAGCACGGATACTTCGTGCATTCTAAGGCTAAAGGAAAGTTTGATCCCTTGTTAATGGAGCGACTCCGGGGCAGAATTGGATTTTGGCTCCAGATCGATCCAGAGAACGTGACTGCAAAACGCTTGCAAGCCCAATTGGCGCAGTATGTGGCTGAATTTGATGCAAGCCTATGACGCTTGTCAATAGCAGTGATCGCTTTTGTAGAGTTGAGCCTATTGCTTTTGACGCTGCGGCGAATGTCTCCTCCCCGCCCGGCCTGCGGGATTCTTGCGTTAGCGAGCCAGCTCCATAAGCATCTGACGAAGGACGGCACGAAGCCTGCGATCGTTCAAGCCTCGTGTATCGTGGCCCTCCAGCACATCGGCCATCGCCTCAAGCATAACTCGTGGTGTGCGATTTCCGAACCCCCATCTTCGCACTCCATCCCGCCCGTCGCACTTCGCCATCGTGGCCGCAATCAGCCGCTACTGTCCAGCGGCCTCACGGACCCCACGGAGGCTTTCGGTAATCCCCCCATTTTTGATGGGGTTCAGCCGTAGAATTCAGGCGGCTGTTTTCAGCTTCATGGCGGGTGTCATGCCGCCGATGGCCATGTTGGGG
>NZ_JAPTNL010000042.1 GCF_026891095.1 Roseovarius salincola
TTGAGTTTGCAGGTTTATGCCGGACGCCGAACTATGCCGAATGGTAGTAGACGCAATCTTCCGTTTGGCCGTGCTCACGGCTGGTTGGCGGTTTTCCGTCCGGTTCCATTCGGCATAGTTCGGGCCTTACAGCGCCTCGAGGAAGGCGAGCAGTCGGTCGCCGGCATGGAAGCGGACTGGGTTGTCTGACCGGTACGGCGTAAGCTTGGTCAATGCTGCCTCCTTGAGGGCGAGATGGGCGTGCAGGTAAGTCTGCGTGGTTTCGACCGTCTCATGACCGAGCCACAGCGCGATCACGGAGCAATCGACGCCTGCTTGCAGCAATTCCATCGCCGCGCTGTGCCTCAACACATGCGGGGACACGCGCTTGGACGCCAATGAGGGACATCTTTCGCTGGCCATGCGCACATGTTTGGACAGGAGTGCCTGGATGCTGTCGGCGCTCAATCGGCCCCCATGCATGTTGGGAAACAACGCGTTCGCATGGTGACGCGCCGGTTCCTTGAGCCAGGCTTTGAGGGTGCCACGCGCGTGCGCGGTCAGTGGGGTACATCGCTCCTTTCGTCCCTTGCCGACACATCGCACATGGGCCCCGACGCCGAGATGGATGGTATCCCTGTCGAGAGATATCAGTTCGGAAAGGCGCAGGCCGGTCTGGACTGCGAGCAACAGCAGTGTGTGATCGCGACGTCCAAACCATGTTGTGCGATCGGGGGCGGCCAGAAGCGCTTCGATCTCGGGTCGCGTCAGGAAATGTACCTGACGCTTGTCATGGCGTTTGCTTGGTATCGCGAGGACGCGCTGGATAAGCGCACTGTGGGCCGGTTCCTCGAAGGAAACGAACCGGAAGAAGGAGTGAATGGCGGTCAAGCGGAGATTGCGCGTTCTGACGCTGACGCCCCGCTCTGCCTCGAGATCGGCAAGGAACGCGCTGATGAATGGTGCATCGAGATCATCGACGACCAGATCGGAAGGCGGCTTGCGGAGCCGCGCCTGTGCAAACCTGAACAGCAGCCGGAACGTGTCCCGATAGGATGCGATCGTGTTGGCACTGACGTTGCGCTGGCGCATGAGCCGCTCCGTAAAGTACCGCTCGATCAGAGGGGCGATATTACAACCCTGCTTCATGGTGCGGCCTCCCATCGCTGGTCGAGACGCCGTACCGCCGCCTGCATCAGTTCCGGAGAGGCCGAGAGGTACCAATAGGTGTCGCGCACGCAGGTGTGACCGAGATAGGTGGACAGCATCGGGAGCCGCTGCTCGACATCGAACCCATCACGATGCCAGCCGACAAGCGTCTGGATGGCGAAACGATGCCGGAGATCGTGAATGCGAGGCCCCGTATGATCGCCTGCACATCGCAGCCCGATCTCACGGGACAAGCGCCAGAAGACCCGGTGGACATATTGGTGGAGCAATCGGCCGCCGCGCTCGGCCACAAAAAAATGCGGCCCGCAGCGCGATCCAAGATGTGCCTCCCGCCGCTCGGCGTAACAGCGCAAGGCCACGCAGGTTGTCGGATGCAGTGGCACAAGCCGCGACTTGCCGAACTTGCTTCGACGGATCGTCAGCAGGCCCTCGTCCAGATCAACGTCGTCGCGGTGAAGCCCGATCGCCTCGGAAATGCGCATGCCTGTCACCGCGATCAATCCGAACAGGTGGTGGTAGGTCCATCGCCGCAGGCCGTGTGCCGGCGGCAGGGCAAGTGCCGCCGTCAGCAGCGCGTCGATCTCCGCATCGCTGTAGATGTAGGGCTTGGCGCGCTTCAGTGGCGGGAAAATCCCCGTGGGCGGCACCTCCGTCTCCGGATCGGTGATCGCGAGGTGCCGCGCGAAACCGCGCACGTCAGTCAACCGCAAGGCCCAGGAGGCGTGCCGATCGACTGGCAAGGTCGCCCAGCTTACAGCCAACCGCGTGGTAATGGTCGCGGCTTCGTGTTGCTCCATGAACGTGACGAAGTCGGCGAGCCGTCGCGCCTGGTGCTGGTACTTGTAGCCGAACCCCTGGCGCATGTTCAGATACTGCTCGAGGGCTGATCTCAAGGTGGTCATTGCACACCTCCCGGCCATGGGAGGCTCAATGTCCGAAGTGACTCGATGTCCACCTTCGCGTAGATGCGCGTGGTGTCATGGCTCTCATGCCGCAGCAACTGGCCTATCTCCGACAAACTCGCACCCGAACGAAGAAGCTCGGTGGCAAGGCTGTGCCGAAAGAGATGGGCCCCATGGTGAGCATAGCCGTCGATGCCAGAGCGCTTGAGCGCCGCTTTGGCGATCATCGTGATGGCGCAACCGGAGGCGAAACCGACATGGGGCGCCAATGTACGCAGAAACAGATGGCGGCACGGAGAGGTCGGGCGGCCATCCTTCAAGTATGCGACGATGGCCGTGCCGACATCCTGCGGAAGCGGCATGCGTGCTCGCTGTCGGCCCTTGGCATGAATGAGGATCTCCCCCGATTGCCAGCTGATATCATCGAGCGTGAGGGTTGCGACCTCGCCCGCCCGCAATCCAAGCCTGGCCAGCATCATGAGGATGGCGTAGTCCCGTCTCCCCAAAGCCGAGGTTCGATCACAACCGTCGAGGACCTTCTGAACCTGTGCGGCGGACAGATAGGTCGGCAGATTGGAGAGCCTCCATCGCCGGATGGAAGGTACGCCGGCGGCAAGATCGGCGGGCTGCAAGCCGCAGTGATAGAGATATCGGAGAAATGCGCGCAGCGACCAGCACATCTTCTTCGCGGATGCCGCGCTTCTGTCCCCGGCGTGGCGCTCAATGTACAAGGTGACGTCTTCCCGGCTGATCTTGCCAAGATCGCTGGCGCCGGCGGGACAAACCTCGCGCAGAAAGCGGCGAATGACCGGCTGATGGGTGATGATCGACCTCGGCGTCAGCCCGCGCTCCTGTCGCAGATAGTTGCTGAACCCCGCAAATATCCGATCCTCCGGAGTGATCGGCGGCTGTGGTGCCGGTGCGATCATATCCGACTCGCGCAACACCACCAGAAACCGCTTCAACGCCGCCCGGTCACCCGGTTGGAGGCATTGCTTCTTCCCTCGGTGCTCAAGATACCGTTCGGCCACGCGCTCATCGAGATGGGCCAGCTTCAACTGGCTTCTCTCGATCCAATCCAGGAAACCTCCCACTACGTTCAGGCACCGCCAGGTTCCGTGACGGGCGAACCCCTCCCTTGCCAACCGGGCTGCGTAAAGCTCAACGATATGCCCGTGAGCGCCGGTCTTCAGGCGCTGAAACAGTCGGCTCCTGCCCAGTATATCTTCCGAAATCATGTCTTCTCCTCCGCTGATGAAAGCGGAAGCAGAAGACAAACTATGCCGAGGCAAATACAGGCATCTCAGAATGAAAGTTGGGGAAAACCCGCCCGCTCGGCATAGTTCGGCGT
>NZ_JAPTNL010000043.1 GCF_026891095.1 Roseovarius salincola
GATTTCTTGTTCATCTTCGCTCCTTGATGGCTGCGATGAACCAGAAATCCTCCGTTACGAAAACATCAAATCTGTCCCATGGGTGCTGACGTCAGACAGACGCCGAGCGCGGGCTGTTCCCTGAAGACGTGATCGCCTTCATCGAGGCAACGCAGGCCAAACGCTGGGCCAGCCTGCAGGAGTTCCACGGCGACCGCGCCAAGGGCACCCTGCTGGACTCGCTCTGCAAGGAGCTGTCGGCCAAGGGCTCGCTGCATGTCCTGCGCCACGGGTTCAAGTGTTTCGGCAAGACGTGGAAGCTGGCCTATTTCGCGCCCGCCTCCGGGATGAACCCCGACGCACTGGCCGACTACGCCGCCAACCGCATGACCGCCACGCGTCAGGTGCATTTTGACCCCAAGAAAAAGGGCCTCTCGCTCGATCTAGTGCTGTCGGTCAACGGCCTACCCATCGTGACGATGGAGTTGAAAAACCAGATGTCCGGCCAGACGGTCGAGCATGCCAAGAAGCAATACAAGTTCGACCGCGATCCAACCTGCCCGATTTTCCGCTTCAAGGAACGGGCGTTGGTGCATTTCGCCGTCGATACCGATCTGGCCTCTATGACGACAAGGCTGAGCGGATCCAAGACGGTGTTCCTGCCGTTCAACAAGGGGCATGGGCACGGCGCGGGCAATCCGCCGGATGAAGACAACTACCGCACGGCGTATCTGTGGGAAGAGGTGCTGACCAAGGATAGCCTGATGGATATCCTAGCGCGCTTCCTGCATCTTGAGGTGAAGGAAACCAAGGTAGTGACTGCGCGCGGGATTAAGACCTCGCGCAAGGAAACCATGATCTTCCCGCGTTATCACCAGCTGGATTCCGTACGGAAGCTGGTGGCCGACGCCAAAGCGAAAGGACCAAGCCACAATTACCTGATCCAGCACTCGGCCGGGTCCGGTAAATCGAACTCGATCGCTTGGCTGGCGCATCGCCTGTCGAGCCTGCACGATACGAATGATCAGAAGGTGTTCAGCACGGTTGTGGTGATCACCGACCGGCGCGTGCTGGATCAACAGCTGCAGGACACGATCTATCAGTTCGAGCATAAGCAAGGCGTGGTCGAGAAGATCGACGAGAACACCCAGCAGCTGGCCAAGGCTCTGTCAGGTGGCGTGCCGATCGTAATCACCACGATCCAGAAGTTCCCTTTCATCGCGCAGGCTCTCGATACACTAGCAAAGAAGAACGAAAGCGTTCAGATCGACACGACCGGCAAGAGCTTTGCCGTGATCGTAGATGAAGCGCACAGCTCCCAAAGTGGCGAGACTGCCATGGAGCTGCGCAAGGTGCTGAACCGCGAAGGCATCGCGGCCACGATTGCCGAACAGATCATCGATGATGAGGAGGAGCAGAACCTTTCGGACGAAGCGAAAGAAGCCCTGTTCCAGGAGATGCTCAAGCGTCCCCGCCAGAAGAACATCAGCTTTTTTGCGTTCACTGCGACGCCGAAATTCAAGACGCTGGCGGTGTTCAATGAGCCTGGACCGAACGGGAAGCCCCCCTTTCACCACTACTCCATGAGACAAGCCATCGAGGAAGGCTTCATCATGGACGTACTAAAAAATTACACGACCTACAAAGCTTACTACGGGCTAATCAAGTCGATCGAAGACGACCCCGAGGTGCCGCGCAAGAAGGCCGCCAAGCAGCTTGCGCGGTTCATGAGCTTGCACCCTCACAATATAGCGCAAAAAGTGGAAGTGATCATCGAGCACTTCCGTCATCATACGCGGCATAAGATTGGTGGCCGCGCCAAAGCCATGGTGGTCACCGGATCGCGCTTGCATGCTGTTCGCTACAAGTTGGCTTTCGACAAATATGTCAAAGACAAAGGCTACGGTGACATCAAGGCACTGGTGGCGTTTTCCGGTTCGGTGAAGGATCCAGACTTCCCGGACAAGGAATACACCGAAGTCGGGATGAACAAGGGCATCAAAGAAAGCGAATTACCCGAGAAGTTCGGTACCGAGGAGTACCAAGTACTGCTCGTGGCTGACAAATATCAGACCGGCTTCGACCAACCTTTGCTCCACACCATGTATGTCGACAAGCGCCTGTCAGGCATACAAGCGGTTCAAACGCTGTCTCGCCTCAACCGACGGACAGCGGGCAAGGAAGACACCTTCGTGCTGGATTTCGTTAACGAGCGCGATGAGATCTTCCAGTCGTTCAAAGACTATTACGAAACCACCGACGCCGGTGACGCACCGGACCCGCACCAACTTTACGAATTGCAGCATTCGATCGAAGAATGGCGTGTTTTTGGCAACGATGAAGTCGATCAGGTTTGCGAAATCTGGTTCAAGAACCGCAAAGAGCCGACGGCTTCCGATCATCGCAACATGAATGCTTTGATTGACTTGGCCGTTGAACGCTTTGCGGCTCTGGAAGATGCCGACCGCGAGCTACTGCGGGGCAAACTCACCAGTTTCCGAAACCTTTACGCCTTCTTGTCTCAGGTCGTACCATATCAAGATTCAGACCAAGAAAAGCTTTACACCTACCTTCGCCTCCTTATCCCTAAACTGCCGAAACGCGCCGAGGACGATCCATTCCAACTCGGCGACGAGGTAGAGCTACAATACTATCGCCTGCAGAAAATCAGCGAAGGCGGCATCGACCTTTCGCAAGGTGAAGCTGAACCACTGAAAGGGCCTACGGAAGTAGGATCAGGGGTTTCTAAAGATGAAGCTGTCCAGCTAAGTTTGCTGGTCGACACGTTGAATGAGCGGTTTGGGACCGAATTCGACAAGGCTGACGAATTATTCTTCGATCAGGTAGTGGAGGTAGCAACAGGGAAAGAAAAGTTGCGTGAAGCCGCACGGGCAAACACGTTGGACAACTTCTCCTTGGTCTTCAACTCCATGCTTGAAGGCATGTTCATTGAACGCATGAAAGGCAATGAAGAGATCTTTGCCAAACTAATGAACGATGATCGGTTTCGGGAGGCTGCTGCCAACGGCCTCGTGAAGCGTGTTTATGATTCAATTGTTGGAGCAAATACCAGTTCGGACGATCCGGGCGATGACCCAGATACGGACGACCCCGGACCCATGGTTAACCGCGAGTAGTAGGCAAGGATGACCGACGCAGAAAAGAAAGCAGCGCTCAAAGAACGCTTAGAGCAAAAGACCATCGTCACTTCTCGGCTAAGTGAAACGACACGGTTTGTTGCCTTTGGAATTGTTGCATGGGTTTTCGCCGTGGGAGTGTCCTGAACTCTGTGTATCTGTCCCGGTCCATGCGGTTTCAGATACTCAAGCGTCGAAGCGCTCGCCGAACATTATGGCAAACTGGTTGCGGG
>NZ_JAPTNL010000044.1 GCF_026891095.1 Roseovarius salincola
TCCCTGTCGCCAGAAAGGGTAAAGGTGGACGACTTTTACGCCGCCCGCAGCAGGCTCATCCCGCCGCTACCGTGGCCGACTTTCGCACCGCCGTTCTCAGTCGGCCAAGCATATGGGCGTCGCGTCATGCTGTGCAGGCCAAACGCCACGAATTGCTGACCGGCGCCCAGCACCTCGACCTTGCCGGCCTTCATCTTCGCGAACGGGGCTGCCGTTCTGTACAACAACAGTCGCTTGGGCCATTGCCCGACGCGCACCAGTGTCTCGCAGAGCCGCTTGCCGGCAAGCTGCGCAATTTCATGTGCTCTGTCGGGATCCATCTCGTCGATGTCGAGCCCAACCAGATGGCCGGTACGCAACCCGACGCCATGATCGGGATAGCGATGTGTCCAGTCGGCTATACGATCAGGCGAGAGGGCGATGCTCGACCAACGCTTTGGCGCCGGGCGCTTCTGACCCGGTACGATAGGCAGGGGTGCGAACCCGTTGTCGACGAGGCGCTCCGCCGCCTCCATATAGGTGATGTGTCCAGCACGTTCGGGGCGGCCACTGGCCACCCTTGTGTCTGTCTCCTTGTCACGCGCGTGGCTCTTGGCGCCCGCGCACATCCGTTACGGCTCGCGGCGGTGCGCGGCTTCCCACGCCAGCACATCCGTTAGGGAGTAGCGGATCGAGCCTCCAAGGGTGACCCAGGCCGGCCCATAGCGCTCGGCACGCCAGCGCTCGAGCGTCCGGCCGCTGACCTTCCAGCGCGCCTCCAGATCGCGTTGCGTGATGTAGGTTTCAACCGAGGTCATGCTCGCCCTCCCCCGGTTTGCGGCGATAGACCGCGAAGAGGGCCGTGCCATCAGCGGTCTGTTCGACATAATGGACCTGGTAGTCGTCCCTGCGGTTGAAGACGAACTGCAGATCCCAAAGCCTGAACAGCCCGGGGATCTTCTGGTAATCTGCATCGCACGCTTGCGTCATGATGATCTCCTGCATTCCGGCGCCGCGGAGTTGCGACACCTGCAGGGGAAAGCCGACCGGGACGCAGGATTGGGACAGCTCAGTCATCGAGGGGCCCGAATTTTTCGGACAACCTGGAAATGGCGCGCTGATAGCGTTTGCGTGCAGCCTCGTAGGACAGCCCCAACGCCCGTGCCGCTTCTCTCTGGCTGAACCCGAAGGCCGCAACAGCCATGACCAGATCAGCGTCTGACCCGATCTCGGCCCGGAGTGTTTTCAGAACGCCACGGCCGCGATTTGTCGCCCCATGAAGGAGGTCGGGGCACTCTTCGACAGGTACCTCAGACACAACATCTGCCTGCCGCGCCAGATCCCGCATGATGTCGCGTTCGATGTTGCGCAGCAATGTCGCGGCGATCCATGTCACCCGATCGAGATTGGTCGTGGCAACGGCCTGTGACAGGCGCCCGACCAGTTCGCCTCCCAGAACATCCGGACCATCCTGAAAATGTCGCAACAACCGTTTACGCCGCGCGTCAAGCCCCGGCCACAGGGCCACGATCACGAGGCTTGTCGCCGTATCGGCGTCGCTATTTTCGGATTGCGCCTCAAACACAAGCGCGCGAAGAAGCGCATTCTTGTGCTCCCCGTCCCGCGTCTTGTCATGCAGAAACGCAAGCACCGCGCCGGGATCTGCAAGCCGCGCCAAGCTCGGCTGTCGCCTTTTCATTTCGCGGTAGTGCTGTCGAAAGCTTGCGCGCGTTGTTCGATTGATGAGGTGCGCGTGAACCTCGTGCCAATGTCTGGACACGTGACGCCTGCCTTACGGCCAGGCGTCAGGCGCCTCATCGTGGCCAGGTCAGGGCGTCGCGCGCCTCTTGGGTTGGAAAAAATGGATGAACATGCAGCCAATGGCTGCCTGTTTGGGTGCGTGTCAGGTTTCGTTGAGAGTGCCACAGCCGCGGCAGACCGCTGAAGCCGGGCGGGAAACGCGATAGCGGTGACCACGGGCAAATTGTACCAGAACCACCGCGCCATGGCGGCGCCCGAGCAGCTTGCCACAGCAGGTGCAACGCCAGTCGGCACTGTCGCCTAGTTCGCTCGAAGATCTCTTGAAGTTTGTGTCGTTCGGCATTTGTCGCCTCCTGATGAAAGGTGGCAAACAAATACGGCGGCTACTTCTAGCCAGTCCCAGAGCAAACTCTAGATGAACTCTAGATCAGCTCTTCCTTTCGGTAAGCAGGTCGGGAACACCTGACCTCAAGCGCCAGTAGCGGTTACTGGATCCGTGTTGGATGTATGTCCCTACGACCAAGTCCCGCACCTTTGGCGAAAACAGATTCTTCGGGTGATCCGACCCCATTCCCTCCATGAGGAACTTTGTGGACACTTCGCCTGTTCCGTTCGTCGCCGCGGTAACGAGTTTTTCGAAAAACTGAACTTGATAGGCTGTTGTCAAATTGAGTGCATCGGCACCCGGTATGACAAGCGTGCCGGCATGCGCTCCATGGCGGATGACCTGTGCCACTTGGGCGCTCGCAACCAAACTACGACCGCCATGAAACTGACGTTGCAGCTCCTGTAAATCGATCGCCACCGCATCGTCCCCAGGCATCAGAATACTCGAAAGCCCAATAACCACGTTCGGGCCCAGATATCTGGGCGCATTTTCGCTGACAGAAAGCACAACACCCGGACCCAACTTATGCTTCTGGCGAAACGCGATATCGAGGTCGTTCAGCACCTTGCTATCTCCGAGTTCGCGAACAAGATACACTGGGATTGTTTCACCCTTCAGCACCAGGGTTCCGAGACTGGTCAAATGATCGGTTTCGATGTCGATGGCCGATGCATCGAGAGCAACGCTCACGAGTTTAAGAACTTCTTCCGCCAGCCAACGGCGGTCGATCTTGTAGACGAGAGCATTCGCGTCGCGAACGACCCCTCGTTCGTCACCGAAGCCCCCCTGCTCCTTCACGGTGCCTTTTTTCGGCCCGGTCACAAGTTCGCCTTCGACGACCCCATCATCATCGTCATCAATCAACACCACCGCCTGCCGGGGTTTCCGTTTCAGAATTCCACCTTGTACGAGGCGTTCGGGGTCAATGCCGGCGGCGCTGAAGAAGTTGCCACTCACCTCATCACCCGGAAGATCGTAGAGCGAGAGGAGGAATTGAAACCAGCGGGCTTTTTCGTCTTCGCTCAACGGGCGCAATTCATCCATCAGCCCCCAATGCGCGAGGAGCTATGCGGGAAACTGGGTGACGGGGTTTGAGAAGGCGGCGTATCGTGGCGGGTGATCAAGCCTGCCAGAACTTCCAAGAGGAACGATACGCCTAT
>NZ_JAPTNL010000045.1 GCF_026891095.1 Roseovarius salincola
ACGGAAAACCGCCAACCAGCCGTGAGCACGGCCAAACGGAAGATTGCGTCTACTACCATTCGGCATAGTTCGGCGTCCGGCATAAACCTGCAAACTCAACGGGATCGAACCGCATGGCTATCTGGCTGGTGCCATGACAGCCATTGCTGGCGGGCACAAACAAACGGACATCACAGAGTTGCTGCCTTGGAACTACGCCAAACCCGTGTGAACGGCGCACCGCTTACAATTGTTCGACCTTATGGGCGAAAGCATCCCAGGCAAATTTCTCTATGACGGGTTTCAGGACAATATTTCCAACGTGGCCGACCTTGGCATGTCCTATATCGGCGGCAACCATGTAAACAGCTATGTGTATGGCAATGACACCGAGGTGACCGTCTTTCTTGCGGCCAGTGATTTTTCCGGAGAGCAGTTGGATTACCGCCTCGAGTTTGACGAAAGTTTTCTCAACGCCGAGGTAACGCATCTCTGGGCGACGGGTGAGCAACTGTTTCACCCCGGCGATGGCGAGCTGATCGGAAGTTATGGCGAGACGTTCAGTTACACGATCGATTTGATGGCATCCGAGAGCCCCTCGAGCCTCGATGTCACGTTCGAACATGATTACGAAGTGGTGCGTGTCGTCCTGGAGAAATCCGAGCTCGAGACGTTTGAACCGTTCGTTATCGATGCGCCCCTCGAGCTTGCGACTTTCGATATGCTTCTGGCCTCGACTGAGGTCTCGACCTCGGTCACGCCGGGGGATGACCTTTTGATCGGGACCGATGCGGCCGACCAGATCAATGGCACGTTGGGCAATGACACGATCTGGGGGGGGACTCGGCGACGACACGGTGAAAGGCGGCTGGGGTGACGACATTGTCCATGGTGGCGCTGGCGATGACAAAGTCACCGGGGATTGGGGCAATGACCAGCTATTCGGCGGCGATGGCAATGACCGGTTATTCGGCGGGGATGGCGACAATGTCCTGTTTGGTGGTGCAGGTAACGACCGCCTTGTCGCGACGGGGCGGCTCGACATTCTTGACGGCGGTGCAGGCAATGACACGCTCCATGCCGGGGCCGAGACCACGATCCTCAGATTCACCGTCGATCAGACCGTGGAGACTCCCAAGGAAGTCGATATCGTCCATGACTTCGTTCTGGGTCAGGATGTCATCGAAATTGACGGGTTGGATTTCTCGGAAGGCGGCGACGGGTTTTCAGATGAAGACTTCATGCTTGAAAATGCGAGTATTCGAGGAAACGATCTCGAGATCGCTCTGAGCGACGACCATACCGTTGTGCTGAAGGACCTGGTATCGCAACTTCCCGGGACGTCGGCAGCGGCCGATTTCCACCAGATATTCGGGGCCTCAAAAACCGCCAGCGCGGATATCATCGAGGAGGCATTCGAAGCCCCCCTCGACTGGGTCCGAGGTGGTGAAGACGATGACATCCTGACCGGCAGCGGGGGTTTCGATTGGATCAATGGCGGGCTTGGCGATGACTCGATTTCAGGCGGAGGCGGAAACGACAAGCTCAAAGGGGGCTGGGGTAACGATTGGGTCGATGGCGGTTCCGGCGATGACCGCCTGACGGGCGACTGGGGCGATGACCTGCTGTTTGGCGGAAGCGGAGATGATACGATCTTCGGCGGCGAGGGGTCCAACATCCTTTTCGGAGGCGACGGCGATGACCGTCTTGTGGCATCGGGACAAAAGGATTTCCTTGCAGGCGGCGCTGGCAATGACACGCTGGAAGCAGGGGCCGAAACGACGATCCTCTCGTTCAGCGTCAATGATGCGCCATTCGGCCCTGTCGAGACCGACATCGTGCATGGCTTTACCCTCGGGGCGGATTTTCTCGAGATCGACGGGCTGGAGGTCGGCGACGAGGATAGCCAGCTTTTCCTGGAAGAGTTCATGCTCGAGAATGCCAGCATTCGCGGAAATAACCTCGAGATCAAGCTGAGCGAAGGTCATACGGTGATCTTGAAAAACGTCACTCCGCAAATCCCGGGCGATCCATCCGTGGCGGATTTCCATCAGGTTTTCGGTATCGGCATGTCGTCGCAGCCCGCCGAACAGGAACCGGCATCCGGCAGCGATCCACTTGCGCAGGAGGCACCCGAGACCGACGCTTCATTGCTGGAGCTGTTTGGCATGGACATGACCACTGGCCAGCTGGAAGCCGCAGCTCAGGAACAGATGGACAAGGAAGCCGAAGACACAACAGCAAACGATCCGTGGGCGCTCCTTTTGGCGTAAGCGTCGACAACACGGATGATGTCCCGCACCATCAGGATCACGGGTCTGAGGGAGTGGGCAAGACTTTGTGGTTATGCGGTCTCCTTCGAGACGGTTATCCTTCCGTCAATGACAGCAGCCCGCGTCACAGCAACTCGATCTGCGCCCTGTGGACCATCTCATTGGGCGGGGCGCTATCGTCCTCTTCATAGCCAGGATGCGCGGGCAGCTCCGCACCCAGCATCCGCTCCATCAGCGTGATTTGCAGCTTTTACATCAACCCGGCATCGCCGAGCAGGTCTTCAGGGCGCTCCACGCCCTTCAGCACCTCATCCAGGATTTCTTTCGAGATGGTCATCCATGCTTCCTTTGGGTGAAGCATGAACCGGATCACTCATACACAAATGGTGGGAGACTTCTTAGGTGGTCAACCCCGCGAAATATCGAATGCAGACATTCGTGGTCAACGGCTACAAAGCCGGCTCTGGGCCGACCGTTGCTATTTTTCGCATCGAACGTTGGGCTGACCATGACCCAGCCCCTTAATGCGGGCCGTTTGGATGTAGAATCCGTTCCTGTTTCTTTCTCGTGATTAGGTTGCGGTCAAGGCCTGCTGAGCGGAGTCCTTG
>NZ_JAPTNL010000046.1 GCF_026891095.1 Roseovarius salincola
TGAGAACGGCGGTGCGAAAGTCGGCCACGGTAGCGGCGGGATGAGCCTGCTGCGGGCGGCGTAAAAGTCGTCCACCTTTACCCTTTCTGGCGACAGGGAGGGCGGGAGGATTTTCACTGTGGATTTGTATCGGAAGGTTCGGCTGGCGTGTGCTGAGGGCATGAGCCAGCGAGAGGCGGCGCGGCATTTCAACATCTCGCGCGATAGCGTAGCCAAGATGATGGCGTTTTCGGTTCCGCCTGGGTATCGGCGGTCGGCACCGGTCAAGCGACCGAAGCTGGATGCCTTCACCGGGATCATCGACGGTTGGCTGGACGGCGATCGGGAGGTCCATCACAAGCAGCGGCACACGGCGAAGCGGGTGTTCGAGCGGCTTCGCGACGAGCACGGGTTCACTGGCGGCTACACGATCGTGAAGGATTACATGCGGCAACGCGAACGGCGCGGCCGCGAGATGTTCGTGCCGCTGGCGCATCCGCCCGGTCATGCCCAGGCCGACTTCGGCGAGGCGGTGGTCGTCATCGGCGGCATCGAGCAGAAGGCGCATTTCTTTGTCATGGATCTGCCGCACAGTGATGCCTGCTTCGTGCGAGCCTATCCGGCAGCCACTGCCGAGGCTTGGGTGGATGGCCACGTTCACGCTTTCGCGTTCTTCGGCAAGGTGCCGGTGTCGGTCCTCTACGACAACGACCGCTGTCTGGTTGCGAAGATCCTGCCGGATGGAACGCGTCAGCGGGCCACGCTGTTCAGCGGGTTCATGTCACATTACCTGTTCCGTGACCGCTACGGGCGGCCCGGCAAGGGCAATGACAAGGGCAACGCGGAGGGGCTGGTCGGTTATTCCCGCCGCAACTTCATGGTGCCGATCCCGCGGTTTGCAACCTGGGGCGCGTTCAACGATTACCTGGAGGCACAGTGCCTCAAACGTCAGGCGGATATCCTGCGCGGCCAGTCCGAGACGATCGCGGAACGCCTTGAGCGGGATTTGGCCGCGATGGCTGATCTGCCGACAGCGCCATTCGATGCCTGCGATCAGGTCACCGGACGGGTCAGCTCCCAGGCACTGGTGCGCTACAAAACAAACGATTACTCGGTCCCCGTCGCCTACGGCCACCGTGACGTCTGGATCAGGGGCTATGTCGACGTGGTCGTGATCGGCTGCGGTGGCGAGGTGATCGCCCGTCATCCCCGCTGCTACGACCGCGAGGACATGGTCTTCGATGCGGTGCATTACCTTCCGCTGATCGAGCAGAAGATCAATGCCCTGGACCAGGCGGCTCCTTTGGCGGAATGGGACCTGCCGTCGGAGTTCGCGACCCTGCGCCGCCTGATGGAAGCGCGGATGATCAAGGCAGGACGCCGCGAGTATGTTCAGGTTCTGCGCCTGCTCGAGACCTTCGACATCGACGACCTGCATGCCGCCGTAAAGAAGGCCCTGCAATTGGGGGCGGTCGGCTTCGATGCCGTCAAGCACCTCGTCCTGTGTCACGTCGAGAAACGGCCGCCAAAGCTGGACCTCGATGTCTACCCATACCTGCCGCGGGCGAACGTCGAGACCACATCCGCGGCCAGCTACATGGCCCTGATGTCGGAGGATGCGGCATGACCGACACCCCGAAGATCCTGCTCGCGGATCATCTCAAGACGCTGAAGCTGCCCACCTTCCTGCGGGAATACGAGAAGCTCGCCCGCCAATGCGCCGCCGAAGGGCTGGATCATGTCCAGTTCCTGGCACGTCTGGTCGAGCTGGAATTGATCGACCGCGAGCGGCGGATGATCGAGCGGCGTATCAAGGCAGCGAAGTTCCCGGCGACCAAGAGTCTGGACAGCTTCGACTTCAAAGCGATCCCAAAGCTCAACAAGATGCAGGTGCTGGAACTCGCGCGATGCAACTGGATCGAGCGACGCGAGAATGTCATCGCCTTGGGGCCCAGTGGAACCGGCAAGACCCATGTTGCCCTCGGGCTGGGGCTGGCGGCCTGCCAGAAGGGCCTCTCGGTCAGCTTCACCACCGCCGCGACGCTGGTCAACGAGATGATGGAAGCCCGAGACGAGCGCCGTCTGCTCCGCCTGCAAAAGCAGCTGGCTGGCGTTAAGCTGCTCATCATCGACGAACTGGGCTTCGTGCCGCTCTCCAAGACCGGCGCCGAGCTCTTGTTCGAACTGATCTCGCAGCGCTATGAGCGCGGGTCCACGCTGATCACCAGCAATCTGCCATTCGATGAATGGACCGAAACCTTCGGCGCCGAACGCCTGACCGGCGCTCTCCTCGACAGGCTGACACACCACGTCAACATTCTCGAGATGAACGGCGACAGCTATCGCCTTAGCCAAAGCCGCGCCCGAAAGGCCCGAGCCGCCACCTGATCACACCTTGCAGAATTGGCCCTCCGGGCCAATGCGCCATGGCACGTGCCAGCTATTTGGGGAGCGCACGCGCCATGGCGCTTGGTGCCCCACCACTGGCCTGGTTTTGCGCCGCCAAGTGGCCGGTTTTGTCTCCGCCGTTGACA
>NZ_JAPTNL010000047.1 GCF_026891095.1 Roseovarius salincola
TCATCGAAGGCGTCACATTCACCGACGGTGTCGCCACAAACGACACTGCAAACCGCGCCGCTTGATCAGGCCGCGTCACCCAAAATCACGCATAGCTCCGTCTTCAATGCTTTCGAAGTGGTATCGCCCGAGCCATTCGGTGCGGACCGTCCGATTGTAGCGTTCGATATATGCGTTCTGCTGCGGTTTCCCCGGCTGGATGTAAAGCAGTCCGATCCCCGTCGTCTCGGCCCATGTTTGTAGCCTTCCACTCACATATTCAGGGCCATTATCGACGCGAATGGCCAGGGGCTTGCCCCGCCAGGCAATGATCTGGTCGAGCGCCCGAACCACGCGCTCGGCGGGCAGGGAGAAGTCCACTTCAATGGCCAGTCCTTCGCGATTGAAGTCATCCAGAACGTTCAATGTCCGGAACGCCCGCCCGTCAGCCAGTTGATCGGCCATAAAGTCCATCGACCACACCTCATTCGGGGCCTCAGGCACGACCAGAGGTTCCGGTTTTTCGCGCTGCAGCCGTTTCCGAGGCTTAATCCGCATGTTCAGCTCCAACTCGCGGTAGATGCGATAGACGCGTTTGTGGTTCCAGCCAAAGCCTTTGACGTTCCGCAGATGTAGGAAACAGAGGCCAAAGCCCCAGCTCCTCTTGGCTGTCGTCAGCGTAACCAGCCAATCGGCGATCAGTTCATTCTCATCGCTGAGCTTTGGCTGATGCCGATAGCACGTCTCGCTGATGCTGAATGCTCGGCAGGCCAAAGCAATACTGGCGGACCGGTGCCGAACCGCCCATTCGGCCATCTCCTTGCGCTGAGACGGCCTTACCACTTTTTTCCCAAAGCTTCCTTCAACAGGTCGTTTTGCATGCTCTTCTCAGCATACATTCGCTTGAGCCGTGAACTGGCCCCCGTTTCGACCGGACACCTTGGCCTGACCAGGGAGGCTTAAGGCTAACCTTAAGCATGTGCTTATGTCCGAGATAGAAATCATCACTGATGGCGGTCGCCGTCGGCGCTGGTCCGCGGCTGAAAAGCTGCGGATCGTGGAAGAGACCCTTTATGACGGCGAGAGCATTTCCGCCGTTGCCCGTCGTAATGGCGTGGCCCCCAATCTGCTGTATCGTTGGCGTAAACTGATGCTTGAAGGAGGCAGCATTGCGGTGACTGGGGATGACAGCGTGACCAGCAATAAAACCGTTCGAGAGATGGAAGCCCGCATCCGGGAGCTTGAGCGCCAGTTGGGCCGCAAGACGCTGGAAGTGGAGATCCTGAAGGAAGCGCTGGACAAGTCACGGTCAAAAAAACCGACCTTGCTTGCGCAGTCGCTCAAACTGGACGGTTCCCGATGAAGGCGGTGGCACAGACATTGGGCGTGTCTCGTTCAAACCTGCATGAACGGCAGAACGGAAGCACGAAGCCGCGTCGGAGCTATCATAAAGCTCAAGACGCGGCGGTCCTGCCGCGCATCGAGCGGCTGGTGGCGGAGCGCCCCACCTATGGCTATCGCCGGATCACCGCGCTGCTGAACCGGGAACTGCGTGCGCAGGGCTTACCGCCTGTTAACCACAAGCGCGTGTATCGGATCATGGAGCGCAACAGCCTGCTGCTGGAACGCTCCGGTTTTGACCGGCCAGAGCGCAGCCATGACGGCAAGGTTATCATGATGCGCTCAAACCTGCGTTGGTGCTCTGATGGGCTGGAGTTCACATGTTGGAACGGCGATGTCATCCGTGCCACCTTCCTGATCGACGCCCATGACCGGGAAATCATCGCCTGGCGCGCCGTGGCAAATGCCGGGATCAGCGGTTCGGATGTGCGCGACATGCTGCTGGAAGCCGTTGAAAAACGCTTCGGGAGATATCGCGCCCCGGAGGTGGGGAGTGTCCTGAACTCTGTGTATCTGTCCCGGTCCATGCGGTTTCAGATACTCAAGCGTCGAAGCGCTCGCCGAACATTATGGCAAACTGGTTGCGG
>NZ_JAPTNL010000048.1 GCF_026891095.1 Roseovarius salincola
TCGAAGGCGTCACATTCACCGACGGTGTCGCCACAAACGACACTGCAAACCGCGCCGCTTGATCAGGCCGCGTCACCCAAAATCACGCATAGCTCAACATAAGCCCGCTGCACCGCCAAGGCCTCTATGTGCGGTCGCAAATACCTGCACCCGCAGAGGCCAGACCGTTCAGGCATCAAGCCCGCGCGTCCACACGCCCTCGCACCCCCCCCAAAGAAAAGGCGATTGTATATTTGACAAACCCGTAGCGCACGGGGCAGGCTGGAATCTCTTTTAGGGAGATTCGAATATGGCAAAATATGGAACGGTGACATTTAAGGGGTCATCTGGAGAAGAATACAGATTCACGGCCTACTCCAGAGATACAGTCTTCAAAGCGATGGGTGGTATATACTTCATGACGGAGCGCACAGTTGAGCGGAATGGGGGCGCTTCGCATACAAGAATTTATGTGGGTGAGACAGGCAATCTCTCAAATCGACCCCTGAACCATCATCGCAAAGACTGCTTCGATCAACGTGGCGCGAATTGCGTTTGTGTTTACGTGGAGGGCGACGGAGACGAGCGCCTTAAGGTTGAAGCTGACATTCGGCAGAATTATTCCCCACCATGCAACAGGGAGTAGTTTCTTCTGGCATCACCCCGACACACGCCCATCTCACAATGTCGTCCGCTAAAGCTAACTTGTCTCGGAGGCGGGCTTTCGGCTCACTGTTCACCACAATCTCCAAAACCTTAAGTCTATCCGAAGGACTCATTGGTGCCCCCCCTCTATGAATGCCAAGTGGTAATATAATACCAGCATCAGGGAGGTAACTCAATACCTCACTTGTCCTTCTTCTCTTCCGGCTTTTGCTTCACCAGCTTTTTCAGCTTCTTCTCAAACCGTTCTTCATCGTCGTCCGTCTCTAGCTGGCGGGCGGCTTCTTTGAATTTGTCGAGTTGCGTTTTGTCGTCTTTGCTCATAAGCAACACCGCGCTGATATGTGCCATGTTCTAATCATGATTTGGCATTATATGGTACACTTGCCTCGGTAGGGAGACCAAAATGATGAATAGACACAACATTTCGTCGATTGGCGATCTTGATGCGCTACCCTTGGAATACAAGCTGTTGAACTGGCAACCCATTCGGCAAGCGAATATCTCTGATTTCGTCGGTGATTCTGCGGTTCAAGGCTTCTTGGGCACTCAGGAAGGCCATCTCCAAAAACAGGTTCTCGACGTCGTCTGCGCTCAAATCGGTATGACGGACCATGATGTCTGAAATCATGGCTTGATCATTCTTGATCATTTCAAGGCGCTCTCTGACTTGCTTCATTTCGAAGTGCGCCTTTTCAACGGCAAAACCAACGCCGTGAAACATGAAGCTTGAAGTTGTCGCACAGAGGCGCCGCGTACCGGCTTGGTAAATAACATTGCCAATAGAATCCACCTTTCCGGTGTTGTACGTGACAACCGGAACAGGCAGAGCTTTGAGAAAATTATAAACGGCAATTCCCTCACCTACGTTTCCCCCTGGCGTTGATAGCAACAGGTGGATTTCGTCATGGCCGGCGTTTACCGCATTGCCCGCCACCGCAAGCAACGCGGGGGCAGTTTTCGGATCAACCTGAGATGCAAAAGATATGCAAATTGGATTGCTCCCCTGTATTTCGATAGTGCCTGCTTCTTGCATTATGATCTCCATTATTGACCCACGGCACCGCAATGCTTACGTAGGAAGTGTGTGGAGCGGGTGAGGGGAATCGAACCCCCGGCGTCGTCAGGTGGGTAGCCGCAACGCCACACGGTAACCCCCCTGAAAATCAGTGGTGTTCAAAAGTAGAATTTTCTCGGCAAGATATCTGAGGAGATTTACGATGAAGAACGGACGATACAGCGATGCACAGATCATGGCGA
>NZ_JAPTNL010000004.1 GCF_026891095.1 Roseovarius salincola
TGCGCCACGAAACTGAAACCGCATAATCTCAATCAAGGATGGGCCAGAGCCTCCAATCCGAAAACCGCTCAAGCGTCCCAAATTATCTGACGACGTACAATATATTCAGATACACCTCCTGCGCCAGGGTTCGCCTGAATATGAAAAACTCAACAACCAGATCGGAACATCAAGATGGGGTCCGGTGGATCCTGAAAATCCCCCTGTATCACTGACTCAGATAGAAGACGCGGAGCGCTATCTGAACGCAACTGCAGATGAGCCGCCCACTGTTTTCGGAGGACCGCGCCCTACATCAGAGACGCGAACAGTCCGGAAAGCCCGCGACAGAGCGTTCCGCAACAAAGTGCTGGCGCAATATCAGTTCCGTTGTGCGTTCACAGGCCGCAGGTTTGTGTCTCCATTATCCTGCAAGACCGTTGGCCTCGATGCAGCACATGTGATTCCGGTGCATGCAAATGGCTCGGATCACCCTGCAAACGGTCTTCCACTTACCAAAGAGTTGCACTGGGCTTTTGACAGAGGGTTACTCGGAGTAAATACTGATCGGACCATTCTGGTGCCTGAGAGTGTCGCCGCTCTGGGTGGGAACGAGTTTTTGAAGAACCTGAATGGTGTTGCCATTCGTGAGGCTGACAATCCTTCACTGAGAGTCCATGAGGAAGCTTTCAACTGGCACAGGCTGAACGTGCTTGTGAATTAACAACATCAAAGACCCCCACAGCCATCCGCACCGACGCGATACCGATATGATACCAACGCGGTGCAGATCGCGTTTTTCATTTCTTGCCAGATACTTGCAAGCTCGGTGGCGGGATTTTCGCCGCCGTGATGTAAAAACTTTTCACATTCCCCCTTGCGAAACCGCCCGGCAATCCCGATCTTGGCAATGTGAAAGGCATTCACATCAACACAACCGCAACCGAAAGGGACATCCTCAATGAGTACCGCCACCTCTACCTCCTGCACCGCCGGGCGTGGCCCGCTCGGGTGGCTCGCCAGTGCCGAGGCCTGGCTTGACGACAAGGGGAAAGCCGCCTGGATCACCGTCATGGTGCTGGGTTTCATCTTCGTCTGGCCGGTTGGCCTGGCCCTTCTCGCATTCATGATCTGGAGTGGAAAATTGGCCTGCAAAGACAAGCACCTGAAACGCGGCCGCAGCGCGATGCGCGCCGGGCGCGGCACCGGCAATTCCGCCTTTGACGCCTATCGCGCCGACACGATCGCGCGGCTCGAACAGGAACAGGCGGATTTCGAATCCTTCCTTCAGCGCCTGCGCGATGCCCGTGACAAGGCCGAGTTCGACGAGTTCATGCAAGACCGCGCCCGCGCCGCCGCGCAGACCGGCGACAGCCCTGAAGCGGACGCAGACCCCGCCAGCCCCCGTGCCGGCGCCTGATCGTCACAATGCGCCCGGACCGGGGGTTTCCCGGACCGGGCACCGCCCTTATATGCAAAGCGCATGAGCGAATATAACTGGCATATCCCCGACCCGGTCACGCAGCCCGAATTCTACCGTGACATTCCCTCCAAGCGGCTTTTCGCATGGCTGGTGGATACGGTGCTGATCGTGCTGATCTGCCTGTTGATTCTGCCCTTCACGGCCTTTACCGGGCTGCTCTTCTTTCCGTTCCTCATGCTCGTCGTGGGCTTTGCCTACCGCGTCGTCACCATCGCGCGCGGCTCGGCCACCTGGGGGATGCGGCTGGTGGCGATCGAGTTCCGCCGCCTCGACGGCCAGCGCTTCGACCTCTCCCTGGCCTTTCTGCACACGCTCGCCTTCACCATATCCGTCGCGCTGCCCGTGCTTCAGGTGATCTCGATCGTGCTGATGCTGACCACCGGGCGCGCCCAGGGGCTTGGCGATCACGTCCTCGGCACCGTCGCCCTGAACCGCCGCGCCATGACCTGACGGCGCAGGCATTGAGCACTTGGCGCGCCCGCCCAAGATTGCTACGCTGGGCGCAACAAAGACAAGACGGTCCTTCCCTCATGCGCCACACGCTGCCCATCGCGCCCCAATTCTACGTGACGGCCCCGCAGAGCTGTCCCTATCTCGACGGCAGAAAAGAGCGCAAGCTGTTCACCGCCCTTCAGGGCGAAGGCGCGCAGCGGCTCAATGACAGCCTCTCCAAACAGGGCTTCCGCCGCTCGCAGAATGTGCTCTACCGTCCGGCCTGCGCGGAATGCTCGGCCTGTCTCTCGGCGCGCATAAATATCGACGATTTCACGATGACCCGCAGCCAGCGCAAGACGCTCAAGCGCAATGCCGGGCTTGAACGGCGCGCCACCTCGCCCTGGGCGACCGAGGAACAATACGCGCTGTTTCGCCGCTATCTCGAACATCGCCACGCCGATGGCGGCATGGCCGACATGGACACGTTCGAATTCGCCGCCATGATCGAGGAAACCCCGATCCGCACCCGCGTCGTCGAATATACCGATTGCGAGACCGGCGATCTGGTGGCGGTGTGCCTGACGGACGTGCTCGATGACGGGGTCAGCATGGTCTATTCCTTCTACGACCCCGACCGGCCGCGCGATTCCCTTGGCACCTATATCATTCTCGACCATATCGAGATCGCCCGCGAAAACCGCCTGCCCCATGTTTACCTGGGCTATTGGGTGCCCGGCAGCGCCAAGATGGGCTACAAGGCCGCCTTTTCGGGGCTTGAGGTCTATGTGAACGGCGGCTGGGAAAAGAAGCGCGACAGCAGCGCATACAGCGCGCAGCTTCATCCCCTGTCGAACGATCCCATTTCCGAACAGGTCGCCAATATCGCCCTGCCCGATGGCCGCCCGCTCAGCCCCCGCAAACCCTGACGCCTCGGCCTGACGCGGCTATCTTTCCCGCCGCGCCATGCCCGCCAGAACGACCGCGAATCCCACCGCCAGAACCACGACGCAGATGATCAGAAGCTGCTCGTATTTGTGCCCGTCGGGCAGGATCGCGCGCATCACAGCGCTTTCGCGTGCGAAATAGCCAAGCGCCCCCAGCATCGCCACGCCGAAACTTGCGCCATAGGCCCAGCGCGCCACCGGCCGCCCCATGAACAGCCCGACCACCAGAACCGGCGTCAGGAACATGCTGGCGGTGCCGCTCACCGCCACCGCATCGAACAGCGTCTGGTTGCCCCAAAGCGTCAGCACCGCGCCCAGCGCCATGAACACCACCATCGCCAGCCGTCCCCCGGCCAGGCTGCGCGGCGCCAGACGCAGC
The DNA here is from genome assembly GCF_026891095.1 of Roseovarius salincola. GTDB lineage: Bacteria > Pseudomonadota > Alphaproteobacteria > Rhodobacterales > Rhodobacteraceae > Roseovarius > Roseovarius salincola. Next base: position 3,221 of record NZ_JAPTNL010000004.1, read on the forward strand.
TCGTCCACCACCAGCCGCGCCGCCGAGGCCAGCGCCGAATCAAGCGTGCTGAGCGCGCTGATCAGCAGCGACACCATCAGCGCCCCGAACAGCCAGGGCGGAAACATCCCCGCCCATGTGCCCAAGAGCTCGCCCTCATATTCCGCCCCCAGCAGCCCCGCCTGGACCCCGAAAAGGCCGAAGGCGATGATGCACAGGGTCGAAATCCAGAACGCATGGCGAAACGCCGCCCGTGTCACCGACCGCTCGGCGATGAACCCGCGATCCATCATCACCGGGTCATGCACCGGGTACGAGAACACCTGCAGGAACGCCACCAGCAGCAACACCTGCCCGTTCCAGGCGCCGCTGGTGCCCGGCGCGCTCAGCACCGCGCCAAACTCGAAACCGGGGCTGGCCAGCAGGGCGACAAAGGCGGCGGCGAAAACCGCAAGGAAGATCAGCATCTGCAACACATCCGTGCGCAGCGATGCGCTGAGCCCGCCCCAGGCGCTGTAGGCCAGCCCCAAAAGCGCGACCACCAGGATCGCAGCACCACCCGCCGCCGGCATACCCGGCAGCACCGCGCCGAATATCAGCCCCACCACCAGCAGGTTGGCGAAAACCTCCGATAGCAGCCGCAGTGCGACGACAAGGTTGTAACACCCCACCCCCGCCGCGCCGAACCGCGCCACCAGCCAATCCTGCACCGATCCCGCGCCGCTGGCGCGCAGCCGGTCCACGATCAGCCCCCCGGTCAGGAACGAGCCGTAATAACCCGCATAGGCCAGCACACCCCAGATCCCATAGAAATATCCAAGGATCGCCGCATTCATCAGGGAACGTGCGAAAATCCATGTGGTCACCTGGCTCAGCACCAGCACCCAAAACCCCGGCGCACGCCCATGCGCATCGGCGCCGCCAAAGAACCCCGCGACACTGGCGCGACGCGGCGCCACCGCAAGACTGGCAAGGATCACAAGGCCGAACACGGCCATCAGCGTCACGGGATGCATGGGAATTTCCTTTGCAATGCGGGATCACACAAGCCCAGCCATAGCCCGCCGCCAACTTCCCGCACCAGCCCGCCGCGCCCCTCTCCACGCGAACGTGATCCGGCGCGAGCGTCCGGCGCTCAGGCCGCAGGCCGCAGGCCGCAGGCTCAGGAGCGCCGGATCGCAGCGGTCGCAACACCCATCGCCACAAGGGCACCGCCGCCAAGCCGGGTCAGGAATGGCAGCACCTGGGGGCGCGCAATCTTCTGGCGCAGCTTGTCCGCCAGAATCGCATAGCCAAGCGCGTTGATCGCCGCGAAGCCGACGAAGGTCGCGACAAGCACCCCGAATTGCGGTGCCAGGGCCGCATTCGTGTTGATGAACTGCGGCACGAAGGCGATGAAGAATACGATAGACTTGGGATTGAGCGCCGTTACCGCGGCGGAATGCGCAAAGACTGTCCCGGGCATCGCTGCCGGGGCATCATCCAGAACGCCCAGCGAAGCGGCAGGAGCGCTGCGAAACAGCTTGATGCCAAGGTAGACAAGGTAGATTGCTCCAACCCATTTTAGCACAAGGAAAAGCTTGGCCGACGCCAGAACCAGGGCTCCCAGCCCCGCCAGGGATGCCGACATGGCAATCAGATCGCCCAGTGCGACACCCGCGACCGTCGCCAGCGCGACCCGCCGCCCCTGGCTGATGGCATAGCTCAGGACCAGAAGAACGGTCGGCCCCGGAATGAGAAGAAGGGCAATCGAAGCCGACGCGAATGCAAGCCAGACATGAAGTTCCATCAAATGAGCCTCCCGGTCAGTGATCTTGCGCCGGTCCAGTGACGGTTTGCCCGACTTGCAAAGCCCCTCCGGCCCCGATCGTTCCGCCGGATGCCCCCCTAAAGCGTGGCGTTCACCGCGCCGCCATCCAGCAGGATGTTCTGCCCGATGATGAAGCCGGAATGCTGGCTGCACAGGAATGCGCAGGCGGCGCCGAATTCCTCCTTGGTGCCATAGCGCCCCGCCGGGATGGTGGCGCAGCGCTTCGCCTTGGCCTCCGCCATCGACACGCCCTCCTTGTCGGCGACACCCTTGTCCAGCGCCTCGGCGCGGTCGGTGGCGTGGATGCCGGGCAACAGGTTGTTGATCGTCACCCCCTTGCCCGCCACCTGGCGCGACGTGCCCGCCACATAGCCGGTCAGCCCCGCGCGCGCCGAATTCGACAGGCCCAGCACCGCGATCGGCGCCTTCACCGATTGCGAGGTGATATTCACCACCCGGCCCCAGCCGCGCTCCATCATGCCCGGCACCAGCGCCTTGATCAGCGCGATCGGGGTCAGCATGTTGGCATCGAGCGCCTTGATGAAATCGTCGCGCTCCCAGTCCGTCCACATGCCCGGCGGCGGCCCGCCGGCATTGTTGACAAGGATATCAACCTCGCCCGCCGCCTTCAGCAGCTCGGCCTGTCCCTCGGCGCTGGTCACGTCGCAGGCGACCGTCGTGACATTCACGCCGAAATCGTCGCGGATCGCCTGTGCCGACGCCTCCAGCGCCTCGGCGCCGCGCGCGTTCATCACCAGATCGACGCCCGCCTCGGCCAGTGCCCGTGCACAGCCCAGCCCCAGCCCCTTCGAGGATGCGCAGACCAATGCGCGCTTGCCCTTGATACCCAGATCCATGTTCGGCCTCCCTTTGATGCCTGTTCGCCAATTGCCCCTGCATATCACCCGGTCGCCCGAAGATGCCAGAGCAACGCGCCGCCGTTGACCACGCCCCCTCGCGCGCCTAGTGTGACGCGATTAACCATGCATGCGCTCTTTGGTGATCCGGTCTGGCACCTGCGCGGCTTGACGAGTATGACTTTTACGATGACCCAGGACGCCGCGAAACCCGCACAATCGATTCCCGTATTCCGGGCCACCGACTTCAGGGTGGTCAATGGCGCGAATCTGGGCGACCCCATCTCTTTCGCGGGCGATCTTGAACTCGACGACACCTACGAGCTTGGCAAATCGGCCGCCCGGCACCGGATTTCCGTCCATGCCGACGAATCCGGGCGCTTCACCATCGCGCCCGACACCTCGATCGGCAGCCCCGGCGCGGCGCTGCATCTCGATTGCGTTGCGACATTCATGTCCACCTCCGGTCAGACCACCGAAATCCTCGTGCTGGTCGAAACCGACGCTCAGGGCAACGCCGCCGATGTCTATGCCCTGCCGCTGGCGCCGCTCGAGCCGCGCATCGGCTACGCGCTTGTGGGCGTCGACACCGAGAACCCCGACCGCAAATTCGCCGAAGTCGCCTGCGTCGCCTTTTCGCGCGGAACGCATATCACCATGGCCTCGGGCGCGCAGACCCCGATCGAGCAGCTTCGCGTCGGCGACATGATCCTGACGCGCGACGAAGGCCCCCAGCAGGTGCGCTGGATCGGCCAGTCGACAGTGCGCGCCGTGGGCGAATTCGCACCGATCCGCATCAAGGCGGGCACGCTGCACAATGAAAACGATCTGCTGGTCAGTCCCGACCACCGGCTGTTCATCTATCAGCGCTCGGATGCGCTTGGCGCGGGGCGGGCCGAATTGCTGGTGCGCGCGCGTTACCTCGTCAACGGCGACAGCGTGCAGCGCCAGGATGGCGGCTTCGTCGATTACTTCCAGCTTCTCTTCGACAGCCACCAGATCATCTATGCCGAAGGCATCGCCGCCGAGACCCTGCTGGTCGACACCCGCACCCGCCCCGCACTCCCCGAAGAGCTGCGCGAGGCGCTGGCCCAGTCACTCTCGGGCCATGGCAACAGCGCGCATCTGGATTTCGAGGTCAGCGAGAAACTTCTCGATCATCCCGACGCCGCCGCGATCCTGCGCCGCGCCTCGACCCGCTAGTCTTCACCACTTGGCAAAAGGTTCGCGGTTTGCCCTGCAATCGCCACCGGTTGCATGGAGGAAAGCCTGAGCGTCGGCAATGCGGACGAAGCGGAAATTGCAATAGACGCGCGTCGGCGGGCCGCGGTGCGGCGATCCAACGATTGGTCAATGGCCCTTTATCCCTGCCAAATCCGCAAAATCTTTGACTGCGGCACCCAGCTTTGCCAAATCGCCGTGCCGGGGGCGGCCCGGCGATGCGCGGCGGCCTTCGGCCTTGAGTCCGCGCAGGACCTTCGGGATCTAATGTCACAAGAGGGCTCCAAGCCGGCATCTTTCCGTTTCGCTCAAGGATGGTGGAAAATGTCCGCTACTCTGCATCCATCGGGTATCTTATGTCAGGTGCCAAACACCAGGATGCGGGCCGCACAGGCATGTTGCACCGCCCCGCGCGCGCCTCTATATGCGCCATCATGCTGGATGTGACCCCCAACCGCCCCGATCTGCCGCCCGAAATCGCGCGGCGCCGTACATTCGCGATCATTTCGCACCCCGACGCGGGCAAGACCACACTGACGGAAAAGTTCCTGCTTTACGGCGGCGCCATCCAGATGGCCGGACAGGTGCGCGCCAAGGGCGAGGCGCGCCGCACGCGCTCGGATTTCATGCAGATGGAAAAGGATCGCGGCATCTCGGTCTCGGCCTCGGCCATGTCCTTCGATTTCGGCAAGTTCCGCTTCAACCTCGTGGACACGCCCGGCCACTCGGATTTCTCCGAAGACACCTACCGCACATTGACCGCGGTCGATGCGGCGGTGATGGTGATCGACGGCGCCAAGGGCGTGGAATCCCAGACCCGCAAACTGTTCGAGGTCTGCCGCCTGCGCGACCTGCCGATCCTGACCTTCTGCAACAAGATGGACCGCGAAAGCCGCGACACCTTCGACATCATCGACGAAATTCAGGAAAACCTGGCCATCGACGTGACCCCGGCCAGCTGGCCCATCGGCAAGGGGCGCGATTTCATCGGCTGCTATGACATGCTCAATGACCGGCTGGAACTGATGGACCGCGCGGACCGCAACAAGGTGGCCGAGTCGATCCAGATCAACGGGCTCGACGATCCCGCGCTGGCCGAACATGTCCCCGCCGAACTGGTCGAACAATTGCGCGAAGAACTTGAAATGGCGCGCGAATTGCTGCCCGAACTCAACCCGAAATCGGTTCTGGAAGGGCACATGACCCCGATCTGGTTCGGCTCGGCGATCAACTCCTTCGGGGTGCGCGAGCTGATGGAGGGGATCGGCACCTACGGCCCCGAACCCCAGCCCCAATCCGCCCTGCCCCGCCAGATCGCCCCCGACGAGGACAAGGTCACCGGCTTCGTCTTCAAGGTGCAGGCCAATATGGACCCCAAGCACCGCGACCGCGTGGCGTTCCTTCGCATGGCCTCGGGCCATTTCCGGCGCGGCATGAAACTCACGCATGTGCGCTCCAAAAAGCCGATGACCATTTCGGCCCCGGTGCTGTTCCTGGCCTCGGATCGCGAACTGGCCGAAGAGGCATGGGCCGGCGACATCATCGGCATTCCCAATCACGGCCAGCTGCGCATCGGCGACACCCTGACCGAGGGCGAGGCCCTGCGCGTCACCGGCATCCCCTCCTTCGCACCCGAATTGCTGCAATCATGCCGCGCGGGCGACCCGATGAAGGCCAAGCACCTTGAAAAGGCGCTGATGCAATTCGCCGAGGAAGGCGCCGCCAAGGTGTTCAAGCCCGCCTTCGGCTCGGGCTTCATCGTCGGCGTCGTGGGGGCGCTGCAATTCGAGGTGCTGGGCAGCCGGATCGAACTGGAATACGGCCTGCCGGTGCGCTTTGAGGCGTCGCAGTTCACCTCGGCCCGCTGGGTCACGGGACCGCGCGACAAGGTCGACGCTTTCGCCGCGGCCAACAAGGCGCATATCGCCCATGACCACGACGGCGACATCGTGTATCTCACGCGGATGCAATGGGATATCGACCGCGTCGAGCGCGACTACCCCGATGTGACGCTCAGCGCGATCAAGGAAATGATGGTCTGATCCGCGCTGGCGGTCAGGGGGCGCTGCCCCCGCCGCGCCAGAGGCGCGACTCCCCCGGAGTATTGCCGGCAAGATGAAGCAGGCGGGCCCGCGGCACTTGGCGCTTGCACAAGAGCGCGCCACTTCGCATTCTGCGTGCATGAGCCAGCCCAGATGGGGCCTTGTCGCCACGATCAAGGCCGAGACCGCCGATATCCTGAATTTCGCCGCCCATCACCTGGAGCTGGGCGCGCATCGCCTGCATATCTATCTCGATGCCGACAACCCCGGTGCCTTCGCCGCATTGAAGGCGCATCCCAAATGCCGCGTCACGCTATGTGACGACGCCTATTGGAAACGCCGCGGCAAGCGCCCCGACACCCACCAGCCGCGCCAGTCGGTCAACGCAACCCATTGCCTGCAGCGCCGCCCGCAGGTCGACTGGCTGGCGCATATCGACGTGGACGAATTCCTCTGGCCAGGCGCGCCCCTGGAACGTCAGCTCGCCGCCCTGCCCGACACGACCCTGAGCGCGCGCATCCGCCCCATCGAGGCGATGGCCCCCGACCCGGCCGCCCCGCCGCCGCCGGGGATCACCTGGTTCAAGGCCTGTTCGCGCTTTCCCGGCACACGGCGCAAGCAGACCGCGCGCATCTATCCCACTTACGGCGCGCATCTCAATGGCGGGTTCCTCAGCCACGTGGCGGGCAAGGTCTTTGTGCGCACCGGCCTGCCCGATACCGGGCTGCGCATCCACAACGCCTTTCGCGGCAAGGAAAAAGACCCCGACCCCGCGCATCTTGACGCGGTCGAGCTTTGCCATCTTCACGCACCCGACTGGCCAAGCTGGCAGCGCGCCTATCGCTTCCGGCTGGCGCAGGGCTCTTACCGCGAGGGGCTCAGGCCCCCGCCGGGCGCGATGGGCGAGGCGCTGCCGATGCATGACCTCTTTTCGATGCTCGAATCCGAGCGCGGCGAAGCGGCGCTCGCGGCGTTCTTTCACGAGGTCTGCACCGCCACGCCCGAGCTGCGCGCGCGCCTTGCCGCCGAAGGACTCTTGCGCGAAATCGCGCTTGATCTGGATGCCAAGCGCGCCCGGCATTTCCCCGATCACGCGTGATTGTTGCCATATCGGCAACATTCCCCCGGTCAGCCACCATATTGACCAAGAACCCACCCGATCCATTGACCCGCCCCCCCTTCATCCGGTAAACGAAGCCCAGGGTCAGAAACGTGACGATCCACGGGGCCGGACGGGCCCGACCCTGATATGACGTGCGGGCCAGGCAAGTGTCCGCAAACCACGGACACACATGACAAAATTCTCCGAACTCAACCTGAACCCCAAGGTCCTCAAAGCTGTAGAAGAGGCCGGTTACACCGAGCCAACACCGATCCAGGCCGGCGCGATTCCCCCTGCCCTTGCCGGGCGCGATATCCTCGGGATCGCCCAGACCGGCACCGGCAAGACCGCCAGCTTCACGCTGCCGATGCTCTCGCTGCTGGCGCGCGGCCGCGCGCGCGCCCGGATGCCGCGCAGCCTCGTGCTCTGCCCGACGCGTGAACTGGCCGCCCAGGTGGCTGAAAACTTCGACACCTATTCCAAGCACCTGAAACTGACCAAGGCGCTGCTGATCGGCGGTGTCAGCTTCAAGGAGCAGGACAAGCTGATCGACAAGGGCGTCGACGTTCTGATCGCGACCCCGGGCCGCCTTCTGGACCATTTCGAGCGCGGCAAGCTGTTGCTGACCGGCGTTCAGATCATGGTCGTCGACGAGGCCGACCGGATGCTCGACATGGGCTTCATCCCCGATATCGAACGCATCTTCAGCCTGACGCCCTTCACCCGCCAGACATTCTTTTTCTCGGCCACCATGGCGCCCGAGATCGAACGCATCACCAACACCTTCCTGCAGAACCCCGAACGTATCGAAGTCGCCCGCCAGGCCACCGCCTCGGAGACCATCGAACAGGGCGTGGTGATGTTCAAACCCTCGCGCCGCGACCGCGCCGACAGCGAAAAGCGCAACCTCCTGCGCGCGCTGATCGACGCCGAAGGCGAGACATGCACCAATGCCATCGTGTTCTGCAATCGCAAGGTCGATGTGGACGTGGTCGCCAAGTCGCTCAAGAAATACGGCTATGACGCCGCGCCCATTCACGGCGACCTCGACCAGAGCCAGCGCACCCGCACGCTTGACGGCTTCCGCGCCGGGGATCTCAAGATTCTCGTCGCCTCGGATGTGGCCGCGCGCGGACTCGACGTGCCCTCGGTCAGCCATGTGCTGAACTACGACGTGCCCAGCCATGCCGAGGATTACATCCACCGCATCGGGCGCACCGGCCGGGCGGGCCGCGCAGGCAAGACGATGATGATCTGCGCCCCGCGCGACGAAAAGAACCTCGAGGATATCGAGCGCCTGATCCAGAAACCCGTGCCGCGCATTCCCGATCCCACCGCACGCGGCGGCGCCACGGCCGAGGCACAGCCCGCGCCCGAGACCGCGCCAGAGACCCCGGCCGAAGCCAAACCCGGGCCCAAATCCGACGACAAGCCCGCAAGCCGCTCGCGCAGCCGCAGCCGCTCGTCGGAAAAGCCCCGGAACGCAGCGGCCAAAGAGGCAGGCGAACCCGCCACCCGGGCAGACGCCCCCGCAGCCGATAAACCTGCTGCCGACAAAACCGGAGACGAAAAACCCGCAGCCGACAAAATCGCGGGCGATACGGACAAGGACAAGTCCGAAACGCAACCGCGTGGCCGTCAAAGCGGCAGTCGCGGTGGTGGCAACCAAAGCAACAACCGCGGCGGCAAACCCGTTGTCGGCATGGGCGATCACATGCCCAGCTTCATCGCCCTCAGCTTCGAGGATCGGCGCACCGGCTGAACGCCAGCGCCATGACGCCGCGCCTTGCGCGGCGTGACGTTCCCCCGATCAAATTCCCCGTAAACACCGGTCATGGCTTTGCTATGGCCGCTGGAGGGGCGGGCCGTTTTTCGTTCTTGCAACATAAAGGAGCATTCACATGCTGACACCGCGTTTCGACGGTGCGCTGCGCCACGCCGCGCGACTTCACCGCAGCCAGACACGCAAGGGCACGACCACGCCCTATATCTCGCATCTGATGGCGGTCTCGGCGCTCGTGCTGGAACATGGCGGCGACGAGGAACAGGCGATCGCCGGACTTCTTCATGACGCGATCGAGGATGCCGGCGAAACCACCGGCTCGCTGCAACAGGTTTACGGCACGCGCGTTGCGCAGATCGTGACCGAGTGTTCGGATTTCGACGGCAGCAACCCGCGCCCCGACTGGACCACCCGCAAGCGCGGCTATATCGACGCGCTCCCCGGAAAGTCCGATGACGCGATCCTCGTGACCAGCTGCGACAAGCTCCACAACGCCGAGTCGATCCTCGAGGATCTTCACGCCATCGGCCCCGCCGTGTTCGATCGCTTCACCGCCGGGCGCGACGGCACGCTCTGGTATTACGACACGCTCGCCACCGCTCTCGCGCAGCGCGCACCGACGATTCTTGGCGCGCGGCTGCGGCGCATCGTCAGCGCCCTTCTCGACGCCGCCGGAACCGCCTGAGCGGGCTTTTTGTACGAACCTGCGCGCAAGGCGCCGGAATTCGGTACGAAACCGGCGTACAAAACGGACGTTTCGTACGCATGGTCGCGCGGCTCTAGTCGCTCAAGCGGCTGATGATCACGGTCACTTCCGGGCGCTTGCCGATCTCGTTTTGCGCCGATTGCCGGGTCAGCTTGCGCAACCCGTCCTCCAGCTTGTCGTCATCGGCCAGGGTCTTGCGTCCGGCACGGCCCATGAACTGGCTCAGATCCTCCTCCAGCACCTCGACAAGCGGCGCGCGGCTGTTGCCTTCTTCTGGCAAGCCCTTGATTTCACACCAGGGTTCGCCAAGCGCCTCGTCGGCTTCGTCCAGGATCACATTGACCGTGACATGCCCGTTCAGGGCCATGCGGATACGGTCGCGCACGATCCCGTCCAGCGCACCGATCTTGACGCTGCCATCCAGATAGGTGCGCCCGGTCTCGACATATTCGCAGACCTGCGCGCGCGGGCCGGTCAGGTCGATCATCGTGCCATTCACCGCAAGAACCCCCTGTATCTTCTTGGAATTGGCCAGTTTTACATGTTCACGCAGATGCCGGTGCTCGCCATGCATGGGCACCAGAACCTCGGGTTTAAGCAGGCTGTGCAGCTCTTCCAGGTCAGGCCGGTTGGCATGACCCGATACATGGTAAAGCCCGCCGGAATCATCCACGACTTCGACGCCCAACTCGCTGAATTGGTTCATGATTTTGATGACACCGCGTTCGTTTCCGGGGATCGTCTTGGACGAGAACAGGAACGTATCCCCCTCCTTCATCTTCAGCCCCAGATAGCTGCCCTGCGCCAGTTGCGCGCTCGCCGCGCGGCGTTCGCCCTGACTGCCGGTGACGATCAGCATCAGGTTCTCGCGCGGAATTTCCTTTGCTTCTTCGGGGCTTACGGTTTTCGGAAAGGATGTCAGAACACCCGTTTCCACTGCTGCCTCGATCATCCGCCGCATCGCCCGCCCCAGCAGGCAGACCGACCGCCCCGCGCCATGCGCAGCCTCGGCCAGTGTCTTGACCCGTGCGACATTGCTGGCAAAGGTCGTCGAGACGACCATGCCCTTGGCCCCCTTGATCAGCGCGCCGATTTCGGGCGCAAGGGTACTTTCAGAACGCCCCGCATGTGTATTGAAAACATTGGTTGAATCGCACATCAGCGCCTTGACGCCCGGCTCCGCCAGACTGGCCCAGAGATCGGGTTCGAAGGGTTCCCCGACCACCGGGTCGACGTCGATCTTGAAGTCACCCGAATGCACGATGCGCCCGGCGGGTGTGTCGATGACAAGCCCGGAACTCTCTGGAATCGAATGGGAAATCGGCACGAACCCGACCTTGAACGGCCCCGCCTCGGTGATCTCGGGCCAGGGCGACACCGTGCGCACCGATTTTTCGGAATAGCCGAACTCCTCCATCTTGCGGCGCGCGATATTGGCGGTGAAGGCCCGCGCATAGATCGGCGCGCCCAGCTGCTCATGGTAATGCGCGACGGCGCCCACATGATCCTCGTGGGCATGGGTGATAAAGATCGCCTCCAGCTGGTCACGACGCTCTGCAAGCCATTGAATATCCGGGAAAATAAGGTTCACACCGGGGGATGTGTCCATGTCGGGAAAGGTCACGCCGAGGTCGACCAGGATCAGCCGCTCCTTGCCCGGCTTGCCATAGCCGTAGACATAGGCGTTCATGCCGATTTCCCCCGCGCCCCCGAGGGGCAGGTAGATCAATCTTTCGCTGCTCATACGTTCTCTGCTTTCTTGTTGTAGTCATGAATCACGGCCAGACCGTGCATTGTCAGATCATCTTCTATGCTGTCGAACAGCATCTCGCCCTGCGCGAAGAGCGGCGCAAGCCCGCCCGTCCCGATGATGCGCATGGGCCGTTCATATTCGGCGCGGATGCGATTGCAGATACCGGTCACAAGCCCCACATAGCCCCAGAAAACGCCCGACTGCATACAGTCTACCGTGTTGGTTCCAATGACTTTTTGCGGCATGGTCACATCCACATGCGGCAGCGCCGCCGCCGCCGTGTGCAGCGCCTCGAGGCTCAGGTTGACCCCCGGCGCGATCACGCCCCCGACATAGGCGCCGTCATGGGCCACCACGTCGAATGTGGTCGCCGTGCCGAAATCCACCACGATAAGGTCGCCGCCATTCCGGTCATAGGCACCCGCCGTATTGACCAGCCGGTCCGGCCCCACCTGCGTTCCCGGATCGACACGTGGCGCCTGGGGCAGCAGGCATTCGGGCTTGCCCACCACCATCGGGCGGCAGCCAAAAAACCTGTCGGCAAATACCCTGAGGTTGAACACCACCCGCGGCACCGTCGACGAGATGATGACATCGGTGATGTCGGTTTCGATCCCGTAATGTTTCACCAGCGTCGAGAACCATGTAAAATAGGCATCTGCCGTGCGTGCATGATGGGTCGACGTGCGCAGCGTGCAAAGGAATGTCGTGCCGTCCCAGATCGAGAAGACGGTATTTGTATTGCCACAGTCGATCGCCAGAAGCATCATCCGCCCCCTCAGAAAAAGACCTCGGCCGCCGGAATGGCGTGCCGGGATTTCGCTGTTGTTAGAACAAGATTGCCCGCCTCGTCCACCGTCTCGAAGGTTCCGGTCATCTCGTTGCGGGTGGTGCGCGCGGTGATGACCTCGCCCAGTTTCGCAGCCCGGTCCAGCCATGCCGCCCTGATGGGTGCGAAACCATATGTGATGAACTGCGCCTCATGGCGCGCATAGGCAGGCGCCAGAAGGTCAAGGAATTCCTCGGGCGTGACCCTTACGCCGGTCTCCGACAACAGCGAGACCGGGCGCAATGCGCCGGGCTCGACCTGCTCTGCGGTCGGGGCGGAAACAAGGTTCACGCCGATCCCGATGGCGAAATAGGACATACCCCCGCCGCTGCCCGCGCTTTCCAGCAGGATTCCGGCCAGCTTGCCACCGTTCAACAGCACGTCATTGGGCCATTTGAGCGTAAACCCCTCGCTGCGTCCTGTCGCGCCCACGAAGGCATCGAACAGCGCCAGCGAGGCCACGAAGGAGCGCAGCGCGACCTTGTCCGGACTCTCGGTGGGGCGCATCGCAAGCGTGGCGGCGAAATTGCCATCAGGGTTCGCCCAGGGCCGCCCGCGCCGCCCGCGCGCTGCGTTCTGGCGCAACGCAAGAATCCATTCGGGGCCGCTCAGCGTGCCCGCGATGCGCGCGGCCTCGGCATTGGTGCTGTCGACCTCCTCGAGCACCCGGCGCCCGACGCCCTCGGGCCAGCCGGTCATCGCACCACCCGCGTCGCAACCCCGGCGCAAGCACATTCCGAAACGAAGCGGCGCGCCCGCGGCGCGCCACCTTTCGCTGCGATATGATGCGTCAGCCGTTCAGTTGACAAGGGTCGCCGCCGCGGCCTGTGCCAGCGTCTCGACACCGAACATGTTGATGATCCCCACCACCATCAGCGCAGCGGATACCATCAGGAATCCCCATTGCACCGGCGAGCGCGCGGTTTCGAGCGGCTCGCGCTCTTCGCCGAAATACATGTAATAGACGATGCGCAGATAATAGAATGCCCCGATGACCGAGGCCACCACGCCCGCAACCGCCAGCCATGCCAGCCCGCCATCATAGGCGGCGCGCAGCACGTAGAGCTTACCGAAAAAACCCAGAAGCGGCGGCACGCCGGCCAGGCTGAACAGCAGGATCATCATCGCCAGCGCCCGGCCCGGATGCGCGCGCGAATACATGTTGAGGCTCTCAATCTCGGTGATCGGCTGCCCGTCACGCTCCATCGACAGGATAAAGGCGAATGTGCCGATATTCATCGTGACGTAGATCGCCATGTAGATCAGCATCGCCTGCACGCCAAAGGCATTGCCCGCCGCCAGACCCATCAGCGCATAGCCCATATGCGCGATCGAGGAATAGGCCATCAGCCGCTTGATGTCGGTCTGCCCGATCGCCGCGATCGCACCGAGGAACATGGACAGCAGGCTCAAGACCGCGATCACCTGTTGCCAGTCGCCCACGACGCCGCCAAAGGCGTCATGCACGACGCGCGCCAGAAGCGCCATCGCGGCGACCTTGGGCGCGGTGGCGAAGAAGGCGGTTATCGGGGTCGGCGATCCCTCGTAGACATCGGGGGTCCACATGTGGAAGGGCACTGCCGACACCTTGAAGGCCAGCCCCGCAAGAACGAAGACCAGGCCGATCAGCAACCCCACGGGCGCCTGCCCGTCAGCCGCCGCGATGATGCCCGAGAACAGTGTCGTCCCCGCATAGCCATAGGTCAGCGAGGCCCCGTAAAGCAGCAAACCCGAGCTGAGCGCGCCAAGCACGAAATACTTGAGCCCGGCCTCGGTCGATTTGGCGCTGTCACGGCGAAGCGCGGCCACCACGTAAAGCGCCAGCGATTGCAGCTCGAGCCCCATGTAAAGCGCCATCAAATCCCCGGCACTGACCATCAGCATCATGCCAACGGCAGCCAGCGCGATCAGTACAGGATATTCAAAGCGCAGGATCTTGCGCCGCATCATGTATTCCTGCCCCATCACCATGACGGCGGCGGCGCTCAGCAGGATCGTGACCTTGGCGAAGCGGGCGAAGGCGTCATCGTTGAACATGCCGTCGAACGCGGTGCGCGTGCCCTGCCCGGTCGTGCCGATCCACAGCGCCATCACCGTGAACAGCGCCGCCGTCAGCCAAAGCAGCATGCCCGCCATCCGGTCGCGCCCGGTATAGGCCGTGAACAGAAGCGCCGCGATCGCATAGACCGAGATCACGATCTCGGGCAGAATGACATTCAGATCAGCCTGCATTTCTCAGGGCCTCCGTTAATGCTGCGCCGCGGCCAGCTGATTGGCGGAATGCGCCTCAGCCAGGGCCGTGTCGTAGTTTGAAATCAGGGCTTCGACCGCGGGGCCGGTGATATCGGTCACGAGGCTGGGATAGACGCCCAGCAGAAGGGTCATCACCACCAGCGGCGCAAAGATCGCGCGCTCGCGCCCGGTCATGTCGGTGATCGACTTGAGGCTTTCCTTGATCAGGTCGCCCAGGACCACCCGGCGATAGAGCCAGAGCGCATAGGCCGCGCTCAGGATCACACCCACCGTGGCCACCGCCGCGACCCAGGTGTTGACCTGGAAGACCCCGACCAGCGTCAGGAACTCGCCGATGAAGCCGCTGGTGCCCGGCAGACCAACATTGGCCATGGTGAACAGCATGAAGATCAGCGCATAGGCCGGCATCCGGTTGACCAGCCCGCCATAGGCGTCGATCTCGCGCGTGTGCATCCGGTCATAGATCACCCCAACGCAGAGGAACAGCGCCCCCGAGATGAAGCCGTGGCTGATCATCTGGAAGATCGCACCGTCGATCCCCTGCTGGTTGGCGGCGAAAATCCCCATGGTGACATAACCCATATGCGCCACCGAGGAATAGGCGATCAGCTTCTTCATGTCCTCCTGCGCCAGCGCCACCAGCGAGGTATAGACGATAGCGATGGCCGACATCCACAGGATCAGCGGCGTCAGCACCTCGGCCCCCACCGGGAACATCGGCAGGCTGAAGCGCAGGAAACCGTAACCGCCCATCTTCAGCAGGATCGCCGCCAGCACCACCGATCCGGCGGTCGGCGCCTGAACGTGCGCATCCGGCAGCCAGGTATGCACCGGCCACATCGGCATCTTGACCGCGAAACTGGCGAAGAAAGCGATGAACATCAGCGTCTGCATCCCGCCGACAATGTGAATCCCGAGGATGCTGAAGCTTTCCGATCCGAACTGGTGATTGAGGAGCGTCACGATATCCGTGGTGCCCGCATCCGAGAACATGGCCACCATCGCCACCAGCATCAGCACCGAGCCAAGGAAGGTATAGAGGAAGAACTTGAAGCTCGCGTAGATCCGCTCTTTGCCGCCCCAGATGCCGATGATCAGGAACATCGGGATGAGACCGGCCTCGAAGAACAGGTAGAACAGCACGAGGTCCAGCGCCATGAACACGCCCAGCATGAGCGTTTCAAGGACCAGGAAAGCGATCATGTATTCCTTGACCCGCTTGGTCACACCCCAGGACGCGGCGATGGTCAGCGGCATGATGAAGGTCGTCAGCATCACGAAGAGCACGCTGATCCCGTCCACGCCCATCTTGTATTTCAAGCCCAGAAGCCACTGGCGCTCCTCGACGAACTGAAAGCCCGTGTCGTTGGGATCAAAGCCCACGAGGATGAAGATCGAGACGACGAAGGTCAGCGAGGTCGCGATCAGCGCCACCCACTTGGCGCTGCGCTGCGCCGCCGCATCCTCGCCGCGCAGGAAGATCGCCAGGATCGCCGCCGCGATCGCGGGGATGAACGTGGTGATGGAAAGCAGGTTATCCATTATTCAGCCCCCCCGATGAAGGTCATCCATGTCACGAGGACCGCGATCCCGATCACCATCGCAAAGGCATAGGTGAAGATGTAGCCCGATTGCGCCCGCCCCGCGAGCCGTGTGAAGAAGGGCACGATCCCCATCGCCACGCCGTTGATCGACCCGTCGATCACATCGCCGTCGCCGCGCCGCCAAAGCAGCCTGCCCAGCGATTTGGCGGGCTGCACGATGAGGAAGTCGTAGATCTCGTCGAAATACCACTTGTTGAGCAGGAAAAGGTAAAGCGGCCGCTGGTTCTCGGCCAGGCGTCGCGGCATGGCCGGATCCCAGACATAGAACCACAGCGCGACGACCAGACCGATCAGCATGGCCACGAAGGGGCTGACCTTGACCCATGCGGGCACGTCATGCGCCGCGTCAAGAACGGTGTTCTCGGGACCGACATGGATGGCGCCTTCACCCGGCTGACCGGAAAAGACATAGTGATGATAGTCCGCTGATGAGGCCCCGTCACTCTCGCCGCCCTCTGCGGCCTCGCCATGTTCCGACGCCTCGGCATAGGGCACGCCGAAGAACTTCGCGACCTGGTCGGTATGGCCGAAAAAGCTGCTATACCACAGCATCCCCGAGAAAACCGCCCCGAGCGCCAGCACCCCGAGCGGCACCAGCATGACAGTCGGACTTTCATGCGCGTGCTCATGGGTGTGCTTGTCGCCGCGTGGCTTGCCCCAGAAAGTCATGAACATCAGCCGCCAGCTGTAGAAACTGGTAAACAGCGCCGCGACCACCAGCATCCAGAAGGCATAGCCCCCCATTGAGCCGGCATAGGCCACCTCGATCACCGCGTCCTTGCTGAGGAACCCGGCAAAACCGATATGGGTCAGCGGAATGCCAACGCCGGTGATCGCCAGCGTGCCGATCAGCATCGCCCAGAACGTATAGGGCAGCTTCTTGCGCAGGCCGCCATAGTTGCGCATGTCCTGCTCGTGATGCATCCCGTGGATGACCGAGCCTGCCCCCAGGAACAGCATCGCCTTGAAGAAGGCATGGGTCAGCAGGTGGAACATCGCCACGCTGTAGACACCCAGACCCGCGGCCACGAACATGTAGCCAAGCTGCGAACAGGTCGAATAGGCGATCACGCGCTTGATATCGTTCTGCACCAGGCCCACGGTCGCCGCGAAGAACGCGGTTGATGCGCCGATGAAGGTGACGAAGGCCATCGCCTCGGGGGCGTATTCCATGATCGGCGACATCCGGCAGACCAGGAAAACACCCGCCGTCACCATCGTCGCGGCGTGGATCAGCGCCGACACCGGGGTCGGGCCTTCCATCGCGTCGGGCAGCCATGTGTGCAGGAAGAGTTGCGCCGATTTGCCCATGGCCCCGACGAACAGAAGGAATGCGATCAGGTTGGCCGCGTTCCATTCGGTCCACAGGAAGGTCAGTTGCGTTTCGGCCAGTTCCGGCCCGGCGGCGAAGATATCCTCGAAGCGGATCGAATCGGTCAGGAAATAGATCGCCATGATGCCAAGCGCGAAGCCGAAATCGCCGACCCGGTTCACCACGAAGGCCTTGATCGACGCCGCATTGGCGCTTGGCTTGCGGAAGTAAAAGCCGATCAGCAGATACGAGGCGAGGCCCACGCCCTCCCAGCCAAAGAACATCTGCGCCAGGTTGTCCGCGGTGACCAGCATCAGCATGGCGAAGGTGAAGAAGGACAGATACGCGAAGAAACGCGGGCGATAGCTTTCGTTTTCGCTGAAATTCTCGTCATGGGCCATGTAACCCATCGAATAGAGATGCACGAGCGCCGACACCGTCGTCACCACGATCAGCATGATCGCCGTCAGACGATCGAGCCGGATCGACCACTCGCTGCTCAGCGTGCCCGACTGGATCCAGTCGAGAATATGGATGATATGCGTCTCGCCGTCATGACCCAGGAACACGACCCAGGACAGGATGCAGGACAGGAACAGAAGGCCCGTGGTCAGCCATTGCGCGCCCATGTCCCCGATGACGCGCCAGCCGAAGCCCGCGATGATCGCCCCGATGAGAGGCGCGAAGAGGATCGTTTGCTCAATCATCGGATCAGCCTTTCATCACGTTGACATCTTCCACGGCAATTGTGCCGCGATTGCGGAAGAAGCAGACGAGGATGGCCAGCCCGATCGCCGCCTCGGCCGCCGCGACCGTCAGCACGAAGAGGGTAAAGACCTGCCCCACCAGATCGCCCAGATGGGCGGAAAAGGCCACGAGGTTGATATTGACCGACAGCAGCATCAGTTCGATCGACATCAAGAGGATGATGACGTTCTTCCGGTTGAGGAAGAGGCCGAAGATCCCGATGACGAACAGCGCCGCCGCGACCGTCAGGTAATGTTCAAGTCCAATCATTCGTGTCCCTCCGGGCCGCGCCCGTCCGTCTTTGTCTTTGCGTTGGTTCGCGCCTTTGCTTGCGGCCCGAACCGGTCGTCCTGTCCGGCGTGCCCGCGCCTAGAGGCCCTGCCCCGGCTTCACGTCCTTCAGTTCCATCGCCTTGGCCGGATCGCGATACATCTGCGCCAGAACGTCCTGGCGCTTGATGTCGGTGCGGTGGCGCAAGGTCAGCACGATCGCCCCGATCATTGCGACCAGCAGGATCAGGCCCGAGGTCTGGAACAGAAGGAAATACTTGTCATAGATCAGCAGGCCCAGGGCGGCGGTGTTCTCGACCCCCTCGGGCGTCACCGCCGCGCGCGCTGCCTCGGCACCCTCGGCCATCTGCCAGCTGCCATAGGCCAGGCCGAACTGCATCAGCAGGATCACCCCGATCAGCAGCGCCAGCGGCATGTATTTCGCCATCTCCGCCTTCAACTCGGCGAAATCCACATCCAGCATCATCACCACGAACAGGAACAGCACCGCGACCGCGCCGACATAGACGATGATCAGAAGCATCGCCACGAACTCGGCCCCCAGCAGAACGAAAAACCCCGCCGCGCTGATGAAGGCCAGGATAAGCCAGAGCACCGAATGCACCGGGTTTCGGCTGATCACGGTGAACAACCCTCCCACCAGCGCCGATACCGCGAAAAGATAGAATGACAGCACCGCGATGCTCATGTCTCGTTATCCTTTTCCTCGTTCTCGTCCAGAACCTCGCGGGCAAAATCCATCGCCCGGTTCATCGACGGGATGCCGGCAAAGACCGCCATCTGGGCGATCGTCTCGGCGATTTCGTCCGCGGTGGCGCCCGCAGCCAGAGCGTGGCGCACGGTCATGCGGATCTGCGTGTCGTTCTGCGCGCCCAGCATCGTCAGCCCCGCCAGCGTCAGCAAAAGCCGCGTTTTCGCGTCCAGCCCGTCACTGCTGATGCCCTTGCCGAACGTCACCTCCATAAGCTCCTTGGGCATCGTCGGCCAGAGCTTCTCCATCCCCTTGGGCGTGAAGGACTCGAGCGCGGGATTCATGGCTTTCGCCATCTCCTGCGCCTGCGCCATCATCGCTTCGAAGGGATTCTTGGGATCACTCATCTGTAAGGCGCGTCCAGTTCGAGGTTGCGGGCGATCTCGGCTTCCCAGCGGTCGCCGTTGTCCAGCAGCTTCTGCTTGTCGTAAAACAGCTCTTCCCGGGTCTCGGTGGCGAATTCGAAATTCGGCCCCTCGACGATGGCATCCACCG
The DNA here is from genome assembly GCF_026891095.1 of Roseovarius salincola. Taxonomy (GTDB): domain Bacteria; phylum Pseudomonadota; class Alphaproteobacteria; order Rhodobacterales; family Rhodobacteraceae; genus Roseovarius; species Roseovarius salincola. The sequence continues at coordinate 22,755 of NZ_JAPTNL010000004.1, forward strand.
GGCAGGCCTCCTGGCAAAAGCCGCAATAGATGCATTTCGTCATATCGATGTCATACCGCGTGGTGCGCCGGCTGCCATCGTCACGCGGCTCGGCGTCGATGGTGATCGCCTGCGCCGGGCAGATCGCCTCGCACAGCTTGCAGGCGATGCAGCGCTCCTCGCCGTTGGGATAACGGCGCAAGGCATGCTCGCCGCGAAACCGCGGGCTGAGCGGGCCTTTTTCATGCGGATAGTTCAGCGTCGCCTTGGGCGCGAAAAAATATTTCAGGCCCAGCCGGAAACCGTTGAAGAAATCCTTGAGCAGGAAATAGCCCGCCGCGCGTCCGTAATCTATGTTCGCCATGGCTCAGCCTCCAATCGCCCAGCGGGCCCACATGCCGCCAAGCACTTCGAATTTTGCAAGAAACGCCACGATCACCACCCATCCCAGCGACAGCGGCAGGAACACCTTCCAGCCGATCCGCATGAGCTGATCATAGCGGTAACGCGGGGTGATCGCCTTGACCATCGCGAAGATGAAGAAGAAGAACGCCATCTTTCCGATCATCCACAGCGCGCCATCCGGCAGGCCCGGAATGGGCGACAGCCAGCCGCCGAAGAACAACAGCGACGTCAGCGCGCACATCAGGAAGATCGCGATATATTCCCCCGCCATGAACAACAGGAAGGGCGTTGCCGAATATTCCACCTGATAGCCCGCGACCAGTTCGGACTCCGCCTCGGGCAGGTCAAAGGGCGGCCGGTTGGTCTCGGCCAGCGCCGAGATGAAGAACAGGAACACCATCGGCAGATGCGGTAGCCAGTACCAGCCGAAAAAGCCGTATGCCGTGTCCTGCGCCGCGACGATCGAACCGAAATTCATCGACCCGGTCGAAATGATCACCCCGATGATGATCAACCCGATACTGACTTCGTAGGAAATCATCTGCGCCGCCGAGCGCAGCGAGCCAAGGAACGGGTATTTCGAGTTCGACGCCCAACCGCCCATGATCACGCCGTAAACCTCCAGCGAGGACACCGCGAAAACGAACAGGATGGCGACATTGATGTCGCTCAGAACCCAACCCTCGTTGAACGGGATCACCGCCCAGGCCAGGATCGCCAGCACGAAACTGGTCATCGGCGCCAGCATGAACACCGCCTTGTCGGCGCCCGCCGGAACGACCACCTCCTTGACCACGTATTTCAACGCGTCCGCAACCGATTGCAGGATCCCGAAGACACCCACCACGTTCGGCCCCCGGCGCATCTGGACGGCGGCCCAGATCTTGCGGTCCCCGTAAACCAGGAACAACAGCGAGATCATCACGAAACCCACCACGGCAAGACATTGCGCCACGATGATCACCGCGATCCCGAACGGGGTTGTAAAGAAGTCAGCCATCAGGTCCTCACACCATCGGTATTCCGTTTTCCGCGCAATCGGCGGCGACGACTTCCGCGTCCATCGTCTTCAATCCCCGGGGCAGCGCAGACGAGATCGTATAAACCGCATCGCCGTGCCAGATACCACCCGCTTCATCGATATTCGTGCGCAAATGCCGGGCAAATCCATAACCCCGGATCAGCGTGTACTGCGCCGCGGCGCAATCTGCATAGCGGCTCACATCCCCGCGATCGCGCGCGCCGGTCATGGTCACCTTGAAACTGACCAGATCGTCGCCCAGCAGACGGGTCTCGACGCCCCGGTAATCGGGGCTGAAATCCACGCGCGACGCATCCACCGTCTCGCATCCCGAGACGGCCCCGGCGCATAGCAGCCAGAACGCGGATATGAGCGCCGCGCGCGCCATCACTCGGCAGCCACCGGCGCCTGGTGGCGGGCCTTGGCATTGGCGCTCAGCTCGGCCATCAGTTCACTGGCGCGGGCAATCGGGTTGGTCAGATAGAAATCCCGGATGACAGGGCGGAAATCGGCCTTGCCCAGCTTGCCCTTGGGCAGCGGCTGCCATTCATTTTCCACGACCTGATCGACCTTCGCCAGATGCGGCACCTCGGCCACCAGCCCCTTGCGCAGCTGGATCAGCGAATCATAGGGCAGCGCCTGCCCCATCTCGCCCGAGAGCGCGCGCAGGATCGCCCAGTTCTCCTTGGCCTCGCCCGGCGGGAAACTGGCGCGCAACGCCAGTTGCGGGCGACCCTCGGTATTGACGAACAGGCCCTGTTCCTCGGGATAGGCGGCGCCAGGCAGGATCACATCGGCCCGATGCGCCCCGCGGTCACCATGGCTCCCCTGATAGATGACAAAGGGACCATCCTGAATGTCGATCTCGTCGGCCCCGAGGTTGTAGATCACGTCCGCCCCGTCGATGGCGGCCTCCATGCCGCCCTCGGTCGTGCAGCCGGCATCCATCGCACCGACCCGCCCGGCGGCGCTGTGCAGCACCAGAACCCGGCCCGAAATCGCCTGTGCGGCGGCCAGAACGGCCGCGCCATCGGCCTCGTTCAGGGCACCCTGCCCGACGATCACGATGGCATCCTCGCCCGCCTTGACCTTCGAGAGCGCGTCGCGCCCGGTCCCTGCATGGCTGTGCTCATAGGTCAGGTCAGCCGCCTGACCGATCAGCGTGACATTCGCACCGTTGATCCAGGCCTTGCGAATACGCGCGTTCAGCACCGGGGCCTCGATCGCCGGATTGGTGCCGATCAGAACGAATTCCTTTGCAGTATCAAGCTCTTCGATGGCGACATTGCCCACGTAACCCGAACGGTTGCCCGCCGGAAGGCGCGCGCCATCGGTGCGGCATTCCACGTTGCCGCCCTGCCCCTCGACTAGTTGCTTGAGGGCAAAGGCCGCCTCGACCGGGGCCAGATCGCCCACCAGACCGGCCAGCTTGTCCGCGCCCTTGATCTTCTGCGCCGCCTTTTCCAGCGCCTCGCCCCATGTGGCGGCGCGCAGCTTGCCGTTCTCGCGGATATAGGGGCGGTCAAGCCGCTGGCGGCGCAGCCCGTCCCAGACAAAGCGCGTCTTGTCGGAAATCCATTCCTCGTTCACGCCGTCATGGTTGCGCGGCAGGATGCGCATGACTTCGCGCCCCTTGGTGTCCACCCGGATGCTGGAACCAAGCGCGTCCATCACGTCGATGGTCTCGGTCTTGCTCAGCTCCCAGGGCCGTGCCGTGAAGGCATAGGGTTTCGAGACCAGCGCCCCCACCGGACAGAGGTCGATGATGTTGCCCTGCAGATTGCTGTCCAGCGTCTCGCCCAGATACGAGGTGATCTCGGCATCCTCGCCCCGGCCGGTCTGCCCCATCTGGGCGATCCCGGCCACCTCGGTGGTGAAACGCACGCAGCGCGTGCAGGAAATGCAGCGCGTCATATGGGTTTCGACCAGCGGGCCGAGGTCCAGATCATCCACCGCGCGCTTGGGCTCGCGATAGCGGCTGAAATCCACGCCATAGGCCATCGCCTGATCCTGCAGGTCGCATTCGCCGCCCTGATCGCAGATCGGGCAATCCAGCGGATGGTTGATCAACAGGAATTCCATCACCCCCTCGCGGGCCTTCTTGACCATGGGCGAGTTGGTCTTGACCACCGGCGGCTGGCCTTCCGGGCCGGGGCGCAGGTCGCGCACCTGCATTGCGCAGGAGGCAGCGGGCTTGGGCGGCCCGCCGACCACTTCGACCAGGCACATGCGGCAATTGCCCGCGATCGACAGGCGCTCGTGATAGCAGAAGCGCGGGATCTCGATGCCGGCCTGCTCACAGGCCTGGATCAGCGTCATCGCGCCTTCCGCTTCCACTTCCTGATCGTCGATGATGATCTTGCGCAGGTCAGACATGGTTTCTCACTTCGCTCTCAGCAGCAGGCCGATCTGGCTCTGCTTTTGTATTTCGGCGCGACCAAGGTCACAGAGGCTGGCCGGGTCGTAATTGCTGGCGCCGCGCGCCTTGAAATATTCGTTGCGCTTCTCGCGCATCCGCGCCTTTTCGATGTCGTCATTGATATACGCGTCGATCTCGGCTTCGCTGTAGCCCCGCTCGACCGCCATCTCCTTGAGCGAACTGACATAGGAACGCGCGGTAAAGAACCTGGCCGAGATATCGCCACAGGCGCGGCGGATCTTGTCGGCCACGGCGACCGTCAACAATCCGGCATTGATATCCGCCTCTCCGGGCAAACCCGTCTGCTGGGTCGAAGCCTGCCCCATGGCGGCGGTGGCGCTCATGGCGGCGATCAGGACATATGGTTTGAGGTTGATCATGCGGTGTCTCCTTTCGTTAGCAGGGCAGGACGCACTGATTGCGCCGCCCCATCTGCACCGCAGATGGGTGTGAAGCCGCGCGCTATGCAATAACACGCGAGCCATCCCCCCGATATGAAAGCGGTCTTCACCATATGACGCAGCGTCCCGCCACCACCAGATTGCCGTTCGCCAGCTGCAAACGCCCGTCTTCGGCATCCGGGCTCTGGCTCCATTCGATGCCGGACGTGCCGAAATTCGTCAGGCAATAGCGAGTCGCCTCATAGCGCCCGGCCTCGCGCGCGCCGGTCAGACCCTGATCGGTGCGCCGCACGGTCACGACGAAGTCCTGCCTGTCATCGGACGCCTTGGTCGCCTTGGTCGGGTAATAGTTCCCGTTGAAATAGACCCGCTTGGCGCGATCGCCGCAGGCCGCCAGTGCCACGCACGCCGTCAGGATCAGGATAAGTCCGCGCATCTGCCTACTCCGCTGCGACCGCGCTCACGCGGCCTGTTTTCTGTGCCTTGATGCGATCCTCGATCTCATCGCGAAAGTTACGGATCAAGCCCTGTATCGGCCAGGCCGCCGCGTCGCCGAGGGCACAGATCGTGTGGCCCTCGACCTGTTTGGTCACGTCGAACAGCATGTCGATCTCCTCGACATCCGCCTCGCCGCGCACCAGCCGGTCCATCACCCGCATCATCCAGCCCGTGCCCTCGCGGCAGGGCGTACATTGCCCGCAGCTTTCGTGCTTGTAGAATTTGGACAGCCGCCAGATCGCCTTGATGATGTCGGTGGACTGGTCCATCACGATCACCGCCGCCGTGCCCAGCGACGAGCCCTTTTCCTTCAGCGCGTCGAAATCCATCACCGCGTCGCGCATGTTCTCGCCGCGCACGCAGGGCACCGACGAGCCGCCGGGGATCACCGCCTTGAGATTGTCCCAGCCGCCCCGGATGCCGCCGCAATGGCGCTCGATCAGCTCCTCGAACGAGATCGACATGGAGTCCTCGACCACGCAGGGCGTGTTCACATGGCCCGAGACCGCGAAAATCTTGGTGCCCGCGTTGTTGGCACGCCCGAAACCGGCGAACCATTCGGGGCCGCGGCGCAGGATCGTGGGCGCGACGGCGATGGATTCCACGTTGTTCACCGTGGTCGGGCAGCCATAGACCCCCGCCATCGCCGGGAATGGGGGCTTCATGCGCGGCATGCCCTTCTTGCCCTCGAGGCTTTCCAGCAACGCGGTTTCCTCGCCACAGATATAGGCACCGGCCCCGTGATGCAGGTAAAGGTCGAAATCGTAACCCGACTTGCAGGCGTTGCGCCCGATCAAACCGGCCTCGTAAGCCTCGTCGATGGCCGCCTGCAGCGCCTCGCGCTCGCGGATATATTCGCCACGAATATAGATGTAACACACATGCGCCTGCATCGCGTAGGACGCGATCAGACAGCCCTCGATCAGCGTATGCGGATCATGGCGCATGATCTCGCGGTCCTTGCAGGTGCCGGGCTCGGACTCATCGGCATTGACCACCAGATACGAGGGCCGCCCGTCGCTCTCCTTGGGCATGAAGGACCATTTGAGGCCGGTCGGGAAACCCGCGCCGCCCCGGCCACGCAACCCGCTGGCTTTCATCTGGGCGATGATCCAGTCGCGGCCGTTCTGCAGGATTCTCGCCGTGCCGTCCCAATGCCCGCGCGCGATCGCCCCCTTCAGGGAACGGTCATGCATCCCGTAGAGATTGGTAAAGATACGGTCTTCGTCCTTGAGCATCCGATATCACCCTCGGTTGTCCCGGCGCGCGCGCCAGATTTGATAGGTCACCACCAGCGCCCAGATCAGGGCGGCGATGGCGGCGAAGTCGAACAGAAAAGCATAGCGCGACGACCAGCCCATCTGCCCTCCCAGCCATTGAGCCCCCATCCACAAGAGCATCGTGACCGCAATGACCACACCCACGGTGCGGCCCTTGCGTGCCAGTTGCATCTCTTGGGAACGGTCGCTCGTCATGTGTCGTTATCCCTCAGTACACGTCGCCGTCGTCTACGCGCTTTGAGAATTCCGTCTCGCCGCCCGAGGCCAGGACCTTGGCCTGTTCGACCCAGTTGTCACGGCTCACACGGCCCTTGAAGCCCTTGATATTGCCATCCACCCAGGCCACCTCATCCGGTCCCCAGCTGGCGATCTGGTCGAAATGGTAAAAGCCCATCTCGTTCAGCAGAGTTTCCAGTTTCGGGCCGACGCCCTTGATTTCCTTGAGGTTGTCAGCCTTTCCGCCCTTCGGGGCCGACAGCGCCTCGGGGCGGGTTCCGCCACCCTCTGTGGCTTCGGCGGGTTTGGCAGCGGGTTCCGCAGTCGGCTTCGCCGCCGCTGTCGCGGCTTTCTCACCGGCGTCGTCCTCAGCCTTGGCAGCAGTCTCGCCATCAGCACCGGCTCCGGCCTTGGCCGCTACATCATCCGCCGTCTCCTTGGCCTTGGCGCCCGTATCCTCGGCAGTCTCCTTGGCCTTGGCACCCGCCTCCGCGGCGGTCTCCTTGGCCTTGGCACCTGCATCGGCAGCCACCTCCTTGGCCTTGGCGCCCGCCTCCGCGGCGGTCTCCTTGGCCTTGGCACCCGCATCCGCGGCCGCCCGGCTTGTCGCCTGCGCCGCATCGGCCGCGCTTTCCTTGGCAGCTTCCGCAGTCGGGACCATTGCAGCACCCGCGCCCTGCTTCATGCAGAACAGCCGTGTCAGCACCAATCCGATAAACACCGCCAGCGCGGCGCCGGCCATCACCGCCGCGATGAACCCGACGGACCCGATAATACCCCTGATCACCAGGATACCCACCACGGCGGCAAGCACCCAGCTTATGATCCGGCACATGTTCCAGCCTTCACGTTGCGACATCACCCATACTCCCTTTCGTTAACAGAACCGACGCCTCTAGTAGACGTCACCTTTCCCGACCTTGGAAGAGAACTCCGTCTCCATGCCCTCGGCCAGCAGTTTCGCCTGTTCAACCCAGTCGTCACGCGTAACGCGCCCCTTGAAGCCCTCTAGGTTCTGATCGACCCACTGCACTTCATCTTCGCTCCAATTCGCCACCTGGTCGAAATGGAAGACCCCGAGCCGGTGAAGCAGCTGCTCCAGTTTCGGCCCGACACCCTTGATCTTCTTCAGATCATCCGCGCCCGTATCGCGCGGCGCATCCATCATCTGCGGCTTGCTGCCCTCGCCCTGCTCCTCGCCGGGCGCGACCTTGGCCGGTTTCTGCGTGGGCTTGGCGGCCGGTTTCACCTTGGGCTTCGCCCTGGTCTTGGCCTGTGCCTCACGCTTGGAAATCCCGGTCTCGTCGGCCTTGGCATTCGCGCCGGGGGCCGGCTTGTTGGCCTTGGCGCCGACCTCCTGCGGGGTCTCGTTCAATTTGACGGCCGGATCGGCGGGCTGGTGATTGGCACCATGATCGCGCCAGGGCGTCAGCAGCGGCACTTCGGTGCCGTCGATCCGCTTGATCGTGTCGCCCATATCGACCGCCCGCTGCACACTGGCATTGTATTGCGTCTGGCCGCTGTCGAACGCCTCAAGGCTGGTCAGCCCCGAAGCCGGTTCGCTGGCATAACGTCCGTTCTGCGGCCCCGGCACCGGCACCTTGCCCGCCGCCATGTCGTCGATCAGCTTTGCAAAGCTCTCGGCGGTCAGGTCCTCGTAGTAATCCTTGCCGATCTGCGCCATCGGCGCATTGGCACAGGCCCCGAGGCACTCGACCTCCTCCCAGCTGAACTTGCCATCGGCGCTCAGTTCATGGGGGTTGGGCGCGACCTTCTCGCGGCAGACCCCGATCAGGTCCTCGGCCCCGCAGATCATGCAGGACGTGGTGCCGCAGATCTGGAAATGCGCCACCTTGCCCACCGGCTGCAGCTGATACATGAAATAAAAGGTTGCGACCTCCAGCGCACGGATGAAATCCATGTCCAGCATCCCGGCCACATGTTCAATGGCCGGGCGGCTCAGCCAGCCTTCCTGCTCCTGGGCGCGCCACAGCAGCGGGATCACCGCGCTGGCCTGGCGGCCCTCGGGATACTTGGTGATCTGCGCTTCCGCCCAGGCCTGGTTCTCGGGCGTGAAGGCAAAGCTCTCGGGCTGCTCGTGGTGCAGACGTCTCAGCATCTTAGGAACAGGCTCCTGTCGTCAGTTTAACCCCGCCACCGGGCAGGCGCTCGGCCTCGCCCTTGGACAGAAGATAAGAGGTGATCCCGGTGGCTTGCTCGCGCGTCAGCCCCGCCTGAAGCTCCACCGGCTGGAAATCGGCCTCGGTGGCCATTTCGCATCCGATCGACGCGGCGGCCAGATTGTAATCGGCGACATCCTCGGGGCTCACGCCCTCGGGCGGTGCGATACAGCCCGCCAGCGTCAGCACAAGACCGGCGGGTGCCGTTGCAACCAAGCGTTTCATCACCTGTCGATCTCCCCGAACACAACATCCATCGTCCCGATGATCGCCGCGACATCGGCCAGTTGATGACCTACGGCAACATGGTCCATCGCTTGCAAATGCAGGAAACCCGGCGCGCGCAGCTTGGCGCGGTATGGCCGGTTGGTTCCATCCGCCACCAGATAGACGCCGAATTCGCCCTTGGGGGCCTCGACGGCGGCATATACCTCGCCCTCGGGCACGCGGAACCCTTCGGTGTATAGCTTGAAGTGATGGATCAACGCCTCCATCGAGGTCTTCATCTCGGCCCGCTTGGGCGGCGTGATCTTGCCGCGCGACAGGATATCACCCCGCCCTTCGGGCGCGCGCAGCTTCTCGATGCATTGGTGAATGATGCTCAGCGACTGGCGCATCTCTTCCATGCGCACCAGGTAGCGGTCATAACAATCGCCATGCTTGCCCACCGGGATCTGGAAATCGAACTCGTCGTAGCATTCATAAGGCTGCGCGCGGCGCAGATCCCACGCCAGGCCCGACCCGCGCACCATCACACCCGAAAAACCCCAGTTCTGGATGTCTTCCTCGGTCACAATGCCGATATCGGCATTGCGCTGCTTGAAGATGCGGTTTTCGGTCAGGAGGCCGTCGATATCGTCCACCACCTTGGGAAAGGCTTTGGCCCAGGTCTCGATATCGTCGATCAGCGCGTCGGGCAGGTCCTGATGCACACCGCCAGGGCGGAAATAGGCTGCATGCAGACGCGCCCCGCAGGCGCGCTCGTAGAATTCCATCAGCTTCTCGCGCTCTTCGAACCCCCAGAGCGGCGGCGTGAGCGCGCCGACATCCATTGCCTGCGTGGTCACGTTCAGCAGGTGGTTCAGGATGCGGCCGATCTCCGAGAACATCACCCGGATCAGGCTGGCGCGGCGCGGCACCTCGACCCCGGTCAGCTTCTCGATGGCCAGGCACCAGGCATGCTCCTGGTTCATCGGCGCCACGTAATCCAGCCTGTCCAGATACGGCAGGTTCTGCAGATAGGTGCGGCTTTCCATCAGCTTCTCGGTGCCGCGATGCAACAGGCCGATATGCGGATCGCAACGCTCGACGATCTCGCCGTCCAGTTCCAGCACCAGCCGCAACACCCCATGCGCCGCCGGGTGCTGAGGGCCGAAATTCAGGTTGAAATTCCGGATCTTCTGCTCGCCCGTCAGGGCGTCTTCGAATTTGGAGCCATCCATCATGCGTGCCCTCCGCCGATCTTGTCACGAAACGCCATGACCCACAAAAGGACCAGCGCTCCGAGCGGGATGATCGCGACCAGCGCGACCCAGCTCGGGATGCCGAACTTCGGCAGCAGGCGCCAGAAGGGAATCACGACCAGAACGGCCATGACAAGGAAGAAGATCATTCCGCCACCGCCCATCACTTGGCCTCCTCTTTCTTCTCGTCGCCGGGCAGGATGTATTCCGCACCCTCCCATGGCGACATGAAGTCGAATTGCCGGTATTCCTGCACCAGGTTGACCGGTTCGTAGACGACGCGCTTCTGCACCTCGTCATAGCGCACCTCGGTATAGCCGGTGGTCGGGAAATCCTTGCGCAGCGGATGCCCGCGAAACCCGTAATCCGTCAGGATGCGGCGCAGGTCGGGATGCCCCGAAAACAGGATGCCGAACATGTCGAACACCTCGCGCTCGAACCAGTTGGCCGAGGCATGCAGATCGGTGATCGACGGCACCATGTCCTCTTCGCGCACGGCCACCCGCAGCCGGATGCGCTGGTTCTGGTACATGCTCAGGACATGGTAGACCACATCGAACCGCTTGGCCCGCTCGGGGTAATCGACGGCGGTGATGTCCACCAGCGTCGTGAACCGGCAGGTCCGGTCGGTCTTGAGGAACTCCACCAGCCCGACAATGCTGGCCAGCGCCACATCCACATTCAGTTCATCAAGGGTGACAGCCCAGCCAAGCACGCAGTCGGGGCGTTTCGCCTCGATATGGGCGCCCAGTTCGTTCAGCGCGTTGCTCATCGTCTTCGTCCTTTCGCGCGCGACCGCTTGCGCGCCTGTCAGTGATGCGCCGGCTCAGCGCACGATGGTCCCGGTCCTGCGAATCTTGCGCTGCAACTGCATGATCCCGTAAACCAGCGCCTCGGCGGTCGGCGGGCAGCCCGGAACATAGATATCCACCGGCACGATCCGGTCACAGCCGCGCACCACCGAATAGCTGTAATGGTAATAGCCCCCGCCATTGGCGCAGGACCCCATCGAGATCACATAACGCGGCTCGGGCATCTGGTCGTAGACCTTGCGCAGCGCCGGCGCCATCTTGTTGGTCAGCGTGCCCGCCACGATCATCAGGTCCGACTGGCGCGGACTGGCGCGCGGCGCGGTGCCGAAACGTTCCAGATCATAGCGCGGCATCGAGGAATGCATCATCTCGACGGCACAGCAGGCCAGTCCGAAGGTCATCCAGTGCAGGCTGCCGGTGCGCGCCCAGTTGATGATGTCCTCGGTCGAGGTGACAAGAAATCCCTTGTCCTGCAATTCGCGGTTCAGATCCTGCGTGGCCACCTCCCGGTCAGGCCCCGCGGTATTGACTCCGGTGGCTACTCCCATTCCATCGCCCCTTTCTTCCATTCATAGGCGAACCCGGCCGTCAGCACGGCAAGGAACACCATCATCGACCAGAAACCCGCCATCGAGATATCCTGGAACGCCACCGCCCACGGGAACAGCATGGCGATCTCCAGATCGAAGATGATGAACAGGATCGAGACAAGGTAAAACCGGACATCGAACTTCATCCGGGCATCATCGAAGGCGTTGAAGCCGCATTCATAGGCACTCAGCTTCTCGGGGTCGGGGTGGCGCACCGCCGCGACCACCGCCGCCAGAATGAGAACAAGACCAAGACCGATGGCAATGGCCATGAGGACCAGAATGGGAAGATATTCCCTCAGCATCTCATCCACGGGGTGGCTCCTTTCATGCGCAACCGGGGCGCATTCAAATGGCTGCACTGACTATTGCAGGGTTTACCGTCGCCCCATGTCGGGGTCAACCAAGCGCGAACATATTCCGATACCTGCACCCAAACATGACAATCGAAGGTATGCCTACGTATACAAACAAGGAATGGCCCTTGTCCTTTGAACTATGTCAGACGCCGTTGCAGGCACGCGCCACCCTTGCTCTCACGAACGATTTAGGGCGCGTCCTGCGCCCGTCACCCCCCGGAATGAGGCGAATCCCTCAGCCCGCCCAGGGCGGCTTGCGCTTGTCGAAAAACGCGCCGATCCCCTCACGCGCCTCGTCGCCCTCCCAACAGGCGATCAATTCACCGACGCTGTGGTCGATCACGCCCTGATCGATGCGTGGCCCGAAACCGCGCAGCAGTGCCTTGGCACGCGCCACGGCCTCCGGCGCGCAGGACAGGTAAGGCGCCACCTCCGCCCCGACCGCCGCGTCCAGATCCGCCGCTGGCACCGCCCTTGCCAGCAGATCCAGCGCCACCGCCTCGCCCGCATCGAAACGCCGGCCCGACATGAACACGCGGCGCGCCTTGCCCTCGCCCATGCGCGCGCAGACATAAGGCCCGATCGTCGCCGGAATGAGGCCAAGCCGGGTCTCGGTCAGCGCCATCAGGATATGATCCGCCCCGATCGCCACATCACAGACGCTCACCAGCCCGACACCACCACCGAACGCATTGCCCTGAAGCCGCCCGATCAGCGGCTTGGGCAGCGTATTGAGCGCCTGAAGCATCTGCGCCAGCTTGCCCGCCTCTTTGGCGCGCGTCCCGGGGTCCGCCTCGAACTGATCGCGCATCCAGCCCAGATCGCCCCCGGCGCAGAATGTCTTGCCCTTCGCCGCCAGAACCACGGCGCGCACTGTGGCATCCGCGCCCAGATCGCCCGCCGCCTGCGTCAGCTCGGCAATCATCCGCGCCGACATCGCGTTGTGCTTCTCGGCCCGGTCCAGCCACAGCGTCGCCACCCCGCGCCCGTCGCGCTCGATCGTGATCGTCTCGAACATGCTGTCTCTCCTCGGGTCTGCGCCCGTCCGTTCCATCATTCGGCGCGCATATCGCGCACCATCGCGGCAGCCTTGTCCAAAACCGCGCGGTCCAGCCCGGTCTCGTATCCAAGCGCCACCAGCCGGTCATGCACCGCTTCGCTGGCCACATTGCCCGCCGCCCCCGGCGCATAAGGGCAACCGCCAAGCCCGCCGACCGCCGCATCGAACACCCGCAGACCGCGCCCCAGCGACGCCTCGATATTCTCAAGCGCGCGCGCCCCGGTATCGTGGTAATGCCCCGCCAGCCGGTCGGCGGGCAGCTCCTCGCAGACCGCCGCCAGCATCGAATCGACCGCCTCGGGCGTGGCCCGCCCGATCGTGTCGCCAAGGCTGATCTCATAGCAGCCCATCGACCACAGCCGCGCCGCCACCTGCGCCACCTGCTCAGGGGCGACCGGCCCGTCATAGGGGCACTCGACCACGCATGAGATATAGCCGCGCACCCGCACGCCCTCGGCATTGGCGGCCTCCATCACCGGGGCGAAACGTGCAAGGCTCTCCTCGATGGTGGCGTTGATATTGGCCTTCGAGAACCCTTCCGAGGCCGAGCCGAAAATCGCCACCTCATCCGCGCCCGCCTCCATCGCATCCTCGAACCCGCGCAGATTCGGCGTCAGCGCCGCATAGCTCACGCCGGGCGCGCGCCGGATGCGGCGCAGCACCTCGCCCGAGTCCGCCATTTGGGGCACCCATTTGGGACTGACGAAACTGGCCATCTCGATACGCCTGAACCCGGCACCGCTCAGGCAATCGACCAGTGCGATCTTCTGCGCCGTCGGGATGCGCCGCTTCTCGTTCTGCAACCCGTCGCGCGGGCCGACCTCGAAAATCTCGACCTGTTCGGTCATCTCCTGTCTCCTTGCAACGCGCTCCCTTCGCGGAAGGGCTCATTCCTCCCAGGGCGCGTAGAAATCCCTCTGATAGATCCGCCCGCCATCCGGGCCGGGGCTGGATGCGCCGAACCCTTCGCGCGCGGTGATCCGTTCATACCATTTTTCCGTTTCCGGGAAGCCGTCAATCCGCGCGAAATGGCGCGCCATGTAAACCGCCTGCCCGACGCAGATATCGCAGGCCGAAAAGCCGCTGGTCAGCAGGTAGTCGCGGTTCTCGACCGGGGTTGAGAGCCGCGCCTCGATCGCCTCGTAGCATTTGCGGATCCGCGCCGCTTCCAGCTTCATCACGATGGGGCTGCGCATATGGTCCTCGTAAAGCATCACATGCTGTTGCGTCAGCGCCGCCACATGCTGGCTCAGCGTCTCGGCGACATGGACCCAGACCAGCCATGCCATGCGGTCCATGTCCCCCGGCATCCGTCCCAATCCGGGCTCGGGGAAACGCTCGCACAGATATTCGACCATCGCGCCCGATTCGAACATCCGCTCGCCCTCGATCTCCAGCGCCGGCACCCTCCCGGCGGGCGAGAGCGACAGGAACGCGGGCTCGCGCAACGACTTGTCGAACGCATGCTCGACGACCTGGAACGCAACCCCCAGCTCGTGCAACAGCCACAATACCCGCATCGAGCGGCTCTGGCCGACGTGATGCAGCGTGATCATGCCTCTTCCCCCTCGTCCTGCGCCGCCAGCCTGACCAGCGCCGAGCCCGCCTCGACCTGCGCGCCGGTCTCGGCCAGCACCTCGGCGACCACGCCGTCGCGCGCCGCCAGCAAGGCATGTTCCATTTTCATCGCCTCCAGCACCGCCAGCCGGTCGCCCTCAGCCACCGCCTGCCCCGGCTTCGCCAGCATCGCCTTGACCAGGCCAGGCATCGGCGCTTCGATCACATCCTGATCGCCCCCCTTCACCGCCGCCTTGTCCAGCGGATCGACGATCTCGAATCCCAGCCCGTAATTGGCGAACACCGTGACCAGCGCGCCATTCACGGCAACCTGAGGCGCCGCCTCGCCATCCAGCTGCCAGCGCCCGCCGACCTTGCGCGCGGCAATGACCTGCCCGTCGACGACAACATCATGCGCCCATGCGGAAAGGCAGCACAGCGCCACCGCGATCTCCTGACCCTCGCGCGCCAGAAGCACCCGCCGCTCCAGCGGCGCCCAAAGCGTGAAACCGGTCTCGCCGCCCTCGGCCTCCAGCAGATCAAGCGCCGCCAGCGCCGCCAGCGCCACATCGCGCGGAGCCACCTGCGGCGCGGCGGCCAGCGTATCAAGATCGCGCGCGATCAGCCCGGTATCCACCTCTCCTGCCGCAAAGCCCCGATGCGCCGCCAGCGCGCCCAGAAACGCGAGGTTGGTGACGGTCCCGGCCACCTCGCAATCGCGCAACGCCGCCGACAAGCGCCTGAGCGCCCCCGCCCGCGTCGCCCCGTGGGTGATAACCTTGGCGATCATCGGATCGTAATGCGGGGAAATCTCGTCGCCCGCCCGCACCCCGGTATCGGCGCGCGCCCCTTCAGGAAAGCGCAGATGCGCCAGCCGCCCGGTGGCGGGCAGGAATCCCCTCGGCACATCCTCGGCATAAAGGCGCGCCTCGAAGGCATGGCCGCTGATCGCCAGCTCATCCTGCGCCCTGGGCAAACCTTCGCCGCTTGCCACGCGCAATTGCCACTCCACCAGATCGACCCCGGTGATCGCCTCGGTCACCGGATGCTCGACCTGCAGGCGCGTGTTCATCTCCATGAACCAGAATCCGTCGGGGCGCAGACCATGACTGCCATCGACGATGAACTCCACCGTGCCCGCCCCGGCATAGCCGATCGCGCGCGCCGCGCGCACCGCCGCCTGACCCATCGCCGCGCGCATCTCTTCGGTCATGCCCGGCGCCGGGGCCTCCTCGATCACCTTCTGATGACGCCGCTGAAGCGAGCAGTCCCGCTCATAAAGATGCACCGCATCCGTGCCGTCGCCAAAGACCTGCAATTCGATATGGCGCGGCTTCTGGATGTATTTCTCGATCAAGACCGCCGCATTGCCGAAAGCGGTCTCGGCCTCACCCTTCGCGCTCTCCAGCGCATCAGCGAAATCCGCCGCCCGTTCGACCAGGCGCATCCCCTTGCCGCCACCCCCGGCGACCGCCTTGATCAACACCGGATAACCGATCGCATCCGCCGCGCCCGCCAGATGCTCGGGGTCCTGGTTCTCGCCGTGATAGCCCGGCACCACGGGCACGCCCGCCTCTTCCATCAGCGCCTTGGCCGCATCCTTGAGCCCCATCGCCCGGATCGCCTCAGCCGAGGGGCCGATAAACACCAGCCCCGCGGCCTCGACCGCCTCGACGAAATCGGGGTTCTCCGACAGGAAACCATAGCCGGGATGAATCGCCTGCGCGCCGGTCTCCAGCGCCGCCTTGATGATCGCCTCACCGCGCAGATAACTCTGCGACGGGGCCGGGCCACCGATATGCACCGCCCGGTCCGCCATCGCCACATGGCGCGCCGCACGGTCGGCATCGGAATACACCGCCACACTGCGCACCCCCATCCTGCGCGCGGTCTCTATGACGCGACAGGCGATCTCGCCCCGGTTGGCGATCAGGATCGTCTCGAACATCAGCCTACTCCCCATGGCGCCCGTCGCGCCGCATTCATCTTGCCCAAAATACTCCCGCCGGAGGCATCCGCCCGCGCGGCCCCGCGCAACGCCGGGGGATATGTCACCACCCTCACCACCGCCCAAGCGCCTCTTGCGCCTCGCGCATCATCCGCGCGACGATATCGGCGGCAGGCTCGACCCGGCCGATCAGCCCCACCGCCTCGCCCGCAATGGCAGGCGCGCCCCCGGCGTCACCCTCTGCGACCGCCTTGCCATAGGCCGCGCGCGCCTCCGCGTCGCGCGGTCCGCCCGGCACATCGCGCCAGTAATCCGTCCAGTCATTGCTGAGCGTGCGGATCGTATAGGGGCGCGGCCAGTCCAGCCCGCGCGCGATATCGGGCAAGGATGACCGCACCGTCGCATCCCCGTCCGCCGCCAGCGCCGCCGCCTGGAACCCCTCGGGCACAAGCGCCTCCTCGCTGGCCCAGAACCGCGTGCCCACAACCACGCCCTCGGCCCCCAGCATCAAGGCCGCCGCCAATCCGCGCCCGTCGCCGATCCCGCCGGCCGCCAGCACGATGGCGCGCCCGCCCACCAGGTCCACCACCTCGGGCACCAGCGTCATGGTCCCGCGCGCCGCGCCGTGGCCGCCCGCCTCGCTGCCCTGCGCGACGATCACCTCGGCGCCCGCCGCCAGGGCCGCGCGCGCGCCCTCTACGCTTTGCACCTGTGCAAAAACCGGCACGCCGGCCGCCTGCGCCGCTTCGGCAAAGCCGGACAAATCGCCGAAAGACAGGAACATCGCCGCCGGTCTGCGCTGAAGAACCGCATCATATAACCCCGGCGCCCGCGCCTCGCGCTCCGCCAGCGCCCAGGTGATGAACCCGCAGCCGACCGCCACATTGCCCGCGGCAGCGAATTGCGCATCGATCCATTCAGCGTCCGCGCCATAGCCGCCACCGATGAACCCAAGGCCCCCCGCGCCGCTGACCGCCGCCGCCAACCGCCCGCCCGAGGCCATCGCCATCGGCGCCGAGACAATGGGCGCGGTCAGCCCGAACCGCCGGCAAAGCCGCGTGTCCAGTGATGCCGTCATGACGCCCCCTCTGCGGGTTTGCCGCCCTTACATGCGGAACAGGCCAAAGCGCGTCTCCTCGATCGGGGCACAAAGCGCCGCACTCAGCGACAGCGCCAGCACGTCGCGCGATTTGCGCGGATCGACAATGCCATCGTCCCACAGCCGCGCCGAGGCATAAAGCGGATGCGACTGGCGCTCGAACATCTCGATCGTGGGGCGCTTGAATGCGGCTTCTTCCTCGGGCGACCAGCTGCCGCCCTTGCGCTCGATCGCATCGCGCCGGACCGTGGCCAGAACCCCGGCCGCCTGCTCGCCGCCCATGACGCTGATCCGGCTGCTTGGCCAGGACCACATGAAGCGCGGCTGATAGGCCCGCCCCGCCATGCCGTAATTCCCCGCCCCGAAGGAGCCGCCCACGACCATCGTCACCTTGGGCACCGAAGTGGTGGCAACAGCCGTCACCATCTTCGCGCCGTGACGCGCGATGCCCTCGTTCTCGTATCGCCGCCCGACCATGAATCCGGTGATGTTTTGCAGGAAGATCAGCGGGATACGGCGTTGGCTGCACAGTTCGACGAAATGCGCGCCCTTCTGCGCGGCTTCCGAAAAGAGGACGCCGTTATTGGCGACGATCCCCACCGGACAGCCCTTGAGATGGGCAAAACCGCAAACCAGCGTCTCGCCGAACCGCGCCTTGAACTCGTCAAAGCGCGACCCGTCGACCAGCCGCGCGATCACCTCGCGTATATCATAAGGCGTGCGCAGATCGGCGGGCACCACGCCCAAGAGCTCCTCGGGGTCATAGGCGGGCGGCTCGGGGCTGGCCCAATCCACCGTGGCGGGCTTCGTGCGATTGAGATGGGCGACCGCGCGGCGCGCCAGCGCCAAAGCATGCGCGTCATCCTCGGCCAGGTAATCGGCCACGCCCGACAGGCGCGTATGCACATCGCCCCCGCCAAGGTCCTCGGCGGTCACGACCTCGCCGGTCGCCGCCTTGACCAGCGGCGGCCCCGCCAGAAAGATCGTCCCCTGATCGCGCACGATGATGGTGACATCCGACATGGCGGGCACATAGGCGCCCCCGGCCGTGCAGGAGCCCATGACAACGGCGATCTGCGGGATGCCCTTGGCGGACATGCGCGCCTGATTGTAGAAGATGCGCCCGAAATGGTCCCGGTCGGGAAAGACCTCGTCCTGGTTGGGCAGGTTCGCCCCGCCACTGTCGACCAGGTAGATGCAGGGCAGGTTGCATTCCTCAGCGATCTCCTGGGCGCGCAGATGCTTCTTGACGCTCATCGGGTAATAGGTGCCGCCCTTCACCGTGGCGTCGTTGCACACCACCATGCATTCCTGCCCCTGCACGCGCCCCACCCCGGCGATCACACCCGCGCAGGGCGCAGCGCCGTCGTAAAGGCCATGCGCCGCCGTCGCGCCGATCTCGAGGAACGGCGCCCCGGGATCCAGCAGGTTCGCCACCCGTTCACGCGGCGGCATCTTGCCCCGCGCCAGGTGGCGCTCGCGCGCCGCCTCGCCGCCCCCCGCGGCGGCCTCGGCGGCGGCGCGTTCCACGACCCCGAGCGCCGCCAGATGGCCCTCCCGGTTGGCCTTGAACGCTTCCGATGACGGAATTGCCTTTGAGTCCAGTTTCATGCCGCGGCCTCCTGATTTCTCATGCGCCGCGCTGGTCCACGCCGCGATGTTGCATTTTTGCCGCCCCTGCGGCCCTTCACGAGAACTTGACCCAAATCAAGGTGATCCCCGGGGGCCGGGCGCATGGTCCGGCCCACTCGGATAGGAATGGAAAGACAATGAAGACTCTTACAGCACTCACGCTCGCAACCGCCCTCGCCGGGGCAGCCGCTCCGGCGCTGGCTCAGGAACAAGGCAGCATGACCCTCGGCGTCGGTATCGCCGGTGTACTGCCCGATGGCTCCAGCAACACGGCCGCCGGCCAGATCTCCGTGGGCGACAATGCCCGCCCGACCCTGACGTTCGAATATTTCTTCGCCGACAATATCGGTGTCGAGGTTCTGGCCGCATGGCCCTTCGAACATGACATCAAGCTCGCAGGCGCCGGCAAGGTCGGCAAGACCAAGCACCTGCCGCCGACGATCTCGCTGCAGTATCACTTCACCAACAAGTCCAGCCTGACGCCCTTCCTCGGTGTCGGTATCAACTACACCACCTTCTGGGACGACAAGGGCACCGGCCCGCTGGCCGGCGTTCCGATCAGCCTCGATGATTCCTGGGGCCTCGCCCTGCATGCCGGCATCGATTACGCGCTCAGCGAAAAATCCGCCCTGCGCGCCGATGTCCGCTGGATCAACATCGAAACCGACGCCACCGTCGGCGGCGCCCCGATCGGCAAGGTCGCGATCGACCCCTGGGTCGTCGGCATGTCCTACGTGATGAAGTTCTGATCGCTCAACGTCACATCGCTTCAAGGGGCCGGTCATCGCGCCGGCCCTTTTCGTTTCTTCCCGCTCGAGTCTCATGACGCCGCCCCTTCCGCCGCCGCGCGCGCCCTCAGCTCGCGCCGGATCACCTTGCCGGTCACCGTCATCGGCAGCGCGGGCAGGAAATCCACCTCGCGCGGATAGGAATAGCCGGCCAGCCGCGCCTTGACGTAATCCTGCAATTCCCGCGACAGCGCCGCACCCGGCGCATGGCCCTCCTTCAGCACCACATAGGCCTTGACGATCTCGGTGCGCAGCGGGTCGGGCTTGCCCACCACGCCCACCGTTGCCACCGCCGGATGTGTCAGCAGGCAATCCTCGATCTCGGCGGGGCCGATCCGGTAGCCCGCGCTGGTGATCACGTCATCCTCGCGCCCCGCAAAGCGCAGGAAATCGCCCTCCCACATGCCCCGGTCGCCCGTCACCATCCAGTCACCGCGAAACTTCGCGGCCGTGGCTTCGGGCCGGTTCCAGTATTCCAGCATCATGCTGCCTGCACCCCGGCGTATCGCGATATCGCCCTCGCCCTCGATCTCGCGCCCCTCGCCGTCGATCACGCCGATCCCGAACCCCGGCGCAGGCTTGCCGATACATCCCGGCCGCGGCGCGAACAGCGCCGAACAGGAACTGGCCACCATGTTGCATTCGGTCTGGCCGTAGAATTCGTTGATCGTCACGCCAAAGGCCCGCCGCCCCCAATCCAGCATCTCCGCGCCGAGGGGCTCGCCCCCGCTGGCGACGCTGCGCAGGCCCCCGATCGCGCAATCGGCGGCCTTCAGCATCCTGAGAGCGGTGGGCGGAAAGAACACGTTGCGCACCGCGCCCTCGCGCAACACCCGCAGACATTCATCGGGCGTGAACTTCATCAGCCGCGCCGCCACCACCGGCACGCCCAGTGCCAGCCCCGGCATCATCAGGTCGAACAGCCCCCCGATCCAGGCCCAGTCCGCCGGCGTCCACAGGCAATCGCCCTCCTGTCCCAGGAAATCATGGCTCATCTCGACGCCCGGCAAATGGCCCAGCAACATGCGATGCCCATGCAGCGCCCCCTTGGGGCTGCCCGTCGTGCCGCTGGTATAGATCAGGACCGCCGGGGTCTCCGGCCCGGTCTCGACCGCCTCGAACACCCCCTCGGGCAAACCGCCCGCCTCGGGCACCAATGCCCCAACCCCCTCAAGCGGCGCCAGAAGATCGACCCCGCCGGGATCTGTCACCACCAGCCGCGCCCCCGCATCGCCAACGCGCGAGGCCAGCGCATCGCGCTGAAACAGCTTGAACAGCGGGATCGACACCGCGCCCAGCTTCCAGATGGCGATATGCGCCGCCGCGCACCAGGCATCCTGACTGCGCAAGACCCCCACCCTGTCGCCACGCGCCACACCCCGCGCCGCCAGCTCCAGCGCCAGCCCGTCCGCCATGCGCCGCAACGCGCCATAACTTGTCTCGCGCCGCGCGCCGGTAAGGTCGATGATCGCCACACGGTCAGGTTCGCGCGCCGCCCAGTCGTCACAGACCTGCGCCGCCATGTTCAGGCGCTCGGGAATATCCCAGCGAAAGCCGTCGCACATCTGCGCATAGGTCTCGGGCAACGGGCGCAGCAAGGGAGGGCGAATGCTCATTCCATGCTCCCCAGGTGATGCAGCTCCAGCGCCCGCGCGGCAGTCTTTTGCAGATGACAATCGCCCGCGATGATCATGCGGATCGAACCAGCGATCCAGATCGCGTAGCGCAAACCGCATTCGGCGTCCTTGTAGGCCGCCCAATGGCGCTGCGTCTCATGCAGTTGCCCGGCCAGCGCGCCGTCACCCTCGCGGCCAAGCGCCCCGGCCTGACGCTCCAGCGCCTCGGCCATCAACGCCTCCCAGGCACGCGTTTCGGCCATCAGGCACTCGGTGATCCCCAAGGTCGTCTGCCCCCCGGGCAACGCCTGACAGGCCCTGGCCGCATCGCCCGCGCAACCGGGCGCGCCCTCGCCCCGCGGGGCCGCCTCAAGACATGCCCGCACCTGCGCCGCATCCACCCGTGCCTCCTGCGCGATGGCAGGCGCGCCAGGCGCGGCCAGCAACAACAGGATCGCAGCCCGCCTCACCCCATCGCACCCATCAATTCGCGTCCCACCAGCATCCGGCGGATTTCCGAGGTGCCCGCGCCGATCTCCATCAGCTTGGCATCCCGGAACAGCCGCGCCACCGGCGCATCCGCCAGAAAACCCGCGCCGCCCATCGCCTGCACCGCCTGATGCGCCTGCACCATGGCCTGTTCGCTGGCATAAAGACAGCAGGCGGCGGCGTCTTGGCGCGTCACGTCGCCCCGGTCACAT
This sequence comes from Roseovarius salincola, assembly GCF_026891095.1. Classification (GTDB taxonomy): domain Bacteria; phylum Pseudomonadota; class Alphaproteobacteria; order Rhodobacterales; family Rhodobacteraceae; genus Roseovarius; species Roseovarius salincola. The sequence continues at coordinate 44,779 of NZ_JAPTNL010000004.1, forward strand.
GCCTTGGCCACCTCATAGACATAGGCCCGCGCCGAATTCATCGCCGTGTACATGTCCGCGATCTTGCCCTGCATCAGCTGGAACGACCCGATCGGCTGGCCGAATTGCTTACGCTCGGCCATGTAGGGCATGATTTCGTCCAGGCATGCCGCCATGATCCCGGTGCCGATCCCCGCCAGCACCACGCGCTCGTAATCGAGGCCCGACATCAACACCCGCACGCCCTTGCCCTCTTCGCCAAGGACATTCTCGAAGGGCACTTCCACATCGTCGAAAATCAGCTCGGCGGTATTGCTGCCGCGCATCCCCAGCTTGTCGAAATGCGGGCTGGTCGTGAACCCCTTCATGCTCTTCTCGATCACGAAGGCGGTGATCCCCTTGGCGCCCGCCTCCGGGTCGGTTTTGGCATAAACCACCAGCGTATCGGCATCCGGGCCGTTGGTGATCCAGTATTTGTTGCCATTGAGCTTGTAGTGATCGTTGCGCTTTTCGGCCCGCAGCTTCATGCTCACCACGTCGCTGCCCGCGCCCGCCTCGGACATGGCCAGCGCGCCCACATTCTCGCCGCTGATCAGCCCCGGCAGGTATTTCGCTTTCTGCGCATCCGTGCCGTTCAGCTTGATCTGGTTGACGCAGAGATTGGAATGCGCGCCATAGCTCAACGAGACACTGGCCGAGGCCCGCGCGATCTCCTCGATGGCGATCACATGGGCGATATAGGGCATGCCCGCGCCGCCATGTTCCTCGGGCACCGTGATACCCAGGAGGCCCAGATCGCCCATCTCACGCCATAGCGCCGACGGAAACACATTCGACGCGTCGACCTCGCCCGCCATGGGCTTCACGCGCTCCTGCGCCCATCGGTGAACCATCTCGCGCAGGGCGTTCACATCTTCGCCCAGATCAAACTGCATGACCGCGTTGAACATGCGACCCTCCTCCCGTCGGTGACATTTATTGAACACTTGTTCATTTATAGCCATAACTTTCCGCGCCGGTCAATCCCGCGTTAACGCCCGCGACATGGGGCCTGCCAACGCGGCGCGCACCGGTGCCCTTTTCGGATATGATACCGACGCAATGCCGACGTGATACCGACGCGTCACCGATTGGCGGAAATTGGCGGATTTGCCTTGTTAACAAACGATTCGGACGCCGCGCGCGACCCTCGCCGCACGCCGCCCTTTACGGTTTCTTAACCTTGCTGAACGCTCAGGCGGCGCCTTCACCCTGCCAGACCGCGCCCACCTCGGCCCGGATGATCCGGGCGATCAGCGCGCAATCCTCAAGGCTGAAGGTCAGCGGCAGGCGCATATCGAGAATGCTGCGCAGCACCCTGTCCGATGCCGGCATCCGCTCATGGGGCGCATAGCGCCAGCTGTCATAGCGGCTGGTAAAGCCCACGGGTTCGGCACCCCCGAACCACTTGAGTTCAACACCGCGCTTGAGGCAGCGTGCGATCACCTCGCCAATCGCGCCATCCCCCCAATCCAGCAGCAGAAACTGGATCGACGAGCCCACATAACTCTCCTCCTCGGGGCGCTCCACCACGGTCAGACCCGGCGTGCCGCGCAAGCCCTCCTCGACCACCCGGTAACGCGCGTTCCAGGCGGCGCATTGCGCGTCCAGCCGCGCCAGCTGCGGGCGCAGGATGGCCGCGCGCAAATGATCCATCCGACCGGAAACATTGGGGGTTTCGTATTTGACCCGCTCAAAGACCGCCTCGGGCGGCACCGTGCCATTGCGCCCGTAAAGCATGTAAGAGCCCGACAGTATCGTGGCCCGCGCGGCGATCTCGTCATCATCCGTGACCAGCAGACCGCCCTCGCCCGAATTCATGTGCTTGTAGGTCTGCGTCGAATAGCACCCGACCTTGCCCCACCTGCCCGAGGCCCGCCCCTTCCAGGCCGCGCCCATCGTATGCGCGCAATCCTCGATCACGGTGATCCCGGCGGCCTCGCAGATCGCCATCAGCCGCTCCATGTCGCACAGATGCCCGCGCATATGGCTCAGCATCAGCACATCCGCACGATCCGCCTTGGCCTCCAGATCGTCAAGATCGATGGTCAGCGCCTCGTTCACCCCGACGAATACCGGCACCGCGCCCACGCTCGCAATCGCACCGGGCACCGGCGCCAGCGTAAAGGCATTGGTCAGCACGCGATCGCCCGCCCGCACCCCCACGGCGCGCAGCGCACAGGCCAGCGCATAGCCCCCCGAGGCCACCGCCAGCGCATAACCCGCACCCGTATAGGCCGCGAATTCCCGCTCCAGCAAAGCCGTCTCGCCAACCTCTCCGGGGCCAAGGTTATAACGGTGCAGCCGGCCGCTGCGCATGACTTCGAGCGCCGCCGCGATCCCCTCTTCGGGGATCGGCTCCTGCTGGGTGAAACTGCCTTTGAAGATTTCCGTCATGCCGTTCTTTTTGAGCCGCTTCGCCCAGCCGGTCAATGGGCTTGCGCCCCCGGCGCGGCTTCTTTCGCAAAAACCGCAAAGCCGATCCGCGCACCCCGAAAACCGCCGCGCCCCTCAGCCGATCAACCGGCGCACCACACCCGACAGTTCGCCGTAATGCCCGATCAGCGCCTCGGGCGACAGCGCCGCCACCCCATCGCCATCCGGCCCGAAGGTCACCAGCACCGAAGGCACCCCCGCCGCGCGCGATGTCTCACGGTCGGTCACCGTATCGCCCACCAGCAGGCAGCGCGCCGGATCGCCCCCGGCCCGGCGCACGGCCTCGCGCAGGGTCTCGGGATCGGGCTTGCGCACCGGCAGCGTATCCGCCCCGATGAGCGCACCAAAGGCATCGAGCGCCCCCAGCCGCGTCATCAACAGCCGTGCCAGCGCCTCGGGCTTGTTGGTGCAGATCGCCACCTTGTAGCCCGCCTCCCGCAGTGCCTCGACCGCCTCCAGCGCGCCGGGGTAAAGCGTGGTATGCGTGTCGATGGCAGCCTCGTAGGCCTGCAACAACAACGGGTATTGCCGCTCGATCTCGGCCTCGTCCTCGGCCAGCCCCATGCGCATGAACCCCAGCTTGAGCATCGCGCGCCCGCCTCGGAACGCCGTGCCCGCATCATGCAAGGGGTCCAGCAGATCGCCCGCGCCCATCGTCCTGAAACAGGCATTGGCCGCGGCGATGAGATCGGCGCTGGTATCCGCCAATGTCCCGTCCAGATCGAATACAACTGTGCGCACGTCAAACCCCTTTCCCGCCGCCCATGCGCATCAATCCGCGCATGGCTGACACAAACCGCAATCTTCTTTGATGCTCTGCGACCTTGCACAGCACGGGCAACCCGATAAAACGGTCGCCACCGGAATACAAAGAGAAACCGCATGAGCACAGCCCTGATCCTCCTTGCCGCCGGCCAGGGAACACGCATGAATTCGGACCTGCCCAAGGTGCTGCACGAGGTTGCGGGCGCCCCCCTGCTGGTGCATGCGATGAAGGCTGGCGCGGCGCTTTCGCCCGAACGGGTCGTGATCGTGGCCGGGCATGGCGCCAAGGCCGTCGAGGCCGCCGCGCGCGCCCATGACGACAGCGTGTCCATCGCCCTTCAATCCGAGCAGAAGGGCACCGCCCATGCGGTCGCTCAGGCCGCGCCCCTGCTCGCGGATTTCGACGGCGACGCCTTCGTGCTCTATGGCGACACACCCTTCATCCGCCCCGAGACGCTTGAACGCATGGCCGCGGCGCGCGCCAGCCATGACCTTGTGGTCCTCGGATTCGAGGCGGCCGATCCCGGTCGCTATGGCCGCTTGAAGATGAGCGGAGAAACCCTTGACGCGATTGTGGAATTCAAGGACGCGACCGAATCCGAACGCGCCATCACCTTCTGCAACTCCGGGGTCATCGCCGCCCCCGCCCGCCTGCTGTTCGACCTCATCGGCGAGGTCGGCAACGACAATGCCAGCGGCGAATACTACCTCACCGACATCGCCGCGCTGGCCCGTGCCCATGGCCTCTCGGCCACCGCCATCGCCTGCGACGAAGCCGAAACCCTGGGCGTCAATTCACGCGCGGAACTGGCCGCGGCGGAAGCCGCCTTTCAGGCCCGCGTCCGCGCCGCCGCGCTGGAGGATGGCGTCACGCTCATCGCCCCCGACACGGTGCATTTCGCCCATGACACGGTGATCGGGCGCGACACACTGATCGAACAGAACGTGGTGTTCGCCCCCGGCGTCACCGTCGAATCGGGTGCCCGCATCCGGGCGTTCTCCCATCTCGAAGGCTGCCATGTCTCGCGCGGCGCGGTTGTCGGCCCCTATGCCCGCCTGCGCCCCGGCGCGGAACTGGCCGAGGACACCCGCATAGGAAATTTCGTCGAGATCAAGAATGCCGTCATCGATGCCGGCGCCAAGGTGAACCACCTCAGCTATATCGGCGATGCCCATCTGGGCAGCGGCACCAATATCGGCGCGGGCACCATCACCTGCAACTATGATGGCGTGATGAAACACCATACCGAGATCGGGCAGAATGTCTTTGTCGGCTCGAATACCATGCTGATCGCGCCGGTCACCATCGGCAACGATGCGATGACCGGCTCGGGCTCGGTTATCACCCGCGACGTGCCGGAAGGCGCGCTGGCGATCGCCCGCGCCGCGCAAGCGGTCAAACCCGGACTCGCGCTTAAATTGTTCGAAATGCTAAAGGCCACCAAGGCTAAACGCGACAAAGGGTCAACGTAATGTGCGGAATTGTAGGTATCCTCGGGCTTCACGAAGTCGCCCCCACCCTGGTCGAGGCGCTCAGGCGGCTGGAATATCGCGGTTATGACAGCGCCGGGATCGCCACGCTGAACGACGGTCGGCTGGATCGGCGTCGCGCCGTCGGCAAGCTCGTGAACCTTTCGGATCTGCTGGTCCATGAGCCACTGGCGGGCAAGGCCGGGATCGGCCACACCCGCTGGGCCACACATGGCGCGCCGACGCTGTCCAACACCCACCCTCATCGCGCCGGGCCGGTGGCCGTCGTGCATAATGGTATCATCGAAAACTACCGCGAACTGCGCGCCGAACTTGCGCAAAACGGCTTCGCCCACGAGACAGACACCGACACCGAAACGGTTGCGCTGCTGACCCGCCATCACCTCGAACAAGGGCTTGCCCCCGTGGATGCCGCGCGCCGCACGATCGAACGGCTCGAAGGCGCCTATGCGCTGCTCTTTCTGTTCGACGGCGAACCCGACCTCATGATCGCCGCCCGCAAGGGCAGCCCGCTGGCCGTCGGCCATGGCACGGGCGAGATGTTCGTGGGCTCGGATGCCATAGCGCTGGCCCCGATGACCGACCGCATCACCTATCTCGAGGAAGGCGACATCGCCGTCGTGACGCGTGACAGCCTGACCATCACCGATATGGATGGCGCCGTCGTGGAGCGCCCGGTCAAGACCATCCGACTCAGCAATGCGCGCGTCGACAAGGCCGGTCACAAGCACTTCATGTCCAAGGAAGTCGCCGAACAGCCCGCCGTGATCGGCGATGCGCTTGGCCATTACCTCTCGGCTGACGGGCGCGACGTGGTCCTGCCCGGCACGGCCCTGGATTTCACCCGGATCGAACGGCTGACAATGGTCGCCTGCGGCACCGCCTATTACGCCTGCCTCACCGCGAAATACTGGTTCGAGCAGCTGGCGGGCCTGCCGGTCGATGTCGATATCGCCTCGGAATTCCGCTACCGCGAACCGCCCGTCACCCCCGGCACCGCCGCGCTTTTTGTCAGCCAGTCGGGCGAAACCGCCGACACGCTCGCGGCGCTGCGCTATTGCCGCGACAAGGCCGACACGATCCTCTCGGTGGTCAATGTCGACGAAAGCTCGATCGCCCGCGAAAGTGACCTCGCCTTGCCGATCCTCGCGGGTCCCGAGATCGGCGTCGCCTCGACCAAGGGCTTCACCTGCCAGCTGACCGTGCTTTTGCTGCTGGCGATCAAGGCCGCGCGCGTGCGCGGCACGATGGACGAAGAGGCGGTCGCCGACCTTCTGTCGCATCTGCGCGGCCTGCCTGCCGCGATCAGTCAGGCGCTCGAGATGGACGGGGAACTGCAACGCGCCGCACGGCATCTGTCGGAACATGATCACGCACTTTTCCTGGGCCGCGGCCTGATGTTTCCTATGGCCCTTGAGGGCGCTCTTAAATTAAAAGAAATCAGCTATATACATGCCGAAGCTTATGCATCAGGCGAACTCAAGCACGGCCCGATCGCACTGATCGACAAGAAGATGCCGGTGGTCATCATGGCCCCGCGCGATGCGCTTTTCGACAAGACCGTCTCCAATATGCAGGAGGTCATGGCGCGCGGCGGCAAGGTCATGCTGATCACCGACCGCGCCGGCGCCGCCGTCGCCGACGAGGGTATCTGGCAATTGCTGGTGATGCCCGAGGTCGACCCGGTCCTGACCCCGCTTCTCTATGCCATCCCCGCGCAGCTCTTGGCCTATCACACCGCGGTCGCCAAGGGGACGGATGTGGATCAGCCGCGCAATCTGGCGAAATCGGTGACGGTGGAATAGCCCCGCGCGGCATCGGCGCGCAGACCGACCTGATACCGACGCGATACCGATGTGAAACAGCGCGGCTTTCTGCCGGTCTTCAGCCGGCTTTCACTCGCTCAGGCGATACACCCTGAGTTCCGGCAATCCGGTCAGATCGGCCTCGATCAGGCGCATGGCCGACAGCGACATCTGGCTGCCCGCGCCGCGCGCCGCGTCCAATGGAATAAGGTCCACCGACGCCGACGTGCCGCCCGCCGGGTACTCCACCCGCCCCTTGGCGGGCGCATCGACCAGCGGCGTCTTGAGCCAGAACCCCGGCTCTCCCGGCGCCCCGAGCGACGCGATGGTCACCCCCAGATCGACCGCCCCACGCCCGGCCTGCGCACCCGACCTGGCGGCCGAACGCTGTTCTTCCGAGGCGGTATCGAAATCCTCGGCCCTCTTCGCTTCATTTGAGGGCGCGGCCGCGTCGGGGCGGGCCCTGGGATGGGCCTGGCCAGGTTCTGGCGCAGCGGATTCAACTCCGCCTGTTCCGCCTGAACGGCCCATAAGCCCTTCGACCTGCGCGCAGCCCGAAAGGGCGATGACCACGATGAAACTGGAAAGGATCGGTCTCATGCCCATAGCTTAGCTGTGCCCGCGCCCGCCTTCAATCCGCAAGATCGGGGTTGCCCAACCCTGCGCCAGCACCTAGTTTCCGAGGATGACCGCACCATTGATCGACCCCTTTCAGCGCGCGATTTCATACCTGCGCGTCTCCGTGACGGACCGCTGCGATTTCCGCTGCGTCTATTGCATGTCCGAGAACATGACCTTCCTGCCCAAGAAAGAGCTGCTGACGCTCGAGGAGCTGGACAGGATGTGCTCGACCTTCATTCGCCTCGGCGTCGAGAAGCTGCGCATCACCGGCGGCGAACCACTGGTGCGCAAGGGGATCATGACCTTCTTCCAGTCGATGACGCGCCATCTTGAATCGGGCGATCTGCGCGAATTGACCCTGACCACCAATGGCAGCCAGCTTGAACGCTTCGCCGACGATCTGTTCGCCGCCGGGGTGCGGCGGGTCAATATCTCGCTCGATACGCTGGACGAACAGAAATTCGCCGACATCACCCGCTGGGGCCGCCTGCCCCAGGTCATCAAGGGAATCGATGCCGCACAGCGCGCCGGAATGCGGGTGAAGATCAACACCGTCGCACTCAAGGGCTTCAACGAGGACGAACTTTTCACCCTTGTCGAATGGTGCAGGAGCCGCGACATGGACCTCACCTTCATCGAGGTGATGCCGATGGGCGATATCGGCAACGAGGACCGCCTTGGCCAATACTGGAAACTGAGCGATCTGCGCGCCCAGCTGGCGCAGCACTACACGCTGAACGACCTCAGCGAGCGCAGCGGCGGCCCCGCGCGCTATGTGCGGCTCGAAGAGACCGGCCAGAAGATCGGCTTCATCACCCCGCTGACCCATAATTTCTGCGAAAGCTGCAACCGCGTGCGCCTGACCTGCACGGGCGAGCTTTACATGTGCCTCGGCCAGGAAGACATGGCCGACCTGCGCGCGCCGCTGCGCAACAACCCCGCCAGCGACGCCCCCCTTGAAGAGGCCATTCGCGACGCCATCGCGCGCAAGCCGAAGGGCCATGATTTCGACTATTCGCGCCAGACGGTGGACGGGCGCGTGACCCGCCACATGAGCCATACCGGCGGCTGACGCACGGATGGGCTGGCGGCCGCTTCCCCTTCGAATCTACACGCTTGCCGCCGACCTGCTGGCCCCCATCGCCTATCGGCGGGTACGCGCCAAACTTCTGGCGCATGGCACCGGACGCTCGCGTTTGCGCGAACGCATCGGCCATGCCACCGCCGCACGCCCCGACGGGCGGCTGATCTGGTTTCACGCGGCCAGCGTCGGCGAAAGCCTTTCGGTTCTGCGCCTGATCGCGCATTTGGGGCAGACCGACGCCAACTGGCATTTCCTGATCACCTCGGGCACAGCCACATCCGGCAAGGTGCTGGCCGACCGCCTGCCGCCACGCTGCCAGCACCAGTTTGCGCCGCTCGACAGCCGCGCCGCAGTGGGCCGCTTTCTGGCCCATTGGCGCCCCGATCTGGCGATCTTCGTCGAAAGCGAATTCTGGCCCCAGATGCTGGGCATGACCCACGCAGCCGGGGTGCCGATGGCGCTGTTGAACGCGCGGATTTCTGATCGCTCGATGCGCGGCTGGAAACGCTTTGGCCGGACCGCGCGACACCTTTTGGGGATGTTCTCGCTCATCCATTGCCAGGACCGCCGCACAGAGGCCAATCTGCACGATCTGGGGTTGGTCCATGCCCGTGCGGGGCGCAACCTCAAGTCGCTTTCGGGGCCATTGCCCCATGACGCGGAGGCGCTGGCACGGATGCGGGCGGCACTGGGCACACGCCCCGTCTGGCTTGCCAGTTCCACGCATCCCGGCGAGGACGAAATCGTGCTTGCCGCACATGCCAACCTGATCGAGCGCTGGCCCGAGCTGCTGCTGATACTCGTGCCGCGCCACCCCGAACGCGCCCCGGACATCGAAGCGCTGATCGCCAAGGCCGGGCTATGCGCGATGCGCCGGGCTTCGGGCGCGCTGCCCGAGGCGCGGACACAAGTCTACCTGGCCGACACGCTTGGAGAGACTGGGCTCTGGTATCGCCTGTCGCCCATCACCTGTCTTTGCGGCTCCTTCGTGCCGGTGGGCGGGCACAACCCCTATGAACCCGCCCATGCGGGATCGGCGCTCATTCATGGCCCGTTTCACGCCAATTTCGCCGACACCTATGACGAGCTGCACGCCGCTGGCGCGAGCACCGAGGTCACCGATGAATCGACCCTCGCAAAGGCCGTCGCTGAATTGCTGGCCGATCCCGGCGCGCAGGACGGGGCGCGGGGGCGGATCGAGGCCTTTGCCCACGCGCAGGAAGATGCGCTCGATGCGCTGGCGCTGGACCTTTCGGCGCTCATGGATCCGGTGTAAGAGCCGCAAAAGGATCATCAGCCAAGGCCCGCGCCATGTCTCACCCCGCCGACGCCATCGACGTGATCGCCCCGAACTTCAAGGCGCGCATGTCGGGCGTGACATCGACCGTGTTCCGCCTTGTCCCGATCCAGGCGGAAATGATGCGCATCGCAACGGCGGGGCCGAATATCCCGCCCGAAATCCCGCAGATCCCCAGTGCCAGCCTGCCCGGCATGAGCCGCCGCCGCCGGGTCTGGCACGCGCGGCGCAACAACGAGATGCTGGCGGGAATCGCGCTCAAACGCCTGCTGCGCAAGGATCTGAAACTGGTCTTCACCTCGGCCGCGCAGCGCGATCACAAGAAGCTGACCAAGTGGATGATCCGGCAGATGGATCACGTGGTGGCGACCTCAGCGCGCTCGGCCTCGTTTCTGGAGGTCGAAGCGCAGGTGATCCACCACGGCATCGACGTGGCGCGGTTCGCCCCGGTTGCCGACAAACCGGCGCTGCGCGCCGAACTGGGCCTGCCGCAGGACAAGTTGCTGGTGGGCTGTTTCGGGCGCATCCGCCCGCAGAAGGGCAACGACCTTTTCACCGACATGATGCTGCGCCTGCTGCCCGAGCGCCCCGATGCGGTGGCGGTGATAATGGGCGGCGTGACCGATCAGTTCCGCGATTTCCACGCCGGGCTGGTGGACAAGGTCAAGGCCGCAGGGCTGAAGGATCGCTTCCTCTTCCTGCCCGAGGATCCGCATTGGGACGTGTCGCGCTGGTTCAAGGCGCTGGACCTTTATATCGCGCCGCAACGCTGGGAGGGTTTCGGCCTCACACCGCTCGAGGCGATGGCCTGCGGCGTGCCGGTGGTGGCGACGCGGGCCGGCGCATTCGAGGAGCTGGTGCAGGATGGCGAGACCGGCACGCTGGTCGATATCGAGGATATCGGGGCCATGAGCACCGCCACCGCGCGCCTGCTGGACGATGCGGAACTGCGCGCGACCTGGTCGGCCAATGCCCGCACCCATGCCGAGACCCATTGCCGGATCGAACAGGAAGCCGAGGCGCTCTGCGCGATCTACCGCGCGCTTCTGGACGAAGCCTAGGCAAGGCCGGGGGCGCTGCCCCCGGACCCCCGAGGTATTTTCAGCCAGATGAAAGGGGCGCAGCGCGCCTCAGCCAATGGGCATGCGCTGTTCGATGATCCCGGCCCACCAGCTGCAGCCCGAGGGGATCACCGCGTCGTTGAAATTGTAGTCGGGGTTGTGAACCATCGCCGTGTCGCCATTGCCCACAAGGATATAGGCGCCGGGGCGTTCTTCGAGCATGAAGGCGAAATCCTCGCCGCCCATGACCAGCGGGGCTTCGTCGCATTGCCCCGATACCGAGCGCGCCACCTCGGCGGCGAAATCGGTCTGGGCGTCATGGTTCACCATCACCGGGTAGTTGCGTTCGTAATCAAGTGTCGCGCGCCCGCCGAACCCCGCCGGGATCGTGTCGCAAAGTGCCTGCATCCGGGCCTCGACCAGGTCGCGCATCCCGGCGTCGAGCGTGCGGGCGGTGCCGATCATATGGACGCGTGCGGGGATCACGTTGAAGGCGTCCGAACTGGTCTTGAGGGCGGTGACCGACACGACCGCCTGTTGGGTCGGATCGACATTGCGGCTGACGATGGTCTGAAGCGCCAGCACCAAGTGACTTGCGATCACCGTCGGGTCGATCGTGTCATGCGGCTTGGCGGCATGGCCGCCCTGCCCTTCGATCACGATTTCGAATTTGTCGGTGGCGGCAAAGAACGGACCCGGACGGATGGCGAACCGGCCCTCGGGGATGCCGGGCCAGTTATGCATGCCGTAGACCTCGTCGATGGCGAAGCGCTCCATCAGCCCGTCGGCACACATCTCGCGCCCGCCACCGCCGCCCTCTTCGGCGGGCTGGAAGATCACCACGCAGGTGCCGTCGAAATTGCGCGTTTCGGCCAGGTAGCGCGCCGCACCAAGCAGCATCGAGGTATGCCCGTCATGGCCGCAGGCATGCATCTTGCCCGGCTCGCTCGAGGCATAATCCAGACCCGTCGTCTCGTGGATCGGCAGCGCGTCCATGTCGGCGCGCAGCCCCACCACCTTGCCCGAACCGGTCTGGCGCCCCTTGATCACACCGACCACCCCGGTGCGCCCCAGCCCCGTCACCACCTCGTCGCAGCCGAATGCGCGCAGCCTTTCCGCGACCAGATCAGCGGTGCGGTGGGTGTCGAACAGCAATTCGGGATGCTGGTGCAGATCGCGCCGCCATGCGGTGATCTCGTCATGGAGTTCGGCGAAACGGTTCTTCACGGGCATGGGTCTGTCCTTTGTCCGGGCACGGCCTTCAGGCCGCCACCTGCTGCATGGCCGAGAGGAAGCGGCGCACCTCGTCCTCGGTATTGTAATGGCTCATCGACACGCGCACGCATTCATCGAACCCCAGCGGGCCGAGCACATTGCCGCAATAATGGTCGTTCTTGCGGATATGCACCCGGATGCCGTTCTCGCGCAGATGCGTCACCAGATCCGCCGCACCGATGGAGCGGCAGCGCAGTGACACGACGCCTTCGCGCCCCTCGATGGCCGCGCCGCCGATGATCTCGACCCCGGGCATGTCCACAAGCCCCGGCAAGTTTCCCGCGCCCTGCATCATGGCGCGCGTCAGGTCCTGCTCATGGGCGCGGATCGCGCGCGCCGCGGCCTCCAGCCTGACGCGGCGGTCGGCACTGTCGCTGAACGCCCCGCCCAGCCATTCCAGATAGGCCACCACATCCGAGAATGCCGCATAGGCGCCGGTGTCGCGCGTGCCCATCTCCCAGTTCGCCGCCGGGCCGTTGCGGATCTGCTCCTTGGGGCAATCGGTCAGCCGCTCCGAGGCCCAACCCACACCGTAACCATGGCGCGAGAACATCTTGTAGGGCGAGACGGCATAGCCATCCGCGCCGATCGCATCCACATCGACCGCTCCGTGGCTGGCATGCTGGATGCCGTCGACGATGATGAAACAGTCCGGCGCGACTTCGCGAATCGCGGCGGCGATCGCCTCGACATCCACCGCCATGCCGGTGACCGGCGAAGTATGCACGATGCTGGCAACGCGGGTCTCGGGCGTCAGCGCCGCGCGATACGCGGCGACATCCACGGTGCCGCTGGCATTGTCATGGGCCACGCTGACCAGTGGGCGGCCCGTCACTTCGGCCCAACGGGCCATGGCGCTGGCGGATGCCGGGTGCTCCAGCGTCGAACCCAGCATCATCCCGCCCGGCTGCGCCCCGAGCGCTGCGGTGCGGATCAGACGAAACAACACCTCGGTGCCGCTTTCGCCGACAAAGACCTGACCGCCGGGCGCATTGAAAAACAGCGCCATGTCGGCCTTGCCGCGCGCGATGGCCGCCATCAGGGCCGCCGAGGCCGGGTTGTCGCGCCCCTGATTGTCGGGGTAGCCCGCATAGGCGGCGGATGTCTCGATCACCGATTTCAGGCGCAGCGCGCCGCCGGCATTCTCGAAAAAGATGCGCGGCCCCTCGAAGGGGCACGTCTCCACATGGGCGAAACGGGCGCGCACGGCCTCCATCAGGCCGGGGGTCTGGGCGATCATGGGTCTGCCTTCCTGTCGGACGGGTCGTCTCTCGGGGGCCGACAATCCGCCAGCGCCGGACGGAATTCAAGCCCCAAGGCCGCCGGCACCCGCCCGCAGCGAAAAAGAACCGGGATCGCCGCCACCCGGCAAGAGCCGAACAGCTGGGCCCCGCCGGCACGCGCGGCAAGACAGGCGTTCTGCCGATCCGGCCGCACCGGAACAGCGTCCCGCTCACGCCCGATGCAACATATGGAGACATGCTTGATCGTGCATGGATTTGGCCTCATCTGGGACAAAATTCCTGTTCTGGGGGAAAGCTCATGTTTGAAACTTTGGGGTTCGAGACCCTGACCGCGCCGCAGGCGGCGATCTGGTTCGCAATTTTACTGGGCGTGGCCTTTGGCGCGCTGGCTCAGCTGACGCGGTTCTGCCTGCGTCGCGCGCTGGTCGGCGAGGACCGCCGGCAGGCCGCCGGGATCTGGCTGACGGCGCTGGCCGTCGCGGTTCTGGGGACGCAGGGTGCGGTGGCATTGGGGTGGATCGGCTTTGGCGATCACCGTTTCATGGCCAGCGAATTGCCGGTTCTGGCGATTGTCGCGGGCGGGCTGATGTTCGGCGCGGGCATGGTGCTGACGCGCGGTTGCGTGTCGCGTCTGACAGTGCTGAGCGGCTCGGGCAACCTGCGCGCGCTGCTTGTGCTGCTGGTCTTCGCCGTAACCGCCCATGCGGCGCTCAAGGGCGTGCTGGCGCCGCTGCGCACGTCGCTGGGATCGCACACCCTGAGTCTGGACAGCGCGGCGCTGCCGGGCAACCCGCTGGTCTGGTCGGCGCTGATCGCGATTGGCGCGCTGACCTTCGCGCTGCGCTCGGGCAACCGGCCCGTCATGCTGGCGCTGGCCGCGCTGATCGGTCTTCTGGCGCCCCTCGCATGGGTCGGCACGGGCTATGTGCTTTACGATGATTTTGACCCGATCGCGATGGAATCGCTGTCCTTCACCTCGCCCGCGGCCGATTCGCTGTTCTACGCCGTCGCCGCATCGGCGATCCCGGCGGGCTTTGGCACCGGGCTTGTCGGCGGCGTGCTGATCGGCGCGCTGGCGGCGGCCCTGCTGAGCGGCAGCTTTGCCTGGCAGAGCTTTGAAAGCCCCCGCCAGACCGGCCGCTACATGGCGGGCGCGGTGCTGATGGGGCTGGGTGGCGTGCTGGCCGGTGGCTGCACCGTAGGCGCGGGCCTCTCGGGCGTGCCGACCCTGTCGGTGGCCGCGGTGCTGGCGATCCTGTCGATCGTCGCGGGCGGTCTGATCACCGACCGCGCGCTGCGTGGCGCGCCTGTCCGGCTGGCGCATCCCCACCCCGCCGAATAAGACAGGCCCAAGGATCAAGGCGGCCCCGGTGCATTGCGCCGGGGCCGTTTGCATTCGTGCCCTTGTGCCCCCGGTGCGGAACGCTAGGATGCGCCGCATCTTGAATCCGAACCGGTTTGAATGAAATGTATGAATACAAGGTCCTTCCCGCACCGACCAAGGGAATCAAGGCGGCTGGCGTCAAGGGCCCCGCGCAGCGCTTTGCTCATGCGCTTGAGGCGGCGATGAACGAGGTGGCCGCCGATGGCTGGGAATATCACCGCTCGGATATCCTGCCCTCCGAGGAACGCCAGGGGCTCACATCGAGCCAGACAATCTATCGAAGCGTGCTGGTGTTTCGCCGCCCACTGACCGCCCCGCTTGCCGATCTTGCGCCGGTCGCGGAGGACGACAGCGCCAGCGACCATAGCGAAGCACCAGCACCCCCGCCCGACCCTCATGAGGATACAACCGAAAGCAGCGCTAGCGCCCCGGAAACAGCCACCGAAATACCCTCCGAAACAGACGCCGACGACACGTCGCGCACCTGATCTTCCCGCGCGCACCCGCGCCCCTGCGCAACTCTGACCTTTGGATTGCGGCCCATAAGCGCGGCGCGCCTTGCAAATGCTCTTGACCCGTGTCATCTGCGCCGGTCCCGCGCATGTCACGGAAAGGCGAAAACCGGCAAAGCCGCACCCGCGAACATCCCGTCAGGCCCCACCGGGCCTGGCCTCCTGTCTGCTTTTGGTGCCCGTCGCCCGCAGACCCCTTGACCAAGACTTCGCGGAATTCCGCTGCAATATTGATTTTTTTCTGTCCAGCCCCCTTCAATTCACCCCCGTTTGGAATAAACTCCTCGCTCCGAGTCGCAAAGGTAGAGCCATGTCCAAGACAGACCCATTCGGTTTCGACATGTCGGTTTCGTCCGCGAAGAAGAAAAATCCGCGCGGACGCCGTGGCATGTCGGGCGCCTCAGAAACCTCGACTCGCGTCTGCGAGAAAGAGGGCTGCAACGAACCCGGCAAGTATCGTGCGCCCAAGGCGCCGGACGTGCTGGATGATTTCTATTGGTTCTGCAAGGATCATGTGCGCGAATACAACCAGCACTGGAATTTCTTCCACGGCACCACCGAGGCCGAGATGAACGCCCAGATGTCCAAGGACAAGGTCTGGGAGCGCGAGACGAAATCCTTTGTCGATCCCGAACAGCGGGCCTGGTCAAGGCTGGGAATCGAGGACCCGCATCAGGTTCTTGGCGGCAACGCCACGCAGAACCCCGGCCGTGCCAAGGCCGGCGGGCGCAAGCTGCCCCCGACCGAACGCCGCGCCATCGAGATTCTGGAAGCCAGGGATGACTGGACCAAGACCGAGATCCGCAAGGCCTACAAGGCGCTGATCAAAGTGCTGCATCCCGACATCAACGGCGGCGACCGCAGCCAGGAAGAACAGCTGCAACAGGTGGTCTGGGCCTGGGACCAGATCAAGCAGAGCCGAAATTTCAAATAGACAACAGGTCGGCAGGACCGCAATGACGGTCCTGCAAATGCGGTCCTGACCGGACTCAGGCTGCCTTGAACTTCAGGCTCACGCCGTTGATGCAATGGCGTTTGCCGGTGGGTTCGGGACCGTCGTCGAAGATATGCCCCAGATGGCTGCCACAACGGCTGCAATGGCATTCGGTGCGCGGGATCACCATCTTCCAGTCCCGCTTGGTGGCAATCGCATCCGCGTCGATCGCCTGCCAGAAACTCGGCCAGCCGGTCTTGCTGTCGTATTTATGCGCGCTGGAATAAAGCGGCAGATCGCAGCCCCGGCACAGATAGGTGCCCTCGGTCTTCTGATCGTGCAGAGGCGATGAATAGGCCCTTTCGGTGCCTTCCTCGCGCATCACGGCATATTCGGCATCGCTCAGCATGGCCTTCCATTCAGCCTCGCTGCGGGTGATTTCAAAACTCTCGTCAGCCCCGCTCCGCCCGGCCAGCGACAGGCCGGTCCCGGCAATGAGGGTCGTGGCGATAAAGCTGCGTCGGTTCATGACGGACCTCCCAGGGTCGTTTCCCATGTCTTGTGCAAGATGTGCAATGCGGGGCCGTGGCGCAATGCTCGGCCCCGCACAATCAGGTGATCGCCCTTACGATTGCGGCGGCAGGATCACCCGGTCGACCACATGGATGACGCCATTCGACTGGTCGACATCGGCGATCGTCACATTGATGATGCGGCCACGCTCGTCCTCGAGCATGATCTTGTCGCCCTCATAGGTGGCCTGCAGCGTGCATGTGCCCAGCGTCGGCACGGGATGCACGCCGCCATCGTCATCCACCATGCCCTTGATCGCCATCGACATCGCCTCGGCGCCGACAACGTGGCATTTCAGGATATTGGCCAGCTGCTCCTTGGCCGCCGGTTCCAGCAGCGCCTCGACGGTGCCGTCCTTGAGCATGCCGAATGCGTCGTCCGTGGGCGCGAAGACGGTGAACGGCCCCTCGGAATTCAGCACATCGACCAGCCCGGCCGCCTTGACGGCGGCGACCAGCGTCTCGTGATCCTTCGAATTGACCGCATTCTCGACAATCGTCTTGTCGGCAAACATCGCCGCACCACCCACCATCGGGTTCTCGGCGCTGGCGATACCGGCACTCAGGCCCAGAACGGCTGTGGTTGCGGCAAAGGTCGTGGCGAAAAATGTCTTGTTGAACATGTTGTTCCTCCTTGGTTGGCTGCCCGGCGCGATTGCCCGCAGACGCCCGAAGCCACGCGGCCCCGCTCAGGAAGTTTCACATTGTCCGGTCACGTGTTCGTGATCGCGCCCACGGCCAGCACCTCGCCGGTGGGGGCGCCCGTGGGCGATCCGCCCTCGGGCTCGTCCGAGACCGCCAGCGCTGCACCATCCAGCCGCGCGCGCAGCGATTCCGGCACCGGCACGCTGGCGCTGCGCGCCTCGGGCAGAACCCCCAGCGACACCGGCGCATCATCGCCCGCGATCAGCCACAGCTCCAGCGCGCGCCCGCCGGGCGCCGCGCCGCGCGCGCGCTCAAGATGAAAGCGCCCCGCCTCTTCGTCATAGGCGGCGGAAATGAGAAGGCTTCGATCCTCGGCGGCCAGTTCCGCCACATAGGAAGGCGCGACGGGCGGCTGCGATCCGCGCTCGGGCAGGCCCATGGCGAAGATCAGCACCAGCGCCAGCGCCGTGGCGGTCAGGCTGCCCAGTACCCAGCGAATCCACTGCGCGCCCCGCCCATGCGTTGCAGCCACCGGATCGCCCGCACGCCCGAAAAGCCGCACCATCAGCGCGCCATGCAGATGCACGGGCGGCGCGACCGGCACAATCGGATCGGTCAGCGCGGCCAGATCCTCGGCCCATTGCGCATAAAGCGCGCGCAATTCGGGTTCCTGCGCCAGACGCGACTCGAAGGCCGCCGCCTCGTCGGGCGGCAGCAGGCCCAGGGCATATTCCCCGGCCAGCGCCTTGTCGGCATCGCGTTCGGGCATCTCATCGCTCATCGCGACAGGCACTCCCTCAGTTTCAACAGGCTGCGGCGCAGCCATGTGCGCATCGTGTTCAGCGGCACCCCGAAACGATCCGCGAGATCACCATAAGTCTCACCGTCAAGATAGGCGCCCCGCACCGCCGCCGCATGGCCCGATTCGAGCTCGTCAAAGCAGGCGTCGAGCCGCGCGCTCTCTGAGGCCGCGATCGCGCGGGCCTCGGGGCCGGGCGCGGGATCGGCCTGCGCCTCGGCCATGTCGGTGCCCGCGCTGTCGCCCGCCCCTGCCGCGCGACGGCGGCGAAGGCGGTCGATGGCGGCGTTGCGGGCGATGGTGATCAGCCATGTCATCGGGCTGAGCCCATTCACCTGGTAGCGTCCGGCATGGTTCCAGACCCTGACATAGATATCCTGCAATACCTCTTCTGATTCCGCCCGGTTATCCAACACACGCAGGCAGATGCCGAAAAGTTTCGCCGAGGTCGCCATGTAAAGCGCGTCAAACGCTGCCCGGTCCCCCAGGGCAGCCTTTGCAAGCCAGTTCTCGATCTCGTCGCGCGTCGCCATCGCGACCCGTTTAACCCAAAGCCGCGCGCGACGACAGCACCGGCTTTAAGCGGGAATGGGATTTCCCCCCTTCCCCTTGCCCTTTCGCGCGATATGTTGCACGACGGAGCCCGATTGAGATCACCGATACTGAAGGACCGCGCGCATGGCCGACGGCAACATTGACATCAACGCCAAACCCACCGAGGAAATCTCCGTTCGCGAGGTGTTCGGCATCGACTCGGACATGACCGTCAAGGGATTCCCCGAACGCAGCGAACGCGTGCCCGAGCATGACAGCACCTACAAGTTCGACCCCGACACCACGCTGGCGATCCTTGCAGGCTTCAGCCATAACCGCCGGGTGATGATCCAGGGCTATCACGGCACCGGCAAATCAACCCATATCGAACAGGTGGCCAGCCGACTGAACTGGCCCTGCGTGCGGGTGAACCTCGACAGCCATATCAGCCGCATCGACCTGATCGGCAAGGACGCGATCAAGCTGCGCGACGGCAAGCAGGTGACCGAATTCCACGAAGGTATCCTGCCCTGGGCGCTGCGCAACCCGACCGCGATCGTGTTCGACGAATACGACGCCGGGCGCGCCGACGTGATGTTCGTGATCCAGCGGGTGCTGGAGGCCGACGGCAAGCTCACGCTGCTGGATCAGAACGAGGTGATCTCGCCCAACCCGTATTTCCGCCTGTTCGCCACCGCCAACACGGTCGGCCTCGGCGACACGACGGGGCTGTATCACGGCACCCAGCAGATCAACCAGGGCCAGATGGACCGCTGGAGTCTGGTGGCGACGCTGAACTATCTCAGCCATGACGCCGAAACCAATATCGTGCTGGCCAAGAACCCGGTCTACAACACCGCCGCCGGGCGTCAGACCGTCAGCCAGATGGTCACCGTCGCCGACCTGAGCCGCACCGCCTTCATGAATGGCGAGCTCAGCACGGTGATGAGCCCGCGCACGGTGATCGCATGGGCGCAGAACGCGACGATCTTCCGCGATGTGGGCTATGCGTTCCGGCTGACCTTCCTCAACAAATGCGACGAGCTCGAACGCCAGACCGTGGCCGAGTTCTACCAGCGCTGCTTTGACGAGGAACTGCCCGAAAGTGCGGCCAGCATGAGCCTGGGGTGAGCCGTCAGGCACAAGAACACCGCGGCGCCAAGGCCCGCGGAAGAGGGGGGCGCAGCCCCCGCCGCGCCTTTGGCGCGACTCCCCCGAGGTATTTTTCGCCAGATGAAGACCATCGGGGCTGAGGGAAAGGGCGAAGATGGCGCAGAACAGTGACAACCCGGCCGACCCGTTCAAGAAGGCGCTGGCCGAAGCGACCAAGGTGCTGGCCGACGACCCAGAGTTGAATGTCAGCTATTCGGTCGATCCGGCGGGCCTGAGCGGCGATGCCATGCGCCTGCCCCAGATCAGCCGGCGCATGACCCGCGACGAGGTGCTTCAGGCGCGCGGCACCGCCGATGCGCTGGCGCTGCGCCACCGCTATCACGACGCTAGGACCCATGCGCGCTACAACCCCGCCGGGGACATGGCGCGCGACCTTTACGAGGCGATGGAAACCGCCCGCTGCGAGGCGATCGGCGCGCGCGAAATGCCCGGCACCGCGGGCAATATCGACGCCAAGATCGGCGCCGAGGCCGACCGTCTGGGCTATGGCGAGATCAATGACCGCGCCGATGCGCCGCTGGCCACTGCCGCGGGCTATCTCGTGCGGCATCTGGCGACCGGGCGCGAGCTGCCTTCGGGGGCGCACAACGTCATGGACCTCTGGCGCGATTTCATCGAAAGCCAGGCGGGCGACACGCTTGACAACCTTCAGGACATCTTGGCCGATCAGGCCGAATTCGCCCGCTTCGCGCGCAAGGTGATCCGGGATCTCGGCTATGGCGACCAGTTGGGCGACGACCCGGACGCGCCCGACGACGATCAGGACGAAGACGCCGAGCAATCCCCCGACGAGGAGGAACAGCCCGACAGCTCGGGCCAGGATGACAGCGAAGAGAGCGACGCCGAGGCCAACCCCGAGCAAAGCCAGGAAGAACAGCAGGACGAGGCGCAGGCCCAGGTCTCGATGGACGATCTGGCCGACGAGGAGATGAGCGAGGAGGCCGAACTCCCCGAGGGTGAGGCCCCGATGGAGCCGCCCGATGCCCAGCCGGTTTCGGATGCCGATCCCGGCTACACCGTCTATTCCACCGAATATGACGAGGAAATCCGCGCCGAGGACCTGGCCGAGCCGGTCGAACTGGAACGCCTGCGCGCCTATCTCGACCAGCAGCTCGAGCCGCTCAAGGGCGCGGTCAGCCGCCTGGCCAACAAGCTGCAACGCCGCCTTCAGGCGCAGCAAAGCCGCAGCTGGGAGTTCGACCGCGAGGAAGGCATCCTCGATGCCGGGCGCCTTGCGCGCGTGGTCGCGAACCCGACGACTCCGCTGAGCTTCAAGGTCGAGAAGGACATGGAATTCCGCGATACGGTGGTGACGCTGCTGCTGGACAATTCCGGCTCCATGCGCGGCCGCCCCATCTCGATCGCGGCGATCTGCGCGGATGTGCTGGCGCGCACGCTGGAGCGGTGCAGCGTCAAGGTGGAGATCCTGGGCTTCACCACGCGCGCCTGGAAAGGTGGCCAAAGCCGCGAGGCGTGGCTCAACGAAGGGCGCGCGCAACTGCCCGGCCGGCTGAACGATCTGCGCCACATCATCTACAAATCCGCCGACGCGCCGATGCGGCGCACCCGCGACAATCTCGGGCTGATGATGAAAGAGGGCCTGTTGAAGGAAAACATCGACGGCGAGGCGCTGGAATGGGCGCATCGCAGGCTGGCCCCGCGCAAGGAGGCGCGCAAGATCCTGATGGTGATCTCGGATGGCGCGCCGGTGGATGACAGCACCCTGTCGGTCAATCCCGCGAATTACCTTGAAAAGCACCTGCGCGACGTGATCGCCATGGTCGAGCGGCGCAAGGCGGTCGAATTGCTGGCCATCGGCATCGGCCATGACGTGACGCGCTATTACGAGCGCGCGGTCACCATTACCGATGTCGATCAGCTGGCCGGGGCGATGACCGAACAGCTGGCCGCGCTGTTCGATCCTGATCCGCGCGCCAGGGCGCGGGTGATGGGCATGCGCAAGGCAGGCTGAGCCGGGCGCACGCCTGCACGCGCCCACCTGCCACCGCGTCGCTGCGCATGAACGCGATTGATCTTCGCGCATCGCTTCTCTAGCACGTCATGGTCAGCGCAGCAGGCAGGAGGCCCCATGTTCCAAAGTTTCGACGAGACCGCCCGCCCCGAACAAGGCCCGCCGCGCCTGGCGCAGCTGCGCGCGGTGATGGCGGCCGAGGGGCTATCGGGCTATCTCGTGCCGCGCGCCGATGCTTTTCAGGGCGAATATGTGGCGCCCTGTGATGACCGGCTGGCCTGGCTTACCGGGTTCACGGGCTCGGCCGGGTTCTGCGCCGTGCTGATGGAGCGGGCCGGGGTCTTTGTTGACGGACGCTATCGCACACAAGTCAAGACGCAGGTCGACACCGGGCATTTCACCCCGGTCGACTGGCCCGAGATCCGGCTGGCAGACTGGCTTGGCCAGCATCTTGGCGAAGGTGCCATCGTCGGCTTCGACCCCTGGCTTTACACCCCGGCGCAAATCGACACGATCAAGACGGGCCTCGCGGGCACCGGCATCATCCTCAGGCCCTGCAAGAACCTGATCGACCATATCTGGGCCGGGCGCCCCGCCGCCCCGGTGGGCGCGATCCGCGTCTATCCCGAGGAACTGGCCGGCGAATCCCAGGGCGACAAGCGCCGCCGGCTGGCCGCTGCGCTGCGCAATGCGGGCCACGCGGCGGCGGTCATCACCTTGCCGGATTCGATCGCCTGGCTGCTCAATATCCGCGGCAGCGACATCCCGCGCAACCCGGTGCCCCATGCCTTTGCGGTGCTGCATGGCGACGCGCATCTCACACTTTATGTCGAGGCCGAAAAGCTGGACCAGACCGTACGCGACCATCTGGGCGAGGAGGTCACGATCCGCCCGCCCAATGCGTTCGGCCCCGGCCTGCGCAGCCTCGGCGGGCCGGTGCGGCTCGACAAGGCCAGCGTGCCGCTCTGGGTGGTGGCACAGCTTGACGAATCCAATACCGGCCACGTCTGGGGCGACGATCCCTGCCTGCTGCCCAAGGCCTGCAAGACCGGCGCCGAGATCGCCGCCACAAGGAACGCCCATCTGCGCGACGGGGCGGCCGTTTGCGAGTTCCTCGCATGGTTCGATGCCCAGGCCCCCGGCACGATCACCGAGATCGACGTGGTGACACGGCTCGAGCAATGCCGCCGAGATACCGGACAGCTTCTGGATATCAGCTTTGACACCATCGCCGGGTCCGGCCCGCATGGCGCACTGGCCCATTACCGGGTGACCCAGGCCAGCAACCGGGTGCTGCGGGCGGGCGACCTTCTGGTGCTCGATGGCGGCGGGCAATATCTTGACGGCACCACCGACATCACCCGCACCCTGCCCGTGGGCGAGGTGGGCGACGACGAATCCGCCGCCTTCACCCGGGTGCTGCAGGGCATGATCGCCATGAGCCGCGCCCGCTGGCCGCGCGGCCTCGCGGGGCGCGATCTGGACGCGATCGCGCGCTATCCCCTGTGGCTGGCGGATCAGGATTACGCCCATGGCACCGGGCATGGCGTCGGCGTGCATCTGTGCGTCCATGAAGGGCCGCAGCGCCTCTCGCGGATGAGCGACGTGGCGCTGGAGCCGGGCATGATCGTCTCGAACGAACCCGGCTACTACCGCGAAGGCGCCTTCGGCATCCGCATCGAGAACCTTCTCGTCGTGACCGATGCCGACACCCTGCCCGGCGGCGATATGGCGGCAAAGCTCTGTTTCGAAACGCTGAATTTCGTGCCGATCGACCGGCGGCTGATCCGCACCGACATGCTGAGCGCCGCCGAGCGCGAATGGCTCGATGCCTATCACGCGACATGCCGTGACAAAATCGACCCTCGGCTATCGCAGACCGCGCGTCTATGGTTGCGCGACGCGACAGCCCCCCTGCCCGAGCGATGACATAATGATGTAACACTCACACGGCAAAGCAGAACGCAATAACAATAGAGAAAAGGGATGGAGATGGCCGATATCACGATACGCAAGGCAGAAGGCACATGGACCGTGCGCGCGGGCGGCGCGGTGCTTGCCGAAAGCAAGAACGCGCTGGAACTGAGCGAGCCGGGCTATCCCGATGTGATCTATTTCCCGCGCGGCGATATCGCCATGGCGTTTCTGGATGAGACCGATCACCGCACCACCTGCCCCCACAAGGGCGAGGCGCGCTATTACTCCATCGTGACGAAAAGCCAGACACTCGAAAACGCCGCCTGGAGCTATGACGACCCCAAGCCCGACGTGGCGCGCATCAAGGACCATCTGGCCTTTTACTCCAGCGACACGGTGACAGTCGAGCGGGTCTGACGCTGCGGGCGGGCGGCGCCGGATCGCCCACCACATCAGGCGCGTGTAGCGGCCTCTAGGCCGCCGCGCATCGCCGGGCCTCCTTCCGGCACACCCAAGGGTTGCATCGACAACATTCAATCGCCTAACCTCTTGGATGTAGCTTGAAGGAATGTGTCAATGCACCGTCCCGATTACCTCGTCCAAGGAGAAGCCGCACGGCTCTTTCCTGTCCTGGCCACCACGTCGAAAGAAGGCCGTACCACCTCGATTGTATTGGCGTGCATCTCGAAAATTGAGGAATTCGGCGCCGACCTGATGGAAAGCATCGGCAAGCGCACCGGCAAGCGAACAAGGATCGAGACCTACACCGAGATCGTTTTCAGAAACGAAAAGGTGAGGGTAAAAGACAGGCCCGACGGCCTGATCGTTCTGCGCAGCGGGTCAAATGAGTGGCGCGCGCTTGTCGAGGCAAAGGTGGGCAACGTTGAGATACATGCCGAGCAAGTCGAGAAATATCGCGAAATCGCCAAAGAGCAGAATATCGACTGCGTCATCACGATATCAAACCAGTTCGCCACTCAGCCCCATCATCACCCCATCGAAGAGGTGCGAAAAAGCAGGTCACGGATACCGGTTTTCCACTGGTCATGGATGTCGATTCTGACCGTGACGGATTTGCTATTGAATCAGGACAGCGTGGCGGATGAGGATCAAAGACTCTTGTTGAACGAGTTGAGGCGCTTCCTGGCCCATGAAAGCGCCGGAGTGAAAGGGTTCGACAGAATGCCGCCGGAATGGACGGAATTGAACCGCCTGATTTCCGCAGGCGGCAAGATTCCGGCGAAATCCGACGATGCCGTAATCGTGCTGGATGCCTGGCATCAGGAAACCCGCGATCTGTCGCTCATCTTGAGTCGCCAAACCGAAACGACAGTTCAGGAAAAACTCCCTAGAAAACACCTCGCCGATCCGGTTGCGCGTCGCAAAGACGCTTTGAACCTGCTGAAGGAAGCGGGACAACTGCAAACCACGTTAGAGATACCCGACGCCGCCGCACCCATTGAATTGATCGCCGACATTGCCCGCAGAACCATCAATATCGGCATGACCCTGCGCGCGCCCGAAGACAAGGTTTCCTCCAAGGCGCGCGTGAACTGGCTGTTGCGACAAATCAAGAGTGATCAGATCGAAGACGTGTTCATCCGAATGACCTGGCCGGGCAGAAGCGAAGATACACAGTTTCCGCTGAGCGAACTGATCGCAAATCCAGCCGCCTGCGAGACAGACAAGACTGGCCTTCAGGTCATAAAGTTCCATATCTTCATCGCCCGCCGCTTGGGCGCGAGATTCACCCAGCAAACCAATTTCATCAAGGAGTTGGAAGAACTGGTGCCGTTCTTCTATCGCGAAATCGGTCAGAACCTTCAGAGATGGCGCAAGGCCGCGCCAAAAATCAAAGCAGATCGCGAGTCACCTGTTGATGTCGATGTCGTAGCTTTGCAAGACGACGCCAACATTGACGCCGAAGAAAAAGCTGAAAGGTCGCGTCCAACACGTCCATAAGCCGAACTGCATCCCGCTCCCTCAGCTATGTTCTTCCTCCGACACGGCGGCCAAGGCGCGGTTATAGGCCTTGAGCGCATCCACATGAAAAAGCGCTCCCATGAGTTCGGGCGGGCGGCCCGCGCCCTTGAGCGTGACCACCGGGATGAAGGGCACGCCGCTGCGCTCGAATACCGGCATCGCGGCTTCCAGCGTGGCGCTGCCATCCAGGTAGAGTCCCTCCTCGATCAGCGCCCAGCACCGGTCCGTGTTGGCGGCGCGCTCATGATCGGTGCCGCGCATCAGCCGGTCGGCGCGGAACATCGCCAGAAGATAGGTCTGCGGCCCCGCCGCCAGCCGCCGCCCGCGCCGTTCAAGCTGCGTCAGAAAGAACGACCGCCGCACCAGCTTGGCGCCAAGCGCGGTGGACATCGACACCGCCACCATCACCGCCAGCCCGGTCTGCCAGTCGCCGGTCAGTTCGAACACGATCAGCGTGGTCGAGATCGGCGCGCCCAGCACCGCCGCCGCGACCGCCCCCATCCCCGCCAGCGCATAGAGCGTGGCCGAACCCGACACGTCGGGGAAAAGCCCCGTGGCGATCAGCCCGAAGGCCAGCCCGGTCAGCGCTCCCACCATCAGCGAGGGCGAAAACACACCGCCCCCCATGCGACCGCCAAAGGTGATCGCCACCGCAACCACCTTTAGGACGGCGAAGACCACCGCCTCATGCAGCAAAAGCTGCCCGGTCAGCGCCGCCGACGTGGTCTCGTAACCGACCCCGATGATATGCGGGAACCAGATCGCCAGCCCCCCCAGCATCGCCCCCGACACCGCCGGGCGCAACCAGCGCGGCAGGCGGGTGCGCACCTGGACATAGCCCGCCATGTCCTCGGCAAAGAAGATCGCATGCATCAGCGCCGTCGCCACCACCCCGCAGACCAGCCCCAGCAGCAGGAAGGCCGGCAGTTCCACATAGAATTCCAGCACGCTCGTCACCGGCAGCGAGAATTCGGTGATATCGCCGAATTCCAGCCGGTTGATGATCGTGCCCGCCACGCTGGCGATGACGATCGGCGCGAAGGCATGGACCGCGAAATGACGCAGCACCACCTCGAGCGCGAAAAGCGCCCCCGCGATCGGCGCGTTGAACGAGGCCGACACCGCCGCCGCCACCGCGCAGCCCAAGAGGTCGCGCCCGGTGATCCCGTTGGCATGGATCCGGTCGCTGACCCAGCTGGAAATGACCCCCGCCATATGCACCACCGGCCCCTCGCGCCCCGACGAACCGCCCGTCCCCAGCGTGATCAGCGAGGCCAGCGCCGAGGCGATGCCTTCGCGGGTCTCGACCCGGCCATCCTTGAGCGCCGCGCCCTCGATCACGTCCGAAACCGAGCGCACCCGCGCGTCATCCGTGAAGTGATGCAGGATCAGCCCCACCACCAGCCCGCCGCAGATCGGCACGATCAACAGCCAGTACCAGGGCAGCGTTTCGGCCAGCGAATGCAGGCGGCCCGGATCTTCGGAACCATAGGCCAGGGTCTGAAGCGCGCTGATTCCCTTGCGAAAGAACAGCGCCGCGAAACCGGCCGCGATCCCGATCAGCAGGGCGATCAGCCAGAACTGGAACTGGCTTGGCCCGCGCTTGCGCATCACCGCCCAACCCGTGCGGATCGCGTCCTGCGCCGCGGTCGCCTTCTGTCTGAGTATCGAGGGTTCGCCGTCCGTCATCGCCTGTCACTTATCGGGCCCGGCGGCCTTTCCCCTGCTCCCTGCTTGCCCTACCCTGCGCGAAACGCAAGACCGAAGGGGCCGATATGGGTGTTCAGGACGCAATCGCCGAGATTTCCACATTTCTAGGGCAACGGATCACCCGGTCCAAGTCCGATCTGGACATTCATGGCCGCAGCGAAAGCCATTTCCCCCAATCGCCCCCCGATGCCGTCGCCTATCCCGAGACCACCGACGAGGTCGCACGCCTCGTGCGGGTCTGCGCCGCGCATGGCTGTCCGGTGATCGGCTGGGGCACGGGCACCTCGCTCGAAGGGCAGGCGCAGGCCTTCGATGGCGGTATCGTGGTGGACTTCACTCGGATGAACCGGATACTGGACATCCGCGCCGAGGACATGGACGTGACTTTGCAACCCGGCGTCACACGCGAGGCGCTCAACCAGGAACTGCGCGCCACGGGGCTGTTCTTTCCGGTCGATCCCGGCGCCAATGCCTCGCTCGGAGGCATGGCCTCGACCCGCGCCAGCGGCACCACGGCGGTGCGCTACGGCACCATGCGCGACAACGTGCTGGGGCTCGAGATCGTGACCCCCGCGGGCGAGGTGATCCGCACCGGCAGCCGCGCGCGCAAATCCTCCAGCGGGTATGATCTGACGGCGCTGTTCGTGGGGGCCGAGGGCACATTGGGGCTGATCACCGAACTCACGCTGCGCCTGCATGGCCAGCCCGAGGCCGTTTCCAGCGCGGTTTGCGGCTTCGCCAGCGTGGGCGACGCGGTCGCGGCGGTGATCGAAACCATCCAGATGGGCCTGCCGATGGCCCGGATCGAACTGATGGACAGCGCCAGTGTCGCCGCCGTCAACGCCTATGCGGGGATGGAGCTGCCGGAAACACCGCATCTGCTGCTGGAATTTCACGGCTCGGAAACCGGCGTCGCCGAACAGGCCGAAACCTTCGGCATGATCGCCACCGAACATGACGGCACCGGCTTTGACTGGGCCACCCGGCCCGAGGAGCGCAACGCGCTCTGGACCATGCGTCACAACGCCTATCACGCGATCCTCGGCGCGCGCCCGGGCGCGCGGGCGCTCGTGACCGACCTCTGCGTGCCGATCTCGCGCCTTGCCGAGGCGATCGAGGCCACCCAGGCGGACCTCGCGCAAACCGGCATCGAGGGGCCGATCCTCGGGCATGTGGGCGACGGTAATTTCCACGCCATCCTGTTGTTTGACGAAACCGACCACAAGGCCGCCGCCGCCGCCAGCGCGCTGTCGGAACGCATGGTGCTGCGCGCGCTGGACCTTGGCGGGACCGCCACCGGCGAACACGGGATCGGGCGCGGGAAACTGGGTTACATGGCGCGCGAACATGGCGGCGGATGGGCGATGATGGGTGCGCTGAAACAGGCGCTCGATCCCGGCAATATCATGAATCCCGGCAAGCTGGTGCCACCGCACGATCCAACCTGACGCGGGATCACGCATGGCGCGGACGGTCGGGGGCGCTGCCCCCGCCGCGGCCCGGGGCCGCGACTCCCCCGAGGTATTTTTCGCCAGATGAAGCCGCGATCAGCCCGCCATCAGGGCCTCGGCGGCGGCGCGGGCCTCGTCGGTGATCCGGTCCCCCGACAGCATCCGGGCGATCTCGTCGATCCGCGCATCCTGCGCGAGCGGCACCACACTCGAGAGCGTCGCACCATCCGCCACCGTCTTTTCCACCCGCCAGTGATGCGCGCCGCGCGCCGCCACCTGCGGTGAATGGGTCACCACCAGCACCTGCCCGCCATCGGCAAGCTGCGCAAGGCGGCGCCCCACCGCATCCGCCGTCGCACCGCCGACGCCACGGTCGATCTCGTCGAAGATCATGGTGAGCCCGCTTTCGGCCCCGGTCAGGCAAACCTTGAGCGCCAGGAGGAAGCGGCTGAGCTCGCCCCCCGATGCGATCTTGTTGAGCGGCCCCGCCGGGGCGCCAGGATTTGTGGCCACGGTGAAAGTGACAGCGTCGCGCCCCTCGGGGCCGGGATCGGCGGCGGTGATGGCGGTGGTGAAGGCCGCGCGCTCCATCTTGAGCGGGGCGAGCTCGTCGCGCATCGCGCCGTCAAGCGCCGCCGCGGCCTCGGCGCGCGCGGCGCTGAGCGCGGTTGCGGCCGCGTCATAAGTCTGTTCCGCGGCGCGCAGCGACTGGCGCAACGCCTCGAGATCGGAATCCCCCTGTTCGAGCGAGGCAAGGCGCGCGCGCAAATCACCGGCGAAATCGCCCAGATCATCCGCCCCGACACCATGTTTGCGCGCCAGCGCCCGGATCGCGAACAGGCGCTCCTCGGTTTCTTCCAGCTCGATCGGGTTGAAGGTCAGCGCCTCGAGGCAGCGCGCCACGCCCTGCGCGGCCTCGTCGAGTTCAACCATCGCCCGGCCAAGCGCCGCGATCGGCGCATCAAGCTGCGCCTCGGCGCGCGGCGCCACCCCTTCGAGCCAGCGCAGCGCATCGCCCGCCGCCCCTTCGGCCCCCTCCTGGCCAAGCGCGGCCTGCGCGCGGTTGATATCCTCGCAGATCCGTTCGGCTTGCTGCATCAGGCGGCGGCGCGCATCAAGCGCCTCATCCTCGCCGGGCTGCGGATCGAGCGCATCGAGCTCGGCCACCGCATGGCGCAGGAAATCTTCCTCGGCGCGCACCGATTCCAACGCCGCTTCGGCGGCCCCGAGCGCCTTTTGCGCCGCCGCCACGCCGCGCCATGCGCTGCGCGTATCCGATTTCAGCCCCTCGAGCCGGCCATAAGCGTCGAGAAGCACCCGGTGCCCGCGCGGATCGAGCAGACCCCGGTCGTCCTGCTGGCCGTGCAGTTCCACCAGCGTATCCGAAAGCCGGCGCAGCACCTCGCCCGAGCAGCGCCGGTCATTGACCCAGGCGGTCTTGCGCCCGTCGCGCGTGTTGACCCGGCGCAGGATCAGCTCGTCACCCAGGGGCAGCCCCGCCTCTTCGAGCACGTCGCGCGCGCCGTGGCCCTCGGGCAGATCGAATACCGCCGTCACCTCGCCCTGATCCGCGCCCTGGCGCACCAGTTCGGCGCGCCCGCGCCAGCCCAACACGAAGCCCAGCGAATCCAGCAGGATCGACTTGCCCGCGCCGGTCTCGCCGGTCAGCACGTTGAGCCCGGGCTGAAAGGCCAGGTCGAGATGGTCGATAATCAGGATATTGCGGATATCAAGCGCGCGCAGCATCGGAGGTTTCCCGGTTGCGGGGCAGGCCCCGCAACCCCTTTACAACCAACGGCCCTGGATCATCTGGCGATAGACCTGGCGCAGCCAGTTGTCGCCCGCCGCCTCCAGCGTGAGCCCCTGCCCCGTCAACAGCTTGTAGCTGTCCTCATACCATTTGGTGCCCCGGAAATTATATCCCAGGATCGCACCGGCGGTGCGGGCCTCGTCGGTGAGACCCAGCGACAGATACGCCTCCACAAGACGATGCAACGCCTCGGGCGTGTGGCTGGTGGTCTGGAAATCCTCGACCACGACGCGGAATCGATTGACCGCCGCGGCGAAATGATCGCGCTTGAGGTAATAGCGCCCGATTTCCATTTCCTTCGAGGCCAGATGATCGAAGGCCAGATCGAATTTCAGGATCGCCGAGCGGGCATATTCGCTGTCGGGATAGCGCTCGATGACCTCGCGCAGGGCTTGCAGCGCCTGGAAGGTCAGGCCCTGATCGCGCCCCACCTCGTCGATCTGGTCGTAATAGCTGAGCGCCAGCAGGTATTGCGCATAGCCGGCATCCTCATCGGTGGGATAGAAATCGATATAGCGCTGCGCGGCGGCGCGGCTGTTCTCGTAATCCTTGTCCTTGTGATAGGAGAAGGCCTGCATGATCAGCGCCCGCTTGGCCCATTCCGAATAGGGGTAAAGCCGCTCGACCTGGCCGAACACATCGGCGGCCTGGCCGGGATTGTTGCGCGCCAGATCGTATTCGGCGCGCTCGAATATCTGCTGGGCTGTGTATTGTTCGAAATCGACATCGCCGCGATCAATGCGTGCTCTGTCACCACAGGCCGCGAGGCTCAGGCCCACGACGATTGCACCGACCAGCTTTGCCCGGGACTTGCCGATTGTCATGCTCGAACTCACCTATCTTGCGCGATGCCGGGGTCGAACCCCACGTTTCACGTCTGGTCCTAGCACATAAATTTCCGGTGCAAAACGTCTTTGGCGGTTTTATTCCCCCGCTCAGGCGACTTCCGGAATCTCGCCCCAATGAACACCGGCGCCGGGAAGATGTCCCGCCATCACGCTGTCGCACAGAACGGTTTCATGGCTATCGGGGCGCGAAAACAGCTCGCGCAGAAGATCGTTGGTCACGGCGTGACCCGCGCGGATGCCCTGGTAATGGCCCAGTATGGGCAGCCCGGCGAGACCCAGATCGCCCACCGCATCCAGCATCTTGTGGCGCACGGCCTCGTCCGCATGACGCAGACCGCCGGGGCTCAGAACCTGCTCGCCATCGACGACCACGGCATTTTCCAGCGTCCCGCCAAGCGCCAGCCCGTTGGCGCGCATCATGTCCACATCCGCCTTGCGGCAGAAAGTGCGGCTGTTGGAAAGCTCACGCACGAAGCTGCCATTGGACATGTTGAGAACCTTGCGCTGGCTGCCGATCGCGGCATCCTCGAAATCAATGGCGAATTCGATCGTCAGGTTGTCATGCGGCAACAACCGCGCCATCGCGGCGCCCCGGCGCACCTCGACCGGTTCAAGAATGCGCAGCGCCCGCACCTGGGCGTTCATGCGCCGCACACCGTGACGCAGGATACCGCGCACGAAAGCGGCCGAACTGCCATCGAGAATCGGAATCTCGGGACCGTCGATCTCGATCGTGGCATTGTGAATGCCACAGCCCACCAGCGCCGCCATGACATGTTCCACCGTCGAGACCGTCACCCCGTGACGGTTCGTGAGACGGGTGCAGAGCGGTGTTTGCTGGACGTGATCCCACAGGCCCGGAATACGCCCGTGGCCCGTGGCCACATCGCTGCGGCGAAACACGATTCCCTGATCGGCCGCGGCGGGCAGGATCGTCGCACAGGCCGGTTCGCCGGAATGCAAACCTACCCCATGAAACGAGACCGGTGTCTGGATCGTTGTCTGCAAGACTGTCCTCATCCGTGCTTGAAGTGCACTGCTTGAAATCTTTCCAAATGGTTTAGATGCGTCGACGGCAAGGCTCAATTCAATCTTTGCAACGTAATGAAACATCGCCGCGCCCAGGCGGGCGGATTTTTGCCGATCATAGGCAGATTGGCGCCAAACCCCTGTTCATGAACGAAAAAAGGGCCGCCCGAAGGCGGCCCGTTCTTACCATTCGATCCCAGGATCAGTTCGCCTGTCGGCGCAGAAATGCCGGAATCTCGATCTGATCGTCGGTTTCTTCCTCCGGCTCGGGCGCGGGCTGGCGCGCCTGCGGCGCTTCCATGGTCGGCTGCTGGCGGGCCGGACGCTGGGGTTCCTGCTCCGCATGGCCGGTCATCCGGTTGATCAGCGAGTTGATACCGAAGCGCTGGCGCGGCTCGCCCTGCGGATCGCGCGCGGCGCTTTCCTGGGGCTGCTGCTGATCGCGGCGGCGTGCCTCGGGGGCCTTGCTGACAGCGGCCTGCAAACGGGCCATCGCCTCGGGCGACGGCGCGCCCGCCGCGCGCGGCGCGACATAGGCTTCCAGCTCGGCATCGTCCTGATGGTCGTGATGCGCGGCGGACTCGAAGGTCTCGTTGCGCGGCTGGTAGGCCGGCGGCGGCAGGTCGTCATCCTGCATGCTGTCGGCGCGCTCCTCGAAGATATCCTCGTGCTGCTCTTCGGCAGCGGCGCGCTGCGTATCGAACTCGGGCTCGTTGAACAGGCCCGGTTCTGCGCTGGCGGCCACCGGCATCGGATCGTGGGCAGGCTCTTCGGCCGGCGCTTCGGCGGCAACGGGGCGCAGCGGTTCGGCCATGGAACGGTGCGGCACCGGCATGTCGCGCCCACTTGCGCTGGCGTCGATCCCGGTTGCCACGACACTGACGCGCATCGCGCCTTCCATGCTGGTATCCAGCGTCGAGCCAACGATGATATTGGCGTCGGGATCGACTTCCTCGCGGATGCGGTTGGCCGCCTCGTCAAG
Source organism: Roseovarius salincola (assembly GCF_026891095.1). Lineage (GTDB taxonomy): Bacteria > Pseudomonadota > Alphaproteobacteria > Rhodobacterales > Rhodobacteraceae > Roseovarius > Roseovarius salincola. The sequence continues at coordinate 78,131 of NZ_JAPTNL010000004.1, forward strand.
CTCGAACAGCGTCAGGTCATGACCGCCGGTGATGTTGATCAGCACGCCCTTGGCGCCCTTCAGGCTGATCTCGTCCAGCAGCGGGTTCGCGATGGCTTTCTCGGCCGCCTGGATGGCGCGATCCTCGCCGGAATCCTCGCCGGTGCCCATCATCGCCTTGCCCATCTCGTCCATCACGGCGCGCACATCGGCAAAGTCCAGATTGATGAGGCCGGGGCGCACCATCAGGTCGGTCACGCCCTTGACGCCCTGATACAGCACGTCATCCGCCATCGAGAACGCCTCGGTGAAGGTCGTCTTCTCATTGGCCAGACGGAACAGGTTCTGGTTGGGAATGATGATCAGCGTATCGACCATCTTTTGCAGCGCCTCGACGCCCTCCTCGGCCTGGCGCATCCGCTTGGCGCCCTCGAACTGGAACGGCTTGGTGACGACACCCACCGTCAGCACGCCCAGTTCACGCGCCGCCTGGGCGATGATGGGCGCAGCACCGGTGCCAGTCCCTCCGCCCATGCCCGCGGTGATGAAGCACATATGCGCGCCCGCCAGATGATCGACGATCTGTTCGATATTCTCTTCGGCAGCGGCAGCGCCGATCGTGGCCTTGGCGCCCGCGCCCAGCCCTTCGGTCACTTTCACGCCCAGCTGGACGCGGTGTTCTGCCTGGCTTTGCTGAAGCGCCTGCGCATCCGTGTTGGCAACGACAAAGTCAACACCGTCGAGTTGCTTGTCGATCATGTTGTTGACCGCGTTGCCCCCCGCGCCGCCAACACCGAAAACGGTGATCCTCGGCTTCAGTTCGTTCTCCGGGTCCTGACCTGGCATCGTGAGATTCAATGTCATTGCTCTATCCGCCTGCTGTTGCGCCTGCCTCTGCCCGACAGACCGTTTTTCCGCCTAATCACCAGTATTCTTACCGATGCTTAACCCTTGCGTCACCCCAAAATCACCGAAATGACACAAAATATGGCCACATTTTTGCGCTAACACGCGGGATTTCGCCGATGTGACCATATCTAGCGATCACCAATTATCCTTGAACCATTTCACAGCCCGCTTCAGCGAACGCGCCGGGTAGCGATCCACGGGAATCTCGAAGTCCCACCACTCGTCCTGGGGATTCGCCGCAAACAGGCACATCCCGACCGCACTCGAAAAGCCCGGACCGGTCGCCGCCTGCGGCAATCCATGCACTCTCAGCGGGCGCCCCAGCCGCACCTGGTGGCCCAGGATCTTGCTGGCCAGCCCGTCAAGCCCGGGGATCTGGCTGCCACCACCGGTCAGCACGATCTGCTGGCTTGGCAGGTGGTCGAAACCCGCAGCATCGAGCCGCGCGCGCACCTCTTCCAGTATTTCCTCGACGCGCGGACGCATGATCCCGATCAGTTCGGCGCGACTGACCGTGCGCCGGTCATGTTCCCAATCGCCGGTTTCGCCGCCGATCTCGATCATGTCGCGGTCGTCCTGCCCGGTGGCGACAACACCGCCGTAAAACGTCTTGATGCGCTCGGCGGTGGCCTGTGGCACCTGCAATCCCATCGAGATATCGCCCGTCACATGATCGCCGCCCATGCGCACGCTGTCGGCATAGATCATGTGCTTCTTGATGAAGATCGACACGCCCGCCGTGCCACCGCCAAGGTCGATACAGGCTGCACCCAGCTCCTGCTCGTCCTCCACCAGCGCCGAAATCCCGCTCACATAAGCCGAGCTGGCAATCCCCGCCAGCTCCAGATCGCAGCGCTTGACGCAATGGGCGATATTCTGGATCGCGGCGCCATCCACCGTCAGCATATGCATGTCCGTGGACAGGGTCTGCCCCATCTGCCCGCGCGGATCGGCCAGCCCGCTGCGATGGTCCAGCGCGAAATTCACCGGCTGCGCGTGCAGCACCTCGCGCCCCTCGCCGTAATCAGGCACGTCGCAGGCGCTCAGCACCCGGCTGATATCCTGCTCGCTGACATTGCGCCCCTCCAGATCGACCGCGCCGGCCAGCCCGTAGGAACGCGGCGCGGCCCCGGCGAAACAGGCGATCACATGATCGACCCGGATACCGGCCATCTTCTGCGCGGCCTGCAAGGCCGTGCGGATCGCGCGTTCGGTCTCGGCCATGGCGTTGACCTCGCCAAAGCGCACCCCGCGCGAGCGCGTCGTCGCCGCGCCGATCACCCGGAACCCCGCCTGCCCGGCCATCGCGCCGATCCCGTCGGAATCCACCAGCCGCGCGGTGCCGTCGAACCGCAGCACCAGGCAGGCGATCTTCGAGGTCCCCACGTCCAGCACCGCCACGACGCCGCGTTGCATCGCCGCCTTGCGCATGTTGCGCATCGCCCGTTGGGTTTCGTAGAGCTCGATCATCGTTTCATTCCGCCCCGACTGTCATCTTCGTTACCCGCAACCAGTCTTCGACCGCGCGGGGGTTCATTCTTATGGTGGGCCGTGCGGCCAGCCGCATATCAACTGCCACCAGGTCACGCGCCAGCATGTCCTGCGCCTCGTCCAGCGCCAGAACCCGTTCCAGCGCCCGCACCGGGTTACGCTCGGGCAGCAGGATGCGCTGATCGCGGTCCAGAACCACGTCCCAGCGCCGCTCGCCAATCCTGACCAGCCCGCGCAGGCGCGGCTCGATCGGGGCGGCGGCGCGGATGATCTCCAGCGCCTCGGGCACCGCCCTGTCCGCGCCTTCGCCCACCACCAGCGGCAGGTCGGCGCGATCCTGTCGCGCCAGCAAGTCAGCGACCACGACGCCGTCCATATCGACCGCGCCCAGCCCGTCGCGCGTGCGCCACAGCGCCACCGGCTCGCGCTCGGTGACCCGCGCCGCCAGGATACCACCCCGCCGCACCCGCAGGCTGGCCGAGGCCACCGCCGGCAGCCCCTCGATCATCTCGCGTACATGCTCGAGATCCAGATCGAACGAGCTCGCCGGCAGATCGAAGGGAAATATCTCGCGGATATCCTCCTCGACGCGGGTGCTCGCGCCCTCGACGCTCAGCAGTTCCACCATGAATTCGGGCCGTGTCTCGAAATCCCGGCGCAGATCCGCAACCGTGGCCGTCACCGCCTCGCGCCGCGCCTCGTCGGCGAAATAACCCAGCCCCAGCGCCGCGATCACCCCCAGCGGCACGCCAAAGCGCAACGCCTTGCGAAACATGGGCGTCAGCATCAGCCGCTGAAACCGGTAGGACCAGCGCGACGGCGCGGGATCGGGGCGCGTCACCTGTTGCATGACGCATCCTCCACCATCCAGCGGCACAGATCGGGGAACGGAATGCCCATCACCTGCGCCTGCTCGGGCGACAGCGATGTCGGCGTCATCCCCGGCTGGGTATTGGTCTCAAGCAGCACCAGCCCCTCCAGCCCGCGCGCCTCGTCCCAGCGAAAATCGGTCCGGCTCAGCCCGCGACAGCCCAGCACTTCATGGGCGCGCAGCGCATAGTCGAGACAGGCTTCGGAAATTTCGGCCGGGATATCGGCGGGCACGACATGGCGCGATCCACCCGCCTTGTATTTGGCATCATAGTCATACCAGCCATCGGTCAGGATATCGGTCACCGTCAGCGCCCGGTCGCCCATGACCGTCACCGTCAGCTCGCGCCCCGGCACGAAGGCCTCGACCATCACGATCTCGGGCATGTCCGCCGACAGCGCGGGCGGCCCGTTGGCCACCTCGTTCACCAGGTAGACCCCGACCGACGAGCCCTCGTTATTGGGCTTCACCACATAGGGCGGGTCCATCACATGCGCGCCGCAAACATCGTCGCGCGCCGCCAGGCGGCTTTCGACCACCGGCAGCCCCTCGGCCATATAGGCCGCCTTGGATTTCTGCTTGTCCATTGCCAGCGCCGAGGCCAGCACGCCCGAATGGGTATAGGGCAGGCCCATCCATTCCAGCAGGCCCTGCACGCAGCCATCTTCGCCCCAGCGGCCATGCAGCGCGTTGAAAACGGTATCGGGCGCGATCTCGCTCAGGCGCTGACACAGGTCAGGCCCGGCATCGACCCCGACCACCGTGTATCCTGCTTCCCGCAATGCGGCGGCGCATTCATGTCCTGACGAGAGCGACACTTCGCGTTCGGCCGAAGGTCCGCCCATGATCACCGCCACAATCGGGGATTTTCCGCTCGAAAGTCCCAATATGTGCCTCAAAGTCCCGGGCCGTTTTGCCGACCCTATCTTATTGTCTTCGCCTGCCTTGGCGTCACGGGGCCGTTTCGCCGACCCTCATGATTTCCCAATGTAACTCTATTCCGCTGCTTTGGAAAACCCTTTTTCGCACCTCCTCGCCCAATCCTTCCAGATCGGCGGCGCTGGCATCCCCGGTGTTGATCAGAAAGTTGGAATGCATCTCGCTCATCTGCGCCCCGCCCCGGCGCGCGCCGCGCATCCCGGCCTCGTCGATCACCTTCCAGGCCTTCAGATCATGCACGTCATCCGCGCGCCCGGTGCTAGAAAATCCGGCCGGATTGCGAAAGGTGCTGCCCGCGCTGCGCTCCTTGGTGGGCTGGGTCTCGTCGCGCTTGCGCAGCTGCGCCGCCATGCGCGCCTCAAGCGCCTCGGGATCGCCTTCGGGCGCCTCGAACGTCGCCTCGACGATCACCCAGCCCTCGGGCAGCGCGCTCTGGCGATAGCGCAGATCAAGGTCATCCGCGCTCAGCGTCACGACTTCGCCCTCGCGCGTGACCGCGCGCGCAGCGACCAGACGGTCGGCGGTATAGACACCGTAACAGCCCGCATTCATCCGCACCGCACCCCCGATCGCACCGGGAATGGTGCGCAGGAAGGTCAGATCCAACCCGGCCTCGGCGGCCTTGCGCGCCACATGCGCATCAAGCGCCGCCGCGCCCGCGATCACCCGCCTGCCCTCAATGGCGATCCCGTTGAACCCCCGCCCAAGCCGGATCACCACCGCGCGCAACCCGCCATCGCGCACGATCAGATTGCTGCCGACCCCCATCGGAAACACTGCGATGTCCCTGTCAAGGGCGGCAAGGAACCCCGCCAGATCGTCGATATCCGCAGGCTGGAACAGCCAGTCCGCCGGGCCGCCCACCCTGAGCCAGGTCAGATCGCTCAAGGGGCGCTTCTCGGTCAGCTTGCCGCGCGTTTCGGGCATCCGCATCGCTCGTCCTCACCTCTTTTGCACAAGCCAGCGGCCCAGATAGACGACCGGCCAGCGCAGGATACTCATGCCGGCGATCAGAACCGCCAGCCCCCACCAGGGGCCATTCTGATAAGTGACATAGCCCAGAATGGGAACCCCGACGACGATCAGCACATAGGCGCGCCGCCAGTGATTGTCGCGGCTCGGGATCATCGCAAGCAGATTGGCGACGATGGCCCAGACACAGGCAAGGATCAGCGAAAGACTCATGACACGGCTCCGAAACTGATGGCCAGCGCGCCAAGCGATCCCAGAAGCCCCAGCACCGGCACCGCCATCGGCACGCGAAAGGACGCCTCCGGTTCGGCGCGCTTCATGGCGATCAGCGCGGCATTGACCAGCACGAAGACCGACAGCAGGATCGCCGATGTCGCCTCCGCCAGGTCCGCCACCGGCAGCACCACCGCCATGAAGATCACCAGCACCCCGATCAGCGCCGTCGCCAGAACCGGCGTGCCCAGACGCGGATGCGCATGGTGAAAGACGGCCAGCGCCGGGCTGCGCTTGCCGACGCCGAACAGCACCCGGCTCGCCATCACGATCTGCGCCAGGATGCCGTTCATCGCCGCCGCCACGGCGATAAGCGAAAGAAATGTGGCACCGCCGCCCCGCGCATGGCTCCAGACCAGCGCAAGCGGCTGCTCGGACGCGCCAAGCAGCTCAAGCGGCACGGCGCGCACCGCGGCCCAGCTCACCAGCGCATAAAGCAGGCTGGTGATCACCAGCGCCAGCAGGATGGCGCGCGGCAGCGTGTGGGTCGGGTCGCGCACCTCTTCGGCCATGTTCACGATATCCTCGAAACCGATGAAGGCGAAGAACGCCAGCACCGCCGCCGAGGCCACCCCCGACCAGACAATCCCGGCGGGCGCCTGCCAGTCTGTCACCGGCTCCGCGCTGGCACCCGCCCAGACGACCAGCGCCAGGCCCAGAACCTCGATCACGGTAAAGACCGCCGCCACTGTCAGGCTTTCCAGCACCCCGGCAATCGCCACGCCAACCAGGAACAGACCCAAAACGATGGCGGTCGGCGCAAAAGGCAGATCCACTACCGACACCAGGTAGCCCGTGCCCCCCCGCAGCACCGCCGCCGCCGAAATGGTCCCGGCAGCCACCACCGCCAGCCCCACGACCAGCGCCAGCCATGGCCGCCCCAGCCCCTTGGCCACGAAAATCGCCTCGCCCGCCGCCTCCGGCAGACGGGTCGAGAACTCCGCATAGCTCAGCGCCGATGGCGCCGCGATCAGACCGGCCAGAAGAAAGGACAGCGGCGCCCAGATGCCCGCCTCGGCGGCCACCGCGCCCACCAGCACATAGATGCCGGCACCCACCATCACGCCGACGCCATAAGCGGTCAGCAGGCCCAGGCCGATCCGCCGCTTTAACGCCTCCGCCATGATCCCGGCTCCCCTTGCGGCCACCCGGTGAACCGGGCCACGGCCCGGATCCTCTCCTGCGCAAGGGCAAGGCGAAGAACCGGCACCACCCGGCCACGTTCTGCCATCCTGCGCATCGGCACGCTCATTTCTTCCACCTCATGCTCATGTGACATCCCGGCTTCCACTCTTCTTCGCAGACAAGCACACTGCCCCCATCCGCGTCATCCCGGACATATCTCCACCGCCAACCCTGGCTGGCAGAGTCACGGGTCATGGACTGAAACGCCGCGAATGTGGTCTCCGCCTCCGGGAATGTCAGATCATCAATTTCGTGCTCCGGCATATAGACAAAGAAATAGACGAAATCGAAGTCAACGCCCCAATCGGCCACAAGATCAGCATCGGTGCGGCGAAGCACCTCTCTGGCGATGGCGTCATCCATCGGCGTCAGCGCCTGATAGGCGCGCACCAGCACGGCTTCATCAAGCCCGATTTCGGCCTTTTCCCCCAGCAGGCGCAGCGTGTCCGCCGATGCGCCCGCCGGCACGCCCGCGGATAGCAGCGCCACCGCGCCGGCCATGGCGATCCGGCGCGGCCCGATCGCATCCACGCAAACTGCCAGACGCGCCCGAATTTCCGACATCGCGGGGCGCCTGGTCGTCATGGCGTTACCCTTTCAGCTTTTCCGGCAGGGCATTCGCCCAGCCGCTGATCGTGCCCGCGCCCAGGCAGACCACCATATCGCCTTCGCGCGCTTCCTCGCGCACCAGCGCGACAAGATCGTCAAGCGTGCTGACCGCCCGCGCGTTGCGATGACCCGCACGCACCAGCCCCGCGATCAGATCGTCGCGGCTCGCACCCGCGATCGGCTCCTCGCCCGCGGCGTAGACCTCGGCAATGGCGACCACGTCGGCCTCGTTGAAACAGGCGCAGAACGCGTCGAAATGGTGATGCAGGCGGGTATAGCGGTGCGGCTGGTGCACCGCGATCACGCGCCCTTCGCAGGCCTGGCGCGCGGCTTTGAGAACGGCGGCGATCTCGGTCGGGTGATGACCGTAATCGTCGATGATGGTGACGCCATTCACCTCGCCCACGCGGGTGAAGCGCCGGTTGACGCCGCCGAACGCGGCCAGCGCGGCGCGGATCTCGTCGCGCTTCATGCCCAGATGGCGCGCCACAGCCACCGCGCTCAGCGCGTTCGAAACGTTGTGATCGCCCGGCATCGGCAGGGTGCAGCCCTCGATCATCATGCCCTCGGCCTGCAAGGCCACGTCGAAATGCGCCACGCCCTTTTCGTATCGCAAGTTCACCGCGCGGATATCGGCCTGGGTGTTGAACCCGTAGGTCACGACCCGCCGGTCGGTCAGCTTGGCAACCAGCGCCTGCACATCCGCATCATCGGTGCAGCACACCGCCAGCCCGTAGAACGGGATGTTGCTCACGAATTCGTAAAAGCCCCGGTGCAGGTTCTCTTCGGTGCCCCAATGCTCCATGTGTTCAGGGTCGATATTGGTGACGATGGCGATCGTCGCGGGCAGGCGGTTGAAGGTGCCGTCGCTCTCGTCGGCCTCCACCACCATCCATTCGCCCTGGCCGACGCGGGCATTGCTGCCATAGGCATGGATGACCCCGCCATTGACGACGGTCGGGTCGAAATCCCCGTGATCCAGCAGTGCTGCGACCATCGTGGTCGTGGTCGTCTTGCCATGGGTGCCCGCCACCGCGACGTTGGATTTGAGCCGCATCAGTTCAGCCAGCATCTCGGCGCGCCGCACCACCGGAAGGCCGCGCCTGCGCGCCTCGTCGAGTTCCGGGTTGCCCGGCTTGATCGCGCTCGAGATCACCACCACGGCGGCGCCTTCCACATTGCCGGGGCTCTGCCCCTCGAAGACGGTGGCGCCCATACCCTCAAGCCGCCCGGTGATCGGCGTGCGCCTGAGGTCCGACCCCTGCACGCGATAGCCATGGTCGATCAGCACCTCGGCGATGCCCGACATCCCGATCCCCCCGATTCCGACGAAATGGATCGGACCCACGTCCTGGGGCAGCTTGGTCGCCGCGTTCATCATGCTCTCTCCTTCGGCCCGGCCATGCGTCAGCCCTGCCCTTGATCTTGCTCTTGCCGCCCGGCCAGCGCCTCGACCATGTCGGCCAGTTGCTGCGGCGCATCAGGCTGGGCCACGCCAAGGGCGGCGCGCGCCATCTGCTCGGCGCCTTCCGGGTTGGTCAACACGCTGGCGATCTGCTCGGCAAGCGTATCGGCGGCAAGTTTCGATTCCGGGATCACGATCGCGGCGCCCGCGCGCGACAGCCCCCTGGCATTGGCGCTCTGATGATCGCCTGCCGCGGCGGCGTAAGGGATCAGGATCGCGGGCCGCCCGATCACGCTGATATCGGCGACACTGCTCGCGCCCGCGCGGCTGATCACCAGCTGCGCCTCGCTCATCCGGCGCGGCACGTCGCGAAAGAACGCCGCCACATCCGCATCTATCCCCTGTTCACCGTAAAACGCCGCCACCCTTGCGCCATCCTCCTCGCGCGCCTGATGCGAGACCCGGACATTGCGCTTCAGTTCCTCGGGCAGGGCCGCGATCGCCTCGGGCACCACCTCGCTCAGGATGCGCGCACCCTGGCTGCCGCCGATCACCAGGACCGACATCGGGTAATCGCCCGGCGGGATATAGCCCGCGCCCTGCCGCTCCAGCACCGCCGCGCGCACCGGGTTGCCCACATGCACGCCCTCGACCCCCTCGGGCAGGTCGGTGGGCCAGATACCGCAGGCCACGCGATCCACCTTTTTGGCGAACACCCGGTTCACCCGGCCCAGAATGCCATTCTGCTCATGCACCATGCGCGGCAAGCGCAACAGCCACGCCGCCGCCAGCGCCGGGATCGTCGGATAACCGCCGAACCCCACCACCACCGCCGGACGGTCGCGCAGCATGCGCACCGATGCCCCCAGCACACCGCCCAGAATGTGGAACGGCGCCAACAGCTTGTTCACCAGGCCGCCGCGCGCGAATGTGGCGCTGGCGACCTGCTCGATCTCGACCGAATGGGGAAAGCCGCCGGTATAGCGCGCACCGCGCGCATCGGTGCTCAGCCGCACCCGCCAGCCGCGCCGCAACATCACCTCGGCCAGCGCCTGGGCGGGAAACATGTGCCCGCCCGTGCCCCCGGCCGCGATCACCAGCAATGGCTCCTTGTCACTCACCGCTTCACCTCTTTGGTCTCTGCGCGCCGGTTCAGCGTCCCCGCCCGCGCAGAATGTCTCCGATCTCGCCCTGCGGACGCGTGCGCGTGAATGCCAGCAGCATCCCCACCAGGATTCCCCCCGCAATCAGCGAAGAGCCCCCGTAGCTGACGAACGGCAAGGTCATCCCCTTGGCCGGCAGCAGCCGCACCGCGACGCCCATGTTGATCATCGCCTGCACCCCGAAGATCGCCACAAGGCCCGTGCCCGCCAGCCGGATAAAGGGATCACGCTCGCGCATCAGGCGCAACAGCGAGCGCACCACCACCCCGGCATAAAGCGCGATGATGCACAGCACCAGAACCAGCCCGTATTCCTCGGCGGCAACGGCGATGATGAAATCCGTATGCGCATCGGGCAAGGACCACTTCACCTCGCCCTCGCCCACCCCGACGCCAAAGAACCCGCCCTCGCGGATCGCATTGGTCGCAAAGCCAAGCTGCGTCGTGGGGTCCACATCCGGGCTCAGAAACCCGTCGATGCGGCGCGCGAAATGCTCCGAACCCGAATAGGCCAGGCTCCCCGCCAGCACCGCGCACCCCGCCATGCCCAGCAAAAGCACGATCGGCGCCCCGGCCACGAAATACATGACACCCCAGCCGAACAGCACCAGACACGCCTGCCCGAAATCAGGCTGCATCGCCAGAAACACCGCGATCACCAGCGTCAGCATGAATGACCACGTCAGGCCGGGCGGGCCGTTGATCTCCTGGCTGGCGGCCATCATCCAGGCCGCCACAACCACGAAACCGGGCTTGAGGAATTCCGAAGGCTGAATGCTGGCAAACCCCATGGAATACCAGCGCACCGCGCCCTTGCCGAAATCCGTGCCGAAGACCGGCAACAGCACCAGCGCCACGAAGGCCACCAGAAAGCCCAGCACCGCAAGCCGGCGCACCAGCTGCGGACTCATCATCGAGGTCAGCACCATCGCCACCAGCGCAAGGAAGCCGAAGGCCAACTGCCGCTGCACATAATGGAAGGGCTGGAAACCGTTCGATTCCGCCAGCGGCGGCGAGGCCGCCAGCCCCAGCAGGATACCGATGCCGAACAGGATGAGAACGCAGGATATCGACCAATGGTCGATGGTGCGCCACCATTTGGGAAGAATGGGCTCCGAATCCCGCACTGGGATCGTGCCATAGACCATCTCTGTCATATGAACCGCCGACTACTGCCTCATGTCCCGCCCCGTTTTCGGGGTCTCACCAACCAGTTTAGCACCAGAACCGCGCCGTGGGAAGCACTCATGCCCCAGCTACCGGGCCGAAACCCGTTGACCCCGCCCGCGCCATGCGCCAATGGCAATCCGATGCAGGTCAACACGCTGATCCTCGGCGCCGGTGCCGCCGGCATGATGTGCGCCGCCCATGCCGGGCCGGGCGTCCTCGTGCTGGATCATGCCAAGGCGCCGGGCGAGAAGGTCCGCATTTCCGGCGGCGGGCGCTGCAATTTCACCAATCTTTACGCCGGGCCGGAGAACTTCCTCTCCGAAAACCCGCATTTCTGCAAATCCGCGCTCAGCCGTTACACGCAGTGGGATTTCATCGACCTTCTCGCCCGCCACGACATCGCCTGGCACGAAAAGACCCTGGGTCAGCTTTTCTGCGACGGGCGCTCGGGGCAGATCATCGCCCTCTTGCGCGAAGAGATGGCCCGCGCGGGCGCCGAACTCTGGCTTCAGGCATCATTGGCGGGGCTCTCCCATGACGATCAGCGCTTTTGCGCCGAGATCGACCACCACGGCGCGCGCCGAACGGTGCGCGCGCGCAATCTGGTGGTCGCCACCGGCGGCAGGTCGATCCCCAAGATGGGCGCTACCGGGCTTGCCTATGACATCGCCCGCCAATTCGGCCACGACCTCACCGAAACCCGCCCCGCGCTGGTGCCCCTCACCTTTCCCGACGGGCGCTTTTCTGACCTCTCCGGCATCGCGGCCCCGGCCCGCGTTGCGAATGAGCGCACCAGTTTCGACGAGGCGGTGCTCTTCACCCATCGCGGCCTTTCCGGCCCGGCGATCCTTCAGATCTCCTCCTACTGGCGCGAGGGCGAAGAGATCATCCTCGACCTCGACCCGACCGGCGGCTTGCTGGCGGCCCTGCGCGATCAGCGCCAATCCGCCGGGCGGCGCAACCTCACCACCGAACTGGCGCGCCATCTGCCCGCCCGCCTCGTCGATCATCTCGCTCCCGGCCTGCCGCCCGGCAATCTCGCCGACCAGTCCGATGCGGCGCTGGCCGACATGGTCGCGGGGCTGCGTGCCTGGCATCTGCGCCCCGGCGGATCGGAAGGCTACCGCACCGCCGAAGTCACCCTCGGCGGCGTCTCGACCGACGGGCTCTCGTCGCGCAGCATGATGTCGCGCCATCTGCCGGGGCTCTATTTCATCGGCGAGGGGGTGGACGTGACCGGCTGGCTGGGGGGCTACAACTTCCAGTGGGCGTGGTCCTCGGGCTGGGCCGCAGGACAGGCGATCGCGCGCGGCGAAACGGGCTGATCGGGGGGCTGTCGGCGGGTTTGTACAACTTTCTCCGGCGCGAGCCTCTCGTCGGTACAAAACGGGCGTACAAACCGGACGTTTCGTACCGAAAAATCACAGCCGGTTGCGGACCTCCCGGATGAAGTCATCGCCGCGTTTTTCAAAGTTGTCATACTGGTCGAAACTGGCCGCCGCCGGGGCCAAAAGCACCGTTTCGCCGGGCTGCGCCTCCTTCATGGCGGCCTCCACGGCGCGCGCCATCGTAGTGCAGATTTCGGCTTCAACCCCTTCAAGTTGCAGGGAAAATTCCGCCGCCTCGCGCCCGATGACATAGGCTTTCGTGACATTCTCAAGCGCAGGCGCCAGCGCCGACAGCCCGCCCTCCTTTTCCAATCCGCCGCAAATCCAGCGGATTTTTCCAAATGCTTTCAGTGCCTTGAAGGCCGAATCCACATTGGTGGCCTTACTGTCATTGACGAATTTCACCCCGTCCTTCTCGGCAATCAGCTGGCTGCGATGGGGCAACCCCGCGAAGCTGTGAAAGGCCCGCTCGATCACCTTGGGCGACAGGCCCAGCGTGCGGCAGGCGGCATAGGCGGCGCAGGCGTTCTGGTGGTTGTGCTCACCGGGCAAGCCCTTGATATTCCTCATATCTATCGCGCCAGCCTGACGGCCCTTGCGGTATTCCGAAAGGAACCCCTTGCGCGCGAAAACCGACCATCCCGGCCCCGCCAGCTTGCGGCTGACCGACACCCGGATCACCCGGTCGTCGCCCGGCGCCTCGGCCAGCTGACCCGCCAGGAACAGCCCCTCCGGCTCGTCCACCCCGATCACCGCCCGGTCCGGCCCGCCCTCGGCGAACAGCCGCCGCTTGGCCGCGAAATAGCCGCCCAGCCCGGCGTGACGATCCAGGTGATCGGCAGATAAGTTAGTGAAAACAGCAACATCCGGGGTCAGGGCGCGGGCCAGCTCGGTCTGGTAGCTGCTCAGCTCCAGCACCACCACACCGCCATCGCCCGGCGGGTCGATATCCAACACCCCCCGCCCGATATTCCCGGCCAGCTGCACATCCTTGCCGGCCTCTTGCAGCACATGGTGAATGAGCGCGGAAGTCGTTGATTTTCCATTACTTCCCGTGACCGCAACCACCCGGGGCGGCACGTCATGCGCGGCCCATCCCGCCGCCGCGAAAGAGCGAAAGAACAGCCCGATGTCATTGTCGACGGCGACCCCTTCGCACAGGGCATTGGCAACCACCTTGTTCGGCTGCGGGTAAAGATGCGGAATACCGGGGCTGACGATCAGCATGGCGATACCGTCAAAGGCGCCATCGCGGGTCAAGTCATTGATTTTTATTCCTTCTTCCAGCGCCTTTTCACGCGCCTCGGGCGAGTCGTCCCAGGCCAGAACCTGCGCGCCCCCCGCCCGCAGGGCACGTGCCGCGCTAAGGCCCGAACGCCCGAGGCCCAACACCGCCACGCGCTGCCCGGCCACGCCCTGCACCTCGATCATGCCTCACCTCTTCGTTCATTCGCCGCGCCAAACTGCCCCCGGAACGCCGCGCGCGCAAGCGGTTAACGAAACCTTAACCGGCGAGGCGACCATCCGGGCCGCGGCCCGCATCGCGCCTTGTTAACAAGGGCATCCGGTCATCCCTGGCCAATCTGCATCGCGTCGGTCTCATGTCGGTATCGCGTCGGCATCGCATCCGCGCCGACGCGACCGGAACGCCGATTAACGAATTTTCAGCGTCGCCAGACCGATCATGGCGAGGATCAGCGCGATGATCCAGAAGCGGATCACGATCTGGGGCTCGGCCCAGCCCTTCTTCTCGTAATGGTGATGGATCGGCGCCATCAGGAACACCCGCTTGCCGGTGCGCTTGAAGTAGAACACCTGGATGATGACGCTCAGCGCCTCGACCACGAACAACCCGCCGACAATGGCCAGCACGATCTCGTGCTTGGTGGCGACCGCAATGGCCCCGAGCGCGCCGCCAAGCGCCAGTGACCCGGTATCGCCCATGAACACCGCCGCAGGCGGCGCATTGTACCAGAGAAATCCCAGGCCGCCGCCGAACAGACCAGCGGTGAAAATCAGGATCTCGCCGGTGCCCGGCACGTAATGCACATCAAGATATTCGGTGAAGTCGACCCGCCCCACCGCATAGGCGATGACCCCGAGCGCGCCGCCCGCGATCATCACCGGCATGATCGCCAACCCATCCAGCCCGTCTGTCAGGTTCACCGCATTGGCCGCCCCGACGATCACGATCATCGCAAAGGGCACGAAAAGCCAGCCCATGTTGATCAGCGTGTCCTTGAACACCGGCAGTGCCAGCTGGTATTGCAGCTCGCCCGGATGATACATGGCCGCCCAGGCCGCAGCGATGGCGGCAATGAGAAAGCCAAGCCCGAGGCGCAGCTTGCTGGGCACGCCCTTGACGTTCTGTTTGCTGACCTTGGCGTAATCGTCCCAGAAGCCGATCAGCCCGAAGGACAGCGTGACGAACAGCACCATCCAGACATAGGGATTGTCGAGCCGCGCCCAAAGCAGGGTCGAGGTCATCAAGGCCCCGACAATCAGAAGGCCGCCCATGGTCGGCGTGCCGGATTTCGCGATATGCGTTTCCGGCCCGTCAGCGCGGATCGGCTGACCTTTGCCCTGGCGCTTGCGCAGAACGTTGATCAACGGTGGCCCGAACATGAAGCCGAAGAACAGCGCCGTCATGAAGGCGCCTCCGGCCCGGAAGGTGATATAGCGGAAGAGGTTGAAAAAATCCCCGCCATCGGACAACCCTGTCAACCAATACAACATCTCAGCGTCTCTCCATCTGATGTCCGGCGGCGCGCCCGATCCGGCGCAGCGCGTCGACGACAAGGCTGACCCGGCTCCCCTTGGAGCCCTTGACCAGCACGACATCGCCGGCATCTATCACACGATGGGCCTGCTCTGCCAGTTCCTCGGCACGGGCGACCCAGCGACCGCGTTTGGGCTCGGGCAATGCCTCCCAGAGCGCCCGCATCCGCGGCCCGACGCAATGCACGGTATCCAGCGCCGCGATCTGCTCGAGCCCCGCCAGCGCCCGATGCATGGCGGTCTCCTCGGGGCCAAGTTCCAGCATGTCGCCCAGGATGGCGATGCGCCGCCCCTTGGAAACCCGCCCGACGCTGTCTTCAGGTGTGGTCGCGACCAGCACCTCGAGAGCGGCCTCGATCGAGGTGGGATTGGCGTTGAATGCGTCGTCGACCAGGGTAACGAAATGATCGTCGACCGGGTCCAGCATGATCTGTTCGCGCGTGCCGCGCCCCGCCGGGGGCTGCCAGTTGGACAGGTCACGCGCCGCCAGCGTCGCATCGGCCCCGAGCGCCTCGGCCACCGCCAACACGCCAAGCGCATTGGCCGCGAAATGGCGCCCCGGCACCGAAAGCTTGACTAGTTGGCGCCCCGAGGGCAGATCGGCGCGGATCACGGTGGACCCCGCCACAAGATCAACCGAGGCCAGCCGGTAATCACAGCCATCGCCCGCGCCAAAGCGCAGCATCGGCGCACCGGCCGCGCGGACCGCTTCGGCGATCACGCGGCTCAGGCTTTCGGGCAGATCGCCGTTGCAGATCGCGATCCCCCCCGGCTCGAGCCCCTGGAAGATCGCGGCTTTCTCGGCGGCGATACCTTCGATACTGTCGAACGCCTCGAGATGGGCAGCGGCCACGGTGGTGATCAGCGCCACATGCGGGCGCGCCATGCGGCTCAGGGGCGCAATCTCGCCGGGGTGGTTCATGCCGATCTCGATCACCGCGAATTCGGTGTCGGCGGGCATGCGCGCCAGTGTCAGCGGCACGCCCCAATGATTATTGTAGCTGGCCTCGGCGCTATGGGTGCGCCCCTGCGCGCAGAGCACCGCATGCAGCATTTCCTTGGTCGAGGTCTTGCCGACCGAACCGGTCACAGCCACCACGCGCGCATCGCTGCGCGCCCGCGCGGCGCGGCCCAGATCCTCGAGCGCGCCCTGCACATCATCGACGATCAGAAGCGGAGCGGTGTCATCCAGCCCGTCGGGAATACGGCTGACCAGCGCGGCGGCGGCGCCATTGGCCAGTGCCTGCGCCACGAAATCATGACCGTCGCGCGCCGCTTTCAGCGCCACGAACAGATCGCCCGCCTGCAAGCTGCGGCTGTCGATCGAGACGCCATCGGCCTCCCAGTCGACCGTGGCGCGCCCGCCGGTGGCGCGCGCGGCCTCGTCTGCGCGCCACAATGTCATGCCAGCCCACCGTCAAGCGCCGCCACCGCGACGCTGGCCTGTTCGCTGTCATCGAAGGGAAAGACATCGTCGCCGACGATCTGGCCGGTTTCGTGACCCTTGCCGCAGATCAGCAGCGCATCGCCCGGCCCCAGCATGTCGACGCCGCGCAGGATGGCTTCGGCGCGGTCGCCCACCTCGCGGGCAAGTTCGGCCCCGCCCGCCTTGGCGATGCCCGCCATCACCGCCGCGCGGATCGCGGCGGGGTCTTCGCGGCGCGGATTGTCATCGGTGACGATCACCAGATCGGCATTCTCCACCGCCGCCTGCCCCATCAGGGGCCGCTTGGCCGTGTCGCGATCGCCCCCCGCGCCGACGATGGCCACAAGGCGGCCCATCACATGCGGACGCAGCGCCTTCAACGCGGTGGCGACGGCATCAGGCGTATGGGCGTAATCGACAAACACCGTCGCCCCGTTGGCCCGCGTCGCAGCGAGCTCCATGCGCCCGCGCACGGTTTTCATATGCCCCAGCGTCTCGAACACCCGCTCGGGATCGGCCCCGGCGGCGATGGTCAGACCCGCTGCCAGCAGCACGTTTTCGGCCTGGAACCCCCCGATCAGATCCAGCGACACCTGATGCGGGCGTCCCTTCCAGTCGAAACGCAGATCCTGGCCGGTGGGGCCGAAACGCTGTGCGTGAAGCTGTATGTCGCTGCCCGCCGCGCGGCCCACCGTGATCAGGTCCTGCCCGCGCGCGCAGGCGATCTCGGCCATGGCGGGGCCTTTGTCGTCGTCGACATTGATCACCGCGATCCCGTCCTCGGGGAGGACGCGGGCGAAAAGCCCCGCCTTGGCGGCGAAATATTCGTCGAACCCGGCGTGGTAATCCAGGTGATCCTGGCTGAAGTTCGTAAAGCCCGCCGCCATCAGGCGCACCCCGTCCAGCCGCCGCTGTTCGAGGCCGTGCGAAGAGGCCTCCATCGCGGCGTGGGTGACGCCCGCAGCCTCGCATTCCGACAGGATCCGGTGCAGGGTTATGGGTTCGGGGGTGGTATGGGCCAGCGGCGCATCATGGGCGCCCTCGACCCCGTTGGTGCCGATATTCACCGCCGCCAGGCCAAGTTCGGTCCATATCTGGCGACAGAAATTGGCGACCGAAGTCTTGCCGTTGGTGCCGGTCACGGCAACCATCACCTCGGGCTGCGCGCCGAACCAGAGCGCCGCGGCATAGGCCAGCGTCTGGCGCGGGTCCTCGGCAAGGATCAGCGCGGCGTCGCTGGTCGAAAGTTCGTCCGCCGCCAGCCGCGCGCCGTGCGCATCCGTCAGGATCGCGCCCGCCCCCATGCGCAACGCATACTGGATGAAATCGCCGCCATGCACGCGGGTACCGGGGAGGGCCGCGAAAAGATGGCCCTCGCGCACCTCGCGGCTGTCCACCGACAGGCCCGTGATATCGGCCCGGCGCCCGCCCTGAGCGGTCAGGCCCAGTTCCGCCAGTGATTTGGTCTGCCCCGCCGCCATATTACCCTGCCCGTCGGCTAGTTCGATGTGAGCGTTATACCAGCCAGTTCGCCGGGTTCAATCTGCGGTCTCAATCCCAAGAGGGGCGCCACGCGGCGGATGATCTCTGCAGCGACGGGCACCGCTGTCCAGCCGGCGGTGCGGGCCGGCTCCTCGCCCGAGGTCTCGACCGGCTCATCGAGGGTCACCACCAGCACATATTGCGGGTCATGCGCGGGAAAGGCGCTGGCGAAGGTTGCGATCACCTTGTCCTCGTAATAGCCGCCGCCACGTTCCTTGGGCTTATCGGCTGTTCCTGTCTTGCCCGCCACTGCATAGCCCTCCACCTCGCCAAAGCTGGCGGTGCCCTCGGACACCACCTGGCGCAGCATGGTCATGGACGCACGTGCGGTCTGTTCGGACATCACCCGCGGGCCAAGCTGCGCCGCGGGCTGGCGCAACAGGCTGGGCGTGACCTTGCGCCCGCCATTGGCCAGTGTCGCATAGGCCGCCGCCAGATGCATCGGAGTGGCCGAAAGGCCATGACCATAGGAAATGGTCATCGTCGAGAGTTCCGACCAGCGCGACGGCAACAGCGGCTGCCCGCCCTGCCCCTCGACCATCTCGACCGGGGTCGGCTCGAAGAAACCCAGCTTCTTCAGGAAATCCTGCTGGCGTTCAGCACCGATCATCTGTGCGATGCGCGCGGTGCCGATATTCGAGGATTTGACGATCACCTTGGTCGCGGTCATTTCCGAGCCGTAATCGCGGAAATCGCGGATCCGGTGCTTGCCCCAACGCAACGGTCCCTTGGTGTCGATCATGGTCGAAGGTTTGATCAGCCCCAGTTCCAGCGCCTGCGCCACCGCAAAGATCTTGAAGGTCGAGCCAAGCTCGTAAACCCCCTGCACCGCGCGGTTGAACAGCGGGCTGTCGCTGGGATTGCCCTCGACGGCCGGGCGCGGGCGGTCATTGGGGTCGAAATCGGGCAGCGAGGCGATCGCGAGGATCTCGCCAGTCTTCACTTCCATCAGGATCGCGGTCGCGCCCTTGGCGTTCATCAGCTTCATGCCACCGTGCAGAACGCGCTCGGTCGCCGCCTGCACCGACAGATCCAGCGACAGGCGCAGCGGCTCATGCCCATGCGCGGGGTCGCGCAACCGTTCATCGAATGTCTTTTCCACCCCCGCGACGCCGATCACCTCGGCGGCATGCACGCCTTCGCGCCCGAAACTGGCGCCCCCCATCACATGCGCCGCAAGCCGACCGTTGGGATAAAGGCGCATCTCGCGCGGGCCGAACAGCAAGCCCGGCTCGCCGATATCATGCACAGCCTGCTTCTGTTCGGGGCTGAGTTTCTTCTTGACCCACAGGAACTTGCGCTTACCCGTCAGGTCCCTGGTCAGTCGCTCTCGGTCAAGATCCGGAAAGATCCGCATCAGCTCGTTTACCGCGCGCTCGGGGTCGATCATCTGGGGCGGCTGCGCATAAAGGCTGTGGGTTTCGAAATTGGTGGCCAGAATGCGGCCCTTGCGATCGACGATATCGGCGCGCTGCGCCAGGATCTGCGCCCCGGCGACCGAACTGCGCGGCTCGGAGGGTTCGGTGCTGGCCAGCACGCCCATTCGCCCGCCGATCAGCGCAAAGGCGCAAAAGAACATCACCCCCAGCACCAGAAGTCGCCCTTCGGCACGCATCCGGGCGCGGTCGCGCATCTGTTCATGGCGAATACGGATATTCTCGCGTTCAATGGCGTCGGGGTTCTCGCCCTTGGCGCGGGCATCGAGAATGCGGGCAAGCGGGCGCAGGGGGGTGCGGATCATGGCTGTTCTGCCTCCATGCCGGACACGTCGATCGGATTGAGGATCGGCAACAGGTCATCCTCCGGCGGATAGGCCACCTGGTCGATCCTGCCGAACTGGTAGGGTTGCAGCGGCAACAGCCCCAGCTTGTCGAAATTCAGTTCGGCCAGTTCCATCAGCCGCTCGGGCCGGTTGAGATAGGCCCATTCGGCATTGAGCACCCGCAGGCGCTGCCGGTTGCGGGCGATCTCGTGCTGAAGCTGCCCGGCCTTCGTCAGTGCCGCCTGCGTGCGATAATTCTCGCGGTAGGCCCAAAAGGCCAGGCCAATCACCGCCAGGGCGGTCAATACATAGAACAGGCTGCGCATTATCTGTCCCCCTTGAGCAAAGGCATACCGATCGCCTTGCGGTCGGCGGGCGTGGCGGGCGCATCGGTGCGGATGGCCACACGCAGCTTGGCGCTGCGGGCGCGCGGATTCTCGGCCAGTTCCTGCTCGTCCGGGCCGATGGCCTTGCGGTTCTTGAGTTCCCATTCAGCCGGGGACGGAACGATGCGGGGTGCATGGCGGCTGCCACCGCCACCGCCGCCCGACTTGGCCTGAAGAAAGCGTTTCACCATCCGGTCCTCGATGGAATGAAAGGTGACGACAGCCAGCCTGCCCCCCGGTGCAAGCGCGCGCCCGGCCGCCTCAAGCCCCGCGACAAGTTCGCCGAATTCGTCATTCACCGCGATGCGCAGCGCCTGAAAGCTGCGGGTCGCGGGATGGATCTGGCCGGGCTTGGGGCGCGGAAGGCATTTTTCGACGATCCCCGCCAGGCGCAGCGTGGTTTCGATGGGTTCAAGCGCGCGTTCGCGCAGGATCGCGCGGGCGATGCGCCGGCTCGCACGCTCTTCACCGTAAAGAAACAGGATATCGGCCAGCTCACCCTCGTCGGCGCTGTTCACAAGATCGGCCGCCGTCGGCCCGTGCTGGCTCATGCGCATGTCCAGAGGTCCGTCGCGGTGAAAGGAAAACCCCCGCTCGGCGCGGTCAAGCTGCATCGAGGAGACACCAAGATCCAGCACCACCCCCGCAACGCCCCCGGCATGCGCATCGAGGTTGGAAAACCGGTCCTCCACCAATTCAAGGCGCGTGCCATATTCAGCGCCCCAATCGCGTGCCATCTCAAGCGCCAGCGGGTCGCGATCCACGCCGATGACCTTCTGCGCCCCGGCCTCGAGCAATCCGCGCGCATAGCCCCCCGCACCCAGCGTCCCATCGACCCAGATGCCCTCGACAGGCGCGACCGCCGCCAATAGCGGACGCAGAAGAACAGGGATATGCGGGGCGGATTCTGATGCGAGGGCAGCGGCAGCCATGCGTCACTCGCCTTTCGCGTCATCCAGGAAGACCAGCGGATCGAAATCCTCGGGCAATTCGTCCAGCCATTCTTCGGTCTTGGACAGCTCTTCCTCTTCATAGGTCTCGGGCTTCCAGATCTGGAACGTGTCACCCGCCGCGATGAAAAAGGCCTCGCCCTCAAGGTCGATCTTCTGGCGCAGCTTGGCCGGCAGCACCAGGCGGCCGGTCTCGTCGACATTGGTGGGGTAGGATTGCCCGTGAAACAGACGCTGAAGCATCTTGCGCTGCATCGAGCCGCGCGGCAGGGCGTCGATCTTGGAGTCGACCTCTGCGATGGCTTCCATCGTGTAGCATTCAAGGTAATTGCGGCGATGATCGCCATAGACGATGACAAGTTCGGGGTTCAGCCCGTCGGTCCAGTTCGGGTCAGACGCTTCGAGCACACGGCGAAACGAGGCCGGGATCGACACCCTGCCCTTGCTGTCCACCTTGTGCTGGCTTTCGCCTCTGAACCTGCGAACCACTGTCTTGTCCGCCTCTCTTCATGCGCCCGAAAACCGGACCCTTGAAACGAAACGGCGGATTGAGCTGCTGCCACTGCCCAATCCGCCGCCCTCGTCCCGCCTTGCGGGGTGTCCGACTGCGCGCGCCACCTGGGGGGATGTCTGCTCGCCCGCGCGCCGGATCTCTTGTTTCGATGAAAGCGGGTGCCTGTATGAAACCTGACTTGGGAGTTTTTGTTCGGGGTCTTTTGTGCGCCCCTTTGTTCCCGTCCTCATCGTGTTACAAGGGATGACATGGGAATTCATGGAAATCAATAAGTTTTTGCGGGACGAAGCCACATCATCTTGTTTCAGCACCCCTTTCAGAACAAGATAATGTGGCCATTTGGACAGATTAAACGCATTACTTAGCGTCTTCAAAATAATATAACACTAAATATGGTGTTCTGGCTTGCACTCAAATTCTTCCCATGAATTCCCGAAGTTTTCGACACAAGTCATCCGTAATGCATCGAATCCATCGGGAACAGGTCGAAAACCCCGCCCCGATCCGGGCTCACGCTCGCGTGATTCGGCTGTGAATGCATGAGACGGCCCGCCCGTGCGCAGCATAGTCCCACGATTTCCCGTGGGCCGTCCCGCCCGGCACCGCCCGGTCCCGTCAATGTCGTGAAAAGATCAGCCCGCCGGGGCCTCGCCCAGCCATTTATACATGACCAGGGCGTCAACCAGCCCCTTGTCGGGATGATCGAAGGCGCATGGCAGGCGGCCCACGGTCTCGAAACCGAGACTGGTCCAGAGCCGGATCGCGCCTTCATTGGTGCAGACCACGAGGTTGAACTGCATCGCGCGATACCCCAGCTTGACCGCCTCGATCTGCGAATGCAGGCACATGGCGCGTGCGATGCCCTGCCCGCGCGCCTGGGGTGCGGTCATGTATCCGCAATTGCAGACATGCGCGCCGCCCCCGGCCTGATTGGATTTGATGTAATAGGTGCCGATGATCTCGCCGCCGCGTTCGGCCACGAAACAGGCGCGTGCCTTCACCGTCCACAGATCCAGCATCCGGTCGCGATTGAGGCCCGGGTCGATGGCATATGTGTCGCCCGGCCGGATCACCTCGCGCAGGATGGGCCATAACGCTTCGCCATCCGCGTCCCGGAACGGACGAATCACAACCTCACCTTCTGCGCTCACCGGCTGCTCCCCGTGTCACTTGTATCGCATGCATCATAGCTGTCTTGCCGAAAACGGCAACCATGGCCGGCGACGGGCCGTGGCGCGCTCCGCACCGTCCGCAAAAGGCGATGCGCACCGCGCCACACTCGCCTAGCCGCGCACCACGAAGACCGAGCACTTGGCGTGTTCGGCGATCTTGCCTCCATTCGAGGGCCAGACATAATCCATGATGTCGGGCATATGGCTTTGCATCACCACGATATCAGCGCCAGTATCGCGCACCGCCTTGAGCAGCACATCGTCGATATCGGTGGTGGGGTCATGGGCAATGACCACATCGGCCGTGGCCTCGAACCCGTTTTCACTACCCTGCTCGGATGCGAAATCAAGAAGCTTCTTCTTGTATTCCTCAGGGGTGTGGGCGACCGAGCTGGGGGTCGAACTGGTCGCCCCGACAAACACCACCTTGGCTCCGTAATGCTTGGCCAGGTCGGCGGTGACGGCCAGCGCCTTCTTCAGGTCGCCCCGATGCGCCAGATCAACCGGCGTCATGATCTTCTTGAACATCCGAATTCCTCCTTTTGCACGACGAACCGGCACCGGCGACCTGATCGCGCCCGTTCCGATTGCCATGCCGCGTGGGGGCCTGCGGCGCCTCCGCAGGATGCCCCTTGTGCTGACGGTAACGCGGCGGGGGGCAGAAAATCAATCAGCCACGCCACTTCCGGGGCCGGGCGCGACATCGCTCCCCGCCCCGGACCCCCGTCAGGCATTCACATCGACCACGACGCGCCCTTTGACCTGACCCTTCAGGATGTCGCGTCCCAGGGCGGGCAGATCCGACAGGGTGGCTGGCTGGATCATCGCCTCGAGCTTCTCCATCGGCAGATCGCCGGCGATCCGTTTCCAGGCGCGCAACCGGTTCTCATAAGGCTGCATCACGCTGTCGATGCCCAACAGGTTGACGCCGCGCAGGATGAAAGGCGTGATCAGCGCGCCTTCGATGGCCGCGCCCCCCGCAAGACCCACGGCGGCGACCGAGCTGGCGTATTTCATCTGCTTCAGGACACGCCCCAGCATGGCACCGGCCACCGCATCGATGCAGCCCGCCCAAAGCTCGGTTTCCAGCGGCTTGCGGGTCACCTCGCTCAACTCCTCGCGTTCCACGATCTGGCTGGCGCCCAGATCCCTGAGGTAGTCGCCGGTTTCGGGCCGCCCCGTCACTGCGGCGACCTCATGCCCGAGATGCGCCAGAATCGCGGTCGCCACCGAGCCGACACCGCCCGCGGCCCCGGTGACCAGCACCGGCCCGTGACCGGGCTCCAGCCCATGATCCTCAAGCGCCATCACCGACAGCATCGCGGTGAAGCCGGCCGTGCCCACGGCCATCGCCGCGCGCGTATCCAGCCCCTCGGGCAGCGGCACCAGCCAATCCGCCAGCACCCGCGCCTTCTGGGCATAGCCGCCCCAATGCGCCTCGCCCACGCGCCAGCCGGTCAGAACCACCCGGTCGCCGGGCTTGTAGCGCGCATCCGCACTTTCCTCGACGACGCCCGCGAAATCGATTCCCGGCACATGCGGATATTTCCGCACGAGGCCGCCCCCCGGCCCGATGCACAGCCCGTCCTTGTAATTGACCGTGGAATACTCCACCGCCACCAGCACCTCGCCATGGGGCAGATCATCGACCCCGATCTGCTTCACGGCGGCGGCGATCTTGCCGCTGTCCTCGTCCTTTTCGACCATCAATGCGTTGAACATCCCAATCTCCCTTCTTTCATGCAGGCCCGTGACCCGCTTCACCGTTGCAAATATACTCCGGGTAACGCGAGCGGCCGGCCCCTCGCTCCCGTCCATGGCCTCACGCGCCCTCCGGCATGGCGAACAGATCGCTCACCGGCGCCTTCAGCCCCTCTTTCGTCAGCATCGCGTGAACCTGCCCGCGATGATGGGTCTGGTGGTTGAACATATGCGTCACACAAAGCGCCAAGGGCTTGCTGACCTCGCGGCCCAAGGCCCCCGAATACCAGCCGAGGGTGCCCGCCAGTTCGCCCTCGTCAAGCCCCGCGGCCCAGTCCGCGATCTCGCCGTCGAGCGAACGCCGCGCCGCGCACCAATCCGCATACGCCTCGCACAGCCCCGGACTGTCGGCAATGCCCTTGTCCGGACGCTCCACCCGTTCGGGCGCAAAGCGGCTCATCCACATGAGATCCCCCAGAGCAAATGATTGAGCGTCCCCAGGATCGAGCCGAAAAACGCGCCCTGATCGGCGCGCAACACCGCGTCGGGCACGCCATCCAGCGCCACCTCCAGCTGGCGATTCTGCCAGTCATTGTAGCGCGCCATCGTCACGCCATAGCCGGGCAGGATCATCAGCGCGGGCCTTTCCAGTCGATCTGGCAGATCTCGGCGCTGCGCCCGTCGAAATCCCAGACCCGGCCAAAGGCGCGCACGCGGCCCTTGGTGGCAGTGGCGACGGTAATATCCGGCCCCATCCAGTATTGCGTGTTGGTCACCACGATATCCTCGCCGCCATGGCCCTCCACCGGCACCACTTCGCCCTGGATCGTCTTGCCCACCATCAGGCGGCGCGCCCTGCCCTCGGTCTCGAACACCACCGGCGCGCGCTCGGCGCCAAGGAACTCGCTGACCAGCACGCTGAACAGGCCCGTCGTGCCGCGCGCCTTGCCGCTGAAGATATTGACCAGCCCCTCGTAGGCGTCCTCGCTGGCGCGCTCGTCGATATAGGCGGCGGCCTTCCAGTTGCCCCGCGCCATCATGCCCGGGATCTCCAGCATCAGCCCGACATTGAGCCCCGACAAATCCGCGTCCCCATACTGGCCCTCGTCTATGCGCACCCCGGCCCAGGCCTGGCAATGGCCTTCCGTGGGCGGATGCTGGCCCAGCGACACGACACAGGGGCAGAACACCGTGCAGTTGCAATTGAGGATCAACTCCCCCTTGATGGTCCAGGGCACCGTCCCCGGTTGGTCGAATGGCATGTGTCTTCCTCCTCCAGATCAAGTCAATTCAGATCGCCGCAAGGCTCCACCAAAGCCCGCCCATCATGAGCAGACCACCCAGCGGCCGCGTCAGCCAGCGCCCGAGATCGGGCAGTTTCTCGATCACCATGATCGCCGTCGCCAACCCCATGAAGGCAAGGTTCATCACGCCGCCCACAAAGGCCAGCGCCATCAGCGCCCAGCAACATCCCAGGCACACGAGCCCCAATCGTAACCCGTTACGCCAGGCGCCCTCCTCCCAATGCTGCATGAAAAACGTGAGCGGCGCGCGGCATTTGGCAAGGCAGGCAGCCTTGAGCGGGCTGAACTGATACGCCCCCGCCAGCAACAAAAGCCCCCCCGACATCGCGCCCGACAGGCTGTCGCC
Source organism: Roseovarius salincola (assembly GCF_026891095.1). GTDB lineage: Bacteria > Pseudomonadota > Alphaproteobacteria > Rhodobacterales > Rhodobacteraceae > Roseovarius > Roseovarius salincola. Next base: position 104,365 of record NZ_JAPTNL010000004.1, read on the forward strand.
GAAGGCGCTGACCAGCCCGGCCCGAAACAGCGCCATCTGCACCGCCGCCGCCAGCAGTGAAAACCCCAGCCACACGGCCATGTAACCGGCCAGCAACAGCCCGAACCTGGTCTGCGTGCTATGCGACAGCTCGTCATAGGTGGCCAGCGCGGGCAGTGCCGTCGGCGCCATCATCGCTGCCGACATCAGCGCCCACATGGCGGCGATCCGGGCGAACCCGGCCGCATCCGGCGTCACGACGCACAGGCTCGCCAGGAAATCCACGCCATATATCCGCCCCGCCGCGCGCATCCCCTCGGGCAGCGCCATGGCGTAAAGCACGATCCAGGCCAGCCCGATCAACCCGAACAGGACCAGCCAATGCATGCCCGTCATTCGCCTGATCCGCGCTGAAATCATGTCGCCCTCGCCCGACTCGATGGTTGCGTTCAAATTGTCAGACATTTAAATGTAAGACAAATGAAAATGGACCCCGCCAACAAGGCCGGCCTCCCGGCCCAGATCGCAGAGGCGATCCGCGACGCCATCGTCTCGGGGCGCATGATCGTCGATCAGCGCCTGCCTTCCGAGGCCGAACTCGCCGAACAATTCGCCGTCTCTCGCCCCACCGTGCGCGAGGCGCTCAAACGCCTGGCCGCGCAATCGCTGATCCGCACACAGCGCGGCGCCTTTGGCGGTGCCTTCGTCAACCGGCTCAGCTACGCCGAGGCCTATGGCCAGCATATCACCACATCGACCCTGCTCCTGTCGATGAACGCGGTCAGCTTCGAAACCGCCTGCGAGGCGCGCTACGCGCTCGAACGCGCCTGCGCGCCGCTGGCCTGCGCGCGCCGCGGCGAAAACGACCTCGCCGCCATGCGCGCCGAGATCCGCCGCCAGTCCAAACCGGAGCTGAGCGACGAATCCTTCTGCGCCTCGGACGTGGCCTTTCACCGCGCCTTCGTCGATGCCGCCGCCAACCCGGTGCTCAGCTACCAGCTTGCTGGCGCGGTCGAGGCCATGCAACCTCTGATGAACATGATCACCTTCACCGCCCGCTCGCGTGAAACCATCGAATCCCTGCATGCGCGCCTCGCCGATGCCGTCGCCGCGCGCGACCCCGCCCGGGCCGATTGCGCGCTTCAGGAACTTTCGGCCTATACGCTGACATTGGGACGCGACGTGATGGAATCGCGCGCCGTCAAAGCCGACAACTCGCGCGCACCTTCATCTGGCTGAAAATACCTCAGGGGGTCCGGGGGGACAGCGTCCCTCGGCCATGCCGCCGGGCGCCGCGCCCTAAAGCTTCCGCGCCTCGTCCAGCAACATCACCGGGATGCCGTCGCGGATCGGATATGCCAGCCCGGCGGCGCGGCTGATCAGCTCCTGCGCCTCGGCGTCATATTCCAGCGTGGCCTGGCTTTGCGGGCAGATCAGCGCCTCCAGCATGCGCCGGTCGAAGGCCGGCCGGTCCTTGGGCTTGCTCATTGCATGATCTCCTCGTCATCGCCCCCGCGCAGAGCATATTCGATCAACGTCACCAATGTCTCGCGCCGCGTGCTCAGCGAGGGCGCCTCCAGCAGCGCCTGCTTGTCCTCGGGCTCAAATCCCAGAAGCATCGACAGCGAATTGATCAGCAGCTCGTCATCCGCCTGGGTCAGCGTATCCCAATCGGTCTGCAACTCGCGCGACTGGAAATACCTGTCCAGCAGCGACAAGAACGCGTTCCGGTCGAACCGGCGATCGGCATCTGGCGGGCCGATATCGGGCTCGAATCCCTGCCATGAGACGCGTGCGCGCCGATAGGGGGTGAAACCCTCGACCTCATCCTTGATGCGAAAGCGCGAAATTCCTGTCAGCGTGATCATGTAACGCCGGTCCTCGGTTTCCGAGAACTGCGAGACCCGCCCCGCGCAGCCGATCGCGTGCAGCCCCTGCGCCGAGCCGCCCGGGCCGGGATTGGGCTGTATCATACCGATCAGCCGCCCCGGCGTCTTGAGCGCATCGTCCAGCATCGCCAGATAGCGCGGCTCGAACAGGTGCAGCGGCAGTCGCGAGCGCGGCAAAAGCAGCGCGCCCGAGAGCGGGAAGATCGGTATGACATCGGGCAGATCGGCCGTATTGAACATGGCAATGAACTAGCCCATGCCCGCCATCAGGCAAATATCATCGAACTCAATTTCCGCCGCCCGCTCTGAACGATGGGATCATTCGGCTTGAGCGCGTCGAAAATCGTGAAAAGCTGCGTCTTGGCGGCTTCGTCGTTCCACTCCCGGTCGCGGCGGAACAGCTCCAGCAGCTCATCCACCGCCGCCTGGGTCTCGCCGCCCGCATAAAGCGCCTTCGCCAGGTCGAACCGTGCCTGATGATCATCGGGGGCGGCATCGACTTTGGCACGCAGCTCGCTCACCGGGCCGGCATTCTCGACCTGACGCGCCAGTTCCAGCTGCGCATGCGCGGCTTCAAGCTCGGGCGCCTTCGATATCTCGGCCGGCGCCCCGTTCAGGATCGCCTCGCCCTGATCCAGTTCGCCCAGCGCGATATGCGCGCGCACCAGCCCGCCATAGGCGGCGGCATTCTGCGGGTCTTCCTGAAGAATCGCGGCAAAGGTCTGCGCCGCATCGGCCACCGCGCCCTGTTCCAGCATCTCCTCGGCGGCGGTCACGGCCTCGGCCAGGCCACCGTCGCCCCCCGCTTCACCGCCCGCGGCCTCGATCACGCGGGCCACGAAGGAATCGATCTCTGAAGGCGGCACCGCACCTTGAAAGCCGTCAACCGGCTGACCCTTCCAGAAGGCGTAGACCGTCGGAATCGACTGCACCCTGAGCTGGCCGGCGATGGCCTGGTTCTCATCGACATTGACCTTGGCCATCCGGACCGCACCCTTGGCCTTGGTCACCGCCGCCTCGAGCGCAGGACCAAGCGTCTTGCACGGGCCGCACCAAGGCGCCCAGAAATCCACGATGACGGGAACCTGCTGGCTGGCCTCGATGACCTCGGCCATGAAGTCCGCCTCGGATACGTCCCTGATCAGATCGGTTTGAGGGGGGGTCTGTCCGCCAAGTTCAAGCATGTCACGGGCTCCGGCTTCTTTGCGTGTCACTGGCGACTAAATGGAGCAGCGCGCGAGGTCTTGCAAGGGGGGGGCCGATTTATCCTGCCGCACCGCAAGAAGGCCCGCGGACCGGCATGCCGCGAAGGTCAAGGTGGGCGACGGCCGCTCCGGAGACCGGACACGCCGCCCTGAAGACAAGACCCTGACAATCGGTAACCATTCACTCGCGACGGCCCGCCTTCATGGTAGGCTTTTCGCAGGTATCGGCGAAATGAGAAGTAAGGAAAACCATACCTCGACGAAATGAAATTGCGAACCAGCCCCTCAGAGATCGAAACTGGCGAAGACCGGTGCGTGATCGCTGGGTTTCTCCCAGCCCCGCGCCTCGCGCAGGATACGGCTGGAATGGACCGCACTCCTGATATCATCCGAGACCCAGACGTGATCGAGCCGCCGGCCCTTGTCGGCGGCGTCCCAGTCACGGGCGCGATAGGACCACCAGCTGTAAAGCTGCCCATCGGGTATGTCGGCGCGCGTCGCGTCCGACCAGCCCCCCGCCTCCATCACCGTGCCCAGGTGATCGACTTCGACCGGCGTGTGGCTGACCACCTTCAGAAGCTGCTTGTGCGACCAGACATCATCCTCGCGCGGGGCGATGTTGAGATCCCCCACCAGAATCGCGCGCTCGGGACGCGAGTCGCGAAACCAATCGCGCATCCCGGTCAGGTAATCGAGCTTCTGGCCGAACTTCTCGTTCTTGTGGCGGTCCGGAATGTCGCCACCCGCGGGCACATAGAAATTGTGAATGAGCGTGCCGTCCTCCAGCCGCGCGGCGACGTGGCGGGCATGGCCGAGGGCGGCGAAATCCATGTCGCCCGCATCCTCGAGCGGCAGGCGCGACAGGATCGCGACCCCGTTATAACCCTTCTGCCCGCGCGCCACCATGTAGCGATAGCCGAGTCCGGCAAAGCCCTCGGTCGGGATCTTCTCGACAGGGCTCTTGCACTCCTGAAGGCACAGGATATCGGGCGCCTCGTCCTTCAGCAGCCGGGCGACCAGTGCCTCGCGCAGCCGCACCGAGTTGATGTTCCATGTGGCCAGCGTGAATGTCATGACGCCCCCCTTGATCCTCGCGTTGCAATCGCCCCGTTCTATACCGCGCCGCCCGCCTGATACCACCCGGATATGACCCCACCGGACCGGTTGCGCCATATTCCCGCACTTTCGCCAGCGGTCGCAGAAAAAAGGCCCCGGCACGAAGCCGGGGCCAGTCCAACAGGGAGGTGCATGCGATCACCCGCACATGCAACGGGATTCCTATCAGGGCGAACCGGGTGCCATATACGTAAGTATAGTGACACATGCATTGAACAATCTCAATCCTGTTCAACCACGAGTAACTTTAGATCGTGCCTCAAGTCAGCAGGCGATAGCCGCCCGATTCCGTCACCAGCAGGCGCGCATTCGACGGATCGGGCTCGATTTTCTGGCGCAGGCGATAGATATGGGTCTCCAGCGTATGGGTGGTGACCCCCGCATTGTAGCCCCAGACCTCGTGCAGCAGCACATCGCGCGCCACCACCCCTTCGGGCGAGCGGTAAAGGAACTTCAGGATATTGGTTTCCTTCTCCGTCAGGCGGATCTTGCGCTCGGATTCGTCGATCAGCATCTTCATCGAGGGCTTGAACGTATAAGGCCCAAGCTGAAACACCGCGTCTTCAGATTGCTCGTGCTGACGCAGCTGCGCGCGGATACGCGCCAGAAGCACCGGGAACTTGAAGGGCTTTGAGACGTAGTCATTCGCGCCCGCATCCAGCCCCAGGATCGTGTCGGCGTCTCCGTCATGCCCGGTCAGCATCATGATCGGCGCCTTGACGCCCTGCTTTCGCATCAGCCGGCAAAGCTCGCGCCCGTCGGTATCCGGCAGCCCGACATCGAGGATGACGAGATCATAAATCCCGTCACGCGCCCGCGCCATCGCCTCGCTGCCGTTGCCGGCTTCGAACACGTCGAAATCCTCGGTCATCACCAGCTGCTCGCTCAGCGCCTCGCGCAGGTCCTCATCATCGTCGACCAGAAGGATTTTCTTGAGCTGTCCCATGGCAATATTCCCTGTGCTGTTTCTCAACACATGCGCCACAGCGGTTCATTCGGCAAGATTTGCAACACGCGCTTCACGTGCACGTGTTACGTTGCGAGCGAATATTTCAATTCGTTTCAAAAGACGCTACATGTTACAAAATAACAAACGGACCCCGGAATGACCCTCGCACCCGACCTCACAGAAACGCTTGCCCGCGCCCGCGCCGATCTGCGCATGGGGGTGCCGGTGGTGCTGGAAACCGCGCGGGGCGCGGCACTGGTGCTGGCGGCAGAGACGCTGGATCTGCAGCGCCTAGCCGATCTGCGCGCGCTTGGCGGGCAGCCGGTTCTGGCGATCAGCGCGCGCCGCGCCGCGACGCTGAAGGCGCGCGCCTATGACGGCGATATCGCCCGTGTCGCGCTGCCTCCGGATGCCACGCTGGCCTGGGTGCTTGGCGTGGCGGACCCCGCGGATGATCTCAGGACGCCTATGAAAGGCCCGCTTGTGACGCAGCGCGACGGCTCGGCCGATCCCCACCGTCTGGCGCTGGAACTGGTCAAATCGGCGCGCCTCCTGCCCGCCGCGCTGCTGCTCGAACTCGATGCGCCCGAAACCTTCGCCGCGCGCCACCGCCTGACGGCCTTGCCCGCCACCAAGGCCCGCGCACTGATCGCCCAGACCAGCCCGCTGCATCCGGTGGTCAGCGCCCGCCTGCCGCTCGAGGTGTCCGAGGCCGGGCGGCTGCACATCTTTCGCCCCGAGGATGGCGGCGAGGAACATTACGCGATCGAGATCGGCCAGCCCAGGCGCGACGTGCCGGTGCTGGCGCGGCTGCATTCGGCCTGTTTCACCGGCGACCTGATGGGCAGCCTCAAATGCGATTGCGGCCCGCAACTGCGCGGCGCGCTGGCGCAGATGGGCGCGGCGGGCGCGGGCGTGCTGCTCTATCTCAACCAGGAGGGGCGCGGCATCGGGCTGGCCAACAAGATGCGCGCCTACAGCCTTCAGGACCAGGGATTCGACACGGTCGAGGCCAATCACCGGCTGGGATTCGAGGATGACGAGCGCGATTTCCGCATCGGCGCCGAGATCCTCAAGCGGATGGGGTTTTCATCGGTGCGCCTGCTGACCAACAATCCCGGCAAGATCGCGATGATGGAAGATTGCGGGATCACCGTTGCCGAACGCGTGCCGCTGAAAGTGGGCGAGAACCCGCATAACCGCGACTACCTTGCGACCAAGGCGGCAAAGTCGGGGCATCTGCTCTGAGGGCAGGCCCCGGTGGCCGGCGGAGCGATTGAGTATTTTGGGAACAATGAAAGCCCGGGGCGGGCGCGGCTCAGCGCGGCGTGTCGTCATCATCCGCGTCGGGATCGGCCTGCCCCACCCCGAGGAAGATGAATCTGAACGGCAGGATCCAGACCACACCCAGCGCCACGTAGATCAGGAATTCCAGCCAGACCGGCGGGCGTTCGAAGAGATCGACCAGGTTGACCGCCAGCACGATATAGAGCGGCAGGCCGATCAGCAGGATCACCAGCGCCCAGCGGCGGCGCGCCTTGTAACTCAGTGCCATGCGCGCGCCTCCATCAATCGGCGAAGGGGTCGGTGACGAGGATCGTGTCCTCGCGCTCGGGCGAGGTCGAGAGAAGCGCCACCGGACAGTCGATCAGCTCCTCGACGCGGCGCACGTATTTGATCGCATTGGCGGGCAGATCGGCCCAGCTGCGCGCGCCTTCGGTCGATTCGCTCCAACCCGGCATCTCTTCGTAGATGGGCGTGCAGCGCGCCTGCTGGTCGCCGGCGGTGGGCAGGTAATCCAGGCGCGTGCCGTCGAGTTCGTAACCGACGCAGATCTTCAGTGTCTCGAACCCGTCCAGCACGTCGAGCTTGGTCAGCGAGATGCCATTCATCCCGCTGGTGGCGCAGGTCTGGCGTACCAGCGCCGCATCGAACCAGCCACAGCGCCGCTTGCGCCCTGTGACGGTGCCGAACTCGCGCCCGCGCGTGCCCAGCCGGTGGCCGTCCGCGTCATCGAGTTCGGTCGGGAACGGCCCCTCGCCGACGCGCGTCGTATAAGCCTTGACGATGCCCAGCACATAATCGATCGAGCCCGGCCCCATGCCCACACCCGTCGCCGCCTGACCGGCGATGACATTCGAGGACGTGACGAAGGGATAGGTCCCGAAATCGATATCCAGAAGCGCGCCCTGCGCGCCCTCGAACAGGATGCGCTGACCCGATTTGCGCCGCTCGCCCAGCACCTTCCAGACGGGGGCCGCGAAGGGCAGGATCTGCGGCGCGATCTCGCGCAGCTGCGCAATCAGCCCGTCCCGGTCCACCGGCGCGATACCGAGCCCCCGGCGCAGCGGGTCGTGATGCTGCAGCGCGCGGTCGACCCGCGCCTCGAGCGTGGCGTCGTCCGAGAGGTCCGCCACCCGCACCGAGCGCCGCCCGACCTTGTCCTCATAGGCCGGGCCGATGCCCCGCCCGGTGGTGCCGATCTTGGTGCCCTTGGAGGCGGCCTCCTCGCGGGCGCGATCGAGTTCGCCATGGATCGGCAGAATGAGCGGCGTGTTCTCGGCGATCATCAGCGTCCCGGGCGAGATATCGACGCCCTGCTGCCGGATCGAGGCGATCTCGTTGACCAGGTGCCAGGGGTCCAGCACCACGCCATTGCCAATCACGCTGAGCTTGCCGCCCCGCACCACACCCGAAGGCAGCGCGTTGAGCTTGTAGACCTTGCCGTCGATCACCAGCGTATGCCCGGCATTATGCCCGCCCTGAAAGCGCGCGATCACATCGGCGCGCTCGCTCAGCCAATCAACGATCTTGCCTTTTCCCTCGTCGCCCCACTGGGCGCCAACGACGACGACATTTGCCATGATGATCCTTTCGCAGGAATACTGGTCGTTTCAATGGCGCGCCGCAGCGGCCCGCGCCCGTATACCGGCCCGCGCCGCGACGTGAAACCGCTAATTCGCCGCAAGCGCGGGCGCGCCGCCCGGTTTGGAATGCCGGGTTGCGGGGACCGCCGGAATTGCATAGATACCCCGCGAGACGCCACACGCATCCGAAAAAGGCCGCCCAACATGGAAAACGTCGTTCTCATCATCCATCTTCTTCTCGCCCTCACCCTGATCGGCGTCGTGCTTTTGCAGCGTTCGGAAGGCGGTGGCCTGGGCATGGGCGGCGGTGGCGGCGGCGGCGCCATGAGCGGACGCGCGGCGGCCACGGCGCTCGGCAAGCTGACCTGGATCCTGGCGGCGGCCTTCATCGCGACCTCTCTGACGCTGACCATCCTGGCGGCGCAAAAGGGCGCCGGGTCCTCGGTGCTTGACCGGATCATGGACGCGCCCGCACGCGAGGAAGCGCCCGAACCCACCCTGCCCGGCACCGGCGAGGATCTGCTGCCGCCCTCGGCGGATGACACCGCACCGCTGACACCGACCGCGGACTGACACTAGCGATTGAGGGTGCAAACGCGGCCGCAACAGCATCTTGCGGTCGCCTTGCGCATGTTGCGCGAATCCTTTATGTCTTGAGTCCCGTGATGCCGCGGTCGAATCGGGCCGGACTGGGCTTGGAAACGGCCTGACATCAGGCTTCAAATCACGGGAGATCGCCAGCGCATGGCACGGTATATTTTCATCACGGGCGGCGTCGTTTCTTCGCTGGGCAAAGGCCTTGCTTCGGCGGCGCTCGGTGCGCTGTTGCAGGCACGCGGGTTTTCTGTGCGGCTGCGCAAGCTCGATCCCTATCTCAACGTCGATCCCGGCACCATGTCGCCTTTCGAGCATGGCGAGGTCTTCGTCACCGATGACGGCGCCGAAACCGACCTCGATCTTGGCCATTACGAACGCTTCACCGGCGTTCCCGCCCGGATGAGCGACTCGGTCAGTTCGGGGCGAATCTATTCCAACGTTCTCGAAAAGGAACGCCGCGGCGATTACCTGGGCAAGACGATCCAGGTGGTTCCCCATGTCACCAACGAGATCAAGGAATGGCTCGCCATCGGCGATGACGAGGTCGATTTCATGCTCTGCGAGATCGGCGGCACCGTCGGCGATATCGAGGGGCTGCCCTTTTTCGAGGCGATCCGCCAATTCGGTCATGACCGTCCGCGCGGCAATTGCATCTTCATGCATCTCACGCTGCTGCCTTACCTGGCGGCGAGCGGCGAGCTCAAGACCAAGCCGACGCAGCACTCAGTCAAGGAACTGCAATCCATCGGCATCGCGCCCGACATACTCGTGTGCCGCTCCGAACAGCCCATCCCCGAGAAGGAACGCGAGAAGATCGCGCTGTTCTGTAACGTGCGCAAGGAAGACGTGGTCGCCGCCTATGATCTGGGTTCGATCTACGATGCGCCGCTGGCCTATCACCGCGAGGGGCTCGATCAGGCGGTGCTTGATGCCTTTGATATCTCGCCCGCGCCCAAGCCCGACCTGCGCACCTGGCAGGATGTCTCGGATCGGATCCACAACACCGATGGCGAGGTCAATGTCGCCATCGTTGGCAAATATACCCAGCTTGAGGATGCCTATAAGTCCATCAAGGAGGCCCTGACCCATGGCGGCATGGCCAACCGCGTGAGGGTGCGCGTGGAATGGGTCGATGCCGAAATCTTCGACACCGAAGACCCCGCCCCCCACCTTGAGGGTTTTCACGCGATCCTCGTGCCCGGCGGCTTTGGCGAACGCGGCACCGAGGGCAAGATCAAGGCCGCCCAGTTCGCCCGCGAGCGCAAGATCCCGTATATGGGCATCTGCCTCGGCATGCAGATGGCGGTGATCGAAGCGGCGCGCAACCTGGCAGGGTTGCAGGATGCCGGCTCCGAGGAGTTCGACCACGAGGCCGGCAAGAAGCGGTTCACCCCGGTGGTCTATCACCTGAAGGAATGGGTGCAGGGCAACGAAAAGGTCAAGCGCAAGGTCAGCGACGACAAGGGCGGCACCATGCGCCTTGGCGCCTATGACGCGACCCTCAAGGAAGGTAGCCGCGTCGCTGAAATCTACGGCACGACCGCCATCGACGAGCGCCACCGCCACCGCTACGAGGTGGACATCAAGTATCGCGAAAAGCTCGAAGAGGTCGGCCTGTGCTTTTCGGGTATGTCGCCCGATGGCCGCCTGCCCGAGATCGTCGAATGGAGCGATCACCCCTGGTTCATCGGCGTGCAGTTCCACCCGGAGCTGAAATCCAAGCCCTTCGATCCCCACCCGCTCTTCGCCGACTTCATACGCGCCGCTCTGGCAACTTCGCGTCTGGTGTAAGCGTGAGGCCGCGGGCTGACGATGCGACGGTCGTGGCTGGCGTTTTGTCCCGGCTCGCCGCTCCGCCCTTCGCGCCAAGGCGTGACCCGACCAACCGTCAGGCCGATGCCCGGGCACGATTCGCCGCCGCTAGCGGCCGTTCTTGTAACGCAGGAGGCGCCGGGACACGCCCAGCCCGGTCAGCGGACTCAGAATATCGCTCAGCAGGCTCCCCGGCGGATCATAGACCGCCGTTTCCTGCGAACGGTCCAGCCGCAGCGTATCGTCAAGCAGCATATTCACGACCTCTTCGTCCAGAAAATACCGCCCCTTGCGGGCCATGGCGTGATCGTCACGCTGATAATTCATCCATTTCGCCAGCCGCTTGCGCTGTGCCACGTCGCGGCCCGGATCGACCAGATAGAACCCGCTGTTCACCCGCAGGCAGATATTGTCCAGAAGTCGCGCAACGCCTTGATACTCTTCGGTGATGTGGCGCTTGGAAAGATAGTTGAACCGCTCCGGCTCGCCATTCAGAAATGCCGTCAGCGCCGACCCCAGGTCAATACAGCGCTGCGCCATGACAAAGCCCATGACCCGCTCGGGATAAAGGCCCCAGTCATAGCTGCGGGCCAGCTCCCGCAACTCTGCGGGGCTGGCGTTGCGGGCCATCTCGAGATGCTCGTCCTCGGTGCCGGTGCTCCAGTCGAAGTCAGCGATGGAATCCATGCCTTGCTCCACAAACGCAGAAGTCTCTTCTGCTTTGACGTCGGTCGCGTTTAGATTGTCCTCAGAAATCGCAATTTCTAGGGAGCAATTGTGACCGAGATGCGGCCATTCCAGATCAGGCGGATTTTCGCGTGTTGCCTCGCTTTCCTTGCGGCTCTCGCATCCCTGCCAGGCACCGCCCTGGCCGAACCCGTCCTGCTGCCCGCGCCCTATGCGCAACTGGAACAGGAACTCGATGCCCGCATCGATTTCGAGACCCTGCCACGGCGCGCCGAACCGGGCATCAACCTTGTTGCGCCGATCCGGGACGGCGGCGCCTGGCTGGGCGAGCGCCTTGCAGGTCAGCGCGTTTCCGGCCGCGTTCATGACGGTCTGCACGGCACCCCGGCCCTGCCGCTTTCCGTGCGCGCGGGCGCGCCGGGGGCCAGCCTGTCGCTGGCCTATCATCGCGGATTCGGATCGACCGCGCTTTTTCCGCTCGGACCGGTCGGCTTTCCCGCGCTCAAGGCGCGCGGCGAAGGCGCGGTGGCGGTGCTGTTCGATCACGGCCAGCGCGCCATGGGCCTGCGCATCCACAGCGATTACCCCACCCCGCTGGGGCAGGCCCGCCCGCAGGGCACGATAACGCTGACCTTCTATCGCGCCGACGGGCATGTCATCGGCCAGATCCGACGCCGCCTTTCCGGCGGTGTCAACGAACTGGGCTTCCGGCGGGCGGGCGACATCGCCGATATCGCGGCATTCACGCTGACCAATGACGATCCGGGCGGGATTGCTCTTGATGATATCCTCTATCAGACTGCGCCCATGGCGTTCTGAGGGAAAGGAATACGATGATTCGTGATATTGCGCTGGTCGCGCTTTTCCATGGCGACAGGGCCTGAGATGTTCACGCGGCTCCTTGCGGCGCTCGCCGCGCCTTCGCGCCCGGCCCCCCTGCCCGAACCCGATGCCAAGCTGGCGCTTGGCGCGCTGATGGTGCGGGTGGCGAGATCCGACCATCTCTACCGCTTTGAGGAAATCAGCCGGATCGACCGCCTCCTGTCACGCCTGCACGGGCTCAACCCGGTCGAAGCCGCCAAGATGCGCGCCACCTGCGAAAAGCTGGAACATGTCGCCGACACCGAGACCGCCAACCTGGCTCATCTGATCCGCGAATCCGTGCCCCATGCCGACAGGATCGACGCGCTGGAAGCCATGTGGGAGGTGGTGCTTGCCGATGGTGTGCGCCGCGACGAGGAACTCGCCGTGGTCGCCGCCGCACAAGAGGCGCTTGGCCTTTCGGATTCCGACAGCGACAGCGCCCGCACCCGCGCCGAAGCGCAATAGCCATTGGCGCGGATGCGCCAAGCGCCTATATTCAACCGCATGTTTGCAGATCTTATCAACAGACTCACCGGCGCCGCTCCCGAACAGCTCGATTCGCTCGATGCGCGCCGTGCCCTCACCGCACTTCTGGTGCGCGTTGCGCGGTCCGACAGCCATTACGCCGCGACGGAAATCATCCGCATCGACCGGATCATCTCGACCCGTTTCGGCCTCGACAAGGACGAGGCCGAGACGTTGCGCGTGGAAGCCGAGCAGCTTGAATCCGAAGCCCCCGACACCGTGCGCTTCACCCGCGCCATCAAGGACGCCGTGCCCTATGAGGACCGCGTCGGCGTGATCGAGGCGCTTTGGGATGTGGCCCTTGCGGATGGTGCGCGCGATCAGGACGAAGACGCGCTGGTGCGGCTGGTCTCGAACCTTCTGGGCGTGTCGGACATGGACAGCGCCAAGGCCCGCCAGCGGGTGGATCAGCGCCCTTGATCGCCAGCCTGCCGATGTATGACCGCCCCGAAACAGCGGCGGCGCATGACCGGCTGTGGCGTGCGATCCGCGATCAACTGGGGGACGGCCCCGCCGCCCTGACACGCGGCGGCGATCCCTGGCAGCACTGGCAAAGCCCCGATCTTCTGCTCTCGCAGACCTGCGGCTATCCCTACCGCGCGCGCCTGCACGGCCATGTCACCCTTGTCGGCACGCCCGATTTCGGGCTTGAAGGCTGCCCGCCGGGGCATTACCGCAGCCTGCTGGTCGTGCGCCGCGACGATGCGCGCCGCGAAGTCAGCGCCTTTGCAAGCGCGCCTTTCGCCTATAACGAAGCCCTCAGCCAGAGCGGTTGGGCCGCACCGCAGAACATGGCGGCGGCGCAGGGATACGCCTTCGTCAATCCGGTCCGCACCGGCGGGCACCGCGCTTCGGCGCAGTCCGTGGCCGAAGGACGCGCCGACATCGCCGCGATCGACGCCCAGACATGGCGCATGATCCTGCGTTACGACGCCTTCGCCGCTGATCTGCGCGTGATAGCGCGGACCCCGTCCAGCCCCGCCCTGCCCTATATCACCGCCACCCGGAACGATCCGGCGCCCCTGTTGCGCGCGCTCGACGCCGCAATCAAATCGCTCGACGCGGGCGATCGCGAAACGCTCGGCCTGCGCGCGGTGCTGCCCTTGCCCGCCGCCGCCTATCTCGCGGTGCCCAATCCGCCGCCACCCGCGTTCGAAACGGGCTGACGCAGCGTCGATATGGGGGAAAATCCGCCCGGCCAGCCGTTTTGCAAGTTGCATCATGCGTTTTTTTCCGTCCTATTGTCGGGTCAGACCTGACTGAAACCAACGGATGCCGCCCTTGCCAGATCCCACGCCGGTCATCGAAATCCGCAACCTGCACAAAGCCTATGGTGCGCTCGAGGTCATCAAGGGCGTCGATATCACCGCCCATAGTGGCGACGTGGTCTCGCTGATCGGCTCATCGGGCTCGGGGAAATCGACGATCCTGCGCTGTGCCAATCTTCTGGAAGACAGTCAGCAGGGTGATATCCTGTTCAAGGGCGAGCCCGTGAAATGGCGCGGCAGCGGACTGCACCGGCATCCGGGCGATTTCAAACAGGTGCTGCGCATCCGCACCAACCTGTCCATGGTCTTTCAGCAGTTCAATCTCTGGGCGCATATGACCATCCTGCAAAACGTGATGGAAGCCCCCGTGACGGTGCTGGGGCGCGACCGCGCCGAGGTCGAGGAGTCCGCGCGGGGCTATCTCGACAAGGTCGGGATCGGTGACAAATGCGATGTCTACCCCGCGCAGCTTTCGGGCGGCCAGCAACAGCGCGCCGCCATCGCCCGTGCGCTCTGCATGGAACCCGAGGCGCTGCTTTTTGACGAACCCACAAGCGCGCTCGATCCCGAACTCGAACAGGAGGTCGTGCGCGTCATCAAGGCCCTCGCCGCCGAGGGCCGCACCATGATGATCGTCACACATGACATGAAGATGGCGGCCGATGTCTCGGATCACGTCATCTTCCTGCACCAGGGGCTGATCGAGGAGGAGGGCGCGCCCGATACCCTCTTCGGTGCCCCCAAATCCGGGCGGCTGCGGCAGTTTCTCAGCTCGACCATGGCCGCCTGACCACAGCAAGAAAAGGGAGTAACCTAATGAGAAAATTCATCCTTTCCACCGCCGCACTGGCCGTTTCGGCCAGCATGGCCATGGCGCAGGACGTGGTGCGCCTCGGCACCGAGGGCGCCTATCCTCCGTGGAACTTCATCAACGATTCCGGCGAGGTCGACGGGTTCGAGCGCGAATTGGGCGACGCGCTGTGCGAGCGCGCGCAGCTCAATTGCCAATGGGTCACCAATGACTGGGATTCGATCATCCCCAATCTCGTCTCGGGCAATTACGACGTGATCATAGCGGGCATGTCGATCACCGACGAACGCGACGAAGTGATCGACTTCACCCAGAACTACACGCCGCCCGATCCCTCGGCCTACCTTGCCATGTCCGACGGCGTCGACCTCGAAGGCGGCGTGATCGCGGCGCAGGCCGGGACCATTCAGGCCGGCTATGTCGCCGAAAGCGGTGCGACCCTGGTCGAATTCGCAACCCCCGAGGAAACCATCGCCGCCGTGCGCAACGGCGAGGCCGATGCGGTTCTGGCGGACAAGTCCTTCCTCACCCCCATCGCGGGCGAAGATGCCGAGCTGATGATCGTCGGCCCCGATGTGGCGCTTGGCGGCGGCGTCGGGCTTGGCGTGCGCGAATCCGACCCCGAGCTGAAAGCCACGCTCGATGCGGCGATCCAGTCCATGAAGGACGATGGCAGCCTCAACGCCATGATCGAGAAATGGGACGTCGCCTCGACGTTCTGAACACCTGAGACACGCCCGGCCCCGGCCGGGCGTGCCCTCGTCAAGGCGGAAACCATCGGAAACAACCCATGTTCTCCTTCTGCGCCGATCCAGACACGCTCTCCGGCCTTTCGTGGCTGTCGTGCTATCTCACGACCGGCAAGCACATGCAGTTCTACCTTTCCTTCGGGACGGTGCTGCTGTTGCTGGCAATCACGGCCCCCTCGGCGCTGCTTTTCGGGTTCTTCGGCGCGGCGTCCGCACGCTCTCGGGTCTGGCCGGTCGCATGGTTTGGCAAGGGCTACATCGCCATCGTGCGCGGCGTGCCCGATATCGCCTTTTTCCTCTTTTTCGTGATCGCGCTCGACCAGGGCTTCGAATGGGTTCGCCACCAGGTGCTCTGCCCCGACTGGGATCAGCCAATCCGCCAGGGAAATGATTTCATCGTCTGCGCCCAGGCCAAGCTGCCGCGCGGGAATACCGCGCAGTGGGTGCACGAGGTCTATGGCTTCTTTCTGGCGGTGCTGACCTTCTCGATCGTGTTCGGCGCCTTTGCCGCCAATGTGCTCTTTGGCGCCATGCGCGCGGTTCCCCATGCGCAGCTTGAAACCGCCGAGGCCTATGGCATGTCGCGCCGCCAGACCTTCTGGCGCATTCTCGTGCCGCAAATGTGGGTCTATGCGCTGCCCGGCCTCAGCAATCTGTGGATGGTGCTGATCAAGGCCACGCCGCTGCTGTTTCTTTTGGGGATCGAGGATATCGTCTATTGGGCGCGCAGCCTTGGCGGCACCGCCAACCCGCGCTTCACCCAGTATCCGCATGGCGACTGGCGCATGTGGTACTTCCTGGCGCTGCTGATTTTCTATCTCGGCTTCACGCGGATTTCCGAAATCTACCTCGAGCGGCTGATGCAGAAACTGATGCGCGGACAGGCCACCAGCGGCGGCGGCGACCAGCGAAAGGCCACCGCATGAGCTGCTGGCAGACGGTTCAGGATTACGGTCTGCGCAGCCTCGGGATCGGCGAACGCCTGCTCCCGCGCGAGAATTTCACGCTTTGCGAACAGGTGACGCTGATCGGCTCGGGCCTGCTTTGGAACATCTATTTCGGCGCACTGGCGCTTCTGGCGGGATTTTTCCTCGCAACCGCGCTGGCCGTGGGCAAGGGCGCGCGAAACCGGGCGATCCGCAAAAGCGCAAGCTGGTTCATCTTCGTGTTTCGCGGCTCGCCGCTCTTCATCCAGTTCTTCTTCGCCTATTTCGCCTTCCTGCAACTGAAATCCGTCAGCCCCGTCTTCGATCCCTTCACGTCTGCCTGGCTCGGGGCGCTGATCGTGCTGTTCTTCAACACCGCCGCCTATTCCGGCGAGATATTCTACGGCGCGCTGCGCGCGATACCGCGCGGCGATATCGAGGCCGCCGACGCTTACGGCTTTGCGGGCTGGCCGCGCTTTCGCCGCATCGTCTGGCCGACCATGCTGCGCCTCGCCTGGCCGGCCTATACCAACGAGGCGATCTTTCTCTTTCACGCCACGACGCTGGTGTTCTTTTCGGGCTTTCCGGCCTGGCAGCAACGCGGCGACGCGCTCTATTACGCCAATTACTTCGCCGACAAGACCTTCAACCCCTTCGTGCCCTACCCGATCCTGGCGGGCTATTTCATCCTGCTCACACTGGGGATCATCGCATTTTTCAGCCTGATCAACCGCCGCCTCAACCGCCACCTGCCCCAGGCCGCGCGCCGTGGTCTCAAGCTCAGGGTCAACATCATCCGCTAGGCTGGATCGGGGGCGCTGCCCCCGTCGCAGCAAGCTGCGACTCCCCCGAGGTATTTTCCGCCAGATGAAGGGCAGCTCGCAAAAAGCGGCTTGGGTGCGAGAGCAGTCTGGCATTGACAGCGCCCCCATCAGACAACGTCGCCTCGAGATTGAACAAGGCAACCTGAAAGAAGGACGGCTCGGGCCTCTGGCCCTGAAGGCTTACGAGACGCATAAACAGAACTTAAAGCGTAAAGGATCGGATGGCAGATGGTTCAGCCCCCTGCGGCTGCATGTCTTGCCGAAACTTGGCAAGATGCCAATTGTCAAGATCGACCAGGAAGACACCGAACGCCCTCATTCCTCCCTTGAGCACAGAACGCCGAAGGAGGCATATTGGCGCGGTCGAAACAAGACAGTGGCGGCATCAAACCGTGACAGGTCCAATCAGGGACTGTCGCGCTCTGATCCCAAGCTGAGGTGATCCGGTCGGCGGCCTGGGCCACGGGCAACGTGCCGCCAACGACAAATCCGTAATACTTCGGTCCATTCGAAACCACTGTGGCGGGTGACCCGTTTTTGTCGAGAAGCGCAAGCGTGTCGGCAGCATCGGTTCCGGCGTCGGGCAGATGCTCGTCGAAATCGGCCAGGCCGTCGAGCGCGCGGTCGGGATCGTGACGGCCAGTTTTGGCCGGCACTACCAAGGCTTGCGGATTGGCAGGAACGCAGGAACACGCCTGCGGTAATCCCGGTAGATATCTCCGAGTTCGGCCACGAGATCGGCTTCTTCGAAGATCGTTGCGATCAGCACGTAGGCTGCCGTTCCCATCGCGAAGACAAGCTGGCCCATGGTCATATGCGGCGTAATCCACGGAACGAGCATCCAGCCAAGACTGATCGGATGACGGATCACTCCGTAAAGCCAGCGTGCAGTGAAACCCGCTTCGCGTGCAGACACATCCGTCACCCTTTCCCATGCCTGAGCGAGGCCGAAGAAACGGAGGTGACCGATCGGAAAGGTGGCGCTGAACATCAGGCCCCAGACTCTGAGATAGGCCGCCCACAACAGCCCGGCGCCGATCGCATCGCTTACATGCCAGACGGCCTCGGGAATTGGCTGCCAGAGCCCGACGAGGATCACGGTCAAGGCGGCAGTCATGTAGAGATAGGTCGCCCGTTCCAGCTCCGGTGGTATCAGCCGCGTCCAGTGTCGTTTGAACCAGCGCCGCGCCGTGATGGAATGATGCAGACCGAAAACCCACAAAAGCCCGAGGTTGATGGCAACGGACGGCCAGAAGGCACCTGGCTCACCCGCGTCGATCGCCCAAGGCAACGGCAAGTCGGCGAGGAAGCTGACGATCAGCGCAATGCTCGCCAGTCCCGCGACGTAGCCTCCGGCAGCGTAAAGAAGGGTAAGACATTTCCTCAACATGTGTCTGTCCTTTCCATGAGGATGAGGGTCAGGCGAGCCGCAGCGCGCGATAGCGCCGCAGGCGCAGAACTGTGAGCGCGGATGCGATGAGGCTACCGCTTGCCAGCGCGATCCAGAGGCCGGTCACTCCGAGACCAGCGGCGGTTAGCAAGAGAGCCGTTGGCAGTGTCACGCCCCAATTGCCGAGGAGCGAATAGACCATGGGCATCCGGGTGTCCTTTAGCCCGCGCATCAGCCCTGTCGCCACGGCACCGATCGGCACGAGCAGTTCAGAGAGCGCGAGAAGCATGATCAACCCCGCTGCCGTGGCCGCAGTTGCAGGATCCTGAAGGACGGCACCGGCCAGGGGGACGGCGACCGCGCCGAGAATCGCGGCATGGGCCAAGCCCGCAGCCAGCGCCAGACGTGTGCATGCAGTGAACGTGAACCTCTGGTCACCAACCTCTGATCGGCGCGCCATGCGCACGGCGGCCCCCTGTTGCAGTCCAATTGAGACGGCATAGACGAGACCGGCGAGGCGGATCGTCAGTGCATGGGCGGCCGCCGCCTCGGCTCCGAAGCGGGCCGCGAAGAGGGTGGCGCCAAGAAAGACGCCCAATTCCGCGAGCATCGTGAAGCCGATGGGCAAGCCCACGCGCAACGCTTCCCGCAATTCACGGATCGCAGCGCATTCAAGGCCCCAATCGCCTTGTCTCTTGCAGGCGAGCCCAAGCACGACCGCGATCCCGCAGGCGACAAGCAGCGAGGACAGGCCAAGACCCGTGATCCCGAATCCGCTCCAAGTCCCCACGCCGTGCATCAGCATCCAGTTCAGCGCGGCATTTGCCGGAATCGCGCAGGTCGTGATGCGGGCGATGAGACCCGGGCGTTCCAGCGCCAGCAGGCGATTTCGCAGGACGGCGACACAAAGCATCGGCACGAGAGTCGCGGCCATGGCCTGCGTGTACCCGCGCCCGTCGTCCAGAAGCGCCTCTGGGATGCCCAGCCAACGCAGATAATCAGGTGCCGCCCAGACCAGCGGCACGGTAACAAGGGTGAGCAACACGGCGAGCATCCATCCGGCGGCCCGCAGGCGGCGAAGCGACGTGTTATCCTGCGCCTCGGCTGCGGCGGCATAAAGCGGCGCGAGCCCGCTGATGCATCCGGCCGCGAAGACAAAGACGATGCTGTAGAAATCGCTGCCAACCGCGACGGCGGCGAGGCCCCCGGCGCCGAAGCTCGCGGCCATCAACGTGTCGGTCACGCTCATGGCCATATTGACAAGCGCAACGAGTGTCATTGGCGCCGCAAGGCGGAGAAATGCGCCCGTTTCGGCACGCAAGGGAGAAGCCGGGCGCAGATGCGCGCCCGGTAAGGTTGTTTCGGTCATCGGTCTTTCTTTCGGCTAAGACGGTCCGCGCGGCCTCTCAGGCCCGGGCAACGAACCAGACGTTCAACGGATCATGCGGCAGGACGTGTCGCTCGACAGTGGCGAAGCCCGCATCGGACAGCATCGCTTCGGCCGTTTCCCAACCCCACATGGTCCCAAGACCTTCGCCGCCCTGCCCGATCGAGACCGGTGTGCAATGCGTCAACGAAATCGCGTAGAGAAGCGAAGCCATGGGGAAATCGAGATTGTTCTCAAGTCTCGAAGACCCGCCAATATCCTGTACCAGATAGGTTCCGCCCGGCTTCAGCGAAGCCCTGAGGCCGTGGATCAAACCTTCAGGGTCCTTCTGATCGTGAATCGCGTCAAAAGAGGTGATGAAGTCAAACCGTTCCTGCTCGGCGAACCCGGTCAGATCTTTGGCCTCAAAGTTCACATTCCCGAGGCCGAGCCGCCGCGCGGCTGCCCGGGCCCAACCGATAGCATCACCGCAAAGATCGTACCCTGTGAAGCTGCTGTTTGGATAGCGCTTTGCCATCTCGATGAGTGCGCCGCCCCGGCCACAACCGGCATCAAGGACCTCGATCCCATCGGCAAGCCTGTCCTCTATGCCTCCCGCCAGCGGCAGAACATGGTCAAATAGCGCCTCCGCTACGGTTTGCGCGCTGTCTTCGGCCATGATCTGGTGAAAGCAGGGATAGTCAACATAATCTGTCCCCTCTCCCGTTTCGAAACAGGCGATGGTCCGGTCCTGCACCCCGCCCATAAGCGCTACATGCTGGGCATAGACCGCGAGGTTGCCAAGCGGCGCGCCGCGCGTGAGGCAGGCGGCACGATCGGCCGGAAGATGGTAGCACGATGTCTCGGGGTCGTAGTCCACGACCCTGCCCGTCACCATGACGGCAAGCCACTCACGGACATAGCGTTCCGCCAGACCGGCCGCGGTGGCGATCTCGAGGCTTCCGGCCGGGGCCATATCCGCCATCGTGTCGAATAGACCTGTCCTGTGACCCAGCGACAGCGATACGGCGATCGCACCCTGGTCGATGATTCCCGCGATGGTCTCAGCGAAACGCTCGGCATTCGCGGCGGAGATGTTCTGACGTTCTGCGGTCATGTCGTTTGTTCCCGTTTTGCGGATGGATGCACTGGCGATAACCGTACAGGCGGCCCCTCGATAAGGGCGGGACTGGACAAGAACAGGCTGATCCTGCCATTCTTGGCTATGAACATTGAAAAAATGACTGCCGGCCCAAGGATTGCCCTCCTCGCGCTCCCCGAAAGCACGCCGGCAGCCATCTATGGTCTCTACGAGGTCTTCCTGTCAGCCGGCCGGACCTGGGAACAGCTGACCGGCGAACCCTCGGACGTGCCCTTGATGACACCGCGCATCGTCACCGCAGATGGCGCACCGGTCGAGACAACCTACGGTCTTGCGATCACGCCGCACGAGGCGATGGGAGAGGCCGACATCGTGATCGTGACGGACCTCGTGCTTGACCTCGACAAGCCGTTCGCGGGCCTCTGGAGCCGCCAGATCGAATGGCTGCGCGAGAAATACGCAACCGGCGCCACGGTCTGTTCGGTCTGCACCGGGACCGCCGTTCTGGCCGAGGCGGGGCTTCTCGATGGTCTCGAGGCGACAACGCATTGGTCACTCGCGGACCTGCTGCGGCATAACTACCCTGAGGTGCGGCTCGCGGCGCAGAAGATCCTCGTCCCCGCCGGTCCCGAGCACCGCATCATCACCGGAGGCGGCGCGACCGCTTGGGAAGAACTCGCCCTTTATCTTGTCGCAAGATTCTGCAGCCCGGACGAGGCCGTGCGTATCGCAAAGATCTTTCTGTTCGGCGACCATTCGGAGGGCCAGTTGCCATTTGCCGGTGTCCGACGTCCCCGCCGGCACGATGACGCCGTGATCTCGGAGATCCAGGGTTGGATCGCCGACAACTATCACCGCGCCAATCCCGTGGCCGCGATGGTGGAACAGTCGGGCCTCACCGAGCGCACCTTTATGCGCCGCTTCCGTGCGGCGACGGGCTCCACCCCGATGGAATATGTGCAGACCATGCGGATCGAAGAGGCGAAGCATCTGCTGGAGACGAGCGAGGCGGCCATCGATCAGGTGGCGATAGAGGTCGGGTACGAGGATT
This sequence comes from Roseovarius salincola, assembly GCF_026891095.1. Classification (GTDB taxonomy): domain Bacteria; phylum Pseudomonadota; class Alphaproteobacteria; order Rhodobacterales; family Rhodobacteraceae; genus Roseovarius; species Roseovarius salincola. Next base: position 126,342 of record NZ_JAPTNL010000004.1, read on the forward strand.
CCAATTTCTTCCGTCGCCTGTTCAAGCGACGCGTCGGCGTAACGCCTGCTCGCTATAGGCAACGCTTCTCTAAGCTGCGTCTGCTCGGAGGCAGGGCCTGAGATCAAATTCAATGGCGCAGACGCAGTGCTTAGGCGCGACCGCGTGCCCAAAGGTGCGCGCTCATTGTGATGGTGCGGACCCCTGGATTCTGGGGCAGGGAGATGAGAGGAGACGCTGCTGACGGGCGCGGCGAATTCACACTTTCCGCTCTGTAAACATTTCTAAAATGGTCCCAGTGGAACACCATGTCAGGTGTTTGGGGTGAAAATGGCATGTGGATAAAAGTGAGGATTGACCGGGTGCGAGATTGCGTAGGTGCATAAGAAGATTGTTTTTTATGCTTTACAGATCTCCCGTCGGAGGCGTCCCCCAGTCGCCACGGGCACCGGCGGGGCGCGGGGTCACTGGCCCAGCATCCAGCGCCCATCGGGCCAGAAGGCATGAAAGGCGAAGGCGAAAAGCAGATCATGCGGCAGGTCGCGCCCGCGCGCATCGCGCACCCGGATATTGCCCACGTCACGCCCCTCGGCGATCAAGGTGGAATCGAGCGCCGACGCCTGGCCGGCCTCCCAAGTGATCGACACCCCCGCCTCCTCGATTTCGCCGGCACGGCGCACCCGCTCAAGCGGCCAGGCCCTGTCGCCCACACGCACCACGCGCGCCAGCGCCGGCACGCCATGCGGCGGAGGCGCGCCGTCATACAGAAAGGGCCGCACCGCGCTGTCATAGCCACCATAGGGATTTTGGCCATAGCGGCGCGCATGGTCCGGTTCGGCCATCACAAGCCCGTCGGGGTGGCGCGCGCGGAACTGTTCCCAGCTTTCCATCCACGAGGGCAGCTGGCGCAGCTCGGTCCCCGTCATGCGCCCCACGATGGCCTCGCCCAGCGCCTGTTGCCACCAGCTTTCGCTTTGGCGGTCGAACATGATCATGTCCGAGTTGCGCAGCTTACCCGAAACGCCGAACTCCAGCACCCCCTGCGCGCTGCGCCGGTCGAACACCATGGCCGAGTTGCACAGCGGGCAGAAGGTGACCGCCACCGGCACCCCCGCCACGCTGTCATTGACGATCTCGTGCCAGGTCAGATAGCGCAACGGATAGGCGCGCGGGACGGCGTCCCCGATCTCGAGCGTGATCACCGGCTCGCGCGCGCCGATCCCGCTTTCCTCGCGCGCTGGGATGAATTCGGGGGCGCTCAATGCCGGGATGCCGTCTTTCGGCGGGCCGCCCGATATGATCTCATTCCAGCTTTCCACACTGGTGGTCGTGAAATCGGTGCGCGGCCACTCTCGTCGCCAGGTCGAGGGATCGGCGGCGGCCAACTGGCCACTCAAAGCGAGGAGGACTGTAGCAAGGAGCGAGAATCTGAACGGTCGGGGGAAAAGGGGCATGGCACATCCTCCTGGCAGGTTGCCCGCATGATGCCCGCGCCGCGCCGTTCCGGCTAGAGGCGCGCACGCAGACGTGACGCACCGTGTGAATCAGTGCGGGTCCTCTTTCCCTTTGCGCGCCTTCATCTCGCCAAGCGCCTTGTCCCAGCGGCTGTGGTTCAGCACCTTGCGGAACGCGCGCTCCAGTTCGGCGACGCCGTTGTTTTCATACCAGCGGCCATGGGCGATAATCACCCGCTCGGGCGCCCAGGCGATCATCCGCTCCACATCCGTGCCCAGTGCAGTGCGGTCGCGAAAGCTGCGCCGCATGTCGGGGGGCATGGTGCCGTCGGGATCGTCAAGCCCGGCGATCCAGACGATGGGGCGCATCCAGACCGGCAGCTTGGCGGTCTCGAAGGCCTCGATCAGGTCGGTCAGGATGAGGGTGCGGCTGGCGCGGTGAAAGAACACCGCCTCGCGGTGCAGCTTGCTGCCGCGCACGATCATCTGCTCGATCTGCCCGCACCACGGCTCTTCGGCGCAGTCCCATTGCAGCGCGTGATCGAGATGCAGCGCGAGACCCTTCTTCTCAGCCCGCGCGGCCACACCCGGCGCGCCCCAGGCCAACGCTGCGGGAAAAGCCGCCTGCCAGTCACCAAGATGCGCGTAATGCAGCCAGTTCGGGGCGATCAGGTGGCGCACCGGGCCGATCGCGTCAAGCTCGCGCCGCAGCCCGTCGGTCAGCCGGGTCGGCGAATGCACCCAGATATCGCCATTCTCCAGCCGCACGACGGTGGCGCGGGTGGAAAACGGCATCCCCATGAAGCGGATCGCCGGCCCGTCGATCAGCCATAGCCCGTCGGCCACGGGTTTGAGCGTGTCGAGCGGCTCGTATCCCGTGGCCTGCATGGCCTACTCGGTCACCGTGACCGACTGCATCACATCGGGCTGGCCGACAACCGAACCGTTGCGGCCCTTGCCGCGCTTGATCGCATCGACCACGTCCATCCCGTCCGTCACCTCGCCCACGACGGTATATTGCCCGTTGAGATGCGTCGCCGGGGCGAACATGATGAAGAACTGGCTGTTGGCGCTGTTCGGGTCCTGGCTGCGGGCCATGCCGATCACGCCGCGCTCGAAACCGATATCCGAGAACTCGGCCGCAAGGTCGGGGCGGTCACTGCCGCCCATTCCCGCGCGGCGCATGTCGCCGCCCTCAAGCTTGCCGAATTCCACATCGCCCGTCTGCGCCATGAAACCCTCGATCACGCGGTGAAACACCACGCCATCATAGGCCCCCGCCTCGGCCAGCGCGGTGATCCGCTCCACATGCTGCGGTGCGACATCCTCGAAAAGGTCGATGGTGACGGTGCCATTGGCCTCGCCCGCCACGTCGATCTGCAAGCCGGTGGCCAGCGCCGGACCGGCCATCAGGCTGAAAAGAACGGCCAGTTTACGCATCGCCCGCCACCTTCACGCTGATCATCCGGTCGGGATTCGCGGGCGGCTCGCCGCGCGTGATCGCGTCCACATGCTCCATGCCGGAAATCACCCGCCCATAGACGGTGTATTGCCCGTTGAGGAAATGGTTGTCGCTGAAATTGATGAAGAACTGGCTGTTGGCGCTGTCCGGGCTCTGGCTGCGCGCCGCGCCGATGGTGCCGCGGTCATGCGGGATGCGGCTGAACTCGGCCTTGAGGTCCGGCAGATCGCTGCCCCCGGTGCCAGCCCGGCCAGGATTGTAATCCTTTTCCATGTTGGCATTGGCCACATCGCCGGTCTGGGCCATGAAGCCGTCGATCACACGGTGGAAGGCCACGTTGTCATACTGGCCGCTGCGCGCCAGTTCCTTCATCCGCTCGCAATGGCCCGGCGCGATGTCGGGCATCAGTTCGATGGTGACCGTGCCGTCCTTCAACGCGATCAGGACGGTGTTCTCGGGATCCTTGATTTCGGCCATCTGGCCCTCCTTGACTGCATGCTTTGCCCGTTACCTAAGACGCCAGACCGCAATTGCCAAGCGCAGAGCTTGACGCCCCGCGCCCGACAGGCCATGAGAAGCGCGCGTTTTGATGAGGCGGCAGGAGCAGAACAGTTGGGTATGAACTGGAAATCCATCGACGACATGGATCTTGACGGCAAGACGGTGCTGACCCGCGTCGACATCAATGTGCCCATCGAGAACGGCCGCGTCACCGACGCCACCCGCATCAACCGCATCGTGCCCACCATCGAGGCGATCCTGGCCGCGGGCGGCAAGCCCATGCTGATCGCCCATTTCGGCCGCCCCAAGGGCAAGGTGGTGGACGAAATGTCGCTGCGCCCGGTCGTGCCCGCGCTGGAAAAGGCGCTCGGGCGGCGCGTCACCTTCATCGAGACGCTCGATGGCGCCGAGAACCTCACCGACGAGGCCCGCGCCGCCGATGTGCTGCTGCTCGAGAATATCCGCTTTCACCCCGGCGAAGAGGCCAACGACCCGGATTTCGCCGCGCGCCTTGCGGGCCTCGGTGACATCTATTGCAACGATGCCTTTTCCGCCGCTCATCGCGCCCATGCCTCGACCGAGGCGCTGGCGCGCCACCTGCCCTGCTGCGCCGGACGCCTCATGCAGGCCGAACTCGAGGCGCTCGAGGCCGCGCTCGGCACGCCGCAACGCCCGGTGGTGGCGGTGGTGGGCGGCGCCAAGGTGTCGTCCAAGCTCGACCTGCTGGGCAACCTCGTGGAACGGGTCGACCAACTGGTGATCGGCGGCGGGATGGCCAATACCTTCCTGGCCGCGCAGGGCCTCGGCGTCGGCACATCGCTGTGCGAACACGACATGGCCGACACCGCGCGCCTGATCATGACCAAGGCGGGCGCCGCGGGCTGCGAAATCCTGTTGCCCGCCGACGTGGTGGTCGCACGCGAATTCAAATCCGGCGCGGCGCATGAAACCGTGCCCGCCCATGCCTGCCCCGAGGATGCGATGATCCTCGACGCCGGGCCGCAATCGGTGACCCGCATCACCACGGCCTTTGACGCCGCGCGCACGCTGATCTGGAACGGGCCGCTTGGCGCCTTCGAGATCGAACCGTTCGACGCCGCCACCAATGCCGCCGCCGCCCATGCCGCAGGACTCAGCCGCGCGGGCAAACTAGTTTCGGTGGCGGGCGGTGGCGACACGGTCGCGGCGCTCAACAAATCGGGCGCGGCGGCGGATTTCACCTATATCTCCACGGCTGGCGGTGCCTTCCTCGAATGGATGGAAGGCAAGGATCTGCCCGGCGTCGCAGCACTTCAGACCTGACGCCGCCACGTTCACGGGGGCCTGCCCCCCCGGCCAAAGACACTGCGGCACGCTCTTCGCACCTGCTTCAAAAAGACAGCTTTGCGAAATCCCTCCGATCTTGTAACAGGTCGGCACAACATATGAGAAAGCAGGCAATGCCCGATCAATCCGAAGCTGCCCGTCAGCTTGGCGAGGACCGTCCTGCACGGGAATGGATCAGAATCCTCGCGGAGTACCGTGAACCCGACCCAAAACGCAGTTCATTCGAACTTGCGGTCACTCTCGGCCCGTTCCTGATCTTGTGGGCGCTTGCCTGGTGGTCCATGTCGCTCAGCTATTGGCTGACGCTCGCGCTCTCGCTGGTGAACGCGGGGTTCCTGCTGCGCCTCTTCGCGATCCAGCACGATTGCGGGCATGGCGCATTCTTCCAGAACCGGACCCTGAGCGACTGGCTCGGTCGCGTGATCGGGGTGCTGACACTGACACCCTATGACGTGTGGCGGCGCTCCCATTCGATTCACCACAGCTCGGCGGGCAATCTCGGGCGGCGCGGCATGGGCGACATCCAGACCATCACCGTCGCGGAATATCGCGACCTGAAACCGCTCAACCGTTTGCTTTACAGGCTTTATCGCAACCCGGTTGTCCTGTTCTGCCTCGGGCCGGGCTATCTGTTCTTTGTCCAGAACCGGCTGCCGCTGGGGCTCATGGGCAATGCCAGATACTGGGTCAGCGCCATGTGCACGAATGCCGCGATATTCGCCTGGGTGGCGGCGGTTCTCTATTACGGTGGCCTCGTGCCCATCCTGTTGATTTTCCTGCCCTCGACACTGCTTGCGGCCACGGCCGGGGTCTGGCTCTTCTACGTGCAACACCAGTTCGAAACCACGCATTGGGACAACGAGGAGGACTGGCAATTGCATGACGCCGCGCTTCACGGCAGTTCGCACTACGTGCTGCCCCCCGTCCTGCAATGGGTGAGCGCCAATATCGGCGTCCACCATGTGCACCACCTTTACAGCCGCATCCCCTTCTATCGCCTGCCCGAGGTGCTGCGGGATCATGCCGAACTGGCCGAAAGCAATCGCATGACCATCCGGGAAAGCCTGCACAGCGTGCGGCTGCATCTCTGGGACGCCAAGTCGCGCCGCCTGGTCTCTTTCGCCGAGGCGAAGGGGCTTTGAAACCCGGCCCGCAGGCGTCGCGCCGTTAGCGCCACCACGATTGCATAAATCCGCCCCCTCGCCTAAGACGGCGCAGACCTTCGCGCGCGCAGGCGCGAGGCAGAAAACAACGTCCATGAACCGGGGAGTCAGATCATGTCCAGGGAACGTCAGGCCGAGCAGGTCCGCAACGCAAACGGCTTTATCGCGGCGCTCGATCAGTCGGGCGGCTCGACCCCCAAGGCGCTGCGCCTCTATGGCATCGAAGAGGACCGCTACGGCTCGGATGCCGAAATGTTCGACCTCATTCACGCGATGCGCTCGCGCATCGCCCGCGCCCCGGCCTTCAATGGCGATCACATCATCGGCGCGATCCTGTTCGAGATGACGATGGAGCGCGAGATCGACGGCAAACCCTCGCCCGACTACCTCTGGCAGGAGCGCGGCGTGGTGCCCTTTCTCAAGGTCGACAAGGGGCTGGCCGAGGAGGAAAACGGCGTCCAGCTGATGAAGCCGATGCCCGATCTCGATGCGCTGCTGGAACGGGCGGTGAAGGCGGGAATCTTCGGCACCAAGATGCGCTCGGTCATCAACGCCGCCAATCCCGAAGGGATCAAGGCGGTCGTCGCCCAGCAGTTCGAGATCGGCCGCCAGATCCTTGGTCATGGCCTCGTGCCGATCATCGAACCCGAGGTGACGATCAGCATCGCCGACAAGGCCGAGGCCGAGGAAATCCTGCGCGACGCCATCGCCGCCGAACTCGATGCGCTGCCCGACGGCCAGCAGGTCATGCTCAAGCTGACCCTGCCCGAGACCGCGAATCTTTATGCGCCGCTCATCGCCCATCCGCGCGTGATGCGCGTCGTGGCGCTCTCGGGCGGCTATGCGCGCGACGAGGCCAATGCCCGGCTGGCCCGCAACAGCGGCATGATCGCCAGCTTCAGCCGCGCCCTGACCGAAGGGCTTTCGGACGCGCAATCGGACGACGCGTTCAACGCCACCATCGGCGAGTCGATCCGCAGCATCTACGACGCATCCGTCGCGGGCTGAGGGCGGCGGTGCAAGGGGGGGCGCTGCCCCCCGTCCCGGACAGGTCCGGGACTCCCCCCGGGATATTTCGGAACAGAAGAAGGGCGCGGTCCGGGGCAGGGCCAGAGCGGCGCGATATTTTGATCAAATTATTGTGGCGTCCGGCGCGATGACCGATTAGCCTTTGGGAGCGCTGTTCTCAGGAGTGTTCCGCGATGGAGCTTGCCGATTACCCCACGATCCGGGTCGCCGCCTGCGACCTCAATGGCCAGATGCGCGGCAAGCGCATCCCCGGCGCCTATGCCCTGAAGCTGGATGCGGGCGCGGTCAGGATGCCGCTTTCCGTGCTCAATGTGGATATTTTCGGGGCCGATATCGAAGGCTCGCCGCTGGTCTTTGACTCGGGCGATGCGGATGGGGTGCTCTATCCGACAGGGCGCGGCCCGGTGCCCCTGCCCTGGCTCGACGCGCCCCAGCCGCTGGTGCCCATGGCCATGCATCACGAGGACGGCACCCCCTTCGAGGGCGATCCGCGCCATGCGCTCGTCGGGGTGCTGGACCGTTTCGGCACGCGCGGCTGGCAGGTGATCGCCGCGACCGAGCTGGAATTCACCCTGGTCGATGACAGCGGCGAGGCCCTGCGCCATGTGCGCGACCCGCGCTCGGGGCGGCGGCTCGAGGCGCCGGGGATCCTGTCGATGGCGCAGATGGATGCGTTCGACCCCTTCCTGACCGCGCTTTACGAGGCCTGCGCGGCCATGGGCATCCCGGCACAGACCGCCACCAGCGAGGCCGGAATCGGCCAGTTCGAGGTGACGCTGGATCATCAGGACGCGCTGCGCGCCGCCGATGATACCTGGCTTTTCAAGACGCTGATCAAGGGTCTGGCACACCGGCACGGCTTTTCCGCCAGTTTCATGGCAAAACCCTTCGGCAACGATGCGGGCAACGGGATGCACCTGCATTTCTCGGTGCTGGACGGCGACGGGCGCAACGTCTTCGACGACGGCGGCGCGAAAGGCACCGACACGCTGCGCGCCGCCGTGGCCGGCTGCCTTGCGGCGCTGCCCGCCTCGACGCTGATCTTCGCGCCCCATGCCAACAGCTATGCGCGCCTCGTGCCCGGCGCCCATGCGCCCACCGGCGCCTCCTGGGCCTATGAGAACCGCACCGCCGCCATCCGCATCCCCGGCGGCCCGCCCGCCGCGCGCCGTATCGAACACCGCGCCGCAGGGGGCGACATCAACCCCTATCTCACCTTCGCCGCGATCCTCGGCGCCGCGATCACCGGGGTCGAGACCGGCATGGAGCCCCCCGACCCGATCACCGGCAACGCCTATGAGCACGACCTGCCCCGCATGGCGCCGGACTGGGAAACCGCGATCGACCGCTTCCGGGGCGATCCGCTGATCGCCGCCTTCCTGCCACCGGAACTCATTGCCAACCTCGTGATGACCAAGCGCCAGGAACTGCGCCTGATGCGCGACATCGCCCCCGAAGCCCAGTGGAAAACCTACCTCGAAACGGTGTAGGCTGCGCCACAAGGCACCATCCCGGCAAGATGCGCGCGAGGGGCTTGCCCGCGCCTTTTGGCTGGGTTAGCCTGAATTTGATCAAATTATGGGGTTCCCATGAAAATCGGGATACTGCAGACCGGACACGCCATCGACATCGTGCGGCGCGAACTGGGCGATTACGACGCCATGTTCGCGCGCCTGCTTGCGGGGCATGGCTTTACCTACCAGACTTGGAACGTGGTCGATGAGGACTATCCCGCCAGCCCCGCCGACGCCGATGGCTGGCTCATCACCGGCTCCAGGCACGGCGCCTATGAGGACCACCCCTGGATCGCCCCCCTGGAGGCGTTCATCCGCGCGGTCTATGCCGATGGCCGCCCACTGGTGGGCGTCTGCTTCGGCCATCAGATCATCGCCCAGGCCCTTGGCGGCAAGGTGATTAAACATCCCGACGGATGGGTGATCGGGCGCACCGAATACGACATCGAAGGCCAGCACCTGCCGCTCAATGCCTGGCACCAGGACCAGGTGGTCGAACTGCCCAAAGACGCCGAGGTGATCGGCGCCAACGACGCCTGTGCCTATGCCGCGCTGCTTTACGGCAACCGCGCCTACACGATCCAGCCGCATCCCGAATTCACCTCGCAGATGATCGGCCAGCTGATCCGCCATCGCGGCCCCGGCGTGGTGCCCGACCCGTTGCTGGCGGATGCCGAAACCAAACTCGATGCCCCGATCGAAAGCGATGTCATCGCAGACCGCATCGCCGCATTCTTCAAGCAGGAGCGCTGACATGGCCGACTGGAAAGACACCCTCCCCGAGGCGGCGCAGGCCTATCTGGAGGGCCGCCGCCTCGACGAGGTGGAATGCGTCATCGCCGACCTGCCGGGCATCGCCCGCGGCAAGGCCGTGCCCGCCTCCAAATTCGCCCGCCAGCAGCATTTCCACCTGCCCGACTCGATCTTCTTTCAGACCATCACCGGCGACTGGGGCGAAGCGGCGGGCGAGGAGGGCTTCATCGAACGCGACATGATCCTCAAGCCCGACATGTCCACCGCCACCGCAGCCCCCTGGACCGGCGACTGGACCCTTCAGGTGATCCACGACGCCTATGACCGCGACGGCGAGCCGATCCCCTTCGCCCCGCGCAACGTGCTCAAGCGCGTCGTGGACCTCTATCACAAGCACGGCATGAAACCGGTGGTCGCGCCGGAAATGGAATTTTTCCTGGTGGCGCGCAACCTCGATCCGGCCAAGGCGATCGAGCCGATGATGGGCCGCTCGGGGCGCCCCGCCGCCGCGCGCCAGGCCTACTCCATGACCGCCGTGGACGAATTCGGCCCGGTGATCGACGACATCTACGACTTCGCCGAGGCCCAGGGCTTCGAGATCGACGGCATCACCCAGGAAGGCGGCGCCGGTCAGCTTGAAATCAACCTGCGCCACGGCGACCCGGTGAAGCTGGCGGATGAAGTCTTCTACTTCAAACGCCTGATCCGCGAGGCCGCGCTCAAGCATAACTGCTTCGCCACCTTCATGGCCAAACCGATCGAGGACGAGCCGGGCAGCTCGATGCATGTCCACCACTCGATCCTCGACCCCGAAACCGGGCGTAACCTCTTCGTCGGCCCGCAGGGCGGCGAGACCGACGCGTTTTTCCACTTCATCGGCGGCTTGCAGAACCACCTGCCCGATGCGGTGGCGGTGCTGGCGCCCTATGTCAATTCCTACCGCCGCTACGTCAAGGACCACGCCGCGCCGATCAACCTGGCATGGGCGCGCGACAACCGCACCACCGGCATCCGCGTGCCGCTGTCCCCGCCCGAGGCGCGACGGGTCGAGAACCGCATGGCCGGGATGGATTGCAACCCCTATCTCGGCATCGCCGCAAGCCTCGCCTGCGGGCTTCTGGGAATGATGAACGAGACCCGACCCGACCCCCAGTTCAAGGGCGACGCTTATGCCGGCGACTCCGATATCCCCCGCGTGCTCGGCGAGGCGCTCGACATGTTCGATGCGGCCACCGACCTGCATGACATTCTGGGGCCGGATTTCGCCCGCGTCTATGCCATCGTCAAACGCGCCGAATACGAGGAATTCCTTCAGGTGATCAGCCCGTGGGAGCGCGAACACCTCCTGATGAACGTCTGACCTGCGGACCGCCCGAACCATGAATCTGCTATTTGCCAATGACCGGCAGGGCCAGTATCCCGACAGCTGGTATGCCGCCACCGCAAGACCGCTGGACCGCTTTGCGCCGTTGCGCGGGCAGGTCAAGGCCGATGTCTGCATTATCGGCGCGGGCTATACCGGCCTCTCGGCGGCACTTCACCTGGCCGAAGCCGGGCTTGACGTGGTGCTGCTCGAGGCGCATCGCGTCGGTTTCGGCGCTTCCGGGCGCAATGGCGGGCAGCTTGGTTCCGGCCAGCGGATGGAACAGGACAGGCTGGAAAAGCTGGTCGGCCCGGATGACGCCGCGAAGCTCTGGGATCTGGCCGAAGACGCCAAGGCGCTGGTGAAATCCCTGATCGCGCGCCACCGGATCGACTGTGATCTCAAACCCGGCATCGCGCATATGTGCTTTTCCAGGGCCGAGGTCGCCGCCGAACACGCCTATGCCGATCACCTCGCCGCGCGCTATGGCTATGACGCGCTGCAAAAGCTGGACCGCGACGGCGCACAGGCGCTTTGCCCCTCGCCACGCTATGTGGGCGGCTCGCTCGACATGAGCGCGGCGCATCTTCACCCCCTCAACTACGCGCTCGGTCTGGCGCGCGCCGCGCGCGACGCCGGGGCGCGGATTCATGAAAACACGCTGGTGTCACAGATCCACAAGGGCAGCCCCGCGCGGGTGCAGGCCGGGCAAGGCGCGGTCAGCGCCGATCATGTGATCCTCGCCTGCAACGGATATCTTGGCGGGCTCGAACCCAGGGTCGCGGCCCGCGTCATGCCGATCAACAATTTCATCGGCGCGACAGAACCGCTGGGCGACGAGGCCGCCCGCGTGCTGACCCGCGACATCGCCGTGGCCGACAGCAAGTTCGTGGTGAACTACTTTCGCCTCAGCCCCGACAAGCGGCTGCTGTTCGGCGGCGGCGAAAGTTACGGCTACCGCTTTCCGCGCGATATCGGCGCGACCGTGCGCAAGCCGATGGCGCAGATCTTCCCGCATCTTGCCAATGTGCGTTTCGATTACACCTGGGGCGGTACGCTGGGCATCACCATGAAACGGATGCCCTATCTCGCGCGCCCCGCGCCCAACATGCTTTCGGCCTCGGGCTATTCGGGCCATGGCGTCGGCAGCGCCACCCATGCGGGCAAGCTGATGGCCGATGCGATCACCGGGCAGGCCGACGGATTCGACACGATGGCGCGCGTGCCCGCACCCGGCTTTCCGGGAGGGCGCGCATTGCGCTCGCCGCTCCTGGTGCTGGCGATGACATGGTTCGCCATGCGCGACAGACTCGGCGTCTGAGCCTCGCGCGCGGCCCTCACCAAGACGTGCCCGCGCCGTGTTGTTTCAGACCTCCGCACCCCTTTCACGCCCCTGTGCCCGGATGACCAACATCACGGCGACAGGATATATTTTTTATTTTTATCAATAAGTTGAACTCAACCGGTTTTACCCTGCATCATCGCTCACACCCGATCCCGAATCCGAAACCACAGCCCCTTGCGCAGACCATGTCACCGCTGCGTGTCCCGGTCGTGTTTTGCCAGGGTCGGGCACGGCTCCTAGGCTGATGACAGTGAAACCGAAAAGGAGAATGACATGACCAAAACGGCACATACCCAAACCCGCCGTATCGCCGCGCTCGTCATCGGCGCAGCCCTCGCCGCCACCGCCCTGCCCGTCAGCGCGATGGATTACAGCCAGATCGAAATGCTGCCCCGTCATTACAGCGACGCCGGCTTCAGCAGGCTGAGTGAACATGATGTCTACATGATCGACATCGCCCACAAGCGCGGGCAGCGCATTCTGATCGGCGATCGCAGCCCCTCGCAAAGCCGCGCATTCGTCGACCAGACCCTGAAATCCGGCACCGGCGCGCGCGCATCCACCCGCGCGGGTTCGTAACGCAGACCCACCACTCACGACCCGTCGGGCGCCCCTCACCGGGCGCCCGGCAGCTTTGGCCGCCGTGGCGTCCTGTCACAGAAATTTTGCTTGGGCCGCGCGCAGTTTTGTTTTAGTTTTCCCGAAAATACACTTCAGGAAAGCCGAAGCTGATGACCCTTCCGCCCAATGCCTTCGATGCCGAACCCATCCCCGAAGCCGCCCGCGCCGAAATCGACCGGATGCTGCAATCGGGCGATCTGTTCCGCTATACCGCCCCGCAGGACGCGCCGGTCACCCTGCTCGAGCAGGAATTCGCCGCCACCATGGGCAGCGCATACGCGCTCGCGGTCTCCTCATGCTCGGCGGCGCTGTTCCTGTCACTCAAGGCGCTTGGCCTGCCGCGCGACGCGCGCGTGCTGATCCCCGGCTTCACCTTCGCCGCCGTGCCCTCCTCGGTGGTGCATGCCGATTGCATCCCCGTCCTGTGCGAGGTCGGCGAGAATTACCGCATCGACATCGCCGATTTCACCGCCCGGCTGGATGATGTGCAGGCGGTCATCATCAGCCACATGCGCGGCCATACCAGCGACATGGACGCGATCATGTCGCTGTGCACGGCCCGCGACATCCCCGTGATCGAGGACGCCGCCCATTCGCTCGGCACCACATGGGCGGGGCGCCGGATCGGCACGATCGGGCGCGTCGGCTGTTTCAGCTTCCAGTCTTACAAGCTGCTCAATGCCGGCGAGGGCGGCATCCTTGTCACCGACGACGCCGATCTGGTGGCGCGCGCCGTCATCATGTCCGGCGCCTATGAACATAACTGGGCCAAGCATATGGGCCACGACGACCCCGACCTCTCCGCCGCCTTCGCCCGCTGGCAGAACCGCCTGCCCCTCTATAACCTGCGCATGAACAACCTCAGCGCCGCAATCATCCGCCCGCAACTGGCCGAGATCCCGCGCCGCGTCACGGACGGGCGCGCCAATCACGACCATGTCGCCGCCAGGATCGAAACCAGCCCCTGGCTGCATGTCCCGCCCAAGCTCGGCCCCGAGGAACGCGCGCCCGACTCGATCCAGTTCAACCTGGTCTCCATGAGCGATTCCGACGCCAGCGCCTTTGCCAGCGCCGCCCAGGCGCGCGGCATCAAGGTGCAGATCTTCGGGCTTTCCACCGACAATGCCCGCGCCTTCTGGAACTGGGGCTTCCTGCCGCAGGATCCCGGCCCTTTGCCGCGCACCCGCGCGATGCTGATGCGCGCCTGCGACGTGCGCCTGCCCGCGCGCCTCACGCGCCCCGAACTGGACGTAATCGCCGACACGCTGATCGCCGCCGCGCGCGACGTGATGGGCGAGGCGCGCAGCTACGGCACCTGAGCGCGCGGGCGCCTCACAGCACCGTCAGGGTTTTCTCAAGGAACGGATAGCGCGCGATCGCCGGATCCACGATGCGCTCCTGAAGGATCGGGCGCAGGGTCCCGGCGACGCTGGCGGGCATCTGGCCCAGAATATCCCTGCGCGCGGTCAGGCTGATGGTCCGTGAAAGCGGCTCGAACGGCAATTCCATCACGTCGATCTGATCGGCAAAGCGGCGCGCCCGCATCAAGGCCAGCGGCGGCAGTATCGTCCATCCCGCCCCCTGCCCGACCAGCGCCATGATGGCGTGATAGCTGTCGATCTCGAACCGATGGCGCAGAGTCATGCTCTGGCGCGTCAGATGCGCGCTGACCAGTCGTCCCATGTAATGGCGCTGCGTGTAAAGCACCAGCGCCATGCGCTTCAACTGGCGCAGCATGTCCTTTTGCGGGTTCACCGCCCCCTTGGGCGCCACCACCACGAAGCCTTCTCGCAGCACCGGATGCACCTCGGCCCAGTCGCCCGGCGTGCCCAGATCGGCCCCGACGATCACATCCAGCGCCCGCTGATCCAGCAGATCGAACAGGTGATGGCTCGCACCGGTCTCCAGCAGAAACTGGCAACCGCGCATGTCCGTGGCCATATGCGTCAGCAATCGCGGCGTCACATCGGCCTCGAAATCCTCGATCATGCCCAGCCGGAACCGGGTCAGCATCGACAGGTCCGACATTGCCAGTTCGGCGCGCGCCTGCGTCGCCTCGTTCAGGATCACCTGCGCATGGCGCTTCATGATCTCGCCCGCGGGAGTCAGGCGCACGGGGCGCGCATTGCGCTGCAACAGCGTCGCACCCACCGCACCTTCGAGATTGGTCAATTGCTGGCTTACCGCCGAGGGGCTCGCCCCTAGGCGCTTGGCCGCCGCCGAGATCGAGCGCTCATCGGCGGCCGCCATGAACACTTCGATACCCCAAAGCGTTATCCGGCCCGGACTGTCGACCATGGAACGGTTACTTGTTCATCTTGGACAGTTTTTGCTGCAACTCGGCAAGCTGCTTGCGAATCTCGGTCAGGTCCTCGTCCTCACCGGCCTCCGCCGCTGCGGATTTGGACTCGTCCTCGCGCTCGGGGCCGCTTTTCAGCCCGCCGATCCCGCCCGTCACCGCCTTCATGAAGGCTTCCTGCTGGGCGCGCATCGCATCCATCCCCGGCATGCTGGCCAGCGGGTTGTTCTTGGTCATGTTCTCCATCATCGCCGACTGCCCCTCGCGCAGCATTTCAAAGCTGGCGGCCAGGAACTCGGGCACGACACTGGTGGCCTGGGTGGTGTAACTTCGCACAAGGTCGGTCAGCACGCTGATCGGCAGCACGCTTTCGCCGCGGCTTTCGTGTTCGGCGACGATCTGCAAAAGGTATTGCCGGGTCAGGTCGTCACCTGATTTCAGGTCGATGATCTGCACTTCGCGCCCGTCGCGGATAAACTCCGCGATATCCTCCAGCGTCACGTAATCCGATGTCTCGGTATTATAAAGACGGCGGCTGGCGTAGCGCTTGATCAGTAATGGTTTCTCTGTCTCGGCCACTGCGCGGTCCTCCGGATGTTTCAGCGCTGCAGCACAGCTTATGCCAGTGCAGAATAAAAAGAAAGGGCGAGCCGCAATCGGCTCGCCCTTGTCATACCGGCCCTCTCAGGGAGGAGGAGGAGATCAGGCCGTATGTTTTCGTCCGCTTACTTGGCGGCCGTTGCTTTCTTGGCAGCCGAAGACACCTCGTCGGTGGCTTTCTTGACGGCCTTTGCGGCGTCTTCCTGCATGTCTTTGCCGGCGCTCATCATCAGTTCGACGGTGTCCATCTGAACCTTTTTGGCGATCTCGGCGAAGGCGGCCATGTTCTCGGCGGCCACTTCGGCATTTGCCGATGCGAAATCGGTCATTGCCTTGGCATAGTCGGCCGGCTCGGCCTTTGCTTTGCTCATCTCGGTCATCTTGGACAGGGTTTCCTTGGTCCACTTGCTCGAGATTTCGGCCGATTTCTCTGCCGCGTCCAGTGCGACGCCCGAGAGCTTCTCGCTCAGGGCTGCCTGGCTGTTGAAGGCGTCTTCCATCGCTTTGGTGTCGACGGGGAACGAGCCCATGATGTCTTTCATGACGGTGCTGAAGTCTTGTGCTTTTGCCATTGGTAAATCCAGTCCTTGCTTGCTTTGCATTTCTGCGAGTTGTTTCGCACGTTTCTGCGTCTGCAAAGAATATGCATGCTGCAGTGCAGAAAATCAACCCCTTTTTGCTGCGCTGCAGCATAAACAGGGAAATGCATTTAAATCAGTCGCTTGACCTGGATTTCACATAGGTGCCGGGCGCCGGGGCTAATGGCGGATGCGCCGAATCGCCGGGCTCCCTTGCGTCAACTTTCTTGCCCGAGCGCCTGCGCAGCCAGGCCTCCCAGCGCGGCCACCATGACCCTTCGTGAAAGGTCGCACCGTCCATCCACGCATCGGCGTCCCCGCTCAGGTCGTCATTGGTGTAATGGCCGTATTTCTTCTTTGAGGGCGGGTTGACGATGCCCGCGATATGGCCCGACTGCGAGACGATGAACTCGCGCTGGCGTGCGCCGGTCTGGCGGAACCCGCGATAGCAATCCTTCCAGGGCGCGATATGATCGCTCTGGCAGGTCACCGACATCAGCGGGATCTTCACATCCTTGATATGAAGCCGCTCGCCGCACAGCTCATAGCCCTCGTTGACGAAGGCGTTGTGCTGGCACAGCCCGCGCAGATACTCGACCGTCATGCAGCCCGGCAGGTTCGCCCCGTCGCCGTTCCAGAACAGCAGATCGAAGGCCGGCGGCGCCTCGCCCATCATGTAGCTTCGCACGGCAGGCTGGTAGATCAGATCGTTCGAGCGCAGGAAAGACATTGTGCGCGACATGATGAAGGAGCGCAGAACGCCCTGTTCCTCGACCTCCCTTTCGATCCCGTCGACGAAATCGTCCTGCAGGAACGGGGTGAACTCGCCCTGTTCCGAAAAATCCGTCAGCGCGGTGAAGAACGTCGCCGAGCGCACCGATTTGTCGCCCCGCTTCGCCATCAGCGCCAACGTCAGGTGCAGCGTCGTGCCCGCGATGCAATAGCCCACCGCGTTGACCTGCTTGGTGTTGCAGATCGCCTTGGCCTCGCGGATCGCGGTCATGAACCCCTCTTCGACGTAATCCGCCATCCCCACATCGGCATAGGATTCATCCGGGTTCACCCAGCTCACCACGAACAGCGTGTAACCCTGCTCGGTGATCCACTTGATCAGGCTGTTCTCCGGCTTGAGGTCGAGAATGTAGTACTTGTTGATCCAGGGCGGAAAGATCACCACCGGCGTTTCGTGCACCTGCCCGGTCGCGGGCGCATACTGGATCAGCTCCATCATCCGGTTGCGATAGACCACCTCGCCGGGCGTGGTGGCGATGTTGCGGCCCAGCTCGAAGGCGCTCTCATCCGCCAGCCTGACCAGCATCTCGCCGTGATTGGCCTCCAGATCGGCCACCAGGTTCTCCAGCCCCCGCACCAGGCTCTCGCCCTCGGTCTCCACCGCCTTTTCCAGCGCGTCGGGGTTGGTGCCCAGGAAATTCGTCGGGCTCATCATGTCGATGATCTGGCGCGAGAAATACTCCAGCCGCCGCTTTTCGACCGGATCGAGATCATCCACCTCCTGCACCGCGTCCCGGATCGCGCGCGCATTGAGCGCATATTGCTGCTTCACATAATGAAAATACGGATGCGTCTCCCACAGCGGATTGGCGAACCGCTTGTCGCCCTTCAGCGAATCATCGACATCCGTCAGCGTGCCGGGCTCCGGCGCATAAGCCTGCGCCAGATGCTTTTGCGCCTCCATGAAATGGCGCACCGATTCGCCCCAGTACTCAAGCTGACGTTCATAAAGCTTGCCGGGATTCTCCAGCATCTCGGTCCAGTAGGACGCCGCCGCACGCGCGAACAACTCCTGCGAGGGGCCGCTCAACTCGGGATTGGGCGGATTTCTGGCCGAAAGCGCCTTGATCAACCGCTGCGACAACTCCTCGACGCGCGCCAGATTCCCGGTCATCTTGTCGAGATTCTCCGCCGCACCATCCTCGTTTGTTGCCATATTCACGAATCCCTTTTAAATTTCTGCTATGCAGCATACCCTGCCCCTGCCGGTCGGACAGTGCGGCGAAACGAACCGGCCCGCCGGTAGAGTAGGAGATGTCGATGCGTTACATGATGACATATGACATGATGGAGACCCTCCGGAACACGAACCAGTGGTTGGGCGCATCGGCCCTCTCTGTTGCATCCTATCCGGTTTTCGCCATGACGCCAAACCCCGCGCTGCAATGGATGGCGGCCTGGGGCGAAGTCACCGAACGCACCTTCCAGCGCATGACCGCACGGCCCGACTGGGGCATCGATTCGATCACCGGCGAGGACGGGCGCGACCACCTCATCAATATCGAAACCGTGGTCGAGGCCCCCTTCGGCGACCTGATCCACTTCAATGTGACCGGACGCGAAGAGATGGATCGCCGCGTGCTTCTGGTGGCGCCGATGTCGGGGCATTACGCGACACTGCTGCGCTCGACCGTGCGCTCGCTGCTGCCCGATTGCGAAGTCTATGTCACCGACTGGCACAATGCCCGCGACATCCCGGTGTCCGCCGGTCGCTTCGACATCGAGGACTACACCCTTTACCTGATGGATTTCATGCGCGCACTCGGCAGCGACCTGCATGTGATCGCCGTTTGCCAGCCCGCACCGCTGACCCTGGCCGCCACCGCCTACCTGGCCGAACTCGAACCCGAGTCCCAGCCCCGCTCGCTGACCCTGATCGGCGGCCCGATCGACCCCGACGCCACACCCACCGACGTGACCGATTTCGGCCGGCGCGTCACCATGGGCCAGCTCGAGGAAACCATGATCCAGCGCGTCGGCTTCAAGCACAAGGGCGTCGGGCGCAAGGTCTATCCGGGACTGTTGCAACTCTCCTCCTTCATCTCGATGAACGGCGAGCGCCATGCCAAGGCGTTTTCCGACCAGGTCCTGCGCGTCAGTCGCGGCGAGGCCAGCGACCATGACCCCCACAACAAGTTCTACGACGAATATCTCGCCGTGATGGACATGCCCGCGGAATTCTACCTGTCCACGGTCGAACGCATCTTCAAGGGGCTTGAAATCGCGAAGAACGAATTCATCGTCCACGGTCACAAGGTCGATATCGGCGCAGTCACCAAGGTCGCGGTCAAGACCGTCGAAGGCGCCAAGGACGACATCTCGGCCCCCGGACAATGCGTGGCCGCGCTCGACCTGCTGACCGGCCTTCCCGACAGCATGAAGGCCAGCCATGTGGAACCCGAGGCCGGCCATTACGGCATCTTCGCCGGGCGCAGCTGGCGCAACAATATCCGCCCGCTGGTGCTGGATTTCATCGACGCGAATTCCGAAGATCCCGCCAAGCGCAGCCGCACCGCCCCGCGCAAGGCGAAAAAGAAGACCAGCGTCAAGAAATCCGAAGCGGCCTGAGCGCCGCCCCGCCCCGGCTTGTGCCGCGTCGGCGGGGGCGGTCATGCCACCCCGCGCGGCTCAGCGATCGCTTTCGTCCCCGCGCTGTTTCGCGCGCCCGTCGCTGCGCGCACCGCCCATGCGCCAGCGCAACCAGCGCCAGATCGGCACCACATCCAGCGCCGCCACCGCGACCCCCAGCGGAAACATCCAGAACCCGATCACCGGCAGAAAGCCGAACACGCCCCCCACCATCAGCAACACCCCCGCCAGCAACCGCAGCCCGGGTGGCAGGCGCCGCTTGGTCCAGACCTGAACACGCCGACGGGTCCGCCGCAGCCTTGCCTGCCAGCCCCGCCTGGGTTCAGGCATCTGCACGGCTTTGCAATACATAGGGCTGCTCGATCCAGGCCCGCAGCGCCGCCGTCGTCGCCTCGGGCTGTTCAAGCGGCGCAAGATGGCCCGCGCCCTCGATCACTTCCAGACGCGCATAGGGGATCAGTTCGGCCATGAAACCATGCCGCTTCATCGGCACCAGCATGTCCTCGGCGCCACACAGCACCAGCGTCGGCACGCGGCAGCGACGCAGCACCGATTGATAATCGCGCCGCCGCTGCATCGCCCTTATCTGGCGGATGATCGCGCCCTCGCCGACCCGCAGCGCCATTGCGACCTGCTCGGCCACCACCGCCTGACGGCGATGGCCCGGTGCCAGCGCCTCGGCAGGCACCAGCGTCTGCACCGCCTCTTCCAGGCGGCCCGACTTCAGCTTGATGATCGCAGGCTCGTAATCCGCCGCCGCCTGCGGCGTCTCGGCCAGCGGCGAGGTATCTATCAGCGCCAGCCGCGTCACCCGGTCGGGCGCGCGGCGCAGAAGCTCCATCGCCACCATCCCGCCGATCGAATGGCCCGCCAGCGCAAAGCGCGCCGGCAGTTGATCCAGCATGGAGGACGCGATCTCTTCCAGACGCTCGCCCACCGAAACCGGTGCCACCATGACCGCGTGTTCGGCGCTCAGCGCTCTGATCTGCTCATGAAACAGATGGGAATCGCACATCAATCCCGGCAGCAGCACCAAGGGATCACGCATTCGGGTCTGCTCCTTCTGTCATTCGGGGCGCCTGCCCACCTTGCCACAGGCGCGCGCAGGGTCAAGCGCCGCCGCCCGCCCGCGACAATACCTCCTCCAGCGCGCTTTCGATCAGCTCAAGACAGTCGGGATCGGAAAACCGGTGATCCGCCCCATCCACCAGCGTCAGGCGCATGTCGGGGCTGGCGGCATGATCCAGCAGGCGCAGCGCAACTGCCATTTCCACATCCGCATCCGCCGTGCCTTGCAGGAAGCGCACCGGAAAGGGCAACGGCAAGGGCGAGCGCAAAACCAGATGATCGCGCCCGTCCTCGATCAGGCGGCGCGTGATCACATATGGCTCGCCGTAATCGCTTGGCAGCGCCACCTGCCCTTCGCTCATCAGCGCGGCGCGCTGCGCGGCGTCGAACCCCGCCCACATGGAATCCTCGGTGAAATCGGGCGCGGCGGCGATCGTCACCATCCCCGCCACCCGCTCGGGCATCGCCCGGGCGCATAAAAGCGCGATCCATCCGCCCATGGACGAACCCACCAGGATCTGCGGCCCCTCGGTCAGTCCGCTGATCGCCGCCATCGCATCCGCCGCCCAATCGCCGATGCAGCCATCCGTGAAGGCTTCGGATGACTGCCCGTGCCCAGAGTAATCAAAGCGCAAAAAGGCCCGCCCGCTCCGGCGCGCCCAATCCTCCAGATGCACCGCCTTGGTGCCCTCCATGTCGGATTTGAACCCGCCCAGAAACACCACGCCCGGCACTGCGCCCGCGCGCCGGTGATAGGCCAGTCTGCGGCCCTCGGCCATGGTCAGGAAGTCTGCGTCGCTCATGCCGGTCCTTCTCGCTTGTTGGGTCTAGGGTCTTGTGCCGTTTCGCGGCCAATCTTGCATCCCGGCGCAGCCTTGGGCAAACCGTTTCGGGCGTCGTTTCAGGGCGGTTTTCGCGGTTCTGTACCAAACTCTGCGCGACCTCCCCGGTTTTGGTACAAAACCGATTTACAAAACAGACGTTTTGTACGCTCCGTCCGGCTTGACTTGCGCCGCTCAAGGCGTAAAACCTCTGCAAACCAGACCAACCCGCAACCGGGCGTTCCGTGGGCGCCAAACCGACGAGGAGCTTCAGGCCAATGGCCCAGATTTCCCTTACTTTTCCTGACGATAGCCAACGCCACTATGATGCCGGGGTAACCCCGGCCGAAGTGGCGGCCGATATTTCGACCTCGCTTGGCAAAAAGGCGATCTCGGCCAATGTGAATGGCCAGCACTGGGATCTTCAATGGCCGATAGAGGAAGATTCCTCTATTGAAATCAACACGATGAAGGACGAAGCTCCGGCGCTCGAACTGATCCGTCACGACCTCGCCCACATCATGGCCCGCGCCGTCCAGGAGCTTTGGCCCGACGTCAAGGTCACCATCGGCCCCGTCATCGAGAACGGTTGGTATTACGATTTCGACCGCGCCGAGCCCTTCACCCCCGAAGACCTTGGCGCGATCGAAAAGAAGATGAAGGAAATCATCAACTTACGGGATCCCGTGCGCACCGATATCTGGGACCGTGAGCGCGCGATCCGGCATTATCAGGACAATGACGAACCCTTCAAGATCGAGCTGATCGAGGCCATCCCCGGCACCGAACCCCTGCGCATGTACTGGCACGGCCACTGGCAAGACCTCTGCCGCGGCCCCCACCTCCAACACACCGGTCAGGTCCCCGCCGACGCCTTCAAACTGATGTCCGTCGCCGGTGCCTACTGGCGCGGTGATTCCGACCGCCAGATGCTGCAACGCATCTATGGCGTAGCCTTCATGAATCGTGAAAAACTCAAGGAATACATGAACTTCCTTGAGGAAGCCGAGAAGCGCGATCACCGCAAGTTGGGCCGTGAGATGAACCTTTTCCACATGCAGGAAGAGGCGCCGGGACAGATTTTCTGGCACCCCAACGGCTGGTCGATCTACACCAGCCTGCAAGACTACATGCGCCGCCAGCAGCGCGTTGGCGGCTATGTAGAAGTGAACACCCCACAGGTCGTCGACCGCAAACTGTGGGAAGCTTCAGGCCATTGGGACAAGTATCAGGAACACATGTTCATCGTCGAAGTCGACGAGGAGCACGCCCGCGAGAAATCCATCAACGCGCTCAAGCCCATGAACTGCCCCTGCCATGTCCAGATCTTCAACCAGGGCCTCAAATCCTATCGTGATCTGCCGCTGCGCATGGCCGAGTTCGGAAGTTGCAACCGCTATGAACCCTCAGGCGCGCTGCATGGGATCATGCGGGTGCGCGGATTTACCCAGGATGATGCGCATATCTTCTGCCGCGAGGATCAGATCGAAGCGGAAACCCAGAAATTCATTGAGTTTTTGTCCGAGATCTATCGCGACTTGGGATTCGAGAATTTCGCCGTGAAGTTCTCGGACCGCCCCGAGAAACGCGCCGGCAGCGACGAGGTCTGGGACAAGTCCGAAGCCGCCCTCAAATCCGCCACGCTGGCCGCCGGTGCCGACTTCGAGCTCAACCCCGGCGAAGGCGCCTTTTATGGGCCCAAGCTGGAATTCGTGCTGACCGACGCGATCGGGCGGGACTGGCAATGCGGCACGCTTCAGGTCGATTTCGTCCTGCCCGAACGGCTGGGCGCCACCTATATCGGCGAGGATGGCGCCAAGCACCGCCCGGTCATGCTGCACCGCGCGGTCCTGGGCAGCTTCGAGCGATTCATCGGCATCCTGATCGAGGAACATGCCGGCAAACTACCCTTCTGGCTGGCGCCACGTCAGGTTGTGGTGGCCTCGATCGTGTCCGAGGCCGATGCTTATGTGCACAAGGTGGTTGATGCCCTGCGCGCCACCGGGGTCCGGGCCGAGGCCGACATCCGGAACGAGAAAATTAACTACAAGGTTCGCGAACACTCTGTCGGCAAGGTGCCTGTGATCCTGGCCTGCGGCTTGCGCGAAGTCGAGGAAAGCACCGTCTCACTGCGCCGCCTTGGTGAAAAGCAGACCAGCGTTCAGGCCCTGGATGACGTGATCACGGCGCTTTCGCGTGAGGCCACACCGCCCGATCTGCTGTAACAAAGGACGCGTTGAACCCTCGATTTCAGCGCGCGATTGTTACGACGCGCGCGGGAGCCGCGTCGAATTTGTTGATATTCCAGCATTTTTCTCCTTAGAGCGTGTTCACGGCTCTTGACGGGTCCGTGTCTGACGGGCTCGTGAATAGGTTTGCGCACCGCTTCCGCTCTACCCTCTGGCTATCACCGGACGCGCCTCGTCAAGGCGACGGCGTCCAGTGATATGACCTGCAACCCTCTGAGGGAGAGAAAAACTATGTCCAATACCATGAAGACCGTGGCCATCGCTGGTGCCATGACCGCTGCACTGACCGCCTACACCAATCCGGCAGCCGCCCAGGACGCCAAGGAGAAGTGCTATGGCGTTTCGCTCGCCGGAGAGAACGACTGCAAGGCAGGCGCCGGAACCACCTGTGCCGGTTCTTCGACCGTCGATTACCAAGGCAATGCCTGGACACTGGTCGAGGAAGGCACCTGCGCCGATATCGACCTGCCCGAGATGGCCGATGGCAGCGAGCGTTCGGGTTCCCTCGAGCCGCTGGATCGCGACCTGCCCTCGTGAACCGGCTCAAGGGATGCGCGGCCCCCCGCGCATCCCGCCCTGCCCGAATTTTGCGACAGGAGGTTCACGATGCTGGACGCACGTTCACTTTTCCCCGGCCTGCCCGCCGGTCCCGGCGTTGGCTACAAACCACAGCATTTCCCCGCCATCATGGACGATCCGCGTCCGGTCGAATGGCTGGAAATTCATGCCGAGAACTACATGGGCGATGGCGGCCGGCCACTGGCCCAGTTGCGCCATCTGGCCGAACGGTTCGCAATTTCCGTACACGGCGTCGGGCTCAGCATCGGTGGCGAGGGTCGGCTAGACCGCGATCACCTCGCACGGCTCAGGCATCTGTGCGACTGGCTGCAACCCGCCAGCTTTTCCGAGCACCTGGCCTGGTCCACTCATGACAGTCATTTTCTCAATGATCTTCTGCCCTTGCCCTATACCGAAGCCACGCTGACCCGCGTCGCCGACCATGTCGACGAGCTCCAGGAAGCCATCGGGCGGCGCATGCTGCTGGAGAACCCGTCAAGCTACCTGACGTTTGACGAAAGCACGATGAGCGAAACCGAATTCCTGACCGACATCGCCCGGCGCACCGGATGCGGGCTGTTGCTGGACGTGAACAACGTCTTCGTCTCGGCTACCAATCTGAACCTCGATCCGCGCGCCTATATCGACGCGTTTCCGCTTTCGCATGTGGGCGAAATCCATCTTGGCGGGCATGACGAGGACCATGACGACCACGGCGCGCCGCTACTGATCGACAGCCACGGGCGCGCGGTGGCCGATCCGGTCTGGGCGCTGCTTGACTACACGCTGGCGCACGCAGGCGCGCGGCCCCTGTTGATCGAATGGGACTCGGATGTACCGGAATGGCCCATCCTGGCCGCCGAGGCGCAACGCGCCGCCAACGCCCTGCAGCAGGTTCCGGCATGAGCCCGACGCAGACCCTGTTTCACGACGCGCTGCTTGATGGCAACGCCCCAGTCCCTGATGGCCTCAGCGACGGTCAGGGGCGCGCAGCGGGGCGGCGTTTCGATGTCTATCGCAACAACGTGGCCGTCAGCCTGACCGAGGCGCTGGAGGTGGGATTTCCGGCCATCCGCTCGTTGATCGGGCCGGAGAACTTCAAGAAGATCTCGGGCCTTTTCCTGCGCCAGAAGCCGCCATCGACGCCGATGATCATGCAGTATGGCACTGAATTTCCGGCCTTTCTCGAACAGTTCGCGCCGCTTTTGCATCTGCGTTACCTGGGCGATGTGGCGCGCCTTGAACAGGCGCAGCGCGAGGCTTATCACGCAGCTGACCGCGCCCCCGTCGAGGCCGGCGAAATCGAGCGCCTGTCCCCTGATCTGATGGCGCAGGCGCGCCTTGAACTGGCGCCCGCGCTGCGCGTGCTTCGGTCGCCATGGCCGGTGCATGGGATCTGGCGTTACGCTTGCCAGGATGGCGCGCCCAAGCCCGCAGCTGTTGCCGAGGATGTCGTGATCACCCGACCTGAGTTCGATCCCGTCATCAAGGTCTTGCCGCCGGGCGGCGCCGTGTTCCTGAACGCGTTGCGCGATGCGCACAACCTGACAGAGGCCGCCGAGGCGGCACTTGGCGAGGCGCCCGGTTTTGACCTGGCCGAAATTCTGGGGCTGCTTCTTGCAGGCCAAGCCATCACCGCAGTCATTTCCCCAAAGGAGCAATCCACATGATCCTTGTCACGTATTACAACCGTTTCTCCGCCATCATGGGGCGTGCTGACTGGCTGGTGCCGACACTTGCGCGGCTGATCTTCGCCGGGGTTCTTCTGACCTATTTCTGGGTGTCCGGCGTCACCAAGCTGGGCGACGGGCTGCTGGGGCTCTTTGTACCCTCTGCCGGAGCCTATGCGCAGATATTCCCCCGCGCGATGGAGGCCGTCAGCTATGATCCGGGCCAGCTTGGCGCGTTTCATTGGCTGGTCGTTATGGCCGGGACGTGGGCCGAATTTCTGCTGCCGTTTCTGGTGGTTGCGGGCCTGCTGACGCGGCTCGCGGCGCTTGGGATGATCGGCTTCGTCGTCCTGCAAACGCTGACCGATCTCTATGGCCATGGCGCCATTGCCGAGTCCGGCACGCTTGGCGCCTGGTTCGACAAGGTGCCGGATTCCGTCATCGCGGACCAGCGGGCCTTCTGGGTCTTCGTTCTGGTGGTGCTGGCGGTCAAAGGGGCGGGGCCAATATCGCTGGACCGGCTGATTTTCAAAAATGCGCCTTCGGCTCATCCGGCTTCCCCGCAGCCAGCGCCAGTACAGCGCCAAGCGCCGTGAAACCGATGGGAAACATGGTGAAGACGTTGAAATCAAAGGCGTAATACATCGCGCCTGCCGAAATCAGCATCAGCACCCCACCCCAGAGAGCCCGAATTCGCGCCATCGCACCCCCGGCGATCGCCAGAAGCGGCGCGAGGAAGCTGACGGTGCGGACAAGCCCAACCCGGTCGACCTGCCGCGCCAAACCCTCTATCTCGCCGAATTCATTGATGAATTCGGTGTAACCAAAGCTGAAGAAGCCGATCAGCATGGCGAAAAGCCCGCCGATGATACCAAGAACAAGGGCTGCGTTGCGCATGGTTTTGTCTCCCTTCAATTGAGGCGACGTGGCTTAGCCGAGCAGTGCGGCCTGCGTATCCTTGCCCCAGCCAAGATAAAGCGTGCCGTCCTGTTCGATCAGTGGGCGTTTCATCAGGGTCGGGTGATCCTTGAGCAATTCCAGAGGGTTGCGCGCCCTCTCGGCTTCGTCAAGTCCGCGCCATGTGGTTGAGCGCGTATTGAGCAACGCCGCGCCGAAACGGGCATGGGCGGATTTCAGCACCGCATCAGGGATGCCTTCGGAGCGGACATCCACGAATGTCGCATTCGGAAGTGATTTCAGTACCTTGCGGCACGTATCGCATGTTTTCAGACCGTACAGTATCATCGCTACCTCCAGCTCACCTTGCCTCAATAACGGGCAGCGGCGATGGCGTCACCTGTGTTTTGCTTGCTTTTTACATGGCCCGTGCAATCATCGGGCGCGCCACAGGCGTTTTCAGGGTCGGCCAGCACATTTCGAGTGCCGGATCATGGGCGGAACCTGCGGCGAAGAACCCCCGCTTTGGCGGGAGAATGGACGTCAGGAAGGAGAGACGGAATGCCCACAGGCACCGTTAAATGGTTCAACACCACAAAGGGATACGGCTTTATCGCGCCCGACGAAGGGGGCAAGGATGTGTTCGTGCATATCTCGGCTGTCGAGCGTTCGGGGCTGACCGGGCTCGCGGATAATCAGAAGGTCGGATATGAATTGCAGGACGGGCGCGACGGGCGCCAGATGGCGAGCGATCTGAAGCTATTGTAATCAGCCACATCATGAGCCTGGCGCGGGGCTGCGCAGCCCCGCCCTGACGGTATTCCGAATACCGGCGGACATGGTACAAATCGTCCGTTTTGTACGCGCGTTTTGTACATGACTCGCGCGCAGGCCGGTTCGTTTCGTACAGAACCCGCCAGAGCGCCCCGATCGGGGCGCCGCAAGCCCCGCTTCAGCCCTGCCAGCCGGTGGCCCGCGCCACCATCACCCCGGACCAGGCCGACACCCCGGTCAGCACCGCGCCCCAGGTCACATCGGTCGCCACCATCCGCCAGTCCCAGCCGCGCAGGGTGGCGAAATTGGTGAACTCGTAGGTGCCATAGGCCATCGCCCCCAGAGCCGCACCCGCCAGCAGCGCGTTGAGCGGCGCACCGGCGCGCAGCGCGGGCAGCGAGACGAACCACAAGACCCCCGCCACATAGAAGAGATAGAACAGCGCCGCCGGGGCCAGCCGGATCTCCTCGGCCATGATGTCGCCGATATGGGCCTCGAACAGGGGCTTCAAGACGGTCGTGAGCATGACCGCATCAAGGGCGAGGAACACGACGGCGGTGACGATATAGAGAACGAGGAGGTTGAGCATGTCGGCCCTTTCGGCGGTGAGGTGTGTGGGAATATACGCGCAAAGGGGCGGGTTGGATCGGTTTTATCCGTGCGGTGGGGTTGGGGGCGGGTGGGCGCCGGTCCGGAGCGGCGGGTTCGGGAGTGGCGGGTTCGGGGGTGGCGGGGTGAACCCCGCCCTACGGAGGGGGTAAAGGTCGGTTGGGGCGACAGAAGGGGCGCGCCCGTGGCCTGATCGGGGATGTTGGTGTGTCTGGAAAAATTCTTCCGATCCGGCAACCAATGTCACGATCTTTCCTGAAGACCTGCGATTCGGCAAATTCCTGCACAGCGTGAAACATGCCGGATCGAGGCCAGGTGCATGTTGTCAAGAACACGCTCAAGACATTTATAGAAATCAATTTTCAAGAGACTCCGCTGCGAAATGCGAATGGCGGGAATCGCCCGCGAGCGCATCGCATTCATTTTTGGCCAAGCGGATTCTTGCAGAGCATCTGAAGTGAACGCGTTGAGTGCCTACATTGAACTTGCACCAAAGATCGGGTTGCTCCCGATGCGATTGAAAAAGGAGATTAATCATGTTGCGCAAGACTGTTCTGACCACGGCTGCCATCCTGCCCCTTCTGGCGACAGGGGTATCCGCCCAAGAGGCTCTGGTCACGACGCAAGGTGATGACGAGTTGCGTGGCGAATGGGTAATCGGGGCATCTATCAATTCTCCCGAAGGCGAGGCGATCGGCAGTATTCAAGATATCATTCTGGACGAGGAAGACGGATCAGTGACCGCGGCTGTGGTTTCGGTCGGTGGTTTCCTGGGAATCGGCGCCAAATCCATCGCCATTTCATGGGACGAGCTTCAAATGGATTGGGACGCAAGTGAGATCGTCGTGGCTCTGACCCGGGAAGAAGCCGAGGAGGCGCCCGAATATGAATTCCGGGACCGCGAGTATAAGCCTGCCCCTGCCGGCGATACAGGGACTGGGACTGGCACCGACATGGGCACGGGCACCGGCACCGGAACGGGCACCGGAACTGTAGAGTAACCCTTTCACTTCATGTTCCTCATCCCCTGCCAAGGGCTGATCCCTGGCAGGGGAGAACGACTGTATCGGGACGTTCCGCCAACATGCAAAGGAATCCGGCAGGGTGGCCCTCTGGGGCAAGGTCCGGGTGACGCCATGCGGGGTGGCTGGCATCGAGCCGAGGTGCATGTGGCGGGGTGAACTCCGCCCTACGCTTCGATCACCGCCATGAATTCCCGCCATTCGCCCTTGGACATGCCGGAGCTTTCCTGAGTCACCTCTTCGCCCTTGAGCATGCGGCGCAGGCAATCGAGGCCGCGGGCCGAGAGCGTGGCGCCACCCATGCGGTAATCCTCGAAGGCCTTGTAGGCCGCGGGCACCCAGTCGGCGGTGATCTTGCAGATCGCGTCGGCATAGACGCGGATTTCATACTGGGCATGGGTATCGGCGCGCAGGCGCAGGAAATGCAGCAGGTTGTGCAGGTCCACCTTCCAATACCATTGCGTATAGATATTGGCGGGCAGGTTCATGCGCGCCAGTTCACGCGCCAGGCCCTGTTGCCCCTCGTCCGAGATCATCGCCTCGTAATTGTCATAGCAGCGCATCGCGTCATCCTGAAGGATACGCAGCACGCGGTCGGCCTCTTCGCCTTCGAGCGCGGCACCCCGGCCCTGGTTGTTGGTGGTCGACTGTGCCGCCAGAGCATCGGGCGCGGGGATGTAGAATTCGCGATCAAGGATCGAATAGCGGGCCGAGTATTCGTTGACATTGGCGGTGCGGTGGCGGATCCACTGGCGCGCCACGAAAACCGGCAGTTTCACATGCAGCTTCACTTCGCACATCTCGAACGGGGTCGAGTGCCAGTGGCGCATCAGATAGCGGATCAGCCCCTCGTCATTGGACACGGATTTCGTGCCCTTGCCGTAACTGACCCGCGCGGCCTGACAGATGGCGGCATCGTCGCCCATGTAATCCACCACCCGCACGAAGCCATGATCGAGCACCGGATGCGCGGTGTAGAGGTGCTTTTCCATCCCCGGCGCGACGGTGCGAAGCGTGTCCTGGGGCTGGCTGCGCAGGCTGTCGATCTCGGCCTGTTGATCGGGCGTGAGGGGCATCGGGGATTCCTTTCGGTGCAAAGCCATCGTCGCGAGTCGGGATTCACTATATCTTGCGGAGGGCAGCAGTGAAAACGCCAATATCGGGTGGACTTGCCACGATGCTGCCCGGGTGGGTCGACAGGGAGGGGAATGAGCCTATCCTGTGAAGCGACAGCAACGAGGAGTCAGGCGATGCGCATACGCTATCTGCACACGATGGTCCGGGTGAAGGACCTGGAGGAAAGCATGAAATTCTATGAATTGCTGGGCCTTCGCGAGACCCGGCGGATGGATGTTGAAGCCGGGCGGTTCACGCTGGTCTTCATGGCGCCCGAGGGGCAGGAGGAATGCCCCGTCGAGCTGACCTGGAACTGGGATGGCGATGAGGGGCTGCCTTCGGACAGCCGCCATTTCGGGCATCTGGCCTATGAGGTCGAGGACATCTATGCCATGTGCGCGCATCTTCAGGCCAATGGCGTGACCATCAACCGCCCGCCGCGCGACGGGCGGATGGCCTTTGTGCGCAGCCCTGACAATATCTCGATCGAGCTGTTGCAGGCGGGCGGCGCCAAGCCGCCCGAGGAACCCTGGGCCAGCATGGAAAATACAGGCCATTGGTGAGGGCCGCCCTGCTGGGGGCGGCGGTCTGGGCCATGGGCGCATGGCCCGCCACTGCCGCCTGCCGGCTGGCGCTGGTCCTGGCGCTGGATGTGTCCTCGTCGGTCGATGCGGGGGAATACGAGTTGCAGCGCACCGGGCTGGCGGGCGCGCTCGATGCGCCCGAAATCCGCCACGCGATCCTGAAAGGTGGCGAGGGCGATGTGGCGCTGGCGATCTATGAGTGGAGCGGGCGCTACAAGCAGAAGCTGCTGCTGGACTGGAGCCTGCTGCGCGGGCATGGCGATATAGACCGCGCGGTGGCGGCGCTGGCGCGCGCGACGCGCAGCGAATCCGAGTTTCCCACCGCAATGGGCTATGGTCTGGGCTATGCGGCGTCGCTGCTGGCGCGCGCGCCGGTCTGCACGCGCCGGGTGATCGACGTGTCGGGCGACGGGATCAACAACGAAGGGTTCGGCCCGCACCTGGCCTATCGCCACTTCCCGCTGGAGGATGTCACCGTCAACGGGCTGGTGGTGCTGGGGGATGCGCCCGAGCTTCTGGATTTCTATCGAAACGAGGTGATACGTGGCAAGAATGCCTTTGTCGAGGTCGCGCGCGGTTACGACGACTACCGGCGCGCCATGTCGCGAAAATTGTTCCGCGAGATCAACGACATCATGCTGGGCGCCCTGCCCGGCCAGCCCGGCCGGTCAATAGATGTAGCGGATCTGGTCGGTCCAGTAGCGTTCGACCCGGCGCAGCGCGCCGGTGATCTGGTCGATCCCGTCCGCGCCAAGGACGCCCTTGCCCTGCAGCGCGTCGGCGTGGCGGCCGAATAGCGCGGCGACGATATCGCGGATCGCGCGGCCCTTGGCGGTCAGCCGGACGCGAACCGAGCGGCGGTCGATCTCGCATCGCTGGTGATGCATATAGCCCATTTCCACCAGTTTCTTGAGATTGTAGCTGACATTGCTGCCCTGGTAATAGCCGCGGGTTTTCAGCTCGCCCGCGGTCACTTCGTTCTCGGCGTTGTTGAACATCAACAGCGCCTGAACCGGGTTCACCTCGAGCACGCCGAGGCGCTCGAATTCGTCCTTGATAACATCAAGAAGCAGCCGGTGCAGCCGCTCCACCAGTGACAGGGCATCGAGATAGCCCGTCACGAAGCTTTGCTGTTCGGCCTCGGCCATCTGGGTGTGCAAGCTCATCTTCGTCTCCGTGCGATACGTTTGGGAGAGGAACCTGAGCGAAAATACCGAAAAATCCGTAAACCGATGCAATAACAGCTAAAATGCGCGCTATTTTACTGCGGCGCCACCGCTGAGCGCGACGCGTCCGACAGCATGGCGATCTCGGCGACGAGGTCGCGAAAGGGATCGGGCACCGGGGCCTGCCCGGTGACCCATTGATAAAGATCCTGGTCGTTTTCCGAAAGCAGCCGGTCATAAAGCGCCAGCTGCGCATCGCCCAGCCCATCGAGCCGGGCCGCGGCATAGCGCGACAGGATGATGTCCATCTCCTTGATGCCGCGGCGCATCGAGCGCATGGCAAGGCGTTTGATCCGGGTGGCGCGGTCTTCTTCAGGCACCGGCCTCATCCTTGAGCTTGGCGCGAAGGCTTTTTTCCAGCCGCCCGAGCCGGTCGGTATATTGCACCAGATGGGTGCGGATATCGCGGATCTCGGTCAGCATCTCGGTCACGTCGCGCGACAATTCACGGTCTTCGCCGGGGCCGTCGGGGCCTTCGCCTTCGCCAGACAGAAGCCAGAGCAGCGACACGTTCAAAAGCCCGGCCATCATCGAGAGCTTGTTGGCGCGCGGTTCGCTGAGGTCGTTTTCCCAGCCCTTCAGGGTCTTGAGCTTGACGCCGAGGCGCTTGGCGAGTTCGGCCTGGGTCATCCCGGCCTGTTCGCGCGCGCCGGCGACGCGGTCGCCGAACGTGGTGGCGTCGGGGTCGAACCAGCCTTCGGTCGAATCGTCGTTCATCTGTCTTCCTTTCAAGTGGTCTTGCCGGGATGCTTGATCCGGGTTGGCACAGAACCTATGACATGCGGTATCGCTATACAAACCGGAGGCTGTCATGAACCCCCTTTCCGCGACACTATCTCGCGTCAAACCGTCTCCGACCATCGCGGTCAGCACCAAGGCGGCGGAAATGCGCCAGGCGGGGCATGACGTGATCGGCCTGGGTGCGGGCGAACCCGATTTCGACACCCCCGACAACATAAAGCAAGCGGGCATCCGTGCAATCAACGAGGGCAAGACGAAATACACCGCGCCCGACGGGATCCCCGAATTGAAACAGGCGATCTGCGACAAGTTCGCCCGCGACAACGGGCTGAGCTACAGCCCCGCGCAGGTCAGCGTCGGCACGGGCGGCAAGCAGATCCTCTATAACGCCCTGATGGCGACGCTCGATCCCGGCGACGAGGTGATCATCCCGGCGCCCTATTGGGTCAGTTACCCGGACATGGTGCTGCTGGCGGGCGGTGAGCCGGTGGTCGTGCCTGCGGGCATCGAGACCGCCTTCAAGCTGATGCCCGAGGCGCTGGAGGCCGCGATCACCCCCAAGACCCGCTGGTTCATCTTCAATTCGCCCAGCAACCCCACCGGCGCGGGCTATTCGCGCACCGAACTGAAGGCGCTGACCGATGTGCTGATGCGCCATCCCCATGTCTGGGTCATGACCGATGACATGTATGAGCATCTGGCCTATGACGATTTCGAATTCTGCACCCCGGCGCAGGTGGAACCCGGCCTTTTTGAGCGCACGCTGACCTGCAACGGCGTCTCCAAGGCCTATGCGATGACCGGCTGGCGGATCGGCTATGCGGCGGGGCCGGAGATTCTGATTGCGGGGATGCGCAAGATACAGTCGCAAAGCACCTCGAACCCTTGCACGATCAGCCAGTGGGCCGCGCTGGAGGCGCTGAACGGCCCGCAGGATTTCATCAAGGCCAATAACGTGATCTTCAAGCGCCGCCGCGATCTGATGGTGGAAAAGCTGAACGCGATCGAGGGGATCGAATGCCCGGTGCCCGAGGGCGCGTTTTACGTCTATCCCTCGATCGAGGGGCTGATCGGCAAGACCAGCAAGGCGGGCACCAAGATCAACGATGACGAGACCTTCGCCACCGCGCTTCTGGAAGAAACCGGCGTGGCGGTTGTTTTCGGCGCTGCCTTCGGGCTTTCCCCGGCGTTCCGTGTCAGCTACGCTACGGCGGACGAGGCCCTGGAAGAGGCCTGCGGGCGCATTCAGGATTTCTGCGCCGCGCTGAAGTGAACAGGGGGCGGACAGGATGGCGGGGGACCTGCCTGATTATTATTTCAGGGTGCGCGAGAATGGCGCATTCGTATTCCGCGTGGATACCGAGAACCGGCAGCGCCGGATCGACCTGGAACAGATCGCGGTGGTCAATATCCGCAACGGTCAGATCAAACCGCATGGCGACCGCGAGCTGACCCCGGAGGACCTGCGCGAGATCGAAGAGTGGATGGAGGACCGCAACGCCCTGCTGGCCGAGCGCGACATCGACGATATTCACCGCGCCGTCGATTACCTGAACCAGACCACCCACTGGGTGCAAAGCCGCGCCACCGATGAACAGCTTGATCATGTGACCGACTCGCTGCTGCTGGCGATGCATGACCTGCGTTCCGTACTGGTGCGCAAGAAGGCCGATCGCATGCTGAAGGACGAGTGAGCCCGTTGCGCGCGCCCCACCGTCACGGTGCTGTCGGCTCCCGTTAACCCCTCGTTGATATTTCCCCTTCCCATGGACGCAGCAATATGGGGCATCCGTGGCGCCGCCCGGATGCGGAAAGGGAACTTCGATGAACAAGGCTATCACCGACGGGGTCGTCTTCATGCCGCCGCCCTTCGAGGCGGGGCTCGACATGTGGTCGAGCGGCGACGGCACTCCGGGTTCGGACAGCTATGAGGGCGCCATCAACGCGGCTTTCGTGCCCGTCGATCAGGATTTCGGCGGCGCGCTGGAACTGGTCAAGACCGAGACCCTGCAAAAGCTGCGCTACATGGGGGAAACGCCGATCCTGCCGGGCTGCTATCTGCAGGTGCGGGTGCGCGCGAAGGCGATGAGCGGCAACCTGCCCAGCCTGCGCATCGCCGCCTGGGCGGGTGGCGCGGGAGGCGCACATGTCGAGGGGCTGGTCGAGACCGGCCCGCAGGTCAGCCTGACGACCTATGGCGAGGTGGTCGAGGTGAGCGCGATCATCGGGCCGGGCCAGCGCAACGGTGTTGACATGGCTTGGGGCACGGTGCCCATCTATGCCCATATCGGGCTGGACCTGACCGGCCCCAATGGCGGCATCCTGCGGATCGACGATATCGAGATCGAGGACGTGACGCAGGTTTTCCTGCGCGACATGCTGGGTTTGGTCGATGTGCGTGATTTCGGCGCGGTGGGCGATGGCGTGAGCGACGACAGCGCCGCCTTCGAGGCCGCCGACGCGGCTGCGAACGGGCGCGAGGTGCTGGTGCCTGCGGGCACCTATTTTCTGGGTGACAGCGTCACCTTCCAGAGCCGCGTGCGTTTCGAGGGAACGGTCACCATGCCCGAGGACAAGATCCTCGGCCTGACCAAGAATTTCGACCTGCCCGCCTATATCGAGGCCTTTGGCGATGACGAGGAACTGGCCTTCAAGAAGGCGTTCCAGGCGCTGCTCAATACCGCCGGGCATAACGAGCTGGACCTTGGCGGGCGGCTGATCGGGCTGCGTGCGCCCGTCGACTTGCAGGCGGCGCTGGCCAACCGGACCTTTTTCAACCAGCGCCGTGTGATCCGCAACGGGCAGTTCTCGGTCTTTCCCGGCAGCGCATGGGATACCGAGGTCAACACATCGCAGGCCAGCTATTCGCCCAGTGACCCCAAGCGGCTGACCGGCGTCGAGAATGTGGCCAACGTGCCGGTGGGTTCCCTGATCGAGGGCAATGGCGTGGGGCGCGAGGTTTACGTGCGCGACCGCAACATCGCCGCGCAGACGCTGGAGCTGAGCGCGCCGCTTTATGATGCGGACGGCACCCAGGTCTTCACCTTCAGGCGGTTCAAATACATCCTCGATTTCAGCGGCTTTTCCGATCTGGGGCGCTTTCACCTGGCGGATGTCGAGCTTCAGTGCGGCGGCGAGTGCAGCGGCATCCTGTTGCCGCCCCAGGGCAGCGTTTTCGCGCTGCGCGACTGTTTCATCGTCCGCCCCAAGGATCGTGGCATCACCAGCCATGGCGAGGGCTGCCAGGGGATGCTGATCGACCGCTGCCAGTTCCTGTCCAACGAAAGCCCGCTCCCCGCGACCGAGCGCCAGACCATCGCCATCAATACCAACGCCAATGACGTGAAGCTGCGCAACAACCGTGCGGTGCATTTCCGCCATTTCGCGGTGATCGGCGGGTCGAGTTCGATCATTTCGGGCAATCACTGGTTCCAGGGCGACACGTTGCAGAATTCGCCGCGCGTGGGCGGGCTGGTTCTGACGCGGATCAACAACCGGGGCACGATCGACGGGAACTATATCGACAACAACTTCATCGAATGGGTGAACGAACACGATCAGGCGCCTGATTTCGCATCTGAATTTTCGTTCAGCCAGCTCAGTATCACCGACAACACCTTCATCGTGAGCCACGTGGCACCCTGGTTCAACTGGCTGGTGATCAAGCCGATGGGTCCGGGGCATTTCCTGAACGGGCTGACCGTCACCGGCAATGCCTTTCGCGTGATCGGAAATCAGATCGACCGTGTCGAACGGGTCGACACGAGCTTTGCCAGCCTCGAT
Organism: Roseovarius salincola; assembly: GCF_026891095.1. GTDB lineage: Bacteria > Pseudomonadota > Alphaproteobacteria > Rhodobacterales > Rhodobacteraceae > Roseovarius > Roseovarius salincola. The sequence continues at coordinate 162,828 of NZ_JAPTNL010000004.1, forward strand.
TTCAACCGCTCTTATAACGTGACCTTCCGCGACAACACCTTCAACAACGTGGCGAATCCGGTCGCCAGCCCGGTGACGATCGAACATACCGAATCGAGCCCGTCGCAGGTCTGGAGCATCGATGCCGATTCAAAGCTGCCGTTCAACGCCTGGGCGCAGGTGGTCGAATCGGTGGTCGCGGAAGGGCCGCTGCGCAATGCGAGCGGCCAGGTCCATTACGGCGCGCCCTATTACCTGGCCAAGCAGGGGCCGGACAATGACCGCATCACGCTCAGATGGGAAGAGCCGGTGGAAGGCACGGTCATGGTCAAGGTGCGTATCGACGACCCATTCTGACATTCGTTGCGCTAGAAGTTGTGCCAGAGCGCCAGTTTCAGCGCCAGCGCGTCGCTGTTCCTGATCCCGGTCGTCATCCCGACTTCGAGGTGGCGGCCGGGTGCGCGTTCGATCACCCAGGACTGCGCCAGCTTGAACTGCGCATCGCCCGAAACGGGCTGTCGGGCCTGGAGCTGCAGGATCGCGCGCGATTTACGAAAGGCCTGCATGCCGAAGGTCAGATCGCCTTCCCAAGCGATCTCGCGCCCCTCGTCGATGATCAGCGCACGGGCATCGAGCACCAGCCAGCCGTTGCGCCCCTTCCAGTCGAGCCCGCCCCCGAAGGACAGCGCCGGGCGCAGCACCGGATCGTCATCCGCCAGCCCCGCACCGAGTTCCACCGCCAGGCGCATCCCGCCGTCTGCGGTGGCGAAATGCCGGCGCGCGAAGACGATCGCCTTGGACATCGCGCCCGAATGCCCGCCAAGATCCAGCCCGAGGGTCATCGTGTCGCGCCAGCCATATTCGCCATAAATTCCGACGAAATCGCCACCGGTCAGAAGGTCTCCCTCGAGCGAGAAGGACAGGAACGTCTCGCCCTTGTCACGCATCCACGGCCCGGCCTGAAGCGGCAGCGCGCAAAAACCCAACAGCAGTATCAGCAGCATGCGCATCGCTCACCTCCAGATTCACTTATCGTCAATCGAGGTAAACCGCAGGTTAACGGCGGCGGGCGGGCCCCGCCCGGAACGCTGCACCAGGCCACCCACAGAAGAATTTGCCCCGCGCCGCCAAGCTGATAGGCTGAGATTCGGCCAAGGAGGTGTGCCATGCCCAAGATCGAGACGTCCAGCAGCTACCAGACGGTCATCACCACCTTCGAGATGACCCCCGGAACCTGCCAGGACCTGATGGACGAGCTGACCGAAGCCTATCGCGAATTCATCTCGAAACAGCCCGGTTTCATCGCCGCCGGGCTGCATGTGAACGACGCGCAGACCCGGATCGCCAATTATTCCCAGTGGCGCCAGCGCGAGGACTTCCTTGCCATGCTGCGCAGCGATGAGATGCGTGCGCGCAACCGGCGGATCAACGAACTGTGCAAGAGTTTCGAGCCGGTGATGTATGACGTGACGGCGACATTCAACTGACCATGAAGGACGAAGGCGACGCCCCGCGAAACGCGCTGAACGAGGAATTGCATGCGCTGCGCGCCGAAGTGGCGCGGCTCAATGCGCATCGCTTCGTGCGGATTCACAACTCGATTCCGCGGCTTCTGTTGTTCAACCTCGCGCGCGGGCTGGCGTTTGGCCTTGGCACTGTGCTGGGGGCGTCGGTACTCTTGTCGCTGTTGGCCTGGGCGCTGAGCCAGGTGGAGTTTCTGCCGATCATCGGCGAGTGGGTGGCCCAGATCGCCCGGCAGATCGATTCGAGCGTAGAGTGATTGCGGCACGGTGGCGCCGACGTGACCTGTATCAATGTGGCGCATCGCGCGATCTGCGAGGGTGGGTCGAATTCAAAATGGAGGATAACATGTACAAGAATATTCTGGTTCCCGTTTCATTCGAGGAAGACCGCGATGCGGCGGGCGCGATCAAGGTGGCCGAAACGCTGGCAGGCGACGATGGCAAGATCACGCTGGTACACGTCATGGAGGAGATTCCCGGTTATGCGATCACCTATGTGCCCGACAATTATCTTGTCGAAAGCCGTCAGGCGATCGAGACCGAGCTGCGCGACATGGCGGCCCCGCTGGCCAATGGCGCAAGCGAAGTGGTGACTGGGCATTCGAGCCGCACGATCCTTGATTATGCCGAGAAGAACGGCGCGGACTGCATCGTCATCGCCGGCCATCGCCCCGGCATGCAGGATCTGTTGCTGGGCAGCACCGCAACCCAGGTCGTGCGCCATGCCACATGCGCGGTGCATGTGATCCGCTGAACGGTTTGCGCGCAATTGGGCGGCGGCGGCGCGGGGCACCCTGCCCTTGCGCCGCCCGTCCCGCATCAAGGGAGGATATCATGCGAGCGATCATCACGCTGGCCACCATTTGTCTTGGAATTTCGGCCGCGCCGCTGGCCGCGCAGGAGCCGGTGAATATCCGGCCTGACCGTCCCTCGGTCACGGTCGAAACACCAAACGGCCCGGTCGAGATCAAGCGGCTTCAGGACAACGACCACGAAATCACCGGCGAATGGGCGCGCACCTCGCGCCCCTGCCCGTCCTTCTGCATCCAGCCGATGACCCCGGCGCCGGGCGTCACCACCATTGGTGAGCTCGAATTGCTGGATATGCTGGAAGATTCCGACACCGTGCTGGTGGACAGCCGCACCCCCGACTGGTTCGAGGGCGGCACCATCCCCGGCGCGATCAACATTCCCTATACGCAGGTGGTTGACCGGCTGGGCGATCTGGGCTGCGAGATCGATTTTGACGGCTGGGATTGTGAGAATGCCCGCCCTGTGGCGTTGTTCTGCAACGGGCTCTGGTGCGGGCAAAGTCCCTCGGCGATCCGCAACATGATTTCGGCGGGCTATCCGGCCGAGCGGATTTTCTATTATCGCGGCGGCATGCAAAGCTGGCGGGTGCTGGGGTTGAGCGTTACCGGCGACTGAAGGGTGGCATCACGCAAGGATAGGCGCGCCCGTCCGGCAACCGGCAGAGATTCGACAGAAATTCCTTTGGCAGCGCGCCATATTGCGCCAGCCGCTTGGAACGGTCGAGCGCGTCTAGATAATCCGAACAGGCCGCGTTGTAATAGATGTCTCGCCGTTCGGATGAGGTGAACCAATGCGCAAAGGCCGCCGCCATGACGGCGGCGGGATCGGCGCCCCGATTCATATCGCGCGCGATCACCGCGGCGATCGCGCATTGGGTGGGCCAGGCCTCGGCGGCCTCCCAGACCGCGAGGTCACCCGCCTCGCGCAGATGCCATGCGGCCAGGAGGCTGATCGCGCAGGCATCGGCTTCCATTGCCATGACGGCGCGGGCATGCTCTTGCATGGACAGCCCCGCAGCAGGGCAGGCCCCGGTCTGGACTTGCCACAGATGACGCAGCTCATGCAGCAGGACGAGCCGCTGCATCGGCGCAGGCAGATCGGCGGAAAGCACCAGCCGCGCGCCGGTGGCGTCGAGATAGCCATGCGCGTCAGTCAGACTGTCATCAAGGCAGATCTCGGGGCGGCGGGATTCGAGCGCCGCCTGCATCGAGGGGAAGGCCAGAGCCAGCGGACGCAGCCCATCCAGCAGCGCGGCGATGCGCGGTGCGCTGTCATAAGGGTAACCGGCGCAGACCGGCGCGGCCCGCGCCCCCGCTGGCGACAGCAGGGACAGGATGGCGACCACGGCCAGAAAGAGGAAACGCGCGGCGCACATCCCGCCAGAGTGTCGTCAGGGCGCGGCCCTGTCCAGAGGCTTGGATCATCGCCCCAGAAAGATGCGGACAAGCGCGATCACCAGCGACAGCACCACCGAGACCAGGATCGCGCTGGTGATGGGGATGAAGAGGCGCAGATTCTCGCGCTCGATCACGATATCGCCCGGCAGGCGGCCAAGCCCCAGGCGGCTGAGCGGCCCCCAGAGCAGCCCGGTCGCGATGAGCACAAGGCCCGCAAGGATCAGGAAACGCGCCATGCGGGCAAAGATAGGTGCCGCGCGGGTGGATGTGTAGGGGTTAAGGCGCCAAGGGCAATCGCTTGAGGACCCTGAAGCGCGCATCCGCTATGGCGATCCGCCAGCGCTTGGCGGCGATGGGCGTGCCGGCGGCGGTGACATGGGGCATGACATCCAGCCTGTCGCCGCTCAAGACCCCCTGCGCCGAGGCCCCGCCCGCGAAACGCAGGACCACGGGGCCGTCCGCTGGACCGGACGCGATGCGCCCGGTCGCGCCGGGATAGAGATGGGTATCGGCGGGTTCGAGTTCGGTCATCGGGTGCGAGTCTAGCATCTCTGGGGGCCGGCGCCGATAAAAGCCACCTCTGCAGGGTCTGGACGTGCTATCTTGACGTTGCGTCAATAAGGGGCGCTTCAAACGACCAGGTCATAACGAAAAGGGAGGACGTGCCATGTTTGCACGCATTACGCGATTTCAATTGAAGCCCGGCGCCCGCGATGCGGCGATGACCACGATGGAGAGCATGAAAGCCGACATCATGGCGCTGCCGGGCCTGAAGGCGTTCATCAATGTCATGGACGATGACGGCAAGGGCTATGTGATGTCGCTGGTGGAAAGCCGCGAACTTTCGGACGCGAATGCCGACAAGGTGACCGCGCTCTGGACGCGGATGGCGGACCACCTGGCCGAGACACCCCAACCCGAAGGGTTCGACGTGCGCGCGCATTGGACAAATTGACAAGGCGTGCGGCCTGCCACCCGGCGGGCCGCGCTTCATCATCGGTCCGGGCGTGCCGTGGCGCCGAAATCCTGAAAGGATTTCCGACCGATTTCTTTTGAAGAAATCTGGTCTGCGCCGGGGGTGAGCCAGCGGACCGGCGCACGGTTGCAGAATATCACGATCTGCCCCGAATTTTCCACCACCTGGTATCCGCGCCGGTGAATTTCACGCATGAACCGCTCCATCCCCGCGAAGCGCTCGATATCGCGCGCCTTGCGCCGGATCACTTCGCCCTGCTGCACCGCCTTGGATGCAAAGAGGTCACGCAGCCAGATGTCGGGCGAGAGGGGCGAGTTTCGGTTCTTCATGCGGCTCAGGATGGGACCAGCGTGGTAAAGGCGGGGTTAACGGCTGATCACCGCCCCCGCCGCTTCACATTCCCGCCCCGTTGCCCCGGACGTCCCGCCGTCGAGCGGCCGCGCGATTTGGTGGCCTCCGCCGAGGCCTTTTCCACCGCCTGCTGGCGCGCCAGCGGGTCGTCATGCACCGCCAGATCCACCGCCTCGAGCCGCTTGACCTCGTCGCGCAGGCGCGCCGCCTCCTCGAATTCAAGGTTTTCGGCGGCCTTGCGCATCTCGCTGCGCAGCCCGTCGAGATGCGCTTGCAGATTTGGCCCCATCAGGGGCGTGTCGATGGTGGCGGTGACGCGGTTCATGTCCACATCGCCCTGGTAAAGACCGGCCATGATATCCTCGACGTTCTTCTTGATCGTCGAGGGGGTGATGCCGTGCTCCTCGTTATAGGCAATCTGCTTGGCGCGGCGCCGGTCGGTTTCATCCAGCGCGCGCTGCATCGAGCCGGTGATGCGGTCGGCATACATGATCACCCGCCCCTCGGCATTGCGCGCGGCGCGCCCGATGGTCTGGATGAGCGAGGTTTCCGAGCGCAGGAAACCTTCCTTGTCGGCATCCAGAATCGCCACAAGCCCGCATTCGGGGATATCCAGCCCCTCGCGCAGAAGGTTGATGCCGATGAGCACGTCAAAGGCCCCGAGGCGCAGGTCGCGCAGGATCTCGATCCGTTCGATCGTGTCGATATCGGAATGCATGTAGCGCACGCGGATGCCCTGTTCATGCAGGTATTCGGTCAGGTCCTCGGCCATGCGCTTGGTCAGGGTGGTGCACAGCGTGCGCATCCCCGCCGCCGACACGCGGCGCACCTCTTCGAGCAGGTCATCGACCTGCATGTCCACAGGGCGGATCTCCACCTGCGGGTCCAGAAGCCCCGTGGGGCGGATCACCTGTTCGGTGAAGACCCCGCCGGTCTGCTCCATCTCCCAAGAGGCGGGCGTGGCGGAGACGAAGACCGATTGCGGGCGCATGGCGTCCCATTCCTCGAATTTGAGGGGGCGGTTATCCATGCAGCTGGGCAGGCGGAATCCGTGTTCAGCCAGGGTGAACTTGCGCCTGTAGTCGCCCTTGTACATGCCCCCGATCTGGGGGACGGACACATGCGATTCATCGGCGAAGACGATGGCGTGGTCGGGGATGAATTCGAACAGCGTCGGGGGCGGCTCGCCGGGGGCGCGCCCGGTCAGATAGCGCGAATAGTTCTCGATCCCGTTGCACACGCCGGTCGCGTCCAGCATCTCGAGGTCGAAATTCGTGCGTTGCTCCAGCCGCTGCGCCTCCAGCAGCTTGCCCTCGCCGACAAGCTGGTCGAGCCGCTGACGCAGCTCCTTGCGGATACTGACGATGGCCTGCTGCAGCGTCGGTTTGGGCGTCACGTAATGCGAGTTGGCATAGACCCGGATCTGCTCGAAGCTGCCGGTCCTGGCGCCGGTCAGCGGGTCGAATTCGGTAATCGCTTCAAGCTCTTCGCCAAAGAAGCTGAGCTTCCAGGCGCGATCCTCCAGGTGGGCGGGCCAGACTTCGAGGCTGTCGCCGCGCACCCGGAAACTGCCGCGCTGGAACGCTTGGTCATTCCGCTTGTATTGCTGGGCGACGAGATCGGCCATGATCTTGCGCTGGTCGTAATCCAGCCCGACCTTGAGGTCCTGGGTCATCGCGCCATAGGTCTCGACCGAGCCGATCCCGTAAATGCAGCTGACCGAGGCGACGATGATCACGTCGTCGCGTTCCAGCAGCGCGCGTGTGGCCGAGTGGCGCATCCGGTCGATCTGTTCGTTGATCTGGGATTCCTTCTCGATATAGGTATCCGAGCGCGGCACATAGGCTTCGGGCTGGTAATAGTCGTAGAAGCTGACGAAGTATTCCACGGCATTGTTGGGAAAGAAGTGCTTGAACTCGCCGTAAAGCTGCGCCGCCAGGGTCTTGTTGGGGGCGAGGATGATGGCGGGGCGTTGGGTTTCCTCGATCACCTTGGCCATGGTGTAGGTCTTGCCGGTGCCGGTGGCGCCCAGCAGGACCTGATTGCGCTCGCCCGCATCGACCCCGCCCGCCAGCTCCCGGATCGCGGCGGGCTGGTCGCCGGCGGGCTGGAATTCGGTCACCATCTCGAAGCGGATGCCGCCTTCCAGCTTTTCACGCGTCTCCACATCGGGCGCGGCGGCATGCATCAAAGGTTCGGATTTGTCGGAATGGGCGTAGGGCATCTGGGTCCGGTCCTTGCTGTCGTTCCACACTTGTTCCGTTTCGCGCGGTGTTCAAGGGGTGTCGGCACCGCACAGGCCCGGTTTCGCGCAGGCCGCACGGCGCGCTCGCGGCGATTTGTTCCCTTGCCCCGTCCCCGCAATTTTGGAATAACCACCCCACAGCAAGGAGGCACGACCATGTCCGCCCGTATCTACAAGCCCGCGCGCAGCACCACCCAATCGGGCAATGCCCGCTCGCAGCACTGGGTGCTGGAATATGTCGCCGAGACCGCGCGCGAGGTCGATCCGCTGATGGGCTGGACCAGTTCCGCCGATACTCAGGCTCAGGTCAGGCTGACCTTTCCCACCCGCGCCGCCGCCATGGAATACGCCGAGGAACATGGCATCGACGCCATCGTGCTTGAACCCCATAAACGCAAGCCCAATATCCGCCCCGGCGGCTATGGCGAAAATTTCGCCACCAACCGGCGCGCCACCTGGACCCACTGAGGCAGACGCGCAACATGCGCCCGCCCCGACCCCGGACTTGAGCGGGATCAACGCGCATTCCGGCCTGATCCGTTAGGCTTCTTCACCCGGACAGAGCGTGAAGGAGACGCAGATGACCGCCAGCCCCAAGGCCAACGCCGCAGCAGCACCGCAGAACCCCGAGGATATGAAACCCGCCGACAAGCTTGCCGAGTTCCGGCAGGCCTTCGAGGCGGGCGAGTATCCCTATCAGGACAAGATGAGCGGGCGCAGCTATGAGAGCCGGAAGGCCAAGCTGCAGGCCGAGCTGCTGAAGGTTCAGCTTTGGGCGCAGGAGACCGGCGAGAAGTTCATTCTGATCTTCGAGGGGCGCGACGCGGCCGGCAAGGGCGGCACGATCAAGCGCTTCACCGAGCACCTGAACCCGCGCCAGGCCCGCGTGGTGGCGCTCAACAAGCCCACCTGGGAGGAAAAGGGGCAATGGTTCTTTCAACGCTATATCGAGCATCTGCCGACCGTGGGCGAAATGGTGTTCTATGACCGGTCTTGGTACAACCGCGCCGGAGTCGAGCGGGTAATGGGCTTTTGCGAGCCCTGGGAATACCTCGAATTCATGCGCCAGACCCCCGATCTTGAGCGGATGCTGGTGCGCTCGGGCATCCGGCTTTACAAATACTGGTTCTCGGTCACGCAGGATGAACAGAAACGCCGCTTCGAGTCGCGCGCCACGGATCCGCTCAAGCAATGGAAGCTGAGCCCGATCGACAAGCAGAGCCTTGGCAGATGGGACGATTACACCGAGGCCAAGGAGGCGATGTTCTTTTACACCGACACCGCCGATGCACCCTGGACGGTGATCAAGTCGAACGACAAGAAGCGCGCGCGCCTCAATTGCATGCAGCATTTCCTGAGCACGCTGGATTATCCCGGCAAGGATCCCAGGATCGCGCGGGCGCCGGATCCGCTGATCGTGTCGACCGCGCAGCATGTGCTGCATGGTTCGGAGCATATCCTGGGCAAGTCGATGCATCCCGAAACGCGCAAGAGCTGACCAGCGCAGCGGCGGGCACGGCGGCGGGCGCGCGCGCATGAGGCGCGCCCCGACTTGCCCGCTCGCCCGCATGGCCCTAAACCTGAGCCATGATCCGCCGGTTGTCCCTGATCCTTGCCATTGCCATTGCCCTGCCCCTGGGGCTGTTCGCGCGCGCCCCTGCGGCGCTGGCGCATCCGCATGTCTTTGTCGATGTCACCCTGCGCTTTCTGCCCGATCAGGACGGGCGGCTGACCGGGGTCGAGGTCATCTGGCGCTATGACGATTTCTTTTCGCTGCTGGTGCTCGAGGATATGGGGCTCGACCCTGACGGCGACATGGAGCTGACCGGCGAGGAACGCGCGGCGCTGAAGGGATTTGACCTTGCCGATTGGCCCGAGGGGTTCGAGGGCGCGCTGTTTCTGGAGGCGGGCGGCGAGACGATCGCACTGGAGCCGCCCGAACCCATTTCTGCGCATCTGGATGAAGGGCGCATCGTGACCCGCCACCTGCGCCGGTTCACGCCGCTTCGCCCCGCGTCGCTGGTGGTGCGCCCCTATGACCCCACGTATTACGCGGCGCTGACGCTCTCGCGCGTGGGCGGGCTGCCCGATGGCTGCAAAAGGCGCATCGAGGAGGCCGACAAGGATGCCGCCGACGAGATCGTCGCCGGGCTGGGCGGGCCGGCGAATGAAAGCCTGTTCGAAGAGGTCGAAGTGGGCATCCATTACGCCGATACGCTGGAGATCGCATGCGCGCCCTTGTCCTGATCGCCTCGCTGGGGCTGATCGTGCTGGCTCTTTGGCTGTGGGGTCTGGGCGGCGCCGATATCGTCACGCGATGGGCCGCCGAAAGCCAGCGCGAGGTGCAACAGGCGATGGCGGGCTACCTGCGCCGCCTGCGCGGCGGCGACAGCGCGGCGATGGCGGGGCTTTGGGCCTTGTGTTTCGCCTATGGGTTCTTTCATGCCGCCGGGCCGGGCCATGGCAAGCTGTTGATCGGCGGCTATGGGCTGGGCGCGGGGGTGCCGGTGCTGCGCCTGTCGGGGCTGGCGCTGGCGTCGAGCCTTGCACAGGCGGCGACGGCGGTGGGGCTGGTCTATGCGGGTGTGTTCGCGCTGGGGCTGACGCGCCAGGCGTTGGTCGGCGCCAGCGACCGGATCCTGGCCCCCGCCAGCCATGGCGCGATCGCGCTGGTGGGGCTGTGGCTGGTCTGGCGCGGGCTGCGGCGCTGGCGCGCGATGCGGCGCGCGGACCGTCGCCATGATCACCACGGGCACGGGCGCGGGCAGGACCACGATGATGATCATACCCATCACCACCACACCGGGGGCCTCTGCGATACATGCGGCCACCGCCACGGCCCGACCGCCGAGGAGGCGGCGCAGGTTCACAGCCTCGGCGCGGCGCTGGCGCTGGTGGCGGCGGTGGCGATCCGGCCCTGCACCGGGGCGATCCTTCTGCTGATCCTGACTTGGCGCATGGGTCTGGACATGGCGGGGATCGTCGGCGCCTTCGTCATGGGACTGGGCACCGCGAGCGTGACCGTGGCCGTCGCCGTGGCCGCCGTGACCCTGCGCAAGGGGCTTCTGGCGCGCCTTGCGGGGGGCGAAGGCGGCGCGGCGCGCATGATGCTGCCCCTGATCGAGATCGCCGCCGGGCTGATGGTGGCGCTTCTGGCGTTCGAACTCATGCGCGGCGCGCTTCAGGCCCCGGCGTTCTGAGGCACGCTGCCGCCTGTCGTCCCGGCTCCCTCTTGCGCGCCCGCGCGCGCCAGCCTAAGGGCGTGGCATGACGACGCGCCTTTCATATCGCCAGCATGTCCGCGCGACGCTGGGGCTGGGCCTGCCGCTGATCGGCAGCCATGTGGCGCAATTCGCCATCACGCTGAGCGACGCGCTGATGCTGGGCTGGTATTCGGTCGAGGCGCTGGCCGCCGAGGTGCTGGGCGGCACGTTGTTCTTCGTTCTGTTCATCATGGGATCGGGATTCGCCTGGGCAGTGCTGCCCATGGTCGCCTCGGCGCGCGCCGCCGGGGACGAGACGCAGATCCGCCGCGTGACGCGCATGGGGGCCTGGGCGTCGATCCTGTTCGGGCTGGCCTGCCTGCCCTTCATGGTCTTGTCCGCCCCCATCTTCCGGGCGCTCGGACAGGATCCGGCCATTGCCGGATTGGCAGGGCAATACCTGTCGATCATGGGCTGGGGCATCCTGCCCGCGCTGCTGGTGATGGTTCTGAAATCCTATCTTGCCGCGCTGGAGCGCACTCAGGTCGTGCTGTGGATCACGGTGGCCGCCGTGGGGCTGAACGTGCTGGTCAACCATGCGCTGATCTTTGGCAACTGGGGCTTTCCGGAACTGGGCGTGCGCGGTGCGGCGATCGCCTCGCTGACGGTCAACACCGCCTCGCTGATCGCACTGGCGATCTATGCCGCGCTTGTGCAGCCCGATCATGCGCTGTTCCAGCGGGTCTGGCGCCCCGACCCCGAGGCGCTGGCGCAGGTGTTTCGCCTGGGATGGCCCATCGGCATCACCAACCTGGCCGAGGTCGGTCTGTTCGCCGCCTCGTCGATCATGATGGGATGGCTGGGCGCGCTGCCGCTGGCGGCGCATGGGATTGCGCTTCAGGTGACATCGGTGGTCTTCATGGTGCATCTTGGCCTTTCGAACGTGGCCACCGTGCGCGCCGGGCAGGCCTATGGACGCTCGGACGCCGTGGCGCTGCGCGACGGGGCGGCGGTAGTGCTGACGATGTCGGGTGTGGTGGCGCTGGCGACGGTGGCGCTGTTCCTGGCCGTTCCGGAATGGATGATGGGCCTGTTCATGAGCCCTGATGAGCCGAGCCGCGCCGATGTCATCGCCATCGGCACCGGGCTGCTGGCGGCGGCGGCACTGTTTCAGCTGGTGGATGCAGGACAGGTGATGGCGCTTGGCCTGTTGCGCGGGGTGCAGGACACGCGCGTGCCGATGCTGATGGCGGCGCTGAGCTATTGGGTGATCGGGGTCCCGGCAAGTTACCTCATGGGATTCACCTTCGGGCTGGGCGGTGCGGGTATCTGGCTGGGACTGGCGGTCGGGCTGGCCTGCGCGGCGGTGCTGATGCTGGCGCGCTTCATCGCCTGGTCGGGACGCGCCGACGCCGCAAGCGCGACCACCACACCGCCAACGGCCCGCTGACCGCGTCGGCTCAGGCCGCGCCGGCGGCGGGTGCGCGCAGGCGCACGCCGTCGATCTTCCAGCCCTCCGCGCCCTCGATCATCTCGTATTCCAGGATATGCAGCGCCCCTGCCCCGTCGCGGACCATGACATTCTGAAAGAGCCGCCCGCCGCGTTCTTCGGTCGCCAAGAACGTCACCTCGGCCGGGCGCCAGACCATCGGATAGCCCCGCTGCACCATGTCCCCAAAGCGTTCGGGCGTGCCGAAGATCTGCCTGATCGTCGGGCTGGCATGCTCGAAGGCGGCCTCTACGTCATCGGCCAGGAACGCGTCGATCTGCGACGAGATCACATCGCGGATCGCCTGGCTGTCGGCCCGCGCCGCTGGCGCAAGGCCAAGCGCGACACCCGACACCAGCAGAAACAGCGCGGCGGTGGCAAGACGTAAACGGACCATGGCGCATCTCCCTTGAACTGATCCAAGGATAGCGCCGCCGCCGCGCGTTTCAAATCGCCCCTGAAGGGGCTCAGGGCTGCTGAACCGATTCGATATAGGCGATCAGGTCGGTGACAGGGGTGCTGGTCAGGATCGGCTGGCCGCTTTCGGTCTTGAGCGAGGCATCGGAACCCTCGAAGAAATCGCCATAGACCGGCATCTCGCTGCCATGCGCCACCAGCGGGTCGCGCCCGTCGATGCGCTTGACCACGCGGGTCATCGGAAAGGTGCCGCCATTGTCGGCGCTGAGCGCGGTGAGGTCGCTGGGCTGCACCGTCAGCACCGCGCGCATCGGCCCTTGGCCGGTGGCCTCACTGCCGTGACAGGCGGCGCAGTAGCGGTCATAGATCGCCTCGCCGGTATCGGCGTCGCCCCCTGCATCGGCAGGCAGGCCCGGCAGGGCGGCGACAAGAAAGGCTGTCAGAATGGCTTTGCTGTTCATGATCGGTCTCCCTGAAAATTATCCGGGCGCGGGCGCCTGGATGGTGGAAAGATAGGCCGAAAGAGCAACCAGTGCACGCGGCGTTTTCATGGCCGCGCCGGTATCGGGGTCGCGCCAGATCGCGGTTCTGTCCGCGAAGAGCGGGCCATATTCGGGCATCACGTCGAACTGGCCGGGATAACCGTGGATTCGCGCGATGACATCCTGCGCGGGGTATTTGCCGCCATTGCGCGCCGCGAGCTGCGTCAGGTCCGAGGGCGCGGTGTCGAGCATCGGCGCCATCACCCCGTCACCGCGCCCCGCGTCACCATGACAACGGGCGCAATAGACTTCAAACAGCCCCTGCCCTGTCATCGCCGCGTCATCGCCCGGCCGCGTGACAGTGCCGCCATCGGGCGCACAGCCCGCAAGGACGGGCAAGGTCAGGATCATGATCAACGGCAAGACAAGACGCATGGGTTTCTTTCGGTATTCGCCCCGATCCTGACCAATGCGGGCGGCGCGCGCATTGACCTGTATCAGCCGCAGATCAGGCGATCCCGGCCAGCGCGCGGGTCTGCTGCCAGATCGCGTCCTCGAGCGTGACCGGATCAGCGGCCTGCTTGCCCTGCCCCGGCATCCGCGCCCCCGAATCCTGCGCGACACCCGCGCCGACCGCAGCGAGCCGCTCGAAGAACACGCCCGACACGTCGGGATCGAGCAACAGGTAATATTGCCCAAGGTCATGCGGCTTGCCCTCGGGCACCTTCAGGGGCGCCACGTCGCGGCTGACGACGCCGCCGGTCATGCCCGCCGCCAGCAGTTCGGCCATCAGGCCGAACCCCCAGCCCTTGTAGCCCCCGATGCTGACCAGCGACCCGGCCAGCGCGGCTTCGGGGTCGGTCGTGGGGCGGCCCTCGGCATCGACGGCCCAGCCTTCGGGGATGGGCTCGCCCGCCGCCTTGGCCATGGTGATCTTGCCCAGTGCCACGGTCGTGGTGGACTGGTCGAACTGCATGGCGATCCCGCCCGCGTCGTCAGGCACCGAAAAGGCGATCGGGTTGGTGCCGATCACCCGCGTCTTGCCGCCAGGCGGCGCCACTATGGGCGAGGCATTGGTCACCCCCAGCCCGATCAGCCCGGCGCGGGCGATCTGTTCGGTGAAATAGCCAAGCGAGGTGCAGGTATGCGCATGGCCCACGGCAAGGCTGGCGACACCGCATTCGCGCGCCGCCGCCACCGCCTTTGGCAGGGCGCGGGCAAATGCGGGCTGGGCAAAACCCAGACGCGCATCGACCGCGACCACGCCGGGGCGCGGCTGGCTGACCTCGGGAGTCACATCGCCCCGCACACGGCCAGTTTCCAGCTGCTTGCAGTAGCTTTCAAGATAATAAAGGCCGCAGATCCGGTTGCCGACGCTTTCGGCCTTGCGCACCGCGTCGGCCACATGGGCGGCGATCCATTCGGCCGCGCCGTGGCGCATCAGCGCCGCCTTGGTGGTGCTTTCGATTTCGTCGAGGGTGACGGCAACCATGTCGCTCTCCGGCTGTTCTGAACGTCGCGGCAGATTGGGTGCCGGGGTCGTTGAGGTCAATTCAAACCTTCTGAAGCTCGGTTCAGCCGCGCCGTAACGTGGCGGCCCTACTGCCCGACCACACGGCCTTGATCCAGCTTGACCACCCGGTCCATCCGCGCCGCCAGTTCAAGGTTATGTGTGGCGATGAGCGCCGCCAGTCCGGTGCCGCGCACCAGCGCCACGAGGGTGTCGAAGACCTGCTCCGCGGTGGCCGGATCAAGATTGCCGGTCGGCTCATCCGCCAGCAACAGGCGCGGCGCGTTGGCCAGCGCGCGGCAAAAGGCGACGCGCTGCTGCTCGCCCCCCGACATGGCCGAAGGGCGGTGCCCGGCGCGCCCGCCAACCCCCACCCGCGCCAGAAGATCGGCGGCGCGGGTTTCGGCCTCGGTCTTCTGGATGCCATTGGCCAGTTGCGGCAGCACGACGTTTTCAAGCGCGGTGAATTCCGGCAGCAGGTGGTGAAACTGGTAAACGAAGCCCACCTCGCGCCGCCGTGCCACGGTGCGGCGGCGATCGCCAAGGCCTGTGTAATCGACCCCGCCGATCTCGACCGTTCCGGTATCGGGCGTATCGAGAAGCCCCGCGATATGGAGAAGCGTCGACTTGCCCGCGCCCGAGGGCGCGACCAGCGCCACCATCTCGCCTGCTGCGAGCGTGAGATCGGCCCCGTCCAGCACCCTCACTTCGTTTTCGCGGCCCTGATTATAGGTCTTCGAGACCCCGGACAGGCGCAGCATCGCCTCACCACTACTCATAGCGCAGCGCCTCCACCGGGTTCATCCGCGCAGCACGGCGCGCGGGAAAGATCGTCACCACGAAGCTGAGGCCCAGCGACAGCGACACCGCCGACATCACGTCGCCCAGTTGCAGCTGCGCAGGCAGGTAATAGATGCCCCGGATTGAGGGATCCCAGACCTCGCCGCCCATCATCATGTTCACGAAGCTGAAGATCGGGTCGATATAGATCGCGAAGAGACACCCCAAAGCCACCCCGGCGGCGGTGCCGATCAGCCCGGTGAAGGCGCCGCAGATGAAGAACACCCGCAGCACCGCGCCTTCGGTCAGGCCCATGGTGCGCAGGATGCCGATATCGCGGCCCTTGTTCTTGACCAGCATGATCAGCCCCGAGGTGATGTTCATCGCCGCGATCAGCACGAGGATCGAAAGGATGATGAACATCACGTTATCCTCGACCTCGAGCGCGCGCAGATAGCCGCCCGAGGCGTCGCGCCATGTCCAGATCTGCGCCCGCTCGCCCGCCGCGCCAAGCAGCCGGTCGCTCATGGCCTCGACCCGTTCGGGGTCGGCGACCATGACCTCAAGCTCATCGGCGCGACCTTCGCGGTTGAAGAACCCCTGCGCCTCTTCGAAGGGCAGGTAGACGCGCACCTGGTCGATGTCATAGCGCCCTGCCGAGAAGATATAGACCACCTCGTAGGCGTTGATGCGGGGCGTGGTGCCGAAGGCGGTCTTGTTCCCGTTGGGCGAGATCAGCTTGATGCGGTCCCCCAGATCGACATTGAGCTCGCGCGCCACGCCTGAACCGATGGCGATGCCATCGGGAAACTGGCCGATATCGCCGCGCGCGGTTTCGGGGTTGGCAATGCGCGGGATGGTCGCAAGATCGCCGGGGGCGATGCCGAACACCTGCACACCGGCGTTGCGCTCGCGGGCATTGGCCATGACCTGCCCCTTGATCAGCGGCGCGACACGGGTCACATCCTCGACCTCGCGCAGACGCGCGGCCATGCCCTCGTAATCGGCGATGGTGCGGTCGAGGCGGCCGGTCTGTTCGTCGACCGCGCCGATATTGTAGACGGTGACATGGGCATTGGCCCCAAGGATCGTATCCACCAGCTCGGCGCGGAACCCCGAGCGCACAGCCAATGTGGCGACCAGCGCAAAGACCGCCAAAGTGATGCCGACAAGGCTGATCCAGGTCATCACACTGACGCCGCCCTCGGCCCGCTTGGCCCGCAGGTAGCGCCATGCGATCATCCATTCGAAGGGCGCGAATGGCGCGGGGACGGGTGTGCGACGCTCGGAGCCTGCCACGTGGAAACCTCGGTTTTCATTTTGCGCGAACACTGCGTTTTATCGGGGTCAGGGTCAAGACCGGCGACCCTGTGCCAAAGGCGCGTTAGCATGACCGGGAATCGAGACGATTCGCCATCCGGAAGGAGCAATCGGCAATGCCCGCAGCCGCGCTGATCGCGATCTATCTCGGCCTTGTGCTGACGCCGCTGGCGCTGGTCTGGGCGCAGGGGCTGGCGCCGCGCACGCCATGGGACGAACTGGCCAGCGGGCTGGGGCTGCTGGCGTTGGCGATGATCCTGGTGGAGTTCCTGCAGCTGGGCCGCTTCCGGGCGGTCACGTCGCGGGTCGGCAGCGACGTAGTGATGCGCACCCACCAGTTGCTGGCGCGCGTGGCGCTGATCTTCGCGCTGGCGCATCCGTTCTTCTATGTCTCGCCGCTGGCGCCCGCACCCGACTGGGATACGACGCGCCGGATGGCGGTGGAATATTCATGGCCCGCGATCTGGCCCGGCATCCTGGCGTGGCTGGGGCTGGGCGCGGTGGTGGCCATGGCGCTGGCGCGTGACGTCGCGGGATACCGCTATGAGATATGGCGTTTCCTGCACGGGCTGGGCGCGGTGCTGGTGGCGGGCGCGGGCGTGCTGCATGCGCTGCGCGCGGGGCGCTACAGCGCCGATCCCACGCTTGGCTGGGTCTGGGTGGCGGGGCTGGTGCTGGCACTGGCGGCGCTGGCGCAGATCTACCTGGTGGCGCCCCTGCTGCGGGCCCGGCGGCCGTGGCGGGTGGCCTCGGTCACGCCTGCGGCGCTCAACACCTGGCGGCTGCGGCTCATGCCCGAGGGCGGACACCGGCTCAACTATCGCGCCGGGCAGTTCGCATGGCTCAATATCGGGCATTCGCCCTTTTCGCTGAACGAGAACCCGTTCTCGATCGCGTCGGCCCCGTCAGAGGGGCCGCAGCTGGAGTTCATCATCAAGGAGCTGGGCGATTTCACCGACCGCATCGGGCAGATCGCGCCGGGCACGCGCGCCCATGTCGAAGGCCCCCACGGCCATCTGACGGTGCAGGGCCATGCCGATGCGCCCGGTCTTGCGCTGATCGCCGGGGGCGTGGGCATCGCGCCCTTGCTGGGCATCCTGCGCGAACTGGCCGCAACCAATGATCCGCGCCCCACGCTGTTGATCTATGGCAACCGCGAGGAGTCGCAGATCGTCTGCGCCGACGAGCTTCAGTCGCTGGCGCGCGATCATGGGACCGAAATCCTGCATGTCCTGTCCGAGCCGCCCGAAGGCTGGCAGGGGCCGCGCGGCCTGATCGACGCGGATCTTCTGCGCCGTCATGTGGCCGATGCGGGACGGCAGGACTGGCTGTTCGTGCTGTGCGGGCCGCCGCCGATGCTGCGCGGGGTCGAGGCCGCGTTGATTGACATTGGCGTGCCTGCGCCGCGCATCCTGTCGGAACAATTCGTCTATGATTGACCTGAAGCGATCCCCCGCCGCAAGGCGCATCCGGCTGGCCCTTGGTCTGATACTGGTGCTGCTTTGCCTGGCGATGGCCGTCTTTGCCCTGCGCGGTCTTTTCTAGGCGCCCGGAAGCGCACGGCTGCGACGGCTGGCCAGACGGCCCAGCGCGCCCAGACCGGCCAGCGCGCCGCCTGACAGCCCATAGCCCAGCATGAAGCCCACCGCGCCAAAGCCGACACCCGCGCCGCTGACCGGCAGCGCCGGGCGAAAGGCCGCCCAGGCCTCACGCGCGATCGCGGGATCGCCAAAGCGCCAGCCATTGAGCGCCAGGCCCGCCGGACCCGCGCCGCGCAGATGCGCCAGATCGGCGCTCAGCGCCGCGTGACGCGCCAGAACCTCGCCCATGGACTGCGCGCGCGCCTGGCCCATGCGGCTGCCCCGGCGCAGATCGTCAAGCGCCGCCGCGCGATCGAGCCCCAGCCCGGCGGCATCGGCATCGAACCGCGCCACCACACCGTCAAGTTCATGCACCGCGCCTGCAAGGCGCTGCGTGTATTGCTGCGCATATTCGGGAAATTGCGAAAGCCCGGCCGCCCCGGCCAGGCCACCCGCCAAAGCGATGGCCCTGAAAAGCATCGTTTCTCTGTCCTGCCTCGTTTTTTATGAGGCAGTATAGCGGCTCAGAGCCAGGTGTGGAACGACCGTTTCGCCATCGGCTCGCGCAGCGGCGCGCCGTGATGGGGCGCATAGATCTGCGCTATCTTTTCAACGGCTTTCTCGGGTGGCAATTCTTCGCTTGCGCCCGTGCGGCGGCTGGTCAGTTCGACCACCCCGTTCTTGAGCCCGCGCGGCCCCACCGTGATGCGCCAGGGCAGACCGATCAGGTCCTGCGTCGCGAATTTGGCCCCGGCCCGGTCGTCGGTGTCGTCATAAAGCGGCTCAAGGCCCAGCGCCTCGACGGATTTGTAGATCGCCTCGCAGGCGGCGTCGGCCTCGGAATCGCCCTGCTTGAGATTGACGATCCCCACATGGAAGGGCGTGACCCCCTCGGGCCAGATGATGCCCTTGTCGTCATGGCTGGCCTCGATGATCGCGCCCACAAGGCGGCTCACGCCGATCCCGTGGCTGCCCATATGCACCGGCACCGGCTTGCCGTCCGGCCCCTGCACGGTGGCGCCCATCGGTTCTGAATACTTGGTGCCGAAATAGAAGATCTGCCCGACTTCGATGCCCCGCCCCTCGCGGCGGCGGGCCTCGGGGACGCGCTCGTGGAAGGCGGCCTCGTCATGGGTGTCGTCGGTGCGCGCATAGCGCGAGGTGAATTCCTCCATCACCGACTGGCAGGCGGCGACATCGTCATAATCGATCTCGCGGTCGCCGAAACGCAGGTCGGTGATCTCGCTGTCATAGAACACGCCGGATTCGCCGGTCTCGGCCAGCACCAGAAATTCATGAGTGTCGTCGCCGCCGATCGGGCCGCTTTCGGCGCGCATCGGGATCGCCTGAAGGCCCATGCGCTCATAGGTGCGCAGATAGCTGACGAGGTGGCGGTTATAAGCATGCAGCGCGTCTTCGCGCGTCAGGTCGAAATTGTAGCCGTCCTTCATCAGGAACTCGCGCCCCCGCATCACGCCGAAACGCGGGCGGATCTCGTCGCGGAACTTCCACTGGATGTGATAGAGCGTCAGCGGCAATTCCTTGTAGCTGCCCACATGGCTGCGGAAAATGTCGGTGATCAGCTCTTCGTTGGTCGGCCCATAGAGCATGTCGCGCCCGTGCCGGTCGGTGACGCGCAGCATCTCCTCGCCGTAATCGTCATAGCGCCCGCTTTCGCGCCAGAGGTCGGCCGATTGCAGCGTCGGCATCAGCATCGGGATGTGACCGGCGCGGATCTGCTCCTCGTGGACGATGTTTTCCAGCTTGCGCAGCACCTTGAAGCCCATCGGCAACCATGAGTAGTTGCCGGCGCTGGCCTGCTTGATCATCCCCGCGCGCAGCATCAGACGATGGCTCGCGATCTGGGCTTCGGCGGGCGTTTCCTTGAGCACGGGCAGGAAATAGCGGGACAGACGCATTGCGGCGCACCTTGTGGCTGTTGGCGTTCGCCCCCCGTTTATGGCTTTGCAGGCGGGCAGACAAGCCGTCGCGCGGCTTTTTGACAAAGCGCGCCCTTGCAAGCGGGACGCGCTTGGGCGATGTCTGATAAAGGCTCAATCCCGAGGCGCAGATGGCTTTGCCTGTCGGCACACAACTGAAATACTGGGGCATCGCATCGGCGGTGTTCCTGGTCGTGCTGTGGTTTCTGGGCGACGTGATCCTGCCCTTCGTGCTGGGCGGCGCGATCGCCTATTTCCTTGATCCGCTGGCTGACCGGCTGGAGCGGCTGGGCGCATCGCGCGCGGTGGCGGTGACGCTGATCACACTGATGGCGCTGGTGGTCTTCGTGGTGATGGCGCTTCTGGTGGTGCCAACGCTGATCCAGCAATCTCTGGCCCTGTTCGATACCGCCCCCAAGCTGTTCGATCAGGTCCAGCGGTCGCTGACCGATCGTTTCCCGTCGATCGTCGATGAGAATTCCACTCTGCGCAAATCGCTGATCGCCCTGGGTGAGACCATCAGCGAACGCGGCGGACAGGTGCTTGAATCGGTGCTGAGTTCCGCCGCCTCGCTGATCAACATGTTGCTGCTCTTCGTGATCGTACCGGTCGTGGCGTTCTATTTGCTCTACGACTGGGACCGCATGATCGCGCGCATCGACGACCTGCTGCCGCGCGACCATGCGCCGGTGATCCGCCACTTGGCGCGTGATATCGACCGTACATTGGCCAGCTTCATCCGCGGCATGGGCACTGTGTGCCTGATCCTTGGCACCTATTACGCGGTGACGCTGATGCTGGTGGGGCTGCAATTCGGCCTGGTGGTGGGGGCCGTCGCGGGATTGATCACCTTCATCCCATATGTCGGGGCGGTGGTGGGCGGCGCGCTGGCGATCGGGCTCGCGCTGTTCCAGTTCTGGGGCGACTGGATCACGATCGGACTCGTGGCGGGAATCTTCGTGCTGGGCCAGGTGGCCGAGGGCAATTTCCTGACACCGAAGCTGGTCGGTCACTCGGTGGGACTGCATCCTGTGTGGCTGATTTTCGCGCTCTCGGTCTTCGGCGCGCTGTTCGGTTTCGTCGGCATGCTGGTGGCCGTGCCAGTGGCCGCCGCCGTCGGCGTGCTGGCCCGGTTCCTGATTGCACGCTATCTGGGCAGCCGCCTCTATCGCGGCCTGTCCTCCACGGACGAATGATGCCCGAACAGCTCAGCTTCGATCTGCCCGTGCGCGAAGCGCTGGGGCGCGACGATTTCTTCGTCGCACCGGCCAATGCCCAGGCCGTGGCGATGATCGAATCCTGGCAGACCTGGCCGGCGCGCAAGCTGTTGCTGATCGGCCCCGAAGGCGCGGGCAAGACGCATCTGGCGCATGTCTGGGCGGTGCTGTCGGACGCGCGCATCGTGGCCGCCCGCGACCTGGCGCAGGCCGATATTCCCGCGCTCGCCCAGACACATCTGGCGATCGAGGATTGCGACGCGGTCGCGGGCGACCCTGCCGCCGAGGAGGCGTTGTTTCACCTCCATAACCTGGCGCTGGCCGAGGGGCGCTCGATCCTGATGACAGGCACGCGCGCGCCGCGCGACTGGGGTCTCATGCTGCCCGACCTTGCCAGCCGGATGCAGGGCACGCCCGCCACCACCCTGCGCGAGCCCGACGATGCGTTGCTGGCGGCGGTGCTGATGAAGCTGATGGATGACCGCCAATTGTCGCCCACACCCAACACGATTCCCTATCTCGTGCGCCGGATCGACCGCTCGTTCGCAGCCGCCCGCAAGGTTGTGGCCGGGCTGGACGCGCTGGCGCTGGAAACCCACAGCCCGATCACCCGCCGCCTTGCCATAAAGCTTCTGGACAAGTGACGCGCCGCCCGGCAGACTCCGTCACCTTTACGTTACACGTCAAAGCCATAAGGCCCTTATGAATACTGCAGATTTTCTCAAGTCCCCGACACCCGAACCGATCGAGCTGCCGGATCTGGACCTCGACGGGCCGGGGCGCTTTTACAATCGCGAACTCAGCTGGCTGGGTTTCAACTGGCGTGTGCTGGGCGAGGCGCAGAACCCCCGCGTTCCGCTGCTCGAGCGGCTGCGCTTCCTGTCGATCTCGGCCACCAATCTCGATGAGTTCTACAATGTGCGTGTCGCGGGGCTGCGCGAACTGGCCCATGCGGGCAACACCACCCCCGCCGATGACGGGCTGACCCCCGCCGAACAGCTGGTGCTGATCAACGAGAATGCCCGCCGCCTCCTCGACGCGCAGCAGGAAACCTTCGAGACCCTGCGCAGCGAGATGGAGGACGAGAATATCTCGATCCTCGACGCCGCCAGCCTGACCGACACCGACCGCGCCTATCTGGGCGAGATGTTCCTCAACAAGGTATTCCCGGTGCTGTCGCCGCTGGCCATCGACCCGGCGCATCCCTTTCCCTTCATTCCCAATCTGGGCTATTCGCTGGCGCTTCAGCTTGAACGCAAATCCGACAAGCGCCCGCTTCAGGCGCTGTTGCCGATCCCCCAGCAGATCGATCGCTTCGTCAGCCTGCCCGCAGAGCCCGGATTTCACCGCGTGATCCCTCTGGAAGAGCTGCTTCTGGTGCATCTCGACAGCCTGTTTCCGGGCTATGTCCACAAGGGGCATTGCGCGTTCCGGGTGCTGCGCGACAGCGATCTGGAGGTCGAGGAAGAAGCCGAGGACCTGGTGCGCGAATTCGAAGTGGCGCTGAAGCGCCGCCGCCGCGGCGAAGTGGTGCGCATGAAGATCTCGACCAACGCCCCCGAGGCCCTGCGCCGCGTGATCATGGACGAATTGCACGTCATCCCCGACGAAGTCGTCGAGGTGCGGGGCATGATCGGTCTGGCCGACCTCAAGGAACTGGTGCTGGATGATCGCCCCGACCTTCTGTGGCCATCCTTTACCCCGCGTGTGCCCGAACGGGTACAGGACCATGACGGCGACATGTTCGCAGCGATCCGCCAGAAGGACATGCTGCTGCACCACCCTTATGAGACCTTCGACATGGTGGTGCGATTCCTCGCGCAGGCGGCCCGCGATCCCAATGTGGTGGCGATCAAGCAGACGCTCTATCGCACATCCAAGGACAGCCCGATCGTCAGCGCGCTCTGCGAGGCGGCCGAGGATGGCAAATCCGTCACCGCGCTGGTCGAACTCAAGGCGCGCTTTGACGAGGCTGCCAATATCCGCCAGTCGCGCCGGCTGGAACGTGCGGGCGCGCATGTGGTCTATGGCTTCCTCGACCTCAAGACCCATGCCAAGATTTCCACGGTGGTGCGCCGCGAGGGCGACAGCCTCGTGACCTATACCCATTACGGCACCGGCAATTACCACCCGATCACCGCCAAGATATATACCGATCTCAGCCTGTTCACCTGCGATGCCGCGCTGGGGCGCGACGCGACCAAGGTGTTCAACTACCTCTCGGGCTATGCCCAGCCCGAAAAACTGGACAACCTGGCGATCTCGCCGATCTCGCTCAAGCCGCGCCTGATCGAGATGATCGCGCGCGAGGCCGACCATGCCCGCGCCGGCAAGCCGGCCGCGATCTGGGCCAAGATGAACGCGCTGATCGAGCCCGACGTGATCGACGCGCTATACGCCGCCAGCCAGGCGGGGGTGAAGATCAACCTCGTGGTGCGCGGCATCTGCGGGCTGCGCCCCGGCGTCAAGGGCCTGAGCGAGACCATCCGCGTCAAGTCCATCGTCGGGCGGTTCCTCGAACATTCACGCATCGTCTGTTTCGGCAATGGCGCCGACCTGCCCTCCAGGAAAGCACGGGTCTATATCAGCTCGGCCGACTGGATGGGGCGCAACCTCAACCGGCGCGTTGAAACCCTGGTCGAAATCCAGAACCCCACCGTGAAAGCCCAGATCGTCAGCCAGGTGATGGCCGCCAACATGGCCGATGTGGCGCAAAGCTGGGTGATGTCGGGCGATGGCAATTTCACCCGCGCCAAGGTCGCCGAAGGCGAATTCGCCTTCAACTGCCACCGCTTCTTCATGGAAAACCCGTCACTGTCGGGTCGCGGCTCGGCAGGCGCGTCGGATGTGCCCAAGCTGACTCATACCGAAGACTGATCGGGTGATTGACCCCTCGGTTCACCTGGCCCATAACGGGGCCGCACAGACCCGAGAGGCACATGGACGGCACCAGCGATCCGGCGCATCAGGATGATGGCGGGCCATTTGGCCGCCCCCTGTTCGACAAGCCCTCGGCCCGCGCGCTCAGCCGCGTGGGCGTGGTCGATGTGGGCTCGAACTCGGTGCGTCTGGTGGTGTTCGACGGCGCCGCGCGCAGTCCCGCCTATTTCTACAACGAAAAGATCATGTGCGGGCTTGGCGCGGGCATGTCCGATACGGGGCGCCTCAATCCCGAGGGGCGCGAACGCGCGCTGGCCGCGCTCAGGCGCTTCAGGCTGCTGGGCGACGGGATGGGCACCGGGGCACTGACTGCCGTTGCCACCGCCGCCGTGCGCGACGCCGAGGACGGCGCGGAATTCCGCGACCAGGTCGAACGCGAAACCGGCATCCGGCTCTGGGTGATCGACGGGCGCGAAGAGGCGCGGCTTTCGGCGCAGGGTGTGCTGCTGGGCTGGCCCGGCTCCTATGGGCTGGTCTGCGATATCGGCGGCTCGTCCATGGAACTGGCCGAGATCGACGGCGGCAACGTGGGCAAGCGCATGTCATCCTCGCTCGGGCCGCTCAAGCTGCGTGACCTCAAGGGCGGCAAGAAGGCGCGCAAGGCGCTGATCCGCGACACCGTCGCCCGGATGCGCGAGGAACTGGGCGAGCAGAAGAACCGCCTGTTCCTGGTGGGCGGCTCATGGCGCGCCATCGCCAAGATCGACATGGCGCGGCGCGGCTATCCGCTTCAGGTGCTGCATGAATACCGCATGACCCCCAAGGCAGTGCGCGAGACCGCCAAGTTCATCGACAAGAACGACCTTGAGGAGTTGCGCAGCCGCGCCGGGGTCTCGTCGGCGCGCGCGGTGCTGGTGCCTTACGCCATCGAGGTCCTGCGCGAGGTTGTGCGCACCTTCAAGCCGCGCGACATCGCCGTATCCAGCTATGGTATCCGCGAGGGGCTGCTTTACGAACAGATGCCCCAGCAACTGCGCGACCGCGATCCGCTGATCGAGGCGTGCCGCTTTGCCGAATCCAAGGATGCCCGCCTGCCCGGCTTTGGCCGCGTGGTCTATGATTTCATCGAGCCGCTGTTCCGCTCGGCGCGCGCCGACCGACGGCGCATCATCAAGGCCGCCTGCCTTCTGCATGATGTCTCATGGCGCTCGCATCCCGATTACCGCGCCGAGGACTGCTTTGACAACGCCACCCGTGCCAACCTGGGCGGTCTCAAGCATTCCGAACGGGTCTATCTGGGCCTTGCCCTGCTGCACCGTTACTCCAACCGCCGCGAGGGGTCGCGCTTTGAGGATCTTTACGAACTGATCCCCGAGAAGGATGCCCACGAGGCCGAGGTGCTGGGCAAGGCGATGCGCTTTGCCGCGATGCTGTGGCTGCGCGAAGACGCGAAACTGGGCCATATGCGCTGGTATCCCAAGAAAAAACGGCTTGAGCTGAAACTATCGCCCGATGCCGCGCCGCTTTTCGGCGAGGTGGCCGAAGCGCGGTTCCGCTCACTCGCCGAATCGCTGTCAGCGGAGCCCGTCATCGTCACGCCCGGCGCCTGAGCCCGCGTCAGATGTCGATCTCGCCCTCGCCGGGCGGGTCGACCGCTTCGCCATCCGGGTCCAGCGGTGTCTTGCGGCGCAGAATGATATCGCCATTGGGCAGCATTTCGGGCGGATGATAGGCGTTGATATCTCCGATCCGCCCCATCAGCTCGCCAAAGGCCGGGCCCATTTCCTCGACAAAGCGCCTGAGCTCCGGGCCCATCTCCTCGGCCAGCCCGCGCAGATCGTCCATCGCCGGCTCCATCTCGCGCATGATGCCTTCCATGAACAGGCGCGCGCCGCGCTCCATCAGGGACAGGCCCTCATCCTCCGGCGCCTCCTGGGCGCTGGTCGGCAGGGCAAGGCACAGGGCCAGGGCGAAACTGAGTGCAATCCGTGTCATGACGCCAATATAGGCAAAGCCCGCAACGATTTTAAGTCGGCAGGTCAATATCCATCGTGACCGGAAAATGATCCGAGGCCATGATCAGCGCCTCGCGCAGTTCCGGCAGCTTCCAGCAGACGGGATCGTCGAACGGATGCCATATCCGCCAGACCGGATCGCGCGCCGCCAATTCGGGCGACACCATCACGTAATCCAGCAAGGCCTGAAGATATCGCTTTTCGCTGGGCAGGTAGAACCGCGCCGTGGTGCTGCGTGCCCCGATGGCGCGGGTCAGCGCGCGCCGCGCATGCGGATCGAACAGATGCGCCCCCGCCCCGGCCCCCTCGCCCATCACGATCTCGACCGAGGAGCGCCCGAACAGATGCTCATATTCGTCAAGGCCCGGACCGTCATTGAGATCGCCCAGCACGATCAGCGGCTCGCTTGCCCGCAAATGCTGCTCGATGCGGCGGCGCAGCCAGACCGCCTGCGCCTGCTGCTTGCGCCGGTTGGCGATGGCCAGCCGCATGATCTGGTCGCGCGTGCGCGCCCCGTGCGGCGCCTTGGATTTCAGATGCGCCCCGATCATGCGCAACGCGAAGCCTCCGGCGGTCTCGCAGGCCAGCTCCAGCGGCGGCTTGGAAAATTGCACCAGATCCTCGGTATCGTCGATATCGAGGTCGATACGGAAAACGCCGTCGAACCGCGGCGCCTCGCCCGACCCCTTCTTCCCGGTGGGTTCGCCAAACGGGTCATGTCGGCATGTCAGCTTGTCGGGGTCGTAAAGCAGCGCGATTTCCTGCTGCGTCTGGTTGGGAAAACCCGCCACCGCCTTTCGCGCGCGCAACCCCGCGAAAGCGGCGAATGCCTCCAGCGCGGGCTCCGTGGCACGCCGCCCGTTATCGTCTGGCGCCTCGATCACCATCACCGCATCGGCATCCATCGCCGTGAACACGATCCCCAGCGCGGCCAGCTGGTCGGCCCGGGTCACCTCATGGCGGCCAGACCATTCATCATCGGCCAGAAGCCCGCCATCCTCATCGAACAACGCATCGAACCATTCGACATTATAGGTGGCTATCCGCACCCGCGGCCTCCTCGTTGATCTCTTCCCAGGCGCGGTTGATGTCGACCATGCGCTTCTCGGCCATGCGGATCGCCTCGGGCGGCACGCCGCGCGCGATCATCCGGTCCGGGTGGCTCTCGCGCACCATCTTTTGCCAGGCCTTGCGGATCTGGGGCAAGGGCGTGTCGGGGCGCACGCCCAGCACACTGTAGGGATCGGGCTTGGCATCGGCCACGAAACGGCTGCGCAGGCGGCGGAAATCGCCCTCATCAAGGCCGAAGATCTCGGCCACCCGGCGCAGGAAGTCATCCTCGTCCGGGTGATAGGCGCCATCCGCCATGGCGATATGGAACAACCCCTCCATGAGATCGCAAAGCGTGCCATCCTGCCCGTCGAACATCCGGTGGATACGGCGGGCGTAATCCTCGAATCCCGCCACGTCCTGACGCGCAAGGTTGAAGACCCTTGCCGCGCCCGCCTCGTCCTCGCGCGCGATCTGGAACACCTCGCGAAAGGCCGTGACCTCGTCGCGCGTCACCTGCCCGTCGGCCTTGGCCATCTTCGCGCCCAGCGCGATCACCGCGATGGTGAAGGCGACACTGCGCTCGGGCGGGCTGCGCAGCTTGTCAAAGACCGCGCTCAGCCCCTCGCCCTTGGCAAGTGACGAGATCGCTTGGGATATCCGCGTCCAGATCGACATCACTCAACCTACCCGGTTTCACAATCCTTGTCAGCGCGGGATCACAGACGCTTCTGCAACAGGACAAGATCCATCCAGCGCCCGAATTTCCAGCCCACCTGCGCCAGCACCGCGATGCGCAGGTACCCCAAACGTTCGTGAAAGGCCACAGCCGATGGGTTCTCGCCACTCACCCCGGCGAACATCATGTGCATCCTTGCGCCGCGCGCATGATCCTCGATCGCGCCCAGAAGCGCGCGCCCCACACCGCGCCCGCGCGCGCCGTCGCCAAGGATAATGGTATGCTCGCCCGTGCGCGCATAGCCCGGACCACCCCGGAACTGTCCATAGGCGGCAAAACCCAAAAGCGCGCCGTCCTTCTCAGCCAACAGGAACGCATGGCCCGCCGCATTGCGCGCGGCGATATCGCCCGCCACGTCGGCGGCGGTCTTTTCCTGGCTGTTGAAGGTGATCGCCGTGTCGCGGATCACCGGGTTCCACAACGCGGCGATGGCCGGTGCATCGCCCGCCTGCGCGGCGCGGATGATCATTCCAGCACCCTCAGTCCGCCGGGCGTCGAGATTTCAGCCCTCAGCCCCGGTGCGCCGCGCTCGAACACCACGCGCGCATCCGAAAGTTCAGGCCCCAGCAGATCGGCCAGCCGCCCGGCCTCGGGATGGCTCACCACCAGCCGCGCCAGCGCACAGCCCGACGCCGCCAGCCGCGCTGCGGGATGCGCATCCCCCGCCCATTCGATCAGCGCGGGAAAGCAATTGTCGAACGCCAGCACCCCGTCGCGCGGCACCGCCATGCGCCAGCTCAGATCGCCACGCTCCAGCGCGATGGGGTCGCCCGCCCCCGGATAGCGCGTCAGCGCCGCCCCCAGATCGTCGCAGCGGCAGATCCAGCATTGCAACGCGGGCGGCCCGTCGAAGCGGTCCAGATCGAACCAGCGCGCGCCCTCGGGCGCCGGCGCCCCGGGGTCGATCGCGATCACCTCAAGGTAAATCCCGTCTTCCAGACCCAAAAGCAGGTTATGCGTGCCGAAGCGCGCGTGCTGCCCGCCCGCCTGCAGGCGTACACCCAACACCTCCTCGACCGCCGCGCGCCCCTCGTTAAGGTCGCGCGCCGCCACCGCCAGATGATCCAGTTCCAGCATCGCTCATCCCTTTCACCGCCTATCCCGTCGACGCCATGCCAAGCCGCAGCAAGGCCCAGAGCGCCACCAGGATCGTCGGCCAGAAACTGCCCGCAAAGCCGAAGACACGCAAGAGCGGCGCGCGGTGATAACCCAGCCAGAACACCAGCCGCATCAGCGCGAAACCGAACCCCAGCACCACGATCACGCCCGGCCCCGCATCGCCCAGCATGATCGCGGCAGCCGGCCAGACGCAAAGCGCGATCACCAGTTGCTCCAGCGTGTTCTGCAAGACCCGCTGATCCACGCTCGCAGGTCCCTGCAGCGCACCACCCGCAAGCATCGCCTCATCGCCAAGACGGCGCATCGCCACGCGCAGAACCATCGCCGCAAGAACCAGCCCCGGCGCCATGAATGCCATCATGATCGTCGGCATCAGCGTGAAAACCGGCAGGGTCACATGACGCGCCGCCACCCATAACAGCAGCGCGGCCCACAAAAACCCTGCCCCCGACGCCATCATCACCCGGTATCTTGTCGTCATGCCCGCACCCTTCATCTTGCTTCGAAATACTCTGAGGGTGAATTGGCCACAGGCCAAGAGGGGGCAAGGCCCCCTCCCGCTCCCGTGATCAGCCGCGCGCCGCGCGGATCAGGCGCAGGATATCCTGCGCGGCCTCCGGAATATTGGTGCCGGGGCCAAAGATCGCCTTGACGCCGGCCTTCTTCAGGAAATCGTAATCCTGTTGCGGGATGACCCCGCCGCAGATCACGATGATGTCGCCCGCGTCCTTTTCCTTCAGCGCCTCGATCAGCTGCGGCGCCAGCGTCTTGTGGCCCGCCGCCTGGCTTGAGATGCCGACCACATGCACGTCGTTGTCGACCGCATCCTGCGCCGCCTCCTCGGGGGTCTGGAACAGCGGGCCGACATCCACGTCGAAACCGATATCCGCAAAGGCGGTGGCAATCACCTTGGCGCCGCGATCATGGCCGTCCTGGCCCATCTTGACAACCAGCATCCGCGGTCTGCGCCCCTCGTCCTTTGCGAAATCCTCGACCGATTTCTGGATCGCCGCAAAGCCCTCGTCGCCCTCATAGGCGGCGCCATAGACACCGGCCAGGGTCTTCACCTCGGCGCGGTGGCGGCCGAATTCCTTTTCCATCGCCATGCTGATCTCTCCTACGGTGGCGCGTTGGCGCGCGGCCTCGACCGCCGCCTCCAGAAGGTTGCCGCCCTCGCGGGCGCGGCGGGTCAGTTCCTCGAGCGCCGCGTCGCAGGCGGCGCTGTCGCGGGTCTTGCGGATCTTCTCCAGCTGCACGATCTGCGACTTGCGCACCTTGACGTTATCCACATCCAGGATGTCGATCGGGTCTTCCTTGTCCTTGCGATACTTGTTGACGCCCACGATCACCTCGTCGCCGCGGTCGATCATCGCCTGGCGGGTGGCGGCGGTTTCCTCGATGCGCAGCTTGGGCATGCCGGATTCGACCGCCTTGGTCATGCCGCCCATCTCCTCGACCTCCTCCATCAGCGCCCAGGCCTTCTCGGCCAGGTCCGCCGTCAGGCTTTCGACGTAATAGGACCCCGCCAGCGGATCGACCACATTGGTGACGCCGGTCTCCTCCTGCAGGATCAGCTGCGTGTTGCGCGCGATCCGGGCGCTGAAATCGGTGGGCAGCGCGATCGCCTCGTCAAGCGCGTTGGTATGCAGCGACTGCGTGCCGCCCAGCACCGCGCTCATCGCCTCATAGGCGGTGCGGATCACGTTGTTGTAGGGATCCTGCTCCTGCAACGAGACACCCGATGTCTGGCAGTGGGTGCGCAGCATCTTGGAGCGATCGCTCTTGGCGCCGAACTCGCTCATCACCCGGTGCCAGAGCAGCCGCGCGGCGCGCAGCTTGGCCGCCTCCATGAAGAAATTCATGCCGATGGCGAAGAAGAACGACAGCCGCCCGGCGAACTTGTCCACATCCATGCCCGCCTCGATGGCGGCGCGCACATATTCGCGCCCGTCCGCCAGCGTATAGGCCAGCTCCTGCACCAGGTTCGCGCCAGCCTCCTGCATGTGGTAGCCCGAAATGCTGATCGAGTTGAACCGCGGCATGTTGGCCGAGGTGTATTCGATGATGTCGCTGATGATCCGCATCGAGGGCTTGGGCGGATAGATATAGGTATTGCGAACCATGAACTCCTTGAGAATGTCGTTCTGGATCGTGCCCGACAGGAGGCTCTTGTCATGGCCCTGTTCCTCGCCGGCGACGATGAAGCTGGCCAGCACCGGGATCACCGCGCCGTTCATCGTCATCGAGACGCTGACCTCGTTGAGCGGGATGCCGTCGAACAGCGCCTTCATGTCCTCGACACTGTCGATGGCGACGCCCGCCTTGCCCACATCGCCCACCACGCGCGGATGGTCGCTGTCATAGCCGCGATGGGTCGCCAGATCGAAGGCCACCGAGACGCCCTGCTGGCCCGCGGCCAGGTTGCGCCGGTAAAAGGCGTTCGATTCCTCGGCCGTCGAGAAGCCGGCATACTGGCGAATCGTCCAGGGCCGCCCGGCATACATCGTGGCGCGCGGGCCACGGGTGAAGGGGGCCTCACCGGGGATCGAGCCCAGATGCTCCAGCCCCTCGACATCCTCCTCGGTATAGAGCGGCTGGATGTCGATCCCTTCAAGGGTCTTCCATGTCAGGTCTTCCAGCGGGCGGCCCTTCAGCTCGCCCTCGGCGATCTTACGCCATTCGTCTTTCCTGCGTCCCATTTCGATGTCCTCTTGTCATCTGACCGGCGGGCGGATGTGCCTCTGCCTTTGCCGGTCCGGTTTCCTCGATCAATGTCGCCAATCCGTCCGCCCCGGCGCGCAGCCAATGCAGATCGTCGGCATATGCTTCGCGCAGCGCGGCGGTCTGCACCTTGTCGAATGGTTGCCAGCGCGCGCTGTCCGCACCTTCGCCCAGACGCGCAGGCGCGCCGCCGCGCGCCGCCACCGCCTCGCGCAGCGCCCCCAGAAGGGGCGCGCGGTTCAGCCATTCGCGCGCATGGGCGCGCGGCATCGCCTCAAGCGGGCGCGCGGCCATCACCGCCAGCCGCGCCTCGGGGCGCGACGCCAGCGCCTCATGCGTCAGCACCAGGATCTCGGCACCGCCAAAGGCGCAGGCCACATCGGCGATCACGTCGCGCCAGCCGCGCGCGCCGCGCGCCAGTGCCTCAAGGTCGCGTCCTTCTGGCAACCGGTGCCCGCGCGCCACCGCAAAGGCCAGCGCCGAACTCCAGTAACTGTCCTGCGCGCGCACCGACAGCACCACGCGATCCACGCGCCCGTCAAAAGCCTGTGCAAAACGCGCAAGCCGCAGCCCCGCATCGCCATAAAGGCTTTTTTCGCGCAGGTTGCGCCGCGCGGCACCCAGCATGTTCTCGTCGCTGACCACCAGCGCGGCACAGCCAGACCGCGCCGCCGCCTGAAGGTTGAGCATGATTCGCCCGCGCGCCCGGTCCAGCTGCGCGCGCGCATTCCGCCGTCCGGCGACCGGGATCACCCCGCTCAGGAATCCGGCCCGCGTGCGCCGCGGATGCCAGACCCCGATCCCCGCCTCGCCGAGCGCCGCCACATTGTGGCGCATGTAATGCTGAAGGCTGGATGAGGCGGTTCTGTGCGCCCCCAGATGCAACGTGATTTTCATGGTTTTTCGCGCCCTTTGCCGGATTGCCGCATGATGCGGGCTGGGGGGGTCCCCTGCCCGCCATGCTGCGCCCCGAAAGCTGAGCAAGCGATTAATGATCGAATTTTCCGTGACGCAGCGGCATTGAGCCTTCGCATTTGCGTCTTGTCCGCCTATATCTTGCCTGACAGGTAGGACCATGCAGAAAATTATAGCTCTTGTTTTCATGGCCTTGATGGCCACACCGATCGCCGCGCAAGACAGCGCCGAGGGCGATGCCGCGGGTGATCCACCCATCATTTTCTCCGCCGACGAGGTGGATTTTAATGAAATCCTCTGGATCAAACGACCGCTTCTGGTCTTCGCCGACTCGCCCGCGGATCCGCAATTCATCCAGCAGATGGAGTTCATCACCAGCCGACTCGATGCCCTGGATGCGCGGGACGTGGTGATCATCACCGATACCGACCCCGGCGCGCGCGGCGAGCTGCGCCAGCAATTCCGCCCGCGCGGCTTCATGCTGCTGCTGATGGACAAGGACGGCACGATATACCTGCGCAAACCCGCACCTTGGGATGTGCGCGAGATCAGCCGCTCGATCGACAAACTGCCCATCCGCCAGCGCGAGATGCGCGAAGAGCAGCAGGGCGACAGCTGAAGCGGCGCGCCCATCACGGCGCCCCCATCGCGACGACCAGCAGGCCGGTGACCGGATCCAGCATCATGACCGTGCCATTCTCCCCGTCATAGGCCAGCACGCTGCGCGGCCCCTCGATGGCGGCGCGAAAGGCGCTCTGGGCAACCGCGTCCATGCAGGTCCGCCCCTCCAGCGCGGCGCGGCGCATCGCCATGCCGGTGGCGCGCTCGGCATTGGCCAGCGCCACCAGCCCCGCATCGGGCGACTGGCGGCTTGAATCGAGCGCCGCACGGCCACCGCGCTTGAGCTGCACCAGCATCCCCATCGGGTCCGACACCACCGGCATCGGCGCCTTCACATCCGCCGAGGTCAGCCGGAACACCGCCGCCACGCAATCGCCCCGCGCCTCGAAGGCCAGGGTGTCGCCAATGGCGAACCACTGGTCCAGCCGGTCGCGCAAAGCGGCCTCGCTCTCGCGCGCGCAGGCGGCGGTCCATGCAAGGCCGAGCAGCGAGACAAGGGTCACCACCCTGGCCCCGCGCCACTGCGCCCGCATATGCCCGCCGCCCGCGATCATCCCTTCACTCGAACTCCATGATCACGTCATCCACCGCGAGGCTGTCACCCGGCCCGGCATTGACCTTGCTAACAACCGCCTTCTTCTCGGCGCGCAGGATGTTTTCCATCTTCATGGCCTCCACGGTGCACAGCGCCTGCCCCTCCTGAACCTCGTCGCCCACGGCCACGTTCACCGACACGATCAGGCCGGGCATCGGGCAGAGCAGCATCCTGGATGTATCAGGCGGGAGTTTCTCGGGCATTAACGCCGCCAGTTCCGCCTGACGCGGGCTGCGCACATGCACCTTCAGATCAGCGCCCCGGCTGCGGATACGGAACCCGCCCGAGATCTTGCCGACCTTCAGCACCAGGGGTTCGCCCCCGACATCGAGACGCGCCAGGCTGTCGCCCGGTGTCCAGCCGCTGGCGACGCGCAGCGTGCTGCCATCCTCGAAACTCACCGTCGACCCCTCGCGGTCGGCGGCCACGTTCACCGCGAATTCGCGGCCCTGCAACGACACCACCCAGGTCTCGCCCACATGGCGTTCGTGGTTGTCCATCCGCCCCGAAACGCGGGTACGGCGGATCTCGGCGACCCGGTGCATCGCCGCCGCGCTGGCCGCGATCCGGCGCAACGAATCCTCGCTGAGCGTCACCCCGCCGAAGCCGTCGGGATATTCCTCGGCGATGAAGGCGGTGGTGATATCGCCCGACACGAATTTGGGATGGTCCATCACCGCGCTCAGGAAGGGCAGGTTATGGCCGATTCCCTCGACCTCGAAAGCATCAAGCGCATTGCGCATCCCCTCGATCGCCTCAAGGCGCGTATGCCCCCAGGTGCACAGCTTGGCGATCATCGGGTCGTAATACATGGATATCTCGCCGCCCTCATAGACGCCGGTATCGTTGCGCACCACCGCGCCTTCGATGTCCAGCTCCCGGGGCGGGCGATATTGCGTCAGCCGCCCGATCGAGGGCAGGAAATTGCGATAGGGGTCCTCGGCGTAAAGCCGGCTTTCCATCGCCCAGCCATTGAGCTTCACATCGGCCTGGCTCAGCGACAGCTTTTCGCCTGCCGCCACGCGGATCATGTGCTCCACCAGATCGACGCCGGTGATCAGTTCGGTCACCGGATGCTCCACCTGCAGGCGGGTGTTCATTTCCAGGAAATAGAAATTGCGCTCGCCATCGACGATGAATTCCACCGTGCCCGCGCTGGCATAATCCACCGCATGCGACAGTTTCAGCGCCTGCTCGCCCATCGCCTTGCGGGTCTCCTCGTCCAGAAACGGGCTCGGGGCCTCCTCGATGACCTTCTGGTTGCGCCGCTGGATCGAGCATTCGCGCTCGCCCAGGTAAACCCCGTTGCCATGCTGGTCGCACAGCACCTGGATCTCGATATGGCGCGGCTGGGTCACGAACTTCTCGATGAAGATGCGGTCATCGCCGAAACTGCTGGCCGCCTCGTTCTTGGAGCTCTGGAACCCCTCGCGCGCCTCCTCGTCGTTCCAGGCGATGCGCATCCCCTTGCCACCGCCGCCCGCGCTGGCCTTGATCATGACCGGATAGCCGATCTGGCCGCTGATCTTCACCGCCTCATCGGCATCCGCGATCAACCCCATCACGCCGGGCACGGTGCTGACCCCGGCCTCCTGCGCGATCTTCTTGCTGGTAATCTTGTCGCCCATCGCCTCGATGGCGCCCTTGGGCGGCCCGATAAAGGCGACGCCCTCTTTCTCCAGCGCCTCGGCGAAGCGCGGGTTCTCGGACAGGAAACCATAGCCGGGATGCACCGCCTCGGCCCCGGTCTGGCGGATCGCCTCCATCACCTTGTCGATGACGATATAGGATTCATTCGCCGGGGGCGGGCCGATATGCACCGCCTCGTCGGCCATCTGCACATGCAGCGCCTGCGCGTCGGCATCCGAATAGATCGCAACGGTCTTGATACCCATTTTCCGCGCCGTCTTGATCACGCGGCAGGCGATCTCGCCCCGGTTGGCGATCAGGATCTTCTTGAACATCTCTCGTCCCTTCTTCCGGTTACTGGCCTTTCGGGGCCACAAATGAAAAAACCACCGGCGCGGATCGCACCGATGGTCACGTCATGTCTGCCGCGCGCCACGCGGGCGCGGGCGGGATTACCTGCAGCGGCCGGGATAGGCCTTGCAATAGGCGACATTGCCGGCTGCGCCCACAAGCGCACCCGTGGCGACGCTGCCGCCGATGACGGCCGACGTGCCCGCCCCTGCGCCGGCCCCCAGAAGGGCCTGTTCGCCGAAACTGTCGCCGCATGCCGCGAGGGCGAAAAGCCCGGACCCGGCAATGATCGTGATGAATGCTCTGTGCATGACTGTCTGCCTTTCGTGATGTCGCCTATGTTTGGCAATCTAACGCGCTTAGCATGCACCAGGTTCCCGGCTTCGTCAAAACCCTGCGCATACCCGACATCGCCCCGGGCAAGGCTACGCAAGACCGGCGAAGCCGCTGAAATCCCCGAAAAAACGGACGGTGGGCGCACAAGGCCGCCGCACCGCCCGTCAGGGGAAGGGTAACGGATCAGACAATCAGTCCCGGCCCGAAGGGGATGGGCCTCCACTACAGGGTCAGCATGGCCGCGCCACACGGCCCCTGCCAAGCCGGGCGCGCGCCCATCCGGCAATTCGGCTGCATTTCGCGTATCCCGCCGTGCCTTGGGCAGGAACCTGCCGCCCGGCACCGCATCCTGCGCTCTCACCATTCCTCGTCCTCCTCGAAGACCTCGGGAAAGGCGGCGCGCGCAGCGGCCACGTCGATCACCAGAAGCGCCTCGTAGCTTGCGGGATCGAACGGGTCTTCGGCGGGCTTGACCTCGCGGCCGAACAGCCAGCTCAGCCGCCCGGCATCCAGATTGCCGCGCTCAAAGGGCTCTTCGCCGAAATGCTCCCAAAGCGCCGCCATGAAGGCCAGATCGGCGCGTCGGTCGGCGGGCCTGCGGTCACGGTAACGCTCGCGCCGGACGATCTCGGTGGCCCCCTTGGGGTTGGCGCGCCGGATGGTGAACTGGAAATCCGTGCTCGGCAGACGGCCGGGGAACCCGCGATGCTTCAGCATGGCGCACCTGCTTTCAGCAAGCCGGACAGGCCGGTTTCCACGCACCCGCGATTCGCCGCGCGATTCGAGGCGCGGTGCGGTGTCCTGACAGGTTTTCCGGGGATGGGTTCGGCGCGAGTCACATCGCGACCTGACGCGCTCAGCCTTGCGCGGGGGGACGGGACAGGCCCGAAGGCCTGTCCCCGCAATTCCGAATCGGAATTACTTGTACTTACCGGTGTAAACCGGCTCTTCCGATACGGGCTCGACGACCACGAACTCTTCTTCTGCTTGCTGCTGCTGTGCGCATGCAGCGACAAAGGCAACCAGGCCAATGGCCAGAATGCTCTTGATGCTCTTCGACATAAGTGTCTCCTGTCTTCTTGATCGGACAAACGCAGCGTTAATCGCCCCATCTGCCCCAGTTCCGAGGTATGGGTTACTTGGGTGCAACCGATGGCCAACATAGCGGAATTATTTTGGAATGCATATGCGGCATGCGCAAACGCGTCCGTATGTGGCGGCAAAGCCTCAACTGGCGCAGGAAATGCGGTTTTCTTCGCAAAATCTAGTGGTTGCATCAGAAAACCTCCCAGATGCAGGTGCCATTCTCGATCCTGTAAGCCTCGAACACCTGCTTTACCTCGGGGTCGATCACCCCGAAGACAGATTCGCGGTCGGCGACCGATATGATGACCTGCGCAGGTTCAGGCCCGATCGGCGACAGGCGGGGCACCGCGTAGGTTGTGCACAGATGCTCAAGATCGGCCATGATAGTTTCGAACTCTTCCTCGCCGGTGAATCCGGGCACCACGAATCGGAAACGATAGGTCAGCCCCTGCCCCGGACGGTCCCAGAGCATTTCGTGAAACGTGGCCTCCAACCCCGAGGGCAGGACAAGGCGCTCCTCCTTCGCCTTGTCCGCCTCGCCCGCGGCGGCACCGGCCACCAGGGCCAGCGTCAGCGCCGCGGCGGGAATATGAATCCCCAGGGGCCTCACCCCGCGCGCTCCCTCACAGCGGGATGTTGTCGTGTTTCTTCCATGGCAGCTTGCGCTTCTTGTTGCGCAGCGCCGCAAAGGCGCGGCTGACGCGCTTGCGGGTGCTGCGCGGCTGGATCACCTCGTCGATGAAGCCACGCTCGGCGGCGACGAAGGGATTGGCGAAGCGGTCCTCGTAATCGGCGGTGCGCTGCGCGATCTTCTCGGCATCGCCCAGCTCCGAGCGATAAAGAATCTCGGTCGCGCCCTTGGCGCCCATCACCGCCACTTCCGAGGTCGGCCAGGCATAGTTCAGATCGCCGCGCAGGTGCTTTGACGACATCACCACATAGGCTCCGCCATAGGCCTTGCGGGTAATCACCGTGACCTTCGGCACCGTCGCCTCGCCATAGGCAAAGAGCAGCTTGGCGCCATGCTTGATCACCCCGTCATGCTCCTGCTTGGTGCCGGGCAGGAAGCCGGGCACATCGACGAAGGTCAGGATCGGGATCTCGAAACAGTCGCAAAAGCGCACGAACCGCGCCGCCTTGCGGCTGGAATCGATATCCAGGCACCCCGCCAGCACCATCGGCTGGTTGGCCACCACCCCCACCGTGCGCCCCTCGAGGCGGATGAAGCCGGTGATGATGTTCTTGGCGAAATCCTCCTGGATCTCGTAGAAATCCCCCTCATCGGCGACCTTGGTGATCAGTTCCTTCATGTCGTAAGGCGTGTTCGGATTGGCCGGAACCAGCGTATCGAGGCTCGGCTCGGCGCGGTCGGGCTTGTCGAAGAACGGGCGCACCGGCACCGATTCGCGATTGTTGAGCGGCAGGAAATCCACCAGCCGGCGTACTTCAGCCATCGCTTCAACATCGTTCTCGAAGGCCCCGTCGGCAACCGAACTTTTGCGCGTGTGGGTCGAGGCCCCGCCCAGTTCCTCGGCGCTCACCTGCTCGTTGGTGACGGTCTTGACCACATCGGGGCCGGTCACGAACATGTAGGAACTGTCGCGCACCATGAAGATGAAATCGGTCATCGCGGGCGAATAGACAGCGCCGCCCGCACAAGGCCCGGTGATGACACTGATCTGCGGTACCACGCCCGAGGCCTCGATATTGCGCTGGAACACCTCGCCATAGCCCGCAAGGCTGTCGACACCCTCCTGAATACGCGCGCCGCCCGAATCGTTGATCCCGATCACCGGCGCGCCATTCTGCATCGCCATGTCCATGATCTTGCAGATCTTCATCGCATGGGTCGCGCTGACAGAACCGCCCAGCACGGTGAAATCCTGACTGAACACATAGACCTGACGGCCATTGATCGTGCCCCAGCCGGTCACCACCCCGTCGCCGTAAGGGCGGTTGTCCTCCATGCCGAAATCGGTGCAGCGATGGGCGACGAACATGTCGAACTCTTCAAAGCTGCCTTCGTCCACCAACAGGTCGATGCGCTCGCGCGCCGTCAGCTTGCCCTTGGAATGCTGGCTGTCGATCCGCTTCTGGCCGCCGCCCAGACGGGCCTCGCCGCGGCGGTCCTCGAGTTCCTGAAGAATGTCTTTCATGGCGCTCCCCTTAGCGATTTTGAGCGACCATAAGGAAAACCGCCCGCTTCACAAAGCAGAATTCGGCAAATTTGCAAATATCAGGAAAGGTTGGTGTGCTAAGCTGAATATCTGCAAATTCGCGCAGACCCGCCCGGTATTGTGCATCCCGCCACAGATAACTGTGCATGGACAAGCGGCGGGCGCGGGCCTAACCCTCTTTCATGACCGATTTGCCAGCGTCGCGCTTTCTGGATCGCGCGACCCCGCCCCATATCGTCACCCTGATCCTTCTCGCGGGCATTTCGGCCCTGTCGCTGAATATTTTCCTGCCCAGCCTTCCGGGGATGACAGAGTATTTCGACACCGAATACCGGCTCATGCAGCTGTCGGTGGCGCTGTATCTGGCGGTCAATGCGGCACTGCAGATCCTGATGGGGCCGATTTCCGACCGGCTCGGTCGCCGCCCGGTGATCCTTGGGGGTATGGCGATCTTCCTGCTGGCGACCCTGGGCTGCCTGCTCTCGACCAATGCCCTCATGTTCCTGACCTTCCGCATGGCGCAGGCCACCATCGTGGTCGCCATGGTGCTGAGCCGCGCCATCGTGCGCGACATGGTCCCGCAGGATCAGGCCGCCTCGATGATCGGCTATGTGACGATGGGCATGACCGTGGTGCCGATGCTCGGCCCGGCCCTTGGCGGCGTGCTCGACGAGCTGTTCGGCTGGAAGGCGAATTTCTGGGCGCTGTTCATTCTGGGCGCGCTGGTCACATGGCTGAGCTGGCGCGATCTGGGCGAAACCGCCCCGCGCTCGGGCCAGACACTGCGCCAGCAGATCGCCGATTACCCCGAATTGCTGACCTCACAACGTTACTGGGGCTATGCGCTGGCCTCGGCGCTCTCGTCGGGGTCGTTCTTCGCCTATCTGGGCGGCGCGCCCTTCGTGGGCGACCGGGTATTCGGGCTGGCGCCGGGGGAACTCGGCCTCTATTTCGGCGCACCCGCGGTGGGCTACTTGCTGGGCAATTTCGCCTCGGGCCGCTTCTCAGTGCGCATCGGGGTCAATCGCATGGTGCTCTGGGGCACGCTGTTCAACGCCGTCGGGATCGCGCTGAACCTCGCGGTTTTCTATGCCGGCCATGGCAGCCCGGTCAGCTTCTTCGGGCTGATGGTCCTGATGGGGCTGGGCAATGGCATGGTGATCCCCAACGCCACCGCCGGGGCGCTTTCGGTGCGCCCGCATCTGGCGGGCACCGCCAGCGGGCTGGCCGGGGCGCTGATGATCGGCGGCGGCGCGGCGCTTTCGGCGCTGGCGGGGGCGCTTCTGACACCGGGCTCGGGCGCGTTCCCGCTCCTCTGGATCATGCTCAGCACCGGGATCATGGCGATCGCCGCGATCCTCTTCGTGATGTGGCGCGAAACCCGGATCATCCTGCCCTGACCGGCGTCACCCCGCCAACAGCTTGGCGGCGATCGCCCACATGGTCAGCCCCACCACCAGGTCCAGCACCCGCCAGCTTGCCGGGCGGCGAAACAGCGGCGCCAGCAGGCGCGCGCCATAGCCCAGCGTGAAGAAAAACGTGAAGCTGGCCGCCACCGCGCCCGCACCGAAACCCAGCCTGTCGTCATATTGCGTGCTGATCGACCCCAGCAAAACCACCGTATCCAGATAGACATGCGGATTGAGCCAGGTCAGCGCCAGACAGGTCAGCACCGCCCGCGCAAGGCTCGCCGTGCCCTCGCCCGCCTCCAGAGCCTCGCCGCCGCGCCATGCCGACCACAGGTTACGCGCCCCGTACCAGACCAGGAACGCCGCGCCACCATAGCGCATCACCGTTTCCAGCCCCGGCACCATGCGCGCCAGCGCGCCGAACCCGGCCACGCCGGCGGCCACCAGAATCGCATCCGAGATCGCACAGACCAGCACCACCGGCAGGACATGCTCGCGCCTCAGCCCCTGTCGCAACACGAACGCATTCTGCGCCCCGATCGCCAGGATCAA
The DNA here is from genome assembly GCF_026891095.1 of Roseovarius salincola. GTDB lineage: Bacteria > Pseudomonadota > Alphaproteobacteria > Rhodobacterales > Rhodobacteraceae > Roseovarius > Roseovarius salincola. The sequence goes on from NZ_JAPTNL010000004.1 coordinate 204,245, forward strand.
CGAGATCCCCAGCGCAAACCCCGCCCCGATCGCATGCATGAACCGATTTCTCCTGACAAAACACCGCGCCATGCAGGCCACAAGCCCGGCGCCGATGCAAGCCGGTTCCGCCTTTTCGACAGGCCGCACGACAAGGCCGCGCGCCTGCGCGGCGCGTGTCGACCCACATCCCCCCGACAATCCTCGCGCGGTCCTGCCATCCCTCCACGCTGCGAAATGCAGGAAAACAATCTATGGTTGCTCGCCCCTTTAAATGTCGCTTAGTCTGTGAAGATGAGATCGGGGTCTTCGTGAAGGAAGGTCAAAATGAGCCGTAAGCTTGCATATGAATCCGAGGTTCTTCAAACGATCCACGAAAAAGCCAACACCGAGAAGAACGAGTGTTTTTTCGTGGGATTTCTTGAAGGCGTGCTGGCCAACAACCGGATAGACGAAACCGAACTTGAACCGCTTCTTGCAGAGTGTGAAGCCATCTGTCGGCAGGTTCGGGACGCAGACGCGCTTGAAATCATTGCAGAGGCATCGGCAGGCCATCACGACACATCAAGGGAACTGCTGGATCTCCTAGCGCAGATCGCCGAGATCAGGAGCCAGAGCATCGACCCTGCCTGCACTCGATCGTCGGCGAACCGCCTGCTCGGTTTCTGCGCCGGGGTGAACTGTGACAGCATCATCACAGGGGCCGAAGCCCGCGTTCTAAATGATCGGATAAATGCCGGACATGATCTGGATGATGATCCCCGCGTCGCATCATTGCGCCGCGTTCTGCTCGACGCTCTCGAGGATGACATCATCGACCCAACCGAGTCGTCCGAGATCAGCGAACTCATCACGAGTCTGGTCGGCGACAGCTATGCCGATACCGGCATCGCAAGCAGCGAAACGCTTCCGGTAATTCAGGACCTCGACCAGATCACGGAAGAGATGATCGCCGATAGCATGATCGTCCTGACAGGGGCCTTTGCCTTCGGTACGCGAAGCGAAGTCTCCGAAGTGCTCGAATCCTATGGGGCTATCGTCCAAAGAACCCCGACCCGCGAGACGGATGTCGTGGTGATCGGAACCGTTGGGTCTGCACATTACACCCACAAGCATCACGGCGGAAAACTCGCCAAGGCTCTCAAGATGCGGGCGGACGGGCCTGCCCCGAGAATTTATCTCGAAGCCCAACTCCGGGCGTTCCTGTCGCGGTAATCAACGCGAGAAGGCCAAGATGGGGAGTCTCCCCCTCCGCGTCCGCTCGCGCGCGGCCATCGGCTGGCCGCTGCCTGTCGGGCATCGCCCGGATAGGCACCAATTCTGATCCGCACGCCATCCTGCACCGTATCGTTCGCGTGACCAGTGCAGAATGTGCGTGACCCGTTTGAATTGAATATTTGTCAGGGAGACATAACAACATGCAACGCCGCAGCCTTCTCAAAGCCGCCATTTTCACCGCCGCAGCGGGCGCGCTGTCCGCCTGTGCCCATACCGAGGCGCCGCGGGATATCGTCGACATCGCCGCGTCGAACCCCGAGTTTTCGACCCTCGTGACGGCCGTTCAGGCCGCAGGGCTTGTTGATACGCTCAAGAGCGACGGCCCCTTCACCGTCTTCGCCCCCACCAACGCCGCCTTTGCGGCCCTGCCCGACGGCACGCTCGACACGCTTCTCGAGCCCGAAAACAAGGACAAGCTCGCCCAGATCCTGACCTATCACGTCGTCCCCGGCGCGGTCACATCGGACCAGTTGGCCGGCCAGCGCATGAATGTCGCCACCGTCGAGGGCAGCAATGTGCATATCGACGCGCGCGGCGGCAAATACGGGCCGGGCGTGCGTGTGAACGACGCCAACGTGACCAGCGCCGATATCATGGCATCGAACGGCGTGATCCACGTCATCGACAAGGTGCTGCTGCCCGAGTGAGCGCAAGCCACCGGGGCCGAAGCCGCGCAAGCCCCCCTTGCGCGCATCCCCCGGAAACAACGAACGGCGCCCCGCAGGGCGCCGTTTTCGCGTGGCGGGGGCTGGCAGGCCTATTCGGCGGCCAGTTGCTCCATCACCTCGTCGGAAGCCTCGAAATTGGTGGTGACGCGCTGCACGTCGTCATCGTCTTCCAGCGCCTCGACCAGCCGCATGAGCTTTTGCATGCCTTCAAGGTCCATCTCGGTCGTGGTCGCGGGTTTCCATACCAGCTTGGTGGATTCGCTTTCCCCCAGCTCGGCCTCCAGCGCCGTCGAGACATCATTGAGATCGGTATCCGCGCACCAGATGATATGGCCGTCCTCGCTGGATTCGACATCCTCCGCGCCCGCCTCGATCGCCGCCATCATCACCGAATCCGCATCCCCCGCTTCCGCCGGATAGCTGATCTCGCCCTTGCGCTCGAACATGAAGCCGACGCTGCCGGTCTCGCCCAGATTGCCGCCATGCTTGCCGAAGGTCGAGCGCACGTTGCTGGCGGTGCGGTTGCGGTTGTCGGTCATCGCCTCGACGATCACCGCCACGCCGCTGGGGCCATAGCCCTCATAGCGGATTTCCTCGTAATCCTCGCTGTCACCGGCCTGCGATTTCTTGATGGCGCGGTCGATCACGTCCTTGGGCACCGAACTGGACTTGGCCTCCTTCACCGCCATGCGCAGGCGGGGGTTCTTTTCCGGGTCCGGGTCGCCCATCTTGGCGGCGACGGTTATCTCTTTGGAAAGCTTCGAGAAAAGCTTGGATCGCGCGGCGTCCTGGCGCCCCTTGCGATGCTGGATATTTGCCCATTTGGAATGGCCGGCCATGCGTGCCTCCGATCATTTTATCGCGGAATCTGGCCTGATATAGGGCACCCTTGGGGGCCATCGCAAGCCGGTTGCACCCCGGCGCGCGATGGGATTGGCTATGGCGACCCAGAGGGAGCGCGCCATGACCACCGACCAGATCATTCTCCTCGGCCTTTTCGCGGGGCTTTTCGCGATGCTGATCTGGGGGCGCTACCGCTATGATCTGGTGGCGTTCTCGGCGCTTCTTCTGGGGGTGGTGCTGGGGGTGGTGCCCTATGACACGGCGTTCACCGGCTTTGGCCACCCGGCCACGATCATCGTGGCGCTGGTGCTGGTGGTGTCGGCGGGGCTGGTCAATGCGGGGGTGGTGCAGATGATCACCCGCAAGGTGGTGGATGGCGGGCGCTCGCTGCACACGCATATCGCGATCATGGGCGGCGTCGGTGCCGTGCTGTCGGGCTTCATCAACAACGTCGCCGCACTGGCGCTCCTGATGCCGGTCGACGTCCAGTCGGCCCGCAAGGCCAAGCGCGCGCCCGGCCTCAGCCTGATGCCGCTCAGCTTCGCCACCATCCTTGGCGGCATGGTCACGCTGATCGGCACGCCGCCCAATATCATCATCGCCTCGATCCGCGAGGACCAGCTGGGGCAATCCTTCGCGATGTTCGATTTCGCCCCGGTCGGCGCGGTCGCCGCCATTGCGGGCATGGCGTTCATCACGCTGATCGGCTGGCGGCTCATTCCCGACCGCGCCGCCACCTCGGACCCCGTCGACGCCCTGCAGGAAACGTCGGCCTTCCTTGCCGAACTGTCGGTCCCCGAGGACAGCGATGCCGTCGACCAGCGGCTCGCCGATCTGGACGAGGCCGCCAACAGCGCCGATGTGACGATCCTGGGCCTGATCCGCGACGGAAACCGCCGCTATGGCAGCTCGCGCAGCACCAAGCTCAAACCCGAGGATATTCTCGTTCTCGAGGCCCGGCCCGAGGCGCTCGACGATTTCCGCGCGGCGCTCGGGCTGGCCTATACCGATGCCGACGGGCGCGAGCGCATCGAGGACGAAACCGACGGGCTGTCCCTGACCGAAGCGGTGGTGCCGCGCGATGCGCGCATCGCCGACACCTCGGCGCAGGCGGTCGGGCTGCACTGGCGCCAGCGCTCGGTGATCGTGGGGATCTCACGCCAGGGGCGGCGCATCAAAAGCAACCTGCGCCGTGCCAAGATCATGGCGGGCGATATCCTGCTTCTGCTCACCCCCGCCGATTCCGGGCCGCAGGTGATCCGCTGGCTGGGCTGCCTGCCTCTGGCCGAACGCGGCCTGTCGGTCACCCGGCAGAAAAAGGCCTGGCTGGCCATCGGCCTTTTCGCGCTTGCCGTGGCCGCCGCCACCGCGCAGCTTGTCCCGCTTCCCATCGGCCTTGGCGCCGTGGTCGTGGGCTACGTTCTGAGCGGCATCATCCCGATGCGCGATCTCTATGACGAAATCGAATGGTCGGTGGTGGTGCTTCTGGGCTCGCTCATTCCACTGGGCGCGGCGCTCAACAGCAGCGGCGGCACGGAACTGCTCGCCTCGCAGCTTGTCGGGCTGGCGGGCGACCTGCCCGCCTGGGCCATCCTCGCGATCCTGATGGCGGTGACGATGACGCTGTCGGATGTGCTCAACAACACCGCCACGGCGATCGTCGCCGCCCCCGTCGGGATCGAGATCGCCAACCGGCTCGACGCCGCGCCCGACGCCTTCCTGATGGCCGTGGCGGTGGGGGCCTCATCGGCGTTTCTCACCCCCATCGGGCACAAGAACAACACGCTCATCCTGGGGCCGGGCGGCTATCGCTTTTCGGATTACTGGCGCATGGGACTGCCGCTCGAGATCATCGTGATCGCGGTCTCGGTGCCCACGATCATGCTGGTCTGGCCGCTTTAGGCGCGGCGTCCTGGCGGGGCCTGCCCCGCAGGGGGCCGGCAACGGGCCATGTTTCTTCGATCCGCCCGGATTGTGCCAAAGCCGTGCCGCAATCACGCATTACCAAGGTTGCATGAGTGACTTTATCTATCTCCTGGCGTGTATCGCCGCAATCCTCGCCGTTGTTCAGCTTGTGCGCTTCACGCGGCGGCTGATCCACCGCTCGGCCGCCATTGTGAACGCCAGCCTCGAAGCGGGCCTCATCAGCAGCGGGTTCATCGCGAACGCCGCCTATCTGGTGCTGTTTGTCCTGATTTTCCGTATCTGCCTTGTCTGAGGGGGCGCCAATGCTGTTCCAGAAAACCGAGTTTCCCTTCAGCCTTCCCAAGAACCCGCGGAACCTGAAATCCGCGCAGTTCCTGGGTTTCGCGACCCTGCCGCTCCTGTCCGCCACCCTCTTCGGTGTCGCCATGTCGGTGGTCGAGGGGCTTTTCCTGATGCTGCTCTTCGGCACGTCGATCTGGACACTGACACTGGGGCTGCGCGCCGAACAGGCCTATGACGCGGCGACCATCGCCCGCAAGCCCAAGCTGCCGCTCAAGCTCGGGGCGGCGGCGCTGATGGGGCTGGCCGTGGGCACCACGGTCTTTTTCCGCCACGGTCTCACAACCGAGGCCGCGCTGGTGGGTCTTGTCGCCTCGGGGCTTTTCGTCGCCGCCTTCGGGCTCGACCCGCTGAAGAACAAGGGCGTGACCGGTCCCATGGCCGAAGAGGTGTTGCGCGTCAACGATACCCTTGAGAACGCCGCGACGGTGCTGAAGGAAATCGAAGCCCGCGTCGCCACCATCGGCGACACCGAGGTCAGCATCGGCTTCATGGGCTTGCGGCGCAGCGCCGAGCGCCTGTTCCGGGTTCTGCGCGAGGATCCCGAACGCCACCGCGATCTGCGCCGCCTGCTCGGCGTCTATCTGGACGCCGCACGCGACGCCACCGAACGTTTCGCCATCCTGCACGGCGCTCTCGCGGACGCCGAAGCCAAGGCGCGTTACCTCGGCATGCTGGACCGGCTGCGGGACCAGTTCGAAACCCGCACCCGGAAATACCTGAACGACGGGAAATCGAAACTGGATGTGGAAATCGACGTGCTCCAGAGCCGGCTGAGAACCGAGTCCCGCCGTCCCTGACGCGCGGCGGGCATCGCGCAGCGACGGATCACAGTGGCCAGAACAGCGGAATAAGTGCGCTTGAAAGCAGCGCGATACTCAGGTTGAGCGGGACACCCACCCGCATGAAATCGGTGAACCTGTAACCCCCCGGCCCATAGACCAGCGTGTTGGTCTGATAGCCGATGGGCGTCGCAAAGGCACAGCTTGCCGCGATCATCACCGCGATCACAAGCGGGCGCGGGTCGACCCCCATCGCCTGACCCAGCCCGATGGCGATCGGCGTCACCACCACCGCCACCGCGTTGTTGCTGACCATCTCGGTCAGCGTGGTGGTCAGCAGGAACACCGCCAGCACGACCAGGAAAGGCGGCAACCCGACCAGCCCCGGCATCACCGCATCGACGATCAGCGCAACGGCGCCAGTATGATCCAGCGCCGCGCCGATCGCCAGCATCCCGAAGATCAGCGCCAGCAACCGGCCATCCACAAAGGAAAACGCCTCGTCCGCATCGATGCAGCGCGTCAGCAGCACCACCGCCACCGCGATCACCGCCAGCGGCAGGATCGGCGCGATCCCAAGACCCGCCAGCACCACGACCCCGAGCAGGGCCGCCACCGCCACCGGCGCATGGCCACGCCGGAACGCCCGCGCCGACGGTTTGGTGACATCCACCAGATCCATCTCGCGCGAAAGGCGCTGGATGTCCTCGGGCGCGCCCTCCAAAAGCAGCGTGTCGCCGACCCGCACCACCAGATCATCCAATTGCCGCCCGATGTTCTGACTGCGCCGGTGCACCGCCAGCGGGTAGACGCCATAGCGCCGCCGCAGGCGCAGCGCGCCCAGCGTGCGCCCGACCATCTTGCAGCCCGGCGTGATCAGCACCTCCACCGTGGTGGTCTCGACCGCCGACACCTGGTCCACGCGCTTGAGGCTCTTGTCGCGTTGCAGGCTCAGCAATTCGGTCATCTGCGTGCGCAGCACCACCCGGTCGCCAACCTGCAACTCGACCCCCTTGAGGTCGCGCCGCAGCGACTGGTCGCCCCGGATCACGTCGATCAGGCGCACGCCCTCGCGCCTGAACAGCTGCACGCCATTCACCTCGCGCCCGATCAGGTTGCTGTCGGGCGGGATCACGGCCTCGGTGAAGAACTTCATCTTCGAACGGTCCGACAGCATCGTCGCCATGCTGTCGCGGTCCGGCAGCAGCATCGGGGCGAAGATCGTCAGAAACAGCAGCCCCCACAGCACCACAATCGCGGCCATCGGCGTGACCTCGAAAATGCCAAAGGGCGTCATTCCGGCGCTGCGCGCCACACCATCCACAAGAAGGTTGGTCGATGTCCCCACCAATGTCAGCGTGCCCCCCATGATCGCCGCATAGCTGAGCGGGATCAGCAGCTTGCTGGCGGTCTGGTTCAAGGTTTTGGAAAGCTGCACGAAAACCGGGATCATCACCACCACGACCGGGGTGTTGTTCATGATCGCCGAGGCCAGCACCACCGCCCCCATCAAGACCGCGATCGCCATGCGCGGGCTGGTCCGTGCCAGCCGGTCGGCAAACCCCGTCAACAGGTCCAGCGCCCCGGTGCGCACCAGCGCCCCCATGACGATGAACATCGCCGCGATCGTCCAGGGCGCCGGGTTCGCCAGCACCTGAAGCGCCGTTTCATAGGGCACCAGCCCCAGCGTCAGCATGACCGCCGCGCCGCCAAGCGCGACCACTTCGGGCGGATAGATCTCGCGCACGAAAAAGGCGAACATCACCGCCATCACGACCAGCGCGCTGATACCCTGGCCCGTCTGGGACATCGCTAGAAAATCCATCGCTACCACCCGCTACCCGCGCCGTTCAGGGCGTCATCGCACACCGTCTCATGATCCCGCATGGCGCCAACAGGAGCAAGAGGCATCCGGCGTCGCACCCTTCTGCGCACCCTTCTGCGCATCGCTGCGCGCAGCCGCGCGCCCTTGCGCTCACGGCCCCGACTGCGCCAGGCGTCCGCCCTGGCGCACCATCTCGACGCGGGTCGCCTTGCCGGTCCGGTCATCGGTCTCGACATAAAGCCCCGACAGGGTCACATCGCCCATCGCCGGCTGAAACCGGCCCCGCGCCATGCCGCCGATAAAGCGCCGCATCGGCTCGGTCTTGTCCATGCCGATCACCGAATCGTAATCCCCGCACATGCCCGCATCGCTCTGAAAGGCGGTGCCGCCGGACAGGATCTGCGCATCTGCGGTCGGCACATGGGTATGGGTGCCCACCACCATGCTCGCCCGCCCGGCGCAGAAATGCCCCATCGCCATCTTTTCCGATGTCGCCTCGCAATGCACATCCACCAGCGCGGCCTGCACCACGCCCCCCGGCGGATGCGCGCGCAACACCGCGTCCACCGCCGAGAACGGATCGTCAAAGCAGCGCTTCATGAAGACCTGCCCCAGCACCTGGCAGACAAGCACCTTGCGCCCGCGCGCATCCTGGAACACCCCGTGCCCGCGCCCCGGCGCCTCCTTGGCATAGTTGAGCGGCCGCACGACACGCGGCTCGCTCTCGATGAATTGCATCATGTCCTTCTGATCGAAAGCATGATCGCCCAGCGTCAGCACATCCGCGCCGCTCGCCAGCAACGCCCGCGCATGGTCGCCGGTCAGCCCCATCCCCCCCGAGGCGTTCTCGCCATTCACCACGACGAAATCCAGCCGCCACTCTTCGCGCAGCCTTGGCAGGGTATCGGCCACCGCAGACCGCCCCGCACGGCCCACGACATCGCCCAGAAACAGAATTCTCATGGCACAGGTGGTATGTCCCGCAGCCCCGAAGGGCAAGAGCACTGTTGCAGGCCGCGCTCCCCTCAGCCCGAAACGCGATAGCGCGCGGCGATCTTCACCGGGAAATTGACCGAGCGCGCGATGAAACAGACCGCGTGGATGCGCCCGTGCAGCGCATCCGCCGCCGCAAGGTCGGTGCCCTTGGGCACCGTGATCCGGGGCCGCAGCGTGGCGCTCAGAAAGCGGCTCGCGCCGCCCGCGTCCGTCTCGCCCACCGCCAGCGGCTCATCCTCATATCCCGCCACCGCGATCCCCGCATCCGACGCGAAATGCAGATACCACAGCATGTGGCAGGCGCTCAGCGCCGCGATCAGCATGTCCTCGGGATTATGCAGCCCCGGATCACCCCCCAGCAGCGGGTCGTTCGAGCAGCGGATCACCGGCTTGCCCGGCGTCTCCACGTTCCAGCTGCGCGCGTAGGCGTTGTAATGCGCCGTCCCTTCGCCGCGATTACCGGTCCACACCACGCGGGCGCTATAGTCATGCTCGGCCAATCTCGATCACCTCGGATTCAGTCACCACCATGTCCAGCGGCTGGTCGGTCGCCTCGAGCGGCAAGGCGTCATCCTCCTGCGCACCATAGGCGAACCCGATCGCCATGGTCGGGCGCGCCGCGCGCAGCAGTTCCAGCGTGCGGTCATAAAAACCCCCGCCATAGCCCAGCCGCCCGCCGCGCCGGTCAAAGGCCACCAGCGGCACGATCACGATCTCGGGGGTCATGACCTCGCCTTGGGCCGGGATCATCGCCCCGAACGGCCCCGGTTCAAGCGCGCAACCAGGCGTCCAGCGCGCAAATGTCAGGGGCATCCCAGGACCCGCGATCACCGGCACGCCCACCGGCCCATGCGCCGCCGCCTCCTCCATCGCCGCCAGCGGGTCAATCTCCGAACGGATCGCCATGTAGCCCGCCACAGGCACCCCGCGATACCCCGCCAGCACCCCCGACAACAGCGCCGCCTCGCCCGGCCCGGATGCCTCATGCGCCGCCTTGCGCCGCGCGAACGCCGCCTTGCGGGCGCGTTGCTTGACCTCTTGCAGATCGCTCACAGCAACACCATCGACGCCAGCCCCAGAAAGGCGAAGAACCCGACCACATCGGTGATCGTGGTCACGAACGGCCCCGAGGCCAGCGCCGGATCGATCCCGATCCGCGACAGGCCCATCGGAATGACGATCCCCCCCAGCGCGGCACAGATCTGCGTCATGATCATCGCCAGCGCGATCACCGCCGCCAGCATCGGCACCCCGAACCAGACCCCCGCAACCAGCGCCATCAGGCAGCCGAACAAAACCCCATTCAGTGCACCCACCACCACCTCGCGGCGAATGACCCGCAGCGCGTTCTGCGCCGTCAAATCGCGCGTGGCCAATGCCCGCACCGCAACGGTCATGGTCTGGGTGCCCGCATTGCCCCCCATCGAGGCCACGATCGGCATCAGCACCGCCAGCGCGACCATCTGGTCGATCGTATCGGCGAACTGGTCGATCACGACCGAGGCCAGGATCGCCGTCAACAGGTTCACGAACAGCCACACCGCGCGCCCCCGCGCCGTCGTCATCACCCGGTCCGAGAGGCTCGATTCATCGCCCACCCCGCCAAGGCGCAGGATGTCCTCCTCGTGCTCCTCGTCCAGCACCGCCATGGCGTCGTCGATGGTGATGACGCCGACCAGCCGGTCATCCTCGTCCACCACCGGCGCCGAGATCAGGTGATACTGGTTGAACGCATAGGCCACATCGGCCTCGGCCTGGGTGACGGGAATGGTGTGAAAGGTCTCCTCCACCAGGTCCTTCAAAAGCACCTCGCGGCGCGATGCCATCAGCTTGCCCAGCGTGACATTGCCCACCGGGCGCAGCCGCGGATCGACCAGGATGATGTGATAGAACTGATCCGGCAGATCCTCCTGGTCGCGCAGATAGTCGATCGCCTCGCCCACATTCCAGTGCTCGGGCGCCATCACCACTTCGCGCTGCATCAGGCGGCCGGCGGAATATTCCGGATAGGTCAGCGATTTCTGCACCGCCAGCCGGTCGCCCGCCTCCAGCGCGCTCAGGATCGCTTCCTGCTCGTGATCCTCCAGATCCTCGACCAGATCGACCACATCGTCCGAATCCAGGTCGCGCACCGCATCGGCCAGAACATCGGGCGGCAGAAGGGCGATCACCTCCTGGCGCAGCCCCTCATCCAGTTCCGACAGCACATCGCCATCGAAATCCGGCCCGTAAAGCTCGATCAGGCGGCGCCGGTCAAAGGCGTTGATCTGCTCCAGAAGGTCGGCGATATCGGCCGGGTGCAGCCCGGACATTTCCCTCAGCAGCAGCGCGCGGTCGTCGATATCGACCGCATAGATCATCCGCGCCACCGCCTGCGGATTGAGCGCATAAGCGCTGTCCTCGCGTTCGCCCTCGGCCTCTGCCAGATGCTCGTCTTCCGCCATGAGACCCTCCGCCGCTACGCCTGGATGCAGAACTAATGAAGCCGCGCGCGGAAAACAATCATAATGCCCGATTTACCACGCCCGCCCGCTGCCCTATCGTCCGGCCCGATCGCCCCTCCAGCAGAAGGCACGCAGATGCCCCGCGACACCATCCTCACCGGCCATGTGCTCTCGTTTCATGCGAATCCCCTGACCAACCCCGCCGCGCAATCCGCCCGCATCAGCGAGGCCGTGCTGATCCGCGACGGCCATATCGCCGCCAGCGGCGCGATTGATGATCTTCGCGCGGCTGCGCCCGATGCACAGGTTGACCGCCATGACGGCCATCTGATCTGCGCAGGCTTCATCGACGCCCATGCCCATTATCCCCAAACCGCGATCATCGCCAGCTGGGGCAAACGCCTGATCGACTGGCTGAACGATTACACCTTTCCCGAGGAAATGCGCCTCTCGGATCCCGCCTACGGCGCCCGGATCGCCGAACGCTACCTCGACCTCACACTGGCCCACGGCACCACCACCACGGTCAGCTTCTGCACCTCGCATCCCGCCAGCGTCGATGCCTTCTTCACCGCGGCCCGCGCGCGCGGCCTGCGCGCCGCCGCCGGCAAGACCTGCATGGACCGCAACGCCCCGCCCGGGCTTTGCGACAGCGCCCGAAGCGCCCATGACGACAGCGCCGCGCTGATCGCCCGCTGGCATGGGGTGGACCGGCTCTCCTATGTGATCACCCCGCGCTTCGCCCCCACCTCCAGCGCCGAACAACTCGATGCGCTCGGGGCGCTCTGGGCGGCGCATCCCGATTGCCTGATGCAGACCCATCTTTGCGAACAGATTGAGGAAATCGCCTGGGTAAAACGGCTCTTCCCGAAGGCGCGCGACTATCTCGATGTCTATGAAAGCCACGGGCTCCTCAGCGAACGCGCGCTCTTTGGCCATGCCATCCACCTCGCGCCGCGCGAAACCGCCCGCCTCGCCGAATCCGGCGCCGCGCTCATCCACTGCCCGACCTCCAACAGCTTCATCGGCTCGGGCCTCTTCGATATCGGCCAGCGCCTGTCCGAAGGCCAGCGGATCGGCCTCGCCACCGATACCGGCGGCGGCTCCAGCTTCTCGATGCTGCGCACCATGGCCGCCGCCTACGAGATCGCGCAACTGACCGGCACCGCGCTCCATCCCGCCCAACTTCTCTGGCTCGCGACCGGCGCCGGCGCCGCCGCGCTCCACATGCAGGACCGCATCGGCAATATCGCACCGGGGCTGGAGGCCGACCTCGTCATCCTCGACCTCGCCTCGACCCCCGCCATCGCCCAGCGCCATGCCCGCGCCGATGACATCTGGGAGGCGGTCTTCCCCACCATCATGATGGGCGACGATCGCGCCATCCGCCAGGTCTGGATCGCAGGGTGGCCTTATGATCCTCAATGACCAATAATGAATTGCTTTCAAAAGGTTTTTTATAAACCCAATTCTATGCCAGTTGCTCATCTAGGTAACTGGTAGTCATCTCTAGTAACTCTGTGGCACAGGAAAGTGTGCCACGAACTGTGCCACTAGGCTTGCCAATTTGCTGCGACACAGTTATAAATTCTTAGCGTTTTGAATGCGGGCATGGCCCGCTGCCAACCGAGCGATCTCCGCCACGGTGGCTCTCCAATCAGGGAGGACGCGGCAGCCCCAGGCAATGGGGCGGGCAACAAAAGAGATGGCCCACCATGACCGACGAAACCTATACCCGACAGCAGGCGCGCGCAGACAAGCGTGCGATCTTCAACGCGCTCCGATCACTGAAGCACGGTGACACCGGCCCCGCCGACCGTCTGACAGAAATGAGCCGCCGGAACTTCCTGGCGACCAGCGCCGCAGCGCTCACGGTCGCGCCCGCGCCCGCGCTCCCTGCACCCGTCCCGCCCGCGCTCCCTGCACCCGCCGCGTCTTACATCAGTCTTCCGACCCCGGCAGCTCGACCGACCAGCATCTATCCCCCGGTCGTCTCGCAGCCCCGGAACGAAGGGTTGAAACTTGGCGGAGGCAGCATCGACTTCTTCCAAGGTCGCCGCAAGCGCCTCGCCGAGATGCGCAGGGAAAAGGCGCTCGCCCAGGCCACGCGCGCCGAGACGATAGTGGTTGCCCCGGTGCCGACGAAGACGGAGGACAACTGATGGCTGCGACGCGGAAGAACTTCACCAAGGAGTGCCTGCTGAAGCTCAAGCCCGGGGAGGTCATCTCCGATGCTGGCTACGGCGGATATGGCGCAGGGACGCTCTTGGCGCGGGCCGCCAAGAACGGCGATGTCACCATCACTCTGAAAGTGTGCGTCGACGGAAAGCAGCTGAAGCGCGAGATCGCGAAGGGCATGGTCGGCTACTTCGCAAGCGGTGGGTCGCTGAGCAAGCTTCGTCAGCGCGCCTACGAGATCGCCGAGGAGGCCAAGCTCAGGACGCACCGTCCCGGTCATGCGCGTCAGAATGCACCGACGACCATCGGTGACCTGGGCGACGCCTACCTCGCCTATCGCGCCGAGAACGACCCCTATGCCGATGCCGGTAAGCAGGCGAAGGTGGCGCTCAATAGAGCGACCGCATTCTGGGGTAACCTACCAGTAACCGAGTTGAACAAGAGCGAGGGTAGCGCGTTCCTGGACCACGTCATCGACGACGCGCGGAAGGCGTCTGGCAAGCGCGATAAGAGGGGCGACGTCGGCGGACGCGTAGCGGGCCGTCACCCCGGCCACGAGGCAGCGAAGTCCGCACGCAGCTTCGTCAAGATGGTGCTGACGCATGCCGCGACCGAATACGGCCTAGACGTCAGGACCGACATATTCGATGGCAAGAAGCTTAAGAACAACCCACCCAAGGAGGGAGCGATGTCAACCGAGGAGTGCGACCGCTTCCACCAGGCGCTCAGGGACTTCGTTGAAGGCCGTGGCGGCAAGCAGGGGACCAAGCACAAGCGCACCGGGCGACACCGTGCCGTGGCGGTCGAGACGGCCAGCATGATCGAACTGTGCTACCTCGCCGCCGGTCGTATGAAGGAGTGGAAGCAGGCGCGCTGGGGCGAGATCGACCTGGAGGCTGAAACGCCAACCTGGACCATCTACGAGGACGACCGCAAGCAACGCACCAAGCACGTCCAGGTGCTGACGCCCGACGCGGTCAACATCCTGAAGGCCGTCAAAGAGCGCCGCACGGCGCGCTGGGGCCGCCCTCCACGTAAGCAGGATTACGTCTTCCCGAGCATCCGCGCGAAAACACCCGACGAGGCCCACAGGGTATCGTACGATGCCGCCTTTAACACGATCCTGGACATGTCAGGTGTCAACGAGGGCCGGTCATACGACGACAAGATCACGCCGCACCGCGCCGTGCGGGCGAGCAGGATCACGGAACTGCGCGACGTCGAGGGCTGGACTGCCAGGGAAGTCGCCGACTATGTCGGGGCAACCGAGCAGGTCATCGAGAGCGTCTACTACAAGTCGCAGGTGAAGCTCGAACGACAGGCGGCAAAGGTCTCTGCGCTGAAGAGCAGAAGGGCGGTGGTCTGACCTACTATATGCGCTTGAGGCAGCCTGCGCGCGTTTCCCGCTCTGGCGCATTGCTGTTCAAAGGGATGCAGATCGCGGTCTACCTTTGACACTCTTGGGTTAGGTTTGCCATTAAAGAAATCGACCTAATTAAGAAAAATGTGAAGCGCGAAGGTCGTGGCAATGGCAATCGCACCAAGTCCCACGGTAACCTGCTTGATGATGAAAAACGTCGTTTGCAAAAGATAGGCGGGATGGTTTCTGTTGAACTTGTAGCCTTGCTCCTTCCTTTTCAAAGCATGCTTCACAGACAGGTATGCGCAAAGATACTGAAAATAGTCGCTCGCAATCGAAATGACTGCCAACGCTCCAGCTGTGTTGATCCAGATTTCATAAGCCTGAATATAGGTCTTCGAGAACGCGGCATCAGAGGCTTGAACGGCGAAGAGAGTGTCCGATCTTTTGTGTATGACTGATCCGGTTCATGCTTCACCAAAAGGAAGCATGCATGACCATCTCGAAAGAAATCCTGGACGAACTGCTTA
>NZ_JAPTNL010000049.1 GCF_026891095.1 Roseovarius salincola
CCGGCATGGCTGCCCTTACGATCTGCGAGGCGCTGATGCTTGCCATGAACGATCGCGCGCTGCTGCCCGAGCACGAGATTATGGGGGTGCTCCGCGATGCCGCGGCGACCCACGAAAACGCCACCGGCACAGACGCCGAAACGGAATCACACCGGGCCGTGGCGAGGATCATCAACCGAATCATAGCTGGCGGCAACTCTGTTCGCAGACCGCCGGAATGACAGGCTCGACCAGAGAGGAAACGACGCGCGCCATGACATTCGCGACCAGACAACGAGACACGCCGGCGGCCGGCCAGCCCGATCATAAAGCCATGCAAACCGCCAAAGGCAACCACGACAAGCCGGTACGATCCGGCGCATACTCCAGGCGGCTCACCGCGAACGACACCGCCGAGGCCGGGCAGATACAGAAACGCCGGTGCGAGGTCCCCGCCCGCGATACCGATCCTGCCTCCGGCGGGCCAAGCCTAGAGGGCGAAATCGCCCTGCGGGCCTCGGACTGGACCCGGAAACTGGCACCCTACCGCCAGCCCATCCCCTCCCGCAGCGTCTTCGAACTGACAGTCACGCTGGTGCCCTTCGTCGCGATCTGGGCGGTGGCGTGGTGGCTTGTCTCGATCAGTGCGCTGTTGGCCATGGCTCTGGCGCTGGCGAACGCAGCCTTCCTCGTCCGCCTTTTCATCATCCAACACGACTGCGGGCATGGCTCCCTGTTCCGCGACCGGTGCCTGTGCGACTGGATTGGCCGCGGGCTCGGCGTGCTCACCCTCACGCCCTATGACGTCTGGCGAAAAACGCACGCGATCCACCATGCGACGACCGGTAACCTGGACAGGCGGGGCGTCGGGGACGTTCCGACCCTGACGGTCAGAGAGTATCGCGAAAAGGGATGGCTCGGACGCGCACTTTATCGCCTTCTGCGCCATCCGGTCGTCATGTTCGGCGTGGTGCCGTTCTACCTGTTCTTCCTGCAGCACCGGTTGCCGGTCTACCTGATGCGGTCCGGCTGGCGCTACTGGCTGAGCGCGATGGCGACGAATGCCGCCATCGGCCTTGTCCTTGGCCTGATCGGCTGGCTGGGCGGTTGGGATGTCCTGCTGTTCGTGTTCCTACCGACGATGATGCTGGGCGCGATCGCCGGCACCTGGTTCTTCTACGTCCAGCACCAATTCGAGGAAACGAGTTGGGAGCACGAGGCCGACTGGAACATCCAGGAGGCCGCCCTGCAGGGCAGTTCGCACTACGCCCTGCCCGGCATCCTGCGCTGGATCACCGGCAATATCGGCGTCCACCACGTGCACCACCTCGCCAGCCGAATCCCGTTCTACCGTCTTGGCGAGGTGGTCAGGGACCACGATCTGCTGGCGCGTTCCAAGCGCATCACGCTTTGGCAAAGCTTTCGTTGCGCGCGGCTTCATCTGTGGGACGAGAAAAGCCGTAGACTTCTGTCCTTCGCTGCGGCCCGGACAGTTGCTGCGTGAGTCTTGAGGATTTCGCCAAGAGACGACCGTACGTGACCCCGTGTCACGCGGTACCGTCGCTGCATTTCAAAGCCATACTTGGATAGCGTCGACCGGGTCATTCTTGCCATCGGATCATCGCCGGGTGCCATCCGTTGTAACGAGGTTCCGAGCCCGTCCTAGAAGGGGAAGAAAACGGGAATGGAAAGCACCGCCGACGTGCCCACGATTA
>NZ_JAPTNL010000050.1 GCF_026891095.1 Roseovarius salincola
GCATCGCTGTATCGTCCGTTCTTCATCGTAAATCTCCTCAGATATCTTGCCGAGAAAATTCTACTTTTGAACACCACTGATTTTCGGGGGGATTACCGCGAAATGCGTGAAAATGACGTGGTGGTACAATCTTATGCCTTTATTGGCGCCAATTGGGTTGGCGGCTTTGTTTCTAACCCTATGGGTCAAAGGTGTCACAAGATTCCGTGATCTTCTATATGACACCTAAACCCTAAACCTGAGGAACTGCGGCATTGGAGGGGATAGCCCATGGCTAAAACTGACATCACGTTGTCTGCTTCACAGGCTCAGGCAATTCACGGCGTTCTCACAAAAGCCCGCATGACCGTGAGCAAGATCAACCCCAACCTGGGGAACCAGCTTATGGAATGTGCCAAGTTCCTGGAGAATCCCGTTCGCTTCGGGACGGAAGTTCCTGACGAGGATGTGGAAGAGCCGAGCGAAGACTACGAAGACGGCTTCACAGAACCTCCCTATGGAGATTCTGACGAGCCTGTCGCAGCAACCACCAATGCAGGGGGTGGCGAGAACGTTCCGATCCCTGACGGACCCGAAGAGTCCGCTGAACCCGAGGCCAGCTGATGCTGCGCCTGGTCAGCTCTGCAGGCTATGTCTGCGTGATCCTGGCTCTCCTCGTGAGCATCATGAGCACAGCATTCTCGCTGGCCATCCAGATTTTCATCCTGGGTGTCATCATGCTTGCAGGAGCGGCTGCCCTAAACCCTAGTTCTTGAATTTCTTCGCCTACGGTTACCCTAAACACTGAAGGATATATTAATGCGCTTGGATCAATGTAAGTAATTGCTCACTCTAGTTCACTCTTAAACCTTTAGGTGACAATGCGGTCGAGCACGTGTGAACCGCTCCGGAAAACCCGGTGCGGTTCAACACGACTTGTGCACTACAAGCAATCAGCTCCTTAGCCCAACTGACCAATCCGTACGCCCCGCCAGAAGCCACCAAGCTTTCTCCACGGGAATCTCCCATTGGGTGGTCGGATTGGAATGATCGCACTGGGTCAGTTTTGAATGCGGATTGACACGATCCCGGCAGTTTACTGGCTGCTCTTAAAGTCAGCTTTGGCTGCCCGCGACCGGTGCTTTTGCGTCACACGGCCTGTCTCGGAATGCTCGCCGTATAGGTCTTGTCGCGTACGGAGGTGTCTCCGTCGAATGCCTGCATCCGCGCGCGGAGATGGAAATGCGTGCTGTCGCAAGACAGGTGGGTGTGGGTTACGGTCCGCACCGCCCACTCCTCGCGCCGCATCTCGTGGATCCAGGTGACCTCTCCTTCGGCGGATGTGGGATCGCCCGGCAGAATGGAATAGCGCTCGGTGCATTCGGCGGAATGCGTCAGACCGTGCTCGATTATACGGGCCGCACCTTCGTGGACGCTGACCCAGCCCCCTGAACTCAGGCCATTGAGGTGTTAGTAATCCGTCCGAGAAAAGGATGGATCATGAAACGCAGATTTTCAGACGAACAGATCATCGG
>NZ_JAPTNL010000051.1 GCF_026891095.1 Roseovarius salincola
GAGCTATGCGTGATTTTGGGTGACGCGGCCTGATCAAGCGGCGCGGTTTGCAGTGTCGTTTGTGGCGACACCGTCGGTGAATGTGACGCCTTCGATGACCAAAGGCAACTGGTTCGCGCCCTTCAGACGCCTCCATGTCTTTGCGGCGGCCTGAACGAGCTTGAAGACCATGAGCTTCGCCGTCTTCTGCGACAGCGCGCCCTTGGTTCGCACGGTCCGGTGCCGAACGGTGGCGAAGACGCTTTCGATGGGGTTGCCCGTGCGCAGATGGTCCCAGTGGTCCCCCGGAAAGTCGTAGAAGGTGAGCAACGCCTGCCTGTCCTTCGTCAGACAGGTGACGGCTTTTTCGTATTTCGCCCCGTATTTCTCGGAGAAGGTGTCCATGGCGGTTTCCGCTGCGGCGCGGGTGTCGGCCTGCCAGATCTCGCGCAGATCGGCCTTTACCGTCGGGTGCATGGACTTCGGGAACTTGTTCAGGACGTTGGCGATCTTGTGGACCCAACACCGCTGATGCCGCGTCCCTGGGAAGACCTCGTCGAGCGCCTTCCAGAACCCCATCGCCCCGTCCCCGACGGCGATCTCCGGCGGAACCGCGAGGCCGCGGGCCTTGATGCCGACCAGCAGCTCGCGCCAGCTCTGCGCGCTCTCACGCACACCGACCTGGAAGCCGACGACCTCCTTCTTTCCTTCAGGCGTGGCCCCGAGAATGACTAAGATACACTCGGCCTGCGGCTCCATCCGGGCCTGGAGGTAGAC
Source organism: Roseovarius salincola (assembly GCF_026891095.1). Lineage (GTDB taxonomy): Bacteria > Pseudomonadota > Alphaproteobacteria > Rhodobacterales > Rhodobacteraceae > Roseovarius > Roseovarius salincola. The sequence continues at coordinate 757 of NZ_JAPTNL010000051.1, forward strand.
ACCGTCCGCCCAGATGTAGACGTAGCGCCGCGCCGACAGATCACGGCGCTGCCAACGGTCATATTCCTGCTGCCATTCCCCGGTCAGGCGCGAGATCACGCCCGGCGACAGGTTCGGCGCATCCGCCCCCAAGATCGCAGAGAGCGCCTCCCGGAAGTCGCCGGTGGAAATGCCGCGCAGGTAGAGGACCGGAAGCAGGGCATCGAGGCTGCGCGATCGCCGCGCCCATTTTGGCAGAATCGCCGAGGTGAACCGGATCTTCTGTTCCGCCGGCACATCGGTGGCGCGGTCGCGCACCTTCGGACGTTGGACGTCGATCGCCCCGATCCCGGTCTGGATGGATCGCGCTGGCCCGTGCCCATGCCGCACAACGCGTTGCCGCCCATCCGGCAGGGCCTCCTCGGCATGCTGCGCCACGAAGGCATCAGCCTCGGCCCGAAGTGCAGCGGCCAGCATCCGGCGGGCCCCATCCCGGGCGATCTCGGTCAGCGGGTCATTAAAAGATTCCGGCTGACGCAGGGTGATGATGTCGGTATCGTTGGTCATAGGCGTATCGTTCCTCTTGGAAGTTCTGGCAGGCTTGATCACCCGCCACGATACGCCGCCTTCTCAAACCCCGTCACCCAGTTTCCCGCATAGCTC
>NZ_JAPTNL010000052.1 GCF_026891095.1 Roseovarius salincola
GGTAGTGCCCCGAGGAGTGGTGTAGGAACTGGCGTCCACCTGCTTCTTCATAGCTGGTGTTGCTCGTTCACTGTGCGGCGATCATCGTCGCCGCGTCGGTATCGTCGCATATGGCGGTCAGCTTTTCCACCGGCATGTAGCGGCGTGAGACGGCCCACTCATCATTCTGCTCCAGCATCAGCGCGCCGACGAGCCGGATGACGGCCGCGCGGTTCGGGAAGATCCCGACGACATTGGTGCGCCGCTTGATCTCCTTGTTGACGCGCTCCAGCGGGTTGGTGCTGTGCAGCTTCGAACGCAGGCTCTCGTCGAAGGCCATGTAGGCCAGCACGTCGTGCTCGGCCTCGTCCATCAGCTCGGCAACATCCCGGAACCGGTCGCGCAGGCTGTCGGCGACCTCGCGCCAGCGGGCATGTGCCTGGTCGCGGTCTTTTTCGGCGAAGACGGTCTTCACCACCGCGCTGACCACCGGCTTGTTGGTCTTGCCCACGCGGGCCAGCAGGTTGCGCTGGAAATGCACACGGCAGCGCTGCCAGCCGGCCCCCAGGACCTTGCGGGCGGCGGCTTTGAGGCCCTCGTGTGCGTCGCTGATCACCATCTGCACGCCCCGCAGTCCACGGCGAGTGAGAGACCGCAGGAACTCGGCCCAGAAGGTCTCGGCTTCGGAGGGCAAGACTGTGACCCCCAGGATCTCCCGGCGTCCGTCAGTGTTGACCGCCACGGCCACTATCACCGCCATCGAGACGATCCGCCCGCCCTCGCGCAGCTTCACGTAGGTGGCGTCGAGCCAGAGAAACGGCCAGTCCCCCTCCAGCGGCCGGTTCAGGAACGCCTGCACCCGCTCATCGATCTCTTCGCACAGCCGCGACACCTGGCTCTTGGAGGTGCCCGTCAGTCCCATGGCACGCACCAGGTCATCTACCGCGCGGGTGGAAATCCCTTGGATATAGGCTTCCTGGATCACCGCCATCAGCGCCTTCTCGGCGGTGCGACGCGGCTCCAGAAACGTGGGGAAATAGCTGCCCTTGCGCAGCTTCGGGATGTTCAGGCCGATAGTCCCCGCCCGGGTATCCCATTGGCGCGGCCGGTAGCCGTTGCGCAGGTTCTCGCGGTCCGGGCTGCGCTCGCCATGCCCGGCACCGCACATAGCGGCCACCTCGATGTCCATCAGCCGCTGCGCCGCATCCTGGATCAGCTCTCGCAGGAAATCTGCGTCGTCGCTCTTGGCAATCACACCCGGAAGGTCAATCTTGGTCTCGGTCATCGTGCTCTCCTTCGTTGTCATCGGTCGTTGAACAACCGCAGACTACGAAGAAGCGCGGTGGCCGCCAGCCCCAAACGCGCGCGGACTCTTACACCACCTCCCGGGGCACTACC
>NZ_JAPTNL010000005.1 GCF_026891095.1 Roseovarius salincola
TTCTGATGCGGGATACCTCATGTCTCGCACTCCCCATCCCCGATCATGCTTTTTTTAAGCAGGCGATTTTCCAGGGTCAGGTCGGCAACGACCTCCTTTAGCGCTGTCGCCTCCGAGCGCAGTTCCTTGACCTCGGGCGAGGTTGCCTGACGCGCGGTGTCGCCCGCCAGCCGCTGCTTGCCCGCCTCGAGAAACTCCTTCGACCACGTGTAGTACAGGCTCTCGCTGATCCCTTCGCGGCGGCACAGGGCGGCAATGCTTTCCTCGCCGCGCAGACCCGCCAGCACGATCCTGATCTTCTCCTCGGCCGAGTACTGTTTGCGGGTCTTGCGCTTGATGCCCTTGACCAGCTTGTCAGCGGCGTCCTTCGATGTTTCGGATTTCTTGTTCATCTTCGCTCCTTGATGGCTGCGATGAACCAGAAATCCTCCGTTACGAAAACATCAAATCTGTCCCATGGGTGCTGACGTCAGACAGTTGGCTTCATAGGTCAGTTTCGCAAACTTGTCCCACTCTGACGTGAAAACACAATGGCCGCCAATACTTTCCATTGCCTGCCTTAGGCCACCGATACCGGCGAAGAGATCTATGAAAGAAAAGCCCTGGGTCATGTGTTCTCCGTTTTGATAAATACCATATATCGGAGCGATGGCCGGGTCCATGATGAAGTTCCGATCTGCTCTGCTGTGGTCGACAATGACCCGAACTGGTTAAGGAATTACTTGTCCGGTCTCATGCCCCGGGGGTCTCAGCCCGTAAACGCGGCCTCTTGTGCGCCGGAGATTCGCAGGAGGAGCGCGGGGGCGATGGGGAAGACGTGGCGCGGCGTGCCTGCGGCGGCCCAGACGGTTTCGAAGGCCAGCAATGCCGGATCGAAGAAGGCGCGCGGCGCGGTGAGGTGGCCAAGGGGCGCGACGCCGCCGATGGCAAAGCCGGTCTGGGCGCGGATCAGCGCCGCGTCGGCCTTGCCCAGCCGTTCGCCCGCAAGGGTCGAGGCGCTGTCGGCATCGACCTGATTGCCGCCCGCGGTGATGAAGAGGATCGCTTCGCCCGACATCTCGCCGCGAAACATGATCGACTTGGCGATCTGATCGACGGTGCAGCCGACAAGATCCGCGGCCATCTGCGCGGTGGTGGCCTGACCGACCTCGACGGGCGCGCTGTCGCAGCCGGCATCGGCGAGGGCGCGGCGGACACGGGCGAGACTTTTGCTCATGGCGACTCCTGTTGCTTGCCGGGGCACTATTTCAACCGTGTCGGGCATTGACCAGACCCGTGGCCTCGGTATCAGTGGGATCATGGATTTCTCGTCACGCATCACCCGCCTGCCACGCGCCCACGACCCCGAACAGGGGCGGGAAGCGCGCGCGCTGTTCCCAGACCTCGGCGATGATCTGGCCGATCTGGTGGAAGGGGCGGCGGGGTGCAGCCCCTATCTCAAGACGCTGGCCGAAAAGGAGCGCGACTGGCTGCCCGGCGCATTTGAGGCGCCGGAGGCGGCGATGGAGACGCTGGAATCCGATTTGCGCGCGGTCGCGCCCGAGGCGCTGGCGGATGCGCTGCGTCAGGGCAAGCGGCGGGTGGCGCTGTTGATCGGGCTGGCGGATCTGGCGGGAGTGTGGCCGCTGGAGGAGGTGACCGGGCGGCTGACGGCGTTTGCCGATCTGGCCTGCGATCTGGCGATGAAAGCCTGTGTGGGGGCCGAGATCCGGCGCGGCAAGCTGCCGGGCAAGAGCGCCGATGATGTTGCGAAAGCGGGCGGCATGGTGGCGCTGGCGATGGGCAAGATGGGGGCGGGGGAGCTGAATTACAGCTCTGATATCGACCTGATCTGCCTGTTTGACGAGACCCAGTTCGATGAATGCGCGTATCACGAGGCGCGGGCGTCCTTTGTGCGTGCGACGCGCAAGATGGCTGCGATGCTGAACGACCGCACCGCCGAGGGCTATGTGTTTCGCACCGATCTGCGGCTGCGCCCGGACCCGAGCGTGACGCCGGTCTGTCTGGCGATGGCGGCGGCGGAGACCTATTACGAAAGTCTCGGGCGCACTTGGGAGCGCGCGGCCTATGTGAAGGCGCGCGCTTGCGCGGGCGATCTGGAGGCGGGGCAGAGGTTTCTTGAGGTGCTGCGCCCCTTCGTGTGGCGCAAGCATCTGGATTTCGCCGCGATCGAGGACGCCCACAACATGCGGCTGCGCATCCGCGAGCACAAGGGGCTGGGCGGTGCGCTGACCTTGCCGGGGCATAACATGAAGCTGGGGCGCGGTGGCATCCGCGAGATCGAGTTCTTTACCCAGACCCAGCAGATCATCGCCGGTGGGCGCGACCCGGATCTGCGCGTGCGTGGCACGGTCGAGGGGCTGGCGCGGCTGGCCGAAAAGGGCTGGGTGCCGCAGGATGTGGCCGAGGTGCTGACGGCGCATTACCGGTTCCATCGCGAGGTCGAGCACCGTTTGCAGATGCTGCGCGATGCGCAGACCCATGACCTACCGGGATCGCAGGATGAGTTCGACCGGCTGGCGGCCTTCATGGGGCTGGAAACGGACGCGCTCAAGGCCGAGCTGCTGGAGCGGCTGACAGAGGTTCACGCGCTGATCGAGGGGTTCTTTGCGCCCGAGGATCAAGAGGGTGCGGGCGAAGCGCCTGACATCGGCGAGCTGCCCTTCGACGAGGAGATCATCGCGCGCTGGCCGGGTTATCCGGCGCTGCGGTCGGGGCGCGCGGTGGAGATATTCAAGCGGTTGAAGCCCGATATCCTGTCGCGCCTTGCGCGCACGGCGCAACCCGACGAGGCCTTGATGGCCTTTGACGGCTTCCTCGCGGGGCTGCCGGCCGGGGTGCAGGTGTTTTCGCTTTTCGAGGCCAATCCGCAGCTGGTCGATCTGCTGGTGGATATCGCGGGCACCTCGCCCAAGCTGGCGGCGCATCTGTCGCGTAATGCGGGTGTGTTCGATGCTGTCATCGCGGGGGATTTCTTTGCCGATTGGCCGGGGCGCGCGGCGCTGGAAGAGGCCTTGGGCGAGCGCGTGGCGCGCGAAGAGGATTACGAGCGCAAGCTTGATGCCGCGCGGCGCTGGATGAAGGAATGGCATTTCCGCATCGGCGTGCATCATCTGCGCGGCCTTGTGGGCGCGGACGCGGCGGGGGCGCAATATGCCGATCTGGCGGGCGCGGTGATCGGGGTCTTGTGGCCCGTGGTGATGGCACAGTTCGCGCAGAAACACGGGGAGGCGCCGGGGCGCGGCGCGGTGGTTCTGGGGATGGGGTCGCTGGGGGCCGAGCGGCTGAACGCGGAATCCGACCTTGACCTGATCGTGATCTATGACGCGGACGGGGTCGAGGGATCGGAGGGCAAGCGGCCCCTGGCGACGCGGCCCTATTATGCGCGCCTGACGCAAGCGATGATCACCGCGCTGAGCGCGCCGATGGCCGAAGGCAAGCTATACGAGGTCGACATGCGGCTGCGCCCGTCGGGCAATCAGGGGCCGGTGGCGGCCAGTCTGCAGTCGTTTCAGGCGTATCAGCGCGAGGATGCCTGGGTCTGGGAACATCTGGCGCTGACGCGGGCCAGGGTGATCGCGGGGCCGGAGGCGCTGGCGGGCGATGTCGAGGCGTTCCGCGCCGAATTGCTGGCCGAGAAGGGCGCCCGCGGAAAGGTGATCCCCGAAGTGGCGGCAATGCGCGCCCGCGTCGCCGAAGCGAAGCCGCCCGAAGGCCCCTGGGATACCAAGCTGGGGCGCGGGCGCTTGCAGGAGATCGAGCTGATGGCGCAAGCCGGCAGCCTGATGGCTGGCGAGACGCGGCGCTCGGTCAAGGCGGGGTTGGCGGCCTGTGTCGCAATCGGCTGGCTGGATGACGCTGCGGGAGAGGCGCTGGAGCGCGCGGGCAGGCTTTGCTGGAACCTGTTGCAGGCCGCCAAGCTGCTGAGCGACAGGCCGCTTGATCCCGGACGGATCGGCGAGGGTGGTCTTGGCTTTGTGCTGCGAGAGACCGGGCATGAGACGCTGGCCGAATTGCGCGCCGATCTGGACGCGGCGACAGAGGCGGCGGCAAGGGCGATTGATGCGGGCCTTGACAGCCCGCAAGGAGAGAAATGAGATGGAACGCGACCCGCTGGACGCCAAGGGCCTCATTCGCGAGGCCTATCGTATCGAGGGGATCGAAAGCCCCGAATGCCGCTCGATCTTTCTGGATTGGGCGCTGTCGCTGCCCGACGATCAGGACCAGTCCGAGGCGATCACGCGTCTGCTGGCGCAATATGGCGATGAGCATCCGGGCCATCCGATGACGCAGGTTCTGCGCGAGGGGCTGGAGGCGGGCGAGCGCCCGAGGCGGCGCGGCGGCTGGCGCGCGCGCGAGCGCGGCTGAGGGCGGCTCTGAGGAGCGTGCGGGCGGCGGGCATTGCCACGCCAGCGCCGTTGACAGATCACGGGAAAACGCCGGATTTGTCCAAAATGCGCCCCAATTCAGGGGGATAGTCCATCCAAACCAAAGCGGGCCAGAGGCCCAGGAGGAAGAGATGGTTACCATTCGCTTGTTTGCAGTGCTTCTGCTGGGACTGGTCGTTTCGGGCTGCGGGGCGCGCGACACCGCGATGCGCAACGCCGCGTTCGATCCGGCCGATGTACAGCCGGTGCCGACCTCGGTCGAGGTCCGCGATATCCGGGTGTCGGTGCCCAAGGAACTGAAGGTTTCGGAAGCCAACATGTATCTGCCCGCCGGCGACATCGTCTGGCGCGAGGACCCGCTTGGTGACCGCCATGCGCAGGTCAGGGCGATCTTCGAGACGGCGATGCAGCGTGGCGTCGATGCGCTGCCGCAAGGGCAGGTGCCGGTGGTGCTGGACATCGAGGTCAAGCGCTTCCATGCGCTGTCGGAAAAGGCGCGCTATACGGTGGGCGGGGTGCACTCGCTGCAATTCGTGATGCAGCTGCGCGATCCCGAGACCGGCGCGCCCTATGGGGCACCGCGCACGGTCAAGGCGAATTTCAAGGCGCTGGGCGGTCAGACGGCATTGGAGGCCGAGCGCCAGGGTATCACCCAGAAGGTGCGGATCACCGAGCATCTGGCCGAGGTGATCGGCGAGGAGCTGAGCGGGCAGGCCAGCCAGAAAACGGCCGGGCGCGGGCTCTTCGGGATCAAGACGCGACTCTGATCTTTTCGCGACGCGACAAAGGGCTTAAGGGGATGGCATGACGCTGTCCCCTTATCCCGTTATCCGCCTCAGACCCAAGGGCCAGGCGCGCACCGTGCGCCATGGATTCCCTTGGGTCTATGACAATGAGCTGGTCACCGACCGGCGCACCCGCAAGCTTGCCCCCGGCAGTATCGCGCTGCTGGAGGATGGCGAGCGCCAGCCGCTGGCGCTGGTGGCGGTGAACCCGGAGTCGCGCATCATGGCCCGCGTGCTGGAGCGCGATTGCGGCGCGGTGATCGGGGCCGACTGGCTGCGCGCCCGCATTGAGCGCGCCCGGGCGCTGCGCGCGCGCCTTTATGATGCGCCCTTCTACCGGCTGGTCCATGCCGAGGCCGATGGCTTGCCGGGCGTGGTGATCGACCGGTTCGGCGACACTGCGGTGATCCAGCCCAATGCGGCCTGGGCCGAGCTGTTGCTGGAGGAACTGGCCGATGCGCTGGTCGGGGTCACGGGTGTGCGCAATGTGCTGAAGAACGCGGGCGGGCGGGCAAGGGCGCTGGAAGGGCTAGACGACGCAAGCGCGGTGTTGCGCGGCGAGATGCCCGGCGCGCCGGTGGATGTGCCGATGAACGGCGCCGTCTACAAGGCCGATCTGGAGGGCGGGCAGAAGACCGGCCTGTTCTATGACCAGCGGCCCAACCATGCCTTTGGCGCGCGTCTGGCGAAGGGCACAAGGGTGCTCGATGTGTTTTCGCATGTGGGGGGCTTTTCGCTGGCGGCGCTGGCGGGCGGCGCGACAAGCGCGCTGGCGGTCGATGGATCGGCTCCGGCGCTGGCTTTGGCCGAGGCGGGCGCGCGCGCAAGCGGTGTGGAGGCGTCTTTCGCCACGCGGCGGGGCGATGCCTTCGACGTGCTGGGCGAACTGGCCGGGGAGGGCGCGCGGTTCGATCTGGTGATCTGCGATCCGCCGGCCTTCGCGCCGTCGAAAAAGGCGCTGGAGGCGGGGCTCAGGGCCTATGAGCGGGTGGCGCGCATGGCCGCGCCGCTGGTGGCCGAGGGCGGGTTCCTGGGGCTGTGTTCCTGCTCGCATGCGGTCGATCTTCAGAAATTCCGGACCGCCAGCCTGCGCGGGATCGGCCGCGCGGGGCGCGAAGGCGCCTTGATCCATACCGGATTTGCGGGGCCGGACCATCCGCTGCATCCGCACCTGGCCGAGAGCGGCTATCTCAAGGCGCTGTTCTTTCGGCTGTGATGAAGGTTCTGCTGGATACCTGCGTGATCTATCCCACGGTGATGCGCCAGATGCTTCTGGGCGTGGCGGCGCGCGGGGTGTTCACACCGCTCTGGTCGGCGCGCATCATCGGCGAATGGCTGCGCGCGGCCGAGAAGCTGGGGCGCGAGGGCGTGGCGCAGGCACATGGCGAGGCGGCGCTTCTGGCGCGCGCATGGCCGGAGGCGGAGGTGAGCTATCCGGCGGCGCTGGAGGCGCGGCTCTGGCTGCCGGACGCGGCGGATATTCATGTGCTGGCGGCGGCGATCGCCGGGTCGGCGGATTTGATCGTGACGCTGAATGTCAGGGATTTCCCGCGCAACATTCTGGCCGAGGAGGGCGTGAGCCGCGCCGATCCCGACAGTTTCCTGCACGGCATCTGGCAGGCGCAGCCCGAATTGGTGCACGCGGTGGCGCAGGAGGTTCTGGACGAGGCGAACCGCCTTTCGGGGCGCGCATGGGAGATGCGGCCCCTTTTGAAAAAGGCGCGGCTGCCGCGCATCGCCAAGGCGGTGGGCGGCGGCTGAGAGCGGCAAGGGAGGAATGGGGGCGCTGCCCCCGTCGCGCAAGGCGCGACTCCCCCGGGATATTTGAGAACAGAAGAAGGCCGGGGGGCGTTCAGCCCTTGAGCGCCCAGCGGGATTCGAGTTTCTCGATGGCGGCGATGCGGTCGTCGGTTTTGGGATGGCTCATGAGCCAGGCGGGGGCGGCGCCCGAGCGGGCCTGGGTGAGGGCCTCGAGTTTGCGAAAGAGGGATTTCTGCGCATCGGTGCCGATCCCGGCCTTGGTGAGCAGGGCCGCGGCGTATTCATCGGCCTCGTATTCGTCGCCGCGAGAGAGGCGCGCGGCCAGGAGCGACGTGAGCGCATTGGCGATCCAGATGCCGATGCCGGGCAGGAAGCGCGACAGGATCATCGCGAGTGCCGTGCGCAGGGCGTTCTGGCCCGAGAAGTCGATCATCCGGCGGCGGCTGTGGCCGAGCGCGACATGGCCGAGTTCATGGGCGATGACGCTGGCGAGTTCGCCATCGGTGACCTCGCCCTGCTGGAACTTGCGATAAAAGCCGCGGGTGATGAAGATGCGCCCGTCGGGGGCGGCGAGGCCGTTCACCGGGTCGATCTCATAGATGTTCACGCGGATGCGCGGCAGGTCGAGTGCCGCGGCCAGCCGGTCGGTCATCGCCTTGAGGCGCGGATCGGCCAGTTCGCTGGAGCGCGAATCGAGCTCGCGCCGGGTGCGCCAGACCGAGAAGCGATACATCACGAAGGCGTAGAGCACCGCCAGAAGGATGGGCGTGAAACGGATCATGTCTGATATATGGGGCAGGGTGGGCGCGGGGGCAAGCGCATCAGCCCGAGCAGCTGGCCCCGCCCAGCACGCAGAACTTGGCGCAATGGGGGTGATTGAGGGTGACGTCGGATTCGGCCTCTGCCAGGGTCTCGCCCATTTCGAATTCCGGCGCATAGGGCAGCAATGTGCATGAGAGCACCGCCGGGCGCGCCGCGCCGCGCCGTTTCACCACCATGCGCGAGGAGGCGCACATCACCTCGTCGGGGGATTTGCCCAGGATGTCCCAGCAGGCGGTGGTGATTTCGGGCACTTCGACGGATTCGTCCATTTCGGGGAAGATCACGGTTGCGGCCGGGTCGTCGGCGTCGATGGCGAAGCCATGTTCGGCGTAAAGGCGGCGATAGCCCGCCCGCGCCTCGGCGTCGGTTTCGCCCCAGGTGCTGCGCCCGGCGACGCTCATGCGGATGCCGGTGTCGCGCAGCCATTCCATGCCTTGAAGCGTGCGCGCGAACGCGCCCTTGCCGCGTTCGACATCGTGATATGTCCGCGACCAGTGGTCGAGCGAGATGCGCAGCGTGAGGCGGTCGCGCCATGTGTCGGCCAGTGCGGCGAGGCCGCGCTGGACATGGGGGCGCATCATCGGGCGCATGGCGTTGGTGAGGATCAGCACCTCGAAGCCGCGCTGGAGCGCGGTGCGGGCCATGGCGACCATCTCGGGGTTCATGAAGGGTTCACCGCCGGTGAAGCCGATCTCGCGCACCGGCCAGCGGCGGGTTTCGATCTGGTCGAGGAAATCGCGCGTTTCGGCTTCGGTGATATAGACCAGCCGGTCATTGAGCGGCGAGCTTTCGATATAGCAATTGGCGCAGGTGATGTTGCACAGCGTGCCGGTGTTGAACCAGAGCGTTTCGGGGCGCGACAAGGGCACCGTTGCACGGGGCTGGCCATCGGCGGTGATGGCGGGATCGCGGAACTTTCCGGCATTGGCCGGTGGGGTGCTGGCATCCATGGGGTGACCATTCTCGTTTTGTGACGATGACAGGGCTAACCCGGTGAGGACGCGAAAGAAACCGCTCTGGGGCGGCTTGACGCCATTGTGAAGTTGACCCTGCATGGTAGACTCGGAGTCGGCTGCGGGGTTTTCGCCCGGAGGCCGTGAGCGTCACATCGGTCATGCCGCCTTGCGGCAGGAGGGTTCACATGGTTTCGCGCGTCATCCCGGTCGAGCCGTTCGATCTGGTCGTGTTCGGCGGCACCGGCGATCTGGCCCGGCGCAAGATCCTGCCGGCGCTTTACCGGCGGTTCCTGGCCGGGCAGATGGGCGAGACATCGCGGGTGATCGGCGCGGCGCGCAGCAGGATGGACGCGGCGGAATATCGCGATTTCGTGCGCGCGGCGATCGGGGAGTTCGACCCCGTCTCGGCGCATAATGCCGACGGTCTGACGGCGTTCCTGGAGCGGTTGAGCTATGTCGCGGTCGATGCGGCGGGCGACACGGGCTGGGACAGGCTGGCGGGTGAGGTCGGCAGCGGGCGCATCAGGGCGTTCTATTTCTCGGTCGGGCCGCGCCTTTTCGGGGCGCTGGCCGAGCGGCTGCACGAATACGGCATGGCGGATGCGGACAGCCGGATCGTGGTCGAGAAGCCCTTTGGCCGCGACCTGGCGAGCGCGCGCGAGTTGAACCGGGTGCTGGCGCAGCATTTCCACGAGCACCAGATCTACCGGATCGACCATTACCTGGGCAAGGAAACCGTGCAGAACCTGATGGCGGTGCGGTTCGGCAACATGCTGTTCGAGCCCTTGTGGAACAGCCAGTATGTCGATCACATCCAGATCACGGTGGCCGAAAGCGTCGGGGTGGGCGGGCGCGGGGACTATTACGACCGCGCCGGGGCGATGCGCGACATGATGCAGAATCACCTGATGCAGCTTTTGTGCCTGATCGCCATGGAGCCGCCCGCCAAGTTTGACCCGGATGCGGTGCGCGACGAGAAGCTGAAGGTGATCCGGGCGCTGGATCCGGTAACGCCGGACAATGTGGTGCGCGGGCAATACGAGGCGGATGACGGCAAGCCCGATTACCGCGCGCAGGTCGGAAACCCGGAGAGCACCACGGAGAGTTTCGTCGCCCTCAAGGCGCATGTGAGCAACTGGCGCTGGGCGGGAACGCCGTTTTACCTGCGCACCGGCAAGCGCCTGAAGGACCGCGCCAGCGAGATCGCGGTGGTGTTCAAGGAAACGCCGCATTCGATCTTTGGCGAGGAGGCCGGGCGGCACCGCAATATCCTGACCATCCGGCTTCAGCCCAATGAGGGGATCGAACTGGACGTGACCATCAAGGAACCGGGGCCCGGGGGCATGCGTTTGGTGGATGTGCCGCTCGACATGACATTCGCCGAGGCGCTTGGACCCGACAGCGCCGATTTCCCCGATGCTTATGAGCGCCTGATCATGGATGTGATCCGGGGCAACCAGACGCTGTTCATGCGCGGTGACGAGGTCGAGGCCGCCTGGGCCTGGACCGATCCGATCATCGAGGGATGGGATGCGCGGGGCGAGGCGCCCAGGGCCTATGCCTCGGGAAGTGCGGGGCCGGATGATGCGTTGATGCTGATGCATCGTGACGGGCGCCGCTGGCGGGAGATAAAACCATGAAATTGCTGGAATATGCTGACGATGAAATGCTGGCCATCGAGCTGGCAAACAGGCTGGCGGGGGATTTGCGCGCGGCGCTGGTGCATGAGGACCGGGTCTTGTTCGTGGTGCCGGGTGGCACGACGCCGGGGCCGGTCTTTGATGCGCTTTGCGATTCCAATCTCGACTGGTCGCGGGTTGATGTGATGCTGAGCGACGAGCGCTGGGTGCCGGAGGTTCATGTGCGCTCGAACACGCGGCTGATCCGCGAGCGCCTGCTAGTGGGGCGCGCGGCGGCGGCGCGATTCTTGCCGCTCTATGCCAAGGCCGAGAGCCCCGAGGCGGTTCTGGCCGAGCTGGAATCGAATATATACCCGCGGCTGCCGATCTCGGTTCTGTTGCTGGGGATGGGCGAGGACATGCATACGGCCTCGATCTTTCCCAAGGGCGACAACCTGGAGCTGGCGCTGGCGCAGGATGCGCCGGTGCTGGTGGCGATGCGCGCGCCGGGCCTGCCCGAGCCGCGCGTCACGCTGTCGGCGCGGGTGCTGGACGCGGCGTTGTCCAAGCATATGATGATCACCGGCAAGGCCAAGCGCAACGCGCTGGACCGCGCGCAGAGCAGCAGCCGCCAGCAGGCGCCGGTGCGCGCGGTGCTGGAGGACATGATGGTGCATTGGGCCGCATGAAGGGGCAGGAATGTTCGACAGGCTGAAGAAAATGGCGGGCGATCCCGCACGGCAGGAGATCGCGGCGCTGTTCGCGCGCGATCCCGCACGCGCGGAGACGTTTTCGCTCAGGCATGACGGGATGCTGTTCGACTATTCCAAGACGCGGATCGACGCGGAGGTGTGCGCGGCCTTGCTGGAGCTGGCCGAAACGCGGGGCGTGGCGGCGCGGCGGGATGCGATGTTCGCCGGGCAGGCGATCAACGAGACCGAGGGGCGCGCGGTGTTGCACAGCGCCTTGCGCAACCTTGGCGGCGCGCCGGTTCTGGTCGGGGGGCGCGACGTGATGCCCGGCGTGCTGGAGACGCTGGCGCGGATGGAGGATTTTGCCGAAGCTGTGCGCGGCGGGCGTTTCACCGGGCAGGGCGGCGCCATAACCGATGTGGTCAATATCGGGATCGGCGGCTCGCATCTGGGGCCTGAGATGGCGACACGGGCGCTGGCGCCCTGTCATGACGGGCCGCGCTGTCATTTCGTGTCGAACGTGGACGGGGCCGATATTCATGACACGCTCAAGGGGCTCGATCCCGCGCGCACGCTGGTGATCGTGGCCTCCAAGTCCTTTACCACGGCCGAGACCATGACCAATGCCGCCACCGCGCGGGACTGGATGGCGCGCAGCGTCGCGGAGCCGGCGGCGCAGTTCGTGGCGGTGTCGAGCGCGCTGGAACGCACCGGGGCCTTCGGTATCGCGCCCGAGCGTGTGTTCGGCTTCGAGGATTGGGTCGGCGGGCGCTATTCGCTTTGGGGGCCGATCGGATTGCCCTTGATGATCGCCATTGGTCCTGCGGATTTTCGGGCGTTTCTGGGTGGTGGCGCCGATATGGACGCGCATTTTCGCAAAGCTCCATTGGCCGGGAACATGCCGGTGATGCTGGCGCTTTGCGGGCTTTGGCATCATCAGGTCTGTGGTCATCCGACGCGGGCGGTGCTGCCTTATGACCAGCGGCTTGCGCGGCTGCCCGCCTATCTTCAGCAGCTCGAGATGGAAAGCAACGGCAAGCGCGTGACCATGGTCGGCGCGCCGCTGGAGGATGGCAGCGGGCCGGTGGTCTGGGGCGAGCCGGGCACCAACGGGCAGCATGCGTTCTACCAGCTTATCCATCAGGGCACGCAGGTCGTGCCATGCGAATTCATGCTGGCGGCGAGAGGGCATGAGCCGCATCTGACGCATCATCAGCGGATGCTGGTCGCGAATTGCCTGGCGCAGTCCGAGGCGTTGATGCGCGGGCGCACGATGGCGCAGGCGCGCGATCTGATGCGCGCGGCGGGCGCCACGGGCGAGGCGCTGGAGCGGCTGGCGGCGCATCGGGTGTTCCCCGGCAACCGCCCGTCGACGACGTTGCTTTATGACCGTCTGACGCCGCGGCGGCTGGGCCAGATCATCGCGCTTTACGAGCATCGGGTGTTCGTCGAGGGCGCGGTGCTGGGGATCAATTCATTCGATCAATGGGGAGTCGAACTGGGCAAGGCGCTGGCCAGCGAGATCGAGCCGATCCTGGCGGGCGAGGCGGATGGGCAGGAAAAAGACGGATCGACCCGTGCGCTGATCGCGCATGTGCAGGCGCTGGGCGGTTGAGAACCGGCCCGCACGGGGGATAGACGACAGCGATACAATATGCTTGCCGCTCGTGCGGGCCGGTCCCTCAGGATGACGGGGCCGCGGCGAGGGGTCTGACACGCAAAACACATGCCCCTTCACCCGCATTCTGCTCCGGTCCTGATTTGCGGACTTTGCCTTGTCCGCGAACTTGTACGGCGCGCGTTTCAGGCTGGATCACAAATTTCTCACCGACCGAAGCCGGTCCGGATCCCGGCCCATGTCATGGCGCGGGCTTCAGCTGGCCTGGGGCACGCAATCCACCGCCGAGCTATCGAGCTCCTGAACCGGGTCGCCGGGGGTGCATTCCTCGCCGGTGACGGGGTAGTGATCCTCGTCGGCGCAGGCGCTCAGAAGGGTGGCGGCGGCGGACAGGGCGAAAAGGGTCTTCAGGAATCTTGCCATGCTATGTCTCCGTGAAAATGGGCCGTTTCACGTCTTTAGCAGGGATGCCCGCGCCTGGATTTGACACGTATCAAGGCGCGGGCGAAAGTTCAGCGCAGGATCGAGCGGCCCGCATATTGGGCGGTGTCGCCAAGGGACTCTTCGATGCGGATCAACTGGTTGTATTTCGCGAGCCGGTCCGAGCGCGCCAGGCTGCCGGTCTTGATCTGCCCGCAATTGGTGGCAACGGCCAGATCGGCGATGGTGGCATCCTCGGTTTCGCCCGAGCGGTGCGACATGACGTTGGTCATGCGCGCGCGATGCGCCATGTCGACGGCGCGCAGGGTTTCGGTGAGGGTGCCGATCTGGTTGACCTTGACCAGCATGGAATTGGCGGCGCCGCGCTCGATGCCTTCGGCCAGGCGGGCGGGATTGGTGACGAAAAGGTCGTCGCCCACCAGCTGCACGCGGTCGCCGATGGCGTCGGTCAGCAGTTTCCAGCCCTCCCAGTCATCCTCGGACATGCCGTCCTCGATCGAGATGATCGGGTAGTCGTCGCAGAGGGATTTCAGATAATCGACATTCTCGGCGCTGGACAGGCTTTTGCTTTCGCCGGAGAATTCATATTTGCCGCCTTTGTAATATTCCGTCGCGGCGCAGTCGAGCGCGAGGCAGATGTCGTCGCCCGGCGTGTAGCCCGCCTTTTCGATGGAGGCGAGGATGAGGTCGAGCGCCTCGCGGGTCGATCCCAGTTCGGGGGCGAAGCCGCCCTCGTCGCCAAGCCCGGTGGAGAGGCCCTTGGCGATCAGTTCCTTCTTGAGCGTGTGAAAGACTTCGGAGCCCATGCGCACCGCATCGCGGATATTGCCCGCGCTGAGCGGCATGATCATGAATTCCTGAATGTCGATCGGGTTGTCGGCATGTTCGCCGCCATTGATGATGTTCATCATCGGCACCGGCAGGACCCGCGCCGACGTGCCCCCGACATAGCGGTAAAGCGGCTGGCCGGTGAAATCGGCGGCGGCCTTGGCCACGGCGAGACTGACCCCGAGGATCGCGTTGGCGCCAAGGCGGCCCTTGTTGGGGGTGCCGTCGCATTCGATCATCGCCATGTCGATGCCGACCTGTTCGGTGGCGTCCATGCCCAGCAGTTCCTCGGCGATCTCGCCATTCACCGCCGCGCAGGCCTCGAGCACGCCCTTGCCCATGTAGCGCGCCGCGTCGCCGTCGCGTTTCTCGACCGCCTCATGCGCCCCGGTCGAGGCACCCGAGGGCACCGCGGCGCGGCCCATCGTGCCGTCTTCGAGGATCACATCGACCTCGACCGTCGGATTGCCCCGGCTGTCCAGGATTTCGCGGGCGTGAATGTCGATGATGGTGCTCATGGGCGTTCTCTTTGTCTTGATCCGTTGGGGTTTGGCGGTGCCATACCACCTTCGCGCAGGAATACAACGCTGATAGGGCTAACGGGCCGCGGCGGCGCGGCGGGCGCGGCGGTGCAGGCGCTGTTCGCGCAGCAGGGTATAGAGCCCCGAGCCGATGATGATGGCCGCGCCGGTCAGGGTCAGCGCATCGGGGCGTTCGCCGAACACCGTGACGCCGATGACCAGCGCGAAGACCAGCCGGGTATAGCGGAAGGGGGTGACGAAGCTGACCTCGCCAAAGCGCATCGCGGCGACGATGGCGTAATAGGCCCCGACCCCAAGCAACAGCGCAAGGCCGATGTCGCGCCAGTTGGCCGCGTCCGGGCTGACGGCGCCGCCGCTGAGCCAGATCAGCACCGCGCCTGCGGGAACGGTGGTGGCGAAGCCGTAGCTGGACAGCTGCATCGAGGTGACGCTGCGCGGCACGGCGCGGGTGGCGAGGTCGCGCAGGGCAAGGCCGATCACCGCCTGCACCGCGAAAAGCGAGGCGGGTTCGAACCCTTCGAGGCCGGGGCGGATCACGAGCAGGACCCCGACAAAACCGACGATGATCGCGCTCCAGCGCCGCCAGCCGACCTGTTCGCCCATGAACAGCGCCGCCCCCAGCGTCACCGCAAGCGGTGTCGCCTGCAGGATCGCGGAGGCCGAGGAAAGCGGCGTGAGCGCGATGGCGGTGACGAAACCCAGCGTGCCGATCAACTCGCCAAGATTGCGCAGCAGCACCGGGCCGCTGAGCAGGTCGCGCGAGAACAGGCGATGGCCGCGCGCCAGGGCGATGAGGCCGAAGGCCACCGCGCCGCCGCTGCCGAGCATGATAAGGATCTGGCCCACGGGCAGATCCAGCGACAGCCGCTTGATGAACATGTCTTCCAGCGCAAAGCCGAACATGGCCAGCACCATCAGGGCGCTGGCGCGCAGGTTTTCCATGGTATCGCCTCGGGGTGTCAGTTGTGTCTTCCGCGCCACCTGCCTACGACGGCGCGCAGAGCAAGACAAGATGCCGCAGGCGGCTCTAGCGCTTGCGCAAAGGCACGCCGTAGAGTTCGAGCCGGTGCCCCTTGAGCTTGTAGCCCAGTTTCTCGGCGATCTTTTCCTGAAGCGCCTCAATCTCGGGGTCGACGAATTCGATCACCTCGCCGCTTTGCATGTCGATCAGGTGGTCGTGATGCTCGCGTTCGGCGTCCTCGTATCGGGCGCGCCCGTCGCCGAATTCCAGCTTGTCGAGGATGCCGGCCTCTTCGAACAGTTTGACGGTGCGATAGACCGTGGCGATCGAGATGCGCGGATCGCGCGCCGCGGCGCGGGCGTAGAGCTCTTCGACATCGGGGTGATCCTCGGAGGTTTCGAGCACCGTGGCGATGATGCGCCGCTGTTCTGTCATGCGCAGGCCCTTGGCCTCGCAGCGGTCGGTGATCGTGTCGGACATGCCGGCCCCCCTGTCGTCATCGGGCTGTTGGATAACGTTATCGTCAAAATGATTCCACCTGTTTCGTGCCCCGAGGTTGACTTTGAGGGGCGAAGAGCGCATGTGACATCTCAACCGATGTTTCCTGCCGCGTGAGCAGCCGGGCCGAAGAACTGCCGCATGCCGGCGCTGGCCCATAATGAAACATCGCGGAATGTTCCCAAAATCACGCGTGGGTCCGAACCGTCTGACCAATGACCGGCACGAGGCCGGGCATGGAGTGAGGCGCAACCACGAGACCGGAACCCCGCCTGGGGTTCGCCAAGGTATGCGGCCGTGCGGCCCATGCCCGAAAGGAAATGATTTGAACCTGTTTCAGGAAATGGGCCTGCCCGGCCCGCTGGTGAAGAAGCTGGCAGCATTGGGCATTACAGAACCGACCCCCATCCAGGAGCGCGCGATTCCCTTCGCGCTGGATGGCAGCGATGTCATGGGCCTTGCCCAGACGGGCACCGGCAAGACGATGGCCTTTGGCCTGCCGCTGCTGTCGCAACTGATGGAAGAACATGGCAAGCCCGAGCCGAAAAGCGTGCGCAGCCTGATCCTCGCGCCGACGCGGGAACTGGCGGGGCAGATCCGCGACTCGCTGATGCCGCTGGTCAAGGACACGCCGATCAAGGTGGGTCTGGTTGTCGGCGGCGCGTCGATCGGCGCGCAGATCAAGCGGCTGGAGCGGGGCACGGATGTGCTGGTCGCGACGCCGGGACGCCTGCTGGACCTCTTGGAGCGCCGGGCGCTGCGCCTGGATGCGACGCGCTTCCTGGTGCTGGACGAGGCCGACCAGATGCTGGATCTCGGTTTCATCCACGCGCTGCGCAAGATCGCGGGGCTGCTGCCGCCCGAGCGCCAGACCATGCTGTTTTCGGCCACCATGCCCAAGCAGATGGAAGAGATCGCTTCAAGCTACCTGACCCATCCCAAGCGCGTGCAGGTCAGCCCGCCGGGCAAGGCGGCGGACAAGGTCACGCAGGTGGTGCATTTCATCGCCAAGTCGGAGAAACCCGAGCTGCTGATCGAGCTGCTGAACGGGCATCGCGACGAACTGGCGCTGGTGTTCGGGCGCACGAAGCACGGATCGGACAAGCTGGCGCGCCGTCTGGAGCAGGCCGGTTATGCGGTGGCCGCGATCCATGGCAACAAGAGCCAGGGTCAGCGCGAACGCGCCTTGCGGTCGTTCCGCTCGGGCGAGGTGCGGGTATTGGTGGCAACGGATGTGGCGGCGCGCGGGCTGGATATTCCCGATGTGAAGCATGTCTACAATTACGATCTGCCCAATGTCGCCGAGAACTATGTCCACCGGATCGGGCGCACCGCGCGCGCGGGCCGCGATGGCGCGGCGGTGGCGTTCTGCGCGCCCGACGAGATGGGTGAGTTGAAGGACATCCAGAAGGCGATGGGGATTTCGATTCCGGTGGCTTCGGGGCGTCCCTGGGCGGATCTGCCCGACCCCAACGCCAAGCCCAAGGGCCGTGGCGGGCCGCGTCGCCGCAAGGGCGGCGGTGGCGGCTTTGGCGGCGGCGGCGGGGGCGGACAGCCGCGCAATGCCGAAGGGCCGCAGCGCCGGCGCCGGCGCACGCGCAGCAAGGCTGCCTGAGCAACAGGCAAGGATGAAAGGGCCGGGGCGCATGATGCGCTCCGGCCTTTTTCGTGCAGGTGTCAGACCCGCATATCAGGCGGAGGCGAGATCGGCCCAGACCGGCAGGTGATCGGATGCGATCCGCGCGGGGCGCAGGCGGTGAACGCCCGACGCGAGCGCGCGCAGATCGGGGCTGAGCGCGATACGGTCCAGTGCAGCCACCGGACGCGGCGCGGGAAAGCTGGCATGGCCGGGCAGGAAGCGAACAAGTTTCACCGCCGCGTCCAGCGCCATGCCCGAACCCCAATCGTTGAAATCCCCCGCGAACACGGTCGGCATCGGGGCAAGCACATTGAGTGCGCGGTTGATCGCCGAAAGCTGCAACAGCCGGTAGCGGCGCACCAGCCCCAGATGCAGACCGATCACCCGCACGGGGCCGATGGGCGTGTCGAGATCGGCGCGGATCGCGCCGCGCGGCTCCAGTCCGGGCAATTCCAGGTGGGCCGTGGCAAGGATGCGGGCATCGCCGCGCAAAAGCATCGCGTTGCCATGCCAGCCAAGCGAGCCGCCGGGCTGGCCGAAGGGCAGTGCCTGCCAGCCATCCTCTTCGAGCATGTCATGGGGCAGTGCGGCAGGACGCGGCGGCAGGCGTTTGTCGACCTCTTGCAGCACGACAAGGTCGGCGCCAAGGGCGTTGATCACCCCGAGGCTGCGGCCGGGCCGGCGGCGCAGGTCGAGTCCGACGCATTTTTGAAGGTTGTAGGTTGCAATTCGAAAGGTGGGGGCATTCATGATAGTCATATAAAGGAACTCGAAAGGGATTTGTCACCTCGTGTTTTCGGATCAGACATGGCTGGCAAGATTGATCTGGGCCGCGCTGGTCTGCGTGGTGCTCTGGGCGGTGTTCGAGTGGCAACTGGAGCTGGCCTTCGTGGCACTGGCGACGCTGGCGCTGTCGATGGCGCCGGTCTATGTGGCGAAATGGGCCGATATCCGGGTGCCGCCCAGTTTCATCGCCGCGCTGGGTATCTTTGTGGCGGGCACGCTGTTCCTGGGCGAGGTGTTCGATTTTTATGGCCGGTTGTGGTGGTGGGACATGGCGATGCATGCCAGTTCCGCGATCGGTTTCGGCCTGATCGGGTTCCTGCTGGTGTTCATGATGTTCCAGGGTGACCGATACGCCGCGCCGCCCATCGCGGTGGCCTTCTTCGCCTTCTGTTTCGGGATGACCATCGGCACGCTGTGGGAAATCTTCGAATTCGGGATGGATCAGCTTTTCGGGTTCAACATGCAGAAATCCGGGCTTCTGGACACAATGAGCGACCTGATCGTGAACATGATCGGTGCGGTGATCGGCGCGGCCAGCGGTTTTGCCTATCTCAAGGGGCAGGCACGCGGCGGGCTGACCGGAGTGATCGACGAATTCGTGCAGCGCAATCCCCGCTTTTTCAAGCGCTGGACGAAATGAGCCCGGCTCAGGTGCCGCAGAAGGTCTGTTGCACCACTTCCGAGGGTTCCGGCGGGCGGGTGAATTCGCTGGCGTCGGTTTGGGCCTCGAAGGGGTCAGCAAGCACGTTCAGCAACCGGTCGAAAGGCGCGAAATCCCCGGCCACGGCGGCCTGGATCATCTGCTCGACGCGGTGATTGCGGGGGATGTAGACGGGATTGGCCGCGCGCATGGTGGCAAGCGGGTCGGCCTCGGCCTCAAGGCGCGCGCGCCAGCTGGTTTCCCAGGCATCGAAGGCGGCCGGATCAAGGAACTGGTCACGCGGCGCGCCGTCGCTGAGCGCGCGGAAGGTGTTGGTGAAATCGGCGCGGTTCTCGGCCATCCGGCGCAGCAGGTCGGTGATCAGCGCCTCGTCATCCGCCTGCGCATCGGCCAGCCCG
Source organism: Roseovarius salincola (assembly GCF_026891095.1). GTDB lineage: Bacteria > Pseudomonadota > Alphaproteobacteria > Rhodobacterales > Rhodobacteraceae > Roseovarius > Roseovarius salincola. Next base: position 19,396 of record NZ_JAPTNL010000005.1, read on the forward strand.
ATCTTGCGCCCATAGGCGGCGAGCCATTGCGTGTGGATGCGCTCGGGCATGGCGTGAACGATGCGTGTGAAGTCTTCGACGGCGGCGTCCTGATCGGGCATCAGCGGCACCAGCGTCGTCGCCAGCTGCGCCATGTTCCAGACGATCACGCTGGGCTGGCTTGAAAAGGCGTAGCGCCCATGGGCGTCGATCGAACTGTAGACCGTGTCGGGGTGGTACGTATCCATAAAGGCGCAGGGGCCGTAATCAATGGTTTCGCCAGAGATCGAGGTGTTGTCGGTGTTCATCACGCCGTGAATGAAGCCCACCGACATCCATTGCGCCACCAGACGCGCCTGACGTTCGCAGACGGTTTCCAGAAATTGGGCGGGGGTTTCGGCCTTTGGGGCGTGGCGCGCGAGAGCATATTCGAAAAGTGCCTTCAGCCCCGGCAGGTCGCGCCGGGCGGCGAAATACTGGAATGTGCCGACGCGGATATGGCTGGCGGCGACGCGCGTCAGTATCGCGCCGGGCAGCGCGCCCGCCTCGCGATAGACCGGTTCGCCGGTGGTGACGGCGGCGAGGGCGCGGCTGGTGGGGATGCCAAGCGCGTGCATCGCCTCGGAGACCACGTATTCGCGCAGCACCGGGCCGAGCCATGCGCGCCCGTCGCCCATACGCGAATAGGGCGTGGGGCCGGAGCCCTTGAGCTGGATATCCCAGCGCTTGCCCTCGTTGTCCATGACCTCGCCCAGAAGCGTGGCGCGCCCGTCGCCAAGCTGAGGCGAGAAGCCGCCGAACTGATGCCCCGCGTAAGCCTGCGCCAGGGGTGTGGCGCCTTTGGGCGGGCGGTTGCCGGCGAAGGCCTGCGCCATTTCCTCGGATGTGCCGGGAGCAAGCCCAAGGCGCGCCGCAAGCGCGTCGTTGAAGGCGATCAGGCGCGGCTCCTTGACCGGGACCGGATCGAGCCGGGTAAAGAAGCGGTCTGGCAGGCGGGAATAGCTGTTATCGAAGGGTATTGTCAGGGCCATGGGTCAAACATAGTCCGTCAATGGCGAAACGCTAGAGGGGGCGGGTCATTCGCACCGCGCCGATCGCTGCGCGAAAGCGCAGCCGCGTGAAGAAGCGTTCGGCGCGGGTGTCGCCGGGGCCGAGATCGACATGCAGCGCCACAAGCCCCGCGCCCGCCAGCGCCTTGGGCAGGCTGGTCAGCACTTCGCTGCCAATGCCGCGTCCGCGCACGCCGGGGCGGATGTAGATTTCATCGACGGTGCCGGTCAGCCCGCCCAATGTGACCGACCAGCCGAAGCCGAGAATCGCGAAACCGATGGGCGCGCGCACCGGGCCGATCAGGTAGACAACGCCATGATGCGAGCCTTCGAGCAGCGGCAAAAGCGCGGCGCGGCGCGCTTCGGGCGGCATGTCGAGTCCGCGCTCGACGTGGCTGTCGGTCAACAGGCGGCACAGGAGGTCAAGGTTCTCGGGTCGGGCAAGAGTGAGCTGCGTCAACGGGTCGGGGCCTTCTGGTCCGGCGTGAAAAGGGCTGGCATGGAATGGTGGCGCGGAACGTGGGGCGCAGGCGCGCGAATGTCCAGCGATGATCGGCGGGGATCGGCGTGGTTTCGCTTGCCGGGGGCGCTCAGACCTGGCCGCGTTCCTCGGCCTTGGCGCGGTTCCAGAGCGCATCCATTTCGGCAAGGTCGGAGTCTTCGGGTTTTTTGCCTGCGGCGGCCAGATGGGCCTCGATGCGCGCGAAGCGGCGGGTGAACTTGGCGTTGGCGGCGCGCAGGGCGGATTCGGGGTCGACCTTCATGTGGCGGGCAAGATTGGCCATGACGAACAGCAGGTCGCCGAATTCCTCTTCGACCTTGTCATGCGTCAGGGATTCAGCCGCTTCGCGCAGCTCGCCGGCCTCTTCGGTGATCTTGTCGAGCACATCGCCCGTGTCGGGCCAGTCAAAGCCGACCCGCGCCGCGCGCTTTTGCAGCTTGAGCGCGCGTGTGAGCGCGGGCAGCCCCGCCGCCACCCCGTCAAGCACGCCGGTCTGGGCCTTCTCGGCGCGCTCGCGCGCCTTGATCGATTCCCAGTCGCGGGTTTGCTGTTCGCTGGATTTTTCGCGGCTTTCATCGCCGAACACATGCGGATGGCGCGCGATCATCTTGTCGGCGATGGCATTGGCCACGTCGTCAAAGGCGAAAAGCCCGCGATCGTCGGCGATCTGGGCGTGAAACACGACCTGAAGCAGAAGATCGCCCAATTCGCCGCGCAAATCGTCGAAATCGGCGCGCTCAATCGCGTCGGCGACCTCGTAGGCCTCTTCGATCGTGTAAGGCGCGATGCTGGCGAAATCCTGTTCGATGTCCCAGGGGCAGCCGGTTTCAGGGTCGCGCAGGCGGCGCATGATTTCGAGCAGGCGCGCGATGCCGCTGTCTTGGGCGTGGAGGGTCGGGTCCTTGGGCATTGCGCGGGCGTCCTTTCTGCGGTTCAAGGGAAGGGTGACGCGCAACAGGCAAGGAGTCCAGCCAATGGCCGTGATCAATCGCATCGCCGGGTTCGCCGAGGAGATGGCCGGCTGGCGGCGGCATCTGCATGCGCATCCCGAGCTGGGGCTGGAGTGCCACGGGACCGCCGCCTACCTGGTGGCGCGGCTGCGCGAATTCGGCATCACCGAGATCGAGGAGGGCATCGCGCAATCGGGCGTCGTGGCCCTGATCGAGGGGCAGGGCGAGGGGACGACCATAGGCCTTCGCGCCGATATAGATGCGCTGCCCATTGCCGAGACCACGGGCGCGCCCCATGCATCGACGGTGCCGGGGCGCATGCATGCCTGCGGCCATGACGGGCATAGCGCGATGCTGCTGGGGGCGGCGAAATACCTGGCCGAGACACGCAATTTCGCAGGCCGCGTGGCGCTGATCTTTCAGCCCGCCGAAGAAGGGCCGGGGGGCGCGCAGCCGATGGTGGATGCGGGTATCATGGACCGCTACGACATCGCGCAGGTCTATGCGCTGCATACCGCGCCGGGGGTGCCCGAGGGGACGTTCCACACCACGCCGGGGCCGATCATGGCATCGGTCGACACGGTGCATATCGACATCACCGGGCAGGGCGGGCATGGGGCGATGCCGCATGACGCGCGCGACCCGGTGATCGCCGCCTGCGGGATGGTGCAGGCGATCCAGACCATCGTGAGCCGCAATCACTATGCGCTCGACGACCTTGTGATCTCGATCACCCAGATCCATGCCGGCAGCGCCGATAACGTGATTCCCGGCACCGCCTATGTGAACGGCACGGTCAGGACCTTCGACAAGGCGGTGCGCGCCATGGTGCGCCGACGCATGGAAGAGATCGTCGCGGGGCAGGCGGCAAGCTATGGTGTCGACGCGGTGCTGCGCTATGAGGAGGGCTATCCGCCGACGGTGAACGACCCCGACAAGACCGCCTTTGCGGCGCGGGTCGCCGGTGCTGTCTCAGGAGAGGAGGCGGTTTTTGCCAATGGCGATCGCTTGATGGGGTCCGAGGACTTCGCCGCCATGCTGGAGGCGCGCCCCGGTGCCTTCCTGTTCCTTGGTCAGGGCGAGGGGCCGGGCTTGCATCAGCCGGGGTTTGACTTCAATGATGCTGTGGCGCCGGTGGGCGCGTCCTTTTTCGCACGGCTTGTCGAAGAGGCGCAGCCTGCCGGATAACCCCGGTCAGGGGGCAATGCGAAGGGCGGAGCGAAATGGCGCTGGAAGATGCGAAAACACAGGTAGACCAGGCTTTTACGAGCAAAAGCTCGCGCGGGTTGTCCTATGAGAACAGCTTTGGCGGGGCGCTGTCGTTCCTGCGCCGCCGTTACGCCAAGGATCTGGCGGGCGTCGATCTGGCGGTCACCGGCGTGCCGTTCGATCAGGCGGTCACCAACCGCCCCGGCACGCGGCTGGGGCCGCGCGCGATCCGCGAGGCCAGCGCCCTGCAGGTCTTCGATCCGCCTTATGGCTGGGAGGGGATGAGCCCGCTTGAGGAGTTCGATATCGTCGATCATGGCGATCTGGCCTTCGATTACGCCAGCATCCAGGATTTTCCGCCCGCGCTGACGCGCCATGTGCGGGCGATCCTCGAGGCGGGGGCGGCCAGTATCGCGTTGGGTGGCGATCATTATATCTCGTTGCCGATCCTAAGGGCTTATGCCGAAAAGTTCGGCCCGGTCGCCTTGCTGCAATTTGATGCGCATTCGGACACATGGGCGGATGACGACATGGACCGGGTGGATCACGGAACGATGTTCTACAAGGCCGTGAAGGAGGGGCTGATCGACCCGGCGCGCTCGGTTCAGGTGGGAATCCGCACGGTCAACCCCAACACGCTGGGCCTGCACAGTATCGATGCGCGCATGGTGCATGAGCATGGCCCCGCTGAGGTCGCGCGGATGATCAAGGAGATCCTCGGCGATGCGCGGGTCTATGTGAGTTTCGATATCGACTGCCTCGATCCGGCCTTCGCGCCGGGCACGGGCACGCCGGTCTGGGGGGGCCTGAGCAGCGCGCAGGTGGCGATCATCCTGCGCGACCTGGCGGGGATCGACGTGGTCGGGGGCGATGTCGTCGAGGTGTCGCCGCCCTTTGACGCGGGCGGCGCGACGGCGATCGCGGGCGCGCATGTGGCGATGGAGCTGATCTGCCTGTGGGGCTGGACACGGCGCGCGCGCCGGACCGGGTGAGGCATGATCGCCGGGGGCCAGCCGCGTTGCCATCTGGTAGCAAAACGCGCATTTGGCGGGCGCTGCCGCCGTCCACGTCGCCTGGTGCAAGTACAAGGCGCTTGAGGCGCACGCGTGAGCGCACAGGCATGTAGGTCTTGATGGAAACGATGGCCTGATGAGACGGTGATCGCGGCGGGTGCGTTTCTTGCCCTTGCCGCGACACCTTGCCTGCGTCGCTCGGCGACGCAGCGATCTTTTGTGGAATGTGATGCAGAGCCGGTTGCACCGGGTATCGGTTCTGACCTGGCGTCCCGCGCTGAATGGCTCTTACATTCAAATCATTGCATTCTTTCTTTCTGTGCGACACACTCCTGACACCCGATCTGAACATTATTTTTCAATCCCTGAAACCAAAGGAATTTCCTAATGACCGACAAGCAAGCATATATCGAGAAAGCCAAAGCGAGACTTGATCAGTGGAATGCAGAGATCGACAAGATGAAGGCGAAGGTCGAAGAGGCCGGGGCCGACTCTAAAATCGAATACCAGAAGCAGCTCGACGAGGCGCGCAAGCAGCGCGACGAGGCCGAGGAGAAGCTCAAGGAGATGCGGGCGGCGAGCGATGACGCCTGGGACGACATGAAGGCAGGCTTCGACAAAGCCTGGGACAGCATCTCGGGCGCCTTTGAGAGCGCGATGTCACGTTTCAAGTGAGGTACTTCAAGATGACATTTTCCCATATTCTCAGGGCCGTCGCCGTCACGGCAGCCTTCGCCTTGCCTGCCGCGGCGCAAGATCAGGACGCGCTGACCACGACCGACGACGTGCGGGCCGAGATTTCCGAGGCTATGAATGCCATCGCGGCCTATTCCGAGCAGGAACGGGATCAGGCACTGGCGCAGGCGCGCGAGGCGCTGAACCGCCTTGATGCCGAGATCGCACGACGCGAGCAGGCGCTGCGCGAGAACTGGGCCGAGATGTCGGATGCGGCGCGCGAAACCGCGCAGGCGCGGGTGCAGGATCTGCGGGATGCCCGTAACCGGTTGGGCGAGCGTTATGGCGCACTGCAGGCCGGTGCAAGCAGCGCCTGGGACGAGCTGAAAGCCGGGTTCTCGGATGCCTGGAGCACCTTCTCCGAGTCCTGGAGCGCGGCGGATGAGGACGACGCCGCGAACTGATCGGCCAGACATGGCTGCCCGCGATCCGGTCGCGGGCGGTCTTCTTGACTGAACCTGAACGCATTCGGGACTCTCATGGATACCAGTCTTTGGATCGTCATCGCCGCCGCGCTGCTGACCGCGATCATGACAGGTGCTGGCGCGCTGCCCTTCTTTTTTGTCAGGAAGATCGGCAAGCGCACCATGGGCTGGTCGAACGCGGCCGCGGCTGGCCTGATGCTGGCGGCAAGCCACAGTCTGATCGCCGAGGGCGTGTCGCTCGACGTCATTCTGACCCTGGTGGGCGTCCTGGCGGGGCTTGGCGCGATCGTCGTGGCGGACCGGCTGCTTGCGGGCGCGGGCGATGTCGAGGTGGCCGACCTGCAGGGGGCGGGGGCAGCCAAGGCGCTGCTGATTCTCGGCATCATGACCGCGCATTCCTTCGCCGAGGGCGTGGGGGTCGGTGTTTCCTTTGCCGGGTCCGAAGGGCTGGGGGCCTATATCACCACGGCCATCGCCTTTCACAACGTGCCGGAGGGGCTGGCCATCGCGCTGGTTCTGGTGCCGCGCGGTTCGCCCGTCTGGAAAGCCGGGCTTTGGGCCATCTTTACCAGCCTGCCGCAGCCGATCATGGCCGCGCCTTCTTATCTTTTCGTGGAAACCTTCCGTCCGTTCCTGCCGGTGGGCCTTGGCCTCGCGGCGGGTGCGATGATCTGGATGGTGTTCTCGGAACTCTTTCCCGACGCGTTGGACAATGTCAAAAGCGGCTCGGCGGCCACTGCGGTCACGCTGGCTTTTTCGGCCATGATGGCCTTTCAGATGCTGGTGCTCGCGCATTGAGGCCCCGCGGAATGAACAAGTCGATGGCCCACATTCTGCGCAACGCCTTTGGCCAACCGGCCTGCAGCCTGAACGCCGTCTTTCATGGTGCGGTCAAGATGGGCGCGCGCAGCTGGATTCGGATGACAGCCGCAAGGTTTGCGCCCCGATGAGCGATCCGGTGAAATCGGCCTTCCGCACCGTAACCGGGACCGGCAAGGATGACATCCGCCCCGGCGAGGTGCGCAACGGGGTCGTGCATGTCGCCGCGCTGACCCTGACCAAGACAGCGGATGCGCTGATCGACCCCAAGCTGGTGCTGTCATGGTTGCTGACAGCCCTCGCAGCACCGGGGGCAATGGTCGGGCGGCTGGTGTCCGTCCGCGAGGCGGGCGCGCTCTTGCCGCAACTGGCGCTCACCCGCCGGGTCGAGGCCAGCACGCAGCGCAAACGGTTCTGGGCCTCGGGCAGCGCGGTGCAGGGGCTGGCCGCGTTTGGCATTGCTGGGGCTGCGCTGCTATTGTCGGGGGCCGTGGCGGGGGTTGTCATCGTGGCCTGTCTTGCAGTGCTGGCTGTGGCGCGCTCGGCCGCGTCGGTCAGCTACAAGGACGCGCTGGCGCGGGGTCTTGAAGAGGTGCAGCAGGACTGAAACGCCGCAGCCTTGGGGTTTGCACGCGCAGTTCTGAGCATGTCGATGCCGCCTTCGCCGCGTTGTCCGTCCCGGATCATGGTCGCCTAGCTTTCGTATGCACGGGCCATGGCGTCAGACAGGGCCGAAGATAGGCCGACCAGCACGATCAGACCGATGCCAGGCAGAGTCGCGGTCGCGCTTTTCATTCCCGACCACTGTTCACGCAGGGCTGCGGTGACCAGCTTGGCGCGACCGATAGAGGACGAGAGCGCGGCGAGGAAAAGCAGCCCGAACAAAATCGCATCCAGTCGCAATCCGGTGCTGATCGACTCCAGCGCCCCGGGTGATGTCGCGAAAGTAAGCGGCGACCCCGCTGCAGGATCCGACCCGGCGGCGAGGACACGCGCAAAGATCGCCAGCCCGCCAGCTTGGCCCCGCCGGCATTCGCGCAGGGCGTTCATTCTGAGGCGGGTCTTGACGTCAGGCAGATCTGCGACCTGGTATTTAGGTTTTATGAATTACCTTTCTGATGCGTGGACCTTAGCATTTCGTCGATTCCATCAATATAAAAGACAATATAATAACGATAAAATGCACCTTTCCCAAAGTTAGCCGAGATTCAAAAGGAACAAAAATTTGAAGTAATGGTTAGATATGCTATGTAGTTTCCAAAGGGGCGAACGAAAATTTTACGATTCCGCATATCCATATCGCGGTCCTGGCACTGCTAGCCCGGTTCGCGTCCGCGCATTCATACCGACACGAAAGGCCAATCATGACCGAGAAGAATCCAGACAAGGGCTATGTGGCGATCTTGGGCTGGTCGCCGAACGCGATCGACGCCATCGACCGGTTTGACCGGCGCTATGTGATTGTCGCGCCACCCTGGGCCGAGGATTATGCCAGGGCCAATGATATTCCGTTCATCGCCTGGGATTTCGATCGGCTCAATGAGCGCTCGCATGAGATCGCGCATATGCTCAAGGACGAGGGCTGTGACGTCGCGATCCCGTTATTCGAGGAAACCGTCGAATGGGCGGGGGCGATCAATTCCGTGCTGCTCGATAATCCACGCCTTCTGGGCCAGTCGATGTTGTTTCGCGACAAGTCGCTGATGAAGCGGCGGGCGCAGTTGGCGGGCATCCGCGTCGGCATCTTCGAGGAGGCGGACAACCACGCGGATGTCGTGCGCTTTCTCAAGCGCGTGAACCAGACCCTGCTCAAGCTGGAAGGCGACCCCGACGATCCGATCCACTTCAAGGCGTTCGACAAGGCGGGTTGCCTTGGTCACCGCACGATCCGGACGGTCGAGGATGTCGACTCGATCTCCGGCGACGAGTTTCCGGCCCTGCTTGAAAGCCATCTGGATGGCTGGGAATTCGCGGTGGAGGCATGGATCAAGAATGGCAAGATCCAGTTCCTCAACATCTCGGAATACGTGACGCTTGGCTATTCGGTCTTCGTTCCGGCCACGCCGGAGCTTGAATCCTGGCGACCCAGGATCGAGGCGGAGATCAACAAACTGATCAAGGCGTTCGACATCGACTTTGGGTTCATCCACCCGGAATATTTCGTCACCAATGACGGCACGATGTATTTCGGCGAAGTCGCGTATCGGCCGCCGGGCTTCAATGCACTCGAGCTGATCGAGCGGGCCTACGGTTTCAACGGCTATCAGGGTATCGTGCTGGCCTTCGATCCCAAGACCACGCAAGAGGAGCTGGAGGCGTTCTTTCCCACGCCTGTCGAGGATGCAACGGGCCATGCCGGGTGTTTCGGGGCCTATCCGCGCCGGCGTGTGGTCGAGCGGATGGAAGTCCCCGAGGACACCGCCAGGGATCCCTATTTCGAGTTTCATGAATTGGCCCAGCCAATGCAGCAGAAGGTGACAAAGCGCACGGCTTTCGGTACGCACTGGGGCCTCGTCTACTTTTTCGGCGAGGATCCGCATCGTCTGCGCGATCTGCTGAAGGCACAGGAAGAGGTTGATTTCTATGTTTGATCATACCGGAGCGCAGCGCTGATGGCGGATACCGATCAGGTTGCCGAAGCGGACCGTCTCGCGGCCACGCTCGAAGGCCCGCTGGAGCATCTCCGGCAAGCCCGCCCCTTTGCCAAGCCGCGCTTTCAGGCGCAGGTTCTGGACGTCGTGGGGCGGCTTCTGCGCGCGCCGGGCGGGATAGAGAAGCTTCACCTTCTGGCCCCGCGCATGGATGCGGCGGGACTCTTTGCCGGCTCCGATTGGGACGCGCCCGCCAACCTGCTTCCGGGCCTCGTTTCGGGCACGCTCGAGCATGGCGCGCCGGCCTCGGTCTCTGCCGAGGCGGTCAGCCTTCTGCGGTTGCTTGCCGTGGCCAGGGGCGAGACCGAGCACCCCGGTATCCATGCCGCCGCTGCCCGGCGTTTCCTGACACAGGTGCTCGCGCTCAATATGCGTCGCTTCTTCGGGGCCACAGACGAAGCGGCCCGCGCGGCAGGCACGCAGCAGACCGCCACAGATGCGCTTTTCCGGTATCTGGCGGATCATGTCGGCTTTCAGGATGTGCTGGGTGAACTGGTTGACGAAATCTGGCGCATCCTGCGCCAACGGCCGATTCAGGTTGCGCCTGCCAAGGACATGATCGCGCAGATCGCCATCACCCTGAGCGAGCGCGGTGGCGAGGTCGGAGACAGGCGGCTCGGGGCCGACCGCCTCGTTTCGGCCCTGTTCGGCCCGACAGCGGCCTGCATGGGCGATCCGGGGCTCGAGAGATATCGCGAACGCCTCGCCATGATGGACGAGACCGACCTGCGCCACGAAGCGCAGGGTCTTGCGCGGGCCATGCACGATACGGGGCTTGTCTCGGATTACCATGCCGCCTTCCTGCTTTGGGTGCTCGATACCGAGCATGACGGCATGATCGCCGACACGCTTGGATTGGGCAGCACCGGGCGCGATTGCCTGCAGCAGCATCGCGGCCTCGTGATCGAGCTGATCCAGCGCGCAGTGCGGCCTGAAACGGCGCAGGCGCTCTATGGGCTGTCGCTGTTACTTGACCGGGGAATCCTGCATCACGGGCCGATCGCCCCCGCCTTTCGTCGTCAACTGGAACTCGCGCCTTGTCCGGCCGTCGCCGAGCGGCTCTCGGTCGCGGGCCTGCATGTCGCGCAACCGGCTGATCTGCTTTTGGCGGGGTGCATCCAGGTGCTGGGGCAACCCTTGGGCGTGGGGCAGGGTGCGAACCCGACCTGCCAGTCGGCCCGCGCCATCGCCATGTGGGGACAGAACGATCCAGACTATCTGCTGCATCTGGTGGCGCAGGCGGCGCGCATGGACACGGTGTTGATGCATTTCGAAGGCCGGGCGATCAACTCGGGCGCATTACCGGAGGGGCTGGCCATCGGCGCGCCGCTCGATGCCGACCCCGTTTCGGTCGTGCTGGTGCCGCATCTGGACCGGATCTATGCCGAGATGGGACGCCTCTGCGCCGACCGCAATGACGATCCGCATATCTGGATCAACCCCGAATTTCATGGCTGGTGGGTGGGGCGTGTCTGCGCCGTGGCAGTCGACGTCCCGACCGGCGCGCTGGCAGGGGCAGAGGATTTCATCGCCCGTTTTCACATGGCCTATCATCCGGACTACAATGGCGGTGAGCCTGTCATCCACCCCCAGCCGGCGGGCGTTGCGGCAACCGACGCCGCGGGCCGCTTCGTCGGCTGGCACGCGATTACCATCCTGCGCGTGGCCCCGGATCGCGAAGGTGAAATGCGCGTCTATTTCTACAACCCCAACAACGATTCCGGACAGGATTGGGGCAAAGGGGCGGTTGTCTCGACGCATGGGGCGGGAGAGCGTTTTGGCGAGGCATCGCTGCCCTTTGAGACATTCGCCTCGCGTCTTTACCTGTTCCACGAGGATGGGATGCGCCCCGCGCCTGCCTGCCGCCCGTCACAGGATATCCTGGCGTGTGTCACACAGGAGGCGCGCAAGACATGGGCCGCAGGCCGTCAGGAAATCAGCGGGGAAGCGATATCGCGCCTCGCCGCCACGGAACAACCGGCCTGATCCGATCCCATAGACCCTGCGCTGTCACGCGCGAACGATCCGGGCGCGGCCTGTGCTGGCAGATCTTGAAATGATATTCGCGCGGTGCCGCGGTGTGAGGGTCACATTCGTGTCAGGGCACTTTTGACCGGGTCTCACGATCGCGGTGGACAAGGTGCGGTGCAAATGCCGGGGTGCAGATCGCCACATATCGCGTCGGAGCGTCAGGGGTGCCTTAGCGCATCCATTCCCCGTAGCCGCAGATCACCGCTTCGCCGGCAGGGAGGATGTGGACCCCGGTCTCGGCTTCGACGTGCAGCACGCCGGAGGTGACGACCGTGATCTCCCTGAAATCCGGCCGCTCTCCCATCTCGGACCAACCGGCCGGGCTTTCGATGCGGGCGACGGAGTTGTCGGTTGTGGCGTGCATTCGACCGACCTACCCGAAGATGGATTTTCGATATGCCCGGCGGCGCGAACGCGGGTCGGATTTTGCACGGTCTGCATTGCGGCGCAATATCCCCGCCTGATGCGCCATTCCGATGGCGGCGCCGGAATGCGGTTTTGCGCCAAGCCGCCATTCTGAGCGGCGAATCGGCTTAACAAACTGATTAATATAGAAAAGCAGCCATCGGTGTCGCATCGGTATCACATCGGTATCGCGTCGGTTTCCGGAACGGCATCGCGCTCGGTTAACAGGGCGGGCGCCCCTGTGGGTATGCGGATCAATTCTTTCTATCATGCTAATGTTGTGATAACTGAATTCCGAACGAATTTTTCAGGCGGAAGTGATATGACCAAAAACCCGATTGGCGAGATCTTGTTCAAAGTTGCGATCGTTTCGGACACGCATGTGAATGAGAAAGAGGATTTCTCGGCCTCGCCGTATCCTGCCAATGCGCAGGCCAACCCGCGGGCGCGGCATGTCTTCTCGCAGGTCAACCAGATCGAGCCGGAATTCACCATACATCTGGGCGACATGGTCAACCCGGTGCCCGAACTCGAAAGTTACGGACCGGCCGCAGACAATTTCCACAGCATTGCAGCAGATCTGAAGGCGCCGATCCATCTGGTGCCGGGTAATCACGACATCGGCGACAAGCCGGTGAAATGGATGCCGGCAGGCATGGTGAACAGCGCGTTCATCGCGCTTTATCGCAAGCATTTCGGCAAGGATTATTACGCGGTCGTCAGCAATGGCTGCCATTTCGTCGTCGTCAACGCGCCTTTGATGAATTCAGGCGATCCAGCCGAGGCCGAGCAGGCCGCGTGGCTTGAAAAGTATCTGGCCAAGCACCAGGGCGAGCGCATCTTCGTCTTCAGCCATTATCCGCCTTATATCAGCGACCCGGCGGAACCCGGCAGCTATGACAATATCGAAGAACCCGCGCGCAGCTGGTTCCTGAACCTCATCCGAAGATACGAGCCCGAGGCCCTGTTCAGCGCGCATGTCCATAATTTCTGGTACGACCATATCGGCGAAACGGCGTATTACATCACCCCGTCCACCTGTTTCGTGCGTCACGATTATTCAGAAATGTACCGGATCGAAGGCGGCGATCAGAAGGGGCGCAACGATTCCGCGAAGCTAGGGTTCCTGACATTGGAGATCCGCGAGAACGGACATGTTGCGAAATACCATCGCAGCTATGGCGCCACGCTTTCGCCGGATGGCGGGGCGGCCAGGGCGGTCGCGCCGCGCCCGCATGTCAAGACGGGTGGTCTGGACCATGCCTTCGTGGATATGCGCCACGCCTGGGCCGAGGAACTGGTGGTTGCGCCCTCCGGTGCCGTCGACGAGTTTCGGCGCAAGCGTGCGCGCAACGATTATCCGTTGATGGCGATGTGGGAAATGGGGCTGAAGGGGTTGCGGGTTCCGATCCAGGACCTTTCCGATCCGCGCATTCGCCGCCGCATGGAGATCCTGGTGGGTCTTGGTCACCGTTTCCAAGTTTACCTTTACGGGATGCCGGATGACGCGGAACGGGCGCTTCTGATTGCGCATTCCGGCCTGTTGGACCGTCTCGAGCTTGTCTTGAACTGGGAAGAGGCCGACGAACTGGCCAAGGATATCGGGGCCCTGAAGGCCGAGGCCGGTCTTCGCGTCATTCTGTCGAGGGTCAATCGCAAGGATGGCGCCAAGCATACCGGCGCGCGGTTCAACCATCTGATCAGTCACGGTTTCACGCTGGCCGAGATCGACGAGCTTGAAGCGTTCATCGGCCAGCATCCGGGGCTGATCGATGGCGCGCAGTTCACGATTCCGCGCAGCGTCTCGCCCTGGACGACGGCCCGCAGCCTGTCCGGTTTTATGGCGACGACGGGCTGCGCGCCGGTGCTTTATGTGAAATCCACGGAAGCCAGCCCGGCGGAGGCCTTCGAAGACCCGGTGGCGAATGCGGAACGCTTTGCCGAAACGACCCTGGCGGCGATCGGGTTCGGGATCAATGTCATCCTTGATACGATGGACGATGCTGACCGGGGCTATTTCACGCGCACCGGACTGGTCGATCGGCGCTTCAACCCGAGGCTGGCGGGGGAGCTGATTTCGACAATTGCGCTGGAAACCGGCGAGGGCGGATGGACGGCTGCGCCTGGTGACAGCCCGGTTCTGGAAAAGGCGGGGCAGCGGCTATGGGTGGCGAAACCGGCTGAGGCGTCGGACGGCGCATGGATCTGCCCGCATAGCGGTTTGCGCGCAGCGCCTGGCGATACCCCGGAAACCGACCTGATCCTGAGGGTCGGACCCGGCATGGGCTGATTGAGGATCAGGCCGCCCGGAGTTGTCCGGGCGGCCTGTGCCTTTGGCAGTTCAACGCTCTGAGATGAGCAGGCAGTCAACGGCGATCGCACCGTCCGGCCCGGCCAGCACCGGGTTCAGGTCCAGCTCTTCGAGCCAGTCCGCCGAGGCGGCGCCAAAGCGCGACACCGCGCTGATCATCTGACACAGCGCCTCGCGGTCAACGGGTGGCGCGCCGCGAACGCCGTCCAGCATCACCTTGCCTTTCAGCCTGTCGAGCATCCGCGCGGCCTCGGCTTCGGTGACGGGTGCGCGGTTGAACACGACATCCTTTTGAACCTCGATCAGGATGCCGCCCATGCCGACCATCACCACGGGGCCGAATTCCGGATCGCGGCGCAGGCCGATCACCATCTCGACGGTGCCGCTTCCCATCTGCTGGACGATGACGCCGTCGATCCGCGCCTGGGGTGCGGCCAAGGCCGCGCGCCGGGTGATGCGCTCGTAAGCGGCGCGCAGGCTGTCGGCGTCCGCAAGCCCGATCTCGACGCCGCCGATCTCGGTCTTGTGGAGGATGTCGGGCGACTCGATCTTGAGAGCGACAGGCCAGCCGATGCGCCCGGCATGTTCGATCGCCTGCTCGCAGGTGGTCGCAAGCCCGACACGGGCCACGGGCACGCCGGCGTCACGCAGCAGGCGCACCGATTTCGTCGTGGGAACGAAACCGGGGCCGGGCGCGGGCAGGGCGGGTTCATCGGATGTCTCGCCAGCATCGGCCAGTCGTGCTTGACGTGCCTCCTCCCAGTCGACCAGCGCCGCGATCGCGTCGATCGTGGGCTCCGCCCCGCGCAGGGCGCAGATGCCCAGTTCGCGCAGGGCGCGCAGCCCTTCCTCGGGGGCGGCGACCCAGGAGACCACGAACGGTTTCTCGGTTTCTTCCTTCAGCTCGCGGAATGTCTGGGTGAGAGTGTCGACGAAGCCATCCATGAGCTGCAACCAGACGGCGGCCACATGCACATCGGGATCGTCCAGCACCGCTTTCACGCTTTCCTTGAGCATCGAGGGATCGGCGATGAACTGCGCGGTGACATCCACCGGATTTCCCGCGGCGCCAAAGGCGGGCAGGATATCGCGCAGGCGCGCGACGGTCTGTTCGGAAAGTTGCGGCACGTTGAGGCCGACCTCTTCGGCGCGGTCGCTCATGAGAACGCCAGCGCCGCCGGACTGGGTGACAATGCCGACGCCGCGACCTTGGGGGCAGGGCGTGGTCGTGGACATGTCCACGATGTCGAGCATGTGTTCCTCGTTGCGGGCGCGGATCACGCCGTGCTGGCGCGCGATGCCGTCAAAGACCGCGTCCTCGCCCGCCAGCGCCCCGGTGTGGGACGACGCCGCCCGCGCGCCGGATGCGGTGCGGCCGACCTTCGTGACGACCAGCGGCTTGCCCAATTCCATCGCCCGGCGCGCGGCCGAAACGAAGCCGGGGCCGTCGGTGATGCCCTCGATATAGCCCGCCAGCGTGGTGATGCGCGGGTCTTCGACGATGCGCCCGAGGCAATCCGCGAAGGTCACATCGGTTTCGTTCCCGGTATTCGCGAAGTAGCCAAGCCCCAGCCCGCGCTTGCGCGCCAGTGCCGCGATGGCGGTGCCGAATGCGCCCGACTGGGTGACAAAGCCCACCGGCCCCGGATTGGTGCTGCCCATGCCGTATTGCGTGAACGTGGCAAAAGCCCCCTCGAAGGCGTTGATCACCCCGAGTGTGTTCGGCCCGCAGAGCCGCATTCCGTGGCGCTTTGCGATCTCAACGACCTGGCGTTCCTTTTCACGGCCTTCCTCGCCCATCTCGCCGAAGCCGGAACTGAACACGATTACCGCGCGCACGCCGGCCTTTCCCGCCGCCTCGAGCTGCTCGGGGACGACCTTGGCGGGAACCGAGATGACCGCCAGTTCCGGGGCTTCACCGATATCGCCGATGGTGGCGAAACAGCGATGACCGCCGACATCCTCGTATTTCGGGTTCACCGGGAAAATCCGGCCCTTGTAGCCCTTTTCGAGCAGGAATTTCATCACCCGGCCATTGAGCTTGTTGAAGTCGCTCGACACGCCGACGATGGCGATGGAGCGCGGTGAAAGCAGGCAGTCGAGGGCGTCGCGCCCGTTCCGGTCCTTCATGCGTTCGGTTCCCTTATTTTCCATGTCGTTGCCAATATTCCCCGAACAGGTGTTCCTCTGCCGGCTGGTCCAGCGGAATTGTTCGCACGAGATGCGTGATGTTCATGAAGTGGCGGGCGTTGAGGTTTTCGGTGATCGAGTTTCCCGCCCAGGTTCCGCCGCCCATCGAAAGGGTGAATTCGAGCGCGTTGTCGAAACTGCCGCCGTTGCCCATGGTGTGCGCCTGATTGACCAGAACGCGCACCACATCGATGGACTCCGCCAGTTCCTTGGCATGCGCGGGCGTGTTGGTGTGGATGCCTACGGAATGCCCCTTGCCGCACACGTCCAGGATCGTGTTCAGCTGCGCCTTCGCATCCTCGATATCGCGCACGCCGTAAACCGTCAGTACCAGCGACAGTTTTTCGTCGGTGAACGGGCTGTCAGGGTCGGGCCGGTCTTCCTCGACCATGAAAAAGCGCGCGTCCTGCGCCTCGGGGCCGAGTTCGAAGATATCCCTGAGCGTGTCGGCGTTCTTGGCAATGACCTGGCGGTTCAGCTTGCCGTTGGTCCAGAGCCTTTCACGGATGCGCGCCTTTTCGTCGGCGGAACAGAGATGGCCACCCGCCCGGCGCAGCGCCGCGATGGCGTCGTCGTAAACGGAGTCGTGGATCAATACCGAGTTTTCGGAGGAACAGGAGGTGGCGTTGTCGAAGGTCTTGGAGCGGCAGATCTTGGCCGCGGCATCGTCGAGATCGGCATCCGCGTCGATGACGACAGGCACATTGCCCGCGCCGACCCCGATTGCGGGTGTTCCCGACGAATAAGCGCGCCGGACGTTGTTCTGCGAGCCGGTGACCACGACGAGATCGGCCTGTTCCATCAGTTCCTGCGTCAGCGCCTTGTTGACGGGCTGCGGAAGGATCTGCACCAGATCCGCAGGGTAGCCGCATTTCTCGAGTTCCGCGCGCATGAAATCAACGGCGGCCGAAGTCGCGCCCCATCCGGACGGCGAGGGCGCGATAATGACCGCGTTACGGCTTTTGAGGGCGAACATGGCCTTGTTGACGGGCGTCGCCGTCGGGTTGGTCGAGGGGGTGACGGCGGCGACAACGCCCACCGGCTTGGCGTATTTTACCATGCCTTTATCCGGGTCGTCCTCGATCACGCCGACGCTTCGGACCCGGCTGAGGTCGCGCAGGCAGCCAAAGGTCTTGCGCTGGTTCTTGACGATCTTGCTGTCCACGTCGCCGAGGCCCGTCTGCTCAACGGCCATTTCCGCCAGCCGCCTTGCCCGGCCGGGTTCATAAATCGCCCAGGCAAGGGCGGTGACGGCCTCGTCGGCCTGCGCCTGCGTGGCGTCCGCGAATTGGGCCATCGCGTTGCGGGCCTTTTCAATCAGCCCGTCGATCGTGGTTTTTGTTTCTGGTGAAACCATTTTGCGTTCCTTCCTGTCAGCCGGCGAAAGCGCGGATGCCCGTCTGCGCGGCACCCAGCACCAGCGAATGGATGTCGTAAGTGCCCTCGAGCGTGTTTTCGACCTCGAGGTTCAGCATGTGGCGGACGACGTGATACTCGTCCGAAATGCCGTTGCCGCCATGCATGTCACGGGCTGTCCGGCATATTTCCAATGCTTTGCGGGCCGCGTTGCGCTTGACGAGGGAAAACATCTCGGGCGTTGCGCGGCCTTCGTCCTGCAGGCGGCTGAGCCGCAGGGTCGCGTGCAGGGACAGCGCGATTTCGCTTTGCATTTCGGCGAGTTTCGCCTGCACCAACTGGCTTGCGGCGAGCGGGCGACCGAATTGTTCACGCGCGAGCACGTAATCGCGCGAGGCTTCCCAGCAGAATTCGGCGGCCCCCATTGACCCCCAGCAGATCGCCAGCCGGGCGCGGTTCAGACAGGTCAGCGGCGCCGAAAGCCCTTTTGCCAGGGGCAGAACCTGATCCTCGGGCACAAAGACATCATCCATCGCGATCTCGCCGGTCGGCGAGGCCCGGACCGAGAACTTACCCTCGATCTTGCGTGTCGCGAGCCCGCTTTGCCCACGTTCGAGGATGAAGCCGCGGACGGTTCCCTCGTCATCGCGCGCCCAGACCACCAAGACATCCGCGATGGAGGCATGGGTGATCCAGACCTTGTTGCCGCTCAGGCGATAGCCGCCATCCACCGTGCGGGCGCGGGCGCGCATCCGGGACGGGTCTGATCCGGCGTCGGGTTCGGTCAGGCCGAAACAGCCGATGCGTTCCCCGCGCGCCATCGGCGGAAGATATTTCTGCTTCTGCTCTTCGCTTCCGTAGAGATGGATCGGCGTCATGGCCAGCCCGCCCTGCACGCCACAGGCCGAGCGGAAAGCGGCATCGACGCGTTCCAGCTCGCGTGCGACAAGGCCGTAGGCGGTATAGCTGGCACCGGCGCAGCCATAGCCGTCGATCTGCATGCCCAGGAAACCCATGTCGCCGAGTTCACGCATGATATCGGGGTCAAAGGTTTCGTGCCGGTGCCAGTCCAGGATCAGCGGCATCAGGCGTTTTTGCGCGAAATCGCGGGCTGAGTCGCGGATCATCCGCTCTTCCTCGTCGAGCAGGTCGTCGATGAGCAGAGGGTCGCGCCAATCGAAACTCGGTTTTCCTGTATCCGACATCAGAACACTTCCATGACGATCGCGATGCCCTGGCCCATGCCGATGCACATGGTGGCCAGCGCATATTTCCCGCCGCGGCGTTTGGCTTCGTGAATGGCCGTCAGGGCGATGCGCGGGCCAGAGGCCCCGAGGGGATGGCCAAGCGCAATGGCGCCGCCATTGGGGTTCACCCGGTCGTCCCCGTCCGCGATATCGAGACCTTTCATGCAGGCGAGAACCTGGGCGGCGAAGGCCTCGTTGATCTCGATTACCGACATGTCCGAGAGGGCGAGCCCGGCGCGCTCCAGCGCCAGCCTGGAGGCCGGGACCGGGCCGTAGCCCATGGTCCTCGGGGGCACGCCCGCCACGCCGCTGGCAAGGATGCGGGCAATGGGTTCGCGGCCGATCTTGTCGCCTGCGGCACGGCTGCCCATCATCAGGGCCACCGCGCCGTCATTGAGGCCAGAGGCGCTGCCGGCGGTAGTGACCCCGTCGGGGTTGAGGGCGCGCAGCTTCGACAGCCCCTCGAGGTCCGTCTTTGGGCGGGGGTGTTCGTCGGTGTCCACGGTGATGTCATCGCGGCCACGACCGCCGGGAACGGCAACCGGGGTGATCTCGTCATCAAAGAGGTTGTTTTCATGCGCGCGCGCCCAGCCTTGCTGTGAGCGCAGCGCGAAAGCGTCGCTTTCGTCGCGGCTGATCCCGTGTTCCTGCGCGAGATTGTCGGCGGTCTGGGGCATCGAGTCGCTTCCGAATTCCTTTTCCAGCCGCGGGTTCGGGAAGCGCGCACCAACGGCGCTGTCATACCAGTCGAGCTGGCGGGCGAAGGGCCGCGCGTGTTTGCCGATTACGAAAGGCGAGCGGCTCATGCTTTCGACGCCGCCTGAAATCACCACGTCGCCTTCGCCACAGGTCAGGGCATGCGCGGCGGAGATCATCGCGCCCAGCCCGCTTCCGCAGTTGCGCTGGACGACCGTGCCCGGCACCTCGATGGGCAGCCCGGCGCGCAGGGCCGCGTGACGGGCGACGCAGCGGCTGTCTTCGCCCGCCTGGTTGCCACAGCCCACAATGACATCGTCAATCGCGCTTCCGTCAAGCTTCGTGCGGCTCATGAGCGGCCGGATCACCTCGGCAAGAAGGTCATCGGGCCGGATGCCGGACAGTGCGCCGCCCGAGCGTCCGAAGGGGCTGCGCAGACCGTCGTAGATATAGGCATCGAGCATGGTTCATTCCTTTCGATAGGCATCGTTTTCTGATCTCTTTGCGTCCGGGCGCGGCTCAGCTGCGCGTCGGAGTCTCTGGCGTTTTCGCCGAAAGACCGAGCGCGGCGCGTCGGTGCAGCCAAGGCCCGGTCCTGTAGCGTGGGTCGCCGGTGCAGGTGCTCATCCCTTCAAGGATTTTCAGAACGCGGGCGATCCCGAGCTTGTCTGCGAACTCGAGGGGGCCGTTGGGATAGTTGAGACCGAGTTTGACGGCCCGGTCGATATCGTCCGGCGTCGCGATCCTGTTCTGGGCCACGCCCGCGCCGATGGCGGTGATCATCGCCACGATGCGTTGCGCCACGAAGCCGGGGCTGTCCTGAATTGGCGTGACCGGTGTTGCGTCGCTGGCCAGCATGGCATGGGTTTTCCGCATAACGTCGGGGCGGGTCACGATGGTCTTCATGGCCGTGCGGCGACCGGCAAACCCGAACAGCGGATCGACGGCCACGGTGCGTTCGGGATCAAGCCCGGCCTGCGCAGCATGGGTGCTGGCGTCCGTTCCCAGCGGGGTGATCAGGATAAAGCTATCGGCGCCTGGACGGTCGCCTTCATCCAGTTCGGCGCCTGATGCGCGGACGATCTCTTGCAGCGCGGCGCAGTCTTCGCCCGGTTCCACCCAGAATGTGCCGCCTTCGAATGCGGGGGCGTCGGGTTCTTCCGGTTTTTGCTGCTTGCCGTCCAGATAGGTATAGTGACCCTGATGGGTCTTGCGTCCGAGCAGACCGGCCTGCATGCGCTGCCCCATGAGCATGGCGGGACGAAAGCGCGGTTCATGGTAGGATTGCTCGTAGATCTCGACGGTTGCGGGGTGCGTCACATCGAGCGCGGTCAGATCCAGAAGCTCGAAGGGACCCATGCGAAACCCCGCCGCGTCGCGCATGATCCGATCGACCGCGGCAAAGTCCGCGACACCCTCGGCCACGAGGTTGGTGGCCTCGAGCGTGTAACCCCGGCCCACCTGGTTCACCAGGAAACCGGGCGCATCTGCAACGCGAACCGGGGTTCGGCCCATGATCTCGCCCAGTGCGACCAGCTTGTCGATCACCTCCTGATCCGTGCGGATACCGGCGATCACTTCCACCAGCGGCATCAAGGGCACCGGGTTGAAGAAGTGGAAACCGGCGACCCTTTCGGGGTGATCGCAAGACGCGGCGAGGCGCGTGATCGAGAGCGACGAGGTGTTGCTGGCGAGGATGCAATCGGGCCGCGTCGCCTGTTCGAGAGCGCTGAACACCTTGGCCTTGAGCTCGATATCCTCGCTTACCGCCTCGATGACCACATCGGTTTCGGCAAAGGCGGCCAGATCATCCGCTCCGGTCAGTCGCGCCTTGGCGGCATCGGCGTTTTCGGAGGTCATCCGGCCTTTTTCGACCGCGCGATCCAGCATCCCCCCGATGAAATTGATTGCTTCGGTGGTGGCTTCGGATCGCGCGTCGTAAAGAAGGACGTTGCAGCCTCCGGTCGCCGCAACCTGCGCTATGCCGCGCCCCATCGCGCCGGCGCCCACGATCCCTACGGTTGAGGTGTCGCTGTTTACCATCGTCAGTTTCCTTTGAATTCCGGCTTTCGTTTCTCGATGAAGGCGTTCATGCCTTCTGATTTGTCCGCGGTGTCGAAAAGAGTGTCGAAAGTTCGCCGCTCAAGCATCAGGCCCGCATCAAGAGACGAGTCCTGGCCCGCAAGCACGACTTCCTTGATGCGCCGCGCGGCCAACGGGGGCATGGCGGCGATCTGGTCGGCCAGTTCCAGCGCCCGGTCGAGCACCTCGGCATCGGGCACGCATTCACTGGCGAGGCCCATGTCGAACGCCTCGCGTCCGGTTACCGGGTCACCCGTCAGCATCATCTTCATCGCCTTGAACTTACCGATCGCCCTTGGCAGGCGCTGTGTTCCGCCGCCTCCGGGCATGATGCCCACCTTGATCTCGGGCTGGGCGAATTTCGCGGTCTCTCCGGCGATGATGATGTCGGCATGCATCGCCAGTTCGCAGCCACCGCCAAAGGCCACGCCTCTGACCGCCGCGATAAATGGAATGGGACACTGGGCGATGACCTGCCACATCCGGCGCACGTTGGAGCGGGTGATTTCGGCGGTGCCCATTCGCGCCATGTCCTTGATGTCGGCCCCGGCGACAAATGCCCGCTCGTCGCCCGTAACGACGACGCATCGCGCGTCGGGGTCGTCGTAAAGGGCCGCGAATCGTTGGGTGAGGGCCTTGCGAAGATCGGCGCTGAGGGCGTTGCGCGATTCTGGGCGGTTCAGTCGCAAAAGGACCGTTCCGGTCTCGCGGCGCTCTTCGAGAATCAGGTCTGACATCAATCTTCTTCCCCAAAGTGAGTGATTTTCCACTACAAACATACTATGATTGGAATGACATAAAAACAATAACAATTTTCTGGACGGATCGAGCGTTTGTTTGCTAGCATGAATCGAAATCCGCGGGTTTTGCCCCGGACGAGCGGCGCCCCGCGCGGCGGAAAAGGGATCGGATGATGGACGTTCTGAGGAAAAGTCCCGGCAAGTTGTATCTCCATGTGGCGGATATTCTGCGTCAGCGTTTGCGCGCGGGTGAGTTGAGCCCTGGCGACCGGCTGAAGCCCATTTCCGAGCTGGCTGACGAGTTCGGGGTCGCAACGGTAACGATCCGTCAGGCTGTTGCCATCCTTGAGGGCGAGGGCAGGCTGAGGCGCCAGCAGGGTGCGGGCACGTTCGTCACGAAAAGCGAGACCGGCAGTGACACATTCGCCGTCGGGCTTGATTGGCCTGAGTTGCTGGACATGGTGACCAAGACCGTTCCGCGCCTGATCGAAAAGCGCGAGAATGTCGCGCTCAAGGCCGCCGATCTCAAAGGGGGAAAGGCGGCGCCGTCCTATGTGTTCCTGCGCAGGGTCAATTCACTGAAGGGGCTCGATTGCCTTGTGGCCGACGCCTACATCGCCTCGGATCTCTATGCCCGCTGCCCGGAGCGTTTCGATCACGAGACGATCATTCCGGTCATCGAATCCTTGCCGGGCGTGACCATTGCGCAGTGCCACCAGATTCTGACGATCGGGCAGGCTGATATGGAAAAGGCGACCCTTCTTGGTTTGCCGCTCAGTGCGCCGCTCGGAGATATCCGGCGCATCCTGACAGCCCCGGACGGGACCGTGCTTTATTTCAACGATGTCTCCTATCGCGGGGACATGGTGAAATTCGAGATTAGTCTCGATCTGACCGCAGAGCAGGAGGAAGAAAAGCCTGTGCGGGACTAAGCGGACGTTTCGGCGATCCGTTGAACGGGCGCAAAGAAAAGCGCCCACGCAAAAATGTATTGGGAGGATAGAAATGACCAAGACGAAAATTCTGACCGGAATCGCCTTCGCGACAATGACGGCCTTGCCTTTGGCTGCGCAGGACTATCCGTCGCAACCGGTGCAGCTGACCGCCCCTTATGGGCCCGGCGGTGCCTCTGACCTCGCAGCGCGCAATCTGGCCAATGTCGCGCCGGACTATATGGGCCAGCCGGTTCTGGTGACGAACCGTGCCGGGGCCGGTGGGGCGACCGGATCAGCATACGTGAAAAACTCGGATCCGGATGGCTACAACCTGCTGCTTGCCAGGATTGGCTCGCACAGCATTTCGCCGGCTCTCAAGACGAGCATGCCCTACAAGTGGGATGATTTCACCTATCTCAGTCTTCTTGAGATCAACCCGGCGGCCTGCGCCACGGCAACGTCGAAACCGTATGAAAGCCTGGAGGAACTTCGTGCCGCCATCGAGGCAGCCCCCGGTGCCGTGACGTATAGTTCCGCCGGGGTGGGCACGCTTCATCATCTGGGCGGCATCATGTTGCTGGACGAGCTAGGCTTCGAAGACCCGGCTGTCGCCGCAACGCATATTCCGTTCCAGAGCGGCGGGGCCGCGGCAGCCGCGGCCGCAACAGGGCAGGTCGACTTCGTGTGTTCCAACATCTCGGCGATCATCAGTCAGATCGAGGGGGGGCAGCTACGCCCGCTGGTCGTGACGACGCCCGAGCGCGTTGAATCCCTGCCGGACGTGCAGACCGCCTCGGAACTGGGCTATCCCGCGCTTGAGGCGCTTGTTGGCTGGTCGGGGCTTGTCGGTCCGCCGGGTATGAGCGATGAAATCGTCGCGACCTGGACCGAGGTGCTTCAGGAGGTTGCCAGCGACGAACGTTGGGTCAATCAAACCAAGTCTCTCGGTTCGGTTCCGATGATGCTGTCGCCCGAAGAGACCGTTGCCTTCGTCGAGAACCAGTACACCACTTTCCGGAGTCTGGTCGAAGAACTGGGTCTTCAGATCGACTAGATCCGGCTCAGGCCAGTGCGGCCGGTTCGCCGGCCGCACACCCGCTTCCTGATCATCAATCCGTTTCAGCCGGAGGGACTGTCCGTGAAGACCGTTAACAAGCGAGACTTTGTGCTTGGACTTGTGGTTTGCGCCTTGGCGTTGTTCGTCCTTTTCGGGATACTTCCCTGGGCCGTCAAGACGCCGAAGGTCATCCCCAACCTGGCGCTTTCGCCAACATTCTGGCCCCGCATCATTCTCGTCAGTCTGGTGGGATTGAGCGCCTTTCTTGCGATCCAGGCGCTTTATGAAGGGATCAAGCCGCGGGACGCCGTTCAGGATGAAAGCTATGAGGAACCCTTTGACCTGAGCGATTTTCGTGTGATCCCGACGGCGTTGCTCATGGTACTCTTCTGCGCTGCGCTCAAGCCCTTCGGTGTCGTGCTGCCGGCAATCGCAATGCTTTTGGGAATGATCGTGATGCATGGGCGCAAGGAATGGCCGAAGGCCATAGGCGTCTCGATCGCGACGGTGCTCATTCTTTACATGTTCTTTCGGTATGTCGCCAAGGTCCCGGTGCCGCTGGGTCCTTTGAATGGATTGCTTTGAGGTGCTGAAGCCATGATCGAGAACCTTTCGGATGCGCTCGTACTCTTTCTGAACATCTACAACATAATCGCGCTGGCCGGGGGGATCGGTATCGGCGTCATCGTCGGGGCAATCCCGGGGATGACCTCCACGATGGCGGTCGCGCTGACGCTTCCCTTCACCTTCACGCTTCCGCCCGTCACGGGAATACTGCTTCTCTTGGGTGTCTACAAAGGCGGGGTCTACGGCGGTTCGATCCCTGCAATCCTGGTCAAGGCGCCCGGCACCCCGGCGGCGTCCTGCTCGGTGCTGGATGGCTATCCGCTGGCCCAGAAAGGGCAGGCGGGCAGGGCGCTGGATATCGCGCTTTACGCCTCGTGTTTCGCGGACCTGGTATCCAATCTGTCGCTGATCCTTCTGGTGGGATATCTCGCGCAGCTCGTCACGAGCTTCGGCCCGCCCGAGAACTTCACCCTGATTTTCTTTTCGCTGACAATCATCGCTTCGGTTTCGGGCGACAGCCTTCTGCGTGGTTTCATCTCGGCCGGTGCTGGTCTCTTGCTGGCGACCGTAGGATTGGATCTGATCTATGGAACCGACCGTTTCACCTTTGGGAACTCCGATCTGCTGGGGGGGCTGGCCTTCATCCCGCTTCTGATCGGCCTTTTCGCGATCCCCGAAATCCTCAATGGCTATGCCAAGCGCGGCGCAACAGGCAAGGTCGCGGCTGATCCGAGCGGCTCGCGCGCGACATTCGCGGATTTCCGATACTGCTTCCGCTCGATTCTGAGAGGTAGCCTGATCGGTGTCGTGCTGGGCGCGATACCGGGCATCGGTGGCGCGCCTTCGGCTTTCGTATCCTATTCCGAGGCTATGCGTCGCTCGCCCAACCGGAAGAATTTCGGCAAAGGAGAACTGGAAGGCGTGGCGGCCGCGGAGGCCGGGAACAACGGTGTTGCCGGTTCGACGATGATCCCGCTTCTGGCGCTCGGTATTCCGGGGGACGTGATTACGGCGGTCATTCTGGGCGCATTCATGGTTCATGGACTACGCCCGGGCCCGATGCTGTTTGAGCAGAATATCGACCTGATCTATGCGCTGTTCATCGGAATTTCGATCAGTTCGCTATTCCTGTTGATCATCGGTAAGGCGGCGATCCACATGTTCAGGCACATCGCCTCGATACCGAGGAGTTATCTTTATCCCGTGGTCATGGTGCTGTGCGTCTTCGGCGCATATGCGGTCAACAACTCGTTCTTCGACATCTATGTGATGGTTGCTTTCGGGATCCTTGGTTTCTTGATGATGAGGATGCATGTTCCTTCGGCGCCTTTCCTGATCGCGTTCATTCTCGGACCGATGCTCGAAGACAATTTCCGCCAATCGCTGCTGATGTCGCAGGGCAGTCTGACAATCTTCGCAAGAAGCTGGATCACCTGGATTTTCTGGTCGCTCACCATTCTGTCTGTGGTGCTGATGGTGCGACGGCATCTGGCGGGGAAATCGATTGAAAAAGCACTGCCGGTGCTTCCGGAGGAAAAGCGCGATGGCTGATGGGTTGGACATCGAGAAAGACGGGCGCGTCACGACCTTCACGATCAATCGCCCCGAAAAGATGAACGCGATCGACAAGGAGCTCGCGCGTCGGCTTCAGGACGGGTTTGCCGCATTCGATCGTTGCGAAGATCAGCGGGTCGCGATCCTGACCGGTGCCGGAGAGAAGGCATTCACCGCGGGCGCGGATCTCGAGGATTTTCCCGAGCTTTGGCGCTGCATGCCCGGAATGGGGATCACCACGGCGAAGCCCGTGATCTGCGCCATTGATGGCCATTGTATCGGTGGGGGTATCGTGCTTGCCGCGCTTTGCGATCTGTGTGTGGCGACGCGGCGCAGCAAATTCCTTTATCCCGAGGGCAAGGTGGGCATGACCGGTGGGTTGATTGCCTCGCTTGCGGCCAGACTGCCGCACAAGATGGCGATGGAGATCATGCTTCTGGGCCGTTCGGTCGATGCCGGGCGGGCCTATGAGATGGGTCTGGTCAACGAGGTCGTCGAACCGGGCCAGCACCTTGAGGCTGCACGTGCGATGGCAAGCGACATGGCCGCGATGGCGCCTTTGGTTCTGCAGACATTGAAACAGACGGTCGTGTCGGACATGCTGACGCCGGCACCTGCAGAACGCATGGGACGCACCATGAGAGACCTCGACCGGGTCGAAAGCAGTGAGGACCGGCAAGAGGGGCTGGCCGCGTTTCGCGACAAGCGGCAAGCGCAATTCCGGGGCCGTTAGCGGAAGCAGTTTGCAGTGGCCCTGGATGCAGGAAAGGGGATCATCCGGATCGCTCAGCGGCGAATGGCGCTGACCATTTTCTCAAGAAATGCCTGCGTATGTGCAGGGTCAAGCCACCGCATCACGCCGACGATGTCATCATCGGGGTTGATCCAAAGACAGTTACCGCCCGCGCCCAAGGCGCTGAAGGCTGTCGATGGCAGCCTGGGATTGGCATCGCGCCCCTGGTTGAGCCACCAAAGGAAGCCGTATTTATCGAGCGTCGGGGTCGGTTCGCGCGAGCGCGTCATCCAGGTTTCCGGCAGGATCTGCTCACCCTCCCAGGTGCCATTGCGGCTGATGAAAAGGCCGAATCGTGCATGGTCATTCGCGCTGATGAACATCCCGCCGCCCCAATGGCCGCCGCCGGTCACCGATTGCACCCGCTGACCGCCCAAATCGACCCATGAGGTGGAATAGCCCTCCCATCGCCATGTGTCGGAGGCGCCGATGCGGTCCATGATCCGTTCGCGCAAGACCTCGGGCAAGGGCCGGCCGAAAAGACAGAGCAAGGCGTAGGCCAGCGCATTCACGCGCACATCGTTATACTCGTAATAGCTGCCGGGGCGGCCCACCTTTCGCAACTGCCCCTTGCGGCTGTTATCCGCACCGACACCTATCTGACGGTAATGGTCGACCTGATCGTCCTTGCCGAAAATCTCGCCGCGCCACTCGCTGTTCATCTGAAGCATGTGGCGCCATGTGATCCGGGCATTGTGCGCGCTGGAGAAATATGGCCCCTTCACGATCGCGCCGACCGGCGCATCAAGATCGGGGATCAACCCGTCCTTCTCGGCGAGCCCCGCAAGAACCGACAGGTAGCTTTTGGCAATGGAAAACGTCATGTCTGGGCGATCCGCATCGCCCCATTCTGCCACCTTCTGCCCCCGGTGCAGAACGACGCCCGCAGGGCCGCCGCGTTCGGCGACCGGGCCGATGATCTCGGTCCAGGGACCGGTTTCGTTCCACTCGACATTTCCGACATAGGCGCCATCGGGATAATACATGCTTCGGGGCCACTGCGTTTCGTGTGCCAAAGCAAAGTCGATGACGGTCTGAAGAGCAGGGGTGGCAGCAAAGGAGGTCATGGCGATGGCCTTATGATATTGACGATATTCATTTTTCACGCATGATGCGATTTCGTCTCTGGCCCGGATCAGGCCGTTTGTTTCTCGTTGTGGCTCTGATTGGCGGATCTGTCCTGCGGGGCGGCCCGCTGCGGCCCTGCCAAGAGAAGGCGACAAGGCGCAGTCTCCACAGACGCGCCTTGTTGTAAACCTGAATTCCGATCCCGGCTGATGGCGCGCCGGATTCGGGTGGATTGATCGGACCCTCACGGCCTGCACCTGCCGACGGGTCCGGTCTGCTGTTCTGCGGCCCTCGGTCAGGCTGTTCCGACCGGACGCGCCGGCCCCATGTCCCGCAAAGGGTTCCGAAGCTGAAAGCGAAGAACGCGTTGGGCTTCGCCGTCATGGCTGTGTCGCGCCAGACCCCCGCCACATCGCACTGCTTGCGCTGGGGCAGGAGTATTTGGGGCAAGATGAAGCCGGGGAGACTGTCAGGACCCGGGCGCGCCGCGATAGCGGAAGACGCCGGTGGCGGTGGCGATCAAAGTGCCGGCCTCGTCCTGCACGCTGCCTTCGGCGAAAAAGGTCTTGCGCCCGCCCCCGGTCTTGCGCGCCTGCGCGATCAGGCGCCGGCCGCCCGCCTGCGCGAGATAGTTGACCGTCATCGACAGGGTCAGAGCATGCTGGCGCAGCGCCGGGTCGCCGGTATGGCATCCCGCGTATCCCATCGCGGTGTCGAGCAGCGTGGCGTGCAAGCCGCCATGCGGCAGGTCCTGACGATTGAGAAGCTGTGGCGCAAGCGTCACCTCGACCTGCGCCCAATCCGCCTGCCAGCCGGTCAGCTCGATCCCCAGGTGCCGGGCCATCGGAGTGATCGGCTCGGCGGCGATCGGGTCGAGATGATTGGTCATCGGGGGTCCTGTCGGTGCATGGGCGCGGTTGCGCGGAAACTGGCATGAAACCCCGGCGGGTGCAATCGTGCCGGGGTCGGGTTTGGCCCGGGGGCTTGACCTTGGCGCGCGCAGGTCGCATGTGCATGCCAGCCAAGGGGGATGCCGCCATGAGTTTCGATCGTTCCATCAAGATCGCCCCGTCGATCCTGAGTGCCGATTTCGCCAATTTCGGGCAGGAGATCCAATGCGTCGAGGCCGAGGGCGCCGACTGGATCCATGTCGACGTGATGGACGGGCATTTCGTGCCCAACCTCACCTTCGGCCCGCCGATGTGCGCCGCGATCCGCAAACATGTCACCACGGTGATGGATGTGCATCTGATGATCGCGCCCGTCGATCCCTATATCGAAGCCTTCGCCGAGGCGGGCGCCGATGTGCTGACCGCCCATCTGGAGGCCGGCCCGCATATTCACCGCACGCTTCAGGCGATCCGCGCCGCCGGGTGCAAGGCGGGGCTGGCGCTCAATCCCGGCACGGGGATCGAGGATGTGGATTACCTGCTCGACATGGTCGACCTGATCTGCGTGATGACGGTCAATCCCGGCTTTGGCGGGCAGTCATTCATTCACAGCCAGGTCGACAAGGTGCGCCGTCTGCGCGAAAAGATCGGTGATCGTCCGGTCCATATCGAGATCGACGGCGGGATCACGCCCCTGACCGCGCCGCTTATGGTCGAGGCGGGGGCCGATGTGCTGGTCGCGGGTTCGGCCGTGTTCAAGGGGGGCAGCGTCGCCGACCCGGCGCCTTACGGCGACAATATCCGCGCCATCCGGGCGGCCTGCACAGCATAAGTCGCGGCTCGGGCCAAGTTTGTGCTGGCCTTGGTGCGGGCTCGCGGGGCAAGCTTGGGTCATGACGATCAAGGACCGACTGACACGCGAAATCGAGGCGCGGCGTGACGATTTGGTGACGCTGACGCAGGATCTCATCCGCATCCCAACCCGCAACCCGCCGGGCGAGAATTACCGCGAGATCTGCGACTATCTCGACAGGCGGCTGTCGCGGGCGGATTTTCATACCGAACTGATCCGCGCCGAGGGCGCGATCGGCGAC
This sequence comes from Roseovarius salincola, assembly GCF_026891095.1. Lineage (GTDB taxonomy): Bacteria > Pseudomonadota > Alphaproteobacteria > Rhodobacterales > Rhodobacteraceae > Roseovarius > Roseovarius salincola. The sequence continues at coordinate 49,744 of NZ_JAPTNL010000005.1, forward strand.
AGCGACCGGCACCCGCGCTGGAACATCGTGGCGCGCCGCGAGGGCGCGCGCCCCGGTGCCTGCGTCCATTTCAATTCCCATATCGACGTGGTCGAGGTCGGTCATGGCTGGACCACCGAACCTTTCGGGGGCGAGGTCCGGGATGGCCGTATCTATGGGCGCGGCGCCTGTGACATGAAGGGTGGTCTGGCCGCCAGCATCATCGCCGCCGAGGCCTTTGTCGCGACCTGTCCCGATTTCGCCGGCGCGATCGAGATCAGCGGCACCGCTGACGAGGAATCCGGCGGCTTCGGCGGGGTCGCCTATCTGGCGGAAAAGGGCTGGTTCAACCCCGAGCGCGTGCAGCATGTGATCATTCCCGAGCCGCTCAACAAGGATCGTATTTGCCTTGGCCATCGCGGGGTCTGGTGGGCCGAGATCGAAACCCTTGGCGAGATCGCCCATGGCTCGATGCCCTTCCTGGGTGATTGCGCCGTGCGTCACATGGGGGCGGTGATCGACGCAATGGAGCAGAACCTGTTCCCCGCGTTGGCGCAGAAGCGCACCAACATGCCCGTCGTGCCCGAAGGCGCGCGCCAATCGACGCTCAACATCAACTCGATTCACGGCGGTGCGCCCGAACAGGCCGCCGATTACACCGGCCTGCCCAGCCCCTGCGTGCCCGATCGCTGCCGCATGGTGATCGACCGCCGGTTTCTGATCGAAGAGGATATCGGCGTGGTCGAGGCCGAGATCCGCGAGCTGCTGGAGACCCTGCGCGCGGGCCGGCCCGGATTCGACTATGACATCCGCGAATTGCACCGCGTCCTGCCCAGCATGACCGAAAAGGATGCCCCCGTGGTGGGCGCGGTGGCCCGCGGGGTCGCGCAGGTCTTCGGGCGCGAGGCGGATTACGTCGTCAGCCCCGGCACCTATGACCAGAAACATATCGACCGGATCGGACGGCTGAAGAACTGCATCGCCTATGGGCCGGGGATTCTGGACCTGGCGCATAAGCCCGATGAATATGTCGGGATCGAAGACATGGTGCAATCTGCACAGGTGATGGGGCTTGCCCTGCATGACCTGTTGGGGGGCTGAGCCTGTCCGGGTTTCACCGTTCCGCAAATACTCATGGCGCAGCGCGTGTGGCGTGTGTTGCCTTTTGAGTATTTGAAGAACGATGAAATCCGGGCCGTTCAACCCTGCGCGATCCCGATAAAGCGGTCGATCTCGGAATCTTCGATGGACCAATCGCAGACAAGGCGCATCGGCAGTGGTTCATCCTCCGGGCCGGTTTCGAGCGGGCCGCCATTGAGGTGATAGCGCGCGCCGGCGGCATGCAGGCGCTGATGGGCGGCGCGCGGCAGGGTGGCGAAGATCATGTTGGCCTGCGGTTCGGCCAGAAAGTGACAATCGGGCAGGGCACCAAGCCCTTGCGCCAGCCGGGCGCCATGGGCGTTGGCGGCGCGCGCCGAGGTCAGCCACAGGTCGTCCGCGAGATAGGCCCCCATCTGCGCCGACAGGAAACGATGCTTGGAAAAGAGATGCGCGGCGCGCTTGCGGCGCAGTTCGAACTCCCATGCTGCTTCGGGATTGAAGAAGATCACCGCCTCGACCCCGATGCAGCCGTTCTTGGTTCCGCCGAAGCTGACGGCGTCGATGCCCGCTTTCCATGTCATCTCGGCCGGGCTGCAGCCGAGCGCCACCAGCGCATTGGCAAAGCGCGCGCCATCCAGATGCACCGGCAGCCCATGCGCCGCGGCGACGCCCGAAAGGGCCTGAAGCTCGTCGAGCGTATAAAGCCGCCCCATTTCGGTGACCTGCGTAAGCGAGACCGGGCCGGGCTGTGCCACATGGACATTGCCATGCCCCGCGGCGGAAATGGCGCGGTCCAGCGCGTCGGGGGTCATCTTGTCATCCGTGCCCACCAGCGTCAGCTTGGAGCCGCCGGTGTAGAATTCCGGGGCCTGGCATTCGTCGCAGTTGATATGCGCGAGCGGCGTGCAATAGATCGTCTGCCAGGGCTGGGCCAGCGTGGCCAGCGCCAGCGCGTTGGCCGCCGTGCCCGTCGCCACGAGGTGGATCGAGGCCGCGGGCGCCTCGAACAGCGCGCGCATATGGGCGCGCAGTTCGGACATTGCGTCCTCGGCGCCATAGGAGGGCGAAAAGCCCGCGTTGGCGGCGGCGATTGCGGCGATGATCTGCTCATGGGCGGGGCCGCTGTTGTCGGATGCGAAATTCATGCGCCGGGCTCCTCGATCTGATGGTCTTCCCAGTCGTCCTCGTCCACTTCGAACTCCGGGATGGTGGCGTCGCGCACCGATACCCCCGCCCGGTGCACGCTTTCGGGATCGCCCGAGATCAGCGGGTGCCAGTCGAACAGCGGTTTGCCCTGGTGCAACAGCTTGTAGGCGCAGGTCTCGGGCATCCAGTAGAGGTGCCCTTCGAGATTGCCCGCGTCAAGCGAGATGCATTCGGGCACGAATTGGCGGCGGATGTCGTATTGCGCGCAGCGGCAGGTGGAATCGTCGAACAGGCGGCAGGCAACGCGGGTCAGCGCCACTTCGCCGGTCTCCTCGTCCTCGAGCTTGTTGAGGCAGCATTTGCCGCAGCCGTCGCAGAGCGCCTCCCATTCATGGCGGGTCATGCGGGCAAGCGGCGTCGTTTCCCAGAAGCGCGGGCGCAAGCCGCTGCGGTCGATCGGGTCGTCGCTCATGGCCGCTTGAGAATACCACGCGCCTGCGCGCAATCGGCATCCATTTGCGCGATAAAGGCATCGAGGCTTTCGAATGTTTCTTCCGGGCGCAGGTATTCGACCAGCGCGACTGACAATCCGGTGCCGTAAAGATCGCCCGAGAAATCGAACAGGAAGGTTTCCAGGTTGGCGACCTCGCCATGAAACATCGGCCGAACGCCCAGCGATGCGGCCCCGTGATACTGCCCCGCGTGGGGGCCATCCAGCACGTCGACAAGCACCGCGTAGACGCCGAAACGCGGCGGGTGCAGCCCTTCGATCGACATGTTGGCGGTGGGATAGCCCAGCTCCCGACCGCGCTGTTCGCCGCCTACGACCATGCCCTCGATCCGGTGCCAGTGGCCCAACATGGCGGCGGCGTCGCGCGGGCGTCCCTCGCTCAGCGCGATGCGGATCGCGGTCGAGGACACTTCCTGCCCCTTGCCGCTCTCAAGCAGGCGGGCGATGGTCACGCCGAACCCCATTTCGCGGCCGAATCGTTCAAGATCCGCGGCATCCCCCGCGCGCCCCTTGCCGAAGCAGAAATCCGCGCCCACCACCACATGGCTGAGGCCCAGACCGCGCGCGAGCACGTTATGCGCAAAGGCATAGGGCGTGAGCGCCGCCATACCGGCGTTGAAATTCAGCTCATAGAGCTTTTCCACGCCCAGCTTTTCCAGCCTGTGGGCGCGTGCCTCGCTTCCCATCAGGCGAAAGGGCGGGGCGTCAGGCGCGAAATGCTCGCGCGGGTGGGGTTCGAAGGTCAGAACGCCAAGCGGCACATCCAGCACCCTGGCCTGCGTGCGGGCGATGTCGATCACCGATTGATGCCCCAGATGCACACCATCGAAATTGCCGATGGCGACCGAGGCGCCCCGGTCGGCCGGTTCCACGTAATCATAGTCGCGCACGATCTGCATGGGGCAGGGGTAGCCCCATGTCAGCGCGGGTGCAAGCGCGATGCGCGCCCCCGCTGTGGTCTTGCTTCAGGTCTGGCGCGGCCCGCGCATCTCGGCGATGGCGAGGCGGATCTTTTTCCAGTTCTCGGCTTCCCGCCGTTGCCCCGCATCGTCCGATTCGCGCATCCGGCGCGCGGCGAAAGCCTGTGCCTTGCCGCCGAAGGACGACAGCAGCGCGCGGGCATATTGCGCTGTCTTGCTTGTGTCCATGCCTTGTCCTCCTGTCACTGGATGAGACATCAGGTGGGAGTCTCAGCATAGCATGCCCTGCGCGCGGCGGATCAAGGCCGGGCTTGATTCACGGGGGTTTGCGGCGGGAAGGCGCGCAGGATCAGTCGAACTTGCCCGAGGGCGCCAGCACCGTGGCTTCGCCGATCAGCACCTTCTTGCCATTCACGAGGCAGCGGCAATCCAGTTGCACGCGCCGCTTGGAATGGTCGATGCCGGTCACCTCGACCTCGGCCAGCACCGTGTCGCCGGGGCGCACGGGGGCGAGGAACTTGAGCGTCTGGCCCATGTAGACCGTGCCGTGGCCCGGAAGCTGTTCGCCGATCACCGCCGAAATCAGCCCGGCGGTCAGCATCCCGTGCGCGATGCGCCCCTCGAAGATGGTGTCCTGTGCATATGAATCATCAAGATGGACGGGATTGCGGTCGGTCGAGACCTGCGCGAACATCTCGATATCCTCGTCGGTCACGACTTTGCGAAGGCTGCGCGTCATGCCCATCTCGATTTGCTCGATGGTGATGGTTCCGCGCGGCATATTATCCAACATTCGCCCCCTCCTGATCTGACAGTGGGTAATTTTCAGGACGCTTATGCGGCCCTTGTTGGAACTTTATTACTTTGCAGGCGCAGAAAATCAAGAGCTTTTTTGCCTAGCGCAGATGGCCGATCGTGTAGGTCGGGTGGATTTTTTCCTTGTCCAGAAAGGATTCCAGCGCCTTTTTGTCGGGCTGGTGCGTTGTGCGGGTTTCGATCGCCGCCAGTCCGCCCGAGATGAACAGAGAATCGATATCCTCCCCCATCGCCCCTGAGATATCGGTGTGAATCCCGTCGCCTATGGCAAGAATCCCCGCATTCTCAACGTCATGCCCCTCGGCAGCCAGACGACGCCGGGCCAGGTCGTAGATCGGCGGATGCGGCTTGCCGAAGTAGAGGCTCTCGCCGCCCATCTCGGTATATAGCCGCGCCAGCGCGCCTGCGCACCATTCGCGGTGATCGCCCCGGTCCACCACGATATCGGGATTGGCGCACAGAAGCTTGAGCCCCTTTGTCTTGGCATAAAGGAAATCGGCGCGATAGGCGGCGGGATCGGCCATCGGGTCGGCCGGTCCGGTGCAGACGATGCCCTCGGCCTCGTCGAGTGGCACGATCTCGATATCGACCGGATCCTCGATCACCGAAAGCGGCTCGAAAAAGCTGGTGTCATGCGGGGTGCCGATAAAATGCACCTTCTGCCCCACGACCCCGCGAAACATCGCCGCGCGCGCACTGTCGCCCGAGGTGGCGATGCTGTCCCAGCAATCGTGCGGCACCTCGAACAGGTCCAGCTGCTTTTCGACGCCGGCACGCGGGCGCGGCGAATTGGTGACCAGCAACACCGCGCCGCCCCGTTCGCGGTAGGCCCGCAGCGCGGCGACCGCACCGGGGAACGCCTTGACCCCGTTATGCACGCATCCCCAGAGATCGACGAAAAGTGCGTCATAGCGGCTGGAGATGTCCGAGAGCGACTGGATGATCTGCGTCATGAACTGACCCTGCGATGAAATGCGAAACGCGAGCAGCTATGGCAGGGGCGCGCGGATTTGGCCACCGGGAAAGGTGCAGAAATCTCTGGGTCTTGCCGGCAATGCCCCTATCTCTTGCATGTCGATGGAGAAAACGCTTTACCGGCGCAGCGCCGCAGGAGAGACCCCGCAACATCATGAACCGCCTATTCAACATATCCAGGCCCGACCGATGAATGCCGCGCGCGATGCCTTTCTTGCGGCGATGCGACAGGTCGCGGCGACGGTGACCGTGGTCACCACCGACGGGCCTGAGGGACGCATGGGCGCGACGGTCAGCGCCTTCACGTCGCTGTCAGCCGACCCGCCCATGGTGCTGGTCTGTCTCAAGCGGGGCAGCCGGATCGCGCGGGCGGTGGCGGCGAATGGTGTCTTCACCGTCAATGTTCTGCCCGAGGACGCGCATGAACTGGCGCGCCGCTTCGCCGGGGTGTTCGACGACGAGACCCCCGACAGGTTTCACGGCACGGATTTCACCGCAACCGATTTTGGCCCGGTGCTGCCGCGGGCCACCGCGTTTACCTGCAATGTCGAGCAATCCTATCACCATGCCACGCATGAGATCTGCATCGGCGCGGTCACCGGTATTTCCAACGCGGGCGAACAGCCGCTGACCTATCTGCATGGCGCGTTCCACGTTGTGCGCCCCAAGCAGCTACTTTGAGCGCGCGCGGTCCCTGAGGCAAGTCCGGGGGGGCCAGCCCCCCGGACCCCCCGAGGTATTTGACGCCAGATGAAGGGCAGGGTGCCTTCAGATGGCGAGGTTGGGGATGATCTGCTTCTTGCGGCTCATCACGCCGGGGAGCACCACGCTGTCGCCCTCGGGTGCGGCGCCGAAGGATTTCTCGGCCAGGGTCCGGACCAGATCATTGGGGACGAGGAGGGTGGCTTCCTCGTTGAGGATGTCCACCACGAAGAGCAGCACCTGATCGACGCCGTCTTCGGTGGCGACGCTTTTCATGGTGTCCATCAGGCTGTCCTTGCGCGCGAGCACCATGTCCGGTGCGGTGGTTTCCAGGACGCTGACGCGGAACTTGGTGTCGCCCACGGCATATTCCTTCGAATCCATGCGCAGAAGTTCGGCATCCGAGAAGGCGCTGACATCGGATTTGGCCGCGAACATCTCGGCGGCGTAGTCGGCGATATTGACGTCGAGGTCGGCGGCCAGCCTTTCGGCTGTGGCGCGGTCATGGTCGGTGGTGGTGGGGCTGCGGAATTCAAGCGTGTCGCTGAGGATGCAGGTGAGCGCCGCGCCTTTCATCGCCTCGGGCATTTTTGCCGCGTCATCGCCCATCAGGTCGACCATGATCGTCGCGGTGCAGGCCAGCGGGCGGATGGTGATGTCGATCGGACCCCTGGTTTCCAGACCGCCCACCAGCTTGTGGTGGTCGATGATTCCCTGCACATCGGCCTCGTTGATCCTGCCGGGCAGTTCGGCGGGGTTGTTGGTGTCGACGATCACGCAGGGCTGTCCGGCGTCCACGTCGCTGATGATACGCGGCTTGGGCAGGTTCCATTTCTTCAGCATGAAGGCGGCTTCGGTGTTGGGTTCGCCCAGCAAGACGGCTTCGGCATCGCCGCCCTGCAGTTCGTTGAGATACCAGGCCCACAGGATCGGCGAGCCGGTGGAGTCGGTGTCGGGGGATTTATGGCCGAATACGAGAGTCGTCATTGTCACTTGTCCTTACGCGTTGGATCCGATTTGCGCGCCTTATAGGTTCGCAGGGCGCGCTTGTCACCCATGCGCGATGCGGCAGGGTTTCATGCGCCGACGGGGTGCGTGGCTCAGGGTGCGAAGGGCAGCCGGGTGACGCTGTATCCCGCCTGTTCGAGCAGGCGCAGAACACCTGTCTCTCCCGGCAGATGCGCCGCGCCTACCGCCACGAACAGCCGCTCGCCGGGCGCGCGGGTCAACAGGTCGATCCAGTCGGCATTGCGCCGGGTCAGCAGGAGCGCCTCGAAGCGGGCGAAATCCTGCGCCGCGCGGTCGCCTCCCGATTCAAGCGACACCTTCCGCGAATAGGCCCAGATCAGCGCGATGCGCTGCTCCAGGTAACGCTGGCGCAGGGTGTAGGCCATGTCGTCGGGATTGCCCGTCCAGGCAAAGAACAGCCGGATCATGTCAAGCTGCTCGTCCATCGGGAAACTGTCGAGCATCCCGAGAATCGCGCGGAAATCCTCGAGCGAGCGGGTGGGCGTGCCGAGGTCTGCGGCCGTATCGCCGATCAGCTTGTCTATGCCCGCGCCGGTCATCGCGCCGTTGCGCGCCTCGCAGGGGCCGATGCCCAGCATCATCGCCGCCCAGACCGGCTTGAACCTGGCGGCGAAGAAGGGCGGGATCGCACGCGCCCGCATTTCTTCGGCGAAAAGCGCCCAGTCGGAATCGCCCAGCAGGTCGGGCAGGGTGGGGCCGTCGGTGATGAACATGAGCGAGGGATCGTCGGCCAGCGCCGTCTGCATCGCCGCCTGATCGTCGTTGGACACTTCGAGATAGACCGATTGGGATGTTTCGATGACCGGCAGAAGGTGGTCGAGATGCGCGCGCGTGTCGTCATGCGCGAAATGATAGGTGCCAAAGAGCGTGATCACCTGATCGCCGCGCGTTGCGCGCCACAAGAGCCCCTCGGGGTGGGGCATGGCGGCGGCCTCGGCCTCGAGCGCTGCGCGCTGTGCTTCGGGCAGCGCGTCAATGAGATCGGTGCCGTCGCAGCTTGCATGCGCCGCCAGCGGTTGCAGACTCAGCAGAACAATGATCAGACCGCGCAGCATATGGCTCTTTGCCCCTTGGTTTGGGGCAGGCTAGTGAGCCGCCCGGGGCGGTGCAATCAAATGTGCTGCAAAAAATTGCAAAGGACTTGTTGACAGCCCCGCCAGACCTGCCTAGCTATGCGCCGTTAGCACTCGACTAAAGTGAGTGCTAACGGTTCCACGAGGAACCACCAGGAAGAAACTTTGAGCCAAGGAGCCAAAGACATGGCATTCACACCGCTGCACGACCGCGTGCTCGTTCGCCGCGTTGAAAGCGACGAAAAAACCGCAGGCGGGTTGATCATCCCCGAAAGCGCCAAGGAAAAACCCCAACAGGGGGAAGTCGTCTCTGTCGGCGAAGGCAGCCGCAAGGATAACGGCGAACTGATCGCAATGTCCGTCAAGGCGGGTGACAAGGTGCTGTTCGGCAAATGGTCGGGCACCGAGATCACACTTGATGGTGAAGAGCTGCTGATCATGAAGGAAAGCGACATCCTCGGCATCATGGCCTGATCGCTTTTCGATTCAACAGCAACAACCGATAGTCAGGAGAGACAGATATGTCTGCAAAAGACGTCAAATTCGATACCGAGGCCCGGAACAAGATTCTCAAGGGCGTCAATGTTCTGGCCAATGCGGTCAAGGTGACGCTTGGCCCCAAGGGCCGCAACGTGGTTCTCGACAAGTCCTTCGGCGCGCCGCGCATCACCAAGGACGGCGTTTCGGTCGCCAAGGAAATCGAACTGGAAGACAAGTTCGAGAACATGGGCGCCCAGATGGTCAAGGAAGTGGCCAGCCGCACCAATGACGAGGCCGGCGACGGCACCACCACCGCGACCGTTCTCGCTCAGGCGATCGTCAAGGAAGGCATGAAGGCGGTTGCCGCCGGCATGAACCCGATGGACCTGCGCCGCGGGATCGACCTCGCCACCAGCAAGGTCGTCGACGCCATCAAGGCCGCATCGCGCGAAGTCAAGGACAGCAGCGAAGTCGCCCAGGTCGGCACGATTTCGGCCAACGGCGAGTCCGAGATCGGCCAGCAGATCGCGGACGCGATGCAGAAGGTCGGCAATGACGGTGTCATCACCGTCGAGGAAAACCGCGGCCTGGAAACCGAGACCGACGTGGTCGAGGGCATGCAGTTCGACCGTGGCTACCTGAGCCCCTACTTCGTCACCAACTCGGACAAGATGATCGCCGAGATGGAAGACTGCCTTATCCTGCTGCACGAGAAGAAACTCTCGTCGCTTCAGCCGATGGTTCCGCTGCTCGAGCAGGTGATCCAATCACAGAAACCCCTGCTGATCATTGCCGAGGATGTCGAAGGCGAAGCCCTTGCAACCCTCGTGGTGAACAAGCTGCGCGGCGGCCTCAAGATCGCTGCCGTCAAGGCGCCCGGCTTCGGCGACCGCCGCAAGTCGATGCTGCAGGACATCGCCATCCTGACCGGCGGTCAGGTCATCAGCGAAGACCTCGGCATGAAGCTCGAGTCCGTGACCATGGACATGCTGGGTTCGGCCAAGAAAGTGTCGATCACCAAGGATGAGACCACCATCGTCGACGGCGCCGGTGAAAAGGCCGAGATCGAAGCACGGGTCAATCAGATCCGCACCCAGATCGAGGAAACCACCAGCGATTACGACCGCGAGAAGCTTCAGGAACGTGTCGCCAAACTGGCCGGTGGCGTTGCCGTCATCCGCGTCGGCGGCATGACCGAAACCGAGGTGAAAGAGCGCAAGGATCGCGTCGACGACGCCCTGAACGCCACCCGTGCGGCCGTTCAGGAAGGTATCGTCGTGGGCGGCGGTGTCGCTCTCATTCAGGCGGCCAAGTCGCTTGACGGTGTGACCGGCGTCAATGTCGACCAGAACCGCGGTATCGAGATCGTGCGCCTGGCGCTCGAGGCTCCGCTGCGCCAGATCGCCGAAAACGCCGGTGTGGACGGTTCGGTCGTTGCGGGCAAGATCCGCGAAAGCGACGATCTGAAGTTCGGCTTCAATGCCCAGACCGAAGAATATGGTGACATGTTCGCCTATGGCGTGATTGACCCGGCCAAAGTGGTGCGCACCGCGCTCGAGGATGCCTCCTCGATCGCCGGCCTGCTGATCACCACCGAAGCCATGGTCGCCGACAAGCCGCAGAAAGAAGGCGCCGGTGGCGGCGCTGGCGGTGGCATGCCCGACATGGGCGGCATGGGCGGCATGATGTAATCAGCCGCGCATCGCGCAGAAAATCGGGGCCGTCCTTTGGGGCGGCCCCTTTTTCATGCCCGCGCCCGCGTTCAGCGCGCGAAGCGGATCTCCAGAACCTCCAGCTCGACGGTTCCCGTGGGCTTGGGCCACTCCACCAAATCGCCAACGCCCGCCTCGAGAAGCGCACGCGCCAGCGGCGAATGTGCCGAGATCAGCCCATCCGCGGGTGCGGCCTCATCCTCGCCCACAATGGTGTAAACCGCCTCACGGCCGTCCTCGTCGGCCACATGCACCGTTGCGCCGAACTGCACATGGCCGGGCGGCGTCATGTCCTCGTGCGGGGCGATCACGATGGCGGATGCGAGCCGCGCCTCGACATAGCGCAGATCGCGCTCCGCCACGGCCAGCGGCCATGTCCCGGCCATGTGGTCGCCCTGGCCGCGCAGCCGCGCGATTTCGGCCTCCAGCGCCGCCTTGCGCGTTTGCAACTGCGCCAACCCCTTTGGAGTAACGTGATTGGGGTGCTTGCTGATCGGCAGGTCCGGCAGGCGCTGTGGCGTGCTGCTGTCTTCCTCTTTGGTAAAGGCCTTGTTCATGATCGCGGGTCCATTGTTTTCGCCCGAATGTAGCGCATCGCGCAAGAAAACGCGACGTCGCGCCGCCATCTGCCTGCAGTGTTTAAGATTGGGGCTGTTGCCGCGCGCCGATTGCCCCTATCTCAAGCGCCATGAATGCGAGAACCTCCGCCCTTGCGCTGATCATGGCGCTGATCGTGGCTTTGCCCGCCAGGGCCGTGCGCGCCGATTGCGTGGTGCTGCTGCATGGCCTGGCGCGCAGCGATGCCTCCTTCATCGTGATGGAGGAGGCGCTTCAGGCACAGGGTTATACGACCTACCGGCCGGATTATCCCTCGACCGACCTCGATATCGCGGCCCTTGCCGAAGATACGCTGCCCTATGCGGTCCGGGTCTGTGGCGATGCAAGGATCCATTTCGTGACCCATTCCATGGGCGGCATCCTTCTGCGCCACTGGCTGCGCGACAACCGCCCGCAGGACATGGGCCGCGTGGTTATGCTCGGCCCGCCCAATCACGGCTCGGAACTTGTCGATCAGCTTGGCGGGCTAGAACTTTTCGCCTGGTTCAACGGCCCGGCGGGGATGCAACTCGAGACTGGCGCGGCCAGCTTCGCCGAAGCCCTGCCCCCGGTCGATTTCGAGCTTGGCGTGATCGCCGGAACCCGCTCGCTCAACCCCTATTTCTCGTCACTGATCGAGGGGCCGGACGATGGCAAGGTCTCGGTCGCCTCGACCCGGATCGAGGGCATGGCCGATCACATTACCCTGCCGGTGACCCATACATTCATGATGAACAACCCGCTGGTGATCGCCGAGGTGCTGGAATTCCTGCGCAACGGACGCTTCGATCACCAGATGAGTCTGGGCGACCTGTTGTCAAACGGCAGCGACAGCGAGGGCAATAGCGAGGACCGCCAGTGACCCCGCTGCCCGAACTGCGCCTTGTCGGCGCCGACGTGCTGACGCCCGAAGGTTTGGGCGAACAGCCCTTGACGCTGGTCAATGGCCGCATCGCGGATGACAGCCCGTCCTGCCGCGAAATCGACCTTGATGGTTTCCTCGTCCTGCCCGGAATCGTCGATATTCATGGCGACGGGTTCGAGCGCCACCTTGCTCCCCGGCGCGGCGCGATGAAGGATCTCGATCAGGGCCTGATCGCCGCCGAGGCCGAACTTGCCGCCAACGGCATCACCACCGCCGTACTGGCGCAGTTCTACAGCTGGGAAGGCGGCATGCGCGGCGCTGATTTCGCCGCCCGCGTGCTTGGCGCGCTCGATCAGGTGCGGGGCCGGCTGGTCAGCGAATTGCTGAGCCAGTTGCGCTTCGAGATTTGCATGCTCGAGGATTACACCGCGATGCAGCAACTGGTCGCGGCCCATGCGATCCGTTACGTGGTCTTCAACGACCATCTGCCGCATGAGGCGCTGGAGAAGGGCAAACGCCCGCTGCGCCTGACAGGACAGGCGCTCAGGATCGGGCGCAACCCGGAACGCCACCTCGAATACATGCAGGCGCTGCATCAACGGTTGCATGACGTGCCCGCCGCGCTTGACCGCCTCTGCGCCGATCTTGCCGGACAGGGCATGCTGCTTGGCAGCCATGACGACCGCAGCGCCGCCGCGCGCGGGGTCTGGCGAGGGCGGGGCGTGCGAATCTGCGAATTCCCCGAAACGCTCGAGGCCGCCGAGGCCGCGCAGCAAGCGGGCGATCCGGTGATCCTCGGCGCGCCCAACGTGGTGCGCGGCGGGTCTCATAACGGCAATGTCAGCGCCACTGACCTTGTGACGATGGGCTATTGCGACGCTCTGGCTTCGGATTACCATTACCCTTCGCTGCGCCGCGCCGCGCTGCATCTGGCCGATAGTGGTCTCCTTGATCTTCCGGCGGCATGGGCGCTCGTCTCGTGCGTCCCGGCGCGGATCCTGGGTCTCGGGGATCGCGGCAGCCTCGCTCAGGGCCAGCGCGCCGATCTCATAGTACTCGAGCCCCGCACGCGCCAGGTTTGCGCGACGATGGCGGGTGGCCGTTTCAGTTACCTGAGCGGTGAAGTAGCTGCGCGGTTCATTCGGTAGCACCTTCGCCCGTCACCAGCGCATGGCAGGACAGACGGGAGCCTCCGGCGGAAGTATTTCAAGCAAGATGAAGCCGGACTCCTGTCTTCATCTGGCGGAAAATACCTCGGGGGTTTGGGGGCAGCGCCCCCAATCCCAGCACGCGGGGCGGGCGCCTCAGTTCATCATCTGGGTGACGCTTTCGCCGAATGATGATGGTGTGGGTATGATCGTCACGCCGGATTCCTTGAGTATCTCGACCTTTTCCTGCGCCGATTCACCGAAGGCCGAGACGATGGCGCCCGCATGGCCCATGCGCCGCCCCTTGGGCGCCGAGAGCCCAGCCACATAGGCGGCGACGGGTTTGGTCATCGTGCTCTGGATAAATGCGGCCGCCTCGGCCTCTTGCGGGCCGCCGATTTCGCCGACCATGACGACGGCGTCGGTGTCGGGGTCCGCCTCGAACAGCTCGAGGATGTCGCGAAAGCTGGATCCGTTGATCGGATCGCCGCCGATACCGATGGAGGAGGACACGCCGATCCCCATCGCCTTCAACTGGCTGGCGGCCTCGTAGCCCAGCGTGCCAGAGCGCCCCACGATGCCGACGCGGCCGGGCATGTAGATATGGGGCGGCATGAGCCCCGCAAAGGCCTGGCCGGGGGTGATGATGCCCGCGCAGTTGGGGCCGATCAGGCGCATCCGGCGATCGGACTTGTAGCGGCGCATGTAGCGTTTCACGCGGATCATGTCGGCGGCGGGGATGCCGTCGGCGATGCAGACGCAGGTCCTGATGCCCGCATCGGCCGCTTCCATGATGGAATCGGCGGCGAAGGGGGGCGGCACGAAGCTGACCACCAGTTCGGCGCCGGTTTCGGCGACGGCGCCCTTCACGGTGTTGAACACCGGCAACCCGAGATGCGTGGTCCCGCCCTTGCCCGGCGTCACGCCGCCCACGACATTGGTGCCGTGATCCATCATGTCCTGCGCATGAAAGCTGCCGATGCGGCCGGTCAGGCCGGTGACGAGCACCTTGGTCCCGCTGTCGATGAGAATGGCCATCACGATGCCTCCTTGTATCTGGCGTTCTTCCAGGCGCCGACGACCTTGTCGGCGGCCTCGGCGAGGGTGTCGGCGGTGATCACCGCAAGGCCGCTTTCGGCCAGGAGCTTGCGCCCCTCCTCGACATTGGTGCCCGAGAGGCGCACGACGATGGGAAGGTCGAGATCCAGCTCCTTGACCGCGCGCACGACACCTTCGGCGATCCAGTCGCAGCGGTTGATACCTGCGAAAATGTTCACGAGGATCGCCTCGACCTTGGGGTCGTTGAGCACCGCCTGAAAGGACATCAGCACCCGTTCGGGGCTCGCGCCGCCGCCCACATCAAGGAAATTGGCCGGGTCGCCGCCCGCCATCTTGATCATGTCGAGCGTCGCCATCGCCAGCCCGGCGCCGTTGACGATGCAGCCGATTTCACCTTCGAGCCCGATATAGCTGAGGCCGCGGTCCTCGGCGAAGGTTTCGCGCGGGTCTTCCTGGCTCTTGTCGCGCAGTTCCGAGATTTCCGGGCGGCGATAGAGGGCGTTGTCGTCAAAGCTGATCTTGGCATCGAGCGCGACGATCTCGCCTGCGCGGGTGACGACCATCGGATTGACCTCGACCATGTTGGCATCCATGTCGCTCATCAGCGCGTAACAGCCCATGATGGTCTTGGCCGCCTGGGCGATGAGTGGCGGCTCGAGCCCCAGGGAAAAGGCGATTTCGCGCGCCTGGAAGGCCTGCATCCCGACTGCCGGGTCGACCACCGAGCGGATGATCGACTCGGGTTCGTTGGCGGAAATCTCCTCGATCTCCATGCCGCCCTGGGCCGAGGCCACGACCACCACGCGTTCGAGTTTGCGGTCCATCACGAAGCCGAGATAGATCTCCTGGGCGATGGCGGTGGCCTCTTCGACATAGAGGCGGCTCACCAGCTTGCCCTGGGGGCCGGTCTGGTGGGTGACGAGCTTGCGCCCGAGCATCCAGGCGGCTGCGTCGCAGACCTCTTCCTCGGTGGCGCAGATACGCACGCCGCCCGCCTTGCCGCGTGCGCCGGAATGGATCTGCGCCTTGACCACCCACTTGTTGCCCGAAAGCTCGCTGGCGCGGTAGACGGCCTGTTCGGGGCTGTAGGCGATGCCGCCGCGCGGCACCTGCACGCCGAAGCGCTTGAGCAGGTCCTTGGCCTGGTATTCGTGAATATCCATTTTCTTTCCTTTCTGCTGACCTGGTGAGCGATCGCTAGCCGTGCTGCGCGGCGATGGCGTCGTCCACGGCGATCACGTTGTTGGCCATGCGCTCGGAGGCGGCGTCGATCATCTTGCCGTCGAGGCTCGCGGCGCCGCGGCCCTCGGCGGCGGCTTTTCGCAACTCCTCGATGATGGCGCGGGCGCGGGTGACTTCGGCCTCGGGGGGCGAGAACACGTCATTGGCCAGCGCGATCTGGCTGGGATGGATGGCCCATTTGCCCTCGATCCCCAGCGCGGCGGCGCGTTTGGCCGAGAGGATGTAGCCGTCGGGATCCGAGAAGTCACCGAACGGCCCGTCAATGGCGCGCAGACCGTAGGCGCGGCAGGCGACGATCATGCGTGAAAGGGCGAAATGCCACTGATCGCCCGGATAATCGGGGTTGAGTCCGCCGATCACCACGGTGTGCGCGCGGTTGGAGGCGGCGTAATCGGCGACGCCGAAATGCAATGCCTCTAGCCGCCCGGCCGTTGCGGCGATGGCCTCGACATTGGCCATGCCGAGTGCGGTTTCGATCAGCGCCTCGAGGCCGATGCGGTGGGGCAGGGCGCAGGCGTTCTCGATCTGGGACACCAGTGTTTCGACCATGTAGAGATCGCCTGGCACGCCCACCTTGGGAACGAGGATCGTGTCGACATGCTGGCCTGCCTGTTCCAGCACCTCGACCACGTCGCGATACATGTAATGGGTGTCGAGCCCGTTGATGCGGATCGAGATGGTCTTGCCGCGGGCCTTCCAGTCGATATCGTTGAGCGCCTGAATGATATTTGCGCGGGCCTTGATCTTGTCGGGGGGCGCGACGGCGTCTTCGAGGTCGAAGAAGATGTAGTCGGCGGGGCTGTCGGCGGCCTTCTCGATCATCGAGGGGTTCGAGCCGGGCACGGCCAGTTCCGAGCGTTGCAGGCGCTGTTTCTTCAGGGGGTGCAGGGTATAGCTCATGTGTGGGTCCTTCCGTGGCGCGCCGTTCAGGCGGCTTGCGAGGCGGGTTGTTCGATCCCGTCGGGGGTGGTGAGGCGGTAGCATTCCTGTGCGGCGGCGACGCCGGCGCCGGGTTCGATCATGGCACCCGCGTCGCGCAGGGCCATTTCCGCCGCCGAGATCGCGCCGCAGAGCATCACCGGGTTGAGCGAGCCGAGATGGCCGATGCGAAAGGCGCGCCCGGCCAGGATGTTGAGGCCCGAGCCCAGCGAGGTCTGGTATTTGTAATAGGCGGTCGAGATCACGTCGCGGGCATCGACGCCCTGGGGCGTATAGATTGCGGAAACGGTATCGGAATACCATCCGGGGTCTTGCGCCACGAGGTGGCAGCCCTGCCATGCGGCGACCGCCTTGCGCACGCCTTGCGCCAGCCGGTTGTGACGCGCCCAGACGTTTTCCATCCCCGCGCCGAGCAGGAGATCAAGCGACGAGCGCAGCCCGCGCAGAAGCTGCGTGGCGGGCGTATAGGGGAAATAGCCGGTATCGTTGAGCGCGATCATGTCGGTGAAGCTGAAATAGCAGCGCGCCATCGTGGCCTGATCCTGGGCGGCGAGCGCCTTGTCGGAAACACCGAGGAAGCCAAGCCCGGCGGGCAGCATGAAGCCTTTTTGCGACCCCGCGACCGCGAGGTCGACGCCCCATTCCTCCATCTCGAATTCGATCGATCCGATCGAGCTGACGCCATCCACGAACAGCAGGGCAGGGTGCTGCGCGTCATCGAGCGCCCTGCGGATCCCGGCGATATCCGAGGTCACGCCGGTCGCGGTTTCGTTATGGGTGCAGAAGACGGCCTTGATGTTGTGGTCGCGGTCCTCTTGCAGGCGCGCCGCATATTCGTCGAGCGGCACGCCTTTGCCCCAGTCGGTGTCGCAAAGCTCCACATCGAGGCCGAGGCGGCGCGCCATGTCGGCCCAGAGCAGCGAGAACTGCCCGAAACGCGACATCAGGACCCGGTCGCCCGGATTGAGCGTGTTCGAGATCGCCGCCTCCCAGGCGCCGGTGCCCGATGAGGGGAAAACGAAGACACGGCCATTGCGAAGCCGGTAGACCTGTTTCAGATCCTCGAGAACGCCCGAAACGAATTCGCCTAAATCGGGGGCGCGCATATCCTCCATCGGGATGTTCATGGCCTGGCGCACGGGTTCGGGCACATTGGTCGGGCCGGGAACGAAAAGATGTTGATAACCGTTCATGATCTTCCTCCGAAATCAGGGTCATGCCCTTTATCGGCCAGTGGTCGGCGCTTGCGAAACGCCCGAAGGAATGGTCATCAAGGCCAGCGGCGCGCAGCTGCCAACGAACGGGTAGGGCTGCCCCACCCGTTCGAGTGAAATGGTGGGACGGAATACGCCAGTATGCGCCGGTATGCCGATTTTTCCTTTAAAATCATCGGTTTCGAGTGATCATATGTCGCAATTCAGAGCATGGTGCGAAGCGATTCCTGGTGTAAGCTTATGCGATGGAGGAGAGACAACCCATCTTGGGTACGCCCGCGCATGGCGCGGCGTCCGATGTCCCGCGGGTGATCGTGGCCGACCGGCAGGCGATCGTCTGCCAGGGGATCGCTTCGCTTGTCGCGCAGATTCCCGAAGTGGCACTGGGGGCTTTCGCCACCGACAAGGCGAGCCTCAAGAAGTTGTTATCGGGCGCGCGCGGTCAGTCGATCCTTATTCTCGGGGTGCGGCTGGCGGATGGCGACCTGACGCAGGTTCTGGAGATGGTGCGCAAGGATCACCCGGATGTCATGGTGGTGGTCATTGCCGAGGATACCGAGTTCGCGTTTATCCGCATGGCGGTGAAGGAGGGCGCGAATTCGGTCTGCATGATGAGCCAGATCCTGACCAGCCTGCCAAGAATCCTGGGCAAGCTTGTCGAGGGGCATGCGATCATGCCCACCGAGATCCTGCGGCGGCTTACCTCGGAAAATGCCGATGCGCTGTCGCGGCGCGAGCATGAAATTCTGGCGCTGTTGGTAGACGGGCTGACGAATTTCCAGATCTCGGCCCGGTTGGGCCTGAGCGAGAACACCGTCAAATATTACCTCAAGGCGATCTATCAGAAGCTGGATGTGAATTCGCGCGGTGCGGCGATCGCCAAGTATGTCGCCGGGAATTACTGAACGGCGGCGCGAGGCGGCTGGCATGCGCCTAATAGAATCGCGCATAGTCCATGGCGTAGAGTTCCTTGATCCATTCGCGCGTCTCGATGTCGAGCATGTCGGCGGTGACATGGTCGGTTTCGGGCGCGTCGCTGATGATGGAGTCGATCAGGCCCTTGGGTCGGTTCGGGCGCGCGGGAATGAACTTGTTGTGGTGACCGAAATCAACCTTGACCGTGCCGCCCGAAACCTTTTTCAGCCATTCAGCAAGTGATGCGAGACCGTTCTCGAGGTGAAACACGGTGCAGTCTTCCGGCACAAGGCGGTCGGCGGGCAGGAAATGGTTGTCGAACTGGTTTTCGAAATGGTTTCCCGAGCGGTCCAGCCGGTCAAGGAATTTGCGCAGGCCCTGACGGTGGGGAATGTGATCGAGATTGCGGTTGAAGTTGAACGCGCTGAGAAAGCGGTCGACCGGATCGCGCATGCAGGCGAAGCTGTGGTCGAAGAAATCCGGGGCGAACAGCCGTGCCAGCACATCGCGCGGCACATGCTGGGGCGAGGACCTGTTCCAGTCGGGCACGTTGGGGCCGCGCCAATCGGCATCGAGGAACGACAGAGTCAGCCCGGCATCCTGCAGGCCGTGTTCGATGGTCGAGCCCCCGCTTTTGGGGACATGCGCAAAGAGATAGATATCTCCGTCGTGGCGGAAAAACGGCATGGTAGGGCTCGTGTTTGAGTTGGAACGTTTGGGCGAGAGCGCTTGAACAAATGTGAACAGAACCGTTTGAATTGATGCGTTTGTAGTCGGCAGGGCGCATGCTGCGCAAATCGTTTCGCGCCGAAGAAAGCCCTTGCGCGGTGTCATGAGCGGAACCTTGCCCCGCGCCGCCGTTCCTGCGAAGAAAAGGGCCGTCCGGGGCCGGGGTGAGCAATTTGACGCGGGTCGAAGATTCGGTTCTGGTTGACTTGCCGCGAAGGCGACAAATTTTTAAGAAGGGAAGGCAGCGGCAGCGCGCGTAACGATGCGCACCGGTGCGTGACCGACAGGGGCGGGGGAATTGCATGTGGCTCATGTGGCGATTCCGCTTGAAGAACGCGCGAAGAGTGTTTGAAACGGAGCGGATATGAGCGACGGCGGAAGTCTTTTACCTATCATTGCGCTGCTACCATTCCTTGGAGCGCTGGTTCCGGGGCTGATGATCCGCGCGGGGCGAACGGCCTGTGCCACGTTCACGGCCGTTCCGACGCTGGCCGCGCTGGTCATGCTGGGCACGCTGGCGCCTGCGGTACTGCGCGGCGAGGTGTTGCAGGCCGAAATTGATTGGTTGCCGCAATTGGGCCTGACCGCCAGTTTCTTTCTCGACGGGCTGGGGTTGCTGTTTGCGGGCATGATCCTGGGCGTGGGGCTCTTGATCACGCTTTATGCGCGCTTCTACCTGTCGGGCGAAGACCCGATGGGGCAGTTCTATACCTATCTGCTGCTGTTTCAGGGTGCGATGCTGGGCATCGTGATTTCCGACAATATCCTGCTGTTGCTGATCTTCTGGGAGCTGACCAGCCTGTCATCGTTCCTGCTGATCGGCTATTGGAAGCACCTGCCCGAGGGGCGCCAGGGTGCGCGCATGGCGCTGGCGGTGACCGGGGCGGGGGGGCTTGCGATGATCGCGGGGATGCTGATCCTGGGCGATATCGCGGGCAGCTACAACCTGACCGACATCCTGACGCAGGGCGAAGCGATCCGCGCCTCTGAATGGTATCTGCCCGCGCTGATCCTGATCCTGCTGGGCGCGTTCACCAAGTCGGCGCAATTCCCGTTCCATTTCTGGCTGCCCCATGCGATGGCCGCGCCGACGCCGGTTTCGGCATATCTGCATTCGGCCACGATGGTGAAGGCGGGCGTCTTCCTGATGGCGCGGATGTGGCCGGTGCTCTCGGGCACGGATGCCTGGTTCTATATCGTGTCGATCACGGGTCTTGTGACCATGGTTCTGGGCGCGTTGATCGCGCTGTTCAAGGATGACCTCAAGGCTTTGCTGGCGTTTTCGACCGTCAGTCACCTGGGCCTGCTGACCATGTTGCTGGGCTTTGGTACCAAGGCGGCGGCGGTGGCGGCGGTGTTTCACGTCATCAACCACCTGACCTTCAAGGCGGCCCTGTTCATGACCGCGGGAATCGTTGATCACGAGACCCATACCCGCGACATCAAGCGGCTTGGGGGCCTGGCCAAGTTCATGCCGGTGACGGCGCTGATCGGCACGTTGGCGGCGTTGTCGATGGCAGGGATCCCGTTTTTCAACGGCTTTCTGTCCAAGGAGCTGATGCTGGAAGAGGCCGCGCATACCGGCTGGTTCGGTAATCCCTGGATCGTGCCGGTGCTGGCCACGGTGGGCGCGCTGTTGTCGGTGGCCTACTCGCTGCGGTTCATTTTTCATGTCTTCGCCGGGCCGGCACGCGACGATTACCCGGCCCATCCGCACGACCCGCCTTTCGGCATGTGGGCCGCGCCCGCCTTCCTGACGGTGCTGGTGATGGTGATCGGTATCATGCCGCATCTGGCCGAGCCGCTGGTGGCGGCGGCCGCGAGCGCCGTGACTGGCGCAGAGTTGAACCCCTATCTCAAGATCTGGCACGGGGTCACGCCGGCGCTGGTCATGTCGATCATCGCGGTTCTGGGCGGTGCTGTCCTGCTGGCATTGCACCGGCCGCTGGACCGGCTTTGGATCGCCGCGCCGCGGCCCGAGGCAAAAACCATTTTCGACGGGCTGGTCGCGGGTATCGCGGCGTGGTCGCGCGCGCTGGCCGAGGGGCTGCATAATGGCGCGATCAGCCGTTACCTTGCGATCTTCATCGCCGCCACGGTCCTGCTGGGATATGCGGCCTTTTCGGGTGGCGAGATGCGCCCGCCCACCCGCGAGATACTGCCGGTTCCACCGGTGGTGGCGGTTGGCTGGCTGCTTTTGGTCGGGGCAACGCTCCTCGTGGTTCTGAATCATCGCAACCGGTTCCGCGCGCTGGTGTTGATCGGAGTGATCGGCCTGATGATCTCGGTCGGGTTCGTTTACCTCTCGGCGCCCGATCTGGCGCTGACGCAGATTTCGGTCGAGACGGTGACGATCATGCTGTTGCTGCTGGCCCTTTACTTCATGCCCAAGGAAAGCCCCAAGGAAAGCGGTGCGGGTCTGCGTTTGCGCGACGGGACGATCGCGCTGGTCGCGGGGGCGGCTGCGGCGGCGCTGGCCATGGCGTTCCTGGTACGCGATTTCAGCCCGATCTCGGACTTCCATCTGGCCAATGCTTACAAGGGCGGCGGGGGCACCAATGTGGTCAACGTGATCCTCGTGGATTTCCGGGGCTATGACACTTACGGAGAGATCATCGTGCTCGGGATCGCCGGACTGACGATCTATGCGCTGATGGAGGCGCTGCTGGACGGGCCTGCGGGGCGCCGCCTGCGGGCGCGCCCGGTGCCGCCCGACCGGTCGCGTGACCGCCACCCGCTTATGATGGTGGTGGCGACCCGCGCGATGATGCCGATCGCGGTGATGGTCGGGGTCTACATGTTCCTGCGCGGCCATAACGAGCCCGGAGGCGGGTTCGTGGCCGGGCTGGTCATCTCGATCGCGCTGTTGATGCAATACATGGCATCGGGTTTCGCCTGGACGCAGAGCCGCCAGCGGATCGAATACCACGTGATGATCGGCTGGGGCGTGCTGATCGCGGGCCTGACCGGCGCGGGCGCATGGCTGGCGGGCAAGCCCTTCCTGACCAGCGCCTTTGGCTATATCCACTGGCCGCCGATCGAGGAGTTCGAATGGGCGACGGCGATGGCATTCGACCTTGGCGTGTTCCTGACGGTGTTGGGGGCGGTGATGCTGATGCTTTACAGCCTGTCGCGCATCGCCCGCTATGCCGGTGAAACGGTCAATGTGGAGCCGATGGATTATGATCCGTCGCTGACGATCGAGCGCAAAAAGCCGGAGGCTGAGTGACATGGAGTTTGTCGTTGCAAGTACAATCGGCGTGCTGACGGCGGGCGGGGTCTATCTGCTCCTGCGGCTGCGCGCCTTCTCGGTGATCCTGGGGCTGGCGCTGCTGACCTATGCGGTCAATATCTTCCTGTTCGCCAGCGGGCGGCTGGCGGTCAATGCGCCGCCGGTGCTGAACAAATATGCCGATGTCGCCTATTCCGATCCGTTGCCTCAAGCGCTGGTGCTGACGGCGATCGTGATCTCGTTCGGGATGACGGCGGTCTTGGTGATGTTCGCGCTTGGCGCATATCTCGAGGCCGATCACGACCGGATCGACATGACCGGCGAGTCCGAGGAAGAGGGAGAGGGCGACAGCAGCAGTGGCAGCGACGATGCTGCCATCACAGCGCAAGGGGAAAACCGAGTATGAGTCACTGGATAGTCGCCCCGGTCGTCCTGCCTGCGCTGCTGGCGCCGATCATCGCGTTCGTGATGCGTCACGATATCACGCTGGCGCGTGCGGCCTCTTTCGCGGGGACCATTGCGCTCGCGGGTATTGCCATCGGGTTGATGGTGATGGCGGCGGATGGCACCACCCATGTTTATCGGATGGGTGACTGGGCCGCGCCCTTCGGCATTGTATTGGTTCTGGACCGGCTTTCGGCCTTGATGCTGCTGGTCACGTCGGCTCTGGCGCTGGTGGTGCTTATGCATGCCACCGCGACCGGCTGGGATGATCGCGGACGCCATTTCCACGCGTTGTTTCAGTTCCAGTTGATGGGCATTTGCGGCGCGTTCCTGACCGGCGACGCGTTCAACCTGTTCGTCTTTTTCGAGGTGCTGTTGATCGCGTCCTACGGGTTGATGATCCATGGCGGCGGGCGGGTGCGTTTGCAGGCCGGGTTGCAATATGTGGTGATGAACCTTGCGGGATCGACGCTGTTTCTGTTCGCGCTCGGCACGCTTTATGCCTCGACGGGGACGCTCAACATCGCTGATCTTGCGGTGAAGGTGCGTGAGATGCCGCTTGAGGATGCGGCGCTGGTGCGGGTTGCGGCGATCCTGCTGATGGTGGTCTTTGCCATCAAGGCCGCGCTATTCCCGGTGCAGTTCTGGCTGCCGGCGACCTACGCCAATGCGCCCGCGCCGGTGGCGGCGCTGTTTGCGATCATGACCAAGGTTGGCGCCTATGCGATCATCCGGATTCACGCGGTGGTGTTCGGGCCGGACGTGCCGGTTCTGGGCGGATTGATCGGCGATTGGCTGATGCCCGCGGCGGTGGTCACTGTGGCGGTCGGCGCAGTCGGCGTGTTGGGGGCGCGGCGCCTGATGCCGCTGTTGTCCTTTTCCGTGGTCGGGTCGATGGGCACGATGATGCTGGCGGTGGCGGCCTTCACGCCGCAAGCGACCACGGCGGCGCTATATTACCTCGTGCATTCGACTTTCTCGGCGGCGGCGCTGTTCCTGCTGGCGGATCTGGTGGTGTCGCGCCGTCCCGGCGGCGATCTGTTGCGGGCGGAACCGCCCGTTGTGCAGAACGGACTTTTTGCGGCGCTGTTCTTTGCCGGGGCGATCGCGATGGCGGGGATGCCGCCGCTGAGCGGGTTTCTGGGTAAGCTGTTGATCCTGGACGCGCTGCGTGATGAACCTGCGATGACGGCGGCGTGGGTCGCGATTCTGCTGGGCTCGCTGATCACCATCGTGGGGTTCGCGCGAGCGGGGTCGATCCTGTTCTGGAAGGCGACCGCCTTGGCGCAAGAGCAGGCCGAGGAAAAGGCCGGCGAAGAGGGCGAGGCCCACGCCAAGGACGCGCCGCCGCCGGACCCGGCGAGGGCCGGGCCGCTCGAAGTGGCGCCGACGTTGACGGCGCTGGCGATCCTGGGGTTGCTGGCGTTTCTGGCCGGGCCGGTTACCGGCTTCATGGATAAAGCGGCGCATCAGCTGTTCGACGGGTCGGATTATATCGGGGCGGTGCTGGACCCTGAGGCGGAGGTCAAGAAATGATCGGGCGCATCTTTCCACATCCATTGCTGAGCGTTTTGCTGACGGCAGTCTGGCTGGGGCTGGTCAACAAGGTCACCCCCGGCAACCTGCTGCTCGGCGCTATCCTGGGCATTCTTGTGCCGATCATGACCGCGCCCTACTGGCCGCGCCGCGCCAAGATCGGGCGGCCCTTGCGGGTGATCGAGTATTTCATGATCGTGCTTTGGGATATCGTGGTGGCCAATGTCGAGGTCTCCATGATCATCCTGTTCAAGCGTAACCGTGACATCCATTCGCAATGGGTCACCGTGCCGCTGGAACTGACCTCGCCCGAGGCGATCACCGTGCTGGCGGGCACGATCACCATGACGCCGGGCACCGTGTCGTCGATGCTGGCCACCGATGGCAGCAGCATCCTGGTCCACTGCCTGCATACCGACGACCCGGAAGGCGTGCGCGACAATATCAAGAGCCGCTACGAGTGGCGCCTGAAGGAGATTTTCCAATGATCACCATTGCGCTTTACTTCGCCTTCGGCTGTTTCGGGCTGGGCCTGCTGTTCAACCTGTGGCGCATCTCCATGGGGCCGGACAGCGCCGACCGCATCCTGGCGCTCGACACGATGGTCATCAACATCATCGCGCTGCTGATCCTTTATGGTGTCTGGCAGGGCACAACCGTTTATTACGAAGCGTCCATGCTGGTGGCGATGGTGGGGTTCGTTTCGACCGTCGCCTATTGCCGCTTCGTGCTGCGCGGCGACATCATCGAATAGGAGGCGGTCATGGAGTTTGTAAGCGAATTGCTGATTTCGTTTTTCCTTGTCGTGGCAGGGATTTTCGGACTGGTGGGATCCTTCGGGATGATCAAGCTGCGCGACACGATGAAGCGTCTGCACGCCCCGACCAAGGCCACGACATTGGGGGTCGGCGGAGTATTGATCGCGTCGATGCTGTATTTCCTGCTCGTGAAGGGCGGGCTGTCGTTCCATGAGCTGCTGATCACGCTCTTCCTGTTCCTGACGGCGCCGATCACCGCGAATTTCATCGCCAAGACATATTTGCAGGCCAATCTGCGCCCGTCAGACCTGCCCGGCACCGAGAGCGAATACGGCTGGTCGGTCTATCAGGACCCGCCAAAGCGCAGCGACGAGGAATGAGCCTCAAATCCTGCTGAGCACCCCCGGTGCGTCAGCTTGCTGGGTCGCAGTAAAAGCCCCGCTGCGCCTGGAATGACGGTGAGATGGAATTCGCGGTATCCTGAATCCTGGGCAGCAGGTCCGAAATGATCTGTTCGTGCGTCCAGGTATGGGCCGATACCGAACATTGCACGGCTGCCAGTGCGCGCCCGTCATGGCCCGCGATCGGTGCGGCGACGCCGATCTCGTTCAGGATCATCTGCCCGGTCGAGATCGCGAAGCCGTCATGCACGGCGCGCTCGACGCTGCCGCGGATATTGTTCCGGTCCAGCGTGGTGCTTGGCGTGAACTGGATGATCGGCCAGTTGTCGACGGCGGCGATTCGCTCGGCTTCGGGGAAGGTGGCCAGCATCGCGCGCCCGGCGGATGTGGACAGTGCGGGCAATCGGCGACCGATAATGGTGGCCGCGAAATATGTGCGCTTGCAGGGCAGACGGCTGACATAAATGATATGATCGCCAGACATTTCGGCAAGGTTGACGGTTTCGCCGATCTCCTGTGACAGGCTGATGAGTTTGGGGATCGTCTGACCGACCAGCGGATCGGACCAGTAATAGGCGTAGGCCATCTGGAGCCAGGCGTGCGACGGGCGAAAGCGCCGCGTCACCGGGTCCTTGTCGAGCATGCCTTCGACGTGGAGCGTGTTGGCCAGGCGCTGAGTCGCGCTTTTGTCGAGGCCGCTGCGGTGTGCGAGGTCGGACAGGGACAGTTCCGTGTGGCTTTCGTCGAATGCCCGCAAAAGCCGCAAACCCTTGGCGAGTGAGCCGACAAAGAGTGTATTTTGTTTCGTGGTCATGGTTGTCTCGATATTTTCCGTCGTGGATCACCCAAGGGGGTTGACGCTGGCGGGCAGATTGGAATTAATGGATCATATGAAGGTTCATGGTATTATAATATGATACTTGAAGCAAGGAAACCAGAAATCTGCGGCGCCAGTTCGCGTCACATCAGAACAGGGAGACAATGATGAAAACATCCTGGCTTAAATCCGGTATCGCCAGCGTCGCGCTTGTCGCGGCTACGGGCGCTGCGTGGGCCGAGAAGGCCAATGACACGCTGCGCGTGGCATTCACCAAGGAACTCGAGAATGTCGACAGCTTCTTCAACTCGTCGCGCGAAGGCGTGGTATTGCAGCGCGCCATCTGGGATGGCCTGATCTACCGCGATCCGGTGACGAATGAATACAAGGGCAACCTCGCGACATCCTGGGAATGGATCGACGACACCACCCTTGAGCTCAAGCTGCGCGAGGGCGTGACCTTTCACAATGGTGCCCCGTTCAGCGCCGATGACGTTGTCTACACAGTCAATTTCGTCTCCAAGGAAGAGAACGGCGTCAAGACGCAGCGTAACGTGAACTGGATGGAATCCGCGGAGAAAGTGGATGACTATACGGTGCGCATCCACCTGAAGGAAAAATTCCCGGCGGCGATCGAATTCCTGTCCGGCCCGGTGTCGATGTATCCGGCCGAGTATTATGCCGAGGTCGGCCCCAGCGGCATGGGCCTCGAACCGGTCGGCACCGGCCCCTACAAGGTGGTGTCGGTCGTTCCCGGTCAGCATTTCGTGCTGGAGAAGAACGAGAACTACCATGACAGCCCCAAGGGTCAGCCGGAGATCTCCAATGTCGACATCCGTACCATTCCGGATGTGAACACCCAGATGGCCGAGCTGTTCAGCGGATCGCTTGACCTGATCTGGCAAGTACCGGCCGACCAGGCCGAGAAGCTGGCCACGATGGATCAGTTCACCGTCATGAACGAATCCACCATGCGAGTGGGCTATCTGAACATGGACGCTGCGGGTCGTTCGGGCGACACGCCTGTCACCGATCTGCGCGTGCGCCGTGCCATCAACCATGCGATCAACCGCGAAGAGCTGGTAAACGCACTGTTGAAGGGCAAATCGCGAGTGGTCTCGACGCCCTGTTTCCCCAGCCAGTTCGGCTGTGTGGAAGAGGCGGCCAAGAGCTACGAATACGACCCCGAAAAGGCTAAGGCGCTGCTGGCGGAAGCGGGCTATCCCGATGGTTTCACCATCGATTTCTACGCTTATCGGGACCGGGAATATGCCGAAGCGATCATGAGCTATCTGAACGCGGTCGGCATCGATACCGATTTCAAGTTCCTGCAATATTCCGCCCTGCGCGAGCAGAACATGAAGGGCGAGGTGCCGCTGGCCTTCCTGACTTGGGGCAGCTTCTCGATCAACGACGCCTCGGCGATGGTCAGCCAGTTCTTCAAGCACGGATCGCTTGACGATGCGCGCGACGATCAGGTGCTGGAGTATCTCAACACTGCCGACAGCTCGACGGATCCAGACACCCGCATCGAGAATTATGCCAAGGCGATCGAACGGATCACCGATCAGGCATTTTGGGCGCCGATGTTCTCGTATAACACGAATTACGTGTTCACCAACGACGTCGAGTACACGCCCACCGCCGACGAGGTGCTGCGCTTCACAACAATGTCCTGGAACTGATCCAGGTCCGGGTGCGGGGGCCGTCACGGCCCCCGCCAGCGCCTGTAGCCCCCATGCAGTCGCCGCGTCGTCAAGCGCGCGATAAACGAAGGTGTCTCCGTGCTAACATTCACTCTTAAACGATTGGGCCTTGCCGTCCTGGTGGCCCTGACGGTTTCGTTCATCAGTTTCATCCTGTTATTCCTCGCGGGCGATCCGGCCGCGGCGTTGGCGGGCGAGACCGCCAGCGGCGAGGATATCGAGGCGATCAGCAGGCTTTACGGGTTCGACCGTCCCATGCTGGTGCAATATGGCGACTGGCTATTCTCGGCTTTGCGCGGTGATTTTGGCGAGAGCTATTACTTCCGGCTGCCGGTGGCCTCGCTGATTTTCGAGCGCCTTGGTGTGACCATGACTCTGGGGGTTTGCGGTATCAGCTTTGCATTGCTGACGGCGGTGCCGTTGGGCGTTGCCGCTGCGATCCGGCCAAATTCGCTTATCGACCGCGTGGCTTTGTTCCTGTCCGTGGCCGGACAGGCGATGCCGAGCTTCTGGTTCGGTCTGATCCTGATCGTGCTGTTCGCTATCACGCTGGGTTGGCTGCCACCCTCGGGCGCATCTAGCCCGATGCATTTCATCATGCCGACCATCGTTCTGGGCTATTACGCGATGCCGGCGATCATGCGCCTGACGCGGGCGGGGATGCTGGATGTGCTGTCATCGGACTATATCCGCACGGCGCGCGCCAAGGGCGCACCCGAGGGAAGGGTCCTGTTCCGCCACGCGCTGCGCAACGCGATCATCCCTGTGGTGTCGCTGGCGGCGGTGCAGATGGGCTTCATGCTGGGCGGCTCGATCGTGGTCGAGTCGATCTTCGCGCTGCATGGCGCGGGCTACCTGGCCTGGGAGAGCATCGCACGCAATGACCTGCCGACCGTGCAGGCGCTGATCCTCGTCTTCTCGATGTTCTATATCGTTTTCACCTTCCTTGCCGACGTTCTGAACGCCTGGCTGGATCCGCGCATGAGGAGCAGCTGAGATGGTCGATACCAGCACCACGGATTCCCTGCTGCGGGAAATCACTGGCCCGACGCCCGGCCAGATGCTGCGCAAGCGCGTCTTCGGGCATCAGGGGCTGCTGTTCGGCGGGATCGTCCTGGCGATCCTGCTGTTCATCGCGATCTTCGCACCGCTATTGGCGCCGCATGACCCTTATGCGCAAAGCCTGATGACCCGCATGCAGCCACCGGTCTTTCTGGGCGGCGACTGGGAACACCCCCTGGGCACCGACCATCTGGGGCGCGATTACCTGTCGCGGCTGATCTATGGCGCGCGGGTGTCGCTGATGATCGGCGCGGTGGCGGCGTTGATCTCGGGTGTGATCGGCACCGCAATGGGTGTCGCAGCTGGTTATTTTGGCGGCCGTGTGGACATGGTGGTCACGTTCCTGATCAATGTGCGCCTTGCGATGCCGGTGGTGCTGGTGGCACTGGCGGTGGTGGCGATCCTGGGCGGCTCGCTCCAGGTGGTGATCGTGGTGCTTGGCCTGCTGTTGTGGGATCGTTTCGCCGTGGTCATGCGCGCATCGACCCTACAGGTGCGGGGGCGCGAATATGTTGCCGCCGCGCGCGCCATCGGCGCATCGACCCCGCGCGTGATCCTGTCCGAGATCATGCCCAATATCGCCAACAACCTGATCGTGGTGGTCACGCTGGAGATGGCCCACGCCATCCTTCTGGAAGCTGCGCTGTCCTTCCTGGGCCTTGGCGTGCAACCGCCGACGCCAAGCTGGGGTCTGATGGTATCGGAGGGCAAGAACATGATGCTGTTTGAACCCTGGATGGTGCTTATTCCCGGCGCGGTGCTGTTCCTGTTGGTGCTGGCGATCAACCTCATGGGCGATGGTCTGCGCGACGTGACTGCCCCCGAAAACCGGAGCTGAGACAATGGAAAAACCCCTGTTGAGCGTCCGAAACCTGACGATCGACATTCCCGTCGGTGGGGGCACCCTGCATGCGGTGCGCGGCATCGACTTCGATCTGAACCGGGGCGAGACCCTTTGCATCGTCGGCGAAAGCGGCTCGGGAAAGTCGCTGACATCGCTGGCATTGATGGGGCTCTTGGGCAAGAATATCGACCGCAGTGCCGACCGGATGGAATTCGACGGCACCGAGCTGACCACCGCAAGCCCGCGTACCATGCGCGCGCTACGCGGAGCGCGGATGTCGATGATCTTTCAGGAACCGATGACATCGCTCAATCCCGCCTACACGATCGGCGATCAGCTGATCGAGGCGCTGCGCCTGCATAAGCCGGTCAGCCGCGAGGCGGCCCGTGCGCGCGCCATCGAGTTGCTGGAAAAGGTCGGCATCACCGCCGCCGCCAGCCGCCTGTCGCAATATCCGCACCAGTTGTCGGGCGGGTTGCGCCAGCGTGTGATGATCGCCATGGCGCTGATGTGCGAGCCCGAGCTGATCATCGCGGACGAGCCGACGACGGCGCTGGATGTCACCATCCAGGCGCAGATTCTGCGCCTGCTGCATGATCTTGGCCAGGAGATGAACATGGCGATGATCCTGATCACCCATGATCTGGGCGTGGTGGCGCGGGTCGCCGACAAGGTGGCAGTGATGTATGCCGGAGAACTGGTTGAGACCGGCTCGGCGGTGGATGTCTTCAACACCCCGTTGCATCCCTATACGCGCGGTCTGCTGCGCTGTATTCCGCTGCCCGGCAAGACCGCGCGTGGCAGCACGCTTGGTACCATTCCGGGGATCGTGCCGTCGCTGGTGGGCGATATCGAGGGCTGTGCGTTCCGCACCCGTTGCCCGCATGCGTTACCCGCATGTCAAAGCGCCATCCCCCTGCAGGGCCGTCCGGATCATGCCTTTCGCTGCATTCATGAAGACGGCAAACGCCACGACGAGGAGGCCATGGCATGACGGTGCAGACAACGACTTCGGCCGTGCTGGAACTGCGCAATGTCACCAAGACCTATCGCGTGAAGCAGGGTCTTTTCGGCAAGGCCAAGCCGCTGACGGCGGTCAACGATGTGTCATTGTCGCTGCCGCGCGGCGAGGTGCTGGGACTGGTGGGCGAATCCGGCTGCGGGAAATCGACGCTGGCCAAGATTCTGCTGGGCCTCGAGGCACCCAGCATGGGGCAGGTCATGGTGGATGGCCAGGAGATCACCGCCCAAGACCGCCTGAGCCTCGCGCGGCGTATCCAGCCGATCTTTCAGGATCCCTATTCGTCGCTCAATCCGCGCAAGAGCATCTTTGATATTGTGTCTTTGCCGCTGCGGGTTCACGGGATCGGCGACAAGGCGCATTGGGACACGGAAGTGCGTCGGATTCTCGATATCGTCGGCTTGCCTGCCCGGGTGATGAACACATTTCCCAGTCAGATGTCGGGTGGCCAGCGCCAGAGGGTCGCGATCGCGCGGGCGCTTATCATGAAGCCCGAGATCGTGATCTGTGACGAGCCGACCTCGGCGCTGGATGTGTCGGTACAAAGCCAGATCCTGAACCTGCTGGGCGATCTGCGCAGCGAATTTGGTCTGACCTATCTTTTCATCAGCCACGATCTGGCGGTGGTCGAGCATCTGGCGACGCGGGTGGCGGTCATGTATCTGGGCCGGATCGTCGAGGAATCCGACGTGGCGGGCCTGTTCGACGACGCGCGCCACCCTTATACGCAGGCGCTGCTGAAATCGGTGCTGACGCCCGAGCCGGGGCTTGGTGTGCCCGACACTCAGCTTGGCATGGCCTATCCCAACCCGATCGATCCGCCGAGCGGCTGTCAGTTTCATCCGCGCTGCCCGATGGCGGGCGCGCATTGCAAGAGCGTCGCTCCGCGCTCCGTTCCCACCAGCCATGGCCATGTGGAATGCCATCTGCACGACCCCGACAGCCCCATGTATGACGCGAAGGTCGCCTGATATGTCCGTGAACCTGTCGCGCAGCGCACAGACCCGCAAGATCGTCATCGAGACCGAATACGGTGTCGTCGCCGCGCAGCACCGGCTGGCGGCCGAAGCGGGCGCCGCAGTGCTGGAGGCCGGGGGCGATGCGGTGGATGCGGCCGTGGCCACGTCATTTGCCATCGGTGTGCTGGAACCATGGATGAGCGGACCCGCGGGGGGTGGTGCGCTGATGCTGTGGCGCGCCGATACCGCTAAGGCTCATGCGCTGAACTACGGGATGCGCGCCCCGGAGGCGCTTGATCCCGCCGACTATCCGCTATCGGGCAAGGGGGTCGCGGGCGATCTTTTCCCCTGGGAGGAAGTGGTTGAGGACCGCAACGTGCAGGGCGCTACCGCAGTGGCCGTGCCCGGGTTGGTCGATGGTATGGGGCAGCTACATGAGCGTTTCGGGCGGATGCCCTGGGGCGAGCTTTTGTCGCCCGCGATCGGCTTTGCCCGCGAGGGCTTGCTGGTGGATTGGTATGCGGCGCTGATCATCGCCTCGACCACCCGCGAGCTGGCCAAGGACCCGGATGCCGCCGCCATGTTCCTTGAGGACGGCCAATGGCCGACCATCAGCGGCTGGACCGCGCTGGCCGAAAAGCGGCTGGAGCAGCGGCGGATGGCCGACAGCCTCGAGCAACTGGCGCGCAAGGGTGCGCGCGAGTTCTATGACGGCGAGCTTGGCGCCGCGCTGGCGACCGACATGCAGGCCAAGGGCGGCAGTCTGAGCCACGCCGACCTTCGCGCCTATCGCGCCGAGTTCAGCGATCCGCTGAGCTTTGATTATCGCGGCGCGCGGTTCGACGTGGCGCCAGGGCTGACCGCAGGCCCGACATTTCGCCATGCGCTTGGCGAGATGGAGAGGGCAGCGGCATTTGGTGCCGCGCCGGGGCCTGAGGCTTTCACGGCTTATGCCGGGGGGCTGAGCGGGGCCTATGACGAGCGGCTTGCGACAATGGGCGACACGGGCGAAAGCGAGACGCATTCGGGCTGCACGACGCATTTCTCGGTGGTCGATCGGGATGGCAATATGGTCAGCCAGACGCAGACATTGCTGTCGATCTTCGGCGCGCGGGTCGTATCGCCCGCGACCGGTTTTCTGATGAATAACGGCATCATGTGGTTTGACCCGGTTCCGGGGCGCCCCAATTCGCTGGCACCGGGCAAGCGTTGCCTGATGAATGTCTGCCCGATCCTCGGTGAAAGTGGCGGCGCGCGCTTTGCATTCGGTGCGTCGGGCGGGCGCAAGATCGTCTCGGCGATGGTGCAGATGGCGTCTTTCGTGGCGGATTTCGGCATGGATATCGCCGATTGCTTCCATCATCCGCGCATCGATGTGTCGGGTGGCAAGGCGGTCGTGGCCGACGAGACCCTTTCGGGCGACATTCTTGACGCTCTGCGCGCCAGCTACCCGGTCCATACCACGCGGCGCAGCCCTTTTCCTTATGCCTTTGCCTGTCCGGCCGGGGTGATGCGAAAGGCCGGGGTCAATACCGGATGCACCGAGATCATGTCGCCCTGGGGCGACGCCATTTGCGAAGAACAAGGTAAATTATGACACGAAGCGACGCGATCGACACCGTAACCGCCTATTTCGACGAGGGCCGGTTTCAGGCAGAACTTGCCGATCTGGTGGCATATGAGACCGAAAGCCAGAATCCCGAGCAGGCGGCGGAACTGTCGCGCTATCTTGCGCAGGCGATGACACCCCGGCTTGGCGCAATGGGTTTTTCCTGCAAGACATACGACAACCCGGTCGATGGGGCAGGGCCGATCCTTTTGGCCGAGCGGATCGAGGATGACGATCTGCCCACGGTTTTGAGTTATGGACATGGCGATGTGATCCGCGCCCAGACCGACCAGTGGCGCGACGGGCTGCACCCCTTCCGTCTGGTGGAAGAGGGCGAGCGGCTTTATGGGCGGGGCAGTGCAGACAACAAGGGTCAGCACCTGATCAATATCGCTGCGCTCGATGCGACATTGCAAAGCCGGGGGAAGCTGGGTTTCAACTGCCGGATCGTGATAGAGACCGGCGAGGAGACCGGCTCGCCGGGTCTTGCCGAGTTCTTTGCCGCGCATAAGGACGATCTGAAGGCGGATGTGCTGATCGCCTCGGACGGGCCACGCCTGCAACCCGAAACACCCACCATGTTCATGGGCTCGCGCGGGGGTGTGACCTTCGATCTGGCGGTGGAGCTGCGCGAAGGGGCGCATCATTCAGGCAATTGGGGCGGTTTGCTGGCCGACCCCGCGATGATCCTGGCGCAGGCGCTTTCGACGATCACCGACGCGCGCGGTCAGATACGCATCCCGGAATGGCGGCCCGACAGCCTGACCGACGATGTGCGCGCCGCGCTTGACGGACTTCCGGTCGCGGGGGGCGATGGTCCCTCGATCGACGAGGATTGGGGCGAGGAAAGCCTGAGCCCGGCCGAACGTGTATATGGTTGGAACAGCTTCGCGATCCTCGCCATGAAAAGCGGTGTGCCCGAAGCGCCTGTCAATGCGATCTCGGCTCATGCGCGCGCCACCTGCCAGCTGCGCTATGTGGTGGGGACCGAACCCGAAGACATCTTGCCCGCGCTGCGGCGCCACCTTGACGCGCATGGCTTTCAGGCGGTGCGCATCGCTCCCCATGACAGGGGTTTCTTTCGCGCGACGCGGCTCAACCCCGATCACCCCTGGGTTACTTTCGTCGCTCGCTCGCTTGAGGAAACATCGGGCCAAAAGCCGCATATTCTGCCCAACCTGGCCGGGTCACTGCCCAATGACGCGTTTGCCGACATCCTGGGCCTGCCCACGGTCTGGGTGCCTCATTCCTACAGGGGGTGCTCGCAGCACGCGCCCGATGAACATGTGCTCAAACCGGTCTCGCGCGACGCGCTGCGCCTGATGGCGGGGCTGTTCTGGGATATCGGCGAAGGCAACACCCCGGCCTGAGATGCCGGCCTGAGCAGGAAGAAATCGTAACGTATGCGGGCCGTGCGCGCCGTGCCGATGAAGATCACCCGCGCGCTCACGGAAAATGGCAAGGAGTTCACCGACCGGCTGTTCGGCCTGCGCAGACGCACCGCCACGGGCAACCACGACTTTGACCGTCTCTGCGCCGATATTGGCATCGAGCACCGCCTCGCTCCGCCGATGCGCTCGCAGACGAACGGCATGGTCGAGCGGTTCAACGGCCGGACCGAGGATGTCCTGCAGAGCCACCACTTCCGCAGCGGCGCGCAGCTCGACCAGACGATCCTGCGCTAGAGCGTTTCTATGAAAACCTGAATCGCCGGGGATTCCCAGACGGCGCTGATTGTGATTCCCTTTTTCTGGGAGGATCGGATCATGTCAGCACCTTTGCCGAAGGCGCTTCGTGCGCGGTTTCAGCGGTATGTCGAGGAAGGCTTGAGCGGGCGAGCGGCGGCGTTGCGCCTGAGGCTCTCGCCGGCGACAGGCGCGCGGTGGGCGCGGGCGATCCGGACATGTGGGCATGCGGCTCCCGCGCCGCAAGGCCGCCCCAAGGGCCGGGGCAAGCTGGCGCCTTACCAGGCCTTTTTCGAGGAATTTGTCGCCCAGGATCCTGACATCACGCTGTTTGAACTGCGCGATACGCTGGCGGCGGGGGAAGGTGTCGAGGTCCACCATTCCTCGATTGCCAGCCTCCTGTCGTGTCTCGGCTTCACATACAAAAAAAGTCGCTGGTGGCCACCGAGCGCCGTCGTGCCAAGATAAGGCGCGCGCGCCAGGATTGGCAGACGCGTCGCATGCCCGCCATACGGGCACAGCCAGAACGCCTTGTCTTCATTGATGAAACCTCCGTGAAGACGAACCTCACGCGCCTGCGGGGGCGTGCCCCGCGCGGGCAGCGGCTGCAGATGAATGCGCCGTTCGGAAACTGGGGCACGCAGACATTCATCGCCGGCCTGACGGCTGAGACGCAGATCGCGCCCTGGGTGATCAAGGGCGCGATGGACGGACCCGCCTTCGCCGCCTATGTCCGCGAGGTGCTGGTGCCGGAACTGCACCCTGGCACTGTCGTCATCCTCGACAACCTTGCCACGCACCGCAACGTCGAGGCGGCAGAGGCGCTGCGGCAGGCCGGGTGCTGGTTCCTCTACCTGCCGCCGCACTCCCCGGACCTGAACCCCATCGAGCAAGCCTTCTCGAAACTCAAGGCGCACCTGCGCAGGATCGGCGCCAGAACCTTTACAGACCTCTTCGAAGCCCTCGGAGACATTTGCGATATGTTCTCACCCAACGAATGTTGGAATTTCTTCAAGTCCGCCGGACATCTCGCAGGTTAAAACCGAAACGCTTTAAGCTGCTCGGGCGTCCAGGCCGGGTCGATCCGGTGCGGCGAAAGCCGGGGAACCAACCCGTCGTCCAGCAAAACGGTCACAACGGATTTCTGCATGTCCTGCCGCCAGGGCGCGTTCTGCCGAACCCGGCCAGTCATCGGGGCCATGCGACTCTGGCGTGTCACTTGAGACAGCGTTTGGCTCAAACACACCTGTATGCATTGCGCCACGAGTTCCTCGGGCAGCTCAGGGGTCATTGATACAAACGAGTTGAGCATTCGGTCAAACTCCACAACCACACGCCCTGACCATAAAATGGCTGATTCGCGATCTGTCGTCCCCAGCGAGAGGGTCAAGGGTTTGAAATATGTGGACAACCCAGCGATCCGACGGCGGAAATAGAACCGCCCCGACCGGATCAACAGGTATTTTCCCTGTCCTTGTGTCATCGCAACACCCCATCTGTTCGGGGCTGGATGCAGGAGAAAACCGAAGCTGCCGGGGTCATCTCCAGGGCTTTGTGAGACGCCAGTGAAACGTCTGTGTAACAAACAAAGCACAAACGCCGAAATCAACCGGAGCAAATTTCGGAAATTCTGTCTTTTCAAGACCTTAAAGGAAAAATGGCTCCGGCGGTAGGGTCCTCTCCAGAGCGTCCGAACCCCTTGATTTACAAGGCCGATTCTCATCCGACAGCGCGCGAAACCAAGAAGACTCCAGGTTCGTGCCCCATCTGGTGCTCTCGACATTGCCCTACATCGAGCGCTTGGACAAGAGGAGCTTTGCGCGAGGCGGTCATTGGTCGCCGTGATACGTTCTCGTAACCGGATCGAACGGAAAGATGGGACGTGGAATGCGCGCAAATTGCAGCCGGTCAAGAGATGGGCTTGCCAGTCCCGCGCCATCTACCAAAGCGATGCGCTCTGCAGCGGGAGCGTAGGCTGCCCGAAAGTGTTGAGTGGATTTCAACGCGATCACACGTTTGTGCAGCGGCTCGACCCCCAGTGCGCGAAAGATGTTCATGTCCAGAGCTTGTGTTGCAGCGCTTGTCACAAGCACTTCAACGTTCTCAATTCGCATCAGTGCCGAGGGACCGCAGGATTGCTCCACGCCGTTCCACATCGGACTGTCGCAGACGTAGCGTCCATCCCCCAGAGCCATGACCTGCGCGGAGACTGACAGGGGTTTGCCACCGAAAGACGGATCGAAGTGTCCGCCCAGTCTGATCTGGATCGTCTGCCCGGCTCCGGCCTCTTGAGCGATGTGCACTGCGGCAGGATCGCAAAGCGCGCCAAACAGGATGTCTTGCCCGCCATGCTGGATCAAGTGAGCCAGCAGGTTGGTGGCATCGCCATAGGCGCCGTCGCCGGGATTGTCTGACGGGTCCGCAAGAACCAGTGGCGAAACCGCGTCGTGCGCACGCGCAAGTTGCGCGGCCTCTGCGGGGGTCAGCAACGCCTCGGTAGGCGCGTTGCGCGCATCCCACATTTCACTGGCCAACCTTTCGGCTGCAGCCTCTGCGATCGTTTGCGCGTCGCTGTGACAGACCGTGACGGTAGGACCGATTTCCGGAACATCAGCCAGCGAAAACCCCGCGTTGACGGATACATCCAATAGTTCAGGGCTGCTTTCTTCGATTCTCGCAGCCAAGGCGATCAGCCCCGACATTGGTTCGCTATCTGTGCGCCCGCCTTCTGGCAATGTCAGCATGGGTAGTTTTCGAACAACTGTTCTTATCGATCGCCCATTCTGCATCCGAGTTTGCAACGCTTCTGCGGCCTTGCGTCCGGTCTGGCGCATGTCGACATGGGGAAAGGTCTTGTAGGACATGACAATCTCTGCCTTATCGCACAGCGAGGATGCGAGGTTCGCGTGCAGGTCCAAAGTTACTGCGATTGGAACATCTGGCCCAAGTATGCTGCGCAGTCCGGAAACCAGCGCTGCGTCGCCGTCCGTCCCATCGTGGCGCACCATGGCGCCGTGCAATGAAAGGACCACGCCGTCGAATGGTCCCTGATGGCGCGCCGTATCGAAAATGCGCCCGGCAAAAGCATCCCATGCGTGATCAGTGACGACACCACCCGGCGTTGCGAATGTGGCCACCGTCGGCACCAGTGTCCACCCGTGCGCACGCGCGGCATCGTCAAAGCCGCCGACCTCGTTGGCAGTATCTGACAGAGCCGACAGCACGTCATCGCCTTCGTGGCAGTAGAAGGCGCGGAACGCATCTGTATCGGTCATTCTTTTGCAGAATGTATTTGTCTCGTGCATGAATTGCCCGAGAAGTACCCTGAAAGCCATATTTGCATCCTCACAAGTCGCGAATTTGTGCAAGGATAAGGTCGCAGGGTCGTCGGAATGCGTCAGTTCTAATACGAGCCTGCCGCAGGATGCAACTTTCAAATACAAACGGGTGCGAACTGTGCTTGATCCCAACCTGAACTGTTTCCTGGTCGTCGCCGCCGAAGGGTCGATTAGAAAGGCGTCGGAGAAGCTCAATATCGCCGCCTCGGCGGTTAGTCGGCGAATCACCGGCCTGGAGGAGGATCTGGGAGTGCCGCTGTTCGAGCGTCATGCGCGAGGGTTGCGCCTGACGGATGCTGGCGGGATATTCATGGACCATGCCAGGCGCGTGATGCGCGACGAAGCATGGGCCATGGGCGAGATAGAAGCTCTGCGAGACTTGCGACGGGGAGCCATCCGCATTTCATGCGTCGAGGGCACGATCAGCGGGTTGATCACCCCCGCCATCACCGAATTTCGATTTAATTCCAAAGATGTAAAGCTGTCGGTCGTGCGCGCGGGCAGCACCGCCGTGATGCGGGCCGTGGCTGCTGACGAGGCGGATCTGGGCCTTGCGTTCGATCCGCCCGCGCATCGCGATGTTGCCGTTGTCGCGCAGACACCCGCGCCACTTTACGCAGTGGCGGCGCCGGAATTCGACTTGGCGGACGGCATTTGGGATCTCTCCGAAATAGCGCATCTTCCGATCGCTATTCCTCCTGACAGCATCTATGGAATCCGCGATGTGATCGACCGCGCCGGGGTTGCTCTGGATCCTGCGTTGGTGTGCGATTCGGTTTACGGATTGGTCGGTTTCGCAAAACAAGGGCAGGGGATCTCCTTGCTGCCAATGTGCTGTATTCACGACGAGATCGAAGTCGGGAGTCTGGTAGCCCGACCGCTGCGCAACGCGCCCCTTATGAATGCGACGATCTCGTTGGTGGCGCGG
Source organism: Roseovarius salincola (assembly GCF_026891095.1). Taxonomy (GTDB): domain Bacteria; phylum Pseudomonadota; class Alphaproteobacteria; order Rhodobacterales; family Rhodobacteraceae; genus Roseovarius; species Roseovarius salincola. Next base: position 89,236 of record NZ_JAPTNL010000005.1, read on the forward strand.
CGCCATCGCAATCTGCCACCGGTTACGCGCCGCTTCTGCACGATCCTGTCGCGGATCATGGAAACCGCGCCATCGTAGCGTTCGAATTTCGGCAACCCGGTGTGCCAAAGTCTTGCTTGTTCATGAACGCTAACTGTTCAACCGTTGGTTCGAGATCAGGGATGACTTTGCTGGGCGTCGGAAGTTCGGTGCGGGTCCCGCTCGGAAAAGAAGATGATGGCGCGGCAGAATATGCGCCCGAACCAACAGGAGAATAATTCATGAAGACCATTGCATCTGCCTTGTTCGCGACGGCCTTGACTGCCGTGGGGTCATTTCCTGCATGGGCGCAGAGCGTGACAATTACGCTGGCTCATGAAGAGCCGGCCGATACGTCGACGTCCGCTGCACATATGTCCGCAACCGTGTTCAAAAGCACTGTCGAAAGCCTGTCCAACGGCGATATGGCTGTCGATATCCAGGCCTCCAGCGCCTTGGGCAATCAGCGCGAGCGGATGGAATTGACACAGGCCGGGATCATCCAGGTCAATATAGCCTCCGTCGGCGGCCTCGCGCAGTTTTATCCCGCGATCAACGGCCTTGAACTGCCATTTGTATTTCCCAACGAGATCGTGGCCGAGCGCGTGTTCGACGGGCCCTTCGGCGATACGCTGTCCGACAAGTTGTCCGAGGCGACTGGTCTGCGTCTGCTGGCCGTGACGGCGGGGGATTTTTATGTCTTCACCAATGGCACACGCCCGGTCAAATCGCCCGAGGACATGAAGGGGCTGAAGGTGCGCACCATGTCCGTGCCCAGCCACGTCGCGCTGATGGACGCGCTGGGGGCTGCGGCGACACCGGTGCCATGGGACGAGCTTTACGGTGCGCTGGAGACGGGCGTGGTGGATGCACAACACAATCCGGTGCCGATCATCGCCATCGGCAACCTGCAAGAGGTGCAAAGCTACGCGACCATGACCAATCACCTTTACGGGGCCGATTGGTGGGTTGCCTCCGAGGATTTCCTTTCAAGCCTGACGTCTGAGCAAAAACGCATCTTTACCACCGGTGTCGAGAGTGCAAAGGTTGCCGGTCGCGGCGCCAAGATGGCCCTGCGCGCCACGAAATTCGGCAACGCGTTCCTGAACGAGGCCGGCATCGAAGTCTATGCGCCTTCTGCCGATGAGTTGGCCGCATTCCGCGAGATCGCCATTCCGGCTGTCACCGCCACGATGGAGACAGAGTTCGGCGAAGAGGCCGTTGCGTTGGGCAAGGATTTGCAAGACGCGGTCAAAGCCGCCGAAGACGATCTCTACGCTGACTGAGACCGCGCTGGACGCCTTGCGGGGCCGTGGTGAGAAAGCCGCGGCCCCGGTCATTTCGAACAGAGGTAAGGTGGCTGCATGAAAACCCGGATCGTCGCAGGACTTTGGCGGATATCGAAGGCGGTGAACATCGCGGTCGCCATCCCTCTCGTTGCGGCGGGTCTCGTTATGGTTTCTGTGGTTATTGCCGGCACCGTATCGCGATATGTGTTCAATGCACCGCTGATCTGGTCCGAAGCCTCGGCACGCTACCTGATGATTTGGATCGGGCTGGTCGGTGCATCCGTCGCGTTGCGGCACGGCGATCATATCGCGATTGATGCCGTTCGAACGCGTTTGCCACGCGGTTTGCGCCGTGTCGGCGATCTCGCGGTTGCTGTGGCCGTGGCCTGGTTTCTCTGGGTGATGATGATCGAGGGGTGGTCGGCGGCCATGCGCGGTGCCAGTCAAAGCTCCCCGGCGTTGGGTGTGTCGATGTTCTGGCCGCTGGCGGCGGTTCCTGTGGCGGGCGCGCTGATCCTTGTGCAGCATGTGTTGCATACGGTGTTGCGCCTTCTGGATGGAGAGAAGACGGGCGATCGCCTGCCTGGCGGAGGGCCGTTCTGATGTTGACCCTGCTGGCGGCTTTTGCGCTGCTTGTACTGCTGGGAACGCCTTTGGCTTTCTCTATCGGGATCGTCGGTCTGATCGCTCTGACCCAGCCTGAGGGACCCAGCCTTCTTCGCCTGGTGCCGATGCGCCTCTTTTCCGGAATCGACATGTTCTCGCTGATGGCGATGCCGTTCTTCATTCTCGCGGGCGACATCATGAACCGGATCCAGATCACCGACCGACTGGTTGACCTCGCCAACGCGTTGGTTGGGCAGGTGCGTGGCGCGCTGGCGCATGTGAATATTCTCGTATCTGTCTTTTTCGCGGGGCTGACCGGCGCGGCGGTTGCGGATACCGCCGCTATAGGGCGAATGATGATCCCTGCGATGGCCGATCAAGGATATAACCGTCCGTTTGCAGCAGCGGTCACGGCAGCGTCATCGGTGATCGGGCCGATCATTCCGCCGTCGATCATCATGGTGATTTACGGGTCATTGATGCAGGTTTCCATCGCCGGCCTCTTTGCTGCTGGAATCCTGCCCGGAATACTGATGTCGATGGCGCTGATGAGCTATGTCGCGTGGCGTGGGCGCAAGGAGGATTTGCCCATTGCAACGTTGGACCGCGAAGTGCCGCCTGTGCGTGTTGCATTGAAGCGCGCAATCCTGCCCCTGATGATGCCACTGATCATCCTTGGCGGCATTCTCGGTGGAGTTTTCACACCGACCGAGGCGGCAGCTGTCGCCGTGGTCTATGCCTTGACCGTGGGTGTTCTTGTCTATCGCAATTTCAATCTGCGGGATCTGTGGGATGTCCTTTACGAGATGGTGCGTGCCTCTGGCGCGGTGTTCATCATTCTGGCTGCCGCCTCGATCCTTGGATGGGTGCTGGCCAAGGAAGGTGTGCCGCGCGATCTTGGTAACTTTCTGGGCGGCATCAGTGACAGCCCGCTGGTGTTCCTGCTGGTCGTAACCGCTGCGCTGCTTGTGATCGGCATGTTCATGGAAATGACTGCGGTACTGATCATTCTTGGCCCGATCCTGCATCCGATTGCCGTCGCCATCGGGGTGGATCCGCTGCATTTCGGGATCATCATGGTGGTAAACCTGAACATCGCGCTGATCACCCCGCCTCTGGGCGCGTGTCTGTTTGTCGCCTCCTCTGTCGGCAATGTCCGGTTCGAGAATGTGGCCAAGGCAATCCTGCCCTTCATGTTGGTCGAACTCGCCGTGCTTCTGCTGGTGGTGTGCTTCCCGGCCATATCGCTGACCCTGCCGCGCCTTCTGGGTCTGGGCTGACCTCGATAGAATAAGGAGAGATGCAAATGATGCGGGAGATCATCATGTATGGCTTGGGATCGATGGGCCAACGGATCGCGCGACTGGCGCTGGAGCGCGGCTACCGTGTAGCCGGGGCTATCGACCTCGATCCTGCCAAGGCGGGCCAGCCGCTGAGCCGGGTGCTGGGGCTGCCTGACGGGGCTTGCGATGCCACTGTCAGCGCGGACGCCGCCGAGGTGCTGGTTTCTGCGCAGCACGCTGTCGTGTTGCAGGCGACATCGTCGTTCCTTGCGCAGGTTGCCGAGCCGATCGAGCGCTGTCTCGAACTTGGCCATGACGTGATCTCGATTGCCGAGGAAATGACGTTTCCGGCGGCCGCCTGCCAGGAGACGGCGGAGCGGTTGAACCGGGCCGCGTCGCAGAATGGCGCGCGGGTCCTGGGTACAGGAGTGAATCCGGGATTTGCAATGGACATGCTCGTGTTGGCACTTACCGTGCCTTGCGGTCGGGTGGATCATATCCGAGTGACGCGCACCAATGATCTCTCTGATTTCGGACCGACCGTCCTGAACGGGCAGGGTGTGGGCCTGAGTCCGGACGCGTTTCACAGCGCCGTGGATGATGGCCGGGTCGTGGGTCATGTCGGGTTTGATCAATCTGTCGCCCTGATTGCCCGACATCTGGGTTGGCAGATCGAGCGAGTAGAAGAAACCCGCGCGCCCATCGTGTCGTCGGTGGTTCGCGCGACCGATCATCTGGCGATCGAGCCCGGAGATGTGGCTGGCTGTCTTCACCGCATGACGGCCTTTGCTGGCGGGCGAGAGGTGCTGCATCTCGAGCATCCCCAACAGATCCGTCCTGATCTGGAAGGACAGGCCACATCGGACCGGATCGTCATCACTGGCGATCAGACTGTCGATATGGTCATTGCGCCCGAGATTGGCGGCGGCGCGGGCACTGCCGCCGCTGCCGTGAACGCCATCGAGTATCTTGCCTGTGCGGCGCCGGGATTGGTCCACCTGACCGACCTGCCGCTGAACAGTCCGCGCGTGTTGACAGCCTGAAAGGAAAGTTCATGACATCTCTTGCCGGAAACTGGGTTCAGATCCACAACATTGTTCTGCGTCCCGACCAACGCCCGGAAACCTTGCCTGCAGAGACCCGTGCCGTGCCGCTGGAGTTGCGCGTCAAGGGCTGGCAGATCACGGGCCGCGCCGAGATCGGTCAGGAGGTCAGAATTCGCACCGTTCTGGGCCGAGAGCAGACCGGCACGCTGATCGCTGTCAACCCGGAGTATGGACATGATTTTGGTCGCGCGATCCCCGAGCTGCTGGCCGCTGGGGACGAACTGGTCGCGATGATGCGCGACACGCCGAAGGAGGGTTGAAATGACCAAGACCGATTACGCCTCAGTCATGGCCCGCAAGGGCGATATCATGCTGTCGTCTTTGGGCATAGATTACGCGCCCTTCATGGCGCATCCTGCCATGTTTGACTACGAGGCTCTCATGGGCCTTGTGCCTTATGATATCGACCAGGTCCGGCAGGTTCAGTCGCGCGCCGGAGTCGGCAGTACGGCCCTGATCGAGCTGCGCCAGATTACGCGGCTGGCGCGCAAACTGGCACCCAAGGGCAAGGGCGCGCGCATCTTCGTCAAGGATGAGGCCGCCAACCCTTCGGGCAGCTACAAGGCCCGGCGCGCCGCGCTCAGCCTTCATCACGCCGAGCATGCCGGTTTCAAGGGGGTTGTCACGGCGACCAGCGGCAACTACGGCGCCGCCGTCGCCAGCCAGGCTGCGCGGCGCAATCTGGCATGTGTCGTCGTTCAGGAGGTCTATGACAGCCACGGAATCGGCCAGCCCGAAATCCTCGAGAAGGGGCGGGCCTGCGAAATCTACGGCGCCGAGGTGGCGCAGCTATCAGTCGGGCCAGAACTTTTCTATAGCTTCCTGCGTGTGCTGGAAGATACCGGCTATTTCAACGCGTCGCTTTACACGCCCTTTGCCATCGCCGGAGTCGAACCCTTGGGTTTCGAGATCGTCGAGCAGATGCGGGATGCCACCGGTACCACCCCCGATGTGGTGATCTGCACCCATGCGGGCGGTGGTAACCTGACCGGCACGGCGCGGGGGTTGCGCAAGGCGGGCGCGGATCATACCCAGATCATTGGGGCCAGCGTGGATCTGACCGGACTGCACATGGCCAGCGACACTGATTTCAACCGCAAGCATTTCACCACGGGCCATACCGGGTTCGGAATCCCGTTTGCAGGTTGGCCGGACCGCACGGACGTGCCGCGCAATGCCGCGCGCGTGTTGCGCTACATGGACCGCTACCTTCTTCTGAAGCAAGGCGAAGTGTTCTACATGACAGAAGCATTGGCCCGGCTGGAGGGGCTGGAGCGGGGACCTGCAGGCAATATTTCGCTCGCTGCTGCGTTTGCATTGAGCCAAGAGATGGATGCAGATCAAACCATCGTGGTTCAGGAAACCGAATATGCCGGGGCAGGTAAACAACCTTCGGCGCAGCTCGACTTTGCGCGTCGTCGCGGGATCGACATCCTGCGTGGCGATTCCGAGTCGGAGATTCCGGGTCAGAACGTAATCATCCCGGATGATCCGCGACGGATCAGGGTGCGAGACGTGGACATGACCAAGCTGCGCCGGAGTCTGGTCAAAAAGGTGGTGGCAATGTCGGAACCGGGCACGTGCGGTGACGATCTGGTCAGCTTTCTGGCTGAAGAAACGCAGATGCCACGGGCGGACGTCGCTGCGTTGATCTGAAGGCCATTTTCGACAATCCTTGTCGAACGAAACGCCCGCGAGCGTCGCGAGCCGATCAGTTGTGCGCAATGCGTATCGACCTATGGAGTCGAGGGTCAAAACAAACTGCTTGACACCCACAGATAAAATGATTGTTTTATAAATTAGTAAAACAGCGCGTTTGTTTCAAAATGCGTTTCATTTCAGATTAGGACGCTCGATACACATGGTTGCCACCCCCTCTGCTCCAGCGCTGGAAATCGAAGGGCTCGAGAAAAGCTTCGGTCAGATCAAGGTCCTGCGCGGGATCGACCTGATTGCGAACCGCGGCGACGTGGTGTCGATCATCGGTGCGTCCGGTTCCGGAAAATCCACGTTTCTGCGCTGCATAAACATGCTGGAAATGCCCTCGGCAGGCACGATCCGCGTGGCGGGCGAGGAGATCAAGACGCGTCAAGGCAAGGATGGCCTGGAGGTGGTGGATCGTCGCCAATTGCAGCGCATCCGATCGGAACTGGGCATGGTATTTCAGGATTTCGCGTTGTGGAGCCACCTGTCGATCCTTGAGAACATCACGGAAGGGCCACTGCGCGTGTTGGGCCTTGGTCGGGCGGAGGCGCTGGACAGGGCCGAGGCACTGCTGGAAAAGGTGGGCCTCGCGGAAAAACGTGATGCCTATCCCGCGCATATGTCGGGCGGTCAGCAACAGCGTGCCGCCATTGCGCGCGCACTTGCGATGGAGCCGCAGGCGCTGCTTTTCGATGAACCTACATCGGCGCTGGATCCCGAACTCGTGGGTGAGGTGCTGCGGGTCATGCAGTTGCTCGCCGATGAGGGGCGCACGATGATCGTCGTCACTCATGAGATGCAGTTCGCGCGCAACGTGTCCTCCAAGGTGATGTATTTCCACCAGGGCCTGGTGGAGGAGGAGGGCACGCCCGAAGAGGTCTTTGAACAGACCAGATCCGACCGCTGCCGGCAGTTCCTTTCTGGGGGCTGAGGGCGGCCAATCAACCAAAGAAAACACAACAGACAGGAGATCAAACCATGACACCCAAACATATCATTGCCGCCGCTCTGGGCATTTTCGTAGCGCAAGGCGCAGCCGCCGATGCGCTACGCATCGCGACGGAGGGCGCCTATCCCCCGTTCAACTTCGTCGATGAAAGCGGCGAAGTGCAAGGGTTTGATGTCGAGATTGCCAAGGCGCTCTGCGCCGAGATGGAAGCAGAGTGCGAGATCGTCACGCAGGCGTGGGACGGCATCATTCCGGGGCTCAAGGCAGGCAAGTACGATGCCATCGTCGCGTCGATGTCGATCACGGAGAAACGCAAGCAGGCGGTGGACTTCACCGATCCTTACTATGCTGCCGGTGCCGCTCTGATTGCCCCGAAGGACAGCGACATCACCTACACACCCGAGGGCATGGACGGCAAAACCATCGGTGTCCAGCGCGCGACGACCTATGCCATACTGGTGGAGCAGAAGTTCCCCGGTGTCTCGCTCAAGGCCTATGACACGGTCGAGAACCACAACCTCGATCTGCAAGCGGGTCGTCTGGACGGCGTCGTGGCGCAGCAGGTTCTGATGTTCGACTGGCTGGAAAACGAGGGTGGTGACGCGTTCGAATTCAAGGGCGAGCCGGTGAAGGACGTCGAATTCATCGGTGCGGGCGCCGGGATCGCGGTCGGGAAAGGCAACAGCGAGCTTCTGGAGCGGCTCAATGCGGCGCTTGATACGATCCAGCAGAACGGAACCTACGAGCAGATCAACGCGAAGTATTTCCCGTTCTCGATCAGCGCCGAATGATGTATCGCGCGCCTTGCCCCATTGGTGGGGCAGGGCGCGTCTGACGAACAGGACCCGCCCCCGTGTTCAACCTCGAAGGCTTTGGCCATCTTCTTCTGCAAGGCACGCTGATGACCATCCAGCTGGCCCTTGTGTCGCTGGCGTTCGGCCTGGCCTTTGGCCTGATCGGCGCCACGATGAAGCTTTCTCGCTTTGGGATTCTGCGGTTGCTGGCGGGCATCTATACCGCGCTGATCCGCGGCATCCCCGAGCTGATGGTTATCCTTTTCGTCTATTATGGCGGGGTGATCCTGCTGAATAATTTCGCGGGTTGGCTGGGATATGACGGCTATATCGATGTTTCCGCCTTTGGCGCTGGTGTGGCGGCATTGTCGTTGACATTCGGCGCCTACGCGACCGAAATTTTCCGCAGCGCCATCCGCACCGTGCCAACCAACCAGATTGAGGCCGCGCGCGCGATCGGCATGTCGCCCGTTACCACATTCCGCCGTATCCTGCTGCCGCAGATCTGGCGTTTCGCGTTACCGGGGCTGGGCAACACATTCCTCATCATTCTCAAGGAAACGGCGCTTGTTTCGGTGATCGGACTCGAGGAACTGATGCGCAAGACTGATATCGCCGTAGGCTACACCAAGGAGCCATTCACGTTCTTCATGTTTGCGGCGCTGATCTACCTGGCGATGACCGCTTTCGTCATGGCCGTCCAGCAGCGCCTTGAGAAGCGGGCCAATCGGGGCGTGGCCGGGCGGGTGATGCCATGAATTTCGGGGTGATGATCGAGGCGCTGCCTGACCTGATCGGCGGGCTCTGGCTTACTCTGGGTCTGGTGGCGCTGGCGCTGGTTCTGGGCTTTGTGATTGCGCTGCCGACAGCGCTGGCACGGCTGAGCAGATGGGCGCCGCTGCGCCTGGTTGCCTGGGCATATGTTTTCTTCTTCCGCGGGACGCCGCTCTTGGTGCAGATATTCCTGATCTATTACGGATTGTCACAGTTCGAGGGTATTCGGGCCAGTTTTCTATGGACTATTCTGCGTGAACCGTTCTGGTGCACGCTGATCGCACAGGCGCTCAATACCGGCGCTTACACGGCCGAGGTGTTTCGCGGTGGTATCCTGTCTGTCGCCCACAATCAGATAGAAGCTGCGCGCGCTGTCGGCATGTCGCCGGCCACCACCTTCCGCCGCATCATCTGGCCTCAGACGATCAAACAGGCGCTCCCTGCTTATGGCAACGAGATGATACTCATGGTCAAGGCCAGCTCGCTCGCCTCGACCGTGACGCTGATGGATATCACCGGGGTCGCGCGCACGCTGGCAGCCGAGACCTACATGCCGATCGAGATCTACACGATGGCTGGCGCGATCTATCTCGCGCTGACCTTCGCCATGAGCCAGATCATCCATATGCTGGAGTGGAAGATGGATGTCACACGGGCGCGAAAATGATGCGCAGACCATCGGAGAGACCGAGATGAACGAACGATTCAAAAACCGAACCGGTGAGGCGTTGAAGGCTGCCGATCTGTCGCATCACTTGCACCCTTTTACCGATCACGGTGCGCTGGCCGACGAGGGCGGGCCGCGCGTCATCACCCATGGGGAAGGCGTTTATCTGTGGGATACCGAAGGGCGCCGTATACTGGATGGCATGGGTGGACTCTGGTGCGTGAATATCGGCTATGGCCGCAAAGAACTGGGCGAGGTGGCACATCGCCAGATGGACAAGCTGGCGTTCTACAACACCTTCTTCAAGACCTCGCACGAGCCGGTGATCGAGTTGTCCGAACGCTTGGCGGGACTGACGCCCGAGGGAATCAACGATTTCTTCTTCGCAAATTCAGGGTCGGAGGCAAACGATACCGCCCTGCGTCTTGTACGCGGTTACTGGGCCGCGCAAGGGCGCCCCGAGCGGCAAGTCATCATCAGCCGCAAGTTTGCCTATCACGGATCGACCGTCGCAGGGGCCAGCCTTTGTGGCTTGCCTTCGATGCACGATGTGCCCAGCCTGCCGATACCGGGTGTCGTTCATGCGGATGGCCCTTACGCATGGCATGCCGGGCGCGATCAACACGATCCGGTCTATGGCGCTGATGCCGCCGACGCGGTCGAGGCCAAGATCCTTGAGATCGGCGCAGAGAACGTGGCCGCCTTCATTGGCGAACCTGTGATGGGGGCAGGCGGGGTCATTACCCCGCCGCCTGGCTATTGGACTCGCGTCCAGGAGATATGCCGCAAGCACGACATCCTTCTGATCGTCGATGAAGTGATCTGCGGCTTCGGGCGCACCGGCAAATGGTTCGGGTCGCAAACCTATGACATTCAGCCGGATCTGATGTGCATGGCCAAGGGGATGAGCAGTGGTTATCAGCCGATTTCGGCGGTCGGCGTCGGCGCGCGGATTGCTGATGCGCTGCGTCGGACACCGGGAGTGTTGTCGCATGGCTTCACCTATTCCGGCCATCCTGTCGCCGCGGCCGTGGCGCTGGAAAATATCGACATCATAGAGCGCGAGGGCATTGTCGATCATGTTCGCGAGAAGGTCGGCCCAAGCATGCGCACCCAGCTGGGCGCGCTGACCGCGCATCCGCTGGTTGGGGAAGTGCGCGGTATTGGAGGCATGTGGGCTCTTGAACTGACGGCCGACAAGGCCACTCGCGCGCCCTTCGATCCGCTTGGTTCCGTTGCCACCAAGGTGCGTAACCTGTGCTTCGAGCGCGGTCTTGTCACGCGCGCTGTGCGCGAGGGGTTGGTGTTTTCGCCGCCTTTGATCATCACCGAGGCGCAGATCGAGGAGATGGCCGAAATACTGACCGGCTGCCTGGACGATGTGGCCACAGCGCTTTGAATGGCGCGAGCCAAGGAGGACAGCCATGAAAATCGGTATTGCACGGCTCTGGCATGAAGCCAATTCCTTTGCGGCCGGCACCGTCTCTCTGGACCATTTCGAGGGCCGCGAATATGCGCGTGGCGCCGAGGCGGCAGAGCAGTTTCGTGGGACCACGGTGGAAACAGGCGGCGCTTTGGAATGGGCGGACCGAACGGGCGCCCAGTTGGTCTTCTCGCGTCTTGCTGCCTCTGCTCCTGGCGGGCCGGTGGAACAGGGGGTGCTGGACGCTCTGATTGACGAAATCGTGGAAGATCCGGTATTCGGCGACGTGGACGGAATTTATCTGTCGATGCACGGTTCTTGTATCGGGACGAATGACCCGTCGCCGGAAACCACGCTGGTCACGCGGCTGAGGGAGCGTTTTCCGGATCTGCCAATTTCAGCCTCTTTCGACATGCACTGTATCCCAACAGATGAAATGTGCGCGGCATTGGACGGCGCGACAGTCTATCGCGAGTATCCCCACACGGATATGCCGCAGGCGGCCATACGCGCATTGAACCTGCTGGAAGATTTGATCAAGCGCGGAACACGCGGCCGGGTCATGTTGACCTGCTGTGATCTCATTCTGCCCAGTTTCAACATGCGCACCGATGAACCCGGCCCGATGACCGAGATCGAGAATCTGGCGTGCCGGTTGGAAGAGGAACAGGCGAACGCTGGAATGCCGCTGGCCATCTACCCCTATGCCAGCTTCGCCTATGCCGATGTGCCCGCGGCCAATTCAGGCGTGATGGTGAGTATGAACACGCGCGATGACCCGGCAGCGTTGCAGGCGGCGAAGAATGTAGGCTGCTGCATGGTCAAGGAGATGACGGCGCGAAAGACCCGTTTTCGCCCGGACTTGCCAAGCGCCGCCAGCCTTTTGGAGCAAGCTCCCTGGCAAGATGGCCGCCGCTGGGCGATCCTTGAACCGTCCGACAACCCCATGTCGGGCGGCAACGGCGACACGACCGGGCTGCTTTCCGCGGCGTTGGCGGCAGACTTGCCCGAAGGTACCGTCTTTGCTTTCATTGCGGACCCGGCGGCGGTCGAAGACGCGCAGCGCGCTGGCATGGGCGCGACCCTGACGCTGGATCTGGGGGGCAGGCAGGATAGCCGATTTGGCGCTTCTGTGCGGGTGCGCGCCGTCGTGGAGATGCTGACGGACGGAAAGTTCGTCAATTCCGGACCCATGGAGCATGGGATTGCCGTCAATCTCGGCCCGACTGCGCTGCTTCGCGTAGGGCCGCTGCGCATTATCGTTACCAGCAGGGTCTATTCGCCCAACGATCCGGGCTATTTCCACTTGCACGGTATCGAGGCAACCGAGATCCCGTTGTTGCTGGCCAAGGCCAAGAACCATATCCGCGCGTCTTTCGGACGCAGTTTCGACGCGTTTGCCCAAGTGGAAACGCCGGGTCCGGCCATGGCAGACATCACGCAATTGCCCTTTTGCCATATCCCGGCCGCGCGGGTGGAACTGGAGACCTGAGATATGTCTGATGCAAAGAAAACCGAGATCATGACCCTGGCCGAACTTCACACCCGTATCGTGGACAGCCTGCCAGACATGCCTCGTCAGGTGGCGCTGGCCGCGCGCTATGTGGTGGATCATCCCGATGATGTGCCGCTTATATCGATGCGTGATCTGGCGGCATGCGCGGGGGTATCGCCAGCCACACTGCTGCGCTTGACCCAGACGTTGGGTTTCGAGAGCTGGGGTGATTTCCGCGCTTTGCATGTTGATCACCTGCGCCAGACCCCGGTTGCTTATACGGAACGGGCGACGCGTGCCCTGTCCCGCAGCGGGGTCGATGCACTGGTGGCCGAAAGTTTCGCCGCTTCCCGCGCCAACCTGGATCACGCCGAATGGGCCAACCCACCCGAGGCTTTTGCCCGCGCGGCTGCGCATCTGGCCCGGGCAGAGCGGGTGTTCATTTCGGCCTTCATGAGCTGCAGGGGGCCGGGTATGACATTCGCCTATCTCTGCCGGATGCTGCGCAACAATGTGGCTCTGCTGGGGGCAGAGGCCACGTCGCTAAGCGTCGATCTGGCGCTCCTCAGGCCCGGTGACACGGTGCTGTCGATAAATTTCGATCCCTACGGCCACGAAATTCACCAGATCGCCCGCGCGATCGAAACGACCGGTGCCACGCTGATCTGCCTCTCGGACAGTCGTGCCACGCCGCTCACCCGACTTGCGGCGGAGACGTTGCTGTTCCCCGTGGACGGTCCATCCTTTTTCCCTTCAATCGCGGCAGCTCAATCGCTGGTCGAGGCTTTGATCGCGGCTGTCTTGACCGAGCTTGGAGCCGAAGCCACCACGCGCATCGGGCATATCGAGCAAGCCCTTTATGACAGCGGCACCTATACCACCCTCCATAAACGGACCACATGACATGAGCCACGTTTTCCACCGAAGCGCCCATGACGCCCCCCTGATGGCCGCAGGGGCGGAGGGCGCATATCTCTTCGATACCGAAGACCGGCGCTATCTGGATGCGGCCGGGGGAGCGGCCGTGTCATGCATTGGTCACGGCGATCCACGCGTAACCGCCGCCGTCACCGAACAAATGGCGCGGCTTGATTATGCGCATAGCGGCTCTTTTACGAACGATCCGGCAGAGCGCCTGGCAGAACGGATATGCAGCAAGGCTGGGCAGGGCATGGAGCGGGTTTACTTCGTAGGCTCAGGTTCCGAGGCCGTGGAGACCGCAATCAAGATGGCCCGTCAGTGCCAGCTGGAACGGGGACAGCCAAACCGCCATATCGTCATCTCGCGCAGGCAAAGCTATCACGGGAATACGCTGGGAGCGCTGGCGCGATCGGGCAATGAAAGTCGCCGCGAGCCCTATGCGCCGATGCTGCCCGAACGGACGCAGGTGGATCCTTGTTTCTACTATCGTCACGCGCATCCCGGTGAGACCCCAGAGATGTATGGACGCCGCGCCGCCGATACGCTTGAGGCAGAAATCCAGCGGCTGGGCGCTTCGAATGTCGCGGCCTTTCTCGCCGAAACCGTGGTTGGGGCGACCACTGGCGCCACGACTCCCGAACCGGGTTATTTCGCCCGGATCCGCGATATCTGCGATCGCCACGGCGTTCTGCTCATCTTGGACGAGGTCATGTGTGGTGTATATCGCACCGGCCCCTTTCTGGCCTGCGCCGATGAAGAAGTCGCACCCGATATCGTGACATTGGCAAAGGGATTGGGCGGTGGCTATCTCCCAATCGGCGCGGTTGCCTGCACGCGCGCAGTATATGACAGTTTCGCCCAAGGCTCGGGCGGCTTCGTGCACGGTCATACCTATATGGCGCATCCAGTCTGCTGTGCCGCCGCTCTGGCGGTTCAGGGAGTGATCGAGGCGGACAGGCTCGATGAAAACGTAACCCGTCAGGGCGCCCTGCTGCAATCTGCGCTGCATGAGACGCTGGGCCAGCACGCTCATGTTGGCGATATCCGGGGGCGCGGTCTGCTCTGGGCGGTTGAGCTTGTAGCCTCGCGTGAAACGAATGCGCCGTTTGCGCCGACCCGCAAGCTCGCCCAGCGGATCGGAGCCGAGGCTGCGGCTCTGGGCTTGATGGTATATCCCGGTTCCGGCACGGTGAATGGGCATGAGGGCGATCACGTGTTGTTGGCCCCGCCCTACAATGTCACCGACGATCAGATCGCCTTCATCGCGTGTCAGCTGCCTCTCGCCATCAACGCTGCCCTGCGGGCGTAGCCGCGGCCAGTATATCGGATACCAACATGACCACACCCTGCATCATATGTGTCGCCATCACCGGCAGCGTCCCGACCAAGGCCAACAATCCGGCTGTTCCCATCACCGTTTCGGAGCAGATCGAAAGCACGCATGAAGCCTTCGAGGCTGGTGCCGCCATCTGCCACGCCCATGTTCGCAACGATGACGAAACGCCCAGCTCGGATCCAGAGAAATTCGCCTTGCTCCAGGAGGGTCTGCGCAAACACTGTCCGGGCTTGATCATCCAGTTCTCGACGGGTGGCCGGTCCGGTGCAGGGCGGAAGCGCGGAGGCATGCTATCGCTGCGGCCCGACATGGCGTCACTCTCGGTGGGCTCCAACAACTTTCCCACGCGGGTCTACGAGAACCCTCCCGACCTGGTGGATTGGCTGGCTTGCGAGATGCGCAGCCATGGGATCAAGCCCGAGGTCGAGGCCTTCGATCTCAGTCACATCTTTCAAGCGGCAAAGATGAACGCCGACGGGCGCATCCATGGTAACGTCTACATCCAGTTCGTCATGGGGGTAAAGAACGCCATGCCGGTCGATCGCCATGTGTTCGATTTCTACCGCGAGACCGTTTCCCGACTTATGCCGGACGCTCAATGGTGCGCTGCGGGGATAGGTCGACACCAGATCACACTGAATGAATGGGCGATCACGACCGGAGGACATGTGCGCACGGGGCTTGAAGATAACATGCGCCTTGACCGAGAAACGTTGGCCCCCTCCAACGCGGCCTTGGTGCGCCGTGCCGTGGAGTTGTGCGAGAAGCATGCGCGCCCGGTAGCCACCTGTGACGAGGCGCGCACTCTATTGGATTTGCCGCGGGTTTGAGGTGCAAAGGTTACGCTGAACTTGTTCGTGGGTGAGGCGCGGCGTGGTCACCCCGGATCACCCAGCGTTGCTTCCGGCTGATGCAGGCGGTCGAGGCGCAGGGCAGGGGAATGAACGTGTCGCTTCTGCCAGTGCTGATGCTGCTGATCGCGGGCGTCGCCCACTCGAGCACGCCAACCCCCTGGTGCAGGAATGGTTCGAGGCGGTCGAGGTCCCGAAGGGCAAGCGGAGGGAATTGTTCGAGACCGCGGGCCACGCGCCATTCCCGACCGAAATTTCGCGTTTCGTAGAGAAATCAGAGGCTTCGGGGCTCACATTTCCGGCTGTGAAAGATGAAAAGAGATGAACCAGACCAACGTGCCCAATGCCATATCATCAGCCTACTGACAGCATACCACTGAAGGTTGGACCAGTTCAGCGTGCGTTCGACGAGGCCAACGGAATCGGTCTTGGCCAGTCCGACCATGAGATCATGGCTGTGCCCCCGGAAATCTGATGTCGATGACGTCCGCGAGGAAGAACGGGAAATAGTCCTCCGTGCCGAACATGTTTCCCGCCTCGATCCGGAACGGCAGGCGGTAGCCCCCCACCTCGCGGAAATCCGACATCACAGCGCCGAACGGCTGCAATCTGTGGACCTTTTCGGGGTTGGCATTGCTCCAGCGCTGGAAGGAGACCTCGACCGGGCGTCCCTCTGGGTTGACAGTGACATCGACGGCCTGCTCGAGCTCCCCATGCGTGATGGTCACCCGGGCGGTGTATTCGTCCACAGTCGACCAACTGACGCCAGGTCCGGGCATGAGCGCCGCGGGTGCCCAGATTGCGGTCTCTGCAACATATCGCCCGAAGGCCGAACGCGTATGATCGGGATCGCCGCCTTGGCGCGCAACCGGGATCAGTCCGAATACCCGAAATCGCGTCCAGCTGCCGGAATCCGAGCCCGATATGGGCACGCCGCCGCGCATACGCATCGCCCAAACGAAACCTTCAGGTGCAGCGAGTATCTGGCGCGCTTCCATCCGCCGATATTTCGGGTCATCCTTGCTCTCAAGGCTGAACTCGCCCGTCATCTTGATGACGGCGACCGGTAGAAGCGGTGTTCCCGGCCGGATCGTGTACGCGAAGTATCGTTGGGCAGGTTCGGGCAGGTCGGTCACCATCTCCGGATCGAAGAGTTCGGGCTCCTCGGGCTGGAGCGCGGCCAACCTGTCCCATTCAGCCCTTTCCGCCCGCAGGTCCAGAACAAGAGATAATGCCAGTCCCAGAAGCCCAAGCACGAGGCCAAGCAGGATCCCAACGACGATTTTCATTGTGGCCATTCACTCCCACCTCTCGGGCCACTATCCATATAGAAGCCTACGATGCGATGACTTAGATTAATCTCGATGCGATGACTTGAGCCAGCATGATCGCAGTTAACCAACGTCGGTCGATGCATCAGACACCTCGGCTGTCTGATTCAGGGTCCGGAGCCGCGCCAGAAATCGGTCCACGTCCTCGTCGTCGAAGACACTATCGGGGCCATCCGGCGTCAGATCCGTGAACGGGCTGTCGTAGAGCAGGCCCCGATCAATCACCCCATTCCTGGTCAGGCGCTCGATCACGATGCCGACGCACTCGATCTGATCGGCCGAGGCACCGTCAGAGTTGAACTCTGCGAAATACCCTCGGGCCTCATTGCATCGTACTGCATGACCGACACATTCAGATCAGACGACAACCGTTGCAAACCAACGATCAGGTCCTCGCCCGCCTGCATCAAAGCCTCGATCGGCATCGGGTCCAGGCGTTCCAGCACGAACCACATGTCGCGCGAGTCTTCGGTTATCTGCGTGCGCGGGCCTTGCCGCCAGTTCCAGCGGCGGCAGGTGACACTGGTGTTGTCGCGCCAGATGACCTCGCCCGGATCGGGTGCGTCAACGACGGGCTGGCCTGTCTGACGTCAGCGCCTTTGGGACAGATTTGAGGTTTTCGTAACGGAGGATTTCTGGTTCATCGCAGCCACCAAGGAGCGAAGATGAACAAGAAATCCGGAACATCGAAGGACGCGGCCGACAAGCTGGTCACAGGGATCAAGCGCAAGACGCGCAAACAGTATTCGGCTGAAGAGAAGATCAGGATCGTTCTGGCAGGGCTGCGCGGCGAGGAGAGCATTGCCGCGCTGTGCCGCCGAGAAGGGATCAGCGAGAGCCTGTATTATACGTGGTCGAAGGAATTCCTTGAAGCGGGCAAGCAACGCCTGGCCGGGGATACTGCCCGCCAGGCGACATCGCCTGAGGTCAAGGAACTGCGCTCAGAATCGGCTGCGCTCAAGGAGGTCGTTGCCGATCTGACTCTGGAAAACCGTCTGCTCAAAAAAAGTATGATCGGGGATGGGGAGTGCGAGGCATGAGGTATCCTGCATCGGAAAAGCTGGAGATCATCCGCAGCGTCGAAGCCTCGCATCTGCCCGCTCGTCAGACGCTGGCCATGCTCGGCATCCCACGTACGACCTATTACCGCTGGTATGATCGCTGGTCGGAGGGTGGGCTTGACGCGCTCGAGGACACGCCGCCCCATCCGGGGTCTGTGTGGAACCGCCTCGCGGATGAGACCCGGGCGGATATCATCGAGTTTGCGCTCGAGCATGAGGAACTGACCCCGCGTGAGCTGGCGGTGAAATATACTGATGAGAAGCAGTATTTTGTATCGGAATCATCGGTTTACCGCATCTTGAAGACAGAAGACTTGGTAACAGCTCCGGCGCATATCGTAATGAAGGCAGCCAATGAGTTCCGGGATAAAACCACGCGCCCCAACGAGCTGTGGCAGACCGACTTTACCTATCTGAAGGTCCTGGGCTGGGGCTGGTTCTACCTCAGTACCATCCTGGACGATTACAGCCGCTACATCATCTCCTGGAAGCTTTGCACGACGATGAAGGCTGAGGACGTGACCGCCACGCTCGATCTGGCGCTGGAGGCTTCAGGATGTGACTGCGCGACCGTTGTCGCCAAGCCAAGACTTCTTAGCGACAACGGCTCGTCTTACATCGCGGGGGACTTGGCGGATTACCTCGACGACAAGGGCATGGATCATGTCCGCGGCGCACCCTACCACCCACAGACCCAAGGCAAGATCGAGCGGTGGCACCAGACCATGAAGAACCGTGTCCTGCTCGAGCATTACTTCCTGCCCGGTGATCTCGAGCGCCAGATTGACGCCTTCGTCGAATACTACAACAACCAACGCTACCACGAGAGCCTTGGAAACCTGACGCCCGTCGATGTCTACTTCGGCCGCGCTGAGCAAATCCTGAAACAGCGAGAGGAGATCAAACGAAAAACCATGCTCACCCGGCGCTTGCGCCACCAAACTGAAAACGCGTAAACTCAATCAAGGATGAGCCAGAGCCTCCAAACGAAAGCACGCTCTGATGTCCCAAATTATCTGAAGACGCACAATCCTGTCGCCCGACTCGCACAGGATGGCCCCTAAAACAGGACAAGCGCATGGACGGATCAGCACACTGGACAAGTATAGGTAAGGAACGCGGGCAGGACCCGCTTGCGATGCGAGCCCCGGTGGAATTTCTCTATCGTCGGTTGCTGTCCGGATTCAGCACGGTCACCACCCGCCTGCGCTATTACAGTTTCTACTCCTGGTGGCTGACCGAGTACTCGAGAAATGGCGCCACCGATTCCCGCGCCGATTACGATGACTGGATTCGCCGGGGTGAGGCGCTCTACGCCCTCGCTTCCCTATACAACCCCGAAAATCCGACCACCTCATCAGGTGAGCGCGGACTGTCCGGACGAGATTACGCGACTCGAGCCCTTGCCCAAGGCGATGAAATCATCGACTTCGCGTACGAAACAGCCCGGTCCACGCCGAAGACGGAGCGCTACATCCAGCGCAAGGGTGGTGACTTCTCGCAGGTCTACGCGCCCCAGATGCGCGATATCGGCCTGCTTGACCTCCGCGAGAAACAGAAGTTCATGGTGCCCACCAAGCAGGGACGAGCGCTCGCGCAGGCATTTGCAGATTCCGTGGGTGCGGCCGGATCAGCCTTTCTTGCGGCAGCCAAGGACAGGCGTGTAGACCGGGCAACACTCACTCAGATCGCGATTCTGCGCCCGAGTGCAATCGGAGATGACACCGAGGAGGCTGTCGCTTTGCGCGATCTCCTGCTGGGCCGCGATCTCGAGGCCGATTTTCACGCGGCGCGGCGCAAGACCCTCCACCTCATCCTTCAAGAGGCCGATCGAGAGACAGACAGAGAACTTTCCCAAGACAGCCTTCGCTGGTCATGGATGGAAACCATTCCCGACGATAACTCGCCCCTGGGGCAGACCCATGCCTCCTGGCGGCACTTCCAGGCGGGCGACACGGCCCGGATTGTCTGCGAGTTGCTCCTGCGCGCCGGCCTCGACCATCTTGCAAGACCAGCCGGGTCTCGCACGCTTCCCGAACTCGCCGGTCGCATCGTTGCCGACGCGCCCGAGATCAGCCTCGAAGCGTATCTCGTCAAACTGGAAGACGCCAATACGGGCATTTCACTCGAAGCTGTCCAGGCACGGGCGTGCGATGGGACAGCTATCCTCGACGACATCCTGTCTCCCCTCGCGCGGCTGTGGCGCATATGGGGGCAGGATCCCTCTCCACTCCTGGATGACTATCTGCCTCAACCCCACAGACAGACAGTGGCGACGATCCTGCAATGGATCGCCAGGGAGCGGAACACCTCTGCCGCTACCGCCCTCGCGCTTTTCTGCAAGGACTTCGTGCTTCGGCGCCACCTTTTCATTGCCGCCCGCAAGCTTCACGGCGGACGCTACACCTATCTCTTCGAGTTCGAAGAAGGGCGGCTCTTCTTTCGAAACTCCTT
This sequence comes from Roseovarius salincola, assembly GCF_026891095.1. Classification (GTDB taxonomy): domain Bacteria; phylum Pseudomonadota; class Alphaproteobacteria; order Rhodobacterales; family Rhodobacteraceae; genus Roseovarius; species Roseovarius salincola. The sequence continues at coordinate 109,298 of NZ_JAPTNL010000005.1, forward strand.
TGCGGTCAGCGAAGCGGGTCCGCGCCTCAAGACCGCGCAGATGTTCCTCGATGATGCAGGTCTCATCTGCAAGAAGAAGCTGACGGATCTCGGTCGCGCCGAGCTGGAGGCGGCATGAAGTATTACGCGATGTTGGGCGACAAGGGACACCACGCGACACTCCTGACCAGCTTCGAGATTGCGTCGGATGTGCTCGATAACGTGGTCTACCCCAAGCTCTCCAGCGGGGGCTCTCGCCTCATTGGTATCATCGGAGACCGGGATCGCGTGAACAGGCATTTCGAAGAGTTCGGGCCGTCTCGCCTGGCAGGGCAAACCTATCACTTGGCGAAGCGCAAGGTGAACGGGGCCTTTCATCCCAAAATCATCCTCCAGATCGGGAAGAATGGCGGACGGCTTGTCGTCGCCTCGTCAAATCTCACCAGCGGCGGGATTGCCGGCAACCTGGAGGTTGCCACGCAAATGACGGTCCACCAGGAAGAGACTTGGGCTGCGCCCCTGCTCAAGGCCTCTCTGGCCTACTTCAGCGCTCACACGGCTGCAGATGATCTCGCGATGTGGCGCATCATCAAGCGGGCGCAGCAGCGCGGCGCCAGCTGGCTCCAGCAGGCCGAGGCGGCCCGAGAGGTCATCGACCCCGACGGGAACCGGCATGCCTTACTCGTCGAAACCGAGAGCACAGGGGTCGCGGATCAGTTCGTCGATTTCACGCAAGCCGACAGTATAGAGAAGCTGGTGATCGTCTCTCCCTTCTGGGACCAGACGCTCGCGGCTGTCTCAAGGCTTCGGGAGAGCCTCGGCACCCCAGAGTTGTCGCTCGTTCTCGACCCACGGTATCACGACCTCGATCCCGGCGCTTTCAGCCAGCTGTCGCATGCGGGATTGCATTCCATTGAGGAGCTGGACGCACGGCACGGACGGCGTTTGCACGCCAAGATGATTGTCGCCTGTGGCCTGAACGCGGACTACGTCCTCTCGGGGTCGGCCAACGCCACGACGGCCGGTCTATACGGCCGACGCGGCGGCCCAGGGAATGCCGAGGCCTGCCTTGCTCGCACGGAACCTGCGGGGACGGCGCTCCACCGGCTGGGTCTTTCTGTTTGTCTTTCGGAGACAATCTCGATCGATACCCTGGCGCCACCCATACCAGCACCGGAAACGGAGACCGAGGCCGACGCGCCGGTGCGCGATGGCGGTGCACTCACGCTGCAGCACTCCCGGCTTATCTGGGTGCCACCGGACGATTGCGTTCCCGCGACCTGTAGGATCATTCTCGAGGGTAAAGGTGGTACTGCCCTGGAAACGCTTACTCCTCGGCGGATCGGAAATACATGGGGCGCAGACATTACGTGCGCAGATGCGCCGCCACTCCGCGGGCGCATCCATCTCTCCGAAACCGAAACCAGTGCGATCGTGCCCCTTACGTCGCTCGATAGGCTCGCGCAGAACAGCCTCGATCCCGTATCCCGCGACTACCAGAAACTGCTTGAAGCATTCCGGGACCAGGGTGAGCTCGGCGCCGAGATGCTGGATCTGGCCATACAGATCCGCGCGCGCCATGACGCTCACTTCGAGAGCCAGAGGCGAACGGTCAGAAGTGGGCGGGGCGGCGATAACGGAGACGAAACTCAGGACACTGACGAGAACCCGCCCGGCAACCCGCTCACCGAAGACGAGTTCTACAAGATAGAAACTGAGATCAAGGCGCTCAAGGACGAAGACGCCCGGTTCGGCCCCTTGGGTGAAACCTACCGCTTCATCAACCGGGTTCTCGGTCTCGGGTTGGACGTACAGGGCCTTGAAGACCCTGACGATCTCGCCGACCTCGACTCCACCAACGACGACGAGGTTCTTGAGGAGGACGATTACGAGGGCGACCCTGATGGCGGTAACAATGGCGCCGATCCTCCACCAGACCCTCCCCCGCAATCGCGACGGCCGCGCACGGCGCGCCGGAGGTTGAATAGTCCTGGCAAGATTCACAAGAACCTGAAGAAGCAGATATTCAGACTGCGCGAAGATCTCACCGAAAAGAGCATCGACCCCATGGACCCCGGTCCTGCGATGCTCTTGCGCCTGGCGATCCTGGCAATCATCGCTGACGGCGCACCGGTCGGCTATAGCGCCACGCCCGATCACCCAGTGCCTGCCGAGCCCGGAAAATCCGGGCCGGGATGGATCCGGCTCCTGGGTCTTCTACTCAGGGATATGGATCACGCGTGGGCGGCGGATCGGTTTCGAGACGAGCCGCCCATGCCTGAGCAACTCGATTGCATGGGTGCGATGGTCTTCGGGGCCACGATTGCTCATGAAGGGGCTGCCGCGACCGGTATGAAGTCTGGGATCTCCGATGACCACGAAAAGCTCTGCGCACGGATTACGCGCCGCATCGTGGATGTGGTGAAGGATCATCCTGCAGCGGCCAAGCGCCTCGAAGAGGCCATGGCCAGTTATGGCGCCGCGCACGCCAGGAGCGAGGCGCGCTATCAGAAGATTGGGGAAGAAAAAGCTATTGGAGGCCAGTGAAAAGCTTTTTGGGAGCGGTGCCAACGCCTTCCCGGTAGCGCGGTTTTCAGCCTAACGGGTCATTTCTCAGCAGAAATCAACAGTTTGAGGACCAAAGACCTTTTCTGAAGACATAAACTGCATCGCTCTGAAGAGTGATCAATTCTTGGCAGCGCGCTGCCTTTCCGCAATGAGTTGCATGCCTTCTGTCCATTGGACGGTTGTTCCGCGATGCCCAGTCCTCCTTTCTCGAATCCCGAATCTGGTTTTGCGATGTTACAAGGCTCGTGCATGCGTTTCGTGCCAGTAATCTGGATACGGTTGCGTACAATAGGAAACCAATTCAGGATTTTTTCAAACGAGCGTTCCGTAAGTTACTTATTTGCAATATTTCTCTGGCGCTTTCTGTTCAAGGGTGTCAGTGCCGCAGACCGTTCCGCAAAGTACGAGGAGGGTTCTGTTCGTGCATCCCGGGTTCCTGTTCACGCGACCTTGGGTTCCTGTTCATGCGACATTGGGTTCCCGTTCATGCGACATTGGGTTCCCGTTCACGCGACTTTGGGTTCCTGTTCACGCGACCGCAGGCTTATAAGGTTCTGAAAAGAGGAGCGGAATCGCGGCCCGAATCTATAGAATCTTGAATCCCCAGAAAAGACGGTCGGCGGTGCCGCCGTCGGCATTGTGAAGCGCGGAGAATTGGCTCGTCGCGTTTGAATGCGTTTCGGCTCTCCTGCTCAGAGGCTGGAGTCTTATCTCGAGTGGGCCGCCAAGATATTCGATGCCGTTTTGGATCGCCGGAGCCGGAGCCTAATTGCATGCGACCATGCAAGACAAGCCACTCAACCGATTTGATCTGATCCGCTTTTTCAACACGACTGAAAGGGGGCTCCCGCGCATTCTGCGGGAGCTCGACCTGAGACTCGTCGGTGGAACGACGCGCTGGTCGGTTGTCTGGCGAACGCTCGGGCTTAAAGAAGACCAGGACCCCTCCCAGATCGACGACCTGAGGGAACAGCTTCTCAGGGCCGGGGACGTCGCAAGCCTTCTCGGTGTCTCCACCTCCATCATCTATCGGTGGGAGAAGGGAAAACTTCCCAAGGGTCAGAGGCCCCTTCCCAAGTCCATCGACCTTTCGGACGGGCGAAAGAATTCCCGTGCGAAGCGCTGGCGCAAGGCCGAGGTGCTGGCCTGGCATACCGGAAAACCTATTCCGCGATACGCCAAAGCCGCTCCAGCCTTCGGCGCACTCATCCCCAACAAATAAGGACGTCAATCCAATGCAGACGACGCCCCCGATACACGATTTTCGCCCAACCGACACGGATCACCAGCAAGCGACCGGGATACAAACACCCGGAGGATTTCACCGGCGGTAATCTTCCAGGCGTGTGTATCCAGACCGCGTTTTAGCGACTGAAACCGCGTTCTGGTGACACACGAGAGGAAAACAAATGGTTCAGTTCACGATCAAGACCGACACCCCGGCCAAAGCCATAACCACAGGTCGAGGGTCGGCGTCCGCCGGGAAGACAATGTCCGATCTCCATACGTATGTCCAAGCGCGGACAGATATCGCGAGTTCCACGAAGAACTCGTATCTCGGCGCAATCGAATATCTCGCCGATGTCCTAAACAAACCCCTTATCACAATCGACGCATGCCTTGATGAATTCGATGAACGGTTTCCCAAGACTGCGTTCGATATAGAACAATGGCCGACCAACACCGCATTCGGACTCTGGCGCCGCCGAGTCCGCTCTCCGCTCAGGAAGTTCCTGGGCGTAACGAAAGCTTTGGCAGACTTGCGAATGCAGCAAGACGAATGGAACGATCTCTTCGACGCGATCGAGCCTCTTGTTTCCGGCAAGGTCGGGCAGTCCGCCAGATGGCATCCCATGAAGCTTTCTGCACTCAAGACTTTCGCGGTCGTCGCACGCGCCTACGGATATCTGCCTCGCGATATCGGTATTGCCGTCGCGCTTCGGCTGGACAGCGATTTCACGGGCAACAAGAGGGAGGCGAACCGTCGCTCTATCGACAGGCTGGATGAGTTGCGTCAGTTCCCGGAAATTCTGCCGCTGCTTCCTCCGCAAGCAGTCAATTTCAAGCCCGAACTCCGGCGCAAGGCCGTCGCTTCACTCGATCATGACTGGGAAGCGCAGTTCTGCGGGTGGATCGAAAAGGTGACCAAGACAGGTTGGGATCCCGTATCCCGACAATTCGCGGACGACCATCAAAGCCACGCCGATGTCATGCGCTCGGCGATGCGGACATTCCTGCGCATCGCGGTGGATACCGGACGGGTGTCCAACGCCGATGCCGATCTCGAGGTCGTGCTTGAAGATGATGATCTGGTGACCGAAATCGCTGGTGAATTGTTGGAGAGAACCACCAGGCGTAAATGCGAGGGGCGCCTCGTCCCGCGGACATGCCGGAAATACCTCAAGGCGATCGGGCAGATCAGGCGGCACCTTGGGATCGACAACTCTGAACTCGAGCTGATCATTGCGAACAACGCCATATCCCGAGAGGGTGGAAAGGCGGAAAAGCGGATGACAAAGAAGAACCGGCAGTTCTGCGAGGCACTGATCGACAAGCCCCATGTCCGACGCCGTTTCTTCTTTTCGTTCGAGACCCTCAAGCAGGAGGCGTCTTCCATCTTCGAAAAAGCCTCACTCGAGCGTCGCGACCTGACGCGAAGGGAAATCGGAACCGCGCGCCTCCTCGGCTCAGCGGCGTGTTTCGTCGCAATCGAAATCGGTGGAGCTCCGATCAGGATCGAGAACGCGATGGGCCTCACGTGTTTTGGTGACGATGCACAACTGCGCGTCCCAAAGGGCAAAGACAAACCGATACAGTTATGGATACCACCGGAATTGACCAAGAACAGGGAGGAGATCGAATTTCCCATCCAATATGACAAGTTCGGTTACTACGAAACCATCCGCTGGTATCTGAAAGAGATCCGTCCGCTGTTCCCGCATGCAGACAGCGGTCCGTATCTCTTTCCGGCGGTGAAGACTCCGGGCGCATCGATGAACCCGTCCTGGTTCGGATCGGAATTCTCGAACGTGATGCGTACATACGTGGATCTGCCCATGACGCCGCACCAGATGCGTCACGGCCAGGTTTCCCTATTGCTGAACAAGCACCCCGAAGAGATCGAAGTGATCGCGAAGCGCATCGACGACAAGGCCGCGACCATGCGCACGTTCTACGGATTCATCAAGGCGCTTCTGATGGTCGAACGGGGCCAGGACCTCCTGAAAGGATTGATCGATGTCTGATCGTAGATACGACACGCGTAGCCGAGACCAACTGCTTGCGGGCTCGCATTTCGCACCCTACAGCGGAACCGCTTCGATCAAGACGATCGGTTTGCGGGAATTGCGTACGCTCGATCAGTTTCTCGCTTGGTCGAATGAAACCGATCTTGAATTGACGGGCAGCGATGTTTTTCTGGCCTTTGCCGCGCAAGACAAATCCACCCGGCGCCTCGAAAACCTGCGAACGGCACTCGATCGATTGCTGCCTTCGGAGGCGAGTGCCCTCGTCGCTGTCCGCGATGCAATCCGGAGAAAGCATCCCCGGAGCAGGTCCTGTGACCGGCGTGACCGGGCAACGCTTCTCGAGAGCTCTCACATCGCGCCTTATCGCGGATTGGACGCGATCGAGGAGGTGGATCTGGAAGACCTTCGTGTTCTGGAGCGATTCATGGCGTTCGCGGCCGAGCGGGGGATCGACGTACCGGACGTCAAGGATTTCCTTTCGTTCTGCTCCGACGTGACGACCTCGCGACGCCTGCGCAGCCTGAAAGCCGCGCTCGATATCCTGTTGCCTGGTAATCCCGGCGTGATCATCACCTTGAATGCGGCCATTGCCGAGAAGGGCACACCCCGGTCGCCAGTCAAGTCGCCCAAGGCGCGACCGCCGGGGAAACGTCGGGTCACACTGGCCGGGTTGCCCGATCAATGGCAGCGACGTCTTTCCGCGCTGCGTGCGGGGCGCATGATCAACGGTCGGCGTCCACCGGCCCGGAGTGTCGTCAACAGTATGGAGGAGGTGTTGCGCGAATACGTGAAAGTTCAGCAGGATGCTGGCGCGGGCATCGACCTGACGGTCGAGGGCCTTCGACGTTTCGAAGACAGCAAGGCGAGACACGCGCAAAGGATCTCCGACCCGAAATACGCCGGGCAGGGCAATCGCCCTGCGACCCGCCACACGGCCACGATGCGGATCCGTCAATTCGCGGAATACCTGAGCTGCGATGACATGATAATTGCAGCATTCAGGACGCACGAAAATGCGCTTCGACGTGAATGCGACACCGTCGTGCCCCTGAAATTCGGTAGGTACGAAGACTTGCCGACGTTGGCCGAAACATGGGAGCTGGCTCACGATCTGCTCGAGAAGAGCTTCCGCACAAAGCGCAGGCAAACAAGGCTTCGGCTCGTCAACGAAGCCGCCGTGATCGCCCTCTGGACATTCATTCCGTTGCGCCTGCAAGACGGGCAGCTTCTGTGGGGGCGCGACATCTATCATGACGGAACGCGATACCGGATCGACATAGAGACGCAGAAGGAGGGGAAAGAACTCAGAGGTCGTCTCCACGAGGCATTGACGCCCTTTCTTGACGCGCTCGTGCTCACCGGCATCGACTCAGCATATCTCGATGCAATGCGTTCACGCGCCAATGCAGAAGAACTGCCGGTCTTCGTGCGAACAAATGGCCGGATGCTGGGCGCAGGCTACCCGTCGGCCGTCTGGCGAAAACATCTCGGAACCGGCGCGCACATCGCGCGCACGCGGATCCACACTGAGCTCGGGAGGCTCGGGCGTGAAGGTGTCGATGCCGCTCTCGCGCTGTGCGCGCAGAGAGATCAACGGAGCCGGACCTTCTATCAAGCAAGGGCTGTGGCCGTCGCGCAGCGCACCAGGGGCCAGGAAATGATCGATGCAATACTGGAGGAGAGCTCCGCCGAACACCAGGGTGCCTGATCGGCGCCGACGTTAGGAAAGGTCCTCGCAGAATGCGCGGACCGCCTGCCGTGCTCCTCCGCCGTGGCACCAGCGCAGGGACGCTGGCCATCTCGGCACTCCCAGGATTCCTTCTTGGCGCCGCCCGCAGATACCGGCGCTCCTCTTGCCGAGAGCGCCGGTATCAACGCCCGTGCAATCAACTGATCGCGGACCTTTCGCGCCGCCTATTCCCAGTCGCAAACCAGGACCCCACCAATTCGAAAGGAGACGTCCGGTGGGCTGACGCTGCACGAACGCAGCGGGAAAAGGAGAACAATGCTCGACAATTCCACTTCGATGCATACCAGTACCAATCCGGATTGCGACACACTTTTTCGAATCCGGGTTTTCTTGGCGACACAGGCTCCAGGCCTTGAGGCCGCGGCGCAGTTGCTCGGAGGCCAGCGATGGTCCGGACGCGTGCGGCAGCTCTGCGCGGATGTCAGTGACGGATCGTTGCCATCGCGCGCATGCCTACGCGAACTCAAGGCACTCCTCGGTCTTCTGAGGCTTGAGTCGGTACACGATCTTACATCCGAAGAAGCGGCGTGTTTCGCGATGATTGAGCCTACGGATCCGCGCATCTTTGAAATCTGCCTGATCACCGATCGACTGGCGCAGTTCCTTGATGAGTATCAGGCAAGACCACCGGCCGACGCCAGCCAGACATGATCACATTCCGGCCCCTTGGGGCCGGTTCTGAAGGGCGGGCCCGCTGCTCGTCCCGTCCAGGAAAGGACATGGTCATGAAAAATGTAATCAACGACGCGACACTCGAAGACCTGATTTTCGAAGCCCTACAAAGAGCAAGGTCATTTGTTGCGGCGCTCAGGGGTGACAGATTCGTAATAAACGCTCGCGACAGTGCTTTTGTCGGTCGGTGCCTATCCTCAATTGAGGAGGGGCGCATACTCGAAGAAGATGTCGCGGGCACTCTCGATGCCGTCCGCGAGGTTCTCTGCCGGGAAATCGAGAAAGAGACACTCGAAACCCGTCAGGTTTTCGAGGGCTATCACGATCCCGAGATTGGCGACGTTGGACGTGTCATCGAGATACCGGTTCGGACAGTGCGCGGAGATGATCTTGCTGAATTGCTTGCTCAACTCGATGGGTTATCCAAGGCAAGGAACGCTGCGGTCGACCGATTGCGTGCAGAGAAGGAAGTCCGCAAACGGATCTGAAATGGGGCCCTGCCGCGCCGACGCGCGGCAGGGCCTTCACTCATCCGACCACACGAAGCCCCTGCGTCTCCGCCTTCTTCCGGGCTTCACTCGGCGCGTCAGAAAACGGACTCCTGATCATCGAAATGTCGATTTCGACATCCCGGATGCGCTCGAGGAGCACGTCGATATGCAGGCCCTGACTGTATGAACGATCTCCTTCGTCGCGCGGCTCGTGTCCCATCAACCGACATCTGATCGCGTCGGACTTGTCGCGGTTCATCAGGTCACCGTGGAAAGTCGTCCGGAATGCGTGGAAATCCAGACCGGGCCAGTAGCACTCGTTCGTCTGGCGATAGTACGTGAACTTCTTCGAGAAATTCTCCGAGAACTTCCCCTTGGTTTGCCCGCGGGTCAGGTTCGGAAAGAGGCGGCTCTGCCCCTGGCGCCGGCGCATCTCCACGAGTTGCAGCAAGCCCAGTTCGATGAGCTGCGGATGCACGGGTACCTTGCGTTGAGACTCGTCCGATTTGACATGGTTGGCATCGCATCGCTTGATGTCGATATAAGGTATGTTTCGATCGCTGCCAAAGTCCTCGGGCGCCAGCTGGCAAGCCTCTTCCTCCCGGAACCCCATGAGACGGGCGAGAAGGGGAAGCCAGAACAGCGGCTCGCCAGGCTCGTCGATCTCGCCCTGAAAGACGGGTGAGTGGAACAGCGTCAGGATCCGGTCGTCCCAGACGGTGCGGGCCCGGCTCGCCTCTTTTGCGGCCATGCGCTTTTTGTCGCTGTTGGAGACCGAGCAGATTTCGAAAGGATTTTTGTCGATCAACTGAAGGTCATACAGCATCTGCCCCACGGCACGCATCGTCCGACGATGCTTGATGATGGTTTCCGACCTTAGCCGGGGTTGCAATGCCTCGCGCCGCGCCTGCTCCTTGTCCGCCTCTGTCGCATCGGTGCGGGATGCCACAATATGGAGATTGGCTTCCGCGTCCGTTTCCTCGTCCGAGTCGATGCGTTCAATGAGTTCACGATAGCCATTTTCCGCCAGATATCTTTCCTGTCCCTTGCCGTGCTTGGCTGGGATGCGCGGCAGGAAAGCCAGGGCATCGCGGATGTCGTTCTTGCTCGCATCCTCGAACGTCACATTCCCAACGAATTCCGGCCAGAACGTTTCCGCGAACCGGATCTTGCTGGCGCTGTCCTTTTGCCATTTCCGGCCTGCATCGGCGTCTCGCGTTTGCTCACGCGCAAATTCATTACCGTATCCGGCCTCCTTCAGTTCGCGATACAGTCTGATCGCCTGGATCACGGTGATCCCGCGTGGTGAGGCAAGTGCCATGCGACTTTCCTCGCTCAGGTCTCGCAGGTCGATGTTCTCCAGCCGTGGGGGTCGCATCTTTGCCCTGATGGCGGCCTCGTCCCCGAGAGTGGCCGCGGCGCGGATCTCGACGGGGGCCTCGGCTTGCGATGCACTTGCCGGCGACGGGGACGGCTCCTCTTGTCGAGGTCGTGCCGTGGTCTCGCCGGCCCGGGGCGCTTCGATTGTCGTGCAGATGGGGGCCGGCACCGGCGCGGTTGGCGCCGTGTAACTCGCAGCGACGGGGGCGGCAGCAATCTGAGACGGCGTTCCGGGAGGCATAGGCGAGGCAATCGGAGCCGGGGTGGCGGCGGTCCTGATCGATGCTGCATTGCCTGGCATTCCGTTTGAGATTGCACCAGGCGCGGCACGGGCCGACACGAATATCGGGCTCGGGGTGTCGAACCGCCCGAGTTCGCGGTTCTCCCGCTCTCGGCTGACATCGAGAAGGATCCTGGTGGCCTCGTAGGCGAGCATCCGCCAGTTCTCGGTGTCTTCGGCCAGATGAACCCCGAGACGCTCGGCGACGGCTCTCAGGGGCGCGCGGACCACCTCGCGATCGCCGCAAGCCAGGGCGCGGCGCAGGACGGCCTGCGTCGCCTGTTCGCAGGCAGCGGCCTGGTGGGCGGCCGCCTCGCTTCGAGGCGGTGCCATGGCCCGCGCGGCGGCGTGCGCGTCGATCTGGAAGCGCGCCAGAGCTTCGAGCAACCGGATGTCGTCGGGTCGCAGATGGTCCATGTCTCTCTCCGTCACCATCGCGAATGCGAGGTCGCAGAGCCCGGTGAGGCGCCGTGCGAGCTCTTTCGCGTCGGTCGGGACATGGGTGCGCAGCGAGACACGCAGGAAATAGGCGGGAACAAGGTTGACTGGTGTCAGCCTTGCGGGAAGCCGTCGGCGGAAAAGAAAGCCGGCTGGGCGGCGTTCGAGATAGGGAACATGTGCGATTGCGGTCATGGCGCGACCCTCCGATGCGATGGTCGGGGCGGTCCGGAGTCGCGCAGGATGCGCAGAGTCGTGCGCGGTCGGTGTGTCGACCTGTGTCCCTGAATGTGCCCCATCCGGGGCACAAGGGCTGGACATGCGACTCCAACGAAAAGCATGTCCCATGAAATCAGGGGCTTGGAGGATTTTTGGCTCCGGCGGTAGGGATCGAACCTACGACCAATTGATTAACAGTCAACTGCTCTACCGCTGAGCTACGCCGGAACACGGTGGTCCGTATAGCAACAGCCTTGGGCGGCGTCCAGAGGGATTGTTACATATTTTCCGTGTCGCGCGCCGTGCTGCTCAGACCGTCGAAAAACGTGCGCGTGAAGAGAGGGGATCGATGGGGGCGGCGAGAGTTTGTCCCATGAGATCAATAAGGTGGGCAAGGACGTTGCGGGTCGCGGCGGGCATCAGAGATGTGGGCGTGTCGCTATAGATTCGATCCGCCAGCGCCTGCGCCGTCGCGGGGCCTGAGCGGAGTTCCTTCAGGATCGCCGCCTCGCGCGAGCGGCGGTGCGCGATCAGCCAGTCGAGCCGCGCCAGCGGGTCTTCGATCGGTGCGCCGTGCCCGGAATGGAAAATCTGTGCGCCGACACTTTTCAGGCGCTGGCAGGAGGCCATGAAATCTGTCAGGTCGCCGTCGGGGGGCGAGACGAGCGAACTGGCCCAGCCCATCACCAGATCACCTGAAAAGATCGCGTCACGGGATTGAAAACAGAGATGGTTGCCCAGGTGCCCCGGCGTCCAGAGAGCGGTGATGCGCCAACCCGCTCCTTCGACGGACTCGCCATCCGCCAGTCGGATATCGGGGCGAAAGCCGTGGTCTATCCCTTCGCCGCCATCGCCAAGACCGCTGGCCGCAAGGCGCTTCATCACGGCGCTGCGCCCGTCCTGCGCGCCGCCATAGGCATGGACCCTAGCGCCGGTCTCCTCCGCCAACCGCGCTGCCAGTGGCGAATGGTCGAGATGGGCGTGGGTGACGAGGATATGGGTGATCCGCTGGCTTGGCTTCACGGCGCCAAGGATCGCCGACAGATGTGCCTCATCCGCCGGTCCCGGATCAATCACCGCAAGACCGGATTCTCCCAGCAGATAGGTGTTGGTACCGCGAAAGGTCATCGGCGAAGGGTTGGGCGCCAGGATGCGGCGGATTCCATCGCCCAGATCCTCGGCTATGCCCACCGGCGGGTCGAAATCGCTCTGCAGCATCATCGGGCTTCCTTCCTTCGCGGTGCGCGTCTAGTTTCGGCGCATGTCGTTCAGTTGGCTCAAATCATATACGCCACGTGGCCTTTACGGGCGGGCAGCGCTGATCCTGCTCTTGCCGGTTGTCAGCCTGTTCCTGGTGATGGCGGTGGTGTTTCTCCAGCGCCACTTCGAGGGTGTTACCACGCAGATGACCCGCGTCGCCAGCCGAGAGGTTGCGGTATTGCGCGCGAGCGGGCTGTCAGCCGAGGAGACGGGCAATACACCGCTGGCCCGATCACTGGGGATTGATATCCGCGCGGTGCCTGTCGAGGCGCTGCCCGAGGGCAACCAGCGACGTTGGTATGACCTGACCGGGATCGTCGTGATCCGTGAGTTTCAGGCGCTGATCCCAGGGCTGTGGGCGGTGGACCTGCCGGATGACCGTGTGGTGCGGCTTTTCCTTCAGCAGGCCGATGGGATCTGGCAGATGGAATTCGACCGGGTCCGGGTGTCGCCCAAGAACGCGCACCAGATCTTCGTGAACATGGTTTTCTTCGGCGTTCTGATGACGGTGATCGCCTATTTCTATCTGCGCAACCAGCTGCGCCCGATCACCCGGCTGGCGCGCGCCGCCGAAGCTTTTGGCCGGGGCCGTCATGAACCCTACCGCCCTGCGGGCGCGATAGAGGTGCGCGCGGCCGGAAATGCGTTCCTGGACATGCGCGCGCGGATCGAGCGCCAGATCGAGCAGCGCACGCTGATGCTGTCGGGCGTCAGCCATGATCTGCGCACGCCGCTGACGCGGCTGAAGCTGGGTCTTTCCATGCTGGATCATGAGGATCGCATTCCCATGGAGCAGGACGTGGCGGACATGGAACGCCTGCTTGACGAATTCCTGGCTTTTGCGCGCGGCGCGCAGGAGGGGGCGCCGGTGGCGCTCGACCCTGTGGCGCTGGTCGAGCGGATCGTCGAAGACTGCCAGCGCGCCGATATTTCGGCGGAGCTTGTCGAGGTGAAGGGGGAGGGGTTGGTGCCGCTGCGCGAGGGTGGTATCCGGCGCGCCATCGAGAACCTGATCAACAACGCGGTGCGTTATGGCAGCAGGGCCGAATTGTCGCTGTTGTTGACCGATCGCGCGCTGCGAATCCGGGTCGAGGATGACGGGCCGGGTATCCCGGCGGCACGGCGCGAAGAGGCGTTGAAGCCCTTTGCCCGGCTGGAACCGGCGCGCAACCAGAACCGGGGCACCGGGGTCGGCTTGGGCCTGTCGATTGCGATGGACATCGCGCGGGCGCATGGCGGGACGCTGCGCCTCGGTGAAAGCCAGCGTCTTGGCGGTTTGCGCGCCGATATCGTGATCGGTCGCTGAGCACGGCGTGTCAGCGCCGGTTGTGCTTACGCCATTCGGCCCAGGCCTCGGGTGTGTCGAGGTCCATTGTAGCGCGCTGGCCGGGCAGGGGCAGTGTGAGGACCTTTTCCTGCGCGAGAACGGCGCGCGCGCCCTGATCGCCCGATAGGTGCGTCAGCGCCCCGAACAGCCGCGCCGGAAAGATCACCGGATGTCCGGCCTGCCCGCTCAGGTCGGTGGCGCGGATCGGGTGCGCGGGATCATGACGGAACATGGCCAGGAGGCGTTCAAGATCGCCGGTTTCGAGATCGGGCAGATCTGCGAGTAAAACCATCAATCCCATTGCGCTTTGCCCCTGTGCCCATGCCGCGCCGGCGCGAAGCGAGGCCGCGATCCCTTCGGCGGCGTCGGGCAATTCAATGCGCTCTGGCGAGCCGGATGTCGAAAGTGCCGTGTGACGTGCCTTGTCGCGCAGGCGCAGTGTGACCAGAACCGCACAACCCGTCGCCTCGGCCACCCGAACCTGACGTGCCAGCAAAGGCAGCCCGTCGACCGGTTCGAGCAGCTTGTCGCGCCCACGCATGCGCGTCGCGTCCCCGGCGGCGGGTATCAGGATGACGATATCGTTCATTGCGCCTCCGGTCGCACGGTGGCCCGGCACCTGTCGGTCAAGGCAAACGATACCTCCGCCAGCGCCTGTGGGCCAGCTGGAAAACCCTGCTCCATCGCGATAGGGGTTCAGCCGCGCATACGGGCGCCATCGGCGTCGAAAAGCGGTGTCGTGATCAGGCGGGCGGGGCGCATTTCGCCGAGGATCTCGATCTGCGCCTCAAGCCCCGGCTGGACCAACTCGGATGCGATCAGTGCCAGGGCGATGGATTTCCCGGCATGGTGCGAATAGCCACCCGAGGTACAGAAACCCTGTACCGCGCCGTCGATCCAGACCGGCTCATAGGCGTTCACATCTGTACCCCCGGCAGTGACTTCGAAAGCGGCGAGGCGACGCGCGGGACCCGCGTGGCGTTCGGCCTCGGCGGCGGCGCGACCGATGAAATCGGCATCCTTGGAAAAGCGGATGAACCTGTCGAGCCCGGTTTCGGCCGGGGTGTAATCGGGGCCGTATTCATGCAGCCAGGCCCCGAAGAACTTGTCGAGCCGCAGCGACATCATCGCGCGCATGCCAAAGGGTTCCATCCTGTATGACCGGCCTTCGCGCCAGAGTACGTCCCACAAGCTGCGCTGCGCCATCGGATCGCAATAGATCTCATAGCCCAGATCGCCGGTGAAGCTGACGCGTTGAATCAGGCAATCGACCATGCCGACATTGGCCCGCATGAGCCCCATGAACCGCAGGCCCGCCATATCTGCATCAGTGCAGGCGGCCAGCACATCGCGCGCCTTCGGCCCTGCGATCTGAAAGCCGGTCAGCCGGTCCGAGATGTTCTCGACCGTCACGCCAGCCTGCGCGTTCTGTTCGAACCAGCGCATGTGATACCCCTGCGCGCCGTAGGATGCGGTGAGTTGAAACGTCGTCTCATCGCGGCAGGCAACGGTGAAATCGCCGATGATGCGTCCCTTGGGGCTGAGCATCGGGTTGAGCGCCAGCCGACCGGGTTGAGGGATCGTACCGGCCATGATCCGGTCAAGCCAAGCCCGCGCCGAAGCACCGCGCACGAGGTATTTGCCGAAATTCTGTACTTCGTTGATGCCCACGGCCTCGCGCACGGCTCGCACTTCGCGGGCGGTGGCCGCAAAGGCGTTAGAGCGGCGAAAGCTGGGGGTTTCGAAACGCGGCTCCTCGCCTTTGGCGAAGTAGTTCGGCACTTCCAGCCCGTATTGATGCCCCCAGACCGCGCCAAGCTGATCGAAGAGGTCATACATCGGCGTTCGCCGGAACGGTCGTGCCGCAGGCAACTCTTCGTTCGGGTAGGAAACCGAGAACCGCTTCTGATAGTTCTCGATCACCTTGGGGCGGGTATAGCCGGGGGTGATCCAATCGCCATAGCGCGCCACGTCCATGGCGCTTACATCGCGCTCGCACTCGCCAGCCGTCATCCATTGCGCCAGCATCAGCCCGACGCCGCCACCCTGGCTGAACCCGGCCATCACGGCGCAGGCGGACCAGTAATTGCGCAAGCCCGGCACCGGCCCGACCAGCGGGTTGCCGTCCGGCGCGAAGGTGAAGGGGCCGTGGATCACCGATTTCACGCCCGCGCGTCCAAGGGCGGGGAAGCGGCGATAGGCGAATTCGATACTGTCCTCGATCTTGTCGAAATCGTCGGGTAGCAACTCATGACCGAAATCCCAAGGCGTGCCGTTAACTGCCCAGGGGCGGCAGGGCTGTTCGTAAAACCCGATGCAGAGTCCGCGGCCTTCCTGACGCAGATAGCTTTCGCCCGCCGGGTCCATCACATGGGGGTGCTCGCCCCCGGCGTCGATGATCGTGGCGATCTCGGGCACGTCGCCGGTCACGATATACTGGTGTTCCATCGGATGCAGGGGCAGGTAGATCGCCGCCATCGACGCCACCTCGCGCGCCCATAGCCCTGCGGCATTGACCAGATGCTCGGCGTGGATCGTGCCCTTGGCCGTGACCACGTCCCAGGTGCCGTCGGGGCGCTGATTGGTTTCATGGACATGGCAGTTGGTCTCGATCACCGCCCCGGCCATGCGCGCGGCCTTGGCATAGGCATGGGTCGTGCCCGAGGGGTCGAGATGCCCGTCAAGCGGGTCATAGAGCCCACCCAGGATGCCTTCGGTATTGGTGACCGGTGCGATCATGGCGATGTCTTCGGGTGTCACGATCTCGGTTTCCAGCCCCATGTAGCGGTGCTTGGCGCGTTCGGCCAGCAGCATGTCGAAGCGGTCGCGATTGTCGGCGAGGGTCACGCCGCCCACGTGATGCAGCCCGCAGGAGAGGCCAGTGATCTCTTCGAGTTCCTGGTAAAGCTTAATCGTGTAGCCTTGCAGGGCCGCCATGTTGGTGTCGCCATTGAGCGTATGAAATCCTCCCGCCGCATGCCAGGTGCTGCCGCTGGTCAGTTCCGAGCGCTCGATCAGCATGACATCCGACCAGCCAAGCTTGGTCAGGTGGTAAAGAACGCTGCATCCGACAACGCCGCCCCCGATCACGGCAACACGGGTGGTGGTTTTCATGGGCGTCTCCTGCATCTAGTCCGACCGTTTCAAACTGAGGTGGCGCAGTCGGGCGGGCATGTCGGAAAGCGACAGCTTTTGTCGCAACCGTGCAGGGCGGACCGGTTGCGCGGCGGCGAATTTCTGGTTCGCTCAAACCCTTGGGACGGCGCTCGCTGCCGCAAAGCGAAAAATACTGTCGTAAACCGTAAGGACATTTGCCGCCTTGCATCCAATGATGACGGGACGCGACGACCCCGGCGCGCGCTCAAGCGCGCGGGGGGGAGGCGACAACAGTCAAGGGACCGGAAATGAAAACCCATGCACAGGCCGTTGTGATCGGCGGGGGCGTCATCGGATGCTCGATCCTCTATCACCTGAC
This sequence comes from Roseovarius salincola, assembly GCF_026891095.1. Taxonomy (GTDB): domain Bacteria; phylum Pseudomonadota; class Alphaproteobacteria; order Rhodobacterales; family Rhodobacteraceae; genus Roseovarius; species Roseovarius salincola. The sequence goes on from NZ_JAPTNL010000005.1 coordinate 126,385, forward strand.
CAAACTGGGCTGGAGCGATGTCGTTCTGCTGGAGCGCAACGAGTTGACATCGGGATCGACCTGGCATGCGGCGGCCAATATCCACGGCTTGCATGACAGCGCCAATATCTCGCGGCTACAGCATTACACGATGTCGCTCTATAAACAGCTCGAAGAGGAGACCGGCCAGTCCTGTGGGGTGTTTCAGCCGGGCAGTCTCTATCTGGCGCAGACCGAGGCGCGTGAACACCAGCTGCGCCTGCAGGAGGCCAAGGCGCAGCTCTACGGGATGAATTTCAGCGAAATCAGCCGCGGACGCGCCGAAGAGCTGCATCCGCTGGTGAATTTTGATGGCATCCGCTGCATCATGTGGGAGCCCGAGGGCGGCAATGTGGACCCCTCGGGCGTGACCAATGCCTATGCCGTGGGCGCGCGTCAGCGCGGCGCCGAAATCCATCGCTTCACGCCGGTCACGGCGACGACGCAAAAGCCCGATGGCAGCTGGATCGTGGAAACGCCCAAGGGCGAAATCGAGACCCGTTGGGTCATCAACGCGGCGGGTCTTTGGGGGCGCGAGGTGGCGAAACTCGCGGGGATCGAAATGCCGCTGCAGCCTACCGAACACCAGTATTTCGTGACCGAGACCATCGCCGAGATCGACGGGATGGACCGCCGCCTGCCTTCAGTGGCCGACCGCGACGGGGAGTATTACCTGCGTCAGGAAGGCAAGGGCCTGCTGATCGGTGCCTATGAGCGCGATATGCGGTTCTGGGCGGAGGACGGCACGCCGCTTGATTTCGCGCATGATCTCTTTCCCGACGACCTGGAACGGATCATGGAAAACGTCATGCGCGCGATGGACCGCGTGCCGGTTGCCGCCGAGGCCGGGATCAAGCGTGTGATCAACGGGCCGATGATCTGGTCCCCCGATTCCAACGTGATCCTTGGGCCGGTGCCCGAATTGAAGAACTATTTCATGTGCGGCGGTATCATTCCCGGCTTCAGCCAATCCGCCGGGATGGGTCTGATGGCGGCGCAGTGGATTGTCGAGGGCGAGATGCAATATGACATGTTCGCCTGGGATCTGGCGCGGTTCGGCCAATGGGCCAATGACCGCGATTTCGTCAAGGCCAAGGTCGAGGATGTCTATGCGCATCGCTTCGCCATTCATTATCCCAACGAAGAGCGCGAAGCGGGCCGCCCGCTGCGCACGCGCCCGGTCTATGGCATGCAAAAGGAGATTGGCGCGGTGTTCGGCCTGAACTACGGCTGGGAGCATCCCCAATGGTTCGCCGATGAACCCGGCAGCGAGGACACGAACGGCTTCACCCGCCAGAACTGGTGGGGGCCGGTTGGCGAGGAATGCCGCATGCTGCGCGAACGCGCGGGCATCATCGACATCTCGAATTTCGCTAAATACAGGGTCAAGGGGCCGGGGGCGGAGAATTGGCTGAACGCGGTTTTCGCCAACAACATGCCCAAATCCGTGGGCCGCTCGTGCCTCACGCCGCTGATTTCGGTGCGCGGCGGAATCGCGGGTGACGCCACGGTGACGCGTGTCGCCGAGGATGAATTCTGGGTCATCAGTTCAGGCATGGCCGAGCGCTATCACAAGCGCTTCTTCGACATGGTGCCATTGCCCGAGGACACCAGTTTCGAATCCCGGACCGAACGGATGTGCGGCTTCAACGTGGCCGGGCCGAAGTCGCGCGAGCTGTTGGCGCGGCTGACGAATGCCTCGCTTGCCACCGAAGACTTTCCCTTCATGCGCTCGCAGCGCATCGAGTTGGCGGGGGTCGATTGCCTGGCGCTGCGGGTCAGTTTCACCGGCGACCTGGGCTGGGAGCTGCATTGCGCGACCGAAGACCAGGCGCAGCTTTATGCAGCGTTGCTGGAAGCGGGAAAGCCTCTCGGCGCGGGCCCGGTGGGCGCGCGTGCGCTGATGTCGATGCGCATCGAGAAGGGCTACGGTTCCTGGTCACGCGAATACAGCCCCGAATACTGGCCCCATGAGGTGGGGCTTGCCGGGTTGTGCAAGATGGGCAAGGATTTCCTGCACAAATCCGCGCTGGAAGAGGTGCTGGAGAAGACCCCGCGCGAGGATCTGGTGCTGATCCATATCGATGAGGCGGCGGTCGCGGCTTCGAATGCGGATGCCACAGGCGGCGAGCCGATCTTGTGCAAGGGCAAGCCCGTGGGTCGCGTGACCTCGGGCACCTATGGTTACAGCGTCGGCATGAGCCTTGCGCTTGGCTATGTGCGCCACGGCGCGGCGACGCCGGGCGACGCGGTTGAGGTGATGGTGCTTGGCCAGCCTCACAAGGCCCGCATCCTGCACGCGCCGCCATTTGATCCCAAGGGCGAAAAACTGCGGGCGTGATTTTCCGCGGCAAGGCCGGGGGGCCAGCCCCCCGGACCCCCCGAGGTATTTGAAGCCAGATGAAGGGGGGCGGCGCGCAGAGGGTTCGTCAGATCTTGCGGATCTTGAGGCGGGTGATCCGATTGTCGGCCTTGGCGACGACCTCGAAGCGGAAGCCGTGGAAGTTGAACACCTGGTTCACGTCCGGGATCATTTGCGCCTCGTGGATCACGAGACCGGCGATGGTGTTGGCCTCGTCGTCGGGCAGGTTCCAGTCGGTCGCGCGGTTGAGATCGCGGATAGTCATGGCGCCATCGACGAGGAACTGGTTGTCCTCGCTCTTGCGGATCGGATGATCGGCGTCGGGGTCGAATTCATCTGTGATCTCGCCGACGATTTCCTCGAGAATGTCCTCGAGCGTGATCAGCCCTTCGAGCGTGCCGTATTCATCCACCACCAGCGCGAAATGGCTGCGCATTCGAAGGAACTGGCGCATCTGGTCATCCAGCGTGGTCGTTTCGGGCACGAAATAGGGCTTCATCGCCACATCACAGATATCAAAGGACTTCAGCGCGTCGCGCGACAGCTCGTCGACCGTGACGAGCTTGTGCATGGCGCGCAGAAGGTCCTTGGCATGAACGATGCCGATGATGTTGTCGGGGTCGTCGCGATAGATCGGCAGGCGCGTGTAATTGGATTGCAGGCACTGGTTGAGGATGGTCTCGGGATCGTCCTCGGCATTGATCATCTCGATCTGGCTGCGGTGGAGCATGATCTCCTCGACCGCGCGCTCGCCGAGGTCCAGGGCACCGAGAATGCGGTCGCGATCCTCTTTTTCGACCACGCCTTCGGAATGGCCGAGATAGAGCGCGCCGGCGATCTCCTCACGCACTGCGAGGATATGGCTGTCGGGATCGGTCTTGACTCCGAAGACCCGCAACACGCCGCGCACCAGCCAGCGCACCGCCGAGACGATCGGCGAGAAAGCATTGACCGCGACACCGATCGTCGGGGCGACGCGCGCTGCGGCGGCCTCGGCATTGGTGATGGCGTAAGTCTTGGGCAGCACCTCGGCGAAGATCAGCACGAGAAGCGTCATCACGAGCGTCGCCAGTGCCACGCCGGATTCGCCAAAGAGGCGGGTGAACATGGCCGTCGCCAGCGAGGCGGCGAGGATGTTCACAAGGTTGTTGCCCAGCAGAACCGACCCGATCAGACGCTCGTTATCCTCGGTGATCTGGAGCGCGCGCGCGGCGCCAGTTTCGCCCTTGTCGGCACGCGCACGCAGTTTACCGCGCGAGGCGGCGGTCAGCGCGGTTTCGCTGCCTGAAAAGAAGGCAGACAGCACCAGCAGGGTGATGATCGAGACCGAGGTGATCCAGAAAGCGGCATCAAGTGTTGGCGAGGTAGGTTCCATGGAGTGCGGCATCCTTATATCCAAGAGGCGTTATGGGCTGTGCCGAGGTTGCGATCAAGGAGGAATGGGTGTGAGCCCGGGTGTGAATCTGCGTGATACTCGGAGTATTGGACGGCCCGGTGCCGATCTTTGGCTGCCCCCCCCTTTGAAGCTGCATCCGACGCGTGCCCAATGATGGCGTGCCGGAGGACCGCTTTGCGGTGCTGAGCGGCGCAGAGGTCTCGATCGGACGTCTGCGGTATGGTCATGCGGGCGCGCGCTGTGCGATGCGGGCGGCGAGGCTGAGCCATGGCCATGACGATGCGCTTATGGGCGTCTACTGACCCTCTCAGGAGGTCTTGCCGCCCGCATTGCGCCGCGCCGCCCGTGCCAGCGGATGATGATCTTGCACGAGATCGCGCAGGCGCTGTTCCAGAACATGTGTATAGATTTCCGTGGTCGCGAGGTCGGCATGGCCCAGAAGCGTCTGGATCGAGCGCAGATCGGCGCCATTGGCCAGAAGGTGGGTCGCAAAGGCATGGCGCAGCGTATGCGGGGTGACCTTGGCCGGTGAGACGCCCGCCGCGACCGCGATATCCTTGATCAGGATGTAGAAACGGTGTCGCGTCAGGTGCCCGGCCTTGCCCGAGGAGGGAAAGAGATGCGGTGATGCGGCCTTGCCACGCTTACGCGCGGCGTCCTCCTGCGCGTTGCGGCGCGCCAGCCAGCCCGCCAGCGCGATACGGGCATCGTGTGACAGGGGCACCATGCGTTCCTTGCCGCCCTTGCCGCTGATCAGCAACATGCGCGGGTCTCCGCGCGCCGCCGACACGGGCAGCGCGACCAGTTCGCTGACCCGCATGCCGGTGGCATAGAGCAACTCCATCAGGCAGGTATTGCGCAGGCGGGCTGCGTCATTGCGCCCATGGTTGCGGGCGGCGGCAAGCAGGCTGTCCACCTCGGCTTCGCTGAGGGTCCTGGGCAGTTTGTGATCGCGCCCCGGCCCCTTGATGCGGATCGCGGGGTTGTCCGTGCGCAGGCGCTCCTCGAAGGCGAAACGAAAGAGCTGCTTGATCGCCGAAAGCCGCCGTGCACGGGTCGCGCGTGCCAGCCCCTGCGCGTCGCAATGCACGAGATAGGCTTCGATGTCATGCTGGTCGGCGGTATCGGCCTGCAGGGCGTTGGCGCCAAGCCAGTCGTCGAAATCGCGCAGGTCACGGGCGTAGGCTTCGAGCGTGTTGCGTGCTGACCCGAGTTCGGCTGCCTGTGCTTCGAGAAAGGCGGAAATCCAGTGGCGCGCCGGGGTCATGTCCCGCGTTCCAGGATGAGCAGCTGCAAACCCGCGCGCCGGGCGGTGTCTTCCAGCCCGACCGCACGCAGGGTGGCGAGCGACTTTGAGATATCGTCAAAGCCGCGCGGTCCCGCCTCATCCAGTTGCAGGGCCGCCGTGAGGATCGCCTGTCCAAGCTTGCCGCTGTTGAGCATTCCCGCATGGGTGCGTGCCGGGCCTTTGCCATCAAAGGCGCGGGCGATAGCCTCCTTGAGCGGCGTGTCGGCAAGATCGGCAGGTGGTGCGCCCCGCGCCAAACCGGCCAGGAAGGCCTCGGCGGGGTCGTCGGGATTGGCGGCTTGCGCGGCTGTCTCGTAGTCCGGCGAGAGCAGCGCGATACGCAGCGCAAGGGCGCGCGCGGGCGCGGACAGGCCGCTGAGCGCAGCGAGATCCTTGCCGTAAAGCTCGGCAAAGCTGACGCTCAGCCTTTGCTCGCGCATCTTGCGCCAGACGTCAGGCAGGGCGTTGGCGATGGCGTCGCGACTGCCACGCGCAAGGGCCTGATCGAAGGCCTGTATCGCTGCGACCCTGTCCCACACGCCGCCGGATGCCGCGGGGCTGCGTTCGGTATAGAGACCTGACAGGCGGTTGGGAGGTAATGCGCCGGTCCGCGTGAGGCGCTCGGCCGCCTCGATCCGGGCTCTCCATCCGCTTGAGGGGCGAAGGTCGGCCATCGCGAAGGCACGGGGCAGACCCTGTGTGGACAGGGGCTCGCCGATGGATTCGTAAAGCCGGAACAGAAGCGGTGTCATGTCGCTTGGCGAGGTCCGCGAATGGGATTCTCCAACCATTTCGGGATCCAGGAACTGCGCCAGAAGGTCGGCCTCGGTGGCGCTCAGAAGGTCGAGCGCACGAGCCGTTTCATAGAGCAGCGCCGCGGTCTGCCAGTCGCCCGCACGCGCCGTGCAGAAAATGCGCGCGCCATAGCGTTGGCTCAGTGGCGGCGTATCGGCAAGCGCCTTGCAGGCAGCGTTCTCGGTGCCCGCCAGAAGCGACAGATCAAGCCAGCGGTCGAACAGCGCAGGGTTTGCCGGACCTGCGCGCTCGATCAGGGCAAGGGCTGGATCGACGGCGCCGAAAGACTCCAGCGCGGTCAGCCGCGCCTTGAGGAAATCCGCGCCTGCGCCTGCATCTGCCGGGGCCTCCGCCTCGGCAAGAAGCAGCGTGTAATAAAGCGCCTGTATCGCCGGCAGGGGCTCGGGCGAAAGACGCGCGAACTGGGCCATCACGGCGCGCTCCGTGCTGGCCTGCCAGAGTGACACCGGCAATCCGGTCACGTCCGAAGGCAGAAGGCCGACCGAGTCCCTGCGTGCCGATCCAAGCGGCATCACGGCGACTTGAGGTGTGTCGACACCCTCGCTCACGGACATGTCGTCCAACGGCATGACCCGGGGTGCGGCGACGGTGACCGAGACCGGGGCATCAAGCCACTCGATCGCCGAAAGGGGCTCCTGCGCGGCGGCGCCGGAGGCGATGAAAATCGAAGCGATGAGCGCGTCAGTCTGTCTCAAGTATGATTTCCTGGCGAATCTCATTCGTCGGGGGCGAGAAGTCCGCCCCGAAAAACGGCCCTATATAAGCATAGCCCACAAGCCCGATGAACGCCAGAATGGCGAGGTATAACAGCCATTTGATCAATCGAAACATGGTGGGCCTGCCTCATTCGCTCCGGATTTTTGCATGTTTATAACTGGCCTTTCTGGCAAGATCACGTCATTCAGTGCGAACGCGCGAAATTTGGGCAGGGGAGCGCCGAAGGTGATTGCGCAGGAACAGTGGAAGCTGAAGAAAACCGTGGTGCTTGTCGGAATGATGGGGGCCGGGAAGACGGCCGTCGGCAAGGCGTTGGCCGCAGGGCTCGGGGTGCCGTTCCTGGATTCGGATGCCGAGATCGAACGGGCGGCGAACATGAGCATCGCGGAGATATTCGCGCGTGACGGGGAAGCGTTTTTCCGGGACCGCGAGACCCAGGTGATCGACCGTCTGCTTGATGATGAATGCGGAGTCTTGTCGACCGGCGGGGGCGCGTTTCTGGCGCCGCGCAATCGTGAACTCATCTCTCGTAAGGGCGTTTCGGTCTGGCTGAAGGTCGATCTTCCAATCCTGTGGGGTCGCGTAAAACACAAGGATACCAGACCCTTACTGCGCACAAGTAATCCTTATTCGACGCTACAAGATCTGTTCGAGGCTCGCGTACCTGTCTATGAGCAAGCGGATCTCTGTGTCGAGGCGCGGGCGGATTATTCGATCGAAACCATGGCGGGCAAGGTGCTGGAGGCGCTGGCGAGCCGCGCGGATGTTCTGGAGAAGGTGACATGATGGAAACGGTGCATGTGCCGCTGGATGAGCGGGCCTATGACATACATATCGGCCCCGGCCTGATCGAGCAGGCGGGCGGGCTGATCGCCCCCTTGCTGCACCGCCCGCATGTGGCGATCATCGCCGACGAGCATGTTGCGACCTTGCATGGAGAAACGCTTGTAAACAGCTTGAAAAACAATGGTATTTCGTCGTCTCTCATGACGCTTCCGCAAGGTGAGTCCACCAAATCCTGGCCTCAGTTCGAGCGCGCTGTGGAGTGGCTTCTGGACGAGCGGATCGAGCGACGGGACGTGGTGATCGCCCTTGGTGGCGGGGTGGTCGGGGACCTTGTGGGCTTTGCGGCGGCGGTGCTTCGGCGGGGGGTGCGGTTCGTTCAGGTGCCGACGAGCCTGCTGGCGCAGGTGGACAGCTCGGTTGGCGGCAAGACCGGGATCAACGCACCGCAAGGCAAGAACCTGATCGGCGCGTTTCATCAGCCGAGCCTTGTTCTGGCCGACACGGCGGTTCTGGACAGTCTGACCGAGCGCGATTTCCTGGCCGGTTACGGTGAAGTTGTCAAATATGGACTTCTTGGAGATTCTAATTTCTTTCAATGGCTTGAACGCCACGGGCCATGTCTTGCCGCAGGTGATCGCGCCGCGCGCGTGGCGGCTGTGAAACGGTCGGTCGAGATGAAAGCGGATATCGTCGTGCGGGACGAAAAAGAGATGGGGGATCGGGCGCTTTTGAATTTGGGTCATACATTCTGCCATGCTTTGGAGGCGGCGACGGGGTATTCGGGGCGGCTGTTGCATGGCGAGGGTGTGGCCATCGGATGCGCGCTGGCATTCGAGCTTTCGGCGCGGCTGGGCCTGTGCAGCCAGGAGGAGCCAGGCCGCGTGCGCGCGCATCTTAAGAACATGAAGATGAAGGCTGATCTGTCCGATATTGAGGGAGAATTGCCCGACGCCGACACGCTTCTGAACCTGATGGGACAGGACAAGAAAGTCGTCGCAGGCAAGCTGCATTTCATCCTGGCACGCGGCATCGGGGCGGCGTTCGTGACCTCGGATGTGGACCGGGGCGCGGTGCGCGACCTGCTGGATGACGCGCTGGCGGCGCGGGGCTGAGACAGCGTACAAAACGTCCGTTTTGTACGCCGCTTTTGTACAGGATTCGCCGTCGCGCCCCGGAGTTTTGTACAAACCGCCCGAAAGCGGCCTAAGTGCCCTTGGTTTCGGCGCCGCCCATTGCCGCCGGCGCGTTCACCCGGCGCGAAAGTTCTTCGACGGATTCGATCCGTTCGGAATACCTGTCGGTCAGATAATCCGTTTGCGCGCGCGTCAGTAACGTGAATTTAACCAGTTCCTCCATAACATCGACGACACGGTTATAGAGCGGCCCCGGTTTCATCCGGCCCGCATCGTCGAACACATCCCAGGCCCTGGGAACGGAGGATTGATTTGGAATGGTGAGCATCCGCATCCAGCGACCCAGAATCCGCATCTGGTTGACCGCGTTGAAGCTTTGCGATCCGCCCGACACCTGGGCCACGGCGAGGGTCTTGCCCTGGGTCGGGCGAATGCCGCCGATCGGCGCCAGAGGAATCCAGTCGATCTGGGATTTCATGATGCCGGTCATCGCACCGTGGCGCTCGGGGCTGACCCAGACCATGCCTTCGCACCACATCACGAGGTCGCGCAGCTCGGCCACTTTGGGGTGGGTATCGGGCGCGTCATCGGGCAGGGGCAGGCCGGAGGGGTCGAAATGGCGGGTCTCGCAGCCAAGTCCGCGCAGGATGCGCGCGGCTTCCTGTGCAAGGAGGCAAGAATAGGAGCGATCCCGCAGGCTGCCATGCAGCAGCAGGACGCGCGGCGGATGGCCGGGCCGGTCCTGCGGAAACAGGCGCGCGGCGTCGATCTGGTGAAACTGGCTCTTGTCGATATTCGGTGTGCTGTTGTCAGGCAATGCGTTGTCCTTGTCGGTCGGTGGTCAAGCTGCCGGGGACCTTGAGAGGCGATCCGGGCGGGAGCGAATCGGAAGGGCCGGGCAGGGGTTCGGAAAGGTCGGGCTGATGTTCGCAAAGGTCGGGCAGGATTTGAGAAAGGTATGGCAGGATTTGGGAAAGGTCGAACAGGGTTTCGCAGGGTTGGCCGCCATGCGGGCCATTGAAAGAGCGGATGGCGTGCGATCGACCGGACCCGGTTGCGCCTGCATCGCGTGGGGTCGTGCACCCATGCCGGCCGATGAGGTCGGCATGCCGGGCCATTTGCTGTCCATCTGTGTCAATACTCAAGCGGGTGTCCTTCGTGAAGGTGGTCCGGCGGAGTGTGAAACAGGCGAGAGTGGCGCGAACCCGTTCGGAGCGCGGGGCGGCCGGATAAACGCAATTGATCGCGCGCGGGGGGAACGTGGGGAACCGGGGGCATTGCAAACGGCCAAGCGCGCCGGGGCGTCAGGCAACCCGCTGCCCTTGAGCGTCGATGATCAGTTCGCCATCCTCCTTGTAGAGCGGTCCGGGCGGGAGCGTGTCGAGAAGGTCGAGCACGGTTTCGGACGGGCGGCACAGGCGCACCCCCTTGGGCGAACACACGATGGGGCGGTTGACCAGCACGGGATGATCCAGCATCGCGTCAAGCAGCGTGTCGTCGCTGACCGAGGGGTCCAGAAGGCCAAGCGACTCGGCGGGCGATCTGGTGCTGCGCAGGGCCGCGCGCGGGGTGAGACCGGCGGCGGCGAACAGCGCAAGAAGCTGCGGGCGCGTCCAGCCGGTATCGAGATAGGGGATCACCGTGGGCTCGGTTCCGCTGGCGCGGATCAGGGCCAGAACGTTGCGCGATGTGCCGCAGTCGGGATTATGATGGATGACGACGTACTTGTGTTCCGCGCGCGGTGTGAGGGAATTCGGAATGTGATCGGGCATGAACCGTCCTATGCTTCGGGAAACCAGTGGCGGGTGCGGTTGGCGAAGGCCACCAGCGAGAGCATGACCGGCACTTCGACCAGCACGCCCACAACCGTTGCCAGCGCGGCGCCCGAACCGAGGCCAAAGAGGCTGATGGCGACGGCCACGGCCAGTTCGAAGAAATTCGATGTGCCGATCAGGGCGCAAGGCGCCGCGACGTTGAACGGCACTTTCCAGGCCCGCGCCATGCCGTAGGCGACGAAGAAGATACCGTAGCTTTGCAGCAGGAGCGGCACGGCGATCAGGCCAATGACCAGCGGGGTTTCGATGATGACCTGCCCCTGAAAGCCGAACAGCAGGACCACGGTGACCAGAAGGCCGATGACGGTGAATGGCTTGATCCGGTCTCGGAAGCCTTCGACGTGGGCTTCGCCGCCCATCGCCATGAGGCGCATGCGCGTCAGAAGCCCCGCGATCAGCGGGATCACGATATAGAGGACCACCGACAGGATCAGCGTATCCCACGGCACCACGATATCGGTGACACCCAGAAGGAAGGCGACGATCGGGGCGAAGGCGAAGACCATGATCACGTCGTTCACGCTGACCTGAACAAGCGTATAGGTGGCATCGCCGCGCGTGAGGTTGGACCACACGAAAACCATCGCAGTGCAGGGGGCCGCACCGAGCAGGATCACCCCGGCCAGATAGGCCTGCGCATCATCGGGCGGAATGAGACCGGCGAAGACGACCTCGAAGAACAGCACCCCGAGGGCGGCCATGGTGAAGGGCTTGATCAGCCAGTTCACGAGCAATGTGATGACCAGGCCCTTGGGGCGTTCGCCGATATGACTGAGGGCGGTGAAATCCACGCCCACCATCATCGGATAGACCATCGCCCAGATCAGAACGGCGACGGGCAGGTTGACCGAGGCGACCTGAAGATCCGCGAGGGCCTGAAAGAGCCCCGGCACGAGGTTTCCGAGCACGACACCCGCCGCGATGGCGAGCGCGACCCAGAGCGAGAGCCAGCGTTCGAAGGTTCCGATGCCGCCGGGGGCGTCGGTGGTGGCGTGGTCGGTCATATCGTGGCTCCAACGGTGTCAGGTGTTTTCGGAATCAATGGTCTGGCCGATCTCGTTCAGATTGGTTTGCAGCGCGAGGCTGTCGAGCGTCTCGAGCGGCAGGTTGACGAAGATCGAGATCCGGCGCAGCAGCATCCGGTATGTCAGGGCGAAGGCGGCGGCGATCTCGGCCTCGCTGCCGGTGACGGCGGCGGGATCGGCCAGGCCCCAATGGGCATTCATCGGCTGGCCGGGCCAGAGCGGGCAGGTTTCGCCCGCGGCATTGTCGCAGACGGTGAAGATGAAATCCATCTGCGGCGCGCCGGGGGCGGCGAATTCATCCCAGCTTTTCGATCTGAGCCCGGACACGTCGTGATCGAGGTTCTTCAGCAGGGTGATGGCATGCGGGTTGGGTTCGCCCTGGGGCTGGGAGCCTGCGGAGAAGGCGCGAAAGCGGCCTGCGCCTTCGGTGTTCAGGATCGACTCGGCGATGATCGAGCGGGCGGAATTTCCTGTGCAGAGGAAGAGGACGTTTTTCATCTGGGCAGCCTTTCAGCGGTGTATCAGCAGGGACAGGTGATCGTGTCGAGCAGGGGTTGGCAGGCGGCGGGATTGCCGCCGCAGCAATCCTCCATCAGGAATTCGAGAAGGCCGCGCAGCCCTTCGAGATCGGCGAAATAGCGGATCGAGCGGCCCTGGCGGGCGTTGCGGATCAGCCCGGCCTGCATGAGCACCGCAAGATTGGCGGACATGGTGTTTTGCCGCGCGTCAAGTGCCGTGGCGATCTCGCCCGCGGCCATGCCATCGGCGCCTGCGCGGATCAGCAGGCGCAGCACGTCGAGGCGCGTGGCCTGCGAGAGGGCGCCAAAGGCGGTGAGGGCGTGTGTCTTATCCATATATCATGAACTATGGATATATGAGGCCGGGCGCAAGTGAAGTTTTTCTGACAGCCGGGGTGATGCCCGGCTGCCGTGGCGCTGGCCGGCGGATCAGTCGGCGAGCTTGATCAGCGCGTGGCGCTTCTTGCCGGCGCTCAGCTTGATGGGCGCGCGCAGTGCGCCCGCGTCGATCATCAGCCCCGCATCGGTAAGGGGGGCGTCGTCAAGGCGCGCGCCGTTCTCGGCGATGAGGCGCTTGGCGTCCTTGCCGGATTTCGCCAGCCCCGAGCGCACGATCAGCTGCACGATGGAGATGCCGTCGCCCAGTTCGCCTGCTGTGAGTTCGAGTGTGGGCAGGTCATCGCCGACGCCGCCTTTCTCGAACACCTCGCGGGCGGTGGCCTCGGCATTGGCGGCGGCCTCGGCCCCGTGCAGAAGCGTGGTCACCTCGTTGGCGAGGATGATCTTGGCGGCGTTGATCTCGGAGCCTGCGAGCGCGCCGAGGCGGTCGCATTCCGCGACCGGCAATTCGGTGTAGTATTTGAGGAAGCGGCCCACATCGGCGTCAAGCGTGTTGCGCCAGAACTGCCAGAATTCATAGGGGCTGAGCATGTCGGCATTGAGCCAGACCGCGCCGCCCGCCGATTTGCCCATCTTGCGCCCGTCGGCGGTGGTCAGCAGCGGCGAGGTGAGGCCGAAAAGTTCGGTCCCCGAGACGCGCCGGGTGAGGTCGATGCCGTTGACGATATTGCCCCACTGGTCCGAGCCGCCCATCTGCAGCGTGCAGCCGTAGCGGCGGTTCAGTTCCAGGAAGTCATAGGCCTGGAGGATCATGTAGTTGAATTCGAGGAAGCTGAGCGATTGTTCGCGGTCGAGCCGGGATTTCACGGATTCGAAGCTGAGCATCCGGTTGACCGAGAAATGCCGCCCGATATCGCGCAGGAATTCGATGTAGCGCAGCCCGTCGAGCCATTCGGCATTGTCGAGCATGAGCGCGCCGGGTGCGGTTTCGCCGTAGTCGAGGAAGCGGGCGAAGACCTGTTGCATGGCGGTGATGTTCTCGCCGATCTGGGCCGCATCGAGGAGCGGGCGCTCATCGGAGCGAAACGAGGGGTCGCCCACCTTGGTGGTCCCGCCCCCCATCAGGGTGATCGGGCGGTGGCCGGTCTTTTGCAGCCAGCGCAGCATCATGATGTTGAGCAGATGCCCGACATGCAGCGATTTGGCGGTGGCGTCATAGCCGATATAGGCCGTCACCGTGCCGGAACGCAGGCTGTCGTCGAGCGCCTGCAGGTCCGTGCAGTCCGCAAGGAAGCCGCGCTCGATCATCACGCGCAGGAATTCGGACTTGGGGTGGTAGGTCATATGGCTTGTCCCGGTCTTGATTGCGCGGCATGTATAGGCACCTGAGCCGCGAAGGGAAAGGCCATGATGAAAGCCGGTCGCATACGGGCATTGGGCGCGATGTCGGGCACCTCGCTGGACGGGGTGGACGCGGCGGTGATCGAGACCGATGGCGAGCGGATCCTTGCCCTTGGAGAAAGCCTCTACAGGCCCTATTCACCGGAGGAACAGGCGGTGCTGAGCGCCGCGCTGGGGCGCTGGCCGGATGATGGCGGGCTCGACGCCGCGCTGGCGGTGGTGCAGGGCGCCCACGAAGAGGCGCTGGCCGGGTTCGAGGATATCGCGCTGGTTGGGTTTCACGGGCAGACGCTGGCGCATGAGCCGCGCGGGCGGGGCACGCATCAGTTGGGCGATGGCGATGCGCTGGCGGCGGCGCTGGGGCTGCCGGTCGTGTGGGATTTTCGCAGCGCCGATATCCGTTTTGGCGGCGAGGGCGCGCCGCTGGCACCGTTTTATCATTTCGCCTGCGCCAGGTGGATCGGCGCCGATGCGCCGCTGGCCTTCCTGAACCTTGGCGGCGTGGGCAACCTGACCTGGGTCGATCCGCGAAAGGCGCGCCCCGACGATGCGGGCGCCTTGCTGGCCTTCGACACCGGCCCGGCCAATGCCCCGATCAATGACGTGATGCTGGCGCGGCGCGGCGAGGCCTTTGACCGCGACGGGGCGCTGGCGCGGCAAGGCGAGGTGGCGCAGGGCGCGCTGGAGATGTTTCTTGACGAGTCCTATTTCCTGAAGGTGCCGCCGAAGTCGCTGGACCGGGACGCCTTCAGGGACATGATCGGCCTGGTCAACGAACTGAGCGACGCGGATGCGGTGGCGACGCTGACGGGGATGAGCGCGGCGGCGGTGTTGCGGGGCATGGAGCATTGCCCCGAGCCGCCCGCGCGGCTGCTGGTCTGTGGCGGGGGGCGCAAGAACCCGGTCATGATGGACATGCTGCGCGCGGCGCTGGATTGCCCGGTTGATCCGGTCGAGGATGTGGGGCTTGACGGCGACATGCTGGAGGCGCAGGCATTTGCCCATCTGGCGGTGCGGGTGGCGCGCGGCTTGCCGACCTCGTGTCCCGGCACGACGGGCGTGCGCGCCGGGGTGTCGGGCGGCACGCTGAGCCGCCCGTAACGCATGATGCGGTCTTGAGAGAGGCCGGAAGAGGAGGATGAATGACGCGATACAGGCTGGACGATGGCGCGGGCGCGGGTTTGCGGATGGGCCTTGTGGTGCTGAGCACCGACGAGACGCTGGAATTCGAGGCGCGCAAGGTTCTGACCGGGCGCGACGCGAACCTGATGCATACGCGCATTCCCGCCCAGGCGGATGTCACGCCCGAGACATTGCGCATGATGGAGGCGGGCTTGCCCGCAACGGCGGGGCTGTTGCCGCAGGGGCTGAGCGTGCTGGGCTATGGCTGCACTTCGGCGTCGACGGTGATCGGCCCCGAGGCGGTGGCGGCGGCGGTGCAGACCGTGCATCCCGGCGTGCCGGTCACCAACCCGATGAGCGCGACGCTGGCCGGATTGGAGGCCTTGGGCGCGGCGCGCATTGCACTGGTCACGCCCTATGTGCCCAGCGTCACCGCCGCGATGCGCGATTTCCTGGCTGGTCGCGGCATCGAGGTGCTGAGCGAGATCAGCTTTGGCGAGAAGGAAGACCGGAGGGTGGCGCGAATCGCCGAGGAAAGCACGCTGGATGCGATCCTGGAGGCGGGGCGCGCAAAGGGTGTCGAGGCGGTTTTCGCAAGCTGCACCAACCTGCGCAGCTTTGGCGTGATCGAACAGGCCGAGGCCGAATTGGGCGTGCCGGTGATCAGTTCAAACCAGGCGCTCTTGTGGCATATGCTGGGGCTGGCGGGGGTGGCGCAGCCCTGCGGCTGGGGTCCGGGGCGGCTGTTTGAAGAGGGGGCACTGACATGAGCGACAAGAGGCAAGGATGGGCGCCCGCGACCCTGGCGGCGCAGGCGGCGGGCGCGGTCAATCGCGCCGATGGCGGCGTCGTGCCGGGCATTGCGATGGCCAGCACCTATGAGCGGGGCACCGACAATGCCTTGCTGTCGCCCGAAAATATCTATGCGCGCGACCATAACGAGACGATTCGCCAGGCCGAAGAGGTGTTGCGCCAGTTGGAGGGCGCGGCGGCGAGCCTGCTTTTTCCCTCGGGCATGGCGGCGATCGCGGCGGTGTTGCGCACGGTGCCGGGCGGTGGCCGGGTCATCATGCAATCGGGCATCTATTGGGGCACGACAAGCTGGGTCCGCGATTTCTGCGCGCGCCGGGATGTCACCCTCGAGGAGGTGGACACGGCCGATGATGGCGCGCTGGCGGCGGCCTGCGCCACGCCTGCGGATATAGTGTGGATCGAGGTGCCGTCGAACCCCTGGCTCAAGATCACGGATATCGCGCGCGCCGCCGAACTGGCGCATGGCGCGGCGGCGGTTCTGGCGGTGGATGGCACGGCGGCGACACCGGTGCTGACGCGGGCGCTGGATCATGGCGCCGATATCGCCATGCATTCGGCGACCAAGGCGATCAACGGCCATACCGATGTGGTGGCGGGCGTGCTGTCGTGCCGCGAAAGCGACGCGCCGGTCTGGCGTGCGATTGCGACCGACCGTCATGACGCGGGCGCGATCCTGGGGCCGTTCGAGGCGTGGCTTTTGATGCGCGGGATGCGCACGCTGCCCTTGCGCATGGAGCGGATGTGCCAAAGCGCGGCGCGCATTGCCGCGTTCCTGGCCGGTCACGACGCGGTCGAGGCGGTGCTTTACCCCGGCCTTGAGGGTCATCCGGGCCATGAACTGGCGGCGCGCCAGATGCGCGGGGGGTTTGGATATCTCATGTCGGTGCTGATCCGTGGGGGCAAGGCGCGCGCGCTTGAGGTCAATGGCCGGCTGGCGCTGTTTCACCGGGCGACATCGCTGGGCGGGGTCGACAGCCTTGTGGAGCATCGCGCCACGATCGAGCCCGATACGGGGATTCCGGAGAACCTTCTGCGCCTGTCGGTGGGGATCGAGGATGTCGACGATCTGATCGGTGATCTGCGCCAGGCGCTGGAGGGGTAAGGCGCGGCGCTGACTTGCGCGCGCGGGCCGGGGTTGCTATCTGCCTCGTGTAAATCCGATAAGTTTGATCGGGAAGAAACACGAGGCCAAGGTGCAGTCAGCGACTCCGCGTCTGGAAATCAGGAATCTCGTGCGCCGCTACGGCGCGCGCACGGTCGTCGATGACGTGTCGCTCAAGGTGTTGCCGGGGCAGGTGACATGCCTTCTGGGGCCGTCGGGCTGTGGCAAATCGACGACCCTGCGGATGATCGCGGGCGTCGAGATGCAGGACGAGGGCGAAATCTGGGTGGATGGGGAGCTGGTCTGTGACCGGGTGTTCCGCGTGCCCCCGGAGCGGCGCCATATCGGCTTGATGTTTCAGGATTTCGCGCTGTTTCCGCATCTGAGCGTGGCGGCGAATGTGGCCTTTGGCCTGTCGGGCGAACGCGGTGCGATCGACCGGCGGGTGGATGAGCTGCTGGAGCGCGTGGGTCTTGGCAGCTACCGCGAGACCTATCCGCATGAATTGTCGGGAGGTGAGCAGCAGCGCGTCGCGCTGGCGCGCGCATTGGCGCCGCGCCCCTCGATCATGCTGATGGACGAGCCGTTTTCGGGGCTCGACAACCGGCTGCGCGACGGCATCCGCGACGAGACGCTGGATATCCTGCGCGAGCAGGATACGGCGGTGTTGCTGGTCACCCATGAGCCCGAAGAGGCCATGCGCATGGCCGACGAGATCGCGCTGATGCGCGACGGGCGGATCGTGCAGCAGGGTGCGCCCTATAACATCTACAACGCGCCCGTGGATCGTGATGCGGTGGCATTTTTCAGTGACATCAATGTGATACGTGGCAAAGTTAACGGGTCGCTGGTGGAGACGCCCTTTGGCCATTTCCTGGCGCCGGGGGTGCATGAGGGCAACGAGGTGGATATCGTTATTCGCCCGCAGCATATCCGCATCGATTTCGACCGCGCCGGGCGCGGCCCCGGACCGACCATCGAGAACGGCACGCCTGCCCGCGGCGTGGTCGAGCGCGCCCGCTTCATGGGCAGCGAAAGCCTTGTGGAGTTCCGCATGGATCACGACGGTTCGCTGATGCACGCCACGGTGCCCAACGTGTTCCTGCCCAGCCCCGGCAAGCCGCTGTGGCTGATGATCCGGCGCGACCGCTGTTTCGTCTTTCCGGCGCGTGATTGAAGTGACGCGAAGAGGGGGCGCTGCCCCCGTCGCCGCAAGCGGCGACTCCCCCGAGGTATTTTCGGGCCAGATGAAGGGTGGTTGCGGCGCGCGGCGGGGGAAATTGCCGATTTCTGGTCTGTGCATGACTATTGGTTCTTCCAACCCGCGCGATGAAGGCTTAGATACGGTTGACGAAAATGCCGGGGAGGCGCACAAACGGTCCCCGACAATGGGAGATAGACTATGCTGAACAATATCGGCCTTCCGGGCCTTCTGCTGATCGCCGTCGTGGTGCTGGTGCTATTCGGGCGCGGCAAGATATCGTCGCTGATGGGCGAAGTGGGCAAGGGCATCACATCGTTCAAGAAGGGCGTCGCCGAAGGCACCAAGGAAATCGACGAAGCGAGTGACGAGACCGGCGACACCGCCAAGGACGTCACGCCCGAAGACGAAAAAGACAAGGTCTGAACCCTGAATGTTCGACCTGGGCTGGACCGAGCTGATGGTGATCGGCATCGTCGCGCTGATCGTCGTCGGACCCAAGGATCTGCCGGGCATGTTCCGCGCAGTCGGGAATTTTGTGGGCAAGGCCAAGCGCATGGCCCGCGATTTCAGCCAGGCGATGAATGATGCCGCCGACGAGACCGGGGTCAAGGATGTCTCGGACAGTCTGCGCAAGGCCACCAATCCGGTAGGCAGCGCGATGGACGAAGTGCGCAAGACCGCCAAATCGGCCAGCGAGAGTTTCACCCAGGATACCATGGCCGGCCCGAAAACCGCCAAGGCCAAGGCGGAGGAGCAAACCGGCGACGGGCCCGCGGAAGAACCGACCGGGCTGAGCGAGGAACGCCGGACCCAGGCCGAGAAGATCCGCGCCAGGAGCGCCGAGATGGCGACCGAGCGCCACGCACGAGAGGCGGCCGAAGCGGCCGAGGCGGCGGCGGCCGAGACCAGTGCCGATGACGCGCCCGCCAGCTCCAAGGACAGCAAGGCATGAGCCCCAGCGACGATATCGAAGACAGTTCGGCCCCCCTGATCGAACATCTGACCGAGCTGCGCACGCGGCTGATCAAATCGGTCGTGGCCTTCCTCATCGGCATGATCATCTGTTTCACGGTCGCCACGCCGATCTTCAACTTTCTCACCGCGCCGCTCTGCCAGGTTCTGGCCAGCCGCGGGCAGGATTGCGACCTGATCTTCATCAGCCCGCAGGAAGGTTTCTTCGTCGCCATCAAGGTGTCGCTGCTGGGCGGTCTGATGCTGTCCTTTCCCTATATCGCCAACCAGATGTGGCGCTTCGTGGCGCCGGGGCTTTACAAATCCGAGAAGGGCGCGTTTCTGCCCTTCCTCGTGGCTTCGCCCTTCATGTTCATCCTGGGCGCGTCCTTCGCCTTTTACGTGGTGACGCCGCTGGCCTATGATTTCTTCCTGGGCTTCCAGCAATTCGGCGCGGGCGGCGAGGCCCTGCCGGGGGGCGGCCAGGGCGCCGCGCCGCTGAGCGTGGTGTTTCAGGGGTCGGCGCAGGAATATCTGAACCTCACGATCAAGTTCATCGTGGCCTTCGGGATGTGCTTTCAGTTGCCGGTGCTGCTGACGCTGATGGGCAAGGCCGGGCTGGTCAGCGCCGAAGGCTTGGGCAACATGCGCAAATACGCGGTGGTCGGCATCCTGTTGCTGGCCGCCCTGGTGACGCCGCCGGACGTGATCACCCAGGTGATCCTGTTCGTGGTGGTCTACGGGCTTTACGAAGTGTCGATCTGGCTGGTGCGCCGGGTTGAGCGCAAGCGCGAGGCGCGGCTGCGCGCGGAGGGACTCTGGTTCGACGATGACGAGGATGATCATGATCCCGATCCATCCCCTGACTCCACGCCAGATGCCGCGCGGGACCCTTATGGCGAGGATGATTTCGACGACCCGCTGCTTGACGAGTTCGACGAGGACGATGCGGGCGACAAGAAAAAGGACGACGAGGACAAATCGACGTGAGCGACAGCATGGACCGGATTGCGGCGGCGCTTGAGCGCATGGCGCCCGCGCCCCTGGAAACGCCCGATTTCGACGCGGCCGACGCCTTTGTCTGGCATGTGGAGCCCGACCGTCTGCAACCCGTGCCCGAGGTGAACCGGGTGGACATGTCGCTGCTGCTGGGTATCGACCGCTCGCGCGACACGCTGCTTGAGAATACCCGCCAGTTCGCACAGGGGCTGCCTGCCAATAACGCGCTGCTCTGGGGCGCGCGCGGGATGGGCAAATCGAGCCTCGTGAAGGCGGTTCATGCGGCGGTGCGCGCCGAGGGCCCGTCGCTCAAGATCGTGGAGCTTCAGCGCGAGGACCTGCCCAGCGTCGGCCGCCTGTTGGGGCATCTGCGCCAGTCAAGCGCGCGTTTCATCCTGTTTTGCGACGACCTCTCCTTCAGCCATGACGACCAGCATTATAAATCCCTCAAGGCGGTGCTTGATGGCGGGATCGAGGGGCGGCCCGACAACGTGGTCTTTTATGCCACGTCGAACCGGCGCCACCTGATGCCGCGCGACATGATCGAGAATGAACGCTCCTCGGCGATCAGCCCTTCGGAAGCGACCGAGGAAAAGGTCTCGCTCAGTGATCGTTTCGGGCTGTGGCTGGGCTTTCATCCCTGCGATCAGGACGAATATCTGGCCATGATCCGGGGCTATTGCGATGCGCATGGGATCGAGATCGACGATGCGACGCTGCGCGCAGAGGCGATCGAATGGCAGGCCACGCGCGGGTCGCGCTCGGGCCGGGTGGCGTGGCAGTATTTCACCGATCTGGCGGGGCGGCGCGGCATCGCGATCTGATCCGCCAGAAAGCCGGCACTGCGTTTCATCTGGCCATAAATACCTGATCGCGAGGCCGCATCCCGGCGCCACCTGCGCCGCTTTCGCGCCGCAGCACCCACAGGCACAAATCAGGAAAACCTGCGCGCGCGGGACGCGCGCTCCGCTGGATCAGACCTGTTCCGGGGCGGGCGGTCAGCCGAGATAGTCGTTGGGGTCGACGCTGTCGAAACCGTCGCGGACCTCGAAATGCAGCGCGGCAGTGCCTTCGCGCCGTATCTCGGCCAGCTTCTGGCCCCGGCTGACATTGTCACCCTTGGTCACGGTGACGTTGTCGATATTGGAATAGACGGTCAGCAGGTTATCGGGGTGCTTGATCACGATGATCGGCACGCCGTTTGTGTCATTGGTAATGGCGGCGACCACGCCATCGGCGGCGGCCTTGACCGCGGTGCCGGGGCTGGCGGCGATGTCGATACCGTCATTCTCGCCCTTGGCATAGTCGCGGATGATGTCGCCGCGCACCGGGAAGGCCATCGCGGCGCCATCGCTTTGTGCGCTCTGGGTGGCGCCAAGGTCGGGGGCGCTGCTTTCGACCGGCTCGGCGGCGGGAACGGTATCCTCCTCGGGCAGCGGGCGCGAGGAGGAGGGCGGCTCGGGCGTGGGCGAGCCGGTGCCGGGGCGGGTGGTCTCCTCATCGTCGCTGGCCTGCCGGTCGTCGCCACTTTCGGTGCGGGCCACGGGGATCAGCAGATACTGCCCTTCGCGCACCGAAAGGTCCGAGCCCAGCCCGTTCCATTCGGCGAGGCTGCGAACCGTGACATCATAGAGCCGGGCGATCGTATAGGCGGTTTCGCCGCGCTCGACCTTGTGGCGCATGGGTTCGACGCCGGACTGGGCGGCGGGCAGGGCCGAGGTCTGCACGCTGGCGGGTTGCTGGGCGTTGGTGATGGCGTCACCTGCAAGGGTGGATATATCGACCTCGCCCGAGGGGGTGATCGGTCCGCCCGAGGGTTCACTGACGCGGCCGGGCAGGGCCACGATCTCGCCCTCGCGCAGGGGGTCGCCGGTCTGGATGCCGTTATAGCGCGCGAGTTCGCCGGGATCGACGCCGATCCGCGAGGCGAGGTCGGCCACGTTGTCCCCGCGCTGTGCCACGGCCACCTGATAGCCGGGATAGGAGATGATTCCGCGGCTGTCGGGCTCGGGGCGCTTGGCGGTCGCGTTTGCGGCGGCCTCGGCGGTGCTGGGCGCGTTGCCGAAAGCGCCGCGCAGGTCGAAATCGAGGGGCCGGTCGCCGCAGGCGCTCAGCATCAGGATCGCGGTGCCTGCCAGGAGCGGCGCGCTGGTTCTGGAAAAGTTCATCTCGATCGGTCCTCGTCCTGCGCCCCTTGTTGGCCGGGGCTCGGGTTTGCTACTCGTCTTGCGCGGTCAGCCGTCGCGGCCCAGCCCCTCGACCAGGGGCACGAAGCGCACCGGGCGCATCTCGTCGTAATCGAACCCCGTCTCGTGGCGTGTGACGCGGATCAGGCTTTGCACGGCGTCGGACTGGCCGACCGGCAGCACCATGATACCGCCGATTTTCAATTGCGCCAAGAGCGGGCCGGGGGGATCTTCGGCGGCGGCTGTCACCAGGATACGATCAAAGGGCGCCTGATCGGGCAGGCCGAAGCTGCCATCGGCGGTAACGGCGGTGATATTGGTGAGATCCAGTTCGCGAAAGATCGTGCTGGCCTCGTCGACCAGCCGCTTGTGGCGGTCCACGGTGTAGACGCGCCGCGCCAGGTAACTGAGGATCGCCGCCTGGTAGCCCGAGCCGGTGCCCACCTCGAGCACCTTGTCGCGCGGGCTGACCTTGAGCGCCTGGCTCATCAGCCCCACCACCGAGGGCTGCGATATGGTCTGGCCGCAGGCGATCGGCAGGGGCATGTCCTCATAGGCGCGATGCGCGAAATAGCCGCGGATGAAGGGGCCACGGTCGACTTTCTCCATCGCCGTCAGCACCCGCATATCCGTCACGCCCTTGGAGCGCAGCGCGAAGAGGAACTGCATCTTGCGTTCGGCGATATCGGCGGCGTCGTCACTCATTCGATGGCCCTGAGTGCCTCCAGCGCGTCATGGGCCGTGAGGTCCGCGCGCATCGGCGTGACCGAGATATAGCCTTTGAGATTCATGTCGGCATCGGTGCCATCGACGGTGGGCTGCTGCTGAGGTGCGCCGGTGACCCAGAGAAAGCGGCGCCCCGAGGGCGAATGCACCGGCTGCACGCCAAAGCCCATGTCGCGGCGAAAGCCTTGCGGTGCGACCTTGATGCCCTTTACCCCGGCGGCGGGGACGGGGGGGAAATTGATGTTGTAGAAGATGCCGTAATCGTCCCTGGTCCAGACGCCGCGCTCCAGCAGGGCGTTGAGCGTGGCGAGGCCATGCTGTCGGGCGGCCTCGAACGGGTCATCGAGATCGCGGATTTCGGGGCCGTAATACTGGCTGAGCGCCACGGCGCGCAGCCCTTGCAGCGCCGCTTCCATCGCGCCGCCAAGCGTGCCGGAATAAAGCGCGTTTTCGGCCGAGTTGTTGCCCCGGTTCACGCCCGAGAGCACGAGATCGGGGGGATTGCCCTGCATCACGTCATGCACGGCCGCCAAAACGCAATCGGCGGGGCTGCCCTCGGCGGCGAAGCGGCGCGGGCCAATCTCGGAAATCATCATCGGGCGGGTGAAAGAGATGGCATGACCGACGCCCGATTGCTCGAAGGCGGGGGCGACGGTCCAGACCTCGCCGTCGTCACCGGCCAGCGTGCCGGCGATCTCTTCGAGCACCTTCAGGCCCGGTGCGTCGATCCCGTCGTCATTGGTGATGAGAATGCGCACGGATATAGCCCCTTTTTCGTGGTCGCGTTGCGCTCTCTTCTATCCCTGTGGCGGCCCTGCGGCAAGCGCAAGACCGGCCTTGCGCAAACGCTTCAGGCGAGCGTTGCCAGAAGGCGGCGCGCCTCGTCCCGGGGTGTGGCGAGTCCGGCGCGCTCTTCGCCCGGAAAGAAGCGTGCGCGGGTGGCTGTCTGCATGGGTTCGGGGGCAAGGATATGCACCGCAGGCCCGGTCTTGACGCTTTCGGCCTGCCAGCTGCGGGCCAGCGCAATCTGCGCCGCCTTGGTGGCGCCGTAGATGCCGAAGAATTTCTGCCCGGTGCGCGCCTCGTCGGCAAAAAACAAGGCGCGGCCCGACTCGTCCAGAAGCGGCGCGACGAAGGCGATCAGGCGGCCGGTGGCGGTCACGTTCACTTCGACCGATTTTTCCCAGACATCCTCGTCGAGATGCGCGGCGGGCATCATCGGCGCGGCATTGATGGCGGTATGTGCCCAGATGTCCACATTGCCCCAGCGATCATGGATCGAGCGGCAGAGCTGGCGCATGGCGTCAACCTTGGTGATGTCCATCGGCGCGAGCGTGGCATTGCCGCCCCTGGCCTTGATGCGATCATCGAGTTCCTCGAGCGCGCCGGTCGTGCGCGCCACGGCGACGATGTGATGGGTGTCGCAAAGCGCCTCGGCCAGGGCGAACCCGAGCCCGCGCGACGCACCGGTGATGAGGGCGATACGGTCTGTCATGGCACGGGTCTGCGGAGAAAACCGGGCGAGGTCAAGGGCAAACAGGGCGGCGCGGCGACGCGCCCCGCCGGGGCGGGGCGAGGGCGCCTATTCCGCCGCCTTGAGCTGGAAGCCCTGTTCGATCATGTCCGAAGGCGCGACCGGGTATTCGCCGGAAAAACAGGCGTCGCAATATTGCGGGCATGAGGCCTTGCGGCCGCTGGCCTCGCCCACGGCGCGGTAAAGACCGTCGAGCGAGACGAACTTGATGCTGTCCACCTGAAGGTGGTCACGCATTTCGTCCTCGCTCATCGTGGCGGCGAGGAGTTTCTCGCGCTGCGGCGTATCCACCCCGTAAAAGCACGGCCAGGCGGTGGGCGGCGAGGCGATGCGGAAATGCACCTCGGCGGCCCCGGCATCGAGGATCATTTCCTTGATCTTGCGGCTGGTGGTGCCGCGCACCACGCTGTCATCCACCAGGATCACGCGTTTGCCCTCGATCAGGGCGCGGTTCACGTTGAGCTTGAGGCGCACACCCATGTTGCGGATCTGCTCGGTCGGTTCGATGAAGGTGCGGCCCATATACTGGTTGCGGATGATCCCCATGGCGTAGGGGATGCCCGATTCCTGGCTGTAGCCGATCGCTGCTGGCGTGCCGCTGTCGGGAACGGGGCAGACGAGATCGGCGTCGACCGGGGCCTCGCGCGCCAGTTCCACGCCGATCTGGCGGCGCGTTTCATAGACCGAGCGCCCGCCGATGATCGAGTCGGGGCGCGAGAAATACACATGTTCGAAGATGCAGAAGCGGGGTTTCTGCGGGCGGAAGGGAAAGAGGCTTTCGACGCCGTCTTCGGTGATCACCACCATTTCGCCGGGTGCGACCTCGCGCACGAACTTGGCGCCGATGATGTCGAGCGCGCAGGTTTCCGAGCTGAGCACCCAGCCATCGCCGATCTGGCCCAGGACCAGAGGGCGCACGCCCAGCGGATCGCGCACGCCAATGAGCTTGCTGCGGGTCATGGCCACCACGGAAAACGCGCCTTCGACGCGGCGCAGCGCGTCTTCCATCCGTTCGGGGATGGTGCGTTGCAGCGACCGCGCCATCAGGTGGATGATGCATTCGCTGTCCGAGCTGGACTGGAAGATCGAGCCGCGCTCGATCAGTTCGCGGCGCAGGGCATTGGCATTGGTGATGTTGCCGTTATGGGCGATCGCCGCGCCGCCCATGGCGAATTCGCCGAAGAAGGGTTGCACGTCGCGGATCTGGGTGGGGCCTTTGGACCCGGCGGTGGAGTAGCGCACATGCCCGATAGACAGCGGGCCGGGCAGGGTTTCCATCAGCGACTGCTTGGTGAAATTGTCGCGCACATAGCCGAAGCGGCGCGCCGAATTGAACCCCTGTTCGGCGTCATGGCAGACGATGCCGCCCGCCTCTTGCCCGCGATGTTGCAGGGCATGCAGCCCGAGGGCCACGAAATTGGCGGCATCGGTCAGGCCGATCACGCCGAATATGCCGCATTCTTCCTTCAGCTTGTCGGCATCGGCGTCATCCGCCATTGCGTCGAAATCGAAGGGATGCGCGGGGGGCATATGCTTGGACAAGGGGCAGCTCCGAATCCCGGTCATGCATTCGACCCCTAGATAAGGGCTGTGGCGGCATATGTCACGAAACTATCACAGAAACTTGCCTGATGCCTGCGCGATGGGGCCGGCGCGCCATCACTTCTCGTCAGGGTTTTGGAGCGGGCCGCGGGCTCGCGTCCGGTTTCAGTAGCGCGAGAGCACCACACCACCCGCCACCATCAGCGCCGCCAGCAGGCGGGTGACGGTGATTTCACGCGCGGCAATGCCGAAGAGGCCGATATGGTCGATGATCAGCGCGGCGGCGATCTGGCCGAGGATCAGCACCGCCGTCAGCGTCAGCACGCCCAGAACCGGGACGCTGTAGAGCGTCGCCCAGACCAGGAATGCGCCAAGGATGCCGCCGGTCAGCAACAGCCGGGGCGCTTGCGCCGCGCCAAGCAGCTTGCCGCCGTCGCCATAGGCCAGCGTGATCATCACCAGAAGGGCGAAGCCGACCCCGAAAGATATCGTCGCCGCGCCGAGGCTGCTGGAGATATGGCGGCCGAGGGCGGAATTGATGGGCGATTGCAGCGCGATGGCCGCCCCGGCGACGGTGACCAGGATCATGGCGAAAAGGGGCGGTTGGGGCATCGCGGTCTGGTGTCCTTGATCGGCAGGCCCGGCGCGCGCCCTATTCGCTGGCGGCGGGGGCCGTGGTCTGGGTGTCTGCGGGGGCGGCGGGCGCATCGCAGGCGCCGACCAGTTCTTCGTACTGGCGGGTGATCCAGCCAAGCGCCTGTTCGGGATTGCCGTCCTGGATCTTGCCGGTCATCTGGCTGAAGATGCGCGCCGAGCGGCTGTCGTCGATGATCTGGATGTTCTGGCTGGACACCACGGTTTCATAGACGAAATAGGCGATCGCCACCAAGAGCACGCCCCGCGCCACCCCGAAGAGAAAGCCGATCCCCTGATCGAGCCCGCCCAGGGCTGAGCGCTGCACGAGGGACGAGAACAGCGGCGTGATCAGTGACGCGACGATCAGCGCCACGGCGAAGACCGCGGCAAAGGCGCCGATCATCGACAATTCGCAGCTGTCGGCGATGAAATCGCCCACGACGGGCACTTCCTTGACCAGAGGCTCGACCTGGGGGGCGAACATGAAGGCCAGGATACCGGCCACGATCCAGCCCGCGATGGCCAGCGCCTCGCGCACGAAGCCGCGCGAATAGGCCAGAAGCGCCGACAGCACGATGACAAGCGCAACAACGCCGTCGATGATTGTGAAACCGTCCATTCAATATCCGTCCTGTCCCTGGTGGCGCTTACCCTGCACCGAAAACCTCACCCACGAAGGCGGTCAGATCGCTCATCCGGGTGAGCGAAAGGCCACCGCTGCCACCGGGTTTACCGCCGGACGGCAAGATTGCCGATGTGAAACCAAGTTTTCGCGCCTCTTTCAACCTGTTTTCCGTCTGGCCGACCGGGCGGAGCGCGCCCGAGAGGCTGATTTCCCCGAAAATCACCGTTTCCGCCGGCAGGCTGGTATCCTCGCGCGCACTGAGCAGCGCGGCGGCGACGGCAAGGTCGGCGGCGGGTTCGGAAATCTTGATGCCGCCCGCGACGTTGAGATAGACATCGAGCCCCGCGAAGGGGATGCCACAGCGCGCCTCGAGCACGGCGAGGATCATGGCGAGGCGCGCGCCGTCCCAGCCGACCACGGCGCGGCGGGGCTGCGAATGGGGGCTGGGCGCGACCAGCGCCTGCATCTCGACCAGCACCGGGCGGGTGCCTTCGATCCCGGCGAACACGACCGAGCCGGGGGCCGGGTCGCCGCGCCCCGAAAGGAACAGCTCCGACGGGTTCGCGACCTCGGCCAGCCCGCCGCCGGTCATTTCGAAGACGCCGATCTCGTCGGCGGGGCCAAAGCGGTTCTTGACGCTGCGCAGGATGCGGAACTGGTGGCCGCGCTCGCCCTCGAAATAGAGCACGGTATCCACCATGTGTTCGACCACGCGCGGCCCGGCGATCTGGCCGTCCTTGGTGACATGGCCGACCATGACGACGCTGGCGCCCTTGCGCTTGGCGAAGGTGGTCAGTTCATGGGCGGCGGCGCGCACCTGGCTGACGCTGCCGGGGACGCTGTCGACGTTGTCGGCCCAGACCGTCTGGATCGAGTCGATGATGACGAGGTCGGGCGATTCCGATTCCAGCGTCGTGAGGATGTCGCGCAGGCTGGTGGCGGCGGCCAGCTTGACCGGCGCATCCGCCAGCCCGAGGCGCTGCGCGCGCATGCGGATCTGGGTGCTGGCCTCTTCGCCCGAGACATAGAAGGTCTTGAGCCCGGCGCGGGCGAAGCAGGCCGCGGCCTGCAACAGGAGCGTCGATTTGCCGATGCCGGGATCGCCGCCCACGAGGATGGCGCTGGCGGGCACCAGCCCGCCGCCCAGCACGCGGTCGAGTTCCGCCAAGCCCGAGCCGGTGCGCGGGGGGGGCGATTCCTTCGCCGAAAGATCGGTGAGGTGGATCTGGCGGCCACGTTTCGTGCCCAGCGATTTCGAAGCCGGGCCGGAGGACAGGGGCGTGTCTTCGGTGATGGTGTTCCATTCGCCACAGGCGTCGCAGCGCCCGGACCATTTGGAAAAGGACGCGCCGCAGGCCGAGCAGGAAAAGGTGCCGGATTTCGCCATGTCAGCGTCATGCCCCAAGCCGGTGAGAGCGTCAAACCCCTATTGGGCGATTGAGCGTTTGCGCGCCGCCCCGGTGCGCCAGGCGATCAGGATCGAGGCGAGGATGCAGGCGGTGAACAGGTAAAGCCCCCAGGCGATCTCGATGCGCCCGAGGCCGATGCCCTTGGCCAGCGTGACATAGAGCGCGATGAGGAACACGTCAGCCATCGCCAGCTTGCCCAGAATCTCGAGCGCGGGCAGCACCTTGCGCCGGAGCAGGCCGAAATGGATGAGCGCGAGGCCGATGGTCTTGAGATAGGGCGCAAAGAGCGCGAACACGGTGACGACAAGCGCCAGGAACACATCGCTGCGCCAGAGGCTTTGCAGCCCCGAGATGACGCTGATTTCCGAGAGGCCGAAGAGCGGCAGGTTCAGCCCCGCACGCATCAGGGGCGCGAACCACGCGACAGGATAAAGGACCAGCAGCGCGAGGTTGGCGTATTTGAGGCCTGTCACCGGACCGCCTCGATCGGGCCGGTGGCGCGACCGTGGATGAACTGGTCAAGATAGGGGTCGCCGCTGTTGTCCATATCGGCGACGGGGCCGGTCCATTTGATCACCCCGTCATGCAGCATCGCCACATTGTCGGCGATGGCGCGCACCGAGGTCATGTCATGGGTGATGGTCATGGCGGTGGCGCCCATCTCGGTGACGATCTCGCGGATCAGGTCGTTGATGACGCCCGCCATGATCGGGTCGAGCCCGGTGGTGGGTTCGTCAAAGAAGATGATCTCCGGCTCGGCGCAGATGGCGCGCGCGAGGCCGACGCGTTTCTGCATGCCCCCCGACAGTTCGGCGGGGAACTTGTCGGCCTGTTCGGGGGTCAGCCCGACGCGGCGCAGTTTCTCGATGGCGATATCGCGGGCCTCGTCCCTGGGCCGCTTGAGCGAGCCGCGCAGCAGGCGGAAGGCGACGTTTTGCCAGACGGGCAGGGAATCGAACAGCGCGCCGCCCTGGAACAGCATCCCGAAGCGCGCAAGGAAGGCGTCGCGGTCGCCGCGCGTCACGTCCTTGCCATCGAGAAGGATGTCGCCGGAATCGTGGCGGATCAGCCCGAGAATGCATTTCAGCGCCACCGATTTGCCGGTGCCCGAGCCGCCGATGATGACCATCGACGTGCCGGTGGGAATGGTGAGGTCCACCCCTTGCAGCACCCGGTTTGCCCCGAAGGCCTTATGAACGTCCTTGAGTTCGATCATGCTTCTTCACTGTCGTCTTCGGGAGGTGGGAGCTGCTTGACTTCCTCGGGCTCGGGGAGCTGATCGTAGGCTTTTGTACCGCGGCGCGCGATACTGACAACTTCATTCATCCGATCACTCAAAGGCTTAATGTTCACTCCAAACTTGCCGAGCGTTTCGCCAAGGTCGTCAATACCGCCCCTTACGACATCAAACATGCCTTCGGGTTTATGGGTTTCCGCTTCGATGGCGGCGATGCGATTCAACAATCGAACTCTATGTGGCTGGTCAAACTCAGAAGCACTGAAAACTATTCTTCGCATTCTCTCGCATAATTCAAGAATTCGGTCCCGCTCTCCTCGCTCCAAAGCGAAGGTAGGTATAAGTTCATCTGAAGCGTCCGGACGATTGGAAGCCTCTACCATTCTTGCTTTAAGAGAAGGCGGCAGACGATCAATTACGCGTATCATCTGTTTGAGGCTTTGGATCAGCCCATCGCGTTCAGAAGAGGTTTGACGGCTAAAATTCTCTATCAGACGTCGCAGTCGGGGCGGAATAGACCCATCGTCAGAATCAAGAATTATATCCAATTGCATAAGGTGATAGAACTCGATTTCTTCAAACTTGGAGATGTATTCCACGGTTTCTTCAAGGATTTCATAGGAATTCGTGCTCACCAGCTTTACTCCTAAGCGGAAAAGAACAGTTCTGTCAGGATGTAGTTGGAGGCCAGGATCAGCACCGAGGCGGCGACCACCGCCGCCTTGGTCGCGCGGCCGACGCCCTGTGCGCCGCGCCCCGAATTCATGCCGTAATAGCAGCCCATCAGGGCCACGATGAAGCCAAAGACCGCGCCCTTGATCATGCCCGAGACGACATCCCATGTCTCGAGGAAGTCGATTGTGTTGTGCAGGTAGGTGCCGGCGCCGAAATCGAGCCGCCCGACGCCCACCAGAAACCCGCCCATGATGCCGATCGCGTCGCCCACGCCGACCAGCATCGGCACCGCCAGCGTCGCCGCCAGCACACGCGGCAGGGTGAGGTATTTCATCGGGTTGGTGGAAAGTGTGGTGAGCGCGTCGATCTGTTCGGTCACCTTCATGGTGCCGATCTCGGCGGCGATGGAAGAGGCCACGCGCGCCGCCACCATGAGTCCGCCCAGCACCGGGCCAAGTTCGCGCGTGAGGCCGATGGCGACGATCGAGGGCACCACGGTTTCAGCGTTGAAGCGTGCGCCCCCGGCATAGATCTGAAGCGCCAGCGCGCCGCCGGTGAACAGCGCCGTCATGCCCACCACCGGCAGCGAGAGCCAGCCGATCTGGATCAGCGCATGGCCGAATTCACGCGCATAGAAGGGCGGGCGCAGAAGATGGGTGACGGTGGCGGCGGCAAAGAGCGCGATGCGCCCGATCACGGCCATGATCAGCAGCGTCTGGCGGCCCAGCCGGCCGAGAAGGGCGGTGATCAGCTTCATCCGCCGGTATAGCGGCGCCGATAGCGCGCCCCGAGCGAGGTGAGGATTTCATAGCCGATCGTTCCGGCATTGTCGGCCAGGTCGTCGACGCCCTGTTCGGCGCCCAGCAATTGCAGCGATTTCGGATCATGGTCGAGATCGGTCACATCGACGCCGATCAGGTCCATCGAGATGCGCCCCGCCATCGGGCAGCGGGTGCCGTCCTCGGCCAGGACCACGCTTTGCGGTCCCATGGCGCGCAGGATGCCATCGCCATAGCCCGCGGCGATGGTGGCGATGCGGGTCGGGCGGCGGGCGGTGAAGGTGTTGGCATAGCCCACGGTCTCGCCCGGCGCGAGGTCGCGGCTCTGGATCACGGGAATGTCGAGCGTGACCACCGGGCGCGCATCCGCGAAGGGGCGCCCGCCATAGAGCCCGATACCGGGGCGGCACATGTCGAAATGGTAATCCGCCCCCATGAGCACGCCGCCGGTATTGGCGAGGCAGCGCGGCACGTCGAGCCCGTCGGTCATGTCATGGAAAGCATGAAGCTGCTGGCGGTTCATGTCGTGGTCGGGCAGGTCGGCGCAGGCGAGGTGGCTGATGATCAGCGCCGGGGACTGGCTGAGCGCCACATCGCGCACCGCCGCCCACTCGCCCGGCTCCATCCCCAGCCGGTTCATGCCGGTGTCGAGCTGGATGCCGAACGGGTGGCCGGGCAGGGCCTCGGCGTGGCGGATCATCTGGTCGAGCGAGTTGAGCATCGGAATGAGGCCGGTATCGCCGATCATGTCGGCATCCCCCGGCATATGCCCCGAAAAGACATAGATCGCCGGGGAAGGCCCCAGCGTGGCGCGCAGGGCCGCGCCTTCCTCGGCGACGGCGACAAAGAAGCTGCGGGCGCCGCAATGCGCCAATGCGCGCGCGACGCGCTCGGCGCCCAGCCCGTAGGCGTCGGATTTGACGACGGCGGCGGTCTCGCCCGTGCTCATGGCATCGAGCGTGCGCCAGTTGGCGCGGATCGCGTCAAGGTCGATGGTCAGCGTGCCGGTGCTCATGGGGAGGGTTTTGCCATGGTGAGGGTCGGGGTCAAGGGGAAAGCGCGAGAGGAGCGGATCAGGGGCGCGCGAAGATGCGGCGGCGGCGCGCATCCGGGCGCTGGTGCGGGGGGCGCTGCCCCCGTCGCCGCAAGCGGCGACTCCCCCGGGATATTTCGAAACAGAAGAAGCGCCGGGGGGACGGGGGATGGGGGGGCGCGGTCAGAACTCGCGCTCGCCCGCGCCGTCCTGTTGCCAGGGTTTCACGAGGTTGCCAAAGCGCGTGAACTGGCCCTCGAAGCTGAGTTCGATGGTGCCGATGGGGCCGTGGCGCTGCTTGCCGATGACCACTTCGGCCTTGCCGTGCAGGCGCTCCATCCGTTCCTGCCAGGCGGCCATTTCATCGAGCCGGTCATCGGAGGGTTTTTCGCGCTCAGCGTAATATTCCTCGCGGAAGACGAACATCACCACGTCGGCATCCTGTTCGATCGAGCCGGATTCGCGCAGGTCCGAGAGCTGCGGGCGCTTGTCCTCGCGCGATTCGACCTGGCGCGAGAGCTGGCTGAGGGCGATCACGGGGATGTCGAGCTCCTTGGCGATGGCCTTGAGGCCCTGGGTGATCTCGCTCACTTCGTTGACGCGGCTGTCCTTGGCGGAAGCGGGGCGCACCAGTTGCAGGTAATCCACGATCAGCACGTCGAGCCCGTGGGTGCGCTTGAGGCGGCGCGCCCGCGCGGCGAGCTGGCTGATCGGCAGGGCAGGCGTGTCGTCGATGAAGAGCGGGCAGGATTCGAGCGCCTTGGCGGCATCCACGAAGCGGCGGAATTCCGGTTCGGTCATGTCGCCGCGCCGGATCTGTTCGGAGGGGACTTCGGCGGCTTCCGAGAGAATCCGCGCGGCCAGCTGTTCGGCGCTCATCTCGAGGCTGTAAAAGCCCACGACGCCGCCTTCGATGGCGCCTTGCGTGCCGTCGGGGCGCTCGCCCATACGATAGGCCTTGGCGATGTTGTAGGCAATGTTGGTGGCCAGCGAGGTCTTGCCCATCGAGGGACGTCCGGCCAGGATCAGAAGGTCGGATTTGTGCAGCCCGCCGAGTTTGCGGTCCATGTCCATCAGCCCGGTCGAGATGCCCGCGAGCCCGCCATCGCGCTGATAGGCGGCATTGGCGACATTGACTGCATCGGTCACCGCGCGCAGGAAGCTTTGAAAGCCGCTTTCGGTCTGGCCCTGTTCGGAGAGCTGGTAGAGCTTCTGCTCGGCCTCGACGATCTGGTCGCGCGGTTCGCTTTCGACCTCGGCGCGCGCGGCCTTGCCGGCGATGTCATGGCCAAGGGCGATCAACTCGCGCCGGATCGCCATGTCATGGATCATCTGGGCATAGTCGCGCACCGCGAAGGCGCTGATCGCGGCCCCCGCGAGGCGGGCGAGATAGGCCGGGCCGCCCAGTTCCTTGAGGCCCTCGTCATCCTCGAGGAACGCTTTGAGCGTGACCGGCGAGGCGAGATTGCCCTTGCCGATCCGCGCCACGGCGGTTTCGTAGATGCGCTGGTGAACGGGATCGTAGAAATGATGCGGCTTGATGATCGAGGCGACGCGGTCATAGACCTCGTTATTTGTCAGCAGTGCACCCAGCAATTGCTGCTCGGCCTCGATGGAATGCGGCATGGTCTCCGCGTCCTGTATCTTGGCACCGGTGGCGTTGAAGCTCGCGACTTCGTTCATGGTCTCCCCCGTTCCTGCTGGATCACCGCTCATAGCTCCCGTGCGAAGGGGTGAACAACGTGGAACAACTCTGTGGATGATCTGTGGATATCCTTGGGTGCCTCATATTGCCGCCTTTGGGGGGCGTTCGTCAACATGTTGTGGCGAGCCATAGGTGCGGCGCGGCCGCCGTGGCGAATTCGCCGCAACCGGCATTTTTCTGCCCTGGCGCGCGTGCATCCCGGCGCGCGCCAGTCACGATTCGTTCAGCCGCGCGCCGCCTGCCAGGCGCGCGGGTCATCCAGAAACGATTCGACCCCGTCGAGCGTGGCGGCGTCAAAGGTGCCCTGAGCGCGGGCCTCGGCCAGAACGTCGCGCCAGGTGCAAAGGTAATGCAGCGCCACGCCATGATCGCCGAGGGTCTTTTCGGTCTCCGGAAAGATGCCGTAAAAAAAGATCACCGCCGTATGGGCGCAGGTCGCGCCGGTGTCGCGGATCGCATCGACGAAGCTCAGTTTCGAGCCGCCATCGGTGGTCAGGTCCTCGACCAGCAGCACCCGGTCGCCTTCACCCATGACGCCTTCGATTCGGGCGTTGCGCCCGTAGCCCTTGGGCTTCTTGCGCACATAGGTCATCGGCAGCGCCATGCGTTCGGCCACCAGCGCGGCAAAGGGGATGCCCGCGGTCTCGCCGCCCGCGACATTGTCGAAGGCCTCGAGCCCGGCGTCGCGCATCACCGTGACGGAGAGGAAATCCATCAGCGTGGCGCGGATGCGCGGGAACGAAATCAGCTTGCGGCAGTCGATATAGGTGGGCGAGGGCAGGCCGGAAGACAGCGTGAACGGTTCGGCCGCGTTGAAATGCACGGCTTCGATTTCGAGCAGCATGCGGGCGGTGAGGCGGGCGATCGCGTCGCGCGGCGGGTAGGCGGTGGGGATCATCGGTATGCTCCTGTGGAAGACGGCGGGCGGCGGGTCAGTCGGCGACGGACCAGTGAACGGGAAAGCCGGGATCGAAGACGGTGACGGGGCCGTCGCCGGAATCGATGCGCCTGGGGAAGCGGGTGGGGCTGTCGCCCTTCACCAGCGTCAGCGATGCGTCATTGACCGGCAGGCCGTAAAAGGCGGGGCCGTGGCGCGCGGCGAAACCTTCAAGCCGCCCGAGCGCGGCTTCCTCTTCGAAGACATGCGCAAGCATTGGCATCGTGTTGGTGGCGGTGAAGCAGCCCGCGCAGCCACAGGCGTTTTCCTTGGCGTCGTCGCTGTGAGGGGCGCTGTCGGTGCCCAGGAAAAAGCGCGCGTCGCCAGAGGTGGCGGCGGCGCGCAGGGCGAGGCGGTGGGATTCGCGCTTGGCCACGGGCAGGCAGTAGTAATGCGGCTTGATTCCGCCGACCAGGATATGGTTGCGGTTGATGATCAGGTGATGGGTGGTGATCGTACCGGCCAGATCGCTGTCGGCGGATTTGATATAGTCCACGCCGTCGCGCGTCGTGACATGTTCCATCACGACCCTGAGCCCCGGCACCGCACGGCGCAGCGGATCGAGCACGCGGTCGATGAACACCGCCTCGCGGTCGAAGATGTCGATCTCGGGATCGGTCACCTCGCCATGCACGCAAAGCGGGCAGCCGGAGTCCGCCATCGCCTCGAGCACGCCGCGCACGCGGTCGAAATCGCGCACGCCGCTGGCGGAATTGGTGGTGGCCCCCGCCGGGTAGAGCTTGACCGCGGTGATGAGCCCTTCGGCATGGGCGCGCGCCACGTCGGCGGGGTCCGTCGCCTCGGTCAGGTAAAGCGTCATGAGCGGCGTGAAATCGGCGCCCTCGGGCAGGGCGGCCATGATCCGGTCGCGATAGGCGCGGGCATCGGCGCCGGTCACCACGGGGGGCACGAGGTTGGGCATGATGATGGCGCGGGCGAAATGGCGCGCGCTTTCGGGCAGGACGGCACGCAGCATCGCGCCATCGCGCAGATGCAGGTGCCAGTCGTCGGGGCGGGGGATGGTCAGGCTCTGGCTCATGGTTCCGAGCCTTTACACAATCGCGCGGCGCGCCGCCAGATACCACGGCACCTTGCGGCACAGGGAATGCGCGGTTCAGTCCGCTTCGCGCTCGGGCATGGTGAGCCCCTTGTCCTCGGCGGTCTGATAGGCCGAGCGCAGCGCGCGGCGGAACCGGGGCCCAGGGGTTTCGCGCATGATGCTGCGACACCAGAGCGCCACGAGGAAAAGCCGTTTCTCATGTTCGAGCCGCGCGAGGACCCGTTTGAGGTATGGCACATGCGTGCGGCGGGCGCGCATCATCTGCGCGAGGCTCCGGCGGGTCAGGCGCCCGGCGCTGACCTGGGCGAGGATGCGCAGCAGCACATCCATCCCCAAGAGCGATTGCTGAAGGCGCGTGCCCATGAATCGCAGCCGGAAGCGGGTGACATTGGGCCGGGTAAAGAGCGCCGAATGCATCGCATCAAGCTTGATTTCGGGATCATAGAGCACGAAGGCGTGCCCGGCGGCGTCCAGCATGTCGGGCGCATAACCGTAGCGGTCGTCGAAGGCGATGCGGCGCATCGCCTTGTAGCGATCATCCCATTCGGCGATGCGCGGGTCCAGCGTGGCCTGCGGGCGCAGCGCCACCACCCGTGCGCCGGGAGCCGCCACCGAGAACGCCGCCGCCGCATAGCCGCAGGCGCCCTCGCCGTAAAAGATGACCTGCTCGAACTCGTCGAAGAAGCCGTCATCGACCAGTCGGTCGAAATAGCCATAGACGTGACGGTCGCGAAACCAGCTGTCACCATTGCAGATCAGGCAGAGATGCGACCAGCCGAGCGCCTTGACCATCGACCAGCCCAGGGGGTGCGCGTTCTGCGACTGTTCGATGATGGTCTGCCTTGTCTCGAAACTCACCAGAAGGGTCGGCTTCTCCTCGAGGAAGACCGCCGCGTGCCGCCGTCCCAGCCGCTCGACATAGCCATCCTCGTCGACGATTCCTTCCGCCGCCTCGAGCCATGCCGACCAGTCGAGCCCGCCAAGCGGGGTGTCATAGGTATTGGGACTGTCCTGCATTCTGCTCCGATCCTTATTCTGCGTCCTCGCGCAGCGGCCGCTTGCAACGGCTTCGACGCCTTCGGACTAGGCTGCAATCTGGGCGAAATTTGGGAAAATCCAAGGGGTTTCTGGTGCCGGCACAAGGGGCTGCGTCGATGAGTGGCGCTTGACGCTGGACGTGCGCGCATGCACTTCTTGACGCATGACCGAGGGAGGCGCGGATGAAGACGATACCGGGGTCGATCGACGAGGTGCAGGCGATGCTCGCTGCCGAGGGCTATGTCTGCGACCGTGCGCTTGGAACGGTGGTGTTCCTTGCGCTCAGGCTGGGGCGGCCGCTTTTCCTCGAAGGCGAGGCGGGGGTGGGCAAGACCGAGATCGCCAAGGCGATCGCCGCCGGGCTCGGGCGGCGGCTGATCCGGCTGCAATGCTACGAGGGGCTGGACGCGGCGAGCGCCGTCTGTGAGTGGAACTTCGCCGAACAGATGATCGCCATACGCACCGCCGAGGCGATGGGGTTCGAAGGCGCGGGCGCGGATCGCGATGCCTTGAAGGACGAGCTTTTCACCGAGCAATACCTGATCGAACGCCCGCTCCTTCAGGCCATGCGCCCGCAGGATGGCGGGCCGCCGGTGCTGCTCATCGACGAGCTTGATCGCACCGATGAACCTTTCGAGGCCTTCCTGCTTGAGGCGCTCAGCGATTTCCAGGTGACGATCCCGGAACTCGGCACCATCGCCGCCCCCGCGCCGCCCATCGTCATCCTGACATCCAACCGCACCCGCGAGGTGCATGACGCGCTCAAGCGGCGCTGTCTTTACCACTGGGTCGATTACCCCGATTTCGACCGCGAGATGGAGATCCTCCATGCCCGCGCCCCCGAAGCCGCCGAAGAGCTCAGTCGCGAGGTCGTGGCCTTCGTCCAGCGGCTGCGCGGCGAGGACCTCTTCAAGAAACCCGGTGTCGCCGAAACCATCGATTGGGCCAAATGCCTGCTGGCGCTTGACGTGATCGCGCTCAGCCCCGAGGTGATCGCCGACACGATCGGCGCGATCCTCAAATATCAGGACGACATCCAGCGCCTTCAGGGCTCCGAGGCCAAGCGCCTGCTGGACGAGGCCAAAGCCAGCCTGGAGCCGGCCTGATGCTTCATCTTGCCGGAAATACTCCGGGGGTTTGGGGGCTGGCCCCCAAGCTGCGCAATGGCTGAATACCCCGCGCTCGATCTGCCGGACAATCCCCGGCTGACCCAGAACGTCATCCATTTCGCCCGCGCCCTGCGCAAGGCGGGCCTGCCGGTCGGGACCGGGCGGGTGATCGACGCGATCCGCGCGGTGGCGGCGGCGGGATTCACCTCGAAGACGGATTTCTTCTACACGCTGCGCGCCTGTCTGGTCACGCGCCCCGAACATCGCGCGGTCTTTGCGCAGATCTTCCGCCTCTACTGGCGCGACCCGCGCTACATGGAACACATGATGGCGATGATGCTGCCCGCGATCCGCGGCGTCCAGGAGGAGCGCGCGGCGCAGGCGGGCGAAAAGCGCGCCGCCGAGGCGCTGCTCGACGGGATCGAACCCGAGGCGCCCGCGCAAGGGGGCGATGAGGGCAAGGACGACGAGAGCGAGATCGAGATCGACGCCTCGGCCACGATGTCCGCCGAAGAACGGCTGCGTCATCTCGATTTCGAGCAGATGAGCACCGAGGAGACCGCCGCCGCGCGCCGGATGCTGGCGCGGCTCAGCCTGCCGGTGAAGCCATTGAAATCGCGCCGCGCCATCGCCAGCGCGCAGGGCACGCGGATCGATGCGCGCGCCACGCTGCGCGCCGCCATGCGCCGCGGGGGCGAGCTGCGCCGTATCCACATGCAGAAACCGCGCCCGCGCTGGCCCAATCTCGTCGTCCTGTGCGACATTTCCGGCTCGATGAGCCAATACAGCCGCATGGTGCTGCATTTCCTGCATGCGGTGGCCAATGAAAAGGGTGCCGGCTGGGCGCGGGTCCATGCCTTCACCTTCGGCACGCGGCTGACCAATATCACCCGCCATCTGGACCGGCGCGACGTTGACAGCGCGCTGGCCGCCGCCGGGCAGGAGGCGCAGGACTGGGAGGGCGGCACGCGGATCGGCGACTGCCTGCACGCCTTCAACCGCGACTGGTCGCGCCGGGTGATGGGGCAGGGCGCGGTGCTGCTGCTGATCACCGACGGTCTGGACCGGGGCGATGCGGATGCGCTGGAGCGCGAGATCGAGCGCCTTCATCTGAGCGCGCGCCGCCTGATCTGGCTCAATCCGCTGCTGCGCTGGGAAGGGTTCGCGCCGCGTGCCAGCGGCATCCGCGCCATGCTGCCCCATGTCGATGCCTTTCGCGCGGGCCATTCCATCGCCACGCTCGAGGCGCTGGCCGAGGCGATTTCGCGCCCCGGCGACGCGGGCGAGAAGGCGCGGCTGATGGCTGCGATGGACGCCGCGCGCTGAGTGCGCGGGCCTTGCGCTAGATCATTGCATTTTGCTCCTGGTCATTATATTCAGCATTCAGAATGTAATTGATGGAAGGAAAACCCGAATGGTCCTCAACTGGAAAACCGGTGGGGTGCTTCTGGGGCTCGTGTTCTTCTTGGCGGTGTTGCTGGTGAAGCCGATCGGCGTCTCCACCCAATTCGTCATCCTGGACGCGATCATCGCCGATACGGTGAACCCCGATCTGATCACCCAGACCGAAGACGGCTACAGCTCGACCAACGCCTATCTGGCGAAATCGGGCGGAAAATACGCCGGCAATGCTGCCAATCCGCTGAATTACAGCTTCGTTTTCGTGCTGGCAATGGCGCTGGGCGCGTTCCTGTCGGCGATGGCGCGTGGCGGTGTGGGCGCGGATGAGCGCAAGCTGCCCGCGATCTGGTATGCCAATTATGGCGACACGCCGGTCAAGCGTTATGTCGTCGCGTTTATTGGCGGCTTCATCGTGCTTTACGGCGCGCGCCTGGCGGGGGGCTGCACCTCGGGACACATGATGTCGGGAATGATGCAGACCGCGGTGTCGGGCTATGTCTTTGCAGCCGGGGCCTTCGCCGCCGCGCTGCCCGTCGCCATCATGATGTACAAGCAGGAGGGCTGAGCCATGACCACCATTATACTGGCCATCGTGATCGGCGCCGCCTTCGGCGCGGTCCTGGACCGGATCGGCGCCACCAACCCCAACTGGATCGGCAAGATGCTGACCCTGACCAACCTGCACCTGATGAAGACCATTCTGCTGGCGATCGGCACGGGGTCGATCCTGATGTTCGCCGGGCAGATGGCGGGTCTGGTCGATGTCGGCCACATGAGCGTCAAGGCCGCCTATGCGGGCGTGTTCATCGGCGGGCTGATGCTGGGCGCGGGCTGGGCCGCGGCGGGCTATTGCCCCGGTACCGGCGTCTGCGCGGCGGCCTCGGGGCGCAAGGACGCGCTGTTCTTCATCGCCGGGGGCTTGATGGGCGCGGCGGCCTACATGATGACCTATCCGGCCTGGGAATCGGCGGGGCTTCTGGATGGCGGCAAGCTGACTCTGGGGGAGGTTCCGGGCGCGGGCTATGACGCGCTGAGCACTTTGCCGGGAGATATCCTGGGCATTGTCATCGGTGCGGGTTTCGTGGTGATCGCGATCGCCTTGCCCGAACGCCTGCGCGGCGGCGGCGAGGCCGTCGCCCCGGCCGAGTAACGCCTGGCGCCAAAGGCGCGAAACATCGCCCGCCTCCTGCGCATCGCCGGGGGCGGGTTTTTTCGTTTGTAGAAGCTGGCGGCGCATCCCATATTGCCGGGCGAGGGAGGCGCCAGATGGACAGGTTCGACAGGATCCCGGAAATCGCGCTTGGGTGGCAACGCGCAGGCAAGGGCGCGGCGCTGGCCACCGTGGTCGAGACATGGGGCAGCGCACCGCGCCGCGTCGGCAGCCAGCTGGCCATTTCGGGCGATGGCGAGATCGCGGGTTCGGTCTCGGGCGGCTGCGTCGAAGGCGCGGTCGTGGCCGAGGCAATGGATGCGATCGAGGACGGCAAGCCGGTGATGCTGGAATACGGGGTCAGCGACGGCGATGCCTTCGCCGTGGGTCTGGCCTGCGGCGGCACGATACGGGTGCTGGTCGAGCCCGTCGGCCCGGTGATGCCGGTGGCGCTGCTGGAAGAACTGGTGGCGGCGCGCGGCGCGCGCGAACCCATCGCCTATGTCACCGGCATGACCGCCGCCCCGCGCCTTGCGCGCGACGGCTTTGACGAGAGGTTCCGCATGGACCGCTCGGGGTTCGAGGCCGATGGCGAGACTTTTGTCGCCATTCACAACCCGCCGCTGCGCATGATCATCGTGGGGGCCGTGCATATCGCGCAGGCGCTGGTGCCGATGGCCCGGATCGCGGGTTATGACCCGCTGCTGATCGACCCGCGCGAGAGTTTCGCGAGCGCCGAGCGCTTCCCCGGGGAAACCATCCGGGATGACTGGCCCGACGAGGGGGTGCAGGCCTTTGGTCTTGATGCGCGCACGGCGCTGGTTCTGCTGACGCATGATCCCAAGCTTGATGATCCGGCGCTGGAACAGGCGCTGAGCAGTGACGTCTTCTATATCGGTGCGCTTGGCTCGACCCGGACCCATGCCAAGCGGGTCGAGCGGCTGCGCGAGAGGGGGCATGGGGATGCGGCCATCGCCCGCATTCATGGCCCTGTGGGGCTTGATATCGGCGCGGCGGGACCGGCGGAGATCGCGCTCAGCATTCTGGCCGAAGTGACCCGCGTGTTGAGGCGTGGGGCATGAAATTCGGCGCCGTGCCCGTGGCCGAGGCCGAAGGCGCGATCCTGGCCCATTCGCTGCGGCTGCCTTGCGGGCGGCTACGCAAGGGCGTGGTGCTGAATGCGGAGCATATCGTGACATTGCGGGATGCGGGTATCCGCGAGGTGAGCGTCGCGCGGCTGGAAGACGGGGATATCCACGAGGACGAAGCCGCGCATGCGCTGGCGCAGGCCCTGTGTGAAGGCGCCGGAAGCATCCATTGCACGGCGCCCTTCACCGGGCGGGTGAACCTGATCGCGGATGGCCCCGGCGTGGTGCTGATCGATGCGGCGCGCATCGATGCGGCCAATGCGGTGGACCCGATGATCACCGTGGCGACGGTGGCGCCGTTTCATCAGTTGCAGTCAGGCGGCATGGCGGCGACGGTGAAGATCATCGCCTATGGCGTCTCAGGCGCGGCGCTGAACGCGGCGGCGGAACATGCGCGCGGCGCGATTCGGTTCGCTGCGCCGGTATATGGCGGCGCCAGCCTGATCCTGACGGAAATTCCCGGCGGGCCTGCAGACAAGGGCATCGAGGCGGTGGAGAATCGCCTGAAGGGTCTTGGCATGCGCCTGTGCGAAACCCTGCGCTGCGCCCATGACGAAGCCGCGCTGGCCGAAGCGATCGGCAGGGCGTCGGGCGACGTGGTGCTGATCCTGACCGCCTCGGCCACCTCGGACCCGCATGACACCGCGCCAAGCGCGCTGATCCGCGCGGGCGGGCGGATCGAGCGTTTCGGTCTGCCTGTCGATCCTGGAAACCTGTTGTTTCTTGGCGATATCGGCGGGCGGCCGGTGATCGGCCTGCCGGGCAGCGCGCGCTCGCCGGTGCTGCATGGGGCGGATTGGGTGCTGGCGCGCGTCGCCTGCGGCGTGGCTCTCGACAGTGCCGGAATGGCCGCGATGGGGGTGGGCGGCCTGCTCAAGGAAATCCCGACGCGCCCGCAGCCCCGCCAGCCCGGCACAAGCCGCGCGCCGCGCGAGGATGGCACAAACTGAAAAACCGGGTTCTCAAGTGGCGAGGCGCGTGCTTAACTCCCATCAGCCAATACGAAAGCCAAATGGGAGGAAACGATGCCACAGGTCAAGATGACCGTGAATGGCAAGCCTGCATCCGGTGAGGTCGAAGGCCGCACGCTGCTTGTCGAATTCCTGCGCGAAAACCTGGGCCTGACCGGCACGCATGTGGGCTGCGACACCAGCCAATGTGGTGCTTGCGTCGTGCATGTGGACGGCAAGGCGGTGAAATCCTGCACCATGTTCGCCGCCGAGGCCGAGGGGAGCGAGGTGCTGACCATCGAGGGCGTCGCCGCGCCAGATGGCACGATGGACGCGGTGCAACAGGCCTTTCAGGATCACCACGGGCTGCAATGCGGCTTTTGCACGCCGGGCATGGTGATGTCGGCGCGCGCCCTTCTGGCCGACAACCCGACGCCCAGCGAGGCCGAGATCCGCGACTACCTAGAAGGCAATATCTGCCGCTGCACCGGCTATCACAACATCGTCAAGGCGATCATGGCCGCATCCGGGCAGGATGTGAGCACGATCGCCGCGCAATAGGACGACCGGCGGGGCCACCCGCCCCCCAGAGGGAGGAGACTACCAATGCCCAAGGATTCAGGCATCGGCGCCAGCAGCAAGCGGCGCGAGGATGTGCGGTTCCTGACCGGAGCCGGACATTACACCGACGACATCGACCTGCGTGGTCAGGCCTATGTGCATTTCCTGCGCTCGGACGTGGCGCATGGCACGCTGAAAAACGTGGATACCAGCGCCGCCGAGGGGATGCCGGGCGTTGTGCGCGTGTTCACCGGCGCTGACTTCGCCGAGGTGGGCGGGCTGCCCTGCGGCTGGCAGATCACCGACCGCGAGGGTAACCCGATGCAGGAACCCGCGCATCCGGTACTGGCGCAGGGCAAGGT
The DNA here is from genome assembly GCF_026891095.1 of Roseovarius salincola. Classification (GTDB taxonomy): domain Bacteria; phylum Pseudomonadota; class Alphaproteobacteria; order Rhodobacterales; family Rhodobacteraceae; genus Roseovarius; species Roseovarius salincola. The sequence goes on from NZ_JAPTNL010000005.1 coordinate 170,013, forward strand.
GCGCCATGTGGGCGACCCGATCGCCGCCGTGGTGGCCGAGACCCGCGAACAGGCCCGCGACGCCGCCGAGGCGATCGAGGTCGATATCGACGATCTGCCCGCCGTCGTGGACATGAAGGCGGCGCTGAAGGACGGCGCGCCCAAAGTGCATGACGAGCTGACCAGCAACCTCTGCTATGACTGGGGCTTCGTCGAGGAGAACCGCGAGGCGGTGGATGCGGCGATCAAATCCGCCGCCCATGTCACCAGGCTCGAACTCAGGAACAACCGGCTTGTGGCCAACCCGATGGAGCCGCGTGTCGCGGTGGGCGATTACAGCCGCTCGACCGGGGAATCGACGCTTTATACCACCAGCCAGAACCCGCATGTGATCCGCCTGTTGATGGGTGCCTTCGTGCTGGGCATTCCCGAACACAAGCTGCGGGTGGTGGCGCCCGATGTGGGCGGGGGGTTCGGCTCGAAGATCTTCCATTACGCCGAAGAGGCGTTTTGCACCTTCGCTGCAAAGGCGCTCAACCGGCCGGTGAAATGGACCTCGTCGCGCTCGGAAGCCTTCATCACCGACGCGCATGGGCGCGACCATGTGACCACGATCGAACTGGCGCTCGACAAGGACAACAATTTCGTCGCGCTGCGCACCGAGACCCATGCGAATATGGGCGCGTATCTCTCGACCTTCGCGCCCTCGGTGCCGACATGGCTGCATGGCACGCTGATGGCGGGGAATTACAAGACGCCCCTGATCTATGTGAACGTGAAGGCGGTGTTCACCAATACCGTGCCGGTCGATGCCTATCGCGGCGCCGGGCGTCCCGAGGCGACCTTTCAGCTCGAGCGCGTGATCGACAAGGCCGCGCGAGAACTGGGCGTCGATCCGGTGGAGCTGCGGCGGCAGAATTTCATCACCGAGTTTCCCTATCCCACCCCGGTTGCGGTGGAATATGATACCGGCGATTACAATGCCACGCTGGACAAGCTGCTGGAGATCGCCGACCTGGCCGGTTTCGAGGCGCGGCTTGCCGAGTCAAAGAAGAACGGCAAGCTGCGCGGTCTGGGCGTCAATTGCTATATCGAGGCCTGCGGCATCGCGCCCTCGCATCTGGTCGGTCAGCTTGGCGCGCGCGCCGGGCTTTATGAATCGGCCACGGTGCGGGTCAATGCCACCGGCGGGCTGGTGGTGATGACCGGCAGCCACAGCCACGGGCAGGGGCACGAGACCTCTTTCGCGCAGGTGGTCGCCGACATGATCGGGATCGACGAGAACATGGTCGAGATCGTTCATGGCGATACCGCCAACACGCCGATGGGCATGGGCACCTATGGCTCGCGCAGCCTTGCGGTGGGTGGCTCGGCCATGGTGCGCGCCACCGAGAAGATCATCGCCAAGGCGCGCAAGATCGCGGCCCATCTTATGGAGGCCTCCGAGGCCGATATCGAGCTGAAGAACGGCCAGTTCAGCGTTGCGGGCACCGACAAGTCGGTCGCCTGGGGCGATGTCACGCTGGCGGCCTATGTGCCGCATAACTACCCGCTCGAGGATATCGAGCCGGGGCTTGAGGAAACTGCCTTCTATGATCCGGCGAACTTCACCTATCCGGCGGGGGCCTATGCCTGCGAGGTCGAGCTTGACCCCGATACCGGCAAGGTCACGATCGAAGGTTTCGCCGCTGCCGACGATTTCGGCAATGTGGTGAACCCGATGATCGTCGAAGGCCAGGTGCATGGCGGGCTGGCGCAGGGGATCGGTCAGGCGCTTCTGGAAAACTGCGCCTATGACGAGGATGGCCAGCTCCTGTCGGCCAGCTACATGGATTACGCCATGCCGCGCGCCGACGATGTGCCCTTCTATCGGGTCGATCATTCCTGCCAGACGCCCTGCACGCATAACCCGCTGGGGGTGAAGGGCTGTGGCGAGGCGGGGGCCATCGGCAGCCCGCCCGCCGTGGTCAATGCCGTGATCGACGCCCTGCAACGCGCGGGCCGGGACGTGACCCATATCGACATGCCGCTCTCGCCGTCGCGGGTGTGGGACGCGATGAACAAGGGCTGAGGAGAAGAGACATGTATGCATTCGACATCGAACGCCCGACCACATTGGCCGAGGCCGTGAAACATATGGCCGCCTCCGAGGAGAATCAGGCGCTTGGCGGCGGCCAGACCCTGATTCCGACCCTCAAGCAGCGCCTTGCCAGCCCCGAGAAGCTCATCAGCCTGACAGGAATCGACGAGATCCGGGGCATCTGCGAGGACGATGCGGGGCGGGTCTGCATCGGCGCGGCCACGACCCATGCCGAAGTCGTGGCGGGCGCGGGCGCCTATCCGGCGCTGGCGGCGCTTGCGGGCAATATCGGCGATCCGGCGGTGCGCAACCGCGGCACGATCGGCGGCAGCCTGGCCAATAACGACCCCTCGGCCTGCTACCCGGCCGCGGCGCTCGGGTCGGGCGCGACCATCGTGACCGACAAGCGCGAGATCGCCGCCGACGATTATTTCGAGGGCATGTTCGCGACCGCCCTCGACGAGGGCGAGATCATCACCGAGGTGAAATTCCCGGTGCCGCAAAAGGCCGCCTACATGAAGTTCGAACAGCCGGCCTCGCGTTTCGCGCTGGTCGGCGTGTTCGTCGCCAAATACGCCGATGGCGTGCGGGTGGCCGTGACCGGCGCCTCGGAAGAAGGCGTGTTTCGCTGGTCCGAGGCCGAAGCGGCGCTGGCCGCCGACTTCTCGGCCGGAGCGCTCGACGAGCTGAGCCTTTCGGGCGACAACATGATCTCGGACCTGCACGGTTCGGGCGATTACCGCGCGCATCTGGTGGGCGTCATGACCAAACGCGCCGTTACCGCCGCGGGCTGATCGCTGACATACCCCAGAAAGGACAAAGGCCCGTGCTCATGACATGCGCGGGCCTTCTTCTGTTTGTGAAATATCCTCGGGGGTGAATTGGCCAAAGGCCAAGAGGGGGCCGAGGCCCCCTTCCTGTCCTAGCCCTTCATCTTGCGCAGCCGCTTGAACAGGCTCGAGGTGTCCCAGCGCCCGCCGCCCATGTTCTGCACGTCCTTGTAGAACTGGTCGACCAGCGCCGTGACCGGCAGGCTGGCGCCGGTCTCTTCGGCGGTGGCCAGGCAGATCCCGAGGTCCTTTCGCATCCAGTCCACCGCGAACCCGTGCTCGAACGCATCGTCCAGCATGGTTTCATAGCGGTTCGCCATCTGCCAGCTTCCGGCGGCGCCCTGGCTGATGACCTCGACAACGGCGCGCCCGTCGAGCCCGGCTTCCTCGGCGAAATGCAGCGCTTCGGACAGCCCCTGCACAAGGCCCGCGATGGCGATCTGGTTGCACATCTTGGTCATCTGCCCGGCGCCGGAGTCGCCGATGCGCCGGCACAGCTTGGCATAGGTGTTCATCACCGGCTCGGCGGCATCATAGGCGGTTTGGTCGCCGCCGCACATGATCGAGAGCTGGCCGTTCTCCGCCCCCGCTTGACCGCCCGAGATCGGCGCATCAACAAAGCTCAGTCCGTCGTCATGCGCCTTGCCGTAAAGTTCTTCGGTCACCTTGGCCGAAACCGTCGTATGATCGACGAAGATCGCGCCCTCCTTCATCCCGGCGAAGGCGCCGTCCAGGCCGAGGCAGACGCTGCGCAGGTCGTCGTCATTGCCCACGCAGGCCATCACGAAATCCGCGCCGCTGGCGGCCTCGCGCGGGGTGGGGGCACTTTGCCCGCCATGCTGTGAGACCCAGTCCTCGGCCTTGGCCGTTGTGCGGTTATAGACGCAGACGTCATGACCCGCCGCCTGAAGGTGCCCCGCCATCGGGTAACCCATCACGCCAAGCCCCAGAAATGCCAGTTTCGTCATTGTCGCTTCCTTTCCATTGTCTCGTCGCGGATTTCTGACTATCCCATGCCGGGATGCAAGGTGAAACCGGGTAGGGGCATGGCGTCGATTTTCAAATGGCTTCTGCGGCTGGCGGGTGGCGCGGTGGTGCTGTCGCTCGTGGTGGTGGTGGGGCTTTATTTCCTGCTGTCGCGCTCCTTGCCGGATTACGACAAGAACCTGACGGTGGACGGGGTCTCGGCCCCGGTGGAGATCGTGCGGGATCATGCCAATGTGCCCCATATCTTCGGCACGCGCGATGCGGACACGTTCTTCGGCCTTGGCTATGCGCATGCGCAGGACCGGCTCTGGCAGATGGTGATGCTGCGCCGCACCGCGCAGGGGCGTCTTTCGGAAGTGTTCGGCGCGCGAAGCGTCGAGACCGACAAGCTGATGCGCCGGTTCGATATCTACGGGCTGGCGCGCAATTCGGTCGAGGCGCAGGACAGCGCCACGCGAATGGCGCTCGATGCCTATGCGCAAGGCGTGAATGCGCGCCTGAGCGAGATCAACGAATCGGCACTTGGGCGCGGCGCGCCCGAGATGTTCATGTTCAATGCGCCCATTTCCCCCTGGCAGCCCGCCGATTCACTGGCGATTCTCAAGTTGATGGCGGTGCAACTGTCCTCGCATATGGAAAACGAGGTGCTTAATGCGCGCGCCTCGCTGGCGCTGGACGACGAAACGCGGCTTCAGGACATCATGCCGCTTTCGCCCGGCAGCGGGATCGCGGCGCTGCCCGATTACGCGGCGCTGGTGCCGGGAACGGAGGCGTTGCGCCACGCGGCGCTGCCCAAGCCCAAGCGCGATCCGCTGTCGCCTTTCAACGCGCGCGCCTTTGCAGGGGCATCGAATGCCTGGGCGGCGGCGCCCTCGCGTTCGGCGGCGGGGGGCACGTTGCTGGCCAATGATCCGCATCTGGGCTTCAGCGCGCCCGCGATCTGGTACCTGGCACGGCTCGAGCTGGAGTCCGGCGGCGTGATCGGTGGAACCATTCCGGGCCTGCCCGCAGTGATGACCGGGCGCAGCCATGATCTGGGATGGGGCCTCACATCGTCCTACATGGATGATCAGGATGTCTATATCGAGAAGCTCGATCCCGAGGATTCCTCCCGCTACAGGACGCCCGAGGGCTTCAAACCCTTCCGCACCCAGAAATCCATCATCCGCATCAAGGATGCCGATCCGGTCACCATGACCCTGCGCTGGACGGATAACGGGCCGGTGCTGCCAGGGTCGCACTACGATCTGGCCAGCGTCACGCCCGAGGGGCATGTCGCCGCGCTGGCCTGGACGGCGCTGGCAGAGGACGACACCACGATGAGCGCGGCGATGGCGGTGATGCGCGCGTCGAGCGTCGACGAGGCGCTGGAGGCGGGCCGCCTTTACGTCGCGCCTTCGCAGAACCTGACGCTTGTGGATCACGAAACCATCGCCATGAAGACGCTTGGCGCGATGCCGCGCCGCAACGCAAGGCATGAAAGCGAGGGGCGCATGCCGTCCCGGGGCTGGGTGCGCCAGAACCGCTGGCAGGGGACCAGCCCCTATTCGGCCAATCCCGAATTCATCGCCCCCGCCGGGGGCGTGTTGGGCAATACCAACAACAAGACCGTGGACCGGCCGTTTCCGCTGCATGTGAGCTTTTTTTGGGGCGATACGCAGCGGGTTCATCGCTGGCGCCGCCTGATGCAGAATCGCGAGGTTCACACCCGCGACAGTTTCATCGAGGCACAGCTTGATACTGTCAGTTTCACCGCGCGTTCGCTGTTGCCGCTGATTGGTGCGAACCTGTGGTTCACCGGCGAGGCGGCCCCCGAAGGCACCCCCGAGCGTCAACGCCAACGGGCACTGACACTCTTGTCAGACTGGAATGGCGAGATGAACGAGCATCTGCCTGAACCGCTGATTTATGCCGCCTGGATGCGCGCGCTTCAGGACAGGTTGATCCGTGACGAACTGGGGCCGCTGGCGCGTGAATTCGCCCATCCGGATCCGGTCTTCATCGAGCGCGTCTACCGCGACATCGACGGCGCTGCCGCATGGTGCGATGTCAAGCAATCCTCGCCAGTGGAGACCTGCACCGATATCGCGCGTATGGCGCTGGATGATGCGCTGGTCTGGATCAACGAACATTACGGCACGGCGCTGGAAAGCCTGCGTTGGGGCGACGCGCATCAGGCGGCCCATGACCATCAGGTTCTGGGCGAGGTGCCGCTGTTGCGCTATTTCGTGAATATCCGCCAATCCACCTCGGGGGGCGACAATACGCTGCAACGCGGGCGCACGCGCGGCATCGGACCCGATCCGTTCCAGAACGTGCATGGCGCCGGCTATCGCGGGGTCTATGATTTCGCCGATCCAGACAGCAGCGTCTTTATCATCTCGACCGGCCAGTCGGGGCATTTCCTGTCGCGCCATTACGATGATCTGGCGCAGCTCTGGCGGCGGGGCGAGTATATTCCGATGTCGCTTGATCCCGCGCTGGCGCGGGCGGCGGCGGTGGGGATCACCGTGCTGGAGCCCGCCGCGCCCTGAGGCCTCGCCCCGCGGGTGTCAGCCCCCCGGGGGCCTGCGCGCCACGAAGTCGATCAGCGCCGAGCGCCCGGCGTGGCCGCTGCCCTTGCGGATGTCGCGCTCGTAGCTTTCGCAGAGCACGATTTCCCATCCCGCGAAGCTGTCGCGCAGCAGATCCCCGGTATACATATTCTCCGGGTTGGGCGGGCCGCCGGTGCCGTATTCGACCTGCTTTGGGGTGTAGCCATGCAGCAGCATCAGCCCGCCGGGCGCAACGCTGCGTTTCATGCCCGCGAACAGGCCGGGGCGTTCGGCCGGGCCGACGAACTGGATGAAGATCCCGGCGACCAGATCATATTGACCGGGCCAGTCATGATCCAGCACATCCACTTCCTGAAAATCGACGCGCTGGCCCTTTTCGGCGGCCAGCGCGCGGGCTTTGGCGATGGCCGAGGGGGAGAACTCCAGGGCGGTGACGTGCATACCGCGCTGCGCCATGAAGACCGAATTGCGCCCCTCGCCATCGGCGACCGACAGCGCGCTTGCCCCCGGTGTCAGAAGGTCGGCGTGATCCAGCAGAAAAGCGGCCGGGTCGCGGCCAAAAACATACTCGGGTGTCGAAAAGCGTTCTTCCCACATGGTCGGACCTTTTGGTTCGGGCCGCGCGATGCGCGGGCAGGCGTATGAAAAAGCCCCCCACGCCAGGGGCGGGAGGGGCCGGTTCGGTTCCCGATGCGGAGGGCGCGTCTTGCGCTAGCGGGCGGCGGGGCCGATGATCATGATCATCTGGCGCCCTTCCATCTTGGGCATATTCTCGACCTTGCCGACGTCCTTGACGTCCTCGGCCACGCGATGCAGCAGATTGCGGCCCAGATCCTGGTGGGCCATTTCACGACCGCGAAACCGCAGCGTGATCTTGACCTTGTCGCCATTCTCAAGGAACTTCAGGACGTTGCGCATCTTGACGTCATAGTCATGCGTGTCGGTGTTGGGCCGGAACTTGACCTCTTTCACCTCGATGATCTTCTGCTTCTTGCGGGCCTCGGCCTCGCGTTTCTGCTGTTCGTACTTGTACTTGCCGAAATCCATGATCTTGCAGACCGGGGGGCTGGCGTTGGGCGAGATCTCGACGAGGTCCAAACCGACCTCTTCGGCCATTTCCATAGCGCGCTCCGGCGTCACGAGGCCGACGTTCTCCCCCTCTGCGCCGATCAGGCGGATTTCGGTTGCGCGGATCTTGTCGTTGACTCGGGGGCCAGTGTCGCGCGTCGGGGGCGCGTTGTGCGGTCTGCGGGCTATGGCTTCGTTCCTTCGGTTGTTGGCAAAATCTGAAGTTGGAAGGTAACCGTGCGCGGGGCGTGTTTCAAGCGGCAAAATAGGCTGTTCTGAGCCGATAATCGGGTATTTCCCCCTTGCAGCTTTTCTTTCGGACACACATCTGTGATCAGGTGCTTTCAATGTTCCGGCAGAATGCCGGGAGTAGCGTTCGTGGGGAATATGAAAATGAGAAACCTTCTATGGATCGTGGTCGCGCTGGTGGTGCTGGCTGGCGGCTACATGCTGTTCACTGGAAAGACGGTGACTGAGATCAGCGAAGATCTGAGCGGCGCCGTGGATACGCCCGAGGCGCTTGAGGATGCCACGAGCGCGGCGGGTGATACGGCCAGCGATGCTGCGGATGCGGTTGAAGAGGCAGCCGAAGCGACGAGTGAAGCCGCCGGTGATGCGGTTGACGCTGCTGCGGAAGCGGCGGGCGAGGCGGCCGATACGGTTGAAGAGGCTGGCGAAGCGACGAGCGAAGCCGCTGGCGATGCGGTTGACGCTGCTGCGGAAGCGGCGGGCGAGGCGGCCGATACGGTCGAGACCACCGCGAGCGAAGCTGCCGACAGCGCGAGCGAAGCCGCCGACAGTGCCGTTGATGCCGCGACCGGGACCGCCGAGGAGGCCGCAGAGGCCACCGAAAGCGCCGTCGATGCCGCAGTCGAAAGCGCAGAAGGCGCCGCCGACAGCGCAACCGAGGCGGCGCAGGACGACGCTGCCAGCGAAGCCGCCGACACGGCAACCGAGTCAGCCGATGCCGCCGCAGATAGCAGCGCGGATATGGCAACCGAGGCCACCGATGGTGCTGAAGCCGCCGGTGACGGCACCGGTGAAACTGCCGCCGCGGCCAGTGACGAGGTGAATGAAGCGCTGACCGTCGATGGCTTCGACATGGATAAAGTGGCCGAGATGATCGACAATTCGGAGCTGGGCAGCACGCAGAAAGCGTTGCTGAAAGGCGCGCTGGAACAGGCGCAAAGCAATCCCGACCTGCTGAAATCGGCGCTTGATAACGTGCGCGAGGCGTTGAATCTCTGAACGCGGCCACTGACCCCAAAGAAAACCCCGCGCCGGATGACCGGCGCGGGGTTTTTTCATCTAACGGCGCGCCGCGCGCGTGCGTCAGTCGAGGAAGGCTTTTTCGACGACATATTCCTTCGGGTCGGAATTCGCGCCTTCGCCCAGCCCGTATTCCTCAAGCATCTCCTTGATCTCGAGGTTGAACGCCAGATTGCCGCAGACCATCGCGCGGTCGGTTTCGGGGCAGAGCGGCGCGACGCCCAGATCCTCGAACACTTCGCCCGAGCGCATCAGGTCTGTGATGCGGCCCATCTTGGGGCTTTCCTCGCGGGTGGTCGTGGGATAGTAGCGCAGCTTTTCGTGGAACCCTTCGCCGATCAGTTCTTCGAGCAGCTCGTCGTTGCGGATGTTGTCGATCAGCATGCGGCCATATTCCAGTTCGCCCACTTCGCGGCAGGTATGGGTCAGGATCACCTCTTCGTAATCGGTATAGGTCTGGGGATCGCGCAAGAGCGAGGCGAAAGGCGCGATGCCGGTGCCAGTGGCGAAGAACCAGAGCCGCTTGCCGGGCAGCAACGCGTCATGCACCAGCGTGCCCACGGGCTTGGGGCGCATGATGATCTGGTCGCCCGGCTGGATATGCTGAAGGCGGCTGGTCAGCGGGCCGTCCTGCACCTTGATCGAGTAGAATTCCAGCTCGTCATCCCAGGAGGGCGAGGCGATGGAATAGGCCCGCAGAAGCGGCTTTTCCTTGCCGGTCTTCTCATCGGTCTGCATCAGGCCGATCATCACGAACTCGCCCGAGCGAAAGCGCAGCGTCGCGGGCCGCGTCATCCGGAACGAAAAAAGCCGGTCGGTCCAGTGGGTCACTTCGGTGACCGTCTGGGCGTCGGGCATGGCGGGTTTCTTGACGGCCTTCGCGGCTGCTTCTGTCACGGTCATGATCTCGTTCATTGCTCCAACTTGCCGGTCTGGTTAGACCGACACCTATAAGTAATCTTTGATTCAGCTCAGGTGAAGGGTGGTTTGTCCGCGCATCTGCGCGCGATGGTGATATGCGGGCCAATCTGGGTCGAAAAGCGAACGATCTTCGGGCAGGCGCATGAATTCGGTGTGAATTCCGCTCATGTGCTGTCTCCTTTCCGAGTGATCTTTCCGTTCACGATGTGAATCCCGCATTCTGATTTTTCCTTGCCACGCCAACGGCCTGCGCGGACGTCTTCGCCGGTTTTGACGCTGCTGGTGCAGGGCGTGCAGCCGATCGAAGGGTAACCGTGCGCGACCAGCGGATGGCGGGGCAGGTTGTTTTCCTCGATATAGGCTTCGGTATCCCCAAGGGTCCAGTGGACCAGCGGATTGACCTTGATGCGGCCGGTCTCGGGTTCGGCCTCGAAGAAATCGAGATTGGAGCGGGTGTCGCCCTGGTAACGCTTGCGACCCGTGATCCAGCCGTCAAATCCGGACAGGGCGCGTTGCAACGGTTCGGTCTTGCGCAGCGCGCAGCAGGCATCGGGAGCGGTTTGCCACAGCGACTCGTCCGGATCGCGCGCCTCCAGCGCCGCGGCATCCGGGCGGATGATGCGCAGGTCTTGCAGATCAAGCAGCTCGGTCAGTTCCTGCTGGTAAGCCAGTGTTTCGTCAAACAGCAAATCCGTGTCGATGAAGATCATCGGCAGGTTGCGCTGCGTCTTCTCAACCATATGCAAGAGCACTGCGGATTCGGCCCCGAAGCTTGAGACCAGCGCCAGCTTTCCGAGATCGGGATCGCGCAGCGCGTGGTGAAGCACGTCGCAGGCTGCGTAATCTTTGTAACGGGCATTGAGTGCCGCCACGCGGGCGGCAGGATCACGCGGCTGCATAGGCTGGCTCCCTGACGATGCGCGGAAGGGAACGCAAAGGCGGCTTCGCCTTGCGGGGCTGGCGCCGGGCGTCGGGCATGGCGGTAGGGTTGATGGCCCTTGCGGGTGATTTTGTCACTGTACCGATCTCATTCGTTACGCCAACATGCCGATTGGTTAAACCGACACCTGCGACTAATCTTTGATTCAGGTCAGATGAAAGGAAGCTTATCCGCGCATGCGCGCCTGATAATCATGCGCACGCCAATCGGCGCGGAAGAGCCACTGATCCTCGGGCTGGCGCGCGGCCAGATCCTCGGGGATCTCGATCTCGTCGAAACCGGCGCGTCGCGCCATCGCGTATTGATCGGCGATCACGTGACCGCGTGCGCGCAGGCGGCCCTTGTAGCCCATCAGGCGCAACTGCCGCGCGATGGTGAAGCCGCGACCGTCCGAGAAACTGGGAAAATCCACCCGGATCAGCGGTATCTCGGGCAGGCGCCCGGCCAGTTCCATCGGATCGGCGCTGGAGGGCAGATCGATGCCGTAGCCGCTGCGCGCGTCCTCCAGCGCCGTGAGCGGGAGGGTCCAGTCATCGGGGCGAAAGCCGTGGTCATTGACGATGATGCTCATGCGTTTTCTCCTTGTCGCACGATCTTTCCGTTCACGAAGTGAATGCCGCATTCGGTCTTCTTCTGCCCGCGCCAACGGCCTGCGCGGGGGTCTTCGCCATTTCTGACGTGGCTGGTGCAGGGCATGCAGCCGATCGAGGGGTAGCCGCGTGCCACCAGCGGATGCCGGGGCAGGCGGTTTTCCTCCATGTAGGTGCGGATATCGCCGGGCGCCCAATGAGCCAGGGGGTTGACCTTGATGCGGCCGGTGCCCGGTTCGGCCTCGAAGAATTCGAGGCGGGCGCGGGTCTGGCCCTGGTAGCGCTTGCGCCCGGTGACCCAGCCGTCGAACCCTTTGAGCGCGCGTTGCAGCGGCGCGGTCTTGCGCAGTGCGCAGCAGGCATCGGGTGCGGTGCGGTGCAGCGTGGCATCGGGGTCGCGCGCATCAAGATCGGCGGCATCGGCGCGGATGATACGCATGTCGCGCAGGTCCAGACGCTCGGCCAGCTCCTGTTGGTAGACCAGCGTCTCGGCAAAAAGCATCTCGGTGTCGATGAAAAGCACCGGTGTCTCGCGCCGCGCCAGTGCCACCATGTGCAAGAGCACCACGGATTCGGCCCCGAAGCTGGAGACCAGCGCGAGGTCTCCGGCCTCGGAATCGTGCAGCGCGGCGCGCAGCACGTCGCTGGCCGAATGGTGGCGATAGCGCGCATTGAGCGCGGCCACGCGGGATGCGGGATCACTCGGCTGCATGGGCGCGGACCTTTTCGTAAAGCGCGGATTTGAAGGGCTCCATCCCAATGCGGCGGTAGGTTTGCAGGAAGGTTTCCTGCCGGTCCTGGCGATAATCGAGATATGTCTCGATGATGCGCTCGATAGCGGGCACGATGTCGTCGGCCGAGAAACCCGGCCCGGTGCGCTGCCCGAGAGCCGCGTCCTGCGTATGATCGCCGCCAAGGGTGATCTGGTAGTTCTCGACACCGGCACGGTCGAGCCCGAGAATGCCGATCTGGCCGACATGGTGATGCCCGCAGGCATTGATGCAGCCCGATATCTTGATCTTCAACTCACCAATTTCGTGTTCCAGCTTCAATTCGTCGAAGCGGGTGGCGATTTCCTGCGCGATGGGGATCGAGCGCGCCGTGGCGAGGGCGCAGTAATCCATGCCGGGGCAGGCGATGATATCCGAAATGAGGCCGATATTGGCGGTGGCCAGCCCATGTCGTTTCAGGATGGCATGAAGCGCGGGCAGGTCGGATTTATGCACATGCGGCAGGATCACGTTCTGTTCGTGGCTGATGCGCAGCTCGTCATGGCCGTAGAACTGGGCGAGGTCGGCCATCACGCGCATCTGCGCGGCGGTGGCATCGCCGGGGGTGGCGCCATGCGCCTTGAGGCTGATCTGGACGATGGCGTAGCCGGGCGCGCGATGCGTCGCGAGGTTCGTATCGGCCCAGGCACGGAAAACCGGGTCGGCGCTGTAGGCCGTATCAAAGCTTTCGGTGCCGGCCTTGCGAAAGGCGGGTGGGGCAAAAGCGGCCTTGATCTCTTCGAAAAGCGCAAGATCGACGCCGCTGAAGGCGGGGCGCACCAGCTTGAACCGTTCGGCGACGCGGGCGCGGATATCGTCGATGCCGTGTTCATGGACGGTGATCTTGATGCGGCTTTTGTACTTGTTGTCGCGCCGTCCGATCTGGTTCCAGACGCTGACGATGGATTCCAGATAGGGCAGAAGATCGTCCTGGGTGATGAAATCGTTCAGCACCTTGCCGATCATGGGCGTGCGCCCGAGGCCGCCGCCGACAATCACGCGATAGCCCTGTTCTGTGCCGCGCGTGACGATCTGAAGGCCGATGTCATGTGCCTTGATGACGGCACGGTCATTGGGGCTGCCGGTGACGGCGATCTTGAACTTGCGCGGCAGGAACTGGAATTCCGGGTGGTCGGTGGACCATTGCCGGATCAGTTCTGCGACCGGGCGGGGGTCGGCGATCTCGTCCTCGGCGGCGCCCGCGAAATGGTCGGCGGTGACGTTGCGGATGGTGTTGCCGCTGGTCTGGATGGCATGCATCCCGACCTCCGCCAACGCATCCAGCATATCCGGCACATCGGGCAGCTTTGGCCAGTTGTACTGGATGTTCTGGCGGGTGGTGAAATGGCCATAACCCTTGTCCCAGCGTTCCGCGATATAGGCCAGTTGGCGCATCTTGGCGCTGTCGAGCGTGCCGTAGGGAATGGCGACGCGCAGCATGTAGGCGTGCAGTTGCAGGTAAAGCCCGTTCATAAGGCGCAGCGGCTTGAACTCGTCCTCGGTCAGCGCGCCACTGACGCGGCGCTCCACCTGCTGGCGGAACTGGCGGTTGCGCGCGGCGACGAAGGCGGCGTCGAATTCGCTGTAATCATACATCGGAAAGCTCCGCTTGTTTGCCGTGGCGGTAGTTGGAGGGACCGCTGCGCCGGAAATCCTCGCGAAAATGGGTGGGTTCGGGGCCATTCGGGCCGTCGGTGACATCGGCAAGATAGACGCCGACCACCTGATCGGGCTGACCTTCGGCCATGAGCTGACGCAGCTGTGCATGGGCCTCGTCGGTGATCAGCTCGGCCTGCGCCAGATCGCGCGTCCAGCGATCATCGGCGGTGAGGTAAACCACGTCGCCCTCGAGCAGGGCGTTGGCGGTGACGACCTTGGGAGTGAATGCGCGGGGCATGTCAGGCAAGCTCCTGTTCGGCATGGGAAAGGGCGGCCTGCGCGGCGCGCGGGGCCAGCCCGTAAAAGGTGAGCGCGGGACCATCCCAGATGCCCTGCGCCAGATCGCGTGGCAATTGGCCAAGCGTCGTGGAGAGGATGCGCTGATCGGGGCGCGAGGCGTTCTCGATCACCGTGACCGGGGTGGCGCGATCGGCGCCATGCATCAGCAGTCGGCCCTGGATGAACCGGGCCGCGGCCTTGCCCATATAGACCGCGGCGATCTCGCCGGGGCGGGCCAGGGCGCGCCAGTCGTGATCGGCAAAGCCCTTCATGTCATGCCCCGTCAGGAAGCGGACCGCGCCGTTGCGCTGGCGTTTTGTCAGGCTCTGGCCGATGGCGGCGACACTGGCCGAGGCGGCGGTGATGCCGGGCACGATATGCCAGGCGATCCCGGCGTTCTCGATGGCGTCGATCTCTTCGTCAAGGCGCGCGAACATCGTCGGATCGCCCCCCTTGAGGCGCACGACCTGCGCGCCTTCCCGTGCATGGGCGACGATCAGGCTGTCGATCTCGCCTTGCGAAATGGAGGGGCCGAAACCCTGCTTGCCCGCGTCGATCAGGATCGCTTCGCGGCGGGCCAGTTCAAGGATTCCTTGTGTCACCAGGCGATCATGAATCACCACGTCAGCCGTATCGAGCGCCTTGCGCGCCTTCAGTGTCAGCAGGTCCGGATCGCCGGGGCCGGCGCCGACGAATGCGACGTGGCCGGGGCGGCTGGCCGGTGCGGCGCTATGGCGCGCAAGCAGGCGTTCAAGCGCCGGTTTGACCCCATGTTCGCCACTTTCGCAGATGGCGCGCGGGCCGGTATCGAAATAATACTCGCTCCAGAAATCGCGCCGCGCGCGGCCCATCGGCAGGATATCCGCGACGGCGCGAAACGCCTTGCCGATCCGGGCGAGCGGGCCAAGCGTGGCGGGCAGGCGCGCTTCGAGGTCGGCCTTGATCGCGCGCGCCAGCACGGGGGCCGCGCCTTCGGTGCCGATGGCCACGGTCACGGGGTCGCGATCGACGATGGCCGGGGTGATGAAGCGGCTGTCCTCGAGGTTATCGACGATATTGACCAGCACGCCTTCGGCCTCGGCGATGGCGGCGGTGCGGGCGTCTTCGGCGCTGTCCTCGTCAGCCGCATAGAACAGAACTGCGCCGCGCGCATCCCCGGCGGCGAGCGCACGGCGATGGAGGGTCAGGCGGTTGTCTTTCGCCCAGGCGACGATCTCCGGGGCAGGGGCCTGGGCAAAGACCTCGATGCGCGCTTGGGTCTTGAGGATCAGGCGCAGCTTGGCCAGCGCCGCCTCGCCACCGCCCGACAGGATGATGCGGCGGCCCTCGACGGACAGGAAAACCGGGAAATGTTTCATGAGCAGGGCCTCGGCGTTCTGTTTGACTTGTCTCGAAACATAGGAAATATTCCCGGTTAAAGCGTCCCGCCTTTAACCTGCGACATATCCGGCAGCAGTGAAGTAATTCCAGCATTCTTCGGGTGAGTAGAGGTCGCAGATATCGGCGATTGCAT
>NZ_JAPTNL010000053.1 GCF_026891095.1 Roseovarius salincola
AAAGGAGGTCGTTGCCGACCTGACCCTGGAAAATCGCCTGCTTAAAAAAAGCATGATCGGGGATGGGGAGTGCGAGACATGAGGTATCCCGCATCAGAAAAGCTGGAGATCATCCGCACCGTGGAATCCTCGCATCTGCCGGTTCGCCAGACGCTGGCCATGCTGGGCATCCCCAGCACGACCTATTATCGCTGGTATGACCGATGGTCGGAAGGCGGGCTTGATGCGCTCGCAGACACCGCACCACATCCCGGGTCCGTGTGGAACCGCCTCCCAGACGAGACCCGTGCCGACGTCATCGAGTTTGCGCTGGAACATGAGGATCTGACACCCCGCGAGCTGGCAGTAAAATACACTGACGAGAAGAAATATTTTGTCTCGGAATCATCCGTTTACCGGATCCTGAAGGCGGAGGATCTGATCACGGCGCCGGCGCATATCGTGATGAAGGCGGCCAATGAGTTCAAAGACAGGACCGCGCGGCCGAACGAACTCTGGCAGACGGACTTCACCTATCTCAAGGTCCTGGGCTGGGGCTGGTTCTACCTTAGCACCATCCTGGACGATTACAGCCGCTACATCATCGCCTGGAAGCTTTGCACGACGATGAAGGCTGAGGACGTGACCGCCACGCTCGATCTGGCGCTGGAGGCTTCAGGATGTGACTGCGCGACCGTTGTCGCCAAACCAAGACTTCTTAGCGACAACGGCTCGTCTTACATCGCGGGGGACTTGGCAGATTACCTCGACGACAAGGGCATGGATCATGTCCGCGGCGCACCCTACCACCCACAGACCCAAGGCAAGATCGAGCGATGGCACCAGACCATGAAGAACCGTGTCCTGCTCGAGCATTACTTCCTGCCCGGAGATCTCGAGCGCCAGATCAGGGACTTCGTCGAATACTACAACACCCGCCGGTACCACGAGAGCCTGGGCAACCTGACGCCTGCCGACGTCTACTTCGGCAGGGGAGAGAAAATCCTGAAACAGCGAGAGGAGATCAAACGCAAAACCATGCTTACGCGGCGCTTGCGCCACGAAACTGAAACCGCATAATCTCAATCAAGGATGGGCCAGAGCCTCCAATCCGAAAACCGCTCAAGCGTCCCAAATTATCTGACGACGTACA
>NZ_JAPTNL010000006.1 GCF_026891095.1 Roseovarius salincola
GTGATCGCCGCCGTCAGCGTCGTCTTGCCGTGGTCAACATGGCCGATCGTGCCAATGTTCACATGCGGTTTCGAACGGTCAAACTTTTCCTTTGCCATGTCTCTCGGGCGCCTTGTCCAGTTGGGGGGCCTGCCGGCCCGTTGGTTGTTCCGCGCGCCATTTATTGGCTTGCGGCGTGAAAATCAAGCGGTTCGTGATCTGCGCGGCGTCACCCGGCGGGTGGCGCGGCGGCGGTGTCATCCGGGGCGGGCGCGTCGCCACCCGCCGCCGATCTGTCTGCCGCGCCATCCGCCGTGTCGTCTGTCGTGTCGTCCGCCGTGGCGTCTGTGGCGCCGCTCTCGAACCAGCCATGCTCGTGGTTCTGCTGTTCCAGCCAGTTCTGGATCAGCTTGGCGGCGTTGCGGCTCAGGTTCTCGAGCTGCTTTTCCCTCGTCTGCGTCAGCCCCGAGCCCAGTATCGTGCTGCCCGAGACGCTTTCCATCACCGTCACCTGATGGGGTTCCTCGTTGAGTTTCGTCTGCATCGCGTCATCCCAGACCGTGACCTTGAGGATCAGGGCCGACTTGGGCGATGCGACCAGCGGAACCCCTGTGATCGCCAGAACATAGCCCTCGATGCTGACGCCGAGGTGATAGAGCCGCTCGCCCTCGTAGCGTCCGAAACGCTCGTCGATGGCGGTGGTCATGGCGGCGATCCATTCCTCCTTGCTGGCCTCGCGCGATGCGGGGCCTTTGGTCAGGTTCGGGGCCACCACAACGTTATGCCCGAGGCTGAAATCCCCCAGATAAGCGGGGGTTTTGTCGAGGTCGTTGGAATTGGTGCAGGCCGCCAGGCCGCCGAGCGCCGCCAGCAGGGCAAGAATGCGCAACATTGGGTATCCCTCTCACGAGTTCCTTTGCGTCCCGATACCGCAGCCACGCCCCACACGCAACGATTAGCCCCGATTTGCCCCGCGCGGGGGCACCGCCTATATCCTTGCATGAAGCCCTAGCGAGCGAGGCCGCGATGACATCCGCGCAGATTCCCGTCCATGTCCCCCTGGTGACCGAACCGATGGGCATCCTGGCCAGCCTTCAGGCCGCACGGCGCAACGTGCTGGCGATCATCCCGCGTATCGCGACGATGCAGCCGATGGTCTCGGGGCGGACCGGCAAGCGCTGGCACATGGTGATGGACCCCGGCGCGATCCGCCACATGCTGCTGGACCGGCTGGACGATTACCCCAAATCCGTGGTCACCAAGAACCTTCTGCGCCCGGCCATCGGCGAGTCGCTGTTCATCGCCGAGGGCGCGCATTGGCGCTGGCAGCGCCGCGTCGCCGCGCCGGTGTTCTCGCATCGCAACGTGATGAACCTGGCCCCGATCATGACCGCCGCCGCCGAGCGAAGCTGTGCGCGCATCGCCGCCGCCGGGCCGCGCGCCATCGACATGGCCGAGGACATGGTGCGCACGACCTTCGACGTGATCGCCGACGTGACCTTCTCGGGCGACGGGACATTCGATGCCGACGCGGTCCACCAGGGGATCGACGCGTATATTTCCGAGGCGGGAAAGGTCTCGCTTTTCGACATATTGGGTTTTCCCGATTGGGTGCCGCGACCGGGGCGGATGATCTCGGGCAATGCGGTGCGCCAGATGAAAGGCGTCGCCGATGCCGCTGTCGAGGCGCGCCGCGCGCGCGGGCCTGTCGGCGTGCCGGACCTGCTCGACCTGCTGCTGGAGGGCGAGGACCCCGAAACCAAGCGGCGCATGAACACCGCCGAGCTGCGCGACAACCTGCTGACCTTCATCGTGGCGGGTCATGAGACCACCGCGCTGACGCTGGGCTGGGCGCTCTATCTCTGCGCTTTCGATCAAGAGGTGCAGGATCGCGCCCGTGCCGAGGCGCAGGCGCTGTTGCAGGGGCGCGCGGCCACGGGCGAGGATGTCGCCAAGCTGCCCTATATCCGCATGATCATCGACGAGGCGCTGCGCCTTTACCCGCCCGCCGCGATGGTGTCGCGCACCGCCATGGCCGATGACACGCTGTGCGGGCGCGAGGTGAAGAAGGGCGATACGGTCATCATCCCGATCTATGCGCTGCATCGCAATCAGCTGCTCTGGGAGGAGCCGGACGCCTTTCGCCCCGAGCGGTTCAGCGATCGCAAGGCGATCGACCGTTATGCCTATCTGCCCTTCGGCGACGGGCCGCGCATCTGCATCGGCGCCAGCTTCGCCATTCAGGAGGCGGTGATCGTGCTGGCGACTCTGCTGTCGCGTTTCCGCTTCACGCCGGTGCCGGGGCGCGGGCCGGACCCGGTGATGATCCTGACGCTGCGCCCCGAGGGCGGGGTCTGGCTTGAGGCGGAGCCGGTCGGCTGAGGGCGCGCGTGACCCCGTCCCATCGAAAACCCGGACGCAATACCCGCGGGGCAGTCACGGTCCTGGCGCGTTTACGACCCGATCACGTATCTGGCGCGTGTCCCGAAGGCATGTTTCGCGGCGAGCACCACGCCCGCAGATCCGATGATCACGCCAACGCCCAGAAGAAGAGCGTATGCAGGTGGCACCGCGTGGCCCAGCCAGATTTCAAGCCGGTCGGTCAGCGTTCCATGAATGAAGAACATCCCGAAACTCAGCGGCGCAAGGAACTCGGCAAGACGCGTGATCGCGCTGTCCTGTTTCAGAACCACCATCAGAATACCCGTCAGCGCGAGCATGACAAAAACCTGGGCATCGCGGATCAGGCCACTATACATGCCGCCGGCGGCGATTCCCGCGACACAGACGACAACGGCCATGGGTAAAAACCGTTGCGCCATTTCGTTTGCCTGGCCTCCGTGCGTCCTCCAGAGCATGCCCATCAGATAGGCGCTTTGAAAATACATGAACTGGGTCACGGCGCCGGAATCGAATGACGGCCGCCCCATCAGCACTGAAAGAAGAAGAAACAACAGGGTCAGAACCGGAAGCAGCGCTTTTGTTTGCAGCAGATAGCGGTAGATGGGGAATGCGAGAAAGAACAGCACGACCATCGGAACGAACCAGAGCGGGCTCGCGACCGGATACCCGAGGAGATAATAGAGGTGCAGCGTGCCAATGTCGGATTTTATGGATGGATCGCGCGCAACCCCGGCGAGGAGGATCGCCGTTGTCAGGACAATGTAAGGCAGAAGCACATATTTCAGCTTTGCACCGAGATAACTGATGAACGTTTTGCCGGTCACCAGATGTGCAAACAGGAAGCCCGCGACAAATATGAAGATCCAGGTCGTACCACGCACGGCCATAAGCATGAAGCTTCCGGCGTTGGTCTCGAAAGTGACAACGAAGACGTGGCTCAGGATCACGAGGCATATCGCAACGCCCCGGAGTCTTTCGATCTCGGGTATGAAGCTGCCTCTGGTGTAGTTCAGGCAGGAATGGTCTTTTCGAGTATGCAACGACCCGGACTCTCTACAATTCGTATACACGTTCAGATTGCAATCGTGCCACCGATCCAGAATGTGGCTGTTTCTTGACATTTTAATGGGAACTGATCGCTGAACGAGTCAGCCGCAGATGCCCTTGAGCGCCGTCCATTGTGCCTTGCTCAGCACGGGGCGCGTGGTGCCCTGGGCGCGCGCGTTGTCGCGCGCGGCGCTGGCGCGGTCGGCGCTGGCGGGGTGGGTCGCGAAATAGGCGGGCAGTTGCGGCCCCTTGCCCTCGTCCTTGGCGAGCTCATCGAAAAACCCGGCCATCGCGGCGCTGTCGATCCCGGCCTCGTTCAGCATCTTCAGCGCGAAAGCATCCGCCTCGGCTTCGGCCTCGCGGGTATAGCTGGCCTGCATCAGCCGCTCGCCCAGGAACACGGCGATCGTGCCCCCGGTCACGTCGCCCAGCAGCATCGACAACAGCCCCGCCGACCCGGCGGCGCGCAGCGCGTGGCGGGTGGCGTCGCGCCGCTCCACATGGCCGATCTCATGCGCCAGCACGGCGGCCACCGCATCCGGGCCGCCGGATTTTTCAAGCAGGCCGCGCATCACCACCACCTGACCGCCGGGCGCGGCAAAGGCGTTGAGCATGTCGTGATCGAGAACCTTGACCTTGAGTTCGTATTGCAGATCCTGACCGCCGGTCAGCCGCGCGATCATCGCGTCCAGCGCGGCGCGCCCCGCAGGGTCTTCGCAGGTGAGATCGCCCAGCCTGGCAGCACCCAGCGCACGTTCGATCTGTGCGGTCACTGCCTTGCCGAAGGCCGCCTCGCGTTCGACCGGGATCAGCGTGGCCAGCGTGTCGGCCATGCGCGGCAGGATCACGAACAGGATCAGCGCCACAGCGGCCAGCGCCGCAACACCGCGCGTCAGCAGCTTGCGGGTGGTGCCGCGATGGAGGTCGCTGCGGTCAAGATCGGGACAGCGTGCGCGGATACGCGTGATCATCCGAGGGTCGGAAAGGGTCAGGCGGGCGGGGTCGCGGGGGGACTCGTCATCGCTGGGCGCATGGAGCGAAAGCGTCAGCGCATCGCGGCGCGCGTGATCGCCCTGCGCGCGCAGCCGCGCAAGCGGCCAGCGTTGTGGCGCATCAAGCGACGCGCCCGACAGGATCAGATCGCCCGCCGCCTCGTCGATGGTCACTTCGACCGGGTGTCGCCCGGCGCTCTGCCCGTCGAAATACGTCCCCGCAACGCTCCCCTGCATCAGATCGCGCCACCCACGTCGAGCGCATCGGCAAAGCCTTCGGCATCGGCGCCGGTGTCATATGCGCGCTGGCGGATATCGGCCAGCCTGTCGGCGCCCCGCACGCGGATCGAGCTGATCACATGGGCGATGACCGGCTGGGTGATCCACGCCAGCGAGAGCGCGCCGCCCATCAGCAGCGCCCCGAGGTAAAGCCCCGCCATCAGCACCAGCCCGACGATATGCCCCGGTCCCGGCGCCATCATTGCCGGGCCGACCACCATCGACGCAAGCGCCGCCAGCGCCGCAAAGGCGAGGCCCATGATCAGCGATACCACCAGCGACCCCACGATCACCAATCCGATGATCTTGCGGGTCTCGGGGCGCGCCTCGAAACGGATATCGCCGTCGAGCAGCTTGTGTTCGGTGAGGTAAATGAAGGCGCGCACCCGGTAGGATATGAACCCAACCATGGCCCAGACATAGCCAACCACGCTCAGCGCCCCGCCGATGAACGGCGATTGCAGCGCCAGCGCAAGGGCTCCCGCCAAAATGAGTCCCACACCGATCAGCAGATGCGTCATCGCCGGGTAAAGCGCGCCCCAGCGCCCCTCCTGCACGAAGCGGCCATCGCCATACCAGCTGCGGTCGGTCTTGTATTTCTCAAGCCAGAAGGTCTGGCGCGGCAGCAGGATGCCCAGCGTCACGATCGTCAGCAGCCAATGCCCCATCGCGCGCAGCGCATAGCCCCAGGCACCCTTCTCGGCGCCGAACCGCACCCCGCGCCAGCGGGTGCGCGCCAGCTTGTAGCGCCGCGCGCGGTATTGCGCAAAGAAGATCAGCGGCACAATCGCAAGGAAGGTCACATAGAGCCCCGCCATCTGCGCCAGCGCCATCTCCGCGCTGGTGGGTTCTGCGAACAGCGTCAGCCCGAAATAGAACAGGATCATCTGCACGACCCCGAGATAAACCGCCAGGATCACGATCGCGACGAGGAAGCCCAGGAATTTCTCGAGCCCGCTGCCGGTATATTCAAAGGCGTCGCCACCGCCATCGACCGAAGACCAGATATAGCGCCGGATCCGGGTCTTGCCCCAGAAGCGATAGATCCCCAGCGACAGCATGGTCAGCAGCGCCGTGACGAAGGCCAGCCCGAAGAGCGGGCCGCGCTGGCCTTGGTATCGTGCGTTGATGATCTGGTTGTCCTCGCTCATGTGCGACCCTCGCGATTTGCCTTGAAACTGAACCGGACACCCGTGCCACGGCGCGCAAACGCTACGCAATCATTGAGGAAACTTTGTGACGGCGCAACCGCGTCAGGTGAACCTGTTGTCCCGAGGGAAGCCCCTTGGCGCCATGCGCCCGGTGCCCGCACGTTTGCCGATCCATTCGGTCAGCTCGGTTTCGGTGCGGGTGCGCCCGGCCGGGTCGTGCCAGCTCAGCCCGTCGGCGAGGGTGAATGTGGTGGCGTCGCTGAGGCCCCCGTCCTTGTATTTCTGCAACCTGACGCCCTTGCCGCGCCCCATCTCGGGGAGTTCATCCAGCGCGAAGATCAGCACCTTGCGGTTCTCGCCCACGCAGGCGACATGATCGCCCGTCACCGGCTTGCAGACCTGTGCGCGCCCGTCGCCGCGCAGGTTGAGCACCTGCTTGCCGCTGCGGGTCTGGGCGATCACCTCTTCCTCGGGGACGACGAAACCGTCCCCCGCCGAAGACGCCACCAGCAGCTTGCGCCCCGGCTTGTGAATCAGCAGATCGACGATCCCGGCCTCGTTGGGCAGGTCCACCATCAGGCGCAGCGGTTCGCCCATGCCGCGCCCGCCGGGCAGGTTGGCGGCGCTGAGCGTGTAAAACCGCCCGTTGCTGCCAAAGACCAGCAGGCGGTCTGTGGTTTCGGCGTGGAACACGAAGCGCCCCTCGTCGCCATCCTTGAACTTAAGCTCGCGGCCAAGGTCGATATGGCCCGACATGGCGCGGATCCAGCCCATTTTCGAGCAGACCACGGTGATCGGCTCGCGGTCGATCATCGCCTCGAGCGGCACCTCCTCGACCTCGCCGGCCTCGGCGAACTGGGTGCGGCGCGCGCCCACGTTCCTGCCATCCAGCACATAGCCGCTGCCAAAGGTCTTTTTCACATCCTTGAGCTGCGTGGCGATGGAGTCCCATTGCAGGGTCTCGTCCTCCAGCAGGTCCTCGAGCCCCGCGCGCTCTTCCATCAGGGTGTCGCGCTCACGCAGGAGCGCGTCTTCCTCAAGGCGGCGCAGGCTGCGCAGGCGCATGTTGAGGATCGCCTCGGCCTGCACATCCGAAAGGCCGTTTTCGCGCCCGGCATAGCTGTGGGGCATCTCGCGCGGGGTGGCGGCGCTGCCTTCGCTTTCGGCCAGGATGCCCATCGCCTCGGCCTCGGCATCCGCGACCAGCACCAGCGACGCCAGGTCCACCCCGGCCAGCGGCGAGCGGTATTCACCCTCGTTCATGGCGCGTGTCAGGGTCGACTGGTGCAGGTTGCTCCAGTCCTCATACATCAGCGCGACCTTGGGGTCGTCGTCATAGCGGATGATCTCGATCACGCGGTCGAGGTTCAGGAAGGCGGTGACAAGCCCCTGCAGCACCTCGAGCCGGTTGTCGATCTTGGCCATGCGGAAGCGGCTGCGCCGGATCAGCACCTCGCGGCGGAAATCGAGGAAGGCGCGCAGCACTTCCTTCAACGAGCACACGCGCGGCGTGACCCCGTCGACCAGCACGTTCATGTTGAGGCTGAAGCGCAGTTCCAGGTCGGAATTGCGGAACAGCATGTTCATCAGCACCTGCGGATCCACGTTCTTGGAGCGCGGTTCCAGCACCATGCGCACGTCATCGGCGCTTTCGTCGCGGATATCGGCCAGGATCGGCACCTTCTTGGTCTGGATCAGCTCGGCCAGCTTTTCCACGAGGCGGGATTTCTGCACCTGGTAGGGGATTTCGGTGACGACGATCTGCCATTGACCGCGGCCGAGATCCTCGACCTCCCATTTGCAGCGCAGCCGGAACGCGCCGCGCCCGGTGCGATAGGCCTGGGCGATGTTCTCGCGCGGCTCGACGATCACGCCGCCGGTGGGGAAGTCGGGGCCAGGTATGTAGTTGAGCAGCGTGTCGTCGCGCGCATCGGGCACCTTGATCAGATGGAGGCAGGCGTCGATCAGCTCGGCGATATTATGGGGCGGGATGTTGGTGGCCATGCCCACGGCGATCCCCGAAGAGCCATTGGCCAGAAGGTTGGGAAATGAGGCCGGCAGCACGATGGGTTCACGCAGCGTGCCGTCGTAATTGTCGCGGAAATCGACGGCGTTCTCGTTGAGGCCTTCCAGCATGGCTTCGGCCACGGCGGTCATGCGCGCCTCGGTGTAGCGGCTGGCGGCGGGGTTGTCGCCGTCGATATTGCCGAAATTGCCCTGACCGTCGACCAGCGGGTAACGCACCGCGAAATCCTGCGCCAGGCGCGCCATGGCGTCATAGATCGCGGCATCGCCATGCGGGTGGTAATTGCCCATCACGTCGCCGCTGATCTTGGCGGATTTGCGAAAACCCCCGGTGCTGGACAGGCGCAGCTCGCGCATGGCGAAGAGGATGCGGCGATGTACGGGTTTCAGCCCGTCGCGCGCATCAGGCAGCGCGCGGTGCATGATCGTGCTCAGCGCATAGGTCAGGTAGCGCTCGCCGATGGCGCGGCGCAGCGGCTCGGCAAATTCGGTAACGGGCTCGGCCCCGTCGTCGGTCAGGTCGCTCATGCTGCTCTTGATACCTTCTGGACGGGGATCATGACCAGCCCCCGCCGCGTGTCTGTCGCTGGCGACACGTAAACAGCGGGAGGGGGGCGAAGGTCAAGCCCGCCGCTGCGCGCAAGGGTCAGGTAAAGTCACATGCAGCCAAAAAGAGATCATTCCCAGGGTTTTCCCCGCAAGAGCTGGACCGAATCGGGTATACAGTCCGGGCTGTCGCACCCGCTTCTGCCGCAGGTGCCTGTTAAGACAGCTTTTTGAACGACTTTTCGTGTGGGTTAAGGGGGGGATGCGCAATGTGGCGCTTTATTCTGGTGAGCTTCGCCTTTCTGGGCTGGTCATTTTACGAACTCAGCGGCGGTGCCGATTATGAGCCGCGCACCAATTCCATTCAGGCCCGCGCCAAGCTGGGGGATCCGCGCCCCGTAGCGCGCCCGGTGCGCACGCAGGAGCCCCGCGTTGCGCAGGCGCCGGACATCGGCGCGGCGGATGCCGTCGCGCGTGGCCTTTCCGACCTCACCAGCACGCCAACCGGCGGTGTGAAGGTCGCGCTTGCGGCGGACGGTGCCTCGGGCGAAAGCGAGGTCATCACCGCCGTGGCGCATAACGTCGTCACCCGCAGCGTGGCTCAAGCGCCGCAGCGGGACCTGCGCGAGGTGGCGGCCAGCCGGGTCAACATGCGTGCCGGTCCCGGCACGCGGTATGACCGGATCGCGCGGCTGGAACGAGGCGACCAGGTGGCGGTGCTGCGCGCACCCGGCAATGGCTGGGTGAAGCTGCGGGTGGTTGAATCCGGTCGCGTCGGATGGATGGCCGAAAGGCTGGTCACGGTGTCAAACTGATTGCATCGCTCCTGCACCCCGGTCATAGCTTGCCCGCATGAATCAGCGTTCGATCCTGATTACCGGCTGTTCCTCGGGTATCGGCCTTGACGCCGCGCACGGGCTGCACGCCCGCGGCTGGCGCGTCTTTGCCGCCTGCCGCGCAGCCGAGGATTGCGCGCGGCTGCGAGAACAGGGATTTGAAAGCCCGCTGATCGACTATCAGGACAGCGCCAGCATCGCGAGCGGGCTTGCCGAGGTGCTCAAGGCCACCGGCGGCAGGCTCGATGCGCTGTTCAACAACGGCGCTTTCGCCTGTCCCGGCGCGGTCGAGGACCTGCCCACCGACGCGATCCGCGCGCTGTTCGAGGCGAATGTCTTTGGCTGGCACGAACTGACCCGGCAGGTGATCCCGGTGATGCGCGCGCAGGGCGCGGGGCGGATCGTGCAATGCTCGTCGGTCCTGGGCCTTGTCACGCTGCCATGGCGCGGCGCTTATAATGCGTCGAAATTCGCGATCGAGGGGCTGAGCGACACGCTGCGCATCGAAATGCGCGGCACCGGCATCCATGTCATCCTGATCGAGCCGGGGCCGATCACGTCCAGGATCCGCGTCAATTCCATCCCCCATTTCGAACGCTGGATCGACTGGGAATCGTCGCCGCGTGCCGAGCAGTATCGCGACCGGCTCAGACCGCGGCTGTACAAGGACACCGGCAAGCCCGACCTGTTCGAGCGCGCGCCCTCGGCGGTGACGCGCAAGCTCGTGCATGCGCTGGAATCACCGCGCCCGCGCCCGCGATATTATGTCACCGTGCCGACCCACCTGATGGGCACGCTGCGCCGCCTTCTGCCGACGCGCGCGCTTGACTGGGTGCTGTCGCGGGGCTGAATGCCGCGCCGCCCGGGGACAAAAATCGCTTTCGCTTTTTCGCCACGGCACCCTACATGGGGCCAAGACGCGATTCGAAGGATGACGCCCGATGCTCACTGATCCGCTTTTCATCATCGTTGTCGCCGCCTGCCTTGGCGTCGCGGTCATCCTGGTGCTGGGCATCAGCACCTTCGGCAAGGAAGGCGCCGAGAACGGCAAACGCGCAAACAAGCTGATGCGCTGGCGCATCGGGGCGCAGTTCGTGGCGGTGATTCTGATCCTGCTTTTCGTTTATATCCGCAGACAGGGGGGACAATGACATGGTGGTCCTGAACAAAATCTACACCCGCACCGGCGACAAGGGCGATACCGCGCTTGGCAATGGCGCGCGCGTGGCCAAGCATTCGATGCGGGTCACGGCCTATGGCACCGTCGACGAGGTGAACGCGACGCTGGGCCTTGCCCGCCTGCATGCCACCGGCGAGACAGACGCCGCGCTGGCGCGCATCCAGAACGACCTGTTCGATCTTGGTGCCGATCTGTGCCGCCCTGACATGGACAAGGACGACGAGGCCGAATACGCGCCGTTGCGCGTTTCGGACAATCAGGTGACGCGGCTCGAGACCGAGATCGACACGATGAACAAGGCGCTCGAACCGCTGCGCAGTTTCGTTCTGCCGGGTGGCACCACGCTGGCGGCCTATCTGCACCTGTGCCGCACCGTGTCGCGCCGCGCCGAGCGCCTGTCGGTCGAACTGGCCGCCGAGGAGCATGTGAATCCCGCAGCGGTCAGATATCTCAACCGGCTCAGCGACTGGTTTTTCGTCGCCGCGCGGGTGTCGAATGACGGCGGCGCGCGCGACGTCCTGTGGCAGCCCGGCGCGAACCGCTGACGCCCGTTCGGCGCGCGCCCATGCCCGCCTTGCCCTGATGCGCCCGATTTTTTCGCATCCCTTCCGCAAACGCGGCGTCGCCGGACGCAAACATGACGATTTTGCCCTGTTTCCCGGCGTTACAAACCAGTAAGAACGCCGGGGAGAGTATCGGGAACGGTCGCTTTAAGACTGTTCCGCCAATCTGAGGAGACCACGCAATGAAGGTGCTTGTGCCTGTGAAACGCGTGATCGACTACAACGTGAAGGTCCGTGTGAAGGCGGACGGATCGGGTGTCGATCTTGCGAATGTCAAAATGTCGATGAACCCCTTTGACGAGATCGCCGTCGAAGAGGCCATCCGCCTCAAGGAGGCCGGAAAGGCCGAAGAGGTGATCGCCGTGTCGATCGGCGTCAAGCAGGCCCAGGAAACGCTGCGCACCGCGCTGGCAATGGGCGCTGACCGGGCGATCCTGGTCGTGGCCGCCGATGACGTGCATACCGATATCGAACCGCTGGCCGTGGCCAAGATCCTCGCCAAGGTCGTCGAAGAGGAACAGCCCGGTCTTGTGCTGACGGGCAAGCAGGCGATCGACAACGACATGAACGCCACCGGTCAGATGCTTTCGGCACTGCTGGGCTGGAGCCAGGCGATGTATGCCAACAATATCGACATCGAGGGCGACCATGCGGTCGTCACCCGCGAGGTCGATGGCGGCTTGCAGACGATCAAGGTCAAGATGCCGACCATCATTTCGGCCGACCTGCGCCTCAACGAGCCGCGCTATGCGTCCTTGCCCAACATCATGAAGGCCAAGAAGAAGCCGCTCGATGAAAAGACGGCCGAGGATTACGGCGTCGACGTGACCCCGCGCCTGCAAATCGTCGAGACCACCGAGCCCGAAGCCCGCCAGGCCGGCGAGATCGTGCCGGACGTGGACACGCTGGTTGCGAAACTCAAAGAGAAGGGGGCTGTGTGATGGCTGTTCTTGTTCTTGCCGAAGTCAATGACGGAACCCTGGCGATGGACGCCACCGCCAAGGCCGTGACCGCCGCCGCCAAGCTGGGCGACGTGACCGTGCTGTGTGCCGGGGCCACCTGCGCCGGTGCCGCCGACGAGGCCGCCACGATAGAGGGCGTCGCCAAGGTGCTTTGCGCCGAGGATGCGCTTTACGGGCACCGCCTTGCGGAACCCGTGGCGCAGCTGGTGGCCGATCTTGCCGCTGATTACGACCATGTCGTCGCGCCCGCCACCACGGATGCCAAGAACATCCTGCCGCGCGTCGCCGCGCTGCTGGATGTGATGGTCATCACCGACGCCTCGGGCGTGGTCGATGCCGACACGTTCGAGCGTCCGATCTATGCCGGGAACGCGATCCAGAAGGTGAAATCCTCGGATGCCAAGAAGGTCGTCAGCTTCCGCACCTCGACATTCGATGCGGCGGGCACCGGCAATTCCGCGCCCGTCGAAAAGATCGGCGCCGCCGCCGATCCGGGCCTGTCGGAATGGGTCGAGGACAAGGTCGCCGAAACCGACCGCCCGGAACTCACCTCGGCGGGTATCGTCGTGTCGGGTGGCCGTGGCGTCGGCTCGGAAGAGGATTTCGCGATGATCGAGAAGCTGGCCGACAAGCTGGGCGCCGCCGTCGGCGCGTCCCGCGCGGCGGTCGACTCGGGCTTTGCCCCCAACGACTGGCAGGTCGGGCAGACCGGCAAGGTCGTGGCTCCCGCGCTTTACATCGCCGTGGGCATATCGGGCGCGATCCAGCACCTTGCGGGGATGAAGGATTCCAAGATCATCGTCGCCATCAACAAGGACGAAGAAGCGCCGATCTTCCAGGTCGCCGATTATGGCCTCGTGGCCGACCTCTTTGCCGCCGTGCCGGAACTGACCGAGAAGCTCTGAGCTGCGCCCGAACCGACAAGACGAGAGGCCCGCCATCCCGGCGGGCCTTTTTCGTGGCGAGGGTCGGGAAGCGGGGCGGAAAGTCGGCTGTCGCGCCCTGACCGGGTCAATCCGCCGCAAGGGGGCATGGCGCCCGGAGGACCGTTTTCACATGCAGAAACCGGCAACCAAAAGCCACGAAGCAGAATGGCGCGCGGGCCGGATTCCCGATGCAAAACAACGGCAAGCGGGATTTTTCTGCGCCTGCGAAATCCGGCTCTGCATACGATGGTATTCATGTAAGTTATTGATATATTGACTTTTTTCGGAATTTCCGCACCCTTGGCCTCATCAAGGGAGAGGCATCTATGGATCAGCTCAATGTCAGCGCATGGGAAGGGCGTGCCGAATGTCGCCATGGCGTCGTCAGCGAGGCCCAGGCGGCGCAGATTCACGCCACGCTGGGCGCGCCGGGCAGCCCGCCGCCGCGTGAGGGCGAGGCGATGGCGCCGCTCTGGCATTGGTGCGCGTTCAATCCGACGGCGCCCCAGGAGGAGTTGGCGCGCGACGGGCACCCCGCGCCGGGGGGTTTTCTGCCGCCGCTGCGCCTTGAGCGGCGGATGTGGGCCAGCGGCAACCTGACCTTCGGCGCGCCGCTGCGTGTGGGCGAGCGGCTGACCAAGCATTCCTTCATCAGTCGGGTGGCCGAGAAAGAAGGCAAGACCGGGCCGATGGTGCTGGTGTCGGTGGATCACCGGATTCATGGCGAGCGCGGGCTGGCGATCGAGGAGCGCCAGCACATCGTCTATCTCGACATCCCCGACAGGTTCCGCCCGCCCGCCACGCGGCCTCTGCCCGAAACACCGGCGCTTCATGAGCAGATTACGCTGAGCGAGGCGCTGCTGTTTCGCTACTCGGCGCTGACCTTCAACGCGCATCGCATTCATTACGACCTGCCCTATGCCCGCGACGTCGAGCACTACCCCGGCCTCGTGGTCCATGCCCCGTTGCAGGCAAGCTGGCTGATCCGGGCGGCAAGCGCCCACAAGGGCCGCCCGCCGCGCCATTTCGATTTCCGCGCGGTGCATCCTGTTTTCCTGAGCCCCGGCGACAGCCGCGATCTTGAGATCATGGGCGAGGAGGACGAGACCGGCGCGCTGAACCTGTGCAGCGGCCAACAGGGTCATCAGGGCATGCAGGCCACAGCCATCTGGGAGGAAACGGTATGAACAGGATGTTGAACGGAATGCGCGTGGTCGAAGGATCGGCCTTCGTGGCGGTTCCGCTGGCGGGAATGACGCTGGCGCAGATGGGCGCCGAGGTGATCCGCTTCGACCGGATCGAAGGCGGGCTTGATGCGGGGCGCTGGCCATTGGCGCCATCGGGGCAAAGCCTGTTCTGGGCGGGGCTCAACAAGGGCAAGAAATCCGTCGCGGTCAATATGCGCAGCCCCGAGGGGCAGGAGTTGGTGACGCGGATCATCACCGCGCCGGGCAAGGATGCGGGCATGTTCCTGACCAATCTGCGGGTGCGCGGCTGGATGGATCACGAAACGCTGAGCCAGCACCGGCGCGACCTGATCATGGTCACGCTGATGGGTGACAGGCAGGGCCGCCCCCAGGTGGATTACACCGTCAACCCGGCGCTGGGCATCCCGGACATGACCGGCCCCGAGGGCCATGACGCGCCGGTGGCCGGGGCGCTGCCGGCCTGGGATCTGATCGCGGGCAACATGGTTGTGTCGTCGCTTCTGGCCGCCGAGCGTCATCGCCTGCGCCACGGTGAGGGGCAGGAGGTGGAGATCGCTCTCAAGGACGTGGCGGCGGCGACGATCGGCCATCTGGGCATGATCGGCGATGCAGTGGTGAACGGCGCGGATCGTGGCAAGGCGGGCAATGCGCTTTATGGTGCCTATGGTCAGGATTTCACCTGTGCCTGCGGGCGCCGGGTGATGGTGATCGGGCTGACGGGGCGGCAATGGGGCGGTCTTGTGAAGGCCACCGACAGCGGCGAGGCGATGGAGGCGCTGGCGCGGGAAAGCGGGCGCGATCTGCGCGACGAGGGTGCGCGCTGGGAATTGCGCCACGAGATCACGGCGCTGCTTCGCCCCTGGTTCGCGGCGCGACGGGTCGAGGATTTTGCGGAGGAGTTCGAGAAACGCGGTCTGACCTGGTCGGTTTTTCGAAGCGTGCGGGAGGCGCTGCGCGAGGATCCCGACCTGAGCGAGGCGAACCCGATGTTCTCGATGCTGGACCAGCCCGGCCTTGGGCGCTTTCCGGTGCCGGGTCATCCCGGCGCCTTCTCGGCGCGCCCACGCATCAGGCCCGAACCGGCCCCCGCGCTGGGCCAGCACACCGAGGAGATCCTGGGTGATGTGGCGCGCCTGAGCGAGACCGAGATCGCGCAGCTTTTCGACAAGGGGGTCGTGCAAAGCCCGCGCCATGCGGCGCGTTCGGCCGCCTGAACCGGGGCGTGGCGCGAAGATTGGCCGCGGCGTGAGAAAAACGCGCCAATGCGGCTTGATTCCCGGCAAGCGATGGCGTAATCCCGCGCTTGGCGTAGGGGTATAGCTCAGCTGGTAGAGCGACGGTCTCCAAAACCGTAGGTCGCGGGTTCGAGCCCTGCTGCCCCTGCCAACCAACCTTTCCAATCATGAATATCCGCTGGAACAGGGCCGCCGCCTGAGCGGGTGTCGGGCTGTGCGGGCAATGAGTGCGCGCCGCAAATCCGCCGCAGTTGCGCCGTTCTTCTGCCACGGTCCGGCCTTAGAGATGACGTGAATGCCGCCGGCCCGGAGCCGGGGGTCCTTTTCTGCGTGGGGGCGTGGAATGGAATGCGTGCTGTCATGAGCGAAGATCCGACATATCGCGGCGATGAACTGCCACGGGATGCGCACGGCGTGCCGCATGCGCGCGGCGCGGGCCTTGATGCGCCCGACAGCGCGCGGGACATGATCCGCAAGGTGATGCAGGAAGACGACCGCCCGACCCGCCACAAGCGCCTGCCGAAACTGGAGCCGCCTGAGCCCGCGCCCGCGCGCGCCCGGCGGCGGGGCAGGGACAGGGCGGCCAATGCCGCGCCGCGCCGCCGTTAAAGGCTGCGCGCGGGCCATGTCTGGCTGCTGGCGATTGCGCTGGTGATGGTCTGGAAGCCGCTTTTGCTGCCGCTGATCGTGCTGGTCGCCTTCTGGATCGCGCTGGTCTGTTATCTGACCCTGGGTCACGAGCGGGTGGCGGCGGCCTGCGCGCGAATGTGGTCAAGGTTCGCGGCGCGCTGGCCCGCACGCGCCGCGCGGGTGCGCCATCGGGGTGATGCATTGGCCCTTTGGTGGGACGGTGTGCTGGACCGTCTGCCCGAGAAATGGGCCGCGCGGCTGGCGCTGCCGGACCTTTCGGGAGATGCGCCGGGCCTGCCCGAGGATGCGCCAGACCCGTTCGAGAGGCTTGCCGCGCGCAACCGCGAATGCTGAGCGCCGGGGGCGGGGGCGTCAGAGCCCTTGAATTCGCGGGCATGGCCGCGTATGTCGCCGGTCAAGCGATCAAACGAGAGAAGAACAGCGCCCATGGCACGCACCAATCCGCTTCAATTCATTCAGCAGGTCCGCGCAGAGGTGGCCAAGGTGATCTGGCCGACGCGCCGCGAGGTGCTGCTGACCACGGTCATGGTCCTGATCATGGCGGCGCTGACGGCCGTGTTCTTTGCGCTGGTCGATCTGGGTATCCGCAGCGGGTTGCAGGGTATCCTGTCCCTGTTCGGCTGAAGACCAAGAAAATCCTGCGCTGGCCCTTGAATCCAAGGGCGATCACGGGTAATTGGCGGCACACTCCGGAACATGGCGCGCGGCGAATCAGGTTGCGCGCCGATTTTTGTTTCGGGGACTTTGGGTGAAAGCCCAGGAAATTCAAGGCTTTCGGCCTGTCTCGGCCGGCAAACGACAAGGGCATCTCGAATATGGCGAAGCGGTGGTACTCGGTCAGTGTTCTCTCGAACTTCGAGAAGAAAATCGCCGAGCAGATCAGGCAATCCGTAGCCGAGCAGAATCTCGAAGAGGATATCGACGAGGTTCTGGTGCCCACCGAAGAGGTGATCGAGGTGCGCCGCGGCAAGAAAGTGACGGCAGAGCGCCGCTTCATGCCGGGTTACGTGCTGGTGCATATGGAGATGTCGGACAAGGGCTATCACCTGATCAACTCGATCAACCGCGTGACCGGCTTCCTTGGTCCGCAGGGCCGCCCGATGCCGATGCGCGATGCCGAGGTGAACACGA
Organism: Roseovarius salincola; assembly: GCF_026891095.1. GTDB lineage: Bacteria > Pseudomonadota > Alphaproteobacteria > Rhodobacterales > Rhodobacteraceae > Roseovarius > Roseovarius salincola. The sequence continues at coordinate 17,115 of NZ_JAPTNL010000006.1, forward strand.
TCCTGAATCGCGTCCAGGAGGGCGAGGATTCGCCGCGCACCCTGATCCATTTCGAGGTGGGCGAGAAGGTCAAGGTCAACGACGGCCCGTTCGAGGATTTCGACGGGATGGTCGAGGAAGTGGACGAAGACAACCAGCGCCTCAAGGTGACGGTGTCGATCTTTGGCCGGGAAACCCCGGTGGAACTGGAATTCACGCAGGTCACCAAGCAGGTCTGACGTGTGAACCGTGGGAGGCGAGGGTGCCGCGGCATCCGGACCGGACCACACGACTGAGACCCCGAAGGGCGCGCCCCGAGGGGAGTTGGAAAGAAGGAGAGGCCAGATGGCCAAGAAACTCGCAGGCAAGATGAAGCTGCAAGTGCCCGCAGGTCAAGCGAACCCGTCCCCCCCCGTGGGTCCGGCGCTGGGTCAGCGCGGCATCAACATCATGGAATTCTGCAAGGCGTTCAACGCCAAGACGCAGGACATGGAACCCGGTGCCCCGTGCCCGACGCTGATCACCTATTATCAGGACAAGTCCTTTGAAATGGACATCAAGACGCCCCCCGCGTCCTATTACCTGAAAAAGGCCGCCAAGCTGAAATCCGGCTCCAAGACGCCCGGCCGCGATACCGCGGGCAGCGTCAGCACCAAGCAGGTGCGCGAGATCGCGGAAGCGAAGTGGAAAGACCTGAACGCGAACGACGTCGAAGCCGCGATGAAGATCATTCTCGGCAGCGCGCGCTCCATGGGCATCGAGGTGAAATAAGATGGCAAAGCTTGGAAAACGTATCCGCGCCGCCCGTGAAGCATTCGCCGGCAAGGAAGAATTGAGCGTCGAAGAGGCCGTGGCCCTGATCAAGGCCAACGCGAAGGCCAAGTTCGACGAGACGATCGAGATATCGATGAACCTGGGTGTCGATCCGCGCCACGCCGACCAGATGGTCCGCGGCGTCGTCGGCCTGCCCAACGGCACCGGCAAGGACGTGCGCGTCGCCGTGTTCGCCCGTGGTGCCAAGGCCGAAGAGGCACAGGCCGCGGGGGCCGACATCGTCGGCGCCGAGGATCTGATGGAAACCGTTCAGGGCGGTACGATCGAGTTCGATCGCTGCATCGCCACGCCGGACATGATGCCGATCGTCGGTCGTCTGGGCAAGGTTCTTGGCCCGCGCAACCTGATGCCGAACCCCAAGGTCGGCACGGTCACCATGGACGTGGCCGAGGCGGTCAAGAACGCCAAGGGCGGTGAAGTGCAGTTCAAGGCCGAGAAGGCCGGTGTGGTTCACGCCGGTGTCGGCAAGGCGTCCTTTGACGAGGGCAAGCTGGTCGAGAACGTGCGCGCCTTCGTGGCCGCCGTGTCCAAGGCCAAGCCGACCGGTGCAAAGGGCACCTACATGAAGAAGATCTCGCTGACCTCGACCATGGGGCCGGGTGTCAGCATCGACGTGAACAACGCCGCGGCGGAATGAGATGAGAATTTGCGCCGGCCCTTCGGGGCCGGGGCGAATGGCGGGGCCGTTTTCCGGCACCGTCCTGTCCGAGATGGAGGGTTGGGCGAGCGCCCTATAATTCCTTCCTGAGATGGGGAACGAGATGAGATTCAGCGAAGGCCGTTGCCTTCGGGTGATCTTTGGCTCGGGACCCTGACTTTGGACCCGAACGGCGGGGTAACCCGCCAAAACTGAGCCGGGGGGAAACCCCCCAAACTGGAGTGAAACTGTGGATAGAGCCCAGAAAGAGAAAGTGGTCGAGGAACTCGGCCAGATCTTCGAAAGCTCTGGCGTCGTAGTGGTAGCCCACTACGCGGGTCTGACAGTTGCCGAGATGCAGGATCTTCGTGCGCGCGCCCGCGCCGCCGAGGCATCCGTTCGCGTCGCCAAGAACAGGCTCGCCAAGATCGCCCTTGAGGGCAAGCCGTGCGAAAGCATTGCTGGCTTCCTTTCGGGTATGACCGTTCTGACCTATTCCGAAGACCCCGTGTCCGCCGCCAAGGTGGCCGAGGGTTTCGCCAAGGACCACTCGAAATTCGAGATCCTCGGCGGGGCAATGGGAACGGACGCTCTGGACCGTGCCGGTGTCAAAGCCGTGTCCGACATGCCTTCGCGCGAAGAGCTTCTTGCTCAGATCGCCGGTATGCTGGGCGCACCCGCTTCGAACATCGCCGGTGCAATTGGCGCACCTGCTTCGAACATCGCGAGCATCCTTTCGACCATCGAAGAGAAGGCCGAAGCCGCGTAAGCAAGGCAACTGGAATATCCGCGTATGGGTCCAGGCCCGACGTTGGAACACATCTTAAATGGAAAGAGCTGAACAATGGCTGATCTGAAAAAACTTGCTGAAGAGATCGTTGGACTGACGCTTCTCGAAGCACAAGAACTGAAAACCATCCTGAAAGACGAATACGGCATCGAGCCCGCCGCTGGCGGCGCGGTCATGATGGCTGGCCCTGCTGGCGACGCTGGCGGTGCAGAAGCCGAAGAGCAGACCGAATTCGACGTCATCCTGAAATCGGCCGGTGCCTCCAAGATCAACGTGATCAAGGAAGTCCGCGCGATCACCGGTCTGGGCCTGAAAGAAGCCAAGGATCTGGTCGAAGCCGGTGGCAAGGCCGTCAAGGAAGGCGTCTCGAAGGACGAAGCCGAAGAGCTGAAGACGAAGCTCGAAGAAGCTGGCGCCGAGATCGAACTCAAGTAATCGGCGTTCCGGGGTGAGCCCGGTTGAAAACATGAGGCTGGGTCCGGACTACCGGGCCCAGCCGAACCTATCTTAGCAAGACCCTGGATGTTCAGGGTTTTTCTAAGGCGAGGTTCTCGCGATCGGGAGGCCCCTGGTGGGACAGGGGCCGGGAATGGATCGCACCCGCCATCTCGAAAGGCCGTGCTGCTGGAGCCCGACAGCAGGTGCGGCCGGTGAGAAACGAAAGGTGACCAGACACATGGCTCAGACCTTCCTTGGCCAGAAACGTTTGCGCAAATACTTCGGCAAAATCCGCGAAGTTCTTGAAATGCCGAACCTTATCGAGGTTCAGAAATCCTCGTATGACCTGTTCCTGAAATCCGGCGAGCAGCCCGATCCGCAGGACGGCGAAGGCATTAAGGGTGTTTTCCAGTCGGTTTTTCCGATCAAGGATTTCAACGAAACCAGCGTGCTGGAATTCGTCAACTACGATCTGGAACGCCCGAAATACGATGTCGAGGAGTGCATGCAGCGCGACATGACCTACAGCGCCCCGCTGAAGGTCACGCTGCGCCTCATCGTGTTCGATGTGGACGAGGATACCGGCGCCAAATCGGTGAAGGACATCAAGGAGCAGGACGTGTTCATGGGGGACATGCCGCTCATGACCCCGAACGGCACCTTCGTGGTGAACGGCACCGAGCGGGTGATCGTCAGCCAGATGCACCGCAGCCCCGGCGTGTTCTTCGACCATGACAAGGGCAAGACCCACAGCTCGGGCAAGCTGCTGTTCGCCTGCCGCATCATTCCCTATCGCGGGTCGTGGCTGGATTTCGAATTCGACGCCAAGGACATCGTGTTCGCCCGTATCGACCGCCGCCGCAAACTGCCGGTGACGACGCTGCTTTATGCGCTGGGTCTGGACCAGGAAGGCATCATGGATGCCTATTACGACACGGTCGATTACAAGCTGAAGAAGAACAAGGGCTGGGTCACCAAGTTCTTCCCCGAGCGCGTGCGCGGCACGCGCCCGACCTATGATCTGGTCGACGCCAAATCGGGCGAGGTAATCGGCGAGGCCGGCAAAAAGGTCACGCCGCGCGCGGTCAAGCAACTGATCGACGAGGGCAAGGTCAGCGACCTGTTGCTGCCCTTCGAGCAGATCGTCGGCAAGTTCGTCGCCCGCGACATCATCAACGAGGAAACGGGCGCGATCTATGTCGAGGCCGGTGACGAGCTGACGCTGGAGCGCGACAAGGACGGCGATATCATCGGCGGCACCGTCAAGGAGCTGATCGATGCGGGCATTACCGACATCCCGGTTCTGGATATCGACAACATCAATGTCGGTCCCTACATCCGCAACACCATGGCGATGGACAAGAACCGCAACCGCGAAACCGCGCTGATGGACATCTATCGCGTCATGCGTCCGGGCGAGCCGCCCACGGAAGAGGCCGCCTCGGCCCTGTTCCAGACGCTGTTCTTCGATTCCGAGCGCTACGACCTGAGCGCCGTGGGCCGGGTCAAGATGAACATGCGCCTCGCACTCGAGAAGCCCGACACGCAACGCACGCTGGACCGCGAGGACATCGTCGCCTGCATCAAGGCATTGGTCGAACTGCGCGACGGCAAGGGCGATATTGACGATATCGACCACCTCGGCAACCGCCGGGTACGCTCGGTCGGCGAGCTGATGGAAAACCAGTATCGCGTCGGCCTTCTGCGCATGGAGCGCGCCATCAAGGAGCGTATGAGCAGTGTCGAGATCGACACGGTGATGCCGCAGGATCTGATCAACGCCAAGCCTGCCGCAGCCGCGGTGCGCGAGTTCTTCGGCTCGTCGCAGCTGAGCCAGTTCATGGACCAGACCAACCCGCTGTCGGAAGTCACCCACAAGCGGCGCCTGTCGGCGCTCGGGCCGGGCGGCCTCACGCGGGAACGCGCGGGCTTCGAAGTGCGCGACGTGCATCCGACCCACTATGGCCGGATGTGTCCGATCGAAACGCCGGAAGGCCCGAATATCGGTCTGATCAACAGTCTTGCCACCTTTGCACGGGTCAACAAATACGGCTTCATCGAAACGCCTTACCGTAAGGTTGATAACGGCCAGGTCACCGACGAGGTGGTCTATATGTCCGCCACCGAGGAAATGCGCCACACCGTGGCCCAGGCCAATGCCAAGCTGGACGATGATGCCCGCTTCGTGAACGACCTCGTGTCGACCCGGCAGTCGGGCGAATACATGCTGGCGCCCAACGAAAGCGTCGATCTGATCGACGTGAGCCCCAAGCAGCTGGTCTCGGTCGCGGCTTCGCTCATTCCGTTCCTGGAAAACGACGACGCCAACCGCGCGCTGATGGGGTCGAACATGCAGCGTCAGGCCGTGCCGACGCTGCGCTCGGAGGCGCCGCTGGTCGGCACCGGGATCGAAGGCGTCGTTGCCCGCGACTCGGGCGCGTCGATCATGGCGCGCCGCGCCGGTGTGATCGACCAGGTCGACGCCGCACGTATCGTCGTGCGCGCCACCGAGGACCTGGAGATCGGCGATCCGGGTGTGGATATCTACCGGATGCGCAAGTTCCAGCGCTCGAACCAGAACACCTGTATCAACCAGCGTCCCCTGGTGAAGGTGGGCGACACCGTCCAGAAGGGCGAGGTGATCGCCGATGGGCCGTCCACGGATATGGGCGAACTGGCGCTGGGCAAGAACGTCATCACGGCCTTCATGCCCTGGAACGGCTACAACTTCGAGGACTCGATCCTGATCTCGGAGCGGATCGCGCAGGATGACGTGTTCACCAGCGTGCATATCGAGGAATTCGAAGTGGCCGCGCGCGACACCAAGCTGGGGCCGGAAGAGATCACCCGCGACATCCCCAATGTCGGCGAGGAAGCGTTGCGCAACCTCGACGAGGCGGGCATCGTCTATATCGGCGCCGATGTGGAGCCGGGCGATATCCTGGTGGGCAAGATCACGCCCAAGGGCGAAAGCCCGATGACCCCGGAAGAAAAGCTGCTGCGCGCCATCTTCGGCGAAAAGGCCAGCGACGTGCGCGATACCTCGCTGCGCGTCAAGCCGGGCGATTACGGCACGGTCGTGGAGGTGCGCGTCTTCAACCGCCACGGTGTCGAGAAGGACGAGCGCGCCTTGCAGATCGAACGCGAGGAAGTCGAGCGTCTGGCCCGTGACCGGGATGACGAGCTGGCGATCCTAGATCGCAACATCTATGCGCGTCTCAAGACCCTGATCCTGGGCAAGGTCGCCGTGAAAGGCCCCAAGGGCGTCAAGGCAAATTCGGACATCACCGAAGAGCTGCTGGACACGCTGACCAAGGGCCAGTGGTGGCAGCTTGCCCTCAAGGACGAAAAGGACGCCCAGATCGTCGAAGCGCTGAACGAGCAATACGAAGCGCAGAAACGCACCCTGGAAGCCCGTTTCGAGGACAAGGTCGAGAAGGTCCGCCGCGGCGACGACCTGCCGCCGGGCGTGATGAAGATGGTCAAGGTCTTCATCGCGGTGAAGCGCAAGCTTCAGCCGGGCGACAAGATGGCCGGCCGTCACGGCAACAAGGGCGTGATTTCCAAGGTGGTCCCGATCGAGGACATGCCGTTCCTTCAGGACGGCACGCCGGTCGATTTCTGTCTCAACCCGCTGGGCGTGCCGTCACGCATGAACGTCGGTCAGATCCTCGAGACGCATATGGGCTGGGCCGCGCGCGGTCTGGGTATCCAGATAGACGATGCGCTTCAGGAATACCGCCGCTCGGGCGACCTGACGCCGGTGCGCGAGGCGATGAAGGTGGCTTATGGCGACGATGTCTATGAAGAGGGTATCGCCGACATGAACGAAGGCCAGCTGGTCGAAGCCGCAGGCAACGTGACCGGCGGTGTGCCGATCGCGACGCCGGTCTTCGACGGCGCCAAGGAAGCCGACGTCAACGACGCGCTTCGCCGCGCCGGGTTCGACGAGTCGGGCCAGTCGGTCCTGTTCGACGGGCGCACGGGCGAGCAGTTCAGCCGCCCGGTCACCGTGGGCGTCAAATACCTGATGAAGCTGCACCACCTTGTGGACGACAAGATCCACGCGCGTTCGACCGGGCCTTACAGCCTGGTGACGCAGCAGCCCCTGGGCGGCAAGGCGCAGTTCGGCGGCCAGCGTTTCGGCGAGATGGAAGTCTGGGCGCTCGAAGCCTATGGCGCGGCCTACACGCTGCAGGAAATGCTGACCGTGAAGTCGGACGATGTGGCGGGCCGGACCAAGGTCTATGAGTCGATCGTCAAGGGCGAGGACAATTTCGAGGCCGGCGTGCCCGAAAGCTTCAACGTTCTGGTGAAGGAAGTCCGCGGCCTCGGCCTCAACATGGAACTCCTGGATGCAGAGGAGGACGAGGAATAACGGCGGGGTTCCCCGCCGTCCCCATCCCCTCTGCCAGCCTTCAAGGATTTGAACATGAACCAGGAACTTATGAACAACCCGTTCAACCCGAACGCCCCCGCAAAGGTGTTCGACGAAATCAAGGTCAGCCTGGCCAGCCCGGAGCGTATCCTGAGCTGGTCCTATGGCGAGATCAAGAAGCCCGAGACGATCAACTACCGCACGTTCAAGCCCGAACGTGACGGCTTGTTCTGCGCGCGCATCTTCGGTCCGATCAAGGATTACGAATGCCTGTGCGGCAAATACAAGCGGATGAAATACCGTGGTGTCGTGTGCGAGAAATGCGGCGTCGAGGTCACGCTCCAGAAGGTGCGCCGCGAGCGCATGGGCCATATCGAACTGGCCGCGCCCTGTGCGCATATCTGGTTCCTCAAGTCGCTGCCTTCGCGCATCGGCCTGATGCTGGACATGACCCTTCGCGATCTCGAGCGGGTTCTCTATTTCGAGAACTACGTGGTGATCGAGCCGGGCCTCACGGACCTGAGCTATGGTCAGATGCTGACTGAAGAAGAGTTCATGGACGCGCAGGACGCCTATGGCATGGATGCCTTTACCGCCAATATCGGCGCCGAGGCGATCCGCGAGATGCTTCAGAACATCGACCTTGAAGCCGAGGCCGAGCAGCTGCGCGCCGACCTGGCCGAGGCCACGGGCGAACTGAAGCCCAAGAAGATCATCAAGCGCCTGAAGGTCGTCGAAAGCTTCGTCGAATCCGGCAACCGTCCGGAATGGATGGTGATGACGGTGATCCCGGTCATCCCGCCCGAGCTGCGCCCGCTGGTGCCGCTGGATGGTGGCCGCTTCGCCACGTCGGACCTGAACGACCTTTACCGCCGCGTGATCAACCGCAACAACCGCCTCAAGCGCCTGATCGAACTGCGCGCGCCCGATATCATCGTGCGCAACGAAAAGCGGATGTTGCAGGAATCGGTCGATGCGCTGTTCGATAACGGCCGCCGCGGCCGCGTCATCACCGGCGCCAACAAGCGCCCGCTGAAGTCGCTTTCGGACATGCTGAAAGGCAAGCAGGGCCGCTTCCGCCAGAACCTTCTGGGCAAGCGGGTCGATTTCTCGGGCCGTTCGGTCATCGTGACCGGCCCCGAACTGAAGCTGCATCAATGCGGCCTGCCCAAGAAGATGGCGCTGGAGCTGTTCAAGCCGTTCATCTATTCGCGCCTTGAAGCCAAGGGCATGTCCTCGACCGTGAAGCAGGCCAAGAAGCTGGTGGAAAAGGAACGCCCCGAAGTCTGGGACATCCTGGACGAGGTGATTCGCGAACATCCCGTGCTGCTGAACCGCGCGCCGACCCTGCACCGTCTGGGCATCCAGGCGTTCGAGCCGATGCTGATCGAGGGCAAGGCCATTCAGCTTCACCCGCTGGTCTGTTCGGCCTTCAACGCCGATTTCGACGGCGACCAGATGGCCGTGCACGTCCCGCTGAGCCTTGAGGCGCAGCTGGAAGCGCGGGTTCTGATGATGTCCACGAACAACGTGCTTTCGCCCGCCAACGGTGCGCCGATCATCGTGCCTTCGCAGGATATGGTTCTGGGCCTCTATTACACCTCGATCATGCGCGAAGGCATGAAGGGCGAGGGCATGTCTTTTGCCTCGATCGACGAGGTGCAACACGCACTGGATGCCGGTGAGGTGCATATGCACGCCAAGATCACCGCGCGCGTCCTGCAGATCGACGAGGAAGGCAACGAGGTGATGCAGCGCGTCGAGACGACGCCCGGCCGGGTGCGGATCGGGTCGCTGCTGCCGCTCAATGCCAAGGCGCCCTTCAGCCTGGTCAACAAGCTCTTGCGAAAGAAGGAAGTGCAGCAGACGATCGACACCGTCTATCGCTATTGCGGCCAGAAGGAATCGGTCATTTTCTGCGACCAGATCATGTCGATGGGCTTCAAGGAGGCGTTCCGCGCCGGCATCAGCTTTGGCAAGGACGACATGGTCATTCCGCAGGACAAGTGGACCATTGTCGAAGAGACCCGCGACCAGGTGAAAGGGTTCGAACAGCAATACATGGACGGCCTGATCACCCAGGGCGAGAAATACAACAAGGTGGTCGACGCCTGGTCGAAATGCAACGATCAGGTGACCGAGGCGATGATGAACACCATCTCGGCCGAGATCCGCGACGAGACCGGCGCGGTGAAGGAGCCCAACAGCGTTTACATGATGGCCCACTCGGGCGCGCGGGGCTCGGTCACGCAGATGAAGCAGCTGGGCGGGATGCGCGGCCTGATGGCCAAGCCGAACGGCGACATCATCGAAACGCCGATCATCTCGAACTTCAAGGAAGGTCTGACCGTGCTGGAGTACTTCAACTCCACTCACGGCGCCCGCAAGGGTCTGTCGGACACCGCCCTGAAGACCGCCAACTCGGGTTACCTGACCCGCCGCCTGGTGGACGTGGCGCAGGACTGCATCGTGCGCGAGCATGATTGCGGCACCGACCGCGCGATCACCGCCGAAGCCGCCGTCAATGACGGCGAGGTGGTGGCATCGCTGGGCGAACGCGTGCTGGGCCGTGTCGCGGCCGAGGATATCCTGAACCCGGCCACCGACGAGGTGATCGTCAAGGAAGGCCAGCTGATCGACGAGCGCACCGCCGACGCGATCGAGGTGGCCGCCGTGCAGACCGCGCGTATCCGCAGCCCGCTGACCTGCGAGGCCGAGGATGGCGTCTGCGCCATGTGCTATGGTCGCGACCTGGCACGCGGCACGATGGTCAACACCGGCGAGGCCGTGGGCATCATCGCGGCGCAGTCGATCGGCGAACCCGGCACCCAGCTGACGATGCGGACCTTCCACATCGGCGGCGTGGCGCAGGGTGGCCAGCAATCCTTCCTCGAAGCCAGCCAGTCGGGCACGATCGTTTTCGACAATGCCCAGACCCTGGAGAATTCCTCGGGCGAGATGCTGGTCATGGGCCGCAACATGAAGCTGCGGATCATGGGCGACAACGATGTCGAACTGGCAAGCCACAAGATCGGCTATGGCACCAAGCTGTTCGTCAAGGACGGCGACAAGATCAGCCGTGGCGACAAGCTGTTCGAGTGGGACCCCTACACGCTGCCGATTCTGGCCGAGAAGGCGGGCACGACGAAATTCGTAGACCTGACGACCGGCGTGTCGCTGCGTGACGTGACCGACGACGCGACGGGCATGACCCAGAAGATCGTTTCGGATTGGCGCGCAGCCCCCAAGGGCAACGAGCTCAAGCCCGAGATTCTGATCGTGGGCGAGGATGGCGAGCCGGTCCGCAACGATGCGGGCAACCCGGTGACCTATCCGATGTCGGTCGACGCGATCCTCTCGATCGAGGAAGGCGAGCCGATCCAGGCCGGTGACGTGGTCGCGCGGATCCCGCGCGAAGGCGCCAAGACCAAGGACATCACCGGCGGTCTGCCGCGTGTGGCCGAACTGTTCGAGGCACGCCGTCCCAAGGACCACGCCATCATCGCCGAGATCGACGGCTATGTCCGTTACGGGCGCGACTACAAGAACAAGCGCCGCATCACGATCGAACCCGCGGACGAGTCGATGGAGCCGGTGGAATACATGGTGCCCAAGGGCAAGCATATCCCCGTCCAGGAAGGCGACTATGTCCAGAAGGGTGACTACATCATGGACGGCAACCCCGCCCCGCATGACATCCTGTCGATCATGGGTGTCGAGGCGCTGGCCGATTACATGATCAACGAGGTGCAGGAGGTCTACCGCTTGCAGGGCGTGAAGATCAACGACAAGCACATCGAAGTGATCGTGCGCCAGATGCTGCAGAAGTGGGAGATCCTCGACAGCGGGGATACCACCCTTCTCAATGGCGAGCATGTCGACAAGGCGGAGCTGGCCGCGGCCAACGAGAAGGCGATCGCCAAGGGCGGTCGCGCCGCCAGCGGCGAGCCGATCCTGCTGGGCATCACCAAGGCTTCGCTGCAGACGCGCTCGTTCATCTCGGCCGCCTCCTTCCAGGAGACGACCCGCGTGCTGACCGAAGCCTCGGTTCAGGGCAAGGTCGACAAGCTGGTGGGCCTCAAGGAGAACGTCATCGTGGGCCGTCTGATCCCGGCGGGCACAGGTGGCGCGACCCAGAAGGTGCGCCACATCGCCCAGAGCCGCGACAATGTTGTGATCGAGGCTCGCCGCGAGGAGGCCGAGGCCGCCGCCGCACTGGCAGCGCCCGCCGAGGACGACGTGATCGGGGGCGATGAGTTCGACACCTTTGTCGACACCCCCGAGAGCCGCGACGACTGAACCACGCGCATTGCGCATCCAAGGCAAAGGCCCCGCGGTTGATCCGCGGGGCCTTTCGCCATTGAAGGGGCTGCGCAAGGGCGCGCATGAAAACCCTTGCAATCATGGGCAGGACCGACAATCGATGGGTATGCGCCGCTTGCATGCCCTTCTTGCCCTTCTGGCTGTGGCCATGGTGACGACATCCCTTTTCTGGATGTCGCTCAGTTATTTCCAGTCGGAAGAGCGGACCAAGGCGCAAGGCCGTCTGTCGCTGTTTCGCAGCACCGTGCTGTCGGAACTGGAGCGGTTCTCGCATCTGACCTATGTGCTGGCGCGCGACCCTTTCGTGATCGAGACCGCGCAAGGCGCGGGCACTGCCCGGCTGAACCGCCGTTTCGCCGCCTTCGCGCGCCAATCTGGGCTGGATGCGATCTATCTGATGCGGCGCGACGGCGTCACGATCGCGGCCTCCAACAGCGGCCAGCCGGGTAGTTTTGTCGGGCAGGATTATTCCTTCCGTCCCTATTTCCTGGATGCCATTGCCGGGCGGCAGGGGCGCTTTTACGGGATCGGGGCCACCACGGGCCTGCCGGGGTATTTCATCGCCGACTCGGTGCGCGACAGCGCGGGCGAGGTGATCGGGGTGGTGGCGATCAAGCTTGATCTTTCCAAGCTGGAAGCCAGCTGGAGCGAAGCGGGCGAGCAGGTTTTTCTGGCCAACCGCGCCGGGGTGGTGCTGTTGTCATCGACCCCCCAATGGCGCTATCGGGCGTTGCGCGCGCTTTCGCCCGAACAGGAGCAGGCGATCCGCAAGTCGCGCCAGTTTCCCGGCCAGCCGCTGGATCCGCTGGACTGGACCCCGCTTGAAGGGGCGTGGGCGCAGATCGGCGGGGTGCCGCGCATTCACCTGACCGCCAATGACCTGCCGCATGGCTGGGAGCTGCACTATTTCGCCAGCGATGACCGGGCCGTGACGCGCAGCCTTCTTGTATCGGCGGTCGTGCCGATTCTGGCCGCGCTGGTGTTCATCTTTTCGCAATTGCGCCGTACCAACCGGATCGGCGCGGCGCTGCAACGCTCGGTCGCGGAAGAGGCGCAGCTGCGTCAGGCCAACGAGCGGCTGGCCATCGAGATCGAGGAACGCAAGCTGACGGAACGCCAGCTCAAGCGCACCCAGGGCGAGCTGGAACGCGCCAGTCGCCTGGCGGCGCTCGGGCAGCTTGCGGCCTCGGTGACGCATGAGCTGGGGCAGCCCTTGGCGGCGATCCGCAACCATCTGGCGGCGGCGGAAATGAACAATGGCATCTCGCAGAAGGTGGCACCGCGCATTTCGGCGCTGGTCGACCGGATGGAAGGCATCACGCGGCAGCTCAAGTTCTTTGCCCGCACCGACAACGAGGGATTTCGGGAGGTCGATCTGCGCCAGGCGATGCAGGCCGCACTGGAGCTGGTCGAGCCCAACATCCGGCAGGTCGAGGCCGAGGTGACGCTGGAGGCGCCGGATTATCCTGTCGTGGTGCGCGGCGATCAGCTTCGGCTGGAGCAGGTGATGACGAACCTTTTGCGCAACGCGATGGACGCGTTGGATGACAGTTCCGAACGCCGGATTCTGGTGCGGATCGGCATGGCCGAGCAAACCGGCTGGTTCGAGGTGCGTGACAGCGGCCATGGGCTTGGCAATGCGGCGCTGTCGGACCTGCAGGAACCGTTTTTCACGACGCGCGAAAGCGGGCGTGGCATGGGGCTGGGCCTTGCGATCTCGGGCAATATCGTCAAGGAACATCATGGCCGGATCACCGCGCGTAATGCAGATGCGGGCGGTGCGGTGTTCCGGGTGGAAATTCCGCTGGCCCACACCGAGGAAGAGGAGGCCGCCGAATGAACCGCTCGCAAAAGCGCAGCATTCTTCTGGTCGATGACGACAGGTCGATGCGTGAGTCCCTCGTCGAGCTTCTAGAGGCCGATGGCTGGCGGGTCGAGGCGGTGGCGCGTGCCGAACGGGTGGCCGACCGGCTGAGCGCATTCCAGCCCGACGTGATTCTGTCGGATGTGCGGATGCCGGGCATGTCTGGGCTTGATCTGCTGGAAAGTCTTGTGCCGGGCATGTCGCCGCCCCTGGTGCTGATCTCGGCGCATGGCGACATTCCGATGGCGGTAAAGGCCATGCAGGACGGCGCCTACAGCTTTGTCGAGAAACCCTATGAGCCGCGCCGGTTGCTGACGATCCTGCGCCACGCAGCCGATCAACACCACATGAAGCAGAGCAACGAGCGCCTGAAGGCGCGGCTGCTGCGGCTGTCGGGGCTTGACCGGGTGCTGCTGGGCGAGGCTGCAGAGATCCGCGCGCTGCGCGAGGATATTCTGGACCTTGCCGAGAGCGACGCGCCGGTCCTGATCGCAGACGAAACCGGCACTGGCAAGGAACTGGTGGCGCGCGCGCTTCATGATCTTTCCAACCACAGTGACGGGCCGTTCCTGGCGCTCAATTGCGCGGCGCTTTCGCCCGAGAGTTTCGCCGCCGAGATGTTCGGCGGCGTCGATGGTCAGGGCGGGCGCCTCGTGTCGGTGGATGGCGGCACGCTTTTCCTGGACGAGATATGTTCCTGCCCGCTGGAGGTGCAGGCCAAGCTGTTGCGCGTGATCGAGGACAAGCAGATCCTGCCGGGCGATGGCAGCGCGCCGATCCCGTTGGCGTTCCGGGTGGTATCGGCCACCAACGAGGACCCCGAACAGGCGGTAGCCGAAGGGCGGCTGCGCCAGGATCTGCTGTTTCGCATCAACACCATGCTACTGAACCTGCCCACCCTGCGCCAGCGCCGCGACGATCTGGTCCTGCTGCTGACCCATTTCACCGAGGAGCTTGGCCGCGTCCACGAAGCCGCCCCGCCGCCGCTCGGCCAGGAAGACATTGCCGCGTTGATGGCGCATGACTGGCCGGGCAATGTGCGCGAGCTGCGCAATGTCGCCGAGCGCCGGGTGCTGGCGGCCCGCCGTGGCGGAGGATCTGTCGCGCAGGCGATGCGCACCGACCCCTTGCACGAGGACGTGCCCGACACCCTGCGCGAGGCGGTCGCGGCCTTTGAGCGCGAATTGATCGGCAAGGCGATCAAGGCCCATGAGGGGCGCATGGACGCGGTAGCCGAGGCGTTGGGCATCGGGCGGCGCACGCTCAACGAAAAGATCGTGAAATTGGGGCTCGACAAGGAGGCGTTGCTTTAGTCTGCGGAAATCCGCAGGCCGGGCGCGCGCGGGCGCGCGGTTTTCTTCCTTGGCGAATGGCGCGGTTTTTCCGATACTTTCCTCATCATATCCGCATGTATTTTGGGAGGAGAGACCATGCAGAAGATTCTTGGCCGTGTGGCCGTGGCCGCGATCAGCCTTGCCTTCGCCACCGAGGCGGTGGCGACGGAATGGAACGTTTCGCTGTGGGGCAAGCGGCGCGCCTTTACCGAGAACACCGAGAAGCTGGCCGAACTGGTGCCCGAAAAGACCAACGGTGAATTCACCCTCAACATCAGCTATGGCGGCCTGTCCAACAACCGCGAGAACCTGGACGGGATCAGCATCGGCGCCTTCGAGATGGCGCAGTTCTGTGCCGGCTATCACCGCGACAAGAACCCGTCGATCACCGTGCTGGAACTGCCGTTCCTGGGTGTCGAGACGCTGGAGCAGGAGCGCGAGCTGTCGATGGCGCTTTATGAGCAGCCTGCGGTCAAGGAAGACCTTGCGCGCTGGAACGCCACGCTGTTGATGCCTTCGCCGATGCCGCAATACAACCTTGTCGGCCTTGGCGACGCGCCGCGCACACTTGATGATTTCGCGGGGCTGAGCGTGCGCGCCACCGGCGGCATCGGGGCCGCGATGGAGGCCGTGGACGCGGTGCCGACTTCGATGTCGGCGACCGAAGTGCGACAGGCCCTGGATAGCGGCGTGATCTCCGCTGCCGCATTCGCACCACATGCGCATATGGCATTCGGCACCATCGAGAATGCCAAGTGGTGGACGACCAACCTCAATCCCGGCACTGTGAACTGCCCGGTGGTCGCCAATACCGACGCGCTCAACGATCTGTCCGACGCACATCGCGACGCGCTGATGAGCTCGATCGACGAGGCGCTGGATTACTACGTGGATTTCTACACCAACAACACGATGGAAGCCTGGGGTCCGGCGCTGGACGAGCGCGGCATCGAGCGCATCAGCTATGACGCCGAGTCGCTGGCCGCTTTCGAAGAGGCGGTTGCCGGTCCGGCGGCCGAAGCCTGGATCGAGGACATGAGCGCGCGCGGTCTGCCCGCACAGGAGCTTTACGACTTCGCTACCGGCAAGCTGGCCGAGCTCAAGGGCAACTGAACCCCGCAAGCTGACAACATGACCCGCCGCACCCGGCTCAGGCGCCCGGTGCGGCGGAGCTTTCAACTCTGACATCAATCAAGGGGGGCAGACATGGCAGGCGCCGCATCTGTTCTGTCCGATTCCAGCCGTCTCAGCCAGATCGACCGCGGGCTTTACCGTATCGAACGCGTCCTGGCGCTGATGAGCGGCATTGCGGTTTTCGCCCTGATGTTCCTGGCGGTCTTTTCGGTGGGCGGGCGCAATTTCTTCAGTCAGCCGCTGCCCGGCTATGTCGACTGGATCGAACAGGCCATGCCGCTGATCGCGGTCATGGGGATTTCATATGTGCAGCGCGATGGCGGGCATATCCGCATGGATATCGTCGTCGGCGCGCTCAAGGGACGCACGCTTTACGCGGTCGAGTTCCTGACCACGCTTGCGGTCCTTGTGCTGATGGCGCTGCTGGTCTGGGGAAGCTGGGCGCATTTCGAGCGCAGCTTCGACTGGGGCGCGCCGCTGTGGAGCCGGGACAGTTCGATGGATATCGCCCTGCCGCTCTGGCCTGCGAAACTGCTGGTGCCGGTGGCCTTCTCGGTGATGTGCCTGCGTCTCGCGCTGCAGCTCTGGGGCTATATGCGCGCCTTTGTCTATGGGCTTTCGCAGCCCATCGGCGTGCCTCTGGTTCTGGACGCGGCGACGGTGGCGGCCCATGAGGCCGCGCATGTGGGCGGTATTGGCGAGACCAAGGACAGCGACGAGAGGGGCGCGTGATGGAACCCATCGATATCGGTCTTGCCGTCACCGCGGGCCTGCTTGTCTTTGTCGTGCTTGGGATGCGCGTGGCCTTTGCCGCGGGTCTGGCCGGGCTGGTCGGGCTGGTCTGGATTTTCTGGTCGAAGAAAGGCTATGCGCCCGAGGAATTCGGCTGGGCGCTGACCGTGGCCGCCAAGACCGCCGGGCAGGTGCCCCATTCCAAGGTCAGTTCGCAGGCGCTGAGCCTCATTCCGACCTTCATCCTGATCGGCTACCTGGCCTATTACGCCGGGCTGACGCGCGCCCTGTTCGAGGCGGCCAAGCGGTGGATTGCCTGGGTTTCCGGCGGGCTGGCGGTGTCGACGGTCTTTGCGACGGCGGGTTTCGCGGCGGTGTCGGGCGCGAGCGTCGCGACCTCGGCGGTCTTCGCGCGCATCGCCATCCCCGAGATGCTGGCGATCGGTTACAACAAGAAATTCGCCGCCGGCGTGGTGGCCGCGGGCGGCACGCTGGCCAGCCTGATCCCGCCCTCGACGATCCTCGTGATTTACGCGATCATCGTTGAGCAGGATGTCGGGATGCTGCTGTTGGCCGGGTTCATTCCGGGTGCGTTCTCGGCGCTTGTCTATGCCGCGCTGATCATCTGCATGGCCCTGACCATCAAGGGTTTCGGCCCGCCGGTCAGTGGCTTCACCTGGCGCGAAAGGCTGGTGGCGCTGCCGCCTGCGCTGCCGATCCTGCTGGTCGTGGTGACGATCATCTTCTTCGTCTACAACCCTTTTGGCGGGGATGCCTGGGGCACCCCGACCGAGGGCGGTGCAATCGGCGCCTTCATCGTCTTCCTGATGGCGGTGTGGCGCGGCATGCGCCTGACCGAACTGAAGGATGCGCTGCTGGAAACCGCCAAGCTGAGCGTGATGATCTTCACGATCATCTGGGGCGTTCTGATCTATGTTCGCTTCCTTGGATTTGCCGACCTGCCGGGGGCCTTCGCCGACTGGATTACTTCGTTGACCATGTCGCCGATGGTGATCCTGGTCTGCATCCTGCTGGCCTATGCGGTGCTGGGCATGTTCATGGATGCCATAGGGATGCTGTTGCTGACGCTGCCGGTGGTCTATCCGGCTGTCATGGCGCTGAATGGCGGGCCGATGGTCAGCGCCGAGGATGCCGCGTTTGGCATGTCGGGGCCGATGTGCGCGATCTGGTTCGGGATCCTGGTGGTCAAGATGGCCGAGTTTTGCCTGATCACGCCACCTATCGGACTGAACTGTTTCGTTGTCGCCGGGGTGCGCCCGGATCTGAGCGTGCAGGACGTGTTCAAGGGCGTGATGCCGTTCTTCATCGCGGACGGGATCACCATCGCGCTTCTGGTGTCCTTCCCGGCCATTGTGCTCTGGCTGCCAAGTCTGGCCTGACATGACCGGGCCGTCACGGCCCGGTCAGGATATGGCGCTCGATACGCGCAAAGCCATAGCCGATATGGACCCGCTGGATATGGCCGATGGCGGCCACGTCACCGGAATTGAGCGCGCGGCCCACCTCGCGCAGCTCGCTGACCAGCGCCTCGGCCACCTCGGCACCCAGGGCATGCCCGAGACGGTGCCAGGTGCTGGCCGCTTGGTAATAGGTCTGCCACCAGAAGGCGCGCAGAGACTGGTTGCCGATCAGATCGGCGATAAGCCCGTGCAGGCGATGATTGATCTGGATGTAACGGCCCGGATCGAAACCCACACGCAGAACCAGCGCCGCATCGAGAAGGTCGTCGCACAGGCGCCGGTGGTCGTCGGTAATGGGGCGGGGCGACATCGTCCCGATCAGCGGCGCCAGTTCCAGCCGCATGGCATAGACCTGCCTGATCGCTTCCGGGCTCAGTGCCATGACCACGCTACCCACGCCGTTGCGGGTTTCGACCAGCCCAAGATGACTGATCCGGCTGATCGCATCCCGCACGGGCGTACGGCTGACGTTGAATTCCCCGGCAAGCTCGGCCTCCTTGAGTTGCGTGCCGGGCGGCGTCTCCAGAAAGCAGATGCGGCGCAGGATTTCGTTTTGGATGATTTCAACGATGCTCTGGTCGTCTGGCATGATCACTCTTTCCGCCGGTTCAGTATTCGCGCAGCAGGCGGCCATGACCGGCGATCCGCTCGTCAATGCCCGCAAGGCGCAGGACGTTCCAGATCATCGCCTGGTTCGAACAGATCACCGGTTTGCCGAGCCGCTGTTCAAGCGCATCGACGATCTCGAGGCTGCGCAACGCGCCGCAACTGATGAACAGCGCGTCGGCGTCGGGTTGATCCACGCTGGCGGCGAATTCGGCGATGAAGCCGGGTCGCAGGCGGATCATGTCGCTGTCGCGTTCAAGGTTCAGCCCCCGGATATCGAGAATCTCGAACCCCGCCGCCTGCATGTACCGGGCCTCCGCCTGATTGATCTCGTCCAGGTAGGGGGTGGCCACGGCGATCTTTTGCGCCCCGAGGGCACGTAGCGCGCGCATCACCGCGCTGATCAGGCTGGTGGCATTCGCGCCGGGTGCGCCGATGGCCAGTTCTCGCATCACGCGGGACTCTCCGATCACCAGACTGCCCGACGTGCAGGCATAGCAGATCACGTCAAGGCTGCCATCGGGCAGCAGCGTGGCGGCGGCGCGCGCAAGATCCCCGGCATGGGCGTCAAGCGCGTCAAGGGTGATCGTGTCCGGAATGAAAGCGCGGGTGAAATGCATGCCCACCCCCTCGGGGCAGAGGCGCATCATGTCGTCCTCGATCGTCTGTTCGGTGGCAAGCAGCACAAAGCCGATCTTGGCGCGATAATGCCGCCCTCGATCAAAAGCCCCGGTGAGATCGACATTCTGACTTTGGTGCATACACATATGCGAAAAGTCCCGGTAATTGACGATTTTGCCGCCGCTTGACGGCATAGCTGTATGCAGCTTAGTTGGTTGAGACGGGAATCGCCAGTACGGATTGCGCGGCTGGCCGGCATGAAGGGCTACGATATGCTGAACGAGGCAAAAGCGCGCTGCGTCGCGTTGCAGGCCATGATGGCCGCGCGCGGGATCGATCGGGCGATCTTTACCGATGAAAGCTCGATCGCCTATCTGGCCGGGTTCTGGGGCTATCTCGGGATCGAGTTCGGCCGCCCCACCATGCTGATCGTCGGCGCGCAGGATGCTCCGGTGATCGTCACGCCGCTGATGGAATCGGAAATGGTCGGGGCGATGACATGGATCGAGGATCTGCGTGTGTGGGAAGATTTCGGCCCGCGCGGTTGGGGGCGGGTGCTGTCGGAGGTGCTGGGCGCGTCGCCCGGTGCGATCTGGATCGAGCGCAATACCGTCCCGGCGCTGGTGCGCAACTTTCTGGACGATACCTATCCGGGGGTGGCGCTCAGGGATATCTCGCCGGTACTGGGCGGGATGCGAATGATCAAGAGCCCCTTCGAGATCGGTGTGATGAAACAGGCCGGTCAGATCGCCGGGGCGATGATGCAGGCGGCGCATGACTCGCTTGGCGAAGGGGCGACGGAATATGAATCCGCGCTGGCCGTGATCGAGGCGGGGTCGCGCAAGGCGGCCGGTTTCCTGACCGACAAGGGTTGGGACAGGTTCGTTTCGCCCATGATCCACAACCTTCAGATCGTTCAAAGCGGGCGCGATACCGCGATGGTGCATCGCCGCGCAAGTCTGCGGGCCTACCGGCGGCGCGACCCGGTCTATTTCTGTTTTTGCAACATGGCCCAGTTCAAACAATACAAGCTGGGTTTCGACCGGATGTTCCATATAGGCGAGGTCGATGCGCGTGACCGCGAGGTCCAGGAAGCTGCCATCGACGCCCAGCAGGCCGCCATCGCTGCGATCCGTCCCGGTGTTCTGGCCGAAGACGTCGCCGAGGCCGCGAACGAGGTCTACCGCGAACGCGGTTTCAAGACGGGCTACCGCACCGGGCGCTCGATCGGGGTCGCCTATCTGGAGGCGCCCGAACTCAAGGCCGGCGACAAGACGGTTCTGCAACCCGGCATGACCTTTGCGGTGGATGGTGGTATTTCGGTCGACGGAGAGACGGCAGGCCGTATCGGGGATTCCATCGTGGTGACTCCGCAGGGCGCGGAATACATCACCGATTATCCGCGTACGATCCTGCTGAGCAAAGGATGACGCGATGAGCGCCCCCTTGAACCTTGCGTTGTTGCAGCCGCCCGCGGATCTGGACGGGCAGGCGGCACGGCTGGCATGGCTGGAAGCCCGGCTTGAGGAACTGGCACCGGGGGCGCCTGACCTTGTGGTGCTGCCCGAGCTTTTTCAATGCGGCTACAACGTCGCAGCGCGGCTGGCTACGGCGGGCGAACCGCGCGACGGCACCTTTGCGCAGGCGGTCGCGGCGCTGGCGCGCGCGCAGGACACCGGTATCGTTTATGGCTGTGCCGAGCGTGATGGCGATGCGCTTTACAACGCGGCGCTGGCCTTTGGCCGTGACGGGCGGATGCTGGGCCATCATCGCAAGCTGCTTTTGCCGCCCGGTTTCGAGGGCGAGCATTTCGCGCCTGGTGAGGGGTCCGCTTTGTTCGCGATTGGCGCGTTCAAGGTGGCGTTGCTGGTCTGCTATGATGTCGAATTCCCCGAGACGGTGCGTCATGTGGCGATGGCGGGCGCCGATCTTGTGGTCGTGCCGACGGCGCTTTCGGATCAATGGCCGCTGGTCGCCGACAAACTGGTTCCGGTCCGCGCCTTCGAGAACGGCGTTTTCCTCGCCTATTGCAATCACTCCGGCACCGAAAACGACCTGACCTATCACGGCGGCAGTTGCATCGTTGCGCCCGATGGCGCCGATCTGGCTCGCGCGGGCGCCGGGCCGCAAAGCCTGAGCGCGGTGCTGGATCATGCCGCTGTCGCCCGGGCAAGGGCGCGGCTGCCCTACCATCGGGACCGCGCGGCGCTGCCTTGGGTCATGACCGGGGGCTGAAACTTCGTCAGGGCAGGCGCCGGGCGGCGGCGTAGCGCGCCACAAAGGCGCTGTCGCCGGGGCTGGCCAGCAGGCCGACGGCCTGCTGCGCACTGGCCCAGATCACGCTGTGCCCCGCTTCGGTGGGCTCGGAGAGCGCGCGGACCGGGGTCGCCACGAAGATTGTGCAGATCTTCTCGGCCCAGAGATCGTATTCCGGCATGTAGGCGAAGCGGCGATAGACCCCCAGTCGCCGCACGTCAGCGATCCGCCAGCCGGTTTCCTCGCGCACCTCGCGGTGGAGCGCCTGAATCGGCGACTCGCCGGGGTCGATACCGCCGCCGGGAAGCTGTATCTCTGGACTTGGTGCGTCCTGGTGGGTCAGCAGCAAGCCTGAGTCGCCCGGAAGGATCGCATAGACGCCGGGCCGCGGGCGATAGGCGATGCCGTGGCGCGGGCTCTCTCCAAATCTGGGGGTCATGCTACTGCCCTGCTGATTGTCATGCCTATCCGCCTTTCAGGCGCGCCAGCAGGACCACTTCGCTATCCTCCTGGATCGGTGTGAACCAGCTATCGTTGTAGATGCGCCCGTCGATGGCGACCGAGACGCCACGGTCGAGCTGGGGTTTGAGCGCGGGGTAGCGCGCTGCCAACCCGTCGAGAAGCTCGCGCAGGGTGGTAGCGTCGATCTCGACCTCGGTCTGATCGCCGGTTGCGGCCGCAAGCGAGCCCCAGATCGTGACCTGAACCATGGCCGCCTGCCCCCGCCGGCCTAGCGCGCCTGGATCGCCGCCAGAACCTTGGGCGGCGACATGGGAAGATCGTTCATGCGCGTGCCGATCGAGGCCGAGACCGCGTTGGCGATGGCCGCCAGTGGTGGCACGATCGAGGTTTCGCCCACCCCGCGCACGCCATAGGGATGGCCGGGGTTGGGGATCTCGAGGATCACCGTGTCGATCATCGGCAAATCCGAGGCCACCGGGATGCGGTAATCAAGGAAGCCTGCGTTCTGCAGGATGCCGTCATCGTCATAGATATATTCCTCGTTCAGCGCCCAGCCGATGCCCTGCACACTGCCGCCCTGAAACTGGCCCTCGACGTAGGAGGGATGCACCGCCTTGCCCGCGTCCTGGAACACTGTGTAGCGCAGGATCGTGACCGCGCCCGTGTCGGGGTCGACCTCGGTATCGACCATATGGGTGGCAAAGCTGACGCCCGCGCCTTCGGCGTTCACTTCGTGATGTCCGGCAATCGGCCCGCCCGTATTGGAGGCGATGGCCGCGATCTCGGCGAGGGTCATGGGGGGGTGTTCGCCCGCGTTGGGCCCAGAGGGCCGCGCGGCGCCGTCTTCCCAGATGACCGCCTCTTCGTCGATACCCCAGACCTGAGCCGCGCGTTTGCACATCTCGCGCTTGGCGGCGCGGGCGGCCTCGATGGTGGCAAGGCCCACGGCAAAGGTCACGCGGCTGCCGTCGGTCACCTCGTTCTGCCCGAGCGAACCGGTATCGGCGATCACGGTGCGCACCTTGTCATAGGGGATGCCAAGTTCCTCGGCGGCCATCATCGACATCGAGGCACGCGAGCCACCGATATCGGGGTTGCCCTCGGACAGGTTCACGGTGCCGTCCGGCGTGATGTTGAGGCTCACGCAGGTGTCACCGCCGAAATTGAACCAGAAGCCGCAGGCCACGCCGCGCCCCTGATTGGGGCCAAGCGGTGCGGACCAATGCGGGTGGTCCCGGGCGGTGCGCAGCGTCGCTTCCAGCCCGATGGCGGGATAGGTCGGCCCATAGGAGGCCCGCGTGCCCTCGCGCGCGGCATTCTTCAGGCGCACCTCGAGCGGGTCGAGGCCCAGATCGCGCGCCAGTTCGTCAATCGCGCTTTCGACGGCAAAAGCGGCCATCGGCGCGCCGGGGGCGCGATAGGCGGCCGCCTTGGGCCGGTTGGTGACCACGTCCCATCCGATAGTGCGCACGTTTTCAAGGTCATAGGGTGCAAAGGCCGACATCGCGCCCATATCGACTGGCGCGCCCGGATAGGCCCCGCCCTGATAGCGCAATTCGGCGAAACCGGCGGTGATGCGCCCCTCGCTGGTCATCCCGAGCCGGATATCGACCGAGCTTGATGCGGTCGGGCCGGTGGCGCGCAGCACCTCTGCGCGGCTCATCACCATCTTCACCGGGCGACCGGTCTTTTTCGCCAGCATCAGCGCGACGGGTTCAAGGAAGACGGTGGTCTTGCCGCCAAAGCCGCCGCCGATCTCGGAGGCGGTGACGCGCAGCTGGCCCTGGGTGATCCCGAGGATCGCGGCACAGGTGTTGCGCACCATGTAATGGCCCTGCGTGCAGCACCACAGATCCGCCTGCCCGTCCGCCCCCATCGAGGCGAGGCATGCGTGGGGTTCGATATAACCCTGATGCGTGGCCTCGGTGCGATAGCTGCGCTCGAGCACCCGGTCGGCCTGCGCCAGTCCGGCGTCGATGTCGCCATGGCCAAAGGCATGGCGCGCCATGACATTGGGCGAATGCCCCTTGGGCACGGTCTCGTTGGCGCGCCCCTCATGCAGCGCGGGTGCGCCCGATGCCATCGCGGCGTCAACGTCGATGACATGGGGCAGGGGCTCGTATTCGACCTTGATCAGCTTCAGCGCCTGACGCGCCACCGCAGCCGACGCCGCCGCGACAGCGGCAACGGCATGGCCGTCATAGAGCGCCTTTTCGCCCGCCATGCAATTGTCGAGGATATCGGCAACGTCCGCCTCGGGCGTGGGGAAATCGGCGCGTGTGACCACGGCGTGAACACCGCTGAGCGCCTCAGCGGCGGAACTGTCGATCGACTTGATGCGGGCATGGGCATGGGGGCTGCGCAGCACCCGCCCCACCAGCATTCCCGGTGCCGACATATCGGCGCCAAAGCGTGCCCGCCCGGTCACCTTGTCGATCCCGTCGGGGCGGGCCGGGCGCGTGCCGATGATCTTGAAGTCGCGCGGCGCGGTGCCGGTCTTGCTGTCCAGTGCCATCAGGGTGCCTCCCGCATTTCCTTGGCCGCGTCCAGAACGGCGCGGATGATCTTGTCATAGCCGGTGCAGCGGCACAGGTTCCCCGCCAGCCAGTAGCGGGTTTCCTCTTCGGTCGGGTCGGGGTTGCGCTCGAGCAGCGATTGCGCCGCCACGAGGATTCCCGGCGTGCAGATGCCGCATTGCAGGGCGGCATGTTCGATGAACTTGCGCTGCAGCGGGTGCAGGGTCTCGCCATCGGCCATGCCTTCGATGGTGGCGATCTCGCGGCCCTCGGCCTCGGCCCCCAGCATCAGGCAGGAGCAGACCAGCCGCCCATCCACGGTGACGGAACAGGCGCCGCAATCGCCCGTGCCGCAACCCTCTTTCGAGCCGGTCATCCCAAGCCTGTCGCGCAGCACATCAAGCAGGCTTTCGCCCGCGTCGCACAGGTAATCGACCGGATCGCCGTTGATCGTGGTGGTGACGTGTATCTTGCTCATGACGCGCCTCCTGCGCGGGTTCTCGCGATACTGGCGGCGCGGCGCGCAAGCACGCCGGCCACATGGGTACGGAATGCGACGGTGCCGCGCTTGTCGTCGATCGGGCTGGCCGCATCCGAGCAGACCGATGCCAGCGCATCAAGCGCCGCATCGTCCACCGCCGTGCCGATCAGCGCCTCGGCGCCGGCCTCGACCAGCATGACCACTGGTCCCACCGCCCCCAGCGACACCCGTGCCGCGTTGCAGATGCCCGCCTCGTCCAGCGTCAGCGCGACGCCGCAGCCGACAACCGCGATGTCCATTTCGCTGCGCGGAATAAAGCGCAGATAGGCATCGCCGCCGCCTTCGGGGCGCGCCGGAAGGTGGATCGAGGTGATGAACTCGGCCTTGCCAAGCGATGTGCGGCCCGGCGCGGTGGGCACCTCGGCGACGGGGATGTCGCGTGCGCCCTCCGGCCCCGCGATCCGCGCCATCGCCCCGGCGGCGACCATCGCGGGCACGCTGTCGGCGGCGGGCGAGGCATTGCACAGGTTTCCCGCCAGCGTGGCGCGACCCTGGATCTGCGTCGACCCGATCAGGTTCATCGCCTCGACCACACCCGGCCAATCGGCGACCAGCCCGGCATGTTCGCCCATTTCCGCGCCCGACACGGCAGCCCCGATACGCCAGCCGCCCGCCTCGGGCGTGATCGCGCGCAGCTCGTCGATGCGCTTGATGTCGAGAATGCTCTCGGGGTCGTCCCCCGTTTCAGAGTGCAGCCGCACCAGAAGATCGGTGCCCCCGGCAAGAATCTGGCAGTTTCCATCCTTTGCGGCCAGAAGGCGCAGGGCGTCGTCGATACTTGTGGGGGCATGATATTGCATTTGGCGAATCCAATGGGGCTTGGGTGGCTCTGTCCATCTCAAAGGCAAACGAGCGCGGATTCAACCGAAATCCACCGCGAAATCCCGGCTGCGCGGGCAGGGCGACGTTGTGCTTGACCCTCAACGCGCCTTGAAATATCCGTCGGAGTCGCCGAGCGGGCGTTGTGTAATGGTAAGACCCTTGCCTTCCAAGCAAGAGATGCGGGTTCGATTCCCGCCGCCCGCTCCAACGATTTCCCTGCCGTTTCCCCTTGCCGGTTTCTCCTGCTAATCCGGGCTGCGGCACAACTGTCCCTTGACCCTGCCGCCATGCACGGCCAAGAACCGTGACCGAACGGGACGAAGGAAAGCGGAATATGGTGCGCAAGGCCGAGAATGGCGCAAACATGATCGAGCGCGACAAGTCGAAGGATGTCGGCGCGCTGGCCGAGCTGTGGCCCTTCATGAAACCTTACAAGATGCTGGCGGGTGCCGCGGTGCTGGCGCTGATGCTTACTGCGGCAGTGTCGCTGGTGCTGCCGATGGCGGTGCGTCGGGTGGTGGACAATTTCGGCGCGGAAGATGGCGCATTGCTCAACCGCTATTTCATGGCGGCGCTGGCCATTGCCGGCCTGCTGGCGATCGGCACGGGGCTGCGCTATGCGCTGGTCACGCGCCTGGGCGAGCGGGTCGTCGCCGATATTCGCAAGGCGATCTTTGACCGTGTCATCGGCATGAGCCCCGCCTTTTTCGAGCAGATCATGACCGGCGAGGTGCTGAGCCGGATCACCACTGATACCACTTTGATCCTGTCGGTGATCGGCTCGTCAGTGTCGATCGCTCTGCGCAACATCCTGATCTTCATGGGCGGGTTGGTGCTGATGCTGATCACCTCGGCGAAACTGACCGGGCTTGTGCTGTTGATCGTGCCGCTGGTGATCGTGCCGATCCTGACGATGGGGCGCAAGCTGCGCAAGCTGAGCCGCGTCAACCAGGATTGGATCGCGAACAGCTCGGGCAATGCCTCCGAGGCGCTGCAATCGGTGCAGACGGTTCAGGCCTTCACCCACGAAACCGCCAGCCGCGCGCGGTTCGCCGATGTGACCGAAGAAAGCTACGAGGCCGCCCGAAGCCGGATCAGGACACGCGCGGCGATGACCGTGATTGTGATCTTCCTCGTCTTCACCGGCGTTGTCGGGGTGCTGTGGATCGGTGCCAATGATGTGCGCGGCGGCGACATGACCGCCGGGATGCTGGTGCAGTTCGTGATCTATTCGGTCATGGTCGCCGGGGCGGTCGCGGCGCTTTCGGAAATCTATGGCGAGTTGCAACGCGCCGCGGGCGCTACCGAAAGGCTGGTCGAGTTGCTGCGCACCACCGATCATGTGCGCGATCCCGAAAACCCGGTGGCGCTGCCGCGCCCGGTGCGCGGAGAGATCGGGTTTCGTCAGGTGAATTTCGCCTATCCCTCGCGCCCCGACACACCGGCGCTGGATGGGTTCGACCTGACGGTCGCGCCGGGCGAAACCATCGCCCTTGTCGGCCCCTCGGGCGCGGGCAAGACCAGCGTGATCCAGATGATCCTGCGCTTCTATGATCCGAAATCGGGGCAGATCACGCTGGACGGTATCGCCCTTGATCAGATGGCGCGGCAGGATTTCCGCAAGGAACTGGCGCTGGTGCCGCAGGACCCGGCGATCTTTGCTGCCTCGGCGCGAGAGAATATCCGCTTTGGTCGTCTTGATGCCACCGATGCCGAGGTCGAGAAGGCCGCCCGCGCCGCCGCCGCGCATGATTTCATCACCGCACTGCCCGAGGGCTATGAGACCTATGTCGGCGAGCGCGGCGTGATGCTTTCGGGTGGGCAGAAACAGCGGATCGCCATCGCCCGCGCGATTCTGCGCGATGCGCCGGTCCTGTTGCTGGACGAGGCGACATCGGCGCTTGATGCCGAAAGCGAACGCGCGGTGCAAACCGCCGTCGAGACCATGGCGCGCAGCCGGACGACGATCATCGTCGCGCATCGCCTTGCGACGGTGAAAAAGGCCGACCGTATCATCGTGATGGATCAGGGCCGCATCGTCGCGCAGGGCACCCATGACGCGCTGGTGGCCGAAGGTGGGCTTTATGCGCGCCTCGCGCGGCTGCAATTCACCGATGGTGAAGCTGCCTGAGCCACTTTCCCCTTGCTTTGAGGGGCGATGCGGCAATGATGCGGCATCGTTTCTGTAATGGGAGAGTAAGAATGGGTCTTTGGAGCTTCATGAAGGATACCGGCAAGTCGCTTTTTGGCAGCGATGAGCCGAGCGCCGAAAAGGTGCAGAAGGAAATCGCCGATCTTGGACTCGATGCCGAAGGTCTCGACATCAGCGTCGAAGGCGATGTGGTCAAGGTCTCGGGTCAGGCGGCCACGCAGGAGGCCAAGGAAAAGATCATCATGGCGGCGGGCAACCTTTCTGGTATCGCCGGGGTCGAGGACAACGCCGGTGGTGATGACCCGCTGTTTCACGAGGTCCAGAGCGGCGATACGCTCTGGAAGATCGCCGAGAAGACGCTGGGCAATGGCGCGGCCTATGAGAAAATTTTCGAGGCGAACCGCCCGATGCTGAGCCATCCCGACAAGATCTATCCGGGCCAGATGCTGCGCATCCCGCAAGAGGGCACGATGGCCTGATCCCATCGGCAGATCGCCTGCGCCAAGCGGCCTCGCCCCGATCGGGCGGGGCCGTTTCATGTGGGCGTTTACAGGCGCTGCGCATGGCGTTAGCAGAGGCACGGTATTTCAGGTCTCGAGACCAGGGGGATTGACCGATGAAGATTGCCACCGCCGCCTATCCGCTTGATCCGCTCGAGGACTGGGCCGCCTTTGCCGAAAAGCTGCGCGCCTGGGTCGACGAGGCCGCGGGGCAGGGCGCGGAATTGCTGCTTTTTCCAGAATATGGCGCGATGGAACTTGCCATGCTGGACGGACCCGATGCCGCCGCCGATCTTGAGCGGTCGATCCAAGCGGTATCGCGCTGGCTGCCGCAGGTGGATGAGCTTCACAGCGATCTTGCCGCGAAACATGGCGTGCATATCTGCGCCGCTTCGGCGCCGGTCTTTGACGACAGTCTGGGGCAACGCCCGGTCAATCGCGCGCGGATTTTCACGCCCCAAGGCGGCTGTGGCGTGCAGGACAAGCAGATCATGACCCGATTCGAGCGCGAGGACTGGGATGTGGTGCCCGGCGGGCCGCTGACCGTTTTCGATACCGCTTTGGGGCGCGTCGCCATCCTGATCTGCTATGATTGCGAATTTCCATTGCTGGCGCGTGCCATGTCTGACGCCGAGCTGATCCTGGCGCCGTCCTGCACCGAGGCCCATGCCGGGTACTCACGCGTGCGCATCGGAGCTATGGCGAGGGCGCTGGAAAATCAATGCGTGACGGCGATGGCCTCGACGGTGGGGGCGGCCCACTGGTGCCCGCCGGTCGATGAAAACACCGGAATGGGCGGTATTTTCGCACCGCCTGACACCGGCTTCCCGTCCAGTGGCATCATCGCCGAAGGGCGGCTCGACCACGCGGGCTGGACCTATGGCGAGGCCGATCTGCGCGCCGTGGCGCAGGTGCGCACGGATGGTGTGGTGCTCAACCGCACCCATTGGGACGAGCAGCCCGCGCGCATCGCGAAAGCCACAAAGCAGCGCCTGCGTTGATTATCCGCTTGAAAAACACGCGGAATAGGCCCATTTAAAGCGCGTTCCACATGCAGGTGGATCGCGCAATGAAGGAGAAACCATGGCCAAGGAAGATACGCTCGAATTTCCCGGTGTCGTGAAGGAACTCCTGCCTAACGCGACGTTTCGGGTCGAGCTTGAAAACGGCCATGAAATCATCGCGCACACGGCAGGCAAGATGCGCAAGAACCGCATCCGTGTTCTTGCAGGCGACAAGGTGCAGGTCGAAATGACCCCCTATGATCTGACCAAGGGTCGGATCAACTACCGCTTCAAGTAAGCGCCATGTCCGGATGCCTCGTCAGAACGGCCGGTTCCGCGGCCGGATGCGGGCGCATATGAGCGGGCCGCGCCTGATCCTCGGTTCGGGCAGCCCGCGCCGGCGCGAACTTCTGGCGCAGATCGGCGTTGCGGCGGACGATATCCGCCCGCCCGAGATCGATGAAACACCCCGCAAGACCGAATTGCCGCGCCCCTACTGCGCCCGCATGGCACGCGAAAAGGCTCTGGCGGTGCAGGCCGGGGCGGATGATGTGGTTCTGTCGGCGGATACGACCGTGTCGATGGGGCGCCGCATCCTTGGCAAACCGGCAGATGCGGGCGAGGCCGCGCAGTTCCTGCTGGCGATGTCAGGACGCCGTCACAAGGTGATCACCGCCGTTGCCGTGCGCCGGGGGACTCGGATATGGGAGCGTGACGTGGTCACCACAGTCAAGATGAAACGCCTCTCCGACGAAGAGCTGAACGCCTATCTCGCCACCGGCGACTGGCAGGGAAAGGCGGGCGGCTATGGCATCCAGGGGCCTGCCGGCACCTTGATCCCGTGGATCCAAGGGTCGTTCACCGCCGTCGTGGGCCTGCCCCTCTGTGAGGCAGCGGGGCTCTTGCAGGCGGCTGGCTATCCGGTTTACCGGGGGTGGGCATGAAGGGTCGGCTGATAGCGCTTGACCACTTTGAGGGGGCCGAAGCGGCCGCGCTGATGGTTGACGGGCGGCTGGAGGATCTGTTCATCGACAGCGACGCACCGCGCCCCGGTGCCATCTACCGCGCCATCGCCGAGCGCCCGGTCAAGGGGCAGGGCGGCATGTTCCTGCGCACGCCTGACGGCCCGGCCTTTCTGCGCCAGGTCAAGTGGCTCAGCCCGGGTCAGCCGATCCTCGTGCAGGTGACTGGCCATCCCGAGCCGGGCAAGGCGTTGCCGGTGACGGCCAAGATCCTGTTCAAGAGCCGCTATGCCATCGTCACTCCGGGAGCGCGCGGACTCAATGTCTCGCGCAGTATCCGCGACGATGAGCGCCGCGACGCGCTGCTGACCATCGCCCATGCCGAGATGGGCGGCAGCGACATGGGGCTGATCCTGCGCTCCTCCTGCGCCGCGGGCGATGATGCCGAGATAGCCGAGGACATCCGCGCCATGCACGACATGGCCGTGGCGGTGACGGGCGACGCGCCGGGCAAGGATGCCGAGAAGCTGACCGAAGGCGACGGCCCGCATGTGCTGGCCTGGCGCGAATGGGTCGGGGAAGCGGCGCTGGAAACGGCACCGGGCTGCTTTGGCGATCACGGCGTTCTTGACCAGATCGACGCGTTGCGCAGTCCCGATGTGGCGCTGCCGGGCGGCGCCTCCATGGCGGTCGAGCCGACCCGCGCGCTGATGGCGGTGGATGTGAACACCGGGGGCGATACCTCGCCCGCAGCGGGGCTCAAGGCGAATATCGCCGCCGCGAGGGACCTGCCGCGCCAGCTGCGCCTGCGCGGGCTTGGCGGGCAGATCGTGATCGATCTCGCCCCGATGAGCAAGAAGGATCGCCCCCAGTTCGAGACGACGCTGCGCGCCGCCTTCAAGACTGATATCGTCGAAACCGCGCTGGTCGGCTGGACGCCGCTCGGCCATTTCGAACTGCAACGCAAACGCGACCGGATCGCATTGAAAGAGATGCTGCCATGAGCTGCCCGATCTGCGGCAAATCCACCGACCAACGCTTTCGTCCGTTCTGTTCCAAGCGCTGCGCCGATGTGGATCTCGGCAAATGGCTCGACGGAGATTACGCGCTGCCCTCGAACGATCCGGAGGATATCGAAACTGCGCTGGAAGAAGCCGAGCGGGAACGCGCCAAACCCCATTGAAAAATTTGCGCGATCCCTCTGGACAGCCTGCGTGCGCTCGCCTAAGACACCCGCACCCGAACGCAACCGCGTTCCCCGTGCCCGGGTAGCTCAGGGGTAGAGCAGTGGATTGAAAATCCTCGTGTCGGTGGTTCGATTCCGCCCCCGGGCACCAAAGCACCTCCAAGTGTTAATGATATCAATTGGTTACGGGGAGAAATCGTCCCACCGTTTTCGCGCCTGGGCAAAAGTGGGACTTTTTTGTTCGTGAGACGTTCGCGTTCCGGCGCGTGAAATCGCGCCCCCGGCGGCAGTTGGGGAGTCGTGGATTTCTGAGGTGTGCAGGCCTAGAGAAACTCGGCTGACCCGACGGCCCAACCCAGGTCGAGCGGTTTGCCGGAAGGCAGGATGTGCCGCAGCGGAGTTCCGCGCGTGGCTTCGAGCCCGAGCAGGCTGGTGAAGGCTGCGAAATCCTCGAACCACCGGTGCTCTTGGGAAAAGGACTGCACGATCATCGTGGCGCGGTCCGTCTTGAAACGTGCGGCCTCGAGCGCGGCGGCGGCGGTGCGGTGGAGCAACTGGTAGCGAACGTGGTCGATCGATCCTTCCGGCAAGCCGAGCAGGTGACGGATGAAGGTCATCCGCTCGGTCTTGCCCGCGCTGGCGCCGACCATCCATTCCCCGACCGTCGGCCCGAAAGGCTCGTTGACCTTGGCCTCGACCGCGAGGGCGATTGTCTCATCTCCGGCCCGGGCGAGGGCAAAAACATCGCACTGGCTTTCCCGTCGTCCGCCGGGAAGGGCGACCTTGTGCTCGGGGATGGCGAAGAGAAGCTCCGCCCCGTGACCAAGTAGTGCGGCGATCTCTGGTGGAAGGCCTTCGGCGGCTTCCCACGACAGGGCCGCGGCCATGGCGGAATAACCGCGTTTCCACTGCTTCTGCGGATCGGCGAGGAACTGCTGCCAATCGTCGGGGCCGCTGCTGGGTGTGAGGATCTTGCTCATTAAGAACGGTCTACGGGATCACCGTTGCTCGGCTTTGGTCTTGCCGACCTGCGCGACGCCCTTGCCGCGGTTCCTCCGTCTCTCCCAACCCTTCGAGCGCAACCGGTGCAGTACCCGGGAATTCGACCATCAGCTTGAGCTCCCCGCCCATCGCGCGGACGTAGCTCGTCAGCGTCGAGAGCAGTAGGTCGCTCTGGCGTTCGTATTTCGCAACAGTGGCCTGCTGCACGCCGAGGGTTTCAGCCAGCTGAACCTGGGTCAGATTCTTGGCCTTCCGCAGCTCCTGCAGCGTCAGGTACTCGGCATGCAGCCGATCCGCCTCGGCCTCGATCGCCGCGCGGCGGGCGGGGTCTAGGGTCGCCAGCTTCTCCTTCAGGCTTCGGGTCATCGGCTTCATCCTTTTCGTTTCTCAAGGTGGCGGTCGAACCTGTCGTCCGCCCGGGCGATCAGCGACTTGTAGAACCGCTTCTCGCTGCCACCCGACTTGTCCCCGCCGACAAGCAGGATCGCCTGCCGATCGGGGTCGAATGCGAAGGCGATGCGCCAGACGCCATCGGCGGCGTTGCAGCGCAGTTCCTTCATGTTGGCATGCTTCGACCCGGTCAGGGTGTCCGCATGGGGTCGCCCGAGCATGGGTCCTTCCCTCTCGAGCAACAGCGCCCGGGCGAGGATCGCGTCCTGCACCTCTTGTGGCAGGACATCGAATTCCGGTTCGAATTCCTCGGCAAAGGATACGGTCCACGACATCGGGAAAATACTACCTTGAAGCTATATAGCCTTGAAGAACTAATTTTGCAAGCACGGGCTGCGGGACGGTAGCGTTGCGTCCGCAGGAACGGGGCGAGGATCAGTCTGCCTCTTTGAGCAGTCCCTGTGCCTTTTCCGCTGCGAGAGCGAAGCCGCGAAACCGTGTGCCGGGGGCATCCGTTGCTCGCTGGAACTTGGCAAACGCTTCGGGCGAGAGCGTTGAGGATTCGCCTTCGTCCAGCTTCGGTTTCTCGGTCTTGGTCATGCCTGCCTCCTTTTTGTTCGTCTTGATCGTTTCTGTCTTGGCGGGGGTACTTAGTGTATCACGTTTTGCCACCCCGCGCTTCCCCTCTTTCCGGCCCGCCCCCATCCCGCGACAACAGCTTCATCCCGGACGCCGCCAGCACCCTCTGGCGCGCGGCGCGGGTGTAGCGCGATGCTTCCTTCATGGTCGTCCAGCCGAAGATTGCCATCAATTGCCGCTCGGTCGCGCCGTTCTCGGCCGCCAGTGCCGCGCCCGCCTTGCGGAGCCCGTGGGCGGAGCAGTGCTTCAACCCGGCCTCGTCGCATTGCTTGCGGAACCAGTTGCCGAAACCGTTCGAGGTAAAGGGCTTGCCGAAGGCCGTGACGAGGAAGGCGAGGTTGCCGGTGGGCGTGGCGTCGAGCACGGCCTTCAACTCGGGCAGGACCGGGATGGAGAGGGTGACGGGCTTGCGGTCGCGGTTCTTGGCCTGAGTCAGGGTGATCCAGCCCTCCTTGATGTGCTGCGACCCGAGCCGGACAATGTCCGACCGCCGCTGCCCGGTGTAGAGCATGAGCGCGAGCGCCAGCCTTGGCTTGCCGCCTATCGGGTGATGGTCCTCGAACTGCCGGACCTCCTCCATCGTCCAGGAATGGAACCCTTCGCCCTTGGCCTTGAGGTAGGGCACGTCGCGTGCCGGATTGCGCTGCGCCAGTTCGTACTCGACCGCGAAGGCATAGACCTGCCGCAGCGCCTTGACGAAGCCGTTTGCCGCCTCGGGCCGGTCGGCCATCTCGTCCCGCATGCGGCGGACGTGGCGGGGCTCCATCAGCGCGTAGGGTTTCGATCCGTGCTTCTCGCAGACCCGGTCGAGGATGCCGCGCCGAACATACTTGGTGCGGTCGCTCAGCCGCTGGTATTCGGCCGAGACATAGTATTGCTCGCAGAGCCATTTGAAGCTGCCCTTCGATCCGCGCCGCTCGAGCGGTCCGGTCGGCGCGCGCGGCGTCGCGCCCATCATCGCGGCGCGGTACTCGGCGAGGAAGTCCTCCGTCCCGGGCTGGCTCCGCAGACGCACCTTCAGGTGCCCGGGCCGCCGCAGGTAGACGCGGACGTTACCGTGCCGGTCGGTGTCTTCGATGACGTGTTTCAGGCGGATGCTGCCCGAGCCGTCTCTCATTCTGAATGTGGGCATGTCACGCGCTGCCTTTCGTCAGCCGTCAGTCGTCCCAGGGATTGTGGTCGGAGTGATCCCCATCAGGGATCAGCTCGAACGCCCGGTCAAGTTTTTTCCTGTCCCAGACGGTGCGGGCATTGATCCGCTTGGGCGGCGGCATGCGCTGGTCGCGGACCAGGTGATCGAAGAGCGTGGGCGAGACCCCGATATAGGCCGCCGCCTCGGTCCGCGAGAGGCCTCGGGGCGCGAGCGTGGGCGGAAGGGTGACGGGGCGCTTGGGCATGGGGCGATCGGTTGGGGTTTCGGGTGCTCCAAGGATGCCGGAAAGCGAAGAAGGAACGAAGCCGAGAACGGGCGGGGTAGGCCTGTGGCGGGGAATGACAGGTGGCTGTCGGGTGTGGCGAAGTGGGGCAATATGCCGGGTGTGCTGGCGTAGTCGCGTGTTCTCGTGGATTCGGTATGGTGCGGCGCGAAAATCGATTGAAAAATAGTTTCTTGGTAAACTTGATGCTGCAATGCCTGCGTGATCGCGGCGGATAATCTCTTCAAACAACAGCAATTTGAGGTGGCCGTGCGGCACCTCTTTTATCTCGCGCTCCCATTGTTGAGCGCGAGATGCCACCTGCCGATGCTCGGAGTTCCCGCCACTTCAACAGAGCAACCGCCAAGGGCACGGTTCCGTAGTGCGCATGCCAGTGGCCTGAAAACACTGAGAAATTGCAGGAAGCCTGCACACGACCGATTTGCATGCACGCGAAAACGCCAGTCACGTCAGTGACTTGTGGCAGTCGTGGCAGGCGCTTTTATCTTGCCCTTTTCCCGTAGCGCTGCAGTCCGAGGGCTTCTACTTTGCCGTTTGCTCGCCATTGCATCCTGGGCTTGGATGTTGTGCGAAGCGGCCTGTTGGTTTGGCTGACGGCCAGAATGGAGCGTTCAAGGCACCGGAAGTGTTCCAAAGAAGGTGCCGCTGGGTGCAGCGTCTTTGCCAAAGGACTACCGCTCGGCTGCTTGTATTTTGCAGCCGAAGTAACGATTGAGGGCCTAGCCTCGAGCC
Organism: Roseovarius salincola; assembly: GCF_026891095.1. GTDB lineage: Bacteria > Pseudomonadota > Alphaproteobacteria > Rhodobacterales > Rhodobacteraceae > Roseovarius > Roseovarius salincola. The sequence goes on from NZ_JAPTNL010000006.1 coordinate 52,866, forward strand.
GTTCGGCTGGCTTGCAGCCACGGATTGAAAGCCAAGCTTCGTCAAGAATGGGCCCCAAAGCTAGGGACTGAGCCTGGCTCCGGTGACCCTCAACCTGCAGCCCCGAGGTGGTCGCATATTCGCGCTCAGAGCCCGAAGTCTAAGCAAAGAAGATGGCTTTATTAATGTAATCGCCGTCGAGGTGCTCCTGCAAACGCAGCGGACAACTCACTACATCCGTTCACGCTTTGCCGGGCGCCTCCACGGCAGAGCCCGGACACAACTTCGACCAATGAGGTAAAGTCTCTAATTTCGTGGTGACGTCAGCTATCCTCACCGTTCTCTCGACTCGTTGGGCGGACACCGGACCTTCGCTGCCGGTAAGATGTTTTCATTCGGTTTTGATGGGAGCAGACGTTCAGTTGGCAGAAAGTCAGGTTATGTTCTGCCCCGCCACGGGACCGTTGCGAGTCCAAGCGCAAAGTGTTCACCGCTTGGTGTTCGGCGGGATCCGCTATCATAACCTTGTAAAAAGGCCCTTAATCGCATATCCGTCGAACTGAACCAAAAGGAGATCTGACGTGCAATTCCAGCTCAACACCGACAGCCACATTCTGGGTGATGAGCGTCTGGCCCAAATAGCCGAGTCAGCCGTTACCAGTGCATTGGGTCATCTGACTGATCGCCTGTCACGTATCGAGGTGCATCTGGTCGATGTGAACGGGGCCAAGGGCGGTGCGGATGATATTAAGTGCACGATCGAGGCGCGACCCGAAGGGATGCAGCCGCAGACCGTCACCCATAGCGACGCTGACGTCGAAACGGCTATGCGCGGGGCTGGGAAGAAACTGCGCGCGCTGCTGGACAACGAGTTCGGCAAGCTCGACAAGCGGCGCTGATCCGCACGACGCCCGGCCTTACCTGTGCAGGGCCGCCTGAATTTGAGCAATACAGGTTCCCGTCTGGGCTGATCTTTTTTTCGAGAGGAGCGAGCCGGAAAATCGTTTCTCAACCGTCGCAACTTTCCCCGCCACATCAAGCGGCGTCACCCCTTCAATTTGCCGCAGGTTCAATCGAGGCGGCAGTGGCGTGGTCGATCATCACAACCTTGCGTTGGATTTCCCGAGAACGGGCAAATCATTGACGACAAGTAGCCATATCAAACCGCAAGCCACCCGATCTGCGACGGAGCGGAGCGTCGCTTGGCTGCTAGGCGTTCGCAGTGCCTCGGCACACTGGTTGGGATGTCAATCAGAATAGGAGACCCGAATGCGCCGGCCTGTCAGTTCGACGAAGATACTTGGTGATGTCGGTGCCGTTTTTCACGTGTCGGTTGCGATCGTCGCGCTCTTTGTACTGGCTGCGGCGATGGCGCCCGCGGCGGTTGAGCGTGTGGCACAGGCCGTGCTGCATGCGACAGCGGAGAACGTCGGCTGGATGTACCTTCTGGTCATGACGGGATTTGTCTTTTTCGTGTTGTTCCTTGGCCTGTCGCGGATCGGAACCATAAGATTGGGGGCCCCGGACGAGCGACCCGAGTTCTCATTTCAAAGCTGGCTTGCGATGATCTTTTCGGGCGGCATGGGCGTTGGCCTCGTGTTTTGGGGCGTGGCTGAGCCAATGATGCATTTCAACGCCCCTCCGGTCGGCTCTGGGCTGCCGCGCACGGCCGAGGCAGCACAGAGCGGCATGCTTTATGCCTTCTTTCACTGGGGGTTGCACCAGTGGGCGACTTTTGCGCTGGTGGGGCTTGCCCTCGCCTATGTCCGGTTTCGCCACGAAAGCCATGGCTTGATAAGCGAAACCTTCCGCCCGCTTTTAGGACCTCGCGTGGATGGTGGCTGGGGCAAGGCGATTGACGTGCTTACGGTCGTGTCGACAGTTTTCGGCGTAGCCACGACGCTGGGGCTTGGCGCATTGCAGATCAACAGCGGTGTCTCACAGCTGACCGGAATCCCCTACGGCTTCCCGGCGCAACTGGTGATCCTCGCTGTTATCGGCATCCTCTTCACGCTCTCGGCGATGACGCCTCTGGACCGTGGCGTACGGCTATTGAGCAATGCCAACATGTTGCTTGCGGCTGCGCTTCTTTGCGCGGTCCTGCTGTTTGGGCCGACTTCCTTCATCTTCGGGGTCTTTACCCAAACCTTGGGCGAGTACCTGGGCAACGTCATCCAGATGAGCCTCGTCACCTCGCCTTATTCGGATGGTGCGTGGGTTGAGCAATGGACCATGTTCTACTGGGCCTGGGGGCTGAGCTGGGCGCCGTTTGTCGGGAGTTTCATCGCGCGGATTTCGCGTGGACGAACCATCCGCGAATTTGTTTTGGGCGTGATGATCGTTCCGGTGGCACTGAGTATGCTGTGGTTTTCAACCTTCGGCGGGGCGGCTATTCAGTTCGAGATCTTCGCGAATGCCGGTATCGCCGACGCCGTTGCGACCGAGGTTCCGGCCGGGCTCTATGCCCTGCTCGATCAATTGCCGGCCAGCGGGGTGCTGACCGTCGCATCCATCGCGCTTGTCGGCATGTTCCTTGTGACCTCGGCGGACTCGGCCACGTTCGTGCTTGGTATGTTCACGTCAAAAGGGGTGCTCAACCCGACACGCGCGGTGCGGGTGCTTTGGGGTGCCTTGCAAATGGTGTTGGTCGTGGTGCTGCTTCTGGCGGGGGGGCTGGAGAGCTTGCGGACGGTTTCAATCATCGCAGCGTTCCCGTTCATGCTTTTAATGATCCTGCTCGCGGTCTCGCTTTACCGTGACCTGTCGCAGGAGATCGCGGCCCGCGATGAAAAAGCGCGCCTTCTAGAGCAGCGGATCGAACGCCTGCTGCTGCGGGAATCCGAACGCGAGAAGGCCGAGAAGGCCGAGGCCGAAGTTCATCCGACCGTCCCAGAAAACGGACAGTCGGACGAGGCACCTGATGAACGGAACGGCAGCGCCAGTCCGTGAGCGCACAGGTTTAGGGAAGCTGAGCTGTGACGCGCATCTGGTGCTTGAGATCAGCTCTGGGCCCATTTCGATCAGACGGCCACTTCAAAACGGGCAGGAAAGCGGAAAAATCAGGCGCAGAATACCGAAAGCGGGAAGGGCAGCCTGAAGCTGATATTCAATTTGAGCTTCCGATTCTGCAGCATGGCCCACTATACCGGCGATTGGTCGCGCCCGCATACTCAGCATCAGGGCAGTCGTCGGAAATCCGTCATGTTCCTTCGAATAGGTAGAAGTCATTCAACTACTTTAATTCCCGTGTCCGCGTTCAATTCCTCCTCGTGTTGTGACCAATGGCAGCCATCAGGGCCCTTGCTATCGCGGTTCGCTTTCCGCACAGTCGTATGGGTGGGGGCATTCATCATGTGTTGGAGTGCATCGGCTTCGGTAGCGATGGTGGCAGTTGGTGCCGCGGCGGTTGCGGTTACTGCGATGCGGGGTGAACCGAAGGCAATCTGGATCACGCTTGGTTTTTTTACCCTGATGGAGGGATTGCAGGCCGCCGGATACGCGGTCGTGGATGAATGTTCCAATCCTACCAACATAACGATCACTACGCTCTCGTATTTGCACATTGCGTTTCAGCCCTTGTTCATCAACGCCTTTGCTATGGCTATCGCGCCCGCTGCGGTTTCCGACTGGCAAAGGCACATCGTGTATGGCCTTGCTGCAATCGCCACCGGATTCATGCTGCTCAAACTGGTTCCGCTTGAGGCATTTGGATCCTGCACAGCCGGCTCGCCAATGTGCGCCATGCAAACATGCCTGATCTCGGGCGACTGGCATATTGGATGGATCTTGCCGCTGAATGGCTTGATGGAATGGGGCGGCTCATATCTGCCTATCAACGTCTATTTCCCCGCCTATTTCATTGCGGTCTTTGCCCTGCCATTTTGGTATGGTGCGTGGCGCTTTGCGCTTTTCCACCTTTTGATGGGGCCATTTTTGGCCTTCATGCTGACGACCAATCTCAATGAACAACCCGCGATCTGGTGTCTGTTCTCGATAGGTATAATCCTGATTTCGTTAAGCCCTTTTATCCGGATTAGGGTGATGGGCGCACATCAAGCGGCATAACGGTTATCAAGGGGCAGGTTTCCGCTGATGAATCTGGAGTCTGCTCCGGCATGGTAGAGTAAGATGCGCCTGCAGCGAACGGCGATTTTGTCCTGCCGACCGACGATTGAGCCAACAAAATGCTGCACGATGCACCAATGGCAGGTCTGGCGAGGCTGCACCGCGGCATCGTAACTGACCGCGGAGGTCGTCTGTGGGTGGCTCCTGCATTGCAAGCGTTTTCTGGCGATTTTCTGCGGATATTTTCGTCAGTACTGTCGTCTGTCCGGCCTGTTTGTGTGGCGGCATTGTCGCCACTGGCCCTGATGAATTCCGCAAGCGAGGTTCCAATCGGCTTATCGACCTCAGAGGGCCGCTGACCTTCCCGGAGTGTCCTTGCTCTTGGTTGACTTATTTCCGCATCATCACGTCAACGTCTTGCATCTCGTGGGCAGCTGGTGCGATCAGAACGCAGGCTGCCGATATTCCTGTTTCTTTGTGAGCATCGCCCAGATGCTCCTTGCTGCTTTGTTGGCCATCGCGGTTGTTGCCAAGCGGAACGGTTTGTCTGCGATGATCTTCGCGGTCCACAGATCCACCTTCTCAGGCGAACGCTTCGCCATCACAGCGCGAGACGTCATGCCCACGACCAGCAGCTTGCGGATGTAGCGATCACCCTGCTTCGTGATCTTGCCCAGACGTTCCTTGCCGCCGCTGGATTTGTTGAGCGGGGTCAGTCCGAGCCAAGCCGCCAGATCGCGCCCGGTCCGGAACTGTTGTGCATCGCCGATCGTCGCGACTATCGCCGAGGCTGTGATTGGGCCAATTCCCGGCATGCGCATCAATCTGCGTGCGTCGGCATTCAGCAGGGCATGTTGTTCGATCATCTTGGAATAGCCGTCGATGCGCTCGTTCAAGCCGATGAACTGATAGCACTGGATACCGAGCATGCCGTTGGCGATCTCCGGCATGTCGGGGTGATCTCCATCCAGATGGCGCTTTGCAAAAGCCGTTACCGCTTCGATCCCAATGGGCAAGATATGCCCAAACTCGCGTAACAAGCTGCGGATCATGTTGGCCATCTGCGTGCGTTGCCTGACGGCCAGATCGCGCGTCCGATGGATTGAAAGAATAGCCTGCTGTTCCTCTGCCTTGATCTCGACAAAGCGCATGGTTGGGCGCCGAACCGCTTCACAGATTGCCTCGGCGTCAACAGCGTCGCTCTTCCCGCGCTTCACGTAAGGTTTGACGTAGCCAGCGGGCATGAGCTTCACGTCGTGCCCCAATTTGCGTAGCTGGCGGCCCCAGTGATGGGACGACCCGCAGGCTTCCATCCCGACCCGGCAGGGCGGAAGCGTTTCAAAGAAGGCGAGCAGCTTCGCGCGTTTGATGGCTTTATTGAAGATCACACGGCCGTTCTCTGAAATGCCGTGCACTTGAAAAACGTCCTTGGCCAAATCCAGGCCGACGGTCTTTACTGTCATTGGGTGCTCCTTTCCCTGCAGTCAATGATAACTGCACTTTGGCACATTCGATGCCGGTGGAGCAGGAGCCACCCACCTCATCCGCTTCGGGCCGTCCGTCGTTCCGGTAATCTCCCCATTTCTCATGGGGAGATTACCTTCCGATCATGGCAATCGTAGAAAGGATGGATGCTGCACTGCCCACGAGGACGTCTGTGAGTCCAAGCACAGCGGTCGAATGGGGGCGATTACACGTGAGAGACCACACCGGTTTCTCGGTGGTGCCTCCGATGCATTCGGCACCTCTGATTGCTCGAAATGTCACAAAGGCCAGACAAGCAGCAGCAACGGCACGCTGACGACAACCACAATCACCTCCAACGGCAGGCCGAGCTTCCAGTAATCTCCAAAACGGAACCCGCCCGGACCCAGGATCAGGGTGTTATTCTGATGGCCGATTGGCGTGAGAAAGGCACAGGAAGCCCCGATAGCAACAGCCATCAGGAAACTGTCAGGGTTGACGCCCAATGTAGAGGAGATGCCAAGCGCGATCGGGCACAGAACCGCTGCCGTGGCGGCATTGTTCATAACGTCCGACAGGAACATTGTCGTGACCAGAACCACGACGAGCGCCGCGACCGCATTGCCTTGAGCAACGGTATCGACCAGAAACCGCGCCAGCATTTCGGCGGCACCGGTGCTTTGCATCGCGCCAGCGACCGGGATCAGCGCCGCCAGCAAGACGATCACCGGCCAATCGATGGACGTATAGACCTGTCGCAGCGGCACCGTGCGTAACACCATCGACACCAGAACGCCAAGCGCAAACGCTGCAGCCGCCGGAAGTAGACCAAGTGTCACCAGAGCGATCGCGCCGAGCATGATCGCGGCGGCGACAATGGCCATACGCTTGTCGGGAATACGCAATTCGCGCGCGCCCAGGGGCACACAGCCTGTGTCATTGATGAACTCGGTCACAGCATCCACAGGGCCCTGAACGAGAAGCAGGTCGCCAGAGCTCAATTTTATTTTTCTCAATCCCGATCGGGGCGGATGCCCTTCCCGCGACACGGCCAGCAAATTCAGGCCATAGCGCGCGCGCAGATGCATCTCCTGGGCCGAACGCCCGACGATGCTTGACCCCGGAAGCACCGCCAGTTCACGAAGCACGATATCGCTCTTGGTCTTTTGCTCGGTGTCCTCCTCCCCATCGGCGGCAGCCTGTGTGTCGACTTGAGTATCATCAGCGCGAATGTCATCAAATTCATCGGGCGCAACGATGGATTGTTCGAGCTTTATGTCGAAAACGGAAAGCGCCTCTGCCAGTGCATCCACATCCGCCTCGAGCACAAGGACATCCTCCGCGCGGATACGTCGTCCCCCGTGTGGTGCGGTAAGGCGAACGTCGTTGCGAACAAGACCGACGATCTGCACATCGCTGTTTTCGATCTCGCGCTCGAAGGCGCGCAGGGTCAGTCCAACAGCCTTGCTGGATTCAGGAACACGCAGTTCCGTGAAATAGGCACCCGTATCAAAACCATCTGCCATGGCCGACTTGCGTACCGGCACCAGCGTCCACCCGATCACGGCCACGAAAAGCACCCCGACAACAGCGACAGCCGCACCGACAGGCGCAAAATCGAAGATCGCAAAATGGCCAAGCCCCGCCTCGGCCCGAAAGCCTGAGACAATCAGGTTGGGCGGGGTGCCGATCAGTGTTGTCATTCCCCCCAGAATGGTGCCAAACGCTAGTGGCATCAGCACTTGTCCCGGCGTTAGGTCCAATCGGTCCGACAGTTGCACCGCGATTGGCATCAACAGCGCCATAGCGCCGACATTGTTCATGAACCCTGATAATAAGGCACCCAACCCCATCAGCGCGACCATGCTTGTCACCCGTCCGGCATCACGCGGTAAGACACTGCGCGCGAGCCAGTCAACGGCACCGGTATTCTGCAAGCCTTGGCTAAGGATGAGAACGCAAGCCACGGTGATGACCGCCGGATGACCGAACCCCAGAAAGGCATCAGCTGCTGGAAGCAGACCCGCAATTACGCATGCCATAAGTGCTGCCAAAGCCACGACATCGTGTCGAAACCGCCCCCAAAGGAACAGCCCCATCGTCACGACCAGAATACAGAAAATCAAAAGCTGGTCGGTGGTCATCACTATCCATCCTGTGAATTAGAGCGTGTTGCGCTTTTCAGACACGCTATACATTATTTGATTTAATGAGCGAATGACCCATTCATCTCTGGGATCATCAATCCCCTGAAATTGCTGCACGACGCACGAACGGCCGGTTCAGAGAATGCTACGCTGCGGCAAGCAGCCGACGATGAACGGCATCTGTGGGTGGCTCCTGCATTGCAAGCGTTTTCTGGCGATTTTCTGCGGATATTTTCGTCAGTACTGTCGTCTGTCCGGCCTGTTTGTGTGGCGGCATTGTCGCCACTGGCCCTGATGAATTCCGCAAGCGAGGTTCCAATCGGCTTATCGACCTCAGAGGGCCGCTGACCTTCCCGGAGTGTCCTTGCTCTTGGTTGACTTATTTCCGCATCATCACGTCAACGTCTTGCATCTCGTGGGCAGCTGGTGCGATCAGAACGCAGGCTGCCGATATTCCTGTTTCTTTGTGAGCATCGCCCAGATGCTCCTTGCTGCTTTGTTGGCCATCGCGGTTGTTGCCAAGCGGAACGGTTTGTCTGCGATGATCTTCGCGGTCCACAGATCCACCTTCTCAGGCGAACGCTTCGCCATCACAGCGCGAGACGTCATGCCCACGACCAGCAGCTTGCGGATGTAGCGATCACCCTGCTTCGTGATCTTGCCCAGACGTTCCTTGCCGCCGCTGGATTTGTTGAGCGGGGTCAGTCCGAGCCAAGCCGCCAGATCGCGCCCGGTCCGGAACTGTTGTGCATCGCCGATCGTCGCGACTATCGCCGAGGCTGTGATTGGGCCAATTCCCGGCATGCGCATCAATCTGCGTGCGTCGGCATTCAGCAGGGCATGTTGTTCGATCATCTTGGAATAGCCGTCGATGCGCTCGTTCAAGCCGATGAACTGATAGCACTGGATACCGAGCATGCCGTTGGCGATCTCCGGCATGTCGGGGTGATCTCCATCCAGATGGCGCTTTGCAAAAGCCGTTACCGCTTCGATCCCAATGGGCAAGATATGCCCAAACTCGCGTAACAAGCTGCGGATCATGTTGGCCATCTGCGTGCGTTGCCTGACGGCCAGATCGCGCGTCCGATGGATTGAAAGAATAGCCTGCTGTTCCTCTGCCTTGATCTCGACAAAGCGCATGGTTGGGCGCCGAACCGCTTCACAGATTGCCTCGGCGTCAACAGCGTCGCTCTTCCCGCGCTTCACGTAAGGTTTGACGTAGCCAGCGGGCATGAGCTTCACGTCGTGCCCCAATTTGCGTAGCTGGCGGCCCCAGTGATGGGACGACCCGCAGGCTTCCATCCCGACCCGGCAGGGCGGAAGCGTTTCAAAGAAGGCGAGCAGCTTCGCGCGTTTGATGGCTTTATTGAAGATCACACGGCCGTTCTCTGAAATGCCGTGCACTTGAAAAACGTCCTTGGCCAAATCCAGGCCGACGGTCTTTACTGTCATTGGGTGCTCCTTTCCCTGCAGTCAATGATAACTGCACTTTGGCACATTCGATGCCGGTGGAGCAGGAGCCACCCACCTCATCCGCTTCGGGCCGAGAGCGTCAACTCCGCAAAGCCAATCGTGGCAGAGCTCGGAAGAGGTTTCGGCCTACTGTCTGGCTTCGAAGATGACGGCCACCCGGCTGAGAACGTCGATCTGTTGCCCCTCCGACATTGTCGTGCAGCGAACAAACAGGTCCTGCATCCTTTCACTTACAGCTGAGCGCACTTCGTCTGCTTGCTCTTGAAAGGCTAGGTAGATCGCATCGATCCCTAGATAGTCGGGGATTTCACCTCCAGACGCACTCCTTTGACTAACCGTCTCCTTCGCCTCGATCCAGAAGACATCGAGTTCGTGTGCCCAGGCTTCTGCCAGCTTTTCCAGGGTCGGCAGGGTTAAGGAACCAAAGAGCGCTGCACCAGCGTCACCGGTGTCGCGTCCAGATAGAAAACTTGCGAGGGACGCAAGAAGTGAAACGGTTCGAGCTGGCCGAACATCCCAGTGGGTCAGATGCGCAAGGGTGCTGCCGAGCCGGCTAAACGTGGCGGATATCGCGTTTAGTTCTGGGCGGTGGCTTTGCATGCCTAGGCGCCGCGTTTCGGCATAGGCGGCGGAAAGGAGCCTAGCTGCTTCAACCTGGTCTCCAATGATCTCTGCGCGCCCATCGACATCTCGAACGGCAATCAAGCGAGGCGGTAGGACCGTAGGGTCTTGGGGGCTGCCTGTACGACCGCCCAAGAGGAGGATGGTGACTGGTTCAACTGAGGACAGAAGGCAGAGTTCGGCTCCCCAGAGACCGCGAGGTTTTGCGTTCGAGACCCGGTCCAGAACGTCAGCTGGCAATACACGCCGCAGAGCTTCCAACTGATCGAAGTAGTTGTTGGAACGGAGGATGCGCGGTTTCTTGACCTGTTCGAGAACAAGATCGGTCAGATCACCGGCAGAAAACTCAACCAGCTCTGATGGTAGGTCTTCCGCGCCAACACCCGACAGGAGCGCGATGCTAGCGACACGAGCGCGCGCCTTGTGATCTGATGACAGAACCAGCCCGGGAAGGTCGAAGGTGTAGTAGTGGATGCGGGAATTGGGACTGTCGATCCGGTCGATCCGGCCCAACCCCTGAATGAGGCTCTTGACGTCAGACGTGACGCCAATGATCCCAAGCGCAGAGGCGATTTGGAGGTTGATCCCTTCCGCCATCTGGAATGTGAGGAACATGGCCCGTGGCTTTAACGGGTCGACATGCTTCCCATCGATGCCGAAATACTCCTGCGCATCTGCTCCGGATCGGATGTGATGCAGCTTCTTACCGGTCTTGATCCGTGCACCAGGTGCGACCACGAAGACCTCGGGTCCTCTTCCGCGATGCCCAGCAAGAAGCCTGGCATAGACCTCGAGCACGCCGACCCGCTCAGCAAGGAAGATGGCATGGCCATGCTTTCGAAGGATGCCTCGCATGACGTCGGCCCGGGCTTCATCAATGCTGTCGAGGCTGGAATGATTCAGAAGCCTGCTGATCCGGTCACAAATCGGCGTTTCGCTGTCCTCAGCTTCGGCATCGACTTCTTCGGTTAACGCGCCATCCGGAATGGCAATACCGCGGGCGTTCTGTTTCTCGGCGCGTCTTAGGTTTTCTCCGATTGATGCCCGCCCTCGTTGATCGGCTTCGCTGTCGCGCTCGCGGGCCCATTCTTCGCGCGCAAAGGTTATCGACGCACGTAGCAGTGCAAGAAAGTTCCGAATGTGGATACGCGATTTGTCATGGAATTTGATTTCTGTGTGGGCGGCGCGTTGGGGATCAGCAGACACAAGGGTCACCCCAGTCGTAATGCATTCCGCCAATGCCTTGATCCGCTCAATAATTTGGCGCTGCTGATCACTCAGCGCCGTATCCTCTCGGTGGCTTCGGATCGTTGGGTAAACGAAAGCGCCGGACTTTCGATCCGCACTCTCCCCAATGCAATCCCGTTGGCGCCGCACGACGTATGGCGCCAGGGCGTCGGCCAATCCTTCCTGAAGCGCACTGATTTGCAGCCCGCCGGTCTCTAGCTGGCGTTCGACTTTGTTGACTTCGACCTGTAGAGCTTCCGCGCTGTCGAACAGATCGTCCTGTACGCTTTGATCTTCGATCCGGCGGTTCATCTGGTCGAGGTGGCGCACGAGTTCGCCACGCTTTCGAACCTTCGCCATATGTTGGTTGATCTGTTCCGTGATGGCAGGAGGGACATAGATCGAGGCGCGCTTCTCATGGAATGCAAGCAAGCCATCCAGACCTTGGTTTCCCATGAGCGTTGCCGACAAACAGGAAGTCCAGATGGCTGGGCTGCGCTCGAAGACAAGCGAACGCGCGGACGGTGCAAGATATCTGGAGCTCAACCTGTGGCTTTCATCAACGATCATTGATGCGGACGAACGGACCGCCCGATTGATTTCTTCGAGTTCTGCAGTCTCCTCCTTACCTCGCCGCGACAGGTGACTGTGCTTGATGGGTTTGAAGTTCGCAGGCGCATTTGTTGTCCAGTTCTTTAGAACACTGGCAGGTATCAGGGCGAGTGAGCCAAGCCGTTGTTGATCGGCGCGCTCTCCCCAGGAAAAGACCGTCTGCCCATGGCTGACCGGTAGAACCGTCGCCAGGTGTTTTCCGATGTCGGTTTTCCCGGCACCGGTTGGCGCTTCGACAAAGGCAAAGCCGTGTTCATAGACCGTCCCTGCAGCCTCATAGACAAGATCGGCTTGGAAGGGTTGAGGCGGACGTCCGGCGCTGGTCTCGCCTGCGACACGCCAGGGGGTGAAGGTTGTGGCTTCGTGAACCGTTCTGGCCACTGCTTCTTCGGGTGAGACAAGGCGGATCAGCGCTCGCAGGATTTCCAGCGCTGTTTCAGTCCAATCGCGCCCCATGTCCCAATACTGCTCGGCGGCCGCGCGACGCGCAGTCGCAAGTTCGGGCCAGGCATCGGCGTCGTCCATGAATTCCAGATTGCGGCGCAAACCGTTGATAGAGAAATTGGCACTTCCCGAAAGTGCTTTGTCCCCACCTACAAAAAGCTTCGCGTGAAGCATTGGTGGACGGCGCCCTAGTTTTTCTTCTGCCAGATCGGGATCGAAAATGCGGAATCTGATAATTCCGCGCTCGATTGCGTCCATTGCAAGAACTGCGCGCAGATCGGCTAAATCAACAACCGAAAAGCCTCTTGCCCCAAGGAAATGCTGGCGCGCTTCATCGGCCACTGACCGGCCGACGCCACCCAAAACCTGTCGTGCTTCGGTGTTGGATCCAAAGGCGATGCGAATACTGCCCTCTGAGCGTTCTTCAAGGTTTTCGATTGTTTCGAGCAAGATGGTGAGCGAAGACAGGAAGTCCTGATAACCTGTTACAATCAGACAACTTGGTTGCTGTAGAATGGACTTGACCAAGCTACTGACAGAACGCGTTGCATTATCGCCCCAGGCCTCATGGCGAGACGAAGGAGGCCCTTCGGTCGTCCGCAAGTCACGGTCTGTGTCGCTGGCCCGCGCGAAAAAGCGTGAAATCAGTCCTTGCCGCTCCGTGTTTGCCATGTGCTGTTGTCTTCCTAAGCCCTCAGGGGCAACGCTAACTTGGTTTTGTCTAAGCCGTCAGTCTTGAATTGGAATTCCCAGCTCCGCCCAAAGCGCGCGCGGCGCTGGCGAAGCTAATTCCCACTGTACTTCAATTGGTTTCTCTCTTTCCCATCCGCCAAACCTGGGCTGTCCGCAATAGATGAACGGATTGACCTTGCCGTTTACCTTGTTCCCCCGTCGGATGAACAAATGTACCTCGTGGCCTTCCTCGCCGCTGATGACCCGGCCATGCTTGCTGTCCTGGCGCGTCTGGTTCTGGCTGAACCATTTCAGCCGTGACGGGCTGAGGAATGCATTTTCGTAGGTCAAGTCCTGAGTTGAGACATTGGCAAGAAGGATCATGATCTTCTTTTCGGGCAGCGCCTTCATCCCGGTGCGCCATAGGTTCTGCTGATACTCTTCGCCAAAGAACTCGGCGATGTCCGGCACGTAGTAGCGCTGCCAAAGCTCCAGAGCCTGCGGCTTGCCGGCAAAGGTCGCAGACGTCTCGGCGGCCTCGCGGACGATGGGCGTTTCCGCCAGGCGCCATTCGACCAACTCGCGCACAAGCGATTCCAACTCGCCGGAGGCGTCAGGGCGGGCCAGCCGAAAGCCGTCGCTGCCTTTGGCCAGGTGCGGGTTGAAGGCCAGCTCTGACGCGCCGTTGCTCGGTTGCCGCCCGGCTGCGACGTCGCGCAAGCCGGTCAAGGCGGATCCGGACAAACCCCTGGGCCGTTCCAACTCGCGTAAGAGACGACCGTGAGTAGCGAAAGGACGTTCAGCCAAGGGGTCGCCCATGTCCCGGACGAAGTCGAACCAGCCGCCATGGCCGGAAGCGCGAGGATCGAAGCCGTTGCGGAAGACTTCGACGGCCGTGGGCCGGATGCCGTTCCGGTCCCGGAAGTCGATGTAGAAGGCTTCGAGCTCCGCCGCGCCTTCTTTCGGGCGGAGAAGATTCCGCAGGATGTCGATGACCTCGAGCTCATAAGTGATCTCGCAGCCCTTCGGCATCTGGAACTCACCGACCTGAAGCGCCTCCAGCTTGGTCGAGATCGAGCGATCCCCTGCGCCGGCCTGCAGAAGGGTTGCGACTTTGGTGAGGAAGCTGCGGTGGTTGCCGATATAGTCGATCACCTGCAGCACCTTGCCTTCGACGCGGCGCAAGCCACGGCCAAGCTGCTGCAGCCAGATGATCGCGCTTTCGGTGGGGCGCAGCATTAGGACGGTGCCGATCTCGGGCACGTCCACGCCTTCGTTGAACATGTCGACTGCGAAGAGGATGTCGATCTCGCCGCGACCAAGCGCTGCCAGGGAACTTGCTCGAGGTGCGGAGCTTTGGCCCGAATGGACGGCGACAGCCTTTAGCCCGGCGGCGCGGAAATACTCCGCCATGTAATCGGCGTGACGCATGGAACAGCAAAAGCCGATCGCGGGGCCGCTTGCGCGTTTGCGGTATTGGTCCAGCGCGTTCAGCGCCCGCGCCTCGGTGGCCAGGGCTGCGTCTAGCGCGGTCGGATCGAACTGGCCGGAGCGCCAGGGGATCTGCGCGTAATCCACGTCATCCGGCACGCCGAAATAGTGAAAAGGCGACAGGTGTCCCGCGTCGATCCCGCGGAACAGGTCACATTCGTAGACGAGGTTTTCACCACACAGGCCGAGGAGGTCCGCGCCATCGGTCCGGTCGGGCGTCGCGGTCAGGCCCAACAGAAAACCGGGTGTGAAATGCTCGATCAGCTTCTGATAGGTGCGGGCGGCGGCGTGGTGGAATTCATCGACCACGATGTAGTCGAAATGGTCTCGGTCGAACTGGCGCAAGTGACCGATGCGGCCCAGTGTCTGGACCGAGGCGAAAAGGATTTCCGCGTCCGCTTCTTTCTCGGTGCCCGTGTAGCGGCCCAGCTTCGCTTCTGGGCGGACCTTGCGAAAGGCTGCCATCGCTTGGGTCAGGATTTCGTCGCGATGGGCAACGAAGAGGATGCGGCCCGCCTCGGCACGGATCGTGTCAAAGGCGGCGAGCCAGGTCTTGCCTAGCCCGGTGGCCAGCACGACAAGCCCGGCACGGTGGCCGTTCGATCGGCTCTGCGCGAGCGCTGCCAGCGCCTCCTGCTGGATCGTGTGCGGCTCTGGCGGCGGGCCTTCCTCGGCGACGACGCGGGCAGTGAACTCGGGCATCGGCCGCGCCCTGCGACGTTTCACATAGGCATCGATCCAGGCCGCCGTCAGGGGCTTCACCTCGGTGCGTGCCAGCAGGTCCTCAAAGGCCGCTCCGACGTTATCCGCGGCATCCTCGGAATGCAGGTTCCATTCCACGCCATCGGTGAGGGCCGATTGTGACAGGTTCGAACTACCGACAATCGCCGCCCCACGTGCATCGGCGGCGCGGAAAAGCCAAGCCTTCGGGTGAAAGCTGAGGCCTCCCGTTTCGAACACGAACAGCTCTGCACCCTCCAGGTCCAGCAGGCGCGCCAAGGCTGTCGGGTCGGTCGTGTCCAGATAGTCGCCCACCACGATCCTGAGCCGTCCGCCGCGCGCCAGCAGTTCACGGAACCAAGGCTCGAGCAGGGCCACGCCGCTATCCATGGCAAAGGCAATCGCAAGGTTGACGGATTGCGCGGTGTCCAGCCGTTCGGCGAGCAAGGGCAGGAGCGGATCGCGGCCGCCCGTTGTCAGACGCGCGCTACTTGCTTCCCGTAGGTGGAAATGGCCGTGATCGGATGCGGCAACGAAACCAGCCGTGCCGCGACCGAGTGCGGCGCCCACTTCGGCCAACATCGCCATCTGTTCCGGGCCGGTCAGGTCATCCCACGCCGGTACATGCCGAGGGGCGGGGATCAATCCGGCCTCACGGTGCATGCAGATCGGGCAGGTGAGGCGCGGGTCAGTCACACTCGTCCAAATCGTTCTTGTCTTCTCAAACCATTGGTAAAGATCGCCGCTGGCATGTCCAGGCGCTGGGGCGATGCGGCGCCGGCTCGATCTGTTATTTCCGGCCTTAATCGCCTTCGAAAAAAGTGGGACACAAATCCGAAAAAATCCAATAAACATGGTGAAGGAAAAAAGTCCCACCGACCCGCAACTTGTTATAATGAAAACAACAGGTTATGCCGCCCCCGGGCACCACTACAACTTCCGAGATAGTCCAGAAAAGTCCTAAAGGTCTGTTAAATCAGTAGTTTCGGCTATTGGTTGTCCAGCGTGTTCCGCGTTTGTCCGCCTCAAGCCAGGAAGATTGGGGGTAGAATATGGGGTGCCAAAATGCGATCAAATGGTATGCCTTTGACCGATATTGGCGTGAAAAAATTGAAGCCTTTCGAGCGTGCTTAGAAGAAAGCCGACTCGAACGGCTTGTTCATTTGGGTAAAACCAAACGGATCGAAGCACTGGCATTTCAAGTACCGCTTCTTGGGAAAAGAAAAGCTGATGTCCTACGGGCCGTATCCGCTGATCTCTTTGAAGGAAGCCCGGGATAAGCGCGACCGAGACAAGAAGCTGCTGCTTGAGGGCATCGACCCAGCATCCGTGAAGAAAGAACGCAAACTGGCCGCCGAGATTGCTCAGCGCGGCCAGTTCGAAGTGCTGGCCGAAGAGTTGCTGGATAAGAACAAGCGCGAAGGTAAGGCCGAGCAAACCATCAAGAAGAAGTCCTGGCTGCTCGACATGGCAAACGCAAAGCTGGGCAAGCGGCCTATCATGGAGATTACGCCCAGCGAGGTTCTGGCTGTTCTCAAGAAACAGGAGCAGGCTGGAAATCTGGAAACCGCCAGTCGCCTGCGCTCGACCATCGGCGAGGTCTTTCGCTACGCCATTGCAACGGGTGTCACTGTTAACGATCCGACGGTGGCCCTGAAAGGCGCGCTGGTTCGCAAGCGCGTAAAGTCCCGGTCGGCCATAACCGACAAGAAAAAACTCGGCAAGCTGTTGGTCGCCATAAACGAGTACTGAACCGCCCCGGTTTTCCCGGAGGCTGGTCACTCCGTTTCACGCGACTTTATCGAACTCGTTACGCTGTTCATAGAACTTCTCCTCGGCCTCTGCTGGCGGGATATTTCCGATCGGTTGCAGCAGGCGGCGATTGTTGAGCCAGTCGACCCATTTCAAGGTTTCCCACTCGACCGCATCTGCGGTTTTCCATGGCCCCAGCCGGTGGATAACTTCGGCCTTAAACAGACCTGTGATCGTCTCAGCCAGGGCGTTGTCATAGCTGTCGCCGACGCTGCCGACCGAAGGTTCGATCCCGGACTCGGCCAGGCGCTCGGTATAGCGGATCGATACGTATTGACTGCCTCGATCGCTGTGATGAATGAGATCGCCATCTGGCCGCCGCTCATAGAGCGCCTGTTCCAAAGCATCCAGCACGAACTGGGTTTGCGGCGAGCGTGACGCGCATCTCGCCGTCACTTGATGGCGGCTATGCACATGCCGAAGACGCCGATGGCAACTTTGCCGATGATCCGCGATTCATATCGGGGCTCGGCGGCATACAGGCGATTGCGACCTCGCACGGCCAAGGCGACAGCGGGTTGCACAGGCTCGATTTCCGCGATGAACGCTATCTCCCGTTCGAGGGCGCCGGGACGATCAGCCGCTGGCATATCCAGATGGATCAGCGGACCAACCGCTTCGATCTGGATACGATCACCGACTTCATCATTCATCTTGATTACACGGCGCGCAGTGGCGGAGATGTGCTGCGCGATTCAGCGATGAGCGAAGTTGTCGAGGCCAGTCCGAAGCAGGGGGTCGTCGGTTTGAGCGCCGCACAGGATTTCCCCGCTGAATGGCGCCGCTTGCTTGCGCCAGCGGACGCGGGCCAGAGGCTGTCTGTTGCGCTCGATAAGCGGTATCTTCCATGGGCCTACGCCGAGAAGGAGATCGCCATAACGTCGCTCACTCTGGTGCTTAACCTGAAGACTTCGCAAGACTATGAAGACTACGAGGCCGGGGCGGCACTGTCGGTGGATGTCACTCCGCCGACGGGCAGCGCCGCCGTCTTCCTGCTGGAGGGCGATACCAGCGTGAACTTGCGCCAGACCCGCATCGAAAGCTTCACACCAGCCAGATCACTCGGGGACTGGACCTTTGCCTTGTCCGAGGACGCGTTGGCCAGCGTCTCCGCCGATTTGACGATCAGCGAGGAGGAAGGCGACGTGAGCCACTTGCGCCTTGATCCAGACAAGATCGCCGATATGACCTTGCTCATCGGCTTCGAAGTCTCATGAGCGCGGTGGCGATGCCGCGAAGGCACGGAGCGCCGGACAGCGAACGCGCGGCGCTTCTGGCGACGCTGCCGCGCCCGATGCAACGGCTCATCGCGGCGCTGGCCAGCGGGGTCAACCCTCAGGCCATCGATATCTTCGGCAGTCGTGTCACGGGGCTCGCCAGGACGGGTAGCGACATCGACCTGATACTGGTCATCCCCGGCGCGAAGGTGGACATCGACACCCGAAAGGAGGCCGGGGCGATTACCTGCAACTCGCATGTCGGCGCCGATGTCCTGCTTGTGACCGAAGCGCAGTTCAAGGCGAGAACTGCGGCGCCATTGAGCTTTCTGGGGTCGATCAAGCCTAAACAGGTCTTCTGACGGCGCGCGCGGAGGGCGTCGGACACGCCGCGCGAGTCGCATTCGCTTCTGCCAGGTGTCAGCAACACCCGGTCTCGCCCGGCAAATGACGTTCGGGAAAACCAGATCGGCACAGTGACGGATTGGTCCTGCCATACTCTGGTTCATGATCGTGCATCAGCCTGTATCGCGACGAAGCGATTGGGCCATGCAGTGCAGCCCGCCACCCATCATCGTGAACATGTCCGCCTCCGGGTCATAGACCTTGAAGCCGTTGGCGCGCAGCCTCGCGATAAGGTCCTTGCTCGCGGCCGGCGCCAGGACGCGTTCATCACCCAGCGACATGACATTGCAGCCAAGCGCCATCGTGTCCTTGAACCCAACCGGAATCAGCTCGATCTTTCTGGACTTGAGCCAGTCGATCACATGCTCCGGCGTGGTCTCGATGCATACGGCGGCGCATTTAGGCGCGATCATGCAGACCATCAGGTCGATATGTACGTAATAGGGGTCGATATAGGCATAGTGCACGTCCCAGCCTTCCTGTTCGACCCATGCACCGATCTGCCTCGCGGAGACTTCTTCGCACCGCAGGCCCGTATAGCCGATCAGCACTGCGCCCGGTTCGACGATGTGGAAATCGCCACCCTCGAAATTGCCCGCGCTCACCATGTCGTAGATCGGGATCTCGGCCTCCAGATAGAAGCGCAGCGCGGCGGCGTATTCGCCGCGTCGGCGCGGGTTGGCCATCTGGGTGATGACCGCACCCCATGGTGTCATGAAGCTGGAATCGCGGGCATAGAGCCCGTATTTCAGATGATCATCGGCCGGCAGCGTGTGGATCGTGACGCCTGCCTCGCGGTAAGCGTCGCACATCTCGCGATATTGGCGCATCGCTGCCTGTTGGTCCCATGGGCGCTCCAGCACCGCGGTCTCGCGATAGATCGAACTGAAGGCGGCGTTGTCCATATGACCGAAGGTTTCGATGGGTCCAAGCAGCACATCACGCAATACGCCATATTCGGAATCGATCCCCCAGTTTTCCAGTGGCTTCGTTCCGCCGCCGGGTTTGCGTGCCTGAAGTGGAACCGTCTGCGGGGCTTTGTCCTTGGGCATGGGTGCTCGTCCTGTGCTGTGATCTCGAGTAGGGTAATAGTGGAGTATCTTTTGTTCTAACGAGTAAATCTGTTTGGATATATGATCTGAATTCATCTGTTGAGGCTTGCATGAAGATCGCAAACACTTGGGTGTCGCTGAATGCCTTGCAGACATTCGAAGTCGCCGCCCGCCATGAGCATATGGGCCGCGCCGCACAGGAGCTGAACGTGACCCAAAGCGCCGTGAGCCATCAGGTGCGCGCGTTGGAAAACGCGCTCGGCGTGGTGCTGTTCGAGCGTCGGGGCCGGGGGATCATGCTCAATGCCGCGGGCGAACGGCTGTTGCAGTCGATCCAGGCGGGCTTTGACGGGATATCCTCGACCGCGCTGTCGCTGTCGGCTGATGCGTTCTCGGGTCGATTGTCGATCGCCGTGCCGGTCTCGCTGATGGTCGAATGGCTGGTCCCCAAGCTTGCCGTGTTTCTCGGACGTTTTGCGAATCTTTCTTTGCGCTGCACCTATTCGGAGCGCAGGATGTCGGTTCTGCCGTCGGATGTGGATATGGCGATCGTGTTCTCTGCGCACGCCTTTCCCGGCTGCAAGGTGATACCTTTCATGCGCACACGCGTCTTTCCGGTATGCGCGCCGGAACTGGCGCGTGGACCGTTGCCTCTGGATCCCGACATCCTGCGCCGCTCTACCATCATTCATGAGGATGACGGGGATCTCTGGTCGCAATGGTTTGCCAGCCGTGGCATCGAACAGATCCGCCCCGCGCGTGAAATCCATGCCGGATCGCATCATGACGCGGTGGCTTTCGCCCGTCACAGAGCGGGTTTCGCCATGACCGATTGGTTCCTTGGCGGTGAGGCACTAAGAGCGGGCAAGCTGGTGCAGGCCTTCGGTCCGCGCGAGCTGGAAAACGAGAGCTATTATATCGTGACGCGCACGAACCTTGCGCCGGACAGCCCGGCACAGGCGTTGATCGACTGGCTGATGCGCGATGCCGAAATGGCGCGGATGACGGATGTGCCGCGCTGACACGGAGGGCACGCGGCGCAACCGCGCGTCAGCTTGGGTTGGCACGATCGAAGATGCGCTCGCCCCCGATATACGTCTGCGCGACCCGCGTCTCGGCCAGCAGCTCATGGGGCATTGCAAAGATGTCATCCTCGAGCACGGTGAAATCCGCCAGCCTGCCAACCGTCAACAGACCCTTGATATGCTCTTCCTTGCCCGCATAGGCGCCCAGCATCGTATAGGCCTGAAGCGCCTCAAAGACGGTGATCGCCTCGTCGGCGCAAAGGTCGGCGCCGCTTGGGGTGCGTCGGTTGACCAGCGCATGAATACCACGCATCGGGTTGGGATGGCACACCGGTGAATCCGAGTGACCGGGCGCGATGATGCCGGCATCGATCATGGTGCGGTGGGGCCACATGTAACGCATCGCGTCTGCGCCCCTGTTGCGTATATAGGCATCGCCCAGATCATAGGCGAACCCGGTGGCCGAAGAACAGATCACCTTGAGGCGCTGCAAACGCTTCAGGATCGACGGGGTCACATTGCAGCAATGCTCGACCCGCATTCTGTGATCCTCGACCGGATGATGGCGAAGCGCATGCTCATAGGCGTCGAGCACGAAATCTATGCCCCGATCACCGACACCGTCGGCCCCCACCAGAAGGCCCGCACGATGCGCGCGCAGCACCCGCTGGTTGAAATCACCCGCCTCATAAAGCAGCATCCCGCGATTGTCCTCGGGCTCGCCGATCACCTTCTTGCCCACATAGGGATCGTAATAGGCGGCGGTGCGCCCGCTGGTCGAACAGTCGGGGCACCATTCGACCCCGGTCAGGCGGACCCATTCGTCACCGAACCCGGTGCGCCAGCCCGATCGGATGATCGCGTCGATCAGCGCATCCTCGCGCCCGCTGGCCAGCAGGCCGACGCGCATCTTCAAAACCCCGGATTCGCGCATCCGCTGATAGGCCTCGATCCCCTGCGTCGAGGCCAGCGCATTGTGAACCGACGTGATGCCGTAGCTCGCGAAATCGGCGAAGACGCGCTGTAGCCCGGCGATGAAATCCTCGGTCGTGAACTCGCTCTGACACAGGTTGACGACCGCATGGGCGGCGGTTTCGCGCAGCAATCCGGTGGGCTCGCCGTTGTCGGGATGGCGGTCGATCCGCCCGAATGGCGGGTCAGGCGAATCGCTGTCGAACCCGACTTTCGCAAGCGCCCCGCTATTGGCGAAACCCAGGTGTGAATCGCGACGGTAAAGAAAGGCCGGTCGCCCGCCTGCGGCGGCGTCCAGCGCATCGCGGGCCGGATAGCCGCCAAGGCGCAGATCGTCATAGCCGAAACCCACGAACCAGGCGTCTTGCGGGGTGTCCCTGGTCTGCTGTGCGACCAGTTCCAGCAACTCCGACATCGTATCGGGGCCTTGCGAAAGATCGGTCCAGCGACCCAGCCGCGCGCCGTGCATATCGGGGTGGCAATGGCTGTCGATGAAGCCGGGCAGCACGGTGCGCCCCGCGCAATCGATGACCTGGGCATGGGGGGCGAGAGCACGGATATCGGCGGTGCTGCCGGTTGCCACGATCCAGCCGCGCGAAACCGCCATGGCCTCGATGAATTCGCCAGGCGCGTGCATCGTTGCAATGCGCCCGTTGATGACGATCGTGTCTACAGGTGTGATGTCCATCTGGTGGTGTTCCTTGATCAGTCTTTCCGGCCGGGAAACGGCCTTCCGGGGCAGTACAGGGGGTTCCGCGATCAGTCGCGGTCCTTGCGCTGGATCTCCATTGTCAGCCAGTCGATGAAGGCGCTCATCGCGCCGGTGAGCGGTTGATCCGAGGCGGTCAAAAGGTAATAGGCCAGACTTTGCCGTCGGATCATCGCGGGCAATGGCCGTATGAGTTGGCCTGTGGCCAGGTCGTTTTCCATGGTCAGGTCGTCCCCCATGGCAACGCCCAGCCCTGCGCGCACCGCGGTCATGCCGTGGGTGAAATCCTGAAATCGCAGGGTGCGCGTCACCTTCGAAGGGTCCTTGCCTTGCGATACGAAGAACTCGCGCCAATGCGCGCCGCCCGGCTCGTCGATCAGCGTGTGCTTGAACAGGTCATCGACACGGCGCACCGGGTTCGGGCCGTTCATCAGCCGTGGGCTGCAAACCGGGAAAACATCCAGCTGGCGCAGCATCCTGATATTGCGGTCAGGCCAGTCCGGACGCCCGTATCGGATCTCGATATCGGCCTCCTGGCCGTTCGGCTGCGTGGCCGAAAGTACCGTCAGCGAGATGTTGGGATATTGGTCAAGGAAAAGCGGCAACCGGGGAATAAGCCATGAATTCGTCAGGCCGGGCATGCACGAGACGATCATGTGCCCTTCGAATGTCTCGCTGCTGAGCGTGCGCAGCGCGGCGTCGATATCGTCGAATGCCTTGGTGAGATAGGGAATCAGGCGCCGCCCCTTCGAGGTGAGTTCGATCCCGCGCCCTGCGCGTCGGGTCAGTGTGATACCCAGTGTCTCTTCCAGTGCCTTGACCTGTTTGCTCACCGCGCCGTGCGTCACGTAAAGTTCCTCGGCGGCGTGGCTGAGATTGCCGCGCCTGCCGGTGGCCTCGAATGCGCGAAGCGCACTGAATGGAGGCAAACGGCGCATGACACCCGTGACTTTCGCCTGTTTTTTTGCCTTTCCACCGCCAGAGACAGGCTTTTTTGTTTGTGAGTTTTTTTCCATATAATCGGAAATTTCCTACTGTTGCCATAAATTTACTCACAGCCTAGCGTATTTTGAACGTCACACAAGTCTCCAGCGGAAAGTCATGATGTCCAAAGCGGCTCCAGTTCAGAAAGATAACGGTGTTTACAACGCCACGATCAAACTCTTCGGTTCGGAACCCGATCCCGCCTTCGAGCATCCCGACCGCATGGCGCGCATCTGGGGCCGTGAATGGGGCTGCGACACGGATGTCGGGACGCTGCGCACGGTGCTCATGCACCGGCCCGGCCCGGAATTCGACGTGATCGACCGCGACAAGTATCTGCCCCAGACCGGCGGCTATGGCGATCCCGATGCTGGATGGTACTGGCAGACCCGCGAGATACCCAAGCTCGAGGAACTGCAGGCCCAGCACGATGCGCTGACCGACCTGCTGCGCGCCCAAGGGGTCGAAGTGATCTATCTCGACGGTGTCGCAGACGGACGTTTCAAATCGGTGTATACGCGCGATTCATGTATTACTGTGCGCGGCGGCTGCATCGTGACCCGGCTCGCCCCGCGCATGCGTCAGGGCGAGGAATTGCCGGTCACGCGGGCCTTGGCGCAGGCGGGCGCACCGATCCTGCGCACGCTGCATGGCCGGGCGATGACCGAGGGCGGCAGCTTTGCCTGGCTCAACAGCCGTACCGCCGTGATCGGGCGCGGCATTCGCAACAATGATGAGGGAATTGCACAGATATCCGATGTGCTGGCCCATCTGGGGGTCGAGCTTCTGGTCATTGATCTGCGGGGCTATGACATTCATCTGGACGGACATTTTCTGATGATCGCACCCGATCTGGCACTAGTCTGGGCACCCGGTCTGCCGTTTACATTTCTGGAGAAGTTGAAGGAATTGGGTATCCGCGCGATCGAGATGACCCCGCATGACAATCGCTGGATCGTCAACGGGCTGGCGATCGCGCCGGGGCGGGTGATCATGCCCGAAGGTATAAGCGACGAAACACGCACCGCATTGGAAGGGCAGGGGGTCGAGATACTGACCGTGCCTTACGACCGCGTGCAAATGAATGGCGGCGGCATTCACTGTTCCACGTCGCCGCTGATCCGCGACAGTGTCGACTGATACTGTCCAATCCCCGAAACGGGACAAAAACAGGGAGTAATAAAAATGGTATTGAAACGTAGAATGATTCAGGCCACGGCGATTGCCGCGCTGCTGAGCGGCGGCGCGGCTCCGGTCTATGCGCAGGACTCGCTGACTGTCGCCTCCTGGGGCGGCGCCTATCAGGAAGCACAGCGCAAGGCATGGTTCGACGTGGTAGAGGAAGAGCTGGGCATCAAGATGATCGAGGACACGACTTCTGGCCCGGCGGATGTGCGGGTTCAGGTGGCCTCGGGCAGCCCCACATGGGATCTCGTGCAGCAAGGCAACTACAGCTGTGCCATCCTCGAGAAAGAGGGCAATGTCGAACCGCTTGATCCGGCGATCCTCGAAATTCCGGGCATTCCCGACAGCATGAAGAGCGACGGCTGGATCGGCAATCTCGTCTATGGGGCCGTGCTGGCCTATAGCGACGAGGCCTATCCCGATGAAAAGCCCGATTCCTGGGATGATTTCTGGGATACCGAAAAGTTCCCCGGCCCGCGCAGCATGCGCCGTCATCCGGTCTACAACCTCGAGGCGGCGTTGCTGGCCGATGGTGTCCCTGTCGAAGACCTTTACCCGCTCGACGTGGATCGCGCCATGAAGAAGCTCGAGGAGATCAAGGACGACGTGGCGGTCTGGTGGAGTTCGGGGGCACAATCCGCCCAAGTGCTTCAGGACGGTGAAGTGGATATGGCGATGGTCTGGAACGGCCGCGCGCAATCCATTGCCGATGAGGGCGCGCCCGTCAGCATCACCTTCGACCAGCAGATCGTGCTCAGCGATTGCTGGGTCGTTCCGAAAGGCGCCAAGAACAAAGACCTGGCGATGAAGGCGATCGAGATCATGAGCCGCCCCGAAGTTCAGGCGCGCATCGCGCTGTTCATCAACTATGGTCCCGCCAACGAGGATGCCTTCGATACGGGCGTGATCCCCGAGGATGTGGCCAAGGGCCTGCCCAGTCATCCCGACAATGCAGCCAAGGGTTTTGTCCTCAACTCCGAGTATTGGGCAGACAATCTGGACAAGCTCGTTCAGGATTTCGACTTCTTCATCCAGGAGTGAACCTGATGCATGACGCAAGCTCCGACACCGGCCCGGCATTCGCCGGGCCGGGCGACGCTTCCGCTGCCTCCGCCCAGGACCATTCGCTGCCGATCTCGGTCAAGTCGCTGGTCAAGTCCTACGGGGCATTCCGGGCGCTGGACGATGTCAGCATCGACATCCGCAGTGGCGAATTCATGACCCTTCTGGGGCCGTCGGGCTCGGGCAAGACCACGCTTCTGATGGTGCTGGCCGGTTTCGTACGCCCTGATTCAGGATCGGTCACTTTTGGCGACAAGGAAATTCTGCTGTTGCCGCCCCACAAGCGCGACATCGGCATGGTGTTTCAGAACTACGCCCTCTTTCCGCATATGACGGTCGCCGAGAATCTGGCCTATCCGCTCAAATTGCGCCGCGTCGGCAAGGCCGAAATCCGTGAACGTGTGGAACGCGCCCTTGACCTCGTTCAGCTTGGCGGCCTTGGCCACCGTGATATCCAGGAGCTTTCGGGCGGACAGCGCCAGCGCGTCGCGCTGGCCCGCGCGATCATCTTCGAGCCGCGTATCCTGCTGATGGACGAGCCGCTATCCGCGCTCGACAAGAACCTGCGCGAACAGATGCAGTTCGAGGTCCGCCGCCTGCACGAGCAGCTTGGCATCACAACCGTCTATGTGACCCATGACCAGCGCGAGGCCCTGACCATGTCGGACCGGATCGCCGTCATCAATGACGGGCGGATCCAGCAGGTCGATGGCCCGCGCGCCCTTTACGAGAAACCCGAGACCTATTTCGTTGCGAACTTCATCGGCGAGACATTCTCTCTGCCGGTCGAGGTGGCGGGCGATTCCGTCACGCTGTTCGGTCAGCCGATCGAGACCGGCGCACCGCTTGCCCATGGCGATAAGAACCAGTCGCTGATCCTGCGGCCCGAAATCCTGCACATGTTCGAGGGTGACCCCGATCCCGGGATGAACCGGCTTTCGGGCAAGGTGCGCCAGCACGTCTTTCAGGGCGACAGTGTCGTGACCTATGTGACCGTCGAGGGCGAGCGCGAACTCGCTGTGCGCCGCCAGCACCGCAGCGATGAAACCGAGCTCGCGCCCGGCAGCGATATCCAGCTTGGCTGGCTGGTTCAGGATACCGTGATCCTGCCCGAGGGGGACGGTTCATCATGACGCGGACCACCCCAGCCAACGATTCCGCCGCCGAACCCACTAACCGCCGCGCGCTCAGATCTCAGGCACGCGGCGAGCAGAGCAGGCTTCTGGCGCTGTCTCTGCCCGCCTTCATTCTTGTGGGGACACTGGTGCTTCTGCCGATGGGCTGGTTGTTCTGGCTATCGGTTTACGGCTCTGACGGATTCACGCTCGAGAATTATACCCGCCTTCTGCACCCTGCCTACAAGGAAACCCTGATCACCACTTTCGAGCTGGCCTTCCTGGTGACCGGGCTGTGCATCCTGCTGGGCTATCCGTTGTCCTACGTGGCCTCGCAGCTCAGTCCGCGCTGGGCCAGCCTGGTCATGCTCTGCGTGCTGTTTCCATTCTGGACCTCGCTTCTGGTGCGTACCTATGCGTGGCTGGTGCTGCTGCAACGGCGCGGGGTCATCAATACCTGGCTGATGGATATGGGGCTGATCGACACGCCGCTGAAGCTGGTGCACAATTTCACCGGCACGACGATCGGCATGGTGCATATCATGCTGCCGTTCCTTGTCCTGCCGCTCTACGCCAGCATGAAGACGATCGATTTCGACCTGATGAAAGCGGCGTCCAACCTCGGTGCTTCGCCGACGCGGGCTTTCTGGGAAATCTACGTGCCCCTGACCCTGCCAGGCCTCGGCGCAGGGGTCATTCTGGTGTTCGTGCTGTCGCTCGGATTTTATGTCACGCCGGCCCTCTTGGGCGGCGGGCGCGTGATGATGTGGGCCATGCAGATCGAACGCTCCATGGCCGTTTATGGCGATTGGGGCGCGGCCAGCGCGCTGGGGGTCGTGCTTCTGGTGATGACGCTGGGTATCCTGTGGCTGCTGGGGCGGCTGACCGGTGCCTTCGCCGGCGCGGGAGGACGCTGAGATGCTCAGGAAAGCCGCAACCGCAACCCAGATCACCCACCTGCAACGCTTGTGGCTCTATGTCGTCTGCGCGCTGGTGATCGTGTTCCTTGTCGCGCCGACGCTTCTGGTGGTGCCGATGAGCTTCTCGGATTCGCGCTATCTTCAGTTCCCGCCGGAGTCTTGGTCCCTGCGCTGGTATGAGGCCTATCTTGGCTCGCTTGAATGGCGACGCGCGACTGTGGTCTCGCTGCAGGTGGCGGGGCTGACCATGGTGGTCGCCACGATTACCGGGACGCTGGCGGCCTACGGGCTGCATGTCAGCCGGGTCAAGGCGGGCAAATACGTCTCGGTGTTGTTGACCCTGCCGATGATCATCCCGGTGATCCTGCTGGCGGTCGGGATTTTCCTGACCTTCGCGCCGGTGGGGCTGAACTCGACGATCCTCGGACTGGTGCTGGCGCATTCGATCCTGGCCATTCCGCTGGTGTTGATCACCGTGACGGCGGGGATGCGCAACTTCGACATCAACCAGGAGATGGTCGCGCGCTCCATGGGCGCATCGCGCCCCTGGGCCTTCCTGACCGTGACACTGCCGCAGATCCGCAACTCGGTCCTGTCGGCGGCGCTTCTGGCCTTCATCATCTCGCTTGACGAGGTGGTCATCGCCCTGCTGATCGCAGGCGGAGACAAGGCGACTCTGACACGGCGGATGTTCCTGGCATTGCGCGACGAGATCGACCCGACCATCGCGGCCATCTCGACCCTGCTGATCGGGCTGTCGATCCTGCTTCTTGCTCTCTCGCAATTTCTGCAATCGAAACGGGATTGAGGCCCGGTCATGAGCGACGATCACATCTTTACCGCCGATTTCAAGGCGCAGCCCTACTGGTGGGATGCGGCGCGCCCCGGCATCGGCGCAGCCCAGACCATGCCGGGCCGGGTCGATGTCTGCATCATCGGTGGCGGCTATGCGGGGCTGTCCTGCGCGCTGGAACTGGCGCGCAATGGGACCGAATGCGCTGTGCTCGACACCAAGAGGATCGGGCAGGGTGCCAGCTCGCGCAACGGCGGGCTGGTGTCCGGCGGGCTCAAACATGCCGAAAAGGGGCTGGTCAAGGAAGTCGGCCGGGAACGCGCAACCCGGCTCATGCAAGAGGCGGCCGGCACGCTGCCCTTCATTGACGATCTGATCACGCGCGAGGGGATCGACTGCGATTTCGCGCGGGTCGGGCGGTTCTCCTGCGCCTGGACGCGGGGGCATTACGATGCGTTGGCGCGCAGCGCCGAACTGACCGAGGAACTGACCGGCGAACCTGTGCGCATGGTCCCGCCCGAACGCCAGCGCGAGGAGGTCGGCAGCGATTTCTATCGCGGCGGCCAGGTGGCCGAGGGTGCCGCGACGATCCATCCGGCGAAATATGTGCGCGGGCTGGCCGACGCGGCGCAGCGCGCAGGTGCGACCCTGCTGGGGCAGACCCACATGACGGGCATGACGCGCGGCCCGGATGGCTGGCGCATAGAAACCGATCGGGGCACGATCCGCGCCGACAAGGTCATGCTGGGCACCAACGGCTATACCGGACGCGAGGCGCCATGGTTCCGCCGCCGGGTCGTCCCGGTCGCGAGCTTCCTGATCGCCACCGAGGAAATCCCCCCCGAACTGGCGCGCGAACTGGTGCCCAATGCCCGTGGCCTTGCCGATACCCGCCGGGTTCTCAGCTATTTCCGCCTGTCGCCCGATCACAAGCGGGTTCTGTGGGGCGGGCGCGTCGGCACGGCGGCGATGGACCCGCGCGAAAGCGCGCGCCGCCTGCACAGGGTGATGACACGGGTCTGGCCGCAGCTCGAAGATGTGCGCATCAGCCATAGCTGGAACGGCCACGTCGCCTTCACCTTCGACTTCATCCCGCATCTGGGCGAACACGAGGGCGTGCATTTCGCGCTCGGCTGTCAGGGCAGCGGCGTCGCGATGCAGACCTGGATGGGCTATCAGACGGCGCGCATGATGCTGCGGGGCAATAGCGAAAGCGCCTTCGCCGAGGGGCGCTTTCCAACCTTCCCCGGCTATCGTGGCAACCCCTGGGTGCTGCCGCTCATCCTGATGTGGTTCCGCCTGCGCGATCAGATTGAAAGGAGCCGTTCATGACCTCGAAACACGAACAGGGCCGCGAGCGCATCCTCGACTGGCTCGACGAAGAGCGCGACGAAATCATCGCGTTGCTCAAGGCTTTCCTGCGTGCGCGCTCGCCCAATCCCCCCGGCGATACGCTTGATGCGGCGCAGGTGGTGCGTGATCGTCTCGATGCGGCGGGGCTTGACTATCGCGTCATTGACCCGCATCCCCGGATGCCCAATATCGTGTCGGCGCTGGAAGGTGGCGCGCCCGGGCGGCACCTGGTGCTGAACGGTCACATGGATGTCTTTCCCGTCCCAGAGGATCATCACGGCTGGAGCCATGATCCTTGGGCCGGCGAGGAGGCCGACGGCAAGATCTATGGCCGTGGTGCCTGCGACATGAAGCCGGGCACCACCGCTTCGATCATCACTTATTGCCTGCTCAGCCGGTTGCAGCCCGACCTTTGCGGCACGCTGACCCTGACCTGCGTCTCGGACGAGGAAACCTTTGGCCCCTGGGGCGCACGTTACCTGATGGAACATCACCCCGAGGTGCATGGCGACTGCCTTCTGAATGGCGAACCCGGCGGTCCGGAATCGATCCGCTTCGGTGAACGCGGCCCGCTCTGGGTTGAATTCACGGTCCGCGCCAAGGGCGCGCATGGCGCCTATGTGCATGCCACCGAAAGCGCCACAAAGGTGGCGATGGCCGTCGCGCGCGATCTTGAGGAACTGACTGAACTCGAAGGCGACCTGCCCCATAACGTCGCCAGCGCGGTGGACGCGGGCCGCCCGGTGATGGACCGGATGATGGGCGCGGGTGCGGGCGATCTGGTCTCGCGCGTGACGCTCAATATCGGCCTGATCAAGGGGGGCGAAAAGGCCAATATGATCCCCACGGAATGTCGCTTTACCGCCGATCTGCGCTTGCCCGTGGGCATGGACAAGTCCGATCTTCTGCCCCGGATCGACGAGATCGCCGCGCGCCATCCGGGCGTCGAATGGGAGGTGGCGGGCGGCGATGCGCCCTCCTGGTGCGACCCTTATCACGAGATGGTTTCCATCCTGCAACGCAATGTCGAGGCCTTCGGCCATCCCCGCCCGACACCGATCGTGAGCCTCGGCGGTACCGATGCGCGCCTATGGCGTCATCACGGCGTGCCGGCCTATGTCTACGGACCTTATCCGCATGGCATGGGCTCGCATGACGAGCATGTGGATATCGAAGAGTTTCTGCATGTCGTGCGCACCCATGTTCTTTCGGCCTGGGATTACCTGAGCGTCGGGTCCGGACAGTGATCCGCGCCGTGCCGCCGGATTCGCTCTGGCAGGCCACCGCGCAGCCTGAACCCGATGCGCCCGCCCTCGCGGCCGAAGAGCGCGCGGATGTCGTGGTCATTGGCGGCGGATTCTGCGGACTCTCCTGCGCGCTTCACCTGGCCGAGGGCGGCTGCGACACGATGCTGCTCGAGTCGCATGGCTTCGGCTGGGGCGCATCGGGGCGCAATGGCGGTCAGCTGATTCCCTGTTTCAAGGACAATCCCGAAGACCTGATCGCGCGCCATGGCCCTGACCTGGGCGGGGCAATGGCCGATTTGGGTGCGGGCGGCGGCGATCTTGTCGCCGACCTGATCGCGCGTCACGAAATCGATTGCGCGTTCCACCGTGATGGGTGGATTCATGCGGTGCATTCGCAATCCGCGCTGCCCGCGATCGAGGGACGTGCGCGCCAATGGCAGGCACGCGGGCGCGATGTGCGTATGCTGGGACGCGACGAGGTCGCGGCGCTGACCGGCTGCAATGATTATGTCGCCGGCTATCTCGATCCCAGCGGCGGCGGGCTCAACCCGATGTCACTGGCGCGCGGGATGGCGCGTGCGGCGCAGCGCGCCGGCGCACGCCTTCATGCCGCCAGCCCTGCCCGGCGGATCGCGCGCCAAGGCGATGGATGGCGGGTCACCACGCCCCTCGGTGCTGTGCGCTGCAATCAGATCGTGTTGGCGACAGGGGCCTATTCAGACGACTTGGTGCCAGCCTTGCGGCGCAGCATCCTGCCGATGCAGTCGCTCCAGATCGCTACCGAACCGCTGCCTGCCGATCTGCGCGCTACGATCCTGCCCAAGGATCACGTCGTCAGCGATACGCGCCGCCTGCTGCTCTATTTCCGCCTGAACGAGGAAGGCCGCCTGGTCTTTGGCGGGCGCGGCTCGACCGGGGGCGAGGCGATGAAACCCGCCCATCTCGCACGGCTCGAAGCCACCATGCGGCAGTATTTCCCGCAGATCGGCGACATTCCATTGCGATATCGCTGGGCCGGGCAGGTCGATCTGACGCCCGAACGCGCCCTGCGTGTTCATCACCCCGAGCCGGGTTTCTGGGCGGTAATCGGGTTCAGCGGGCGCGGCGTGGCCATCGCCCCTGCCGTGGGCAAGGCGCTCGCCGGGGCGGTGATGCGGGACAGCACCGACGGCCTGCCGCTGCCCGTGACGCCCATGCGCCCGCTACCCTTCCACGCGCTGCGCCGCCCGGCAATGGCCGGGGCGATCGGCTGGGCATGGCTGCGTGACCGGCTCGAACGCGCCGGGAGACGCCGCTAGCGGCTGATCAGCTCCAGCGGCAGGCGGCTCAGAACCTCGGGCGCCTCGCCGTTATCGCGAGTCAGGATCGTGTAGCCCGCCGACATGGCAAGGTTGCCCGGCCCGTCGATCAGGATCGCATGCAGGAAAAGGATCATCCCGGCGCGGATCGGCATGTCGTTGCCGGAATGGATGATCGGCGGCACGTCCATCCAGGAGGGCGAATAGGTCGCGCCCAGGGAATAGCCGCAGGCCGACATGCGCACCTCCCCATAACCCGCCGCGTCGAATGTGGCGCGATGCGCGTCGTCGATCTGCCCGATGGTGTTGCTGCTGCGCGCGGCGTCGGTCATGGCGGCGAGGGCGTCGCGCGTCGCATCGAACATGGCGCGATGCGCCGTACCTGCCTTGCCGATGGTCAACGTCCGCATCAGGCAAGCACAATAGTGGCGGTAGCTGCCCGCATGTTCGATGGTCAGTTGGTCCTCGGCGTCCAGGTGCCGGTATCCCGTGGCGCTGCGCACCAGCAACGCCCGGTCGCCCGAACCCAGAACCGGCCCCGATGGTGGCATGTCGCCGCCACCCTCGAGGATCGGCGCGATCCCGGCGGCGGCGATGCGGCCCTCGAACACGCCGGGGCCAGCGGCGTCGACCATCGCCTCAAGGGACTGGTCGGCCAGTTCGGCGGCCCGCCGGACATAAGCGATCTCGGTCTCGGACTTGATCAGGCGCAATTCGCGCACCAGATGCGATGCGTCAACCAGCGCGCACCAACCCTCAAACCGCTGGCGCAACAACTGGTGATTGTCGCCGGTCAGCCCGAAGCTGCGCAACTCGACGCCCACCCGCGCGCCCTTCAACCCTTTCTCGGTCATGATGTCCTGCAATTGAGAGGTCGGGTCCGCCCCCGGCGCATCGTACCACAGGCGGATATCCTCGATGATCGAAGTGCGCCGCGCCTGTTCCAGATCGGGACGGCGCGTCAACAGGATCACCGGCGCTTCGTCCGCCGTCACCAGCGCGCATTGAAAGAACACGAAACCCTTGGTGTCGAACCCTGTCAGGTAGAAATGGCTTTCCTGGGAAAAGACCAGCAGGGCATCAAGACCGTCGCGTTTCATGAGCTTGCGCGCCGCTGCCAGTCTCATGTCGAATTCTGATCGCTCGAAATGCAGCATGATGCTTGCCCCTTGCCCTCTGACCTGCGTGATGGATCCCCGTCCGCGATCAGCGGTGCAGGGATCGGAATGCAGCTTCAAGGCTGCGCCAAGCGAGACCCCAAGGCAAGATGCGCTAACGCGCTCCTGCGGTATTAATTCTCACCTTTGGCGGAGCGAAACTAACATATGGCATGATTGATCCGCGCTTCTGACCGGATGACGGGGCAATTGGCAAACCCACTCGGTATTGTCCGACAGTGGCGCTTCCATGAGCCGCACGCCGCGCGTACTTTGGCGATCATTGCAGTATCGCGCAAATCTGTATCGATGGCCGGAGATTCGAGACATGCGAAAACGCTTGGTCTGATGCGGTATCGTCATCATGACAGCGCTGCACACCAGGGCCGACAACTCACGCACAGAAGTGCCGCCCAAAATGCACAGAGCGGGCAAATCTCACGCTTATTTTCCCACGCCTGATCCCGTCGGATCATTTCACCTCGTTTGCAATGGCCAGAGATCCGCCATCGCGGCTCAACTTTTGAACCTGCGAACGAGATTACGGGACTTTCGATAGATCAGAGGCGGCACGAGATCTCGCACGACGCGAAGCACGGCCTCATTGCTTTTTGCGTCACTCTTGCCCGGGCGCGGCTTGAAGACAGTGGATTGCGCGGTTCGACCCTCTTCCCAGGTTGCGGTGTAGTAATAAAGCGCTATCGAAAGGCGAGGCTCGTCATCTGGATGGTTCACCGGTTCGGGATTGCCATGCATGGTATCTCGCCCGGTCGAAAAACAGCACATCCGGTTCATGACCGGCGTAAAGCCCGCGACCTTCTCGAACATGTCATCGGTCCAGACTTCGAATGACCCACCATACTCTTCTTTCCAGTCCGGATTCAGGTAAATCAGGACGTTCAGGCGGCGCTCCAGATTCATCGCTTTATGATGATCGAAATCCGCGTGGATATCGAGGAAGCCCCCGGTTTCTGTCCGGTGGATACCCCCACCCAGGTAATAGGGGTCCGGAATCAATCCTTTGATGCCCGACATCTCTTCGAGAAACTGGATAAAGGGGCGCGCACTCAGGGCATGAAACACCGCCTTCGTGTAGGGGGGCAGGTCATAGGGCTTGAAGGATGTCTTGAGCTTCTCGTTGCCGCTGGCGTTCTCGGCGTCCTTGGAGCCGGCCGAAAGTGCTTCTTCTCGCACACGCTCCACGACATCAAGCGGCAGGAAGTTATCGAAACAACCGTAGTCATAGGGTTTCTTACCTTGATACTGGGCCGCAAGGCGCGCACCAGTCTCCTTGGCAAGTGAATTGGAAATATGAAGGGTGGAAGGGTCGAGAGCGTAAATCGGATCGGTCATTATATTGTTTCCTTCTTCTTCAAAGAACGGGCAAACGAGCGATACCTGAAGGCATCGATACCAACGCCACCTTTGTGAAGGGGCATGATCTGGTCGTCCCGGAAATGTAGGACAGTCATTTATATCAATAAATTACGAATTACTTCCTTGTCGCTTTTCATCTTGCTTGTGCCCCTGTCGCTTTGATCACAGGCTCAGCCCAGTAGGCTTGATCGGGTGTTTTTCTGTCAAGCGATGAATCTGGGTCGCTCGTTACCCCTTTTGTGCCCAGGTCTCAGGTCAGCGGTTTGACACCTCACCCTGAACTCAGCGGATCGACTTGATCGAGCTTTTCAGCAAGTGTCGCGTGTAGGGCGATTTCGCCTCTAGACGACGCATTTCCGCGACGCTCAGGACCTCCTCGAACGCGCCTTGCTGCATCACCGCGATCCGTTCGCACAGATGGCCCACCACGCCCAGGTCATGCGAGACCATGATATATGTCAGCTTGTGTTCGCGCCGCAGGTCCACCAGAAGGTTCAGGATCTCCGCCTGGACCGAAACATCCAGCGCCGAGGTCGGCTCGTCCAGCAACAGGATAGATGGGTCGCAGGCCAGGGCGCGGGCGATGGCGACGCGTTGTCGCTGCCCACCCGACAACTGGTGTGGATAGCGAAAGCGGAACCCCGGCCCAAGGCCGACATCGTCCAGCAAGCGCCCGATCCGCGTATTGATGTCCTTCACGCCATGCAAACTCATCGCTTCGGATAGCACGCGATCCACGGTCTGACGCGGGTGCAGGGACGCATAGGGATCCTGGAACACCATCTGCACCTTGCTGTAGAACGCCTTGCTGCGACGCGGGCCAAGCGTTTCACCATCCACCATCATCGTCCCCGACCAGGTGGGAACCAGCCCGGCGATGGCGCGCAGGATCGTGGATTTGCCCGAGCCGCTTTCGCCGACAAGCCCGAAACTCTCGCCCCGAGCGACATCGAAACTCACATCGCGCACGGCATAGGCCCGGTCCGTGCCGAACCAGACATTCAGACCCGAGACCGTCAGCGCGCTCATTGCCGCGCACTCACGGACGGGGCTTTTCGCCACTCGGGATCGCGTTTCAGCACCTCGAGCCGGTCGCGCGGGTGTTCCAGATCGGGCACTGAATTGAGCAGGCCAAGCGTGTAGGGATGGCGCGCGTTGCCCAGCTCGCTTGCCTTGCACGTCTCGACGATCCGGCCGGCATACATGATGACGATCCGGTCGCAGAACTTGGCCACAAGATTGAGGTCATGGCTGATGAACATCAGGCCCATGCCGCGGTCGCGCACCAGTTTGTCGATGATGTCCAGCACCTGAAGCTGCACCGACACGTCCAGCGCCGAAGTGGGTTCGTCCGCGATCAGGATTTCGGGATTGGGCAGCAGCATCATGGCGATCATGATCCGTTGCCCCATGCCGCCGGACACTTCGTGCGGGTAAAGGTCATAGACCCGTTCCGGGTCGCGGATCGCCACTTCGTCCAGCATCGCCAGCGCACGGCGGCGCGCCTCGCCGCGCGACACATTTTCATGGGCGCGCAACGCCTCGACCAGTTGCTGGCCGACGCTCATCACCGGGTTCAGCGAAAACTTCGGATCCTGCATGATCATCGAGACGCGCCCGCCCCTGAGCTGGCGCATGCGTTTTTCCGGCGCGCTCAGGATATCCTCGCCATGCATTTCCAGCTTGTCGGCCTCGATCATGCCCGGCGGACGGATCAGCCGCAGGATGGCGCGGCCGGTCATGGATTTCCCCGAGCCGCTTTCACCTACGATGCCAAGGCGTTCCTTGCCCAGGGTAAAGGACACGCCGCGCACCGCGTCGAACACGCCTGATCGCGTACGAAAACGGACCCACAGGTTTTCCACATCCAGAAGGGGGGCATCATCGCTCATGAATTGTCCTCTTTCGGGTCAAGCACGTCGCGCATCCCGTCGCCCAGCAGGTTGAAGGCGAGACTGATGGCGAAGATGGCGATTCCGGGGACCGTCGCGACCCACCAGTAATCGAGGATGTATTTGCGCCCCCCCGATATCATCGCGCCCCATTCCGGGCTGGGCGGTTGCGCCCCCAGTCCCAGAAAGCCGAGTCCCGCCGCCGTCAGGATGATTCCTGCCATGTCCAGCGTGACCCGGATGACCAGCGAAGATATGCATAGCGGCCAGATATGGCGCGTGACGATGCGGAACGGCCCCGCCCCCTGCAGCTTGATCGCGTGGATGAAATCGGTATTGCGGATAGTCAGGGTCTCGGCCCGTGCGATACGGGCATAGGGGGGCCATGCCGTCAGTGAAATCGCCAGTACCGCGTTTTCGATGCCCGCGCCGAGTGCGGCGACAAAGGCCAGCGCAAGGATCAGCCGCGGAAAGGCCAGGAAGATGTCGGTCACCCGCATCAGGACCACGTCGATCCAGCCACCTGCATAGCCCGAGACGGTCCCCATGATCAGCCCGACGACCGGCGCGACCATGACGACAAGCGCGACGATGTAGATCGAGATCCGCGCCCCGTAAAGCAGCCTTGAATAGATGTCTCGTCCAAGACTGTCGGTGCCGAAAAGATGGCCGTTCACGCCCGGCGCCAGCAATCGCTGCCCCAGGTCCTGTGCAAAGGGATCATGCGTTGCAAGGAACGGTGCGAAGATGGCCGCGAGGATCAGAAAGGCCAGCACGAAAAGCCCCAGCATCGCCAGCGTGTTCGACCTGAGCGTCAGCCAGCCCTTGTACCAGGCGGCGAAGCGCGCCTGCCGCCGCGAGGTCGGCTCTTCGGCCAGAAGCCAGTCGCGTAGCCCTTGGGATGCACTCATTTGGACCTCGGATCGAAAAAGCGGTACAGCAGGTCGGAGAAGATATTGATCGCCACGAAGATCGTGCCGATGACGATCGTTCCGCCCAGCACCGAGTTCATGTCATTGGCCAGCAGCGATGTGGTGATATACTGCCCAAGGCCGGGCCAGGCGAAGATGATCTCGGTCAGCACGGAGCCCTCCAGCAGGTTCGCATAGGCCAGCGCGATCACCGTGACCAGTTGGATGCGGATGTTGCGAAAGGCATGTCCCCAGACCACCTGCCACTCGCTCAGGCCCTTGACCCTGGCGGTGATGACATATTCCGATCCAAGCTGTTCGAGCATGAAGGACCGCGTCATCCGGCTGATATAGGCGAGGCTGAAATAGCCCAGCAGGGACGCCGGCAGGATGATGTGCGAAAACGCGCTGCGAAAAACCGCCCACTCGCCGCGCAGCGCGCTGTCCAGAAGCAGCATCCCGGTGATCGGTTCGACAATGCCCTGGTAGAAAATGCCGAGCCGTCCCGGGCCGGACACCCAGCCCAGTATCCCGTAAAAGATCAGCAGTCCCACAAGGCCCAGCCAGAAGATCGGCATCGAATACCCGATCAGCCCGACGAAGCGCGCCAGCTGGTCGATCCAGCTTCCGCGGCGCACGGCCGCTATGACACCCAGCGGAACACCCAGAACGACGCCGAACAGCGTGCCCAGCGTCGCCAGTTCCAGCGTTGCGGGAAACACGCGCGCGATGTCGGTCGTGACCTCCTGGCCGGTGCGGATGGATTTGCCCAGATCACCCTGAAGAACATCGGTGACATAGATCCAGAACTGCACCAGCAGCGGCTTGTCCAGCCCGAGATCGCGGAAGGTCTGGTTGTATTGCTCCTGCGTCGCCCGTTCACCGATGACCGCCAGAACCGGGTCAATCGGCATCACCCGGCCGATCATGAATGTCACGAAAAGAAGGCCGAGGATCGTCGCCGCCACGGTTGCCAGCGTGGCCAGGGTCTTCTTCAGCCAAGGCGGGAGGGACGGCCCGGGCCGTCCCTCCCCATGTGTCGTATCCGCCATTTACTTGGTGATGACCCAGTAGGAAACCGCGGTGGTCGCACCACCGGCCACGAAGTTCTCGACACTTTCATTCATGCCGTTCTGTTCGATCTGCTGGAACATCACGCCGAACGGGCTGACCTGTTGATGCTCGCGCTGCAATTCGCGATACATCTCGCGGCGGGCGTCGGTGTCGTTCTCGACCACCGCGGCAAGGGTCTTTTCGGTCATTTCGGGGATGCCCCAGGCATTGCGCCATGCCAGCAGGCCGGTTGCGCCCGCCTCGTCCGAATTGTCGGGATTGACCGCGAATGTCCCGGCGTTGGTATTGGGGTCGGGATAGTCCGGCCCCCATGCACCAAGATAGATGTCATGCTCGCGCGCGCGATAGCGATCCAGCGTCTGCGCCCCGGTCCCGACAATCAGCTCGATATCGCAGCCCAACTCACCCCAGGTGTTCTGAAGCGACTGGCCGATATCCAGACGTTCCTGCGCGTCGCGCACCGAGATCTTGATCGGCCCGCAGTCGGGATGCGCCGACTCGGCCAAGGCCGCCTTGGCGGCGTCCATGTCGAACGAATAGGGCGTTTCCTCCAGCGCCCCAAGGAACGTGCGCGGCAGGAATGCCTGATGCACGGTATACTGCCCCTTGAGGAATGAATCCGACATGCCCTCGTAATCGGTCGCCAGCTTCAGTGCCTCCAGAACCTTCGGGTCCGACAGCATCTCTTTCTTCTGGTTGGCGGCCCAGTACATCAGGCGGCCGCGCAGCTCGTCGACGATCTTGACGCCTTCGGCATCCTCAAGGCCCGCAACGTCTTCGGGCGACAGGTTGCGCGCCACGTCGATATCGCCGCGCTCAAGCTGAAGGCGCTGTGTGGCGCTTTCCTGGATGTGCTGAACGATCACCCGCTCCATCGCCGGTGTCTCGCCGCCATAATTCGGGTTGAGGTCCAGCAGCACGCTTTCGCTCGGGCGCCATTCCACCACCTTGTAGGGGCCGGACCCGGCGGTGTTCGTGCGCAGCCAGTCATTCCCCATGTCGCCATCGGTTTCATTCGCCATCACGGTTTCCATGTCGACGATCCCGCCGATGGTCGCTGTCAGGCAGTTCAGCACGAAGGACAGCGCATAGGGCTTGTCCAGCGTCAGCACGAGCGTCCTGTCATCCGTCGCGACGATGGTCTCTTCGACGTTCTCGGGCGTGAAGCCGAACTGGGTGAGGATGAAGGACGGTGTCTTGTTCAGCGTCACCGCACGGCGCAGAGAAAATTCCGCATCTTGGGCCGTCACCGGATTGCCGGAGGCAAAGACATGCCCCTCGGCCATCGTGAAGGTGATGGTCTTGCCGTCCTCGGAAATTTCCCAGCTTTCGGCCAGTTGCGGCTGATATCCTGCGTCAAGGTCGAGCGGGTCGAAATTGACCAGCTTCTGATAGACATTGCGGCTGACATCGGCGCCGGCGAATTCAAAGCTCTCCGCCGGATCGAAAGTCTTGATGTCATCGATTCTATTGGCGATGACCAGCATGTTGGGTGGCGTTTCCGCGACAACCGGCACGGCAAGGCCGACGGCCAGGAATGACGCGACCGCAGCTGCGACAAATGATTTCTTCATGGTGTAACTGCCTGTTTCATTTTTATTCTTTCCACGTATTGCGCAGGACCCGTATCCAGTTTCCATGCGTGACCTTGGTCATCAGACCATCATCCACACCATGAGAACGCAGCGCACTCAGCAGATGAGGCAGGCCCGCGCAGTCACCGATGGGTTCGGGAACCAGCGCGCCGTCGAAATCGGATCCAAAGCCAACCCGGTTCTCACCCAGATTCTCGACCAGATGGTCAAAGTGTCTGAGCACGATGTCAAGCTCAAACTCCGAATCCATCCGTCCGTCGGGCCGCAAAAAGGCGCTGGCGAAATTGATGCCCACCATTCCATCACTGTCGCGGATCATGCCCAGTTGGCGGTCCGTCAGGTTGCGCGAATGCGGGCAGACGGCCCAGGCGTTGGAATGCGTGGCCACAAGCGGCGCATCGGAAATGCGCGCCACGTCCTCGACCCCCTTCGCGTTGAGATGCGACAGGTCGACGAGGATGCCCAGTCGGTTGCACTCCCGGATCAGGGCCTTGCCGGCCTCGGTCAGCCCTGGCCCGGTATCCGGATCCGACGGATAACGGAAGGGCACCCCATGCCCCCAAACGGTGTCGCGGCTCCAGACCGGGCCGAGCGAGCGCAGCCCGCGATCATACCAGGCGTTCAGGCGTTCGAACTCCCGGTCGATGGCCTCCGCGCCTTCGATGTGAATGACGGCGGCCATTTCGTCGGCAGGCAGCGTTGCCGCCACCTCGTCAGCGGTCCGGCAGATCCGCACCGCCCCCGCGCTTTCAAGGTCGTCCATCACGTCAAAGCCGCGTTCGGTCCAGGCAAGCGCCTCGTCCTCCGTCACCGGGTCGGGCAGGGGGATGTCATAGGACGCGTTGCGCATTTCGTCATGGCGGATATCCTTGTTGCCGGGGCTGGGCACGAAGATCGCGAACATCCCCCCGCCAAAGCCGCCGCGCCTGGCGCGCGGCTTGTCGATATGGCCATCCGCCAGCCCCCCGGCCACGCCCTCGGCGGTCACATCGCCGCGAAGCAGGCGCAGGGTCAGGTCGTTATGACCGTCAAAAACTGGAAATCCGCTCATTCTTTCACCTGTATTGTCTTGATATAAAGCCGCCGCGATCCCGGGGCGCAGGCAGATGCTCCGGGCGCAATTCGCCCGACTGCATGTCGCCGCTCAAACCTCGACCAATGCGCGCCGGACTGCAATCGGATTATTCGCATCGATCAGACACAGCCTGTCCCCGGCGGCGCGGCCTTATGCGAAACGCGGTTTTGCGGCGCTCAATCACCCGCTTCCGCATTCTATATTGCATTTGCACAACGTTCCGTGTCCGCATCGGCCCTAATCTCCTTTCAAACGACATTCATACCTGAAAGGAGAATGACAATGCTGACGAGAAGAGCCGCACTGATGGGGGTCGCCGGAATGGCCTCCCTGCCCATCCTCGCCAAGGCCGCGAAAGCCGATGAATCCTTCACGCCCGTCGCCGCGCCCGCTGACCTGTCCAAGCTCAAGCGCATCCGCCGCGAGCTGGTCGCGCCGCCCTTTGTGCACGAGCACGAGCAGGTCGCGACCAATGACCCTTGCATCGTCGAATTCGAGATGACGATCATCGAAAAGGAACTGCAGGTCGCCGATGACGCCTGGTTGCAGGCGATGACTTTCGACGGCTCGGTGCCCGGCCCGATGATGGTGGTGCACGAGGGCGATTACGTCGAACTGACCCTGATCAACCCGGTCGATAACATGCTTCAGCACAATATCGACTTCCACGCCGCCACCGGCGCGCTTGGTGGCGGGGCGCTGACGCTGGTCAATCCCGGCGAAAAGACGATCCTGCGCTTCAAGGCGACGCGCCCGGGCACTTTCGTCTATCACTGTGCGCCGGGCGGCCCGATGATCCCCTGGCATGTGGTTGCCGGCATGGCCGGCACGATCATGGTGCTGCCGCGCGACGGCCTGCGCGACCATGAAGGACGGCAGGTGAAATACGACCGCGTCTACTATATCGGCGAGAACGAATACTACATTCCCAAGAACGCCGATGGCAGCTACATGCGTTTCGCTGATGTCGGTGAAAGCTATGGCGACACGGTCGACCTGATGAACGGGCTGATCCCCAGCCACGTTGTCTTCAACGGCTCGGTCGGCGCCTTGACCGGGGATAACGCGCTCAAGGCCAACCAGGGCGAAAAGGTGCTGTTCGTCCACAGCCAGGCCAACCGCGACACCCGGCCCCACCTGATCGGTGGGCATGGCGACCTGGTCTGGGAGACGGGCAAGTTCAACAACCCGCCCGAACGCGACCTTGAAACCTGGTTCATCCGTGGCGGTTCCGCCGGGGCGGCGCTCTACGAGTTCCTGCAACCGGGCGTCTACGCCTATGTGAACCACAACCTGATCGAGGCCGTGAATCTCGGCGCGACAGGCCATGTGGTGGTCGAGGGCGACTGGAACAACGACCTGATGGAACAGGTGCTTGCGCCGACCGAACTGACCGGAATCTGAACCAACCGGAAGACCGGGCAGGGTGGGGCGGTCGTGCAAAACGGCCGCCCCGCTTGTCCTTGAAAGGATCGGGATCATGAAATCCTTGCTGTTGCTGCCATTGCTTGCCGTCACCGCGCTGGCCGGAGTGCTTGTGCAGCGCGAGTCCCTCGCGCCCGCGCCGTCGCTGCCGCCACAGGACCTGCCCGCGACCGTCGCCATTCCCGCAGGCGAAATCGCTTTCCGGCCGCTGGGAAATTTCAGCCAGGCGGGCAAGACCCGCCAGCCGGGCTGGACAACGGTGCCGGTCGCGGCGTTCGAGATCATGAAGCACCAGGTCACGCGCGATGCCTACGCGCAATGCGTGGCCGATGGCGGCTGCGCCGAAGTGCCCGCACAGGGCGGCAGCCTGCCCCAGACCCATGTAAGCTGGCAGGACGCCAGCGCCTATGCCGTCTGGTTCTCGCAGCGCAGCGGCATGACATGGCGCCTGCCCACCGAAGCCGAATGGCAGCGCGCCGCCGCCGAGCGCCACGGCGATGCCCTGCCTGAACCCGAGGACCTCGATCCGGGGCAACGGATGCTGGCGCAATACCAATCCGGTATCCTGTTGCGCGGCAGCGCCAATCTGGCGCTCAGGCCGCCCGGCGGCTTTGGCGACAACAGCCTTGGCGTGGCCGACATGGCCGGGAATGTCTGGGAATGGACCGACGATTGCTTTCGCAACGGCACCATCCTCGAGGATGGCAGCCTTGCGGAAACCGAGCCCTATTGCGGCGTGCGCATCGCGGGCGGGCGACACCGCGCGGCGGTGATCGACTTCATCCGCGACGCCAGCGTCGGAGGCTGCGCCGCGGGCCTGCCGCCCGATTTCCTGGGCTTTCGCCTGGTGCGCGAGGACTGACACAGCAGCAAAAAGGCGCAGGTCGGATCACGCCGCCCTGCGCCGGTCTCGTCGCGATGCTGCGCCGCGCCTCACGAGGCGCGGCTGTAACGCACACCCTCGGGCATATGCGCATCAAGCGCGCTGGCCACGATCCGCGTCAGTGCGCGCCCCTCCGGGCGGATCTCCAGCGCATCATCGTCCAGCGCCACCAGATCGCCGTACCGCTCCGCCAGCAGCGCCAGCGTCGCATCAAGCGAGGATGCCTGCGCACCGAACGTGGCCTGCAATTCACGCCGGTTCAGACGAAATTCACACATCAGCATCTCGATGGCGCGCGCCCGCAGCAGATCGTCCTGCGTCATCACATGGCCGCGCGCGCCCGCCAGCTCTCCGGCCTCGATGCGCTGCACATAGGCCGCCGTCGCGGCCGCGTTCTGAACGTAG
Source organism: Roseovarius salincola (assembly GCF_026891095.1). Classification (GTDB taxonomy): domain Bacteria; phylum Pseudomonadota; class Alphaproteobacteria; order Rhodobacterales; family Rhodobacteraceae; genus Roseovarius; species Roseovarius salincola. Next base: position 96,724 of record NZ_JAPTNL010000006.1, read on the forward strand.
CCCCCCGGCAGGCGCGAGATCGACGACGCGCCCATGCCGATCAGCGTGGGGCAGGTGTCATCGGTGTAACCCTGGAAATTGCGCCGCAAGCGCCCCTCGCGGGCGGCACGCGCCAGCCCGTCGTCACGAAGCGCAAAATGGTCGATGCCGATCGCGTCGAACCCCGCAGCGCGGAACCGCGCAGCCGCCTGTTCGGCCAGGTGATAGCGGTCCAGATCAGCCGGCAGCGCGGTATCGTCGATCAGCTTCTGGCGCTTCGACACCCAGGGCACATGCGCGTAACCGAACAGGGCCACCCGATCCGGGGCCAGTTCAAGCACCCGGCTCACCGTGTCGTCGATCCGCACCAGATCCTGATGCGGCAGCCCGTAAACCAGATCGGCATTGAGTGAGTTGATCCCCGCCGCGCGCAGGTCCTCCACGCAGGCTTTCGTGATGTCATAGGGCTGGATGCGCCCGATCGCCGCCTGTACCTCGGGGTCGAAATCCTGAATGCCGATGCTGGCTCGGTTCATGCCCTCGCGGGCCAGCGCGTCGATCTTGGCGCGATCCACCATCGTCGGGTCGATCTCGACCGAGAACTCCCAGTCATCCGCCGGCGGGATCACCGCCTTCACCGCCTGCGCCAGGCGGTGGATCAGCGCGGGCGGCAGGATGGTTGGCGTGCCGCCACCCCAATGCATGCGCCCCATCCGCAACCCCTCGGGCAGCACCTTGCGCATCAGCGCCAGCTCCTGTTCGAGCGTCCCGATGTAGCTTTCGACCGGACCCAGGGTCTTGGTCCCCTGCGTGCGGCAGGCGCAGAACCAGCACAGCCGCTCGCAGAACGGGATATGCAGATAGACCGAGACCGGCACCGCCGGATCGAGCGCGGCCAGCTCGGCCGCCTGTTGCGTGGCACCGACTGCCGGGGTGAAAACCGGTGCGGTCGGATAGGATGTGTAGCGGGGCACTCTCGAGTCGAACAACCCGAGTTCGGCAAGGCGGATGATCTGTTTCATGAATCTCATATGCCGGTTTCCTGGGGCGCTGACTTTGCGCCGGATCAAGTTTCGTCAAGGAAATGGTGAAACACCGATAACAGGCGCGTGCAGATGCAAGAGCGCCAACCACAGGGCCAGCGCGATTGCCGCGCGGACCGCCATTCGCGGCGCCATCGCCCGCCACCAGCCAAGGTTTGCCAGCGGCGCAGGCGACAGAATCGCCGTGCGTGCGAAGAACGCGGGTGCCTGCCCGCCAAGCGCCCGCGCCGCGCGCCGGTCAAACAGCGCAATCGCCCCGAAAGCCAGCAAGGCGAATCCCCCGAACAGCGTCAGATGCGCCAGATCGCCATTCACCACCGCATGCGCCGCCGCCCAAAGCCCCAGCGCCAGCAGCAGCGGATGACGCGACAGCGCCGCGAATCCCGGCGCGCCGCTCGTGGCGCTTGCGCCATCGCCGCGCCCGCCCAATGTCCAGGGGTTGTTCACGCCCGCGCCGCAGATCGCCAGCAGCCCCGCCAGGGGCATCGCCAGATTAAGCAGCCAGCGCATCCACGGCATCTGCGCCCAAAGCTCGACATAAGGCGCGCGCCCGGCGGCCACGATCACCCAGGCCAGCAGCAAAAGCGACACCAGCCCGTAGACCAGGAAATACATTCGCCGCCCAACGGCGCCGATCAGCCGCTCCCGCAGCCCGCCGATTCGCGGCAGGAAATGGCTGGCGATGAACAGCCCCATGGCCAGCCCATATTCGCCCCATCCGCCCATATTCTCACCCGTCCCCGGCCTGTTGCATCAGCCTGACGATATGACAGGCGAAGGCCCATGTCGCGGGCAGGCCGATCACCAGCCCTCCGGCGGCGGCCTGCCACGGCGTCAGCACCGGCCAGCCAAGCCAGCTGCCGATCAGCGCGGCAAAGAACAGGTTCACGCCCATCGCGCCCGCGCCGAACGGGTAAAGCGCCAGGAACAGGCGCAGTGAAGGGCGCGGTGACGGGCGCGGCCTCATCGCCGGTTCACCATCACCTGCACCATCGCCAGCGCGACGACCAGCACCAGCGAGGCGACAAAATACCAGGCTTCCGCCGCATCGGTCTGGGGTTGCGGTATCGGCCTCTCGAATGTCGCCGCGGCAAGCTGGCCGGGCAAAAGCATGGCAAGGGCTGCGAGGCGGGCAGGGAAGCATATCTTTTTCATGTCAGGTCTCCTGTGTCAGTGTCTGGTAGATCTCGGGCAGGGCACGGGGCAGGCGGTCGGGATCGGGCAGCAGGGTGAATCCGGCGCGCCCGAAGATGCGCGCGAACCAGTCCTGCCCGTCGGCATCCACGATCACCCCGTGAACCGCCTGCCCAAGCGCGCGCGCTTCGCGCACCGCCATGCGGCTGTCCTCGATCCCGTGAACGCCCTCGTAATGGTCAAGATCGTTGGGCTTGCCATCGGTCAGCACCAAGAGCAGGCGGCGCGTCGCGCCCTCTTCGGCCAATTGCGCCGAGACATGACGGATCGCCGCCCCGAGCCGCGTGTAATGCCCCGGCCGGAATCCCCCGATCCGCGCGGTCACATCGGGTGACATCGGCGCGTCGAACCCCTTGGCGCGCTGGATGAACACCCGGTCGCGGCGCAGCGATGAAAAGCTCCAGATGCCCAGCCGGTCGCCCGCCGTGTTGATCCCGGCGGCCAGCGCCGAAAGCGCCTCTCGCGCAGCCCCGATCACCGTGTGATCGCCCAGTGCCGCCTCGGTCGAGCGCGAACAGTCCAGCAGTATCGCCACCGACAGATCGCGCGCCACCGCGCGCCCGGCCTGCCAGACCCGGTCGCTGCCCTCATGCCCGGCGGCAAGATCGCTTTGCGACGCGATCACCGCATCAAGGTCCAGATCGTCGCCATCCAGTTGCCGGGGCAGGATCACCCGGCGCGGATGCAGCGGCGCGAATTGCCGCTTCACCCGCTCGACCAATCGCGGGTCGGGGCAATACTGCGCCGCCGGCTTCGCCTCGATCTCCAGAACCCGCGTGTGATCGGGCATGTAATCGCCGCTGCGCCGGTTCCATTCGGGATAGGTGAACTTGCCCGCCAGCCGCTCGTGTTCGGCATCCTGCGGCGACAGGTCCAGCGACAGGCGCAGGCGTGTGGCGGCGCGTTTGAAATGCTGGCTGAGCGATATATGGTCCTGATCCTCGGCGGCCTTCTGGGCGTTGTCCTGATCGTCGTCATCCACCATCCGGTTGATGTTGAGGCTTTCGGCCCAGGACATGATCGATTCGAAACGGTGGATGATGAAACTGTCGTTGCGGTTGGCCTGATCGCGCTCTTCGCGCCGCGCTTGCTTTCGCGTTCGTGCCGCAAAGGCCGGCTGGTTCGCGGCGGCCTCGTCACCATTTGGCGCGGCACCGGGGCCGGTCTCGCGGGTGCGCAGGCGCAGCCAGACCGGCACCGGCGCATAGCTGCGATAGCCGCGCGGGGCAGGGCAGGTCAGGCACTCTTCGGCCGGGCTGATGCCGTTGAGCTGGTCAAGGATCAATCGCTCCACGCCGCGCTCGCAGGCGGGCAGGCCAGTTCGCGCCCGGTTTTCGGCCACATGACGGCAGAGCGCCGCATAAGGCGCGCGCAATCCCGGGCAGGCGTCATAGGCGCGATCCGCGCCCTCGGCGATGGCGGCGATCTCGGCCCGGTCGGCGGCCAGCGGATCGTCGCGCCGCGCCGGAATTTCGACACAGGCCGCCAGCGCCGCCAGCCAAAGATAGGCGGTGCGGTTCATCTCGCGGCTGGGAAAAGCATCCATGACCGGCGGCAGGCGCAGCTTCTCGCCGTCGAAATCCGCCACATGCAGCATCTCGCGCGGTGTGCCGATCCGGCGCAGCCGGTCGGGCCGGTGATCCGAACAGGCCGCCGGGGCGGGGACGATCTCGGTCCCCGCCGCGCCGCCAAGCGCGCGGTAAAGCGTGGCCGCGCTCGGACGGATCGCCGCAAAGGTGACGGTGCGCGCCTCTGCGCCCTCGCCGCCACCTTCGCGCGCGCGCCGCGTCGCCATGTCATGCCAGAGGTTGCCGACGGTTTCCTCCGGCTCCATGAGGTCAAGCAGATGGATCATGGCGTCACCCGTAGACGCTGGCGGCAAGATCGCGCAGCGCCTGCTGCACGTCCGGCTCGTCGCTCAGGGGTTCGATGATCGCCGCCTCGATGGCGCGCTCGACCTTGGTGCCGCGCGCGATCATCGTCGCCGCATATATCAGCAGCCGGGTCGAGATACCCTCCTCCAGATCCATGCCCGACAGCGTGCGGATATGCCCCGCCAGCCGCACCAGCGCGGCGCTGCGCGCCTCGTCCAGTCCGCTTACGCGCACCACCACGGCGGTTTCCACACCCGGTTGCGGGAAATCGAAGCCGATCGACAGGAACCGTTGCCGGGTCGAGGGTTTCAGCTTCTTGAGGATGTTCTGGTAGCCGGGGTTGTAGCTGGCCACCAGCATGAAGCCCTTGGGCGCCACCAGCTCCTCGCCGGTGCGGTCGATCATCAGCCGCCGCCGGTCGTCGCTCAGCGGGTGCAGCACGACGGTCACGTCCTTGCGCGCCTCCACCACCTCGTCGAGGTAACAAATCCCCCCCTCGCGCACGGCCCGCGTCAGCGGCCCGTCCACCCAGACGGTCTCGCCGCCCTTCAGCAGATAGCGCCCGATCAGGTCCGCCGCCGACAGGTCGTCATGGCAGGCCACCGTATGGAGCGGCAGGCCCAGTTTCGCGGCCATATGCTCGACAAAGCGGGTCTTGCCGCAGCCGGTCGGCCCCTTCAGCAGAAGGGGCAAACCGTTTTCATGCGCGGTGCGAAACAGATCGCATTCATCCGCGACGGGTTGGTAGAAGGGCAGGTCGGGTTTGGTCATGACGGTCATGGCTTATTCTCCCGGAACGGTCAGCGGGCCGGGTTCGACGACCTCGCGCCGCACCACCAGCATGGCATAGATGAACAGCAACGCACCCAGCACGACCGCCACACCCGAGCCGAAGCGCATCAGGTAGAACAGGTCCAGCTGATCCTGCACGTCCATGAAATAGTCGCCCACGATCCGCTGCATATGGGTCTGGATCGTGCCCGCGAAGGTCAGCGTGAAGGTCATGAACGCCATGCCCCCCGTCATCAGCCAGAACGAGGCCATGTTGAGCACCTGGTTATAAGGCGCGCGTCCCTTCAGCTGCGGCATCGCATAGGTGAACATCGCGAGATTCAGCGCCACATAGGCCCCGTAAAAGGCAAGGTGCCCGTGTGCTGCGGTGATCTGCGTGCCGTGAGTATAGAAATTGACCCCGTGCAGCGTGTGCAGGAAACCCCAGACGCCGGCCCCGAAGAACGCCACCGTCGACGCGCCCAGCGACCACAGAAGCGCGGCCTTGTTGGGGTGGTTCTTGCGCCCCTTCCAGACCATCAGGAAGGCAAAGGACATCATCGCGAAGAACGGGATCACCTCGAAGGTCGAGAAGATCGACCCGATCCATTGCCAGTAACCCGGCGTGCCGATCCAGTAGAAATGGTGCCCGGTCCCGAGGATGCCGGAAAACAGCGCCGTGGCGACAATGACGTAAAGCCATTTCTCGATCACCTCGCGGTCCACGCCGGTCAGCTTCAGCATCAGGAAGCCCAGGATCGCGGCCATCACCAGCTCCCAGGTCGCCTCGACCCACAGATGCACGACCATCCACCAATACATCTTGTCCAGCGACAGGTTGTCGGGATTGATGAAGGCGAACACCCAGAGCAGGCACAACAGCCAAAGCCCCATCAGCAGGATATTGGTGATCGCGGTCTTTCGCCCGGCCAGCACCGTGAGCGAAATGTTCACAAGAAAAATCACCGCGGCGACCAGAATGCCGAACTTGACCCAGAGCGGCTGTTCCAGGAACTCGCGCCCGCCGTGAATGCCGACCAGGTAGGACCCCACCGCCCCCAGCGTGCCGACCACCAGGATCGCCAGCTGGATATAGGCCAGCTTGACCGAGAAGAGTTCGCGCTCGGATTCCTCTGGCACGAGGTAATAGGCCGCGCCGAAAAAGCCCAGCAGCAGCCAGACGATCAGCGCATTGGTATGGATCATGCGGATGATGTTGAAGGGCACAAGCTCGGCCAGCGTATTGGGCGCGACATAGATCCAGCCGGCCAGAAGCCCGCCCATGACCTGAATGGCGAAAAGGCCCATGGCCACCAGGAAATAGGCGTAAGCCACCTTTTGGGATTGGTATTTCATCTTCATGTCTCCTCAGCCGGCGTCGTTGGGCGGCCAGTTCTGGGTGTCGGTCTGATCGGCCCAGCGAAGGAATTCGGACAGCGCCCGCATTTCCTCCTCGGTGATCTCGAAATGCGGCATCTGGCGGCGGCCCTCGATTCCCGAAGGCTGCGCCTGCATCCATCCGTCAAGGATCTCATAGGCCGTCTCTGGATCGTCCAGCGCGCCCCAGCGGGTCATCACGTTGCCAAGCTCGGGAGCGAAATAGGCGCCCTCGCCATGCAGCGTGTGACAGTTGATGCAGGAATGGCGCTCCCAGACATGCTTGCCAAGGATAACCTCCTCGCTCAGTTCCATGCCTGCGGTCGAGCTCTGCGTGATGTGACGGTGACTCTGTGCCGTCAGGGCCACGAACACGACGACGAAGAAGATGGATCCCCCGTAGAACACGTTCCTGGCCCGCGATTTCGTAAGTAATTCTGACATTTCGCGGTCCTGACATTCGTTTTGGATGGGCTCTGGATAGCCGCCGCCGCCGCGCCGCTTGTTGCGCAATCGCAAAGAAGGACGCGAAACGCGCGCGCAGAATGAATGGAACGACTGGAGCACCCCATGAAACGCCCCGATTTCGACGACCCCGACCTGCCGCTATCGGACCTGTTCGCCCAATGGCCCGAACTGATGCGGGTCTTCATCGAACAGCGGATGCTCTGTCCGGGCTGCCCGATCGCGCCATTTCACGCGATCACCGATGCCTGTATCGAATATGACTTGGACGAGGATGATTTCCGCGAGGCCCTGCTGGCCGAAATAGCCGCGCTGGCCGACCCGTCCTAGGGCTCCTTGCCCGGAATCAAGGCGCACCACGCGCCGCCGGGCATCGCCCGACCGCTCACCTGCCCGGCGATACCCGCCGACGCAAACACCAAACCGTCCGCTAAACGTCGCTCAGCAACACCAGCCGATGCGGATCGGTCACGACAATATGCTTACGGGTCGAGCGCACGATCCCGCTTTTCTCCCAGGCCGACAGCAGGCGGCTCACCGTATGCAGCGTGGTGCCGGTCATGTCCGAAATGTTCTGCCGCGTCACCGGAAAGGCGATCTCGATTCCCTCGCCGGTCTTGCGCCCGCTCTGGTTGACCAGCCGCAGCACCGCCGAGGCGACCCGCTTTTCCACCGCCTGCGTCGCCATCTCGGTCAGGGTTTCCTGGATCTGTCCCAGCCGCTCGCCCAGCGTCTTGTAGCTTTCCGAGGCGAACCCCTCATAGGATGCGGTGAAGTCCGGCCAGAGCCGCACCGGCCATGACAGCGCGATGGATTCCGCCGCCGCGATCGCGCTGGCCGGGTAGGTGTCGCGCTGAAGCGCGGGCGCGATCCCGAACAATTGCCCCGGCGCGATATGCAGCACGATGATCTGATCGCCCCCCGGCGTCGTGCGCACCACCCGCAGATAGCCATCCAGCAGCAGATAGAACCGCTCTGCGTCATGCCCCTCGCGAAAGATCACCGTGCCTTCGTCGTATCGCCGTGATGTCGCGTGATCCAATATCCCGCGAATCTGCTCCCGGCTCAGGCGGGAGAAGGGCGGCAGGCCGGTCAGCAGGCTTTCGTCGAGTTTTGCCACGAATGTTTCGGAAGTTTGTGAAAGAGCAATGTTCGCCCCGACCTCATACACCATAACAAATGCCAGCGAAACAACCGGACGACACGAACCGGACAGGATGAAAGGAAACTCCGATGATGAAACCGCTGATACTGACCGCCGCGCTGGCTCTTGTGGGCACGGCCGCCGCCGCCGAGACCCACGAGGTCAAGATGCTCAACCGCGGCGCCGAAGGCGCGATGGTGTTCGAGCCCGCCTATATCAATGCCGCGCCGGGCGACATTGTCCGCTTCCTGTCCACCGACAAGGGCCACAATGTCGAAAGCATCGACGGCATGCTTCCCGACGGCGTCGACAGCTTCAGGACGAAGTTCGACGAGGAATTCGAGCTGACGGTCGATGAACAAGGCGTCTACGGCATCAAATGCACGCCGCATTACGCGATGGGCATGGTCGCCGTGATCCAGGTGGGCGATGCGGCCAATCTCGATGAAGCCAGCGCCGTCAAGCACCGTGGCAAGGCCAAATCGCGTATGGCCGATCTGGTCGCGCAGGTCCGCTAGGGCAGCGTCTCGCCCTGCCTGACCTGCCGGGGCGCCGCCACGGGTGGCGCCCCTGTTTCCCTTCCGGACAAGGATGCAGGACCATGTCGCCCAAACACTACAGCGGCCCGACGCTGTTTTCCTACGGATTCAGGCCCTTCTTTCTGGGCGCGACGCTGTTCGCGCTTTGCGTCGTGCCGGTCTGGTATCTCATCTGGCGCGGGGATCTGGCGCTCCACAGTCATTTTGCCCCGGCGGATTGGCATATCCATGAGATGATCTTCGGCTATGGCGCGGCGGTGGTTGCGGGTTTCCTGTTCACCGCCGTGCCCAACTGGACAGGCCGCATGCCGACGCGTGGCTGGCCGCTTGCCGCCCTGCTCACGCTCTGGCTGGCCGGGCGTCTGGCGCTGGCAGGGGCTGGCGGGCTCGCACCGCCCTTGGTGTTGCTGATCGATCAGGGCTTTCTTCTGGCGGTGGTCGCCATGATCGCGCGCGAGATCATGGCTGGCAGGAACTGGCGCAACCTCAAGGTCTTGCTGCCCGTGACCCTGCTCTGGGGCGCCAATATCCTCTATCACGCCGAAGTCATCACCCAAGGCACAGCCGATACGGGCCGGCGGCTGGGGCTGGCGCTGCTGGTGTTCCTGATCATGCTGATCGGCGGGCGCATCCTGCCCAGCTTCACCCGCAACTGGCTGGCGCAGCGCGGCGCAGCCCGGCTTCCGGTGCCGTTCAACCGTTTCGATGGCGTCTGCCTCGTGGTCGGCGCGGTCGCATTGCTGGCATGGGTGTTCGCACCATACGGAATCGCGGCGGCGGTGCTGGGCGTGCTGGCGGCGCTCCTGCATCTGGCGCGGCTTTCGCGCTGGCAGGGCCAGGCCACATGGCGTTCGCCGCTCCTCTTGATGCTGCACGCCGCCTACCTTGTCATCCCTGCCGGGTTCATCGCCGTCGGCGCCACGGCCCTCGGATTGGCCACGATGGCGGCACCGGCGCATCTCTTCGGGATCGGGGTGGTCGGGGGCATGACCGTGGCGGTCATGATGCGCGCCACCATGGGCCATACCGGGCGCGAACTGGTGGCAGGCCGCCGCCTCACGGCGTCGTTCGCATTGCTGCTTCTGGCGGCGCTGGCGCGCCTCGCAGGGGATGCGCTCACCCTTGGCGGGCTTGACGGCATCGCCCTTTCGGCGCTGCTCTGGACGCTCTCCTTCGGCCTTCTGGCATGGCGGCTCGCGCCTTGGCTGGCGCGCCCGCGCGTCGCGCGGCGCGCGCCCTCCCGGGCCAGCCCGCGCCCCGCCTCATGAGGCGGCGAACATATCCTTGAATTCGTCGCGCAGGATGTTCTTTTGCACCTTGCCCATCGTGTTGCGGGGCAGGGCGTCCATGACCACCAGCTTGCGGGGATGCTTGAAGCGCGCCAGCGATGCCTGCGCCGCCTCCATGATCGCCTCCGGGTCCGGCTCACGGCCCTTTTCGGGCACCAGGATCCCCAGAACCGTCTCGCCGAAATCGGGATGCGGCACGCCGATTACCGCGCTTTCCAGCACGCCGGGCTGCTCGTCCAGCAACAGCTCGATCTCCTTGGGGTAGATGTTATAGCCCCCCGAGATGATCAGATCCTTGTTGCGCCCGACGATATGGATATAGCCATCCTCGTCGATCCGCCCCAGATCGCCGGTGATGAAGAACCCGTCCTCGCGCAGCTCGGCTGCCGTTTTTTCGGGCATCTGCCAATAGCCCTTGAACACGTTCGGCCCGCGCACCTCGATCTGGCCGATCTCGCCCTGCGGCAGGGTCTCGCCGCTGTCGGGGTCCGTCACCTTCAGCTCCACCCCCGGCAGCGCGAAACCCACGGTCCCCGCGCGCCGCTCGCCGTCATAGGGGTTCGAGGTGTTCATGTTGGTCTCGGTCATCCCGTAGCGCTCCAGGATGCGATGCCCTGTGCGCTCCTCGAACTGCACATGGGTCTCGGCCAATAGCGGCGCCGAGCCCGAGATGAACAGCCGCATATGCCCGACCAGATCGCCGGTGAAACGCGCGTCATCCAGCAACCTTGTGTAAAAGGTCGGCACGCCCATCATCGTTGTTGCCCTGGGCAACCACTCGATCACCTGATCGACATCGAATTTCGGCAGGAAGATCATCGCGCCGCCGGTCGCCAGAATGATATTGGTCGCCACGAACAGGCCATGGGTGTGAAAGATCGGCAGCGCGTGCAGCAACACGTCATCGCCGCTGAAACGCCAGTGATCGACCAGCACCTCGGTATTGGACAACAGATTGCCCTGCGTCAGCATCGCCCCCTTCGATCGCCCGGTCGTGCCCGACGTATAAAGGAACGCCGCCAGATCATCGGCCCCGCGCGCCACCGTGTCGAAGCTTTCGGGCTGGTCTTGCGCCGCCGCCATCAGGCTGCCCGTGCCGTCCGCGTCCAGCGTCTCGACCCGCGCATCGAGCGGCCCGGCCATCGGCGCCACCGCGTCTTTCTGCGCACTGTCGCAGACGATCAGCCGCGCGCCGCTGTTCTCGATGAAATAGGCCAGCTCGCTGACCGTATAGGCGGTGTTGAGCGGCAGAAAGATCACCCCGGCCTGCACGCAGGCGGCATAAAGCGCCAGCGCCTCGGGCGATTTCTCGACCTGCACCGCCAGCCGGTCGCCGGGCTTCAGCCCCATCGCGCTGATCGCATTGGCCAGCTGCGCGGCGCGCGCCAGAAATTGCGCATGGGTGACGACCGCGCCATCCGGCAGATACAGGAAAGCTGTGGGTTTGCCGGCATGTTTGCCCATCAGCGTGTCGTAAAGAATATTTGCCATGATTTCAGGAATCCTCGGCCTTGACGAGAGTAGCGGAACTGGCAAGCGACCGGACCTCCGATGTCGCCACCATCTGCCGCGTGGTTGCGAATTGTTCGTGGTTTTGCGCGACCTTGGCCAGATCGTAAAGGTAATTCACCATCGTGCCCCCTGATTGCGCCTGGCCGTTTTCGGACGTGTCTGCCTCGGCGTGGACGGCATGGACGATCGCACCATTGCCCAGATGGAACCGCGCCACCGGATCGACCGGGTCGCCGTTATCCAGCTTGGCATTCAGCAGGTAATGGGCCGCCAATGCGCGCATCTGCTCACTGCTGGCCCCTTGCCATTCATAACCCTCGGAGTCCAGCCAGCGGGTCAGCCCCGGAATCGGCGAGAGCGTCACGAAAGTCTTCAGCCCCGGCAGTTCGGCGGAAAGGTCCGCCGCCACCTGCTTGATCAGGGAATTGCCGAAGGAAATGCTGGCCAGCCCCGCCTGACAGTTGGAAATCGAATAGAACACGGCCGTATCGGCCTCGTCCTCGCGCAGCGTGCTGCGCTCGCTTGTCAGCAGCGCCTGCACCGATCCCGGCGTGCCGCGCGTCAGCGCCACCTCGACGAAGATCAGCGGCTCGTCGGGCATGGCGGGATGGAAAAAGGCGAAACAGCGCCGGTCCTGCGGCTCCAGACGGCGGCGCAGGTCGTCCCAGCTCTGGATCGCGTGCACGGCCTCGTATTGGGTGATCTTTTCCAGGATATGCGCCGGGCTTTCCCAGTTGATCGGCCGCAGCACAAGGAAACCGCGATTGAACCAGGACGCGAAAAGATGCCGGAAATCGAGGTCCAGCGCCTCCAGTTCCGGGGTGCCGCGCCCCAGCCGCAACAGCTCCGCGCGCATTTCCACCAGCGTGCGTGTCGCGCCGGGCACGCCGTTGAGCCGCCGGATCAGCTCCTGGCGGCGGGGCTCGGCTGCGGCCATATAAGCGCGGTATGTGGCCTTTGACGGGGCCTGCTCATAGGCGTCAAGGGCGGCCCGCACCGCCTCGGGGTCGATATTCATCTCGGTGGCCAGATGGCTGAAGAACGCGCGCTTGTCGTCGTCCTCCATCTCGCCGAACCCCGACAGGATCTCGGTCGCAAGACTCACCCCCGAGGTTTCCCCCGCCGCGCCCACCAGTTCATCGGCCAGCTCGGGCAGGGGGCGGGTGCCGCGCCGGCGCAGCGCGAAAGGGCGATAGCGCCGCTCGAACACCGTCGACAGAAGATCCGCCAGCAATGTCATCGCGCCGTTCCCATTACCGCATCGGGCAGCCATGTGGCGAGGCCCGGAAACAGGCACAGCAGAACGATGCCGATCACCATGCAGGCCACGAAGGGCAGCGATCCCGTCAGGATCGTGCGCAGCGAGATATCCGGCGCGATCCCGTTGATCACGTAAAGGTTCAAGCCCACGGGCGGCGAAATCAGCCCGATCTCCATGTTGATCGTCAGCACCACGGCGAACCAGATCGGATCGAAACCGGCTGTGGTGATGATCGGCAACAGGATCGGCGCGGCCATCAGGATCACCGCGACCGGCGGCAGGAAGAAGCCCGCGATCAGCAGAAAGACGTTGATCGCCCCCATCAGCACCCATCGGTTCACATCCAGCGTGCCGATCCACTCGGCGATCGACTGGGTGATGAACAGCGACGACAGCATGTAGCTGAACACGCCCGCCGCGGCGATGATGAAAAGGATCATCACGCTTTCGCGGGTGCTGTCGCGCAGCACCGACCAAAGCTGGCGGGGATCCCACAGCTTGTAGATCACCATCGCGATGACCATGCACAACAGCGCGCCCACCGCCGCCGTCTCCGAAGGTGTCGCGACACCGCCATACATGGCGTATAGCACGCCCACGATGATCGCGAGGAACGGCAGCACCCGCGGCAGGATCTCGAATTTCTCGCGCCAGCTGTAATTGCCCGCGCTCAGCACCGATTGCGCCCCCGAGCGCCATGTCGAATAAAGCGACCACGCCATGAACAGCATGACCAGCATCAGCCCCGGAATGACACCGGCCAGGAACAGCCGCCCGATCGAGGTCTCCGTGGCGATCCCGTAGACGATCATCGTCACCGATGGCGGGATCAGGATGCCCAGCGTGCCCCCCGCCGCGATCGACCCGGCGGCGACGCCGTCGGGATAGCCGCGCTTGCGCATCTCGGGGATGCCCATCTTGCCGATGGCGGCGCAGGTCGCAGGGCTTGACCCCGACATCGCCGCGAACAGCGCGCAGGCGCCGAGGTTGGAAATCACCAGCCCGCCGGGCACCCGCGTCAACCAGCGCTCCAGCGCCTCGTAGAGGTCGGCCCCCGCCCGCGTCGATGATATCGACGCGCCCATGATGATGAACATCGGGATCGACAGCAGCGCGAAATTGTCCAGCTTGCCGAACAGCAGCTCCGGCATCAGTTCAAGAGAGCGCAGCCCGTCAAAGACGATCAGGAACCCGGCCGATACGATCAGCAGCCCGATCGCCACCGACACGCCCGAAAACAGTACCAGGATCGTCGCCACCGCAACGAGGGCTCCAAGAAGAAGGGGGTCCATCAGGCGTCCTCCAGTCCGAAGGGTTTGTCCACGCCGATGATCACGGCGATCAGGTCGGCGACCAGCTGCAACAGCAACAGGGCGAAACCAACGGGAATGGACAGATATGGAATCCACAGCCTGACGGACCAGACCGTGTCCGAGCGCCAGCTGCGATCCCAGGCGAAATGCCAGAACTCATAGCCGTAAAACAGCATCACCGCGACGATGGCGATCGACAGCGTCAGCGTCAGCATCGCCAGCACGAACCGCGCCCGCATCGACAGCATCAGCGGGAACAGGTCCACGTTCACATGGCCCCGCAGCCGCTGCACATAGGGCAACCCGATCAGCGTCGCGGCGATCATCAGGTAAACCACCGCCTCGGTCTGCCAGATCGTCGACCCGTTCAGCACGAAGCGGATGAAGATCATCTGGCAGGTGATGCCCACCGCCGCGACGATCATCGCCGCCGAACACCATCCGGCGAATGTCGAGATCGCGGCGACGGCCCGCAGGAACGGATTGCTGCCCGTGCGCGCTGCGCCTGCCGAACTTGGAACGGCCATGCGATACCTCCCTCAAGCGTGTGATCTGGTCGGGGATCCGGGGCGGCGCGGTCTGGGCGCCGCCCCGGATGTCAGCTTATTCGACGGCCAGCGCCATATCCAGAAGCGCCTGCCCGTCGGACACTTCCTCGACAAAGGCCTTGTAGGATGTCTCGGTCGCCAGCGTGCGCCAGGCCTCGAAATCCTCCTGCGACATCTCGGCGATCTCGACTCCCGCATCGCGGAACACCTTGACCGACTCGGCGTCTTCCTTCTTGGCCTCTTCCAGGTAATAGGCCTCGGCCTTCTCGCTCGCCGCCAGCAGGGCCGCCTGCTGCTCGTCGCTCAGCCCCTCGAAGGTGGACTTGTTCATCAGCAGCGGCTGGTACATGAACCAAAGCGCCACGTCGCCCGCCGGGGTATAGCATTTGACCTGCTCGTAGATCCGGTAGGACACGAAGGACGAGGACGACGTGTTCGCCGCGTCCAGCACGCCGGTCTGCATCGCGTTGTAGATCTCGGACGAGGCCATCGACGCGATCGACGCGCCCGCCCCGGCCAGCATCTGCTCGAATGCCTTGCCGGCGGCGCGCATCTGCTTGCCCTCGACATCCGAAGGCTTGGTCAGACACTCTTCCGTGCCCGCGAAACCGCCCGCCAGGTAGCCATGCACCAGCACCATCACGTCATCCTCGGCCATCTTGGCCTCCAGCGCCTCCATGAAGGGGCTCGCGGACAGGCGCGCGGCGTGGTCGTGGTTCTTCACCAGGCCCGGCATCAGCGTCAGGTTATAGGCCGGCTGCTGCCCGCCCGCATAGCTGAGCGGCAGCACCGTCATGTCAAGCTGCCCGCGGCTGAGCGGCGTGTATTGCTCGCGCGGCTTGAACAGCGATTTCGACCCGAAGATCTTGATATCGAGGTCCACATCGGCGGCGGCGACCTCGTCGGCGACGATCTGCGCCACCTTGTGGCGGACATCGTTGTTCGACCATTGATGCGACAGGCGCAGCTCGGTCGCCTGCGCCAGGCCCGCCACCGAGATGAGCGCCGCAGCCGCCACGGCGGTTCTAAGCATTGTTTTCATGTTCTCCTCCCAAAGCATTGCCCCGGCAGGGCCGGGGATGTCCGGCAAGACTACGTGCGGCGTGTTTTTCAAGTCAACAGTTTTGTATACAAGATGTGAGATATTGCATCGCAACGATCTCGTGCTAGAGTTCTCTCCCATGCAGCAACGCCGCGCCGATCATATCGCAGTCCAGTTGGAAGAACTGATTTTCGATGGCACCTTCCAGGACGGCCAGCGCCTCGACGAGGTGCGCCTTGCCGATCAGTTCGGGGTGTCGCGCACCCCGCTTCGCGAGGCGATTCAACGGCTTGCTCTATCGGGGCTGGTCGATCTCATCCCCCGGCGCGGGGCCTTCGTGCGCCAGCCCGGCCCCGTGGAGCTGATCGAGATGTTCGAGGTGATGGCCGAACTCGAAGCCGCCTGCGGGCGCCTCGCCGCGCGCCGCATCAGCGACGCCGCGCTGGCCGAACTGCGCGACGCCAACGCCCGCTGCCACGCCGCCGTGACGGCCCGCGATCCAGACAGCTACTATACCGAGAACGAACGATTCCACAGAATCATCTACCGGGAATCGGGCAACGGATTCCTCGAACAGGAAACCGCCAAGCTGCATAAACGCCTCAAACCCTTCCGCCGCAAACAGCTCGGGTTCCGTGGCCGCATGGCGCAATCCATGGCCGAACACGAGGCCATCGTCGCCGCGCTCGAAGACGGCGACGGCGCGCGCGCAGGCGACACCCTGCATAAGCACGTCGCCGTGCAGGGCGAGAAATTCCACAACCTGATGGCCAGCCTCAAAAGCGCCGCCGAGTAGGACCGCAAACCGCCATCGAAAGCGGCGATGTGCCCGCTTATCCCCCCCAAAAAAACGAAAAGCCCCGCGCAAAGGCGCGGGGCAATCTCGTTCAACGATCAGGCGCGATCAGTCCCAGCTGACCTCGTTGAAGATCGTCTGCGCGGCCTTGGCATTGTCGCCATAGACTGCGGTATTGGTGGTAGTGTCCGGGATGAAGATGCCCAGACGCGCGGTATCCTCGTCCAGCGGCACGCCGCTTACGGCCGGATACTCGTTGTTCTGTCCGGCAAAGTGATGCTGCGCAAAGTCGCTGGTGAAGAATTCCAGCAGCTTCTCGGCATTCTCGGGGTTTGGGGCATGCACGGCCTTGGCGGCGGTCGACAGGTTCACATGCGTGCCGCGCCCGCTCTGGTTGGGCCAGACGAAGCCGATATTCTCGATCCCGTCGGTCAGGCCTTCGACATCCTGCTCATAGCCTCGCAGGAAGTAATAGTGGTTGGACACGGCCACATCGCATTCGCCCGACAGGATGCCGCGCAGTTGATCGGTGTCGCCACCCTGGGGCGCGCGCGCCATGTTCCCGACGATGCCTGCGGCCCATTCCTTGGCCGCTTCCTCGCCATGAACCTCGATCAGCGAGGCCATCAGCGACTGGTTGTAGATATTCGACGAAGAGCGGATGCAGACCTTGCCCTTCCATTCCGGCTCGGCCAGCGCCTCATAGCTGCGCGGCGGGGTCTCGACGCGGTCTTTCGCGTAAAAGATGATGCGCGCGCGCTGCGAGACACCGAACCACATGTTCTCGGGATCGCGCAGATGCGGCGGGATGCGATCCCGGATCATTTCCGACTCGAAGGGCTGGAGCAGGCCCGCATCCTCGGCGCGCCCCACACGGCCCACATCGACCGTCAGCAGCACGTCGGCGGGGCTGTTCTCGCCTTCGGCCTCCATGCGCGCGATCAACTCGTCCGCCTTGGCCTCGATCCGGTTCACGGTGATGCCGGTGCGGCTGGTGAACTCGTCGAACAGCGGCTGGTCGGAATCGTAATGCCGGCTGGAATAGATGTTGACTTCCTGCGCCAGCGCAGGGGCGACCGTGGCCGAAAGCGCAAGCGCAGCGACAAAGCTGCGGGTGATGGTGCTGGTCATGGTCTCGTGAAACCTCCTGAAAACCGAGTGAAACAGTAAGACATTTCTACGCATTTCCGACAAAAACAGTCAACAGGAAAGAATTGCTGTGAAAGCATGTCGCACCCGCAGTGCCCGTCCGCCCGTATTTCAAGGAAGATGCGTCTCAGCGCCGCGCCACGGCCCGTCCCAGCGCCGCCGCGCCGCTGGTCAGCGCAAAGATCAGTGCCGCCACGCAGACGATCGTCGGCCCCGTCGGCGTGTCCAGCACGAATGATCCCTCGACACCGGCCAGCGCCGCCAGCGCCGCCAGACCGATCGCCACCGCCGCCATCCGCTCGGGCGTGCCCGCCAGCGGGCGCGCGGCGGCGGCGGGAATGATCAGCATCGCCGCGATCAGCAGCACGCCGACGACCTTGATCGCCACCGCAACCACCACCGCCAGCGCCAGTGTCAGGCCCAGCTGTTCGCGCCGCGGGTCGATCCCGCTGGCCTGCGCCAGGTCGGGGCTCAGGGTCGCGGTCAGCAGCGCCTGCCAGCGCCAAGCCAGCAACCCCACCACCAGAATCGCCCCGCCCCAGATGACCGCCAGATCGGTCTTTCCGACGGCCAGGATGTCGCCGAACAGATAGCCCATGAGATCGATTCGCACGCCCTGCAGGAACGACACCGCCACCAGCCCGAAGGCCAGCGCCGAATGCGCCAGCACCCCCAGCAGCGTATCCATCGCCACGCCGCGCCCCGACAGGGTCGAGACCGCCAGCGCCATCGCCAGCGCCACCACCAGCGCCCCGGCAAAGATCGATATCCCGAAGGCCAGCGCCAGCGCCACCCCCAGGATCGAGGCATGCGCCGTCGCATCGCCGAAATAGGCCATCCGCCGCCAGACAACGAAACAGCCCAGCGGCGCCGCCGCCAGCGCCACGCCCAGTCCGGCCAGCGCCGCGCGGATCAGGAAATCATCCATCAATGCGCCGATCATCGCGTCGCTCCGTATTGGTGCTCCTGCTCGTGCCCATGCCCGTGCTGGTCATGACCGCCGGCGCATCCCGCATGGTCGTGTTCATGCTCATGATCGTGATCGTGCCGATACAGCGCCAGCGCCCCCTGCGTGCCGCTGCCGAACAGCGCCCTGTATTCCTCGGCCTGCGCCACATGCTCGGGCTGCCCCTCGCAGCAGACATGCCCGTTGAGGCAGATCACCCTGTCGCTCGCGCTCATCACGACGTGCAGTTCATGACTCACCATCAGCACCGCGCAGCCCATCTCGCGCCGGACCTCCTCGATGCGCCGGTAGAATGCCGCCGAACCGGGCTGGTCCAGCCCCTGCGTCGCCTCGTCGAGAATCAGCAGATCGGGCTTTTCCATCAGGGCCCGCGCCAGCAGAACCCGTTGGAACTGCCCGCCCGACAGATCCGCCATCTGCCGCTTGGCCAGGTCCGGCAGCCCGGCAGCATCCAGTGCCGCGCGCACCTCGGCCGCAGGCTGGCGGCGCGGCAGGCTCAGGAACCGCCCCACCGTCATCGGCAGCGTCGGGTCGATATGCAGCCGCTGGGGGACGTAACCGATCCTGAGCCCCGGCGCGCGCGTGATCTCGCCCTCGCTGGGCGTGACCGCCCCGATCAGCGCACGCAACAGCGTCGACTTGCCCGACCCGTTCGGCCCCACGATGGTGACGATCTCGCCCCGCTCGATGGCGAAGTCAACGTGATCCAGGATGCGGTTGCGCCCGATCCGCACGCCCAGCCCGCGCGTTTTCACAAGGCTCATGCAGCGGCCTCCGTGCAGGCAGGGCAGAGCCCCACCGCCTCGATCACCGCCTGTTCTATGGTAAAGCCGCTGTCGCGCGCCGCGCGGCCCAGCAGGCCGCTCGCGGGGTCGGCATGGGCCTCGGCCACCGCATCGCAGCCCCGGCAGATCAGGAAGGCGGGGGTGTGATCCTCGCCCGGATGCATGCAGGCGATAAAGGCGTTGAGCCGCTGAATCTTGTGGGCGAACCCGTTGCTCACCAGGAAATCCAGCGCCCGGTAGGCCACCGGCGGCTGCGACCCGGCGCCCTCTTCGCGCAGGATGTCGAGGATCTCGTAGGCGCCCATCGCCCGGTGCCCCTCGAGCAGCAGTTCCAGAACCCGCCGGCGCCCCGGCGTGAACTGCAGCCCGCGCTCCGCGCAAGCGCGCTCCACCCGCTCCAGGCCGGCGCGCATGCAGCCCTTGTGGTCGTGGGTTTCAAATCCGATGGCGTCCATTTCAGGGTCTCCCGCTTTGCAGGGTTGATATGTTATAGAATTACAATTATCAAGCATCCGGAATGTTATATTATCACATGGAGATCCCGATGCGCCTTTCCGCCGCCGTGCTTGCCGCGCTGTTGCCGCTGGCCCTTCCTGCCGCAGCCGAATCACCCCGTGTCGCCACCGATATCGCGCCCGTCCAGTCGCTCGTGGCGCGGGTGCTCGACGGGGTGGGGGCGGATGCGATGCCCGCGGTGATCGTGCGCCCCGGCGCCTCGCCGCATGGCTACGCGATGCGCCCCTCCGAGGCGCGCGCCCTCGAAAAGGCTGATCTCGTGGTCTGGATGGGGCCGGGGCTCACGCCCTGGCTTGGCGATCCGATCGAAACGCTGGCCCCCGAGGCCGCCCATCTCAGCCTGCTGACCGCACCCGAAACCCTGATCCTGCCGGGCCGCATCGACCCGCGCTTCGGCGCGCATGACCACGACCACGACGATCACAAGGACCATGATCACGCGGCTGGCCACGACGACCACGACGATCACAAGGACCACGACCACGAGACCGGCCACGACGACCACGACGACCACAAGGACCATGATCACGCGGCCGGCCACGACGACCACGACGACCACAAGGACCATGATCACGAGACCGGCCACGACGACCACGACGATCACAAGGACCATGACCACGAGGCCGGCCACGACGACCACGACGATCACAAGGACCATGACCACGAGGCCGGCCACGACGACCACGCGGCGCATGACCACGCCGAGGCCCATGACCACGCCCATGCCGGTCCCGACCCCCATGCCTGGCTCGATCCGCAGAACGCCGCGATCTGGCTCGACCTGATCGCGCGCGAACTCTCGGCGCTCGATCCCGGCAACGCCGATCTCTACGCGGCCAACGCCGCCGCCGGTCAGGCCGAACTCGCCGCATTGAGCGAAGAGATCGCCGCGCGGCTTGCCCCGCTGGCGGATCGCCCCTTCCTCGTGTTCCACGACGCCTACCAGTATTTCGAAAACCGCTTCGGCGTCGCGGCCGCGGGCGCGCTCTCGCTCAGCGACGCCAGCGATCCCGGCCCCGCGCGCCTTGCTGAACTGCGCGCGCTGGCGCAGGAACAGGGCGCGGCCTGCGTCTTCGCCGAACCCCAGTTCAACACCTCCGTGATCGCTTCGGTCTTCGGCGATGCCGTCCCGGTCGGCGTGCTCGATCCGATCGGCGTCGATCTGGAACCGGGCGCAGGCCTTTACCCGGCGATGCTGCGCAACATGGCCGGCGCGATGGCCGAATGCCTGACGCCGGAGGGCTGACACCACAGGACCCGACGGTGCGGCGCTGACGCCTCAGGGTTGTCTGCCCCGCACCGCGCGCCGAAACGCAGCGTAAACCTTGCGCCGCTGGTCAAAGCCTTCCATCTTGCCTGTCAGGAGAAGAACCGGCCAGTCGGAAGGCCGGGATCGGGGAGGACGACCACATGACCTTTGCCTCGCGCCAGGATGCGCTCGCGATCGAAAACGAGATGAGCTGGGAGGCGCGCCCGCGCCCGGCGACGCTCTACCAGATGCTGCGCGAAACGGTGGATGCCTTCCCCGATCGCCCCGCCATCAGCTATCAGCTTCTCTCGGGCGCGCGCGACCCCTCGCAGACCATGACCTGGCAGCAGTTCCATGATCAGGTCTGCCGCGCCGCCAACCTGCTGCGCGATCTCAGGATCGACGAGAGCGATGTCGTCGCGCTGGTCCTGCCCAACACGCTGGAAACCGCCATCGTCACCATCGGCGCGGCCATCGCGGGCATCGTCAACCCGATCAACCCACTGCTCGAACCCGAACAGATCGGCGCGATCCTGCGCGAAACCGACGCCCGCGTCGTGGTCACGCTCAAGGCCTTCCCGAAAACCGATATCGCCCAGAAAACCGCCGAGGCCGTGCGCCACGCGCCCCATGTCCACACGGTTCTGGAAATCGACCTCAACCGCTACCTCAGCCCGCCCAAAAGCTGGATCGTCCCGCTGATCCGCCCGAAGAATCCCGGCAATCATCATGCCGACGTGAAATGCTTCAACGCCGAGATGCGCAAACATCCGGTGACGCTCGGCTTTGACGATGGCGGGCAGGACCGGGTCGCGGCCTATTTCCACACCGGCGGCACCACCGGGATGCCCAAGGTGGCGCAGCACCGCTACTCGGGCATGGTCTATAACGGCTGGCTGGGGCATACGCTGCTGTTCACCGAGGAAGACAGCGTGATGTGCCCGCTGCCGCTGTTTCATGTCTTCGCCTGTCACGTCATCCTGATGGCGATGATCAAGTCCGGGGCGCATGTGGTCTTTCCCACGCCCGCAGGCTATCGCGGCGACGGGGTGTTCGACAATTTCTGGAAATTGCTGGAACGCTGGCAGACAAGTTTCGTGATCACCGTGCCGACAGCGGTGTCGGCGCTGATGCAGCGCAAGGTCGATGCCGACATCTCGACCGTGAAGAACGCGTTTTCCGGCTCGGCGCCGATGCCGCTCGAACTGTTCAACCGCTTCGAATCCGCCACCGGCATGACCGTGATCGAAGGCTACGGCCTGACCGAGGCCACCTGCCTCGTGTCCTGCAACCCGCCCGAGGGCCAGAAAAAGGTCGGCTCGGTCGGCGTGCCATTTCCCTATACGGATGTGCGCATCCTCAAGACCGACGAGGCGGGCGCGCCACTGGAATGCGCCACCGACGAGGTCGGCGAGATCTGCATTTCCAATCCGGGCGTCTATGCCGGCAACACCTATACCGAAGCCGCCAAGAACAACGATCTCTATCATTACGAGCGCTATCTGCGCACCGGCGATCTGGGGCGGATCGATCCGGATGGCTACCTCTGGATCACCGGACGCGCCAAGGATCTGATCATCCGCGGCGGCCACAATATCGACCCCGCCGATATCGAAGAGGCCCTGATGGCCCATCACGATGTCGCCATGGCCGGCGCCATCGGCCAGCCCGACGCGCATTCCGGCGAATTGCCCTGCGCCTATGTGGAACTGGTGGAGGGCGCCAGCGTCACCGCCGAGGAACTGCGCGCGCATTGCAAGATCCATGTCCATGAACGCGCCGCCATGCCGAAATATGTCGAAATCCTCGACGAACTGCCCAAGACGGCGGTCGGCAAGGTGTTCAAGCCGGACCTGCGCAAACGCGCCATCACCCGCATCTATGACGCGGCCCTGACCGAAGCCGGTCTCGACGCCCGCGTCGCCCAGGTGATCGATTCCAAGAAGCGCGGCCTCGTCGCCCGGATCGAGCGCGGCGCGGCGCTCGACGAGGAGGCGCTCGCCCATGTGCTCGGCCGCTTCACCCGCCCCTGGGAATGGGCCGACGAGGCCGAATCCGATCCCGAATCCGTCTGACAGGTTTTCCCTGCGGGACCCGCCGGGGGGCCAGCCCCCCGGACCCCCCGAGGTATTTCAGGCCAGATGAAGAGGCGGAGTGATCCGCCATGGCCCTTCTTCTGTTTTCAAATATCCCGGGGGAGTCGCGCTTTGCGCGACGGGGGCAGCGCCCCCATGCAAGCCTCGCAAAGAAAAGACCCGGCCACGCGATGCGACCGGGTCTTTCGCTGTCAGCGGGCAGGGCGGATCAGCTCACGTCCTTGTAGCTGATCTCGCGCTTGTCCTCGCCCAGGCGGCCGCGGCGCACCAGAAGGCGGTTGAGCGCGTTCACATAGGCCTTGGCCGAGGCGACGACCGTATCGGTATCGGCCGACTGACCGGTGGCGATGTTGCCCTCTTCCTCGAGCCGCACCGAAACCGTGGCCTGCGCGTCGGTGCCCTCGGTCACCGCATGCACCTGATAAAGCGACAGATGCGCATCATTGGGATGCAGTTCGCGCACCGCCTTGAAGGTCGCATCGACCGGGCCGTCGCCGGTCTCGGTCACGTTCTTCTCGGTGCCGTCGATGGTCATCACCAGCTCGGCCTCGGCCGGTCCGCCGGTGCCGCAGACCACGCGCAGCGACTTGATGACCAGCCGGTCCCTGGCCTCGTCCTCGCCCGCGCGCATCAGCGCGATGAGGTCCTCGTCATAGACTTCCTTCTTGCGGTCGGCCAGTTCCTTGAAGCGCACGAACATGTCGTTGAGCTGGTTCTCGGCCAGCTCATAGCCCAGGTCCCTGAGCTTGGCGCGCAGCGCCGCGCGCCCCGAATGCTTGCCCAGAACGATGCTGGTCTCGGCCAGGCCCACATCCTCCGGGCGCATGATCTCGAAGGTTTCGGCGTTCTTGAGCATCCCGTCCTGGTGGATGCCCGATTCATGGGCGAAGGCGTTCTTGCCCACGATCGCCTTGTTGTATTGCACCGGAAAGCCGCTGACCGTGGCGACCCGGCGCGAGATGTTCATGATCTTGCGGCTGTCCACATGGGTATAGAAGGGCATGATGTCGCCGCGCACCTTGAGCGCCATCACCACCTCTTCGAGCGCGGTATTGCCCGCCCGCTCGCCCAGCCCGTTGATCGTGCACTCGATCTGGCGCGCGCCGCCCGCCACCGCGGCCAGCGCATTGGCCGTCGCAAGGCCCAGGTCGTTATGGCAATGGGTGGCGAACACCACCTCGTCGGCGCCCGGCACATCGGCGATCAGGCGGCGGATCAGATCGGCGCTTTCCACCGGCGCGGTATAGCCCACCGTGTCGGGGATGTTGATCGTGGTGGCGCCCGCCCTGATGGCGATCTCGACCACCCGGCGCAGGTAATCCCATTCGGTGCGCGTGGCATCCATCGGCGACCATTGCACGTTGTCGCACAGATTGCGCGCATGGGTCACCGTTTCATGGATGCGCTCGGCCATTTCGTCCCGGGTCAGGTTCGGAATGGCGCGGTGCAGCGGCGAGGTGCCGATGAACGTGTGGATACGTGGGCTGCCGGCGTGTTTCACCGCCTCCCAGGCGCGGTCGATATCCTTGAGATGCGCGCGCGCCAGCCCGCAGATCGTCGCCTGTTTCGCCCGCTTGGCGATCTCGCTCACGGCGCGGAAATCGCCCTCGGAGGCGATGGGAAAGCCCGCTTCGATGATATCGACGCCCATGTCATCGAGCAGGGCGGCGATTTCGAGCTTTTCATCATGGGTCATGGTCGCGCCGGGGGATTGCTCTCCGTCGCGCAGGGTGGTGTCGAAAATCACCACGCGATCCTTGTTCGCCTCCGGCGAAACGCGATCCTTGTTCGCTTCAGGCGATACGGTCTTGGTCTGGTCTGTCATGTCGAATCTCGTTCATTGTCCTAAGCCAATGGCGCGAAAAGGCACATCCTCTGAGCGGTCGCGCCGGATCGGCACGCTCAGAGGCGGCTTAGGAGCAGCAGGACACGAACGCAACCCGCCTGGCGGGGCGTCACGGGAAATGAGATATGGTCCTGCTTCATCATGCAACAAACTATAAGGGCCGTGAGGCGCGTTGAAAACCCCCGAATCCGCTGCGCCTCATTCGCGGGCGGTCAGCACTTGAAGCGCATGAGCGCCACCCTACGTGGCGCGCATGGAAAACGCATTGATCATCGGCGCCTCGGGCGGGATCGGGGCTGCGCTCTGCGCCGCTCTGAGCGCGCGCGGCACCGCCGTGACCCCGCTCTCGCGCCGCGATGACGGGATCGACCTGACGGATGAAGCCTCGATCATCGCCGCGCTAGATCCGCTGGATGGCCCTTTCGACCTGATCTTCGTCGCCACCGGCGGGCTCGAGATCGACGGCCAGCGCCCCGAGAAATCCCTCAAGGAACTGAGCGCGCAAGCGCTGGCCGACCAGTTCGCGCTCAACAGCATCGGCCCCGCGCTGGTGCTCAAACACGCGCCGCGCCTTCTGGCGCGCGACCGGCGGGCGGTCTTTGCGGCGCTTTCGGCGCGGGTGGGCTCTATTGGCGACAACCGCTTTGGCGGCTGGTACGGCTATCGCGCCGCCAAGGCCGCGCTGAACCAGATCGTCCATACCGGCGCGATCGAACTCAGCCGCTCGCATCGCCAATCCATCTGCGTCGCGCTTCATCCTGGCACCGTGCAAACACCGCTGACGGCGCGCTATGCCCGCAATCACCCGACCGTGCCCGCGCCCGAGGCGGCGGCCAATCTTCTGGGCGTGATCGACGGGCTGACCCCGTCCCAAAGCGGGCAGTTCTTCGACTGGGCTGGGAAACCCGTGCCATGGTAAAACGCCTTGTGCTGGTGCTGGGCGACCAGTTGAGCGCGGGGCTTTCGGCGCTTGCGGCGGCCGACAAGGCGCATGACCTGATCGTCATGGCCGAGGTGACGGACGAGGCCGCCTATGTCCCCCATCACCCCAAGAAGATCGCGCTCGTTCTGTCGGCGATGCGCCATTTCGCGGCCGAACTGGAGCGCGACGGCTGGCAGCTGGCCTATACCCGGCTGGATGATCCCGACTCCTCGGGTTCGATCGTGGGCGAACTGATGCGCCGCGCCGAGGCGCATGGCACCGGCACGGTGATCGCCACCACCCCCGGCGAATGGCGGCTGATCGAGGCGCTGGAAAACGCACCGCTTTCGGTGACGCTTCTGCCCGATGACCGCTTCATCGCGTCCCCCGGCGAGTTCGACGCCTGGGCCGAGGGGCGCAAGGAACTGCGCATGGAGTGGTTCTATCGCATGATGCGCCGCAAGACCGGCCTCTTGATGGAGGGCGACAAACCGGCGGGCGGCAAATGGAATTTCGACCATGACAACCGCAAACCCGCCGCGCCGGATCTTTTCCGCGCCGCGCCGCCGCGCTTTGAGCCCGACGCGGTGACGCAAGAGGTGCTCGACCTGGTCGGCGCGCGCTTTGGCGGCAATTTCGGCACGCTGCTGCCGTTTCACTACGGGGTGACGCGCACGGATGCGCTGGCGGCGCTCGATCATTTCGCGCGCCATCTGCTGGCGGGGTTCGGCGACACGCAGGACGCGATGCTTGAAGGTGATGCTTTCCTCAATCACTCGCTGCTCTCGCCCTATCTCAATCTGGGGCTGCTGGGGCCGCTGGAAATATGCCGGCGCGTCGAGGCCGAATGGCAGGCCGGGCGCGTGCCGATCAATGCCGCCGAAGGCTATATTCGCCAGATCATCGGCTGGCGCGAATACATGCGCGGGATCTACCTGCGCGAAGGCCCCGATTATACTGCGCGCAACGCGCTGGGCCATGAGCGCGCGCTGCCCGCCATGTTCTGGGGCGGCGAGACGCGCATGAACTGCATCTCCCATGCGGTCGCCCAGACCCGCGACGCGGCCTACGCCCACCATATCCAGCGCCTGATGGTGACCGGCAATTTCGCGCTCCTGGCGGGGGTGGATCCGGCCCAGGTGCATGAATGGTATCTGTCCGTCTATATCGACGCGTTCGAATGGGTCGAGGCCCCCAACACGATCGGCATGAGCCAGTTCGCTGATGGCGGCATCATCGCCTCGAAACCCTATGTGAGCTCGGGCAATTACATCGACCGGATGTCCGATTACTGCGCCGGCTGCGCCTATAAGGTGAAGGACAAGACCGGCGAGTCGGCCTGTCCGTTCAACCTGCTCTATTGGGACTTCCTGATCCGCCACCGCGAGCGTTTCGCGCGCAATCCCCGCATGGCGCCGGTCTATCGCACATGGGAGCGCATGGACGAGGCCCGCCGCGCTTTGGTGCTGGAGGGGGCCGCGCGGGTTCACGGGCGGCTGGAGCGGGGCGAGATCGTCTGAGCGGGCAGGGGGCGCTGCCCCCGCCGCGGCCAGAGGCCGCGACTCCCCCGAGGTATTTTCCGCCAGATGAAGCCGGAGCGGTCAGTCGCCTTGCGGGGCTTCGGGCTCGGCTTCGGGCGCATCGGGCGCATCGGGTGTTTCGGCGGGGTCGGGCGTCTCGTCGGCGGTGGTGGTTTCGGTCTGTTCGGCCAGCGCGCCGCTGTCCCAGGTGCCGCTTTCCTCTTCGCCGGAGGCATAGCGCATCGTGCCCTCGCCCTGGCGTTCGCCCTCGAGGAAATTGCCCTCGTAGACATCGCCATTGGTGTAGGTGGCAACGCCCCGGCCCGAGATTTCACCCTCTTTCCATTCGCCCTGGTATGTGAAGCCGTCAGGCATGGTGATCTTGCCCTGGCCATGGCGCTGGCCATCCAGGAATTCGCCTTCGTAGATGGTCCCGTCGGGATAGGTGGCGGTGCCCATGCCCTCGCGCTGGCCGTCTTTCCACTGGCCCTCGTAGCGGTAACCGTCGGCATAGGTCATCACGCCCTGGCCGTGGTTGCGCGCGTTCTCGAACGCGCCCTCGTAGACCACGCCATTGGGATAGGTGGCCCGGCCCTTGCCATCGATCACGCCGCCGCGCCATTCGCCTTCGTATGTCGAGCCATCGGGATAGGTAATCTTGCCCTCGCCATTGGCGAGATCGTCGCGAAACGCGCCCTCATAGACCGAGCCGTCGGGGTAGGTCACCCGCCCCTGGCCCGAGATCTTGCCCGCGCTCCAGGAGCCTTCGTAGCGATAGCCGTCAGTCCCTGTGAAGACGCCCTCGCCGTGGCGGCGGTCATTCTTGAACTCACCCTCGTAGACATCGCCGTTCTCATAGGTGACGCGCCCCTGGCCCTCGCGCCGCCCGGCCACGAGATCACCCTCATAGACATCGCCATTGGGCTGGATCAGCTTGCCGGTGCCGTCGATCTGCCCGTCCTGCCAGCGCCCCTCGTAGATCAGCCCGTCGGGCATGGTCAGCGTGCCCCGCCCGTGGCGCGCACCGCGGCTGACCTCGCCCTCGTAGATCGCGCCGTCGGGATAGGTGATCCGCGCCGCGCCATCCTTGACGCCATTGACCCAGTCGCCCTCGTAGACATAGCCGCCGGGGCTTTCCATGCGGCCCTTGCCGTGATGCATCGCATTGCGGAAACCGCCCTCGTAGCGTACCCCGTTGGCATAGACCGCGACCCCCTGGCCGGTGATCTTGCCGTCCTGCCAGTCGCCCTCAAAGGTGCCGCCATCGGCGAAGACGATCTTGCCCACACCCTCCGGCTTGCCCTTGGCGAACTGGCCCTCGTAGACGGACCCGTTGGGAAACCGCGCAACCCCCTGGCCGCGGATCTCGCCATCGACCCATTCGCCCGAATATTCATAGCCATTGGGCAGCGTATAGGTGCCGGTGCCATGCTGCAGCCCGTTCCTGAACGTGCCCTCGTAGATGCCGCCATCGTCATATTGCTTGGTCTGCACCTCGCCGTCCTGCGCCAGCGCGGCCCCCCCGGCCAGTACCGCCGTCACGATCGTCGCATCCCTCAGTGAAAAGCTCATGTCGGCCCCAGAATCCCCAGTTTCGCGCGCCAGCGCACCGCCTGAAATCTAGTGGAGCCTCGCGGGGCTGACAACGTGTTTTGCCCAAATCGGCTTTCCCTCGCGCAGCGATCTGCTAAATCATGGCCGCAATGCAAGCAGGAGGCATCGCATGGCCGACCGGTTTCGCGTGACGCTCGCGCAATGGAACCCCACGATGGGCGATCTTGAGGGCAACGCCGCGCGTGCCCGCGCCGCATGGAGCGAAGGCCGCGAGGCAGGCGCAGACCTTGTCGCGCTGCCCGAGATGTTCATCACCGGCTACAACACCCAGGACCTGGTGATGAAACCGGCCTTTCACACGGCTGCCATGGCCGCGATCGAGACCCTTGCGCGCGAATGCGCCGACGGGCCAGCGCTGGCCATCGGCGGCCCCGCGCTTGA
Organism: Roseovarius salincola; assembly: GCF_026891095.1. Taxonomy (GTDB): domain Bacteria; phylum Pseudomonadota; class Alphaproteobacteria; order Rhodobacterales; family Rhodobacteraceae; genus Roseovarius; species Roseovarius salincola. The sequence continues at coordinate 125,916 of NZ_JAPTNL010000006.1, forward strand.
GGGCGGCGCGCTTTACAACGCCTATTACATCCTCGAACGCGGGCGCATCGCCGCGCGCATCCTCAAACACCATCTGCCCAACGAGACGGTGTTCGACGAGAAACGCATCTACACCCAAGGCCATGTCACCGGCCCCTATGCCATCAACGGCGTGCGCATCGGCTCGCCGATCTGCGAGGACAGCTGGTACGAGGATGTCTGCGAAACCCTGGCCGAGACCGGGGCCGAATTCCTGCTGGTACCCAACGGCTCGCCCTATTACCGCGAGAAACTCGCGCATCGCCATCAGCTCATGGTCGCGCGCGTCGTCGAAACCGGGCTGCCGCTGATCTATCTCAACCTGGTCGGCGGCCAGGACGATCAGGTGTTCGACGGCGCCAGCTTCGCGCTCAATCCGGGGGGCGAACTGGCGCTGCAAATGCCGGTCATGACAGAATCGCTGGCCCATCTCGACCTCATGCGCGGCGCCGATGGCTGGCGCATCGAACAGGCGCCGCTGGCCCCCATCCCCGGCCCGACCGAGCAGGATTACCATGCGATGGTGCTCTCCTTGCGCGACTACCTGCGCAAGACCGGGTTTTCCAAGGTGCTGCTGGGCCTTTCGGGGGGGATCGATTCGGCGCTGGTGGCGACGGTGGCGGTCGATGCGCTGGGCGCGGATAATGTCCGCTGCGTGATGCTGCCCTCGGAATATACCTCGCAAGCCTCGCTGGATGATGCCCAAGCGCTCGCCGAGAACCTGGGCTGCCGCTATGATTTCGTGCCCATTGCCGAAGGCCGCGCCGCCATCACCGACACGCTCGCGCCGCTTTTCGAGGGCACGAAACCCGACGTGACCGAGGAAAACATCCAGTCCCGCCTGCGCGGCCTGCTGCTGATGGCGATCTCCAACAAATTCGGCGAGATGCTCCTGACCACCGGCAACAAATCCGAAGTGGCGGTGGGTTACGCGACCATCTATGGCGACATGGCGGGCGGGTATAACCCGCTGAAGGACATGTATAAAACTCGCGTCTTTGAAACCTGCCGCTGGCGCAACGCGCATCACCGCGACTGGATGGACGGCCCCGAGGGCGCGATCATCCCCACGCGCATCATCGCGCGCCCCCCCAGCGCCGAGCTCGCCCCCGATCAGCGCGACGAAGACAGCCTGCCGCCCTATCCCGTGCTGGATGGCATCCTCGATATCCTGGTCGATCAGGACGGTTCGATCGCCGATTGCGTCGCCGCCGGCTATGCGCGCGAAGATGCCAGGCGGGTCGAACACCTGCTCTATATTTCGGAATACAAACGCTTCCAGTCCGCCCCCGGCACGCGGCTCAGCAAACGCGCCTTCTGGCTGGATCGCCGTTACCCCATCGCCAACCGCTGGCGCGATGAAAGCTGAGGCAACAGCGCTTGAACTCTATGAGCACGGGCAGGCCGGGGCCATCTGGCTCTGGTTCGCCGGGATGTGGGGGCTGCTTCTTGCGGTTCTTGTCTGATTCATCGCGCAGCTGGGGCGCGCGGCCCTGATCCACCCCATATCGGTAGTGCTTTGCGCGGGCCTTCTGTTGCTGGCCGGGCTGTCCTTGCGCGCCGGATTGCGGCGTCGCACCGCGCGTGTGCCACGCCTGCTGATGCACGCCAACGCCGATGGGATCGCCATCGGTGACGGGCCGGACATCCCTTGGTCGCAGGTCGAGTCGATCATTCATCAAAGCATGTATGTCGGCTGGGGCGTGGGCGATCAGATTCGCGTCCGGCTTCGCTTCACCCCGAACGGCACGGCTGCGCGCCGCGCCGAACGCAAAGTGCGGCATCTCCTGAATGAACCGGGCTTCGCGATCCCGGACACGGGACTGTTGCCCGAACAGGTCTTGGACCGGTTGCGCGGCCCGCTGCGCGCTGGCGGCTGGCGGCTGGCCGACGCGCCCAGGCGGCGTTTTCGCGGGATCTACTGGATCATGTCTATCCGCTTTCGCCGCTGGCTGACTGAAGCGATCTATGGCCGCGCGTCCGCGTGATGCCATGCTCCCTTTGGCTGCGCGCCCGCGCGATGCCATGCTCCGCTTACTGATCTGACCGGGCACAGGATTTTCAATGACCCGTTCCCTTTCCGCCATCCCGGCATTGTGCATGGCCGCGCCCGCATTCGCCGCTGATCCCGCCAACCGCTATACCGCCATGGGCACCATGACCGTGCAATTGGGCGATAAGGCCTTTGACATGGTGATTCCCTTCGATACGGAAAAACAGCGCGGCTATGCCGAGCAGACGATGATCATGGGCACCTTCCTGACCATCAATGCGGTCGGGCAGGTGCCGGAGCCCGATGGCATGCCCGGCAGCCCTATGTTGCAGATCACCTTGCAAAGGCGCACGGGCGACATGGCTTTCCTCTCGGCCGAGGTCTTCGACGATCAGGGCTTTGACGCGCCGATGGTGATGGGGGCCGATGGCGGTGACCGAACGCTGGCCGCCTTTTCCATGGAGGGCAATATCGCAAGCGGCGTGATCGCCGGCGAATTCCTGCGCCTCACCGGATACAGCTCGGATCCGAAAGTGGCCGAAGGGGCCACGCCCGTTACCGCGCGTATCGAATGGAAAGTGGAGTTGCCGCCACTGGAATGAACCGCGTGCCTGTCTGTCATCCTTGACCTTCGTGTCTCGCCTCTGGTGCAGGCAGGAAACCACAGGGACGTTAACAAATGGTTGGCGGGGTGTGCAGGGTGGGCGATTCTGCGCGTCATCGGGGTTTTGTACGAACTGAGACCCCGACCGCCGGATTTCGGTACGAAACCGGCGTACAAAACGGACGTTTCGTACGTTAAGCGCGGCTCATTCCCACCAGCGGTCGATGCTGGCGATATCGGCGTCCGACCAGCCGAAGTGATGGGCGAATTCATGGATCGTCACATGGGCGATCAGCTCCGCGATCTCCACATCTCCCCGCTCACGCCATTCGGCCAGTATGGGGCGCCGGAACAGCCACACGGTATCGGGGCCATATGGTTGATCCATAAAGGATTTTTCCGTAACCGGAATGCCCTCGTATAGCCCGGTCAGATCCAGCGGATCATGCATTTCAAGCTCTCGCAGCATGTCGCGCGCGGGCCAGTCCACCACCCTCAGTGCCACCTCCAGCGCCGCCTTGCGGAAGGGTTCGGGCAGGCCCGCGACGGTATCGCGGGCCATGGTCTCGAACTCGGATATACTCGGCTCATGCTGCATGGAATGCATCATAAGGCATTGTATACCGGGGATAAATCCCGCTCGTCACCCTTCCAGCATCAGCTGGTAACTGGCCGGAACATAGCGGAATCCATCGCCTTCCGACTCCACATATCCCATCCCCGGCCAGGGCATGTGATAGCCGATGAAGGGCAATCCGTCGGCGGCCAGCATGTCCAGAATACGCCGCCTCGTGGCCGCAGCGGCTGCCTTGTCCATGTCGAACGACACTTCCCAATCCGGGTGGCCGAGCGACCAGACATAGTGGTTGGCGAAGTCCACAGCCACAAGAAGTTGCTTGCCGTCGCTCTCCAGCATGTAGGTCATATGCCCCGGCGTATGGCCGAAGGCGGCCATTGCGGTGACACCTGGTGCCACGCTGGCGCCATCCTCCAGCATTTCCATCTGCTCGGCCAGCGGGCGCACCTTGCTTTCGAACCCTTCGTTCTCCATCCCCGCCCAGGCATCGAACTCCTTGGCGCCAGTGATATATCTGGCATTGGGAAAGGTCGGCGCGTCGCCATTCATCAGCCCGCCGATATGGTCGCCATGCATATGGGTGATCACCACGACATCGACCTGATCGGGGCTGTATCCGGCCTCGGCAAGGGCGGCCGTGGTGCCCTCGGCATTCAGCCCGGTATCAAACAATATCAATGCGTTACCGGTGTTGACGACGGTCGGTGTGAAGAAGAACTGCGCCACGTCCGTAGGGATGCGCGCCGCTTTCGAGGCCGCGCTGAATGCCTCTTCGTCGACATTCAGGCCAAAGATCGAATGCGGGTCCGGGCGCGGCATTGTCCCGGCAAGGATCGTCGTGACCTCGAACCCGCCAAGCCCCACGCGGTTGAACCGGGACATGCCATTGCCCATCATCGGCGCCGCCGCCCGCGCCACTCCGCCCGAAGCGGCCGCCAATGGCAGCGCCGCCCCCGAAGCCAGAACAGCCCGCCGGGAAATCATTGATCGTGACATGGGAATCCTCCTTGTTGACCTAAACTCATCTTAATGCGTCAGCGCCCCGCGGCGCGCCCTCTCACGCCAATGTGATACCACGTCCGCGACCCCGCCCGAACCGTGAAATCTGGACAAACACGCGGCGCTGTGACATGGCCCACGCGAACCAGGAGAAACCCATGACGACCACTCGTTTCGCCCCGTCGCCCACCGGATACATCCATGTGGGCAACCTGCGCACCGCATTGATGAACTTTCTTATCGCCCGAAAGGCCGGCGGGCAATTCATCCTGCGCATCGACGACACCGACCCCGAACGTTCTAAGGAGGAATATGTCGACGCGATCAAGCAGGACCTTGAATGGCTGGGCCTGCACTGGGACCGGGTCGAGCGGCAGTCCGAGCGGCTGGACCGCTACGCCGAGGCCGCCGACAGGCTGCGTGAATTGGGCCGTTTCTACGAGGCGTTCGAGTCCCCGACCGAACTTGATCTCAAGCGCAAGAAGCAGCTCAACATGGGCAAACCGCCCGTTTATGACCGCGCTGCGCTGACCCTGCCCGAGGCCGAAAAGGAGAGGCTGCGCGCCGAGCGCGGCGACGGTGTGTGGCGCTTCAAGCTGGATCACGAGCGGATCGAATGGGATGACGGCATCCTTGGCAATATCTCGATCGACGCGGCCAGCGTCAGTGACCCGGTGCTGATCCGCGGCGATGGCCAGGTGCTGTACACGCTGGCCTCGGTCGTGGACGACACCGAAATGGGCGTCACCCATGTTGTGCGCGGCTCCGACCATGTGACCAACACCGCCACGCAGATTCAGATCATCCAGGCGCTTGGCGGGAACGTGCCGGATTTCGCGCATCACTCCTTGCTGACCGGGCCGCAGGGCGAGTCGCTCTCGAAACGCCTTGGTGTGCTCAGCCTGCGCGATCTTCGTGCGCAGGGGGTCGAGCCGATGGCACTGCTCAGCCTGATGGCGCGGCTTGGATCTGCCGATCCGGTGGAACTGCGCACCGACATGACGGCGTTGATCGAAGGGTTCGATATCGCGCGCTTTGGTGCCGCGCCCACCAAGTTCGACGTGAACGACCTGTTCCCGCTGACGGCCCGCCTTCTGCATGAGCGCAGCTATGACGAGGTTCGCGACGAGATCGCCGCGATCGGAGTGCCCGAAGATCTGGCCGAGCGGTTCTGGACCGTCACGCGCGAAAACATCACCACGCTCAGGGATTTGCCCGCATGGTGGACGATGTTCCGCGATGGTGCCGAGCCGGTGATTGAGGATGAAGACCGCGAATTCGTGGCGCAGGCCATGGAGTTGCTGCCCGAAGGTCCGTTCGACGATTCCACCTGGAGCACTTGGACCGCCGAGGTGAAAGAGACCACGGGCCGCAAGGGCAAGGGCTTGTTCATGCCCTTGCGCAAGGCTCTGACCGGGCAGGCACACGGACCCGACATGGGACAGGTTCTGCCGCTGCTCCAGAACATCAAGGCGCGCGGCGGCTAAGGCGCGCGCTGCTCTGGTGCTGCGCCGGCCTGCCTTGCCCGTTGCGTGGCAAGCGGCAGCGCGTCTTCAGCATGGCTGCGGGCGTGGCTGGCCATGTCACCTGCGGCCTCGGACAGCGCTATGTCCGCACTTTGCGACAAAGCGCCAAGTGCGTCGAGCAGGCGGTCGACCACCTCGATCAGCCCGGCCCCGTCGCGAGCAATGCTGCCAAAGGCGCTTTCGATCAGATCTGCCGCGTTCACCGGTCGAACGAAGATGCGATCATGAACTGGCTCCGCATCGTTCGGCGGTGTCCGGGACCAGTGCCAAAGGAGCCGCTCCTGACGGTTGATCACGTCGAGCGCAGTGCCGGGATCGTTGACACCCGTTGACAACGCGCGTGAGGCTATTTCGGACAAGACCAGAAGACCGAATGCGCTGTCTTGCTCGAAGGTGCGGGTATCCGAGATCGTCAGGCAACCCTGAACCTGCGTGCGCTGTGCCGCCGGCAGTCCTGCTGCATGAGCGATTGCCCGGCCCTCGAGAACCGGAGCCCCCGGCGCGACATGGACGTACAGCCTTGCATCATGCCTTTCGAGGATCCGGTCGAGCCTGTGAAGATCAATGAACTGGACATAACCCGAGCGCGGGGCCAGAATCGGATCGGCGTTCTCTGGCATCAGGGTCGCATCCGTCAGGGCCTGAGCACCAAGCGCGGGTGTAGTCCGGCTTTGCATCAGACTGCTTCGGGCTGCGGCCTCTGTGACACGCAGGCTGTTGTCCATGCTTCCAAGGTCGCTCAGGTGGTCTATCCAGCGCAGCATGGCGAGGATCACAAGGACCACGACGGCGACTGTCACGCCCAAGATCGCGACTGAGGCGCCGGGGCCATGCAACTGCGCCTTTAACAGGATGATCGACGTCAGCGCATAGACGAAAGCCCCGATAAAGGTGGCCAGAGCGGTATGGGTTGTGGTGTCGGCCAGAAGGATGCGGTGCACTCGCGGGGTAGCCTGCGAGGCGGCGGCGTTGTGGGCCGATACCATGACATTGAGGGAAAAGGTGCTGACTGCCAGCATTCCAGAGGCCAGAATGGTCAGAATTGGCATCACGGCATCGGGTTGAATGCGGTCTTTGACTGCCGCAGGGATGGCATCCTCGAACAGCATCGCCAACGTCGAAGCAATCACTGCCAGCAGGGCCATCAACGCGACACGCACCCACAGCCGCCGCGCGGCGCGCAACAGTATCATCAGGGGCTTGGAGACGGTTCTGGTCGTGGTCATCGCGGTCCTGTCCAGTCGTCCCCAGCTTGCCCCAAGCATGCGGATTGGTCCAGCAGGTAGCGAGCCACGTTCGCTCAGCGACGCAACAAGCGTATGTCGCGGGCGCGCAATTGGTCGTCCACGAAGGCGCGTTCGTCCGGGTGCAGCGAGCGATGGCGCGGATAGACCGGGTCGGCGCGGTCATCGAGCACCGGCGCGTCCCAGCCATCGGTCGTGTCGAAGAACCGCTGCGCGCCGGTTTCGCCGAATTCCCGCAGATACCCTTGGACCACCACGTCGATATAGCTGAGCAGGGCGGGATGAGTCTCGGTCGCGCCGCTGTGGCGGCCTTCAGGAATCGCATAGACCGCGATCTCGGGCATGTGTGGCAGGGTGTGGCTGATCTGGTGGGCGGCAGCGACACGATCATAGGCGCTCTCGCGCTCGTCCAGTGCCGCCCAGTCATGGCCCGGAACAGGGGCAATCAGCCCGTCGATCTCGGTGTTTGGGTCGGGCACGACTGTCAGATAGGCAACCGGACGCAGGCTGGTATGACGCCAGATCCGCCGCCAACCGCGCAGCCGGGCGCTGTGGGTCTCGGTGAATTCATGCGTGTCGCGATTGACCAGGCTGCCATAGCCGAAGAAATATGTATCCGACATGGATGTTATCTGCGGATCCCTTGATCTGAGTCATGTTGCAGGGTCTTCTTAGCCGTCACGATGGTCCGAATTCAATCAATGGGCCTCTTGTACATGCGCATCACGAAACGCACCAACATCGCCATACGCGTCCTCATGTTCTGCGCGGCCTGTTCGGAACGGCTGGTCACGAAATCCGAGATCGCGGCGCGCTGCAATACCTCGGAAAGCCACCTAGCGCAGGTGATCAACCGCTTGGCCCAGCTGGGCTTTCTGCACACGCAACGGGGCCGCAGCGGCGGAATCGCGCTGGCACGCCCGATGGATGAGATCGTGATCGGCGACGTGTTTCGCCAACTCGAATCCAATGTGCCGATCGCCGAATGCTTTGCCGATGTGGACAATACCTGCCCGCTGACCGAAGCCTGCCGCCTGCGTCTGGCCATCGCCGATGCGGCGGAGGCCTTCTATACCCATCTTGATAAGATCACCCTTGATGCGCTGGTCTGCAACAACGAGCCGCTGCGGGCGATCTTTACCCCGTTCGTTTGCGTGAAACAGACTTGAAAGCGTGGTTTCGGTATACTAGCTTCGACATCATTCGAAACGGGAGAACCGGCCTTGCCGGTGCCGAAGGAGCAACCGCCCCGGAAACTCTCAGGCGACAGGGACCGTTTCGACACTGAAAACTCTGGAGAGTGGTGCACGCGATGCGCCCGCCGAAGGGATAGCGATCTCAGGCATAAGGACAGAGGGGGCATCGAGGCGCGGGCCAGAAGGGTCGTGCATGGACGATGCCGGATTGATACAGCATTCAAACTGGCGCCATTTTGGGGAGATCCCGATGAGCGACACGCTGCGCAGGACGCCACTGCACGCATTGCACCTTGAGTTGGGAGCCAAGATGGTGCCCTTCGCAGGCTATGAGATGCCCGTGCAATACCCGCTTGGGGTGATGAAGGAACATCTGCATACCCGCGACGAGGCGGGGCTTTTCGATGTCAGTCACATGGGGCAGCTCATTGTGCGGGCCAAGGACGGCTACGAGGCGGCCGCGCGCGCGCTGGAAGCGCTTGTGCCGGTCGACCTGCTGGGGCTTGGCGCGGGGCGTCAACGCTATGGGGTCTTCACCAACGAAGCGGGCGGCATTCTGGACGATCTGATGATCGCGCATCGCGACGATCATCTTTTTGTCGTGGTCAACGCGGCCTGCAAGGAGGCCGATATCGCCCATATGCACGCCGCGATGACGGGCTGCGCCGTGGAAGTGATCACCGACCGCGCGCTTCTGGCCCTTCAGGGGCCGCGCGCCGAAGCGGTTCTGACCAAGCTCGTTCCGGAAGTGGCCGGCATGCGCTTCATGGATGTGGCCGTCCTTGCGAGCGATCATGGTGAGCTATGGATATCGAGATCTGGCTACACCGGCGAGGATGGGTTCGAGATTTCCGTCGCCAATGACAGCGCCGAGGCTTTCGCCCGCGTCCTGCTGGCGCATGACGAGGTGGAGCCCATCGGCCTTGGAGCGCGTGACAGCCTGCGCCTCGAGGCGGGGCTTTGCCTTTACGGTAACGACATTGACAGCGCCACGACGCCTGTAGAGGCCGGGCTGGCTTGGGCGATCCAGAAGGTTCGCCGGGGAGGTGGCGCGCGCGCGGGTGGTTTCCCCGGCGCGAATGTCATATTGGAACAGCTCGAAAACGGTGCACCGCGCCGACGCGTGGGATTGCGCCCTGAGGGGCGCGCGCCGATGCGCGAGGGCACCGAGCTTTTTGACCAGGCAGAGGGCGGCGCGTCCGTGGGGCGCGTTACTTCGGGCGCATACGGCCCGACGATCGGCGCGCCGATGTCAATGGGGTACGTGCCATCTGAGATGGCCGAAACCGGCACCAAGCTGTATGGCGAGGTGCGCGGTAAACGCATGCCGGTAAATGTGGCGAAGATGCCATTCACCCCGGCCAATTTCAAACGCTGACGACAGGGGAGAGCGACATATGAAATTCACCGAAGAACACGAATGGCTGCGCGCGGATGGCGATGTGGTCGTGGTGGGCATCACCGAACATGCCAGCGAACAGCTTGGCGATGTGGTGTTCGTGGAACTGCCCGAAGTCGGCACCCAGGTCACCAAGGGCGACGACATCGTGGTGATCGAAAGCGTCAAGGCCGCAAGCGATATCCTCGCGCCCGTGGATGGCGAGATCATCGAGATCAACGAGACGCTGGCCGACGATCCGGGCAAGGTGAATTCTGATCCTTTGGGCGATGCATGGTTCTTCAAGCTCAAGACCAGCGACCCCTCCCAAATGGACGACTACATGGACGAGGACGCCTACAAGGAATTCATAGGCTGATGCTCCCTGCGGCGGCGGCACGGCCGCCGCTTTCTGACCAACATGTCGGGGCGGCCACCAAGCCGCGCCCCTGGCCGATGATATGAAAAGGACAGACCATGCCTTTCGAGCCGATCGACTATCTGCCGTATGATTTCGCCAACCGCCGCCATATCGGCCCCTCGCCCGATGAAATGGCGCAGATGCTGGACGTTTTGGGGGTGGATAACCTTGAGGCGTTGATTGACGACACGGTTCCCAGGTCGATCCGCCAGGAGGAACCGCTCGATTTCGGCAAGCCGATGTCCGAACGCGAATTGCTGCACCACATGCGCAAGGTTGCGGACAAGAACAAGGTGCTGATTTCGTTGATCGGTCAGGGCTATCACGGAACGGTCACGCCGCCCGCGATCCAGCGCAACATCCTCGAGAACCCGGCCTGGTATACCGCCTACACGCCCTATCAGCCCGAGATCAGCCAAGGGCGGCTTGAGGCCCTGCTGAACTTTCAGACCATGGTCAGCGACCTCACCGGACTCGAGATCGCCAATGCATCGCTTCTCGATGAATCCACCGCCGCAGCCGAGGCGATGACCATGGCGCAGCGGGTCGCGAAATCGAAGGCGAAGGCGTTCTTCATCGACGAAAACTGCCACCCGCAGAACATCGCCGTCATGCGCACCCGCGCCGCCCCTCTGGATATCGAGATCATCGTCGGCGCACCAGATGAGATGGAGGCCGACAAGGTCTTCGGCGCGATCTTCCAGTATCCGGGCACGCATGGGCATCTGCGCGACTTCTCGGGCGAAATGGCGGCCCTGCACGAGGCCAGAGCGATCGGTATCGTGAGCGCAGATCCGATGGCGCTGACCCTGCTCAAGGAACCGGGCGCAATGGGCGCTGATATCGCCGTGGGTTCGACACAGCGCTTCGGCGTGCCGATGGGCTATGGCGGCCCGCATGCCGCCTACATGGCCACCAAGGAAGCTTACAAGCGCGCCCTGCCGGGGCGTCTCGTCGGGGTCTCGGTGGACAGTCACGGCAACCGCGCCTACCGGCTGGCGCTTCAGACCCGCGAACAGCATATCCGCCGCGAAAAGGCCACGTCGAATGTCTGCACCGCGCAGGCGCTTCTGGCGGTGATGGCGTCGATGTATGCGGTGTTTCACGGGCCCAAGGGCCTGAAGGCGATCGCGCAGCGCATCCACCGCAAGACCGTGCGCCTTGCAAGGGGGCTAGAGGCGGCGGGATTTCATGTCGAGCCGGACACCTTCTTCGACACGATCACCGTCGATGTCGGGCTGTTGCAGCGCGGCGTGCTTCAGGCGGCGGTGCGCGAGGGGGTGAACCTGCGACGCGTCGGCGATACCAAGATCGGCATTGCGCTTGACGAGCGCACCCGCCCGGCCACGATCGAAGCTGTCTGGCGCGCCTTCGGGATCGTCATGGAGGATAGCGATTTCGCCCCTGAATACCGGATGCCGGATTCCTTGCTGCGGTCATCCGATTACCTGACGCACCCGATTTTTCATATGAACCGCGCCGAGACCGAGATGATGCGCTACATGCGACGCCTTGCGGATCGTGATCTGGCGCTGGATCGCGCTATGATCCCGCTTGGCTCCTGCACGATGAAGCTCAATTCCGCTGCCGAGATGATGCCGGTGAGCTGGCGTGAGTTCTCGTTGCTGCATCCCTTCGTGCCCAAGGATCAGGCGGCAGGTTATCGTGAGATGATCGACGATCTGAGCGCCAAACTGTGCAGCATAACCGGTTACGCGGCGATCTCGATGCAGCCCAATTCCGGCGCGCAGGGGGAGTATGCGGGTCTGTTGACGATCTCCGCCTGGCACCGCGCCAATGGCGAAGGGCATCGCAGGATCTGCCTTATCCCGATGAGCGCGCATGGCACTAACCCGGCCAGCGCCCATATGGTGGGCTGGGACGTGGTGGTCGTCAAATCGGCTGCGAACGGTGATATCGACGTCGACGATTTCCGCGCCAAGGCGCAAGAGCATGCCGATAATCTGGTGGGCTGCATGATCACCTACCCCTCGACCCATGGTGTCTTCGAAGAGACCGTGCGCGAGGTCTGCGACATCACCCATGAATATGGCGGACAGGTCTATATCGACGGTGCCAACATGAATGCCATGGTGGGGTTGGCGCGCCCCGGCGATGTGGGCGGCGACGTCAGCCATCTCAACCTGCATAAGACCTTCTGCATCCCGCATGGCGGTGGCGGTCCCGGCATGGGGCCGATCGGTGTTAAGGAACATCTGGTACCACATTTGCCCGGCCACCCGGTGACGGACGGCACCGAGGGGCCGGTCTCGGCCGCGCCCTATGGCTCGCCGTCACTCTTGCCGATCTCCTGGGCCTATTGCCTTATGATGGGCGGCGAGGGGCTCACGCAGGCGACGCGCGTGGCCATTCTGAATGCCAACTACATCGCCAAGCGGCTCGAGGGCGCCTATGACGTGCTTTACAAGGGGCCGACGGGTCGCGTGGCGCATGAGTGCATTCTCGACACGCGCCCCTTCGAGAAAAGCGCAGGCGTCAGCGTGGACGATATCGCCAAGCGGCTGGTCGATTGCGGCTTCCACGCGCCGACCATGAGCTTTCCGGTGGCGGGGACGCTGATGGTCGAACCCACCGAAAGCGAAACCAAGGCCGAGTTGGACCGCTTCTGCGATGCGATGCTGGCGATCCGGCAGGAGATTCGCGACATTGAGGAAGGCCGCAGCGACCGTGAGAACAACCCGCTCAGGAACGCGCCCCACACGGTCGAGGATCTGGTCGGAGACTGGGATCGCCCCTATCGCCGCGAGCAAGGCTGCTTTCCGCCCGGCGCTTTCCGGGTGGACAAGTATTGGCCGCCGGTCAACCGCGTCGACAATGTCTATGGCGACAGGCACCTGATCTGCACCTGCCCGCCGATGGAAAGCTACGCGGACGCTGCCGAATAAGCGCCGAATAAGCGAAAAGCGGGCAGGCGGGCCAAGCCGGGCCGCCTGCCTGCCTGCGCTATTCCCTTGCGCGAAGAATGCGTGCGGGGCGCGCCTTCATAGGCCGCCACGCAAAGCCCAGACCGGCCAGAAGGCTTATCAGCGCCCCGCCGCTGACGATCATCACCGCCGAGCCCCAGGCGACGGCAAAATCCGTATCCATCACGAAATAGGTCACGGCCCATCCACCGGCGATTCCAGTCGCAAGGGCGATAAGCCCGGCCGCCGCCCCCAGAAGCGCTGCGCGCAGCGCGAGGCTTTGCAGAATGCGGGCGCGACTGGCACCTATCGCCTTGAGGATCGCTGCTTCGCGTGTGCGTGCGGTTTGATCTGCGGCCGCCGCCCCGATCAGCACTAGAAACCCGGTCAGCAAGGTCGCGGTCGCGCCCCAGGCGGTGGCCGAGGCCAGCCCCGCGAGGACCCCAGACACCCGGTCGATGGCGTCCCGCACGCGGATCGCGGTGATGTTGGGGAACTGCCCCGACAGGTCGCGCAGGATCGCCGCTTCGGCCTCGGGTTCAGCATAGACCGTGGCGATGAATGTATGGGGGGCGGCCTCCAGTGAGGCGGGGTTCATGACCATGACGAAACCCATTCCCGCGGTCGAGAAATCGACCTCGCGCAGCGATGTCAGCGTGGCGTTGATGTCGCGGCCAAGGATGTTGACGGTGATCACGTCACCCAGCTTCAGCCCGATCTCGGCAGCCTCCTCGGCGGCGAAACTAATCTGGGGCGGTCCGTCATATCCGGCCCCCCACCAGTCGCCTTCGGTCAGGGTGGTGCGGTCTGGCAGCTCGGCGGCATAGCTGATGCCGCGGTCGCCCTCGATCACCCAATGGCCGCCTGCGACCTCATTCGCCGGGCGTTCGTTGATCCGTGTCAGGATACCGCGCAGCATCGGGGCCGAGTCGATCCCGGTCACTGCCGGGTCACTTTCGAGCCGCTCCATGAAACCGGGCATCTGGTCTTTCTGGATGTCGACGAAGAAATAGGCCGGGGCGCGGGCCGGCAAATCGCGCGAGATCGCGCTTCGCAGATTCTGGTCGATCTGGCCAACGGCGGCCAGCACCGAGAGGCCCAGACCAAGCGATAGGACCACCGGACCCGCGGTGCTGCCTGGCCCGCCGATGGCCGCAAGCGCCCAGCCAAGCGCGGGACGCCCGCGCGCCGCGGTTTTCAGCCGCCGTGCGCCCTGTCGGATAGCGATCGCGGCAAGGCCAAGCAAAACCAGTGCCCCGGCGATGCCACCCGCAGTCCACATCGTCAGCATGAGATTGCCTGAAAACCACGTCGCCGCACTTAGCAACGCGCCCGTCAACAGGGCGATGGTCACCAGATAGGGCCAACGCGGCAGCGCTTGCCCCGCGCCAAACGCATCGCGAAACAGGGTTGCCGCGCGGATATCCTGTGCCCTTGCCAGCGGCCAGAGAGTGAAGATCAGGACCGTCAGCACCGAGTAAAGCACCGCCTCGCCCATCGGGCCGGGATAGGGCGCGAACACCGCGGGCACCGGCAAACGCGACTCGATCAGCGGTGCCAGAAGGATCGGTGTTCCGACGCCCAGACCCAGACCCAGCACGAGACCCAGACAGGCCAGCACGCCGATCTGGAGGAAATAGGTCAGGAAGATGGTCTGCCGGTCCGCGCCCAACGTGCGCAGCGTGGCGATCGTTTCGGTCTTGGTCGCCAGATAGGCCCGCAGCGCCGCAGAGATTCCGACGCCTCCCACGGCCAGCCCCGAGAGGCCGACAAGCACCAAGAACGCGCCCAGTCGGTTCACGAACTCCGCCACGCGCGGCGCGCCATTGCGCGCATCGCTCCAGCGCAGTCCGCTATCGGGAAAGGCGGCTTCGACCTCCCGCTGCAAACCCGCCAGATCGGCGCTGGCGGGAAGGTCCATGCGGTAATGCGTGGAAAAAAGTGTTCCGGGTCCGAGCAGGCCCGACCCATCCAGCGCGTCGGTCTGAACGATGGTGCGCGGGCCAAGGCTGAAGCCAGCCGTCGCATTATCAGGCTCACGCATGATTTCAGCGCTCAGAACATAGTCATTCGAACCCAGCTTGAACCTGTCGCCGGGCTCCAGCCCCAGTTTTGCACTCAGAAGGGGGTCCATCACCGCACCGGGAGTGCCGTCCTGTCCTGCAAGCGCCTGATCCAGTGCCATCTCGGGTGACAGTTCGATCTGTCCCAAAAGGGGGTAGGCGCTGTCGACCGCCTTGATCTGCGTGAGGCTCCGCTCGCCGTCCGGCGACACCGCCATCGAGCGGAAATCGGCGATCTCCGAGACGCGCTCGGCTTTGTTATTCATCCATTCGCGCTCGGCTGGCGTGGCGAAACGATAGGTCAGCTCGATTTCCGCATCGCCGCCCAACAGGACCGCCCCCTCCTGTGCCAGCCCGGTGGTGATGCTCTCACGCACGGTGCCGATAGCGGCGATGGCGGCGACGCCCAGGATCACGCAGCCAAGGAAAATGCGAAAACCGCGCAAGCCGCCGCGCAGTTCGCGCCGCGCAAAGCGCATCGCCGTCAGTAGCCTCATGCAGGCACCCGGGCCATGTCGGAAAGGCACCCATCCACCAGTTCCACCACCCTGTCGCAACGTGCCGCAAGATCGGGCGCATGTGTGACGAGCACCAGGGTTGCGCCATGCCGACGGCTGAGGTCGAAGAGAAGCTCGATGATCGACGCGCCCGTGACGCCGTCGAGGTTGCCGGTGGGTTCATCCGCCAGCACGATGTCGGGACGGGGTGCTGCTGCGCGGGCAAGGGCAACACGCTGCTGTTCTCCACCCGAAAGTTGCGAGGGGTAATGCTCGCCCCGGTCAGACAGGCCGACCGCTTCCAGTTCCTCGGCGGCGCGCTTGAACGCATCGGGGTGCCCTGCCAGTTCCAGCGGTGCAGCGACGTTCTCAAGCGCCGTCATCGTGGGAATCAGGTGGAAGGACTGGAAGACCACGCCGAAATGATCACGCCGCAGCCGCGCCAGTTGATCCTCGTTCATATCGGAAAGATCATGGCCAAGCGCGAGGACCTGCCCTGAACTGGCCCGCTCAAGCCCGCCCATCAGCATCAGAAGCGAAGACTTGCCGGAACCCGAGGGGCCAACAAGGCCGAGCGTTTCGCCTTTCTGGACATCCAGGGTTATCCCGTGGAGTATCCGGACAAGCCCCGCATTGCCCTGAAGCGAAAGCGCGGCGTCATTGAGTGAAAGGACGGGATCGGTCATGCAGCTGCGCCTGATTACAAAGAACTTTCTGTCATATGGTGTATGCCTGCTGGGGGGCAAGGTGGCAGCTGCCTTTCTTTTTGTCGCAGCACCTGCCGCCATGGCCGATCCGGTGACGGTGCTTGCGCTAGGGGATAGCCTGACGCAGGGCTATGGTCTCCCCGAAGAGCAGGGGCTGGTGCCGCAGCTTGAGCGTTGGCTTGAAGCGCAAGGGGTCGAGGCCGAGCTGATCAATGGTGGTGTTTCGGGGGATACGACGGCAGGCGGTGCCGCGCGCGTGGACTGGAGCCTGACACCCGAGGTTGGCGCCATGATCGTCGCGCTTGGCGCAAACGACCTCTTGCGCGGCATCGACCCGGAGGTCGCCCGCGCCAATCTGGAGCGGATCTTGAAGACCGCAAAGTCAGAGGGCGTTGAGGTTCTGCTTGTCGGCATGTCGGCGCCGGGCAATTACGGCCCAGATTACAAGGCGGCGTTTGAAGCGATCTATCCCGAACTGGCACAGGAATACGACACGCTTCTCTTCAGGAATTTCTTTTCCGGTCTGAACGAGGACGATCCGGCCGAGGCGCGCCGCTTCTTCCAGCCCGATGGCATTCATCCCAATGCGCAGGGCGTGGGGCGTATCGCCGAGGCGCTTGGCCCCGCCGTCAGGGAACTGGTGGCGCGCGCCAAATGAAAACGGGCCCCGGAGAGGGGCCCGCAAGTGTCACATGCGAATACGCGGGCTCAGGCCAGCGCGATATTCGATGCGGACTCGCGGCCATCGCGGCCAGCTTCGATGTCGAAGGTCACTTTCTGGTTGTCGGCGAGGCCGGTCAGCCCTGCGCGCTCGACAGCCGAAATATGGACGAAAACGTCCTTGCCGCCGCCCTCAGGGGCGATGAAGCCGTAGCCCTTCGTTGTATTGAACCATTTGACGGTGCCATTGGCCATCCGATTTCTCCTTTGGTTTTCGCTGCCCGCCCGAGTGCGGCAGCCCGGCTAAGTCAGAGCAAGATCGAGTGACTGAGCCGTGGTCGGAGCAGATGGTCGATAGAGGTAACGTCGCACGAAGAATATGGAACGTGCAAATCGGTCCTGCAAGGGGAAAGCTGCGGAATCCAGTTCTCTGCCGGCCTCGTGGCGGAGTCAGATGACGGTCACGACCGTGCCTATGGGGACGCGCTCGTAAAGGTCCTTCACATGCTCGTTCAGCATCCGGATGCAACCGTTCGAGACCGACTGGCCGATCGAGCGCGGTGCATTGGTGCCGTGAATGCGGAAATAAGTGTCGCGCCCGTTCTGGAACAGGTAAAGCGCCCGCGCGCCCAATGGGTTTTCCGGCCCGCCGGGCTGGATATAGTCATTATCCTTAAAGCGCCCGTAAGCGCGAGGGTCGCGTTCGATCATTTCCTCGGTGGGGCGCCAGGTGGGCCATTTTTTTTTGACGTCGATGGTTGCGGTGCCGGTGAATTGGAGGCCGGCCTTGCCGACGCCGACGCCGTAGCGGATTGCCTGGCGGGGGGCGGTGACGAAGTAGAGGAAATGCGCACGCGGCAGCACCAGAAGCTGGCCGGGCTGGTATTCTGCGGAAACACGCACTTGGGTTGGTTTGAATTTCTCTTCAAGTTCAAAGGCCTGTGCGGTGGCGGGAAGGCTGGCAGCAGCGAGGCCCGCCCCGATGAAAAAACGTCGGTTGAACATCATTGAATCCCTCGTTTGCTCATGGCGACGTATAGTCTGCGCCTGAGGAAAGGAAAAATCAAAACCCGGTGACCGTCAAAGAATCCCGACAAGCATGGTATCGGCATCACGTCGGTATCGCGCCGGCATCGTATCGGTGGCTGCGCGCGCCCGGGTCGGGGCTTGTTAACCCTTTTGCCGGCAGGTTGTCCGCGCCCAGAGGAGACAGGCGATGACCAGCAAGACCACCCGCCAGCCACCGCGCATGACCAAGACCGAGCGTATCGCCCGCGAAGGGCTGATGAGGAACCTCATTCACCTGCATCGCGACGGCTGGATCACCTCGGTGATCGCGGACGAGGTGCCCGAGGCCTGGCACACGCTGGAGGCCGATCTGGATGTCGAGGAGAAGAAGCAGAAGGTCACGCTTTACCTCGATCGTTCGGTGGTGCGTTTCTACCGGGCGATGGGAAAAGGCTATCAGGCGCGGATCAACCGGCTTCTGGCCACATGGGCGCAGATGAAGATCGCGGGCGAGGTGCAACTGGATGAACATCTGAAGAAACGGCTGGGTTACAGGGAGCCCGGCCCCGACGACGCGCAGGCAGCGCAGGGCGAGCCGGACGCGGGGGAAGCGATCGGCGAGAACGAGCGGGCCTGGCTTGAGAGCGGCGGCAGGATCAGCAGCGGCGAGGATGACGGTGGCGGGGAAGGCCCCGTGACGCCGGGCTGAGCGTGCCGGAAAACATCCCTGAAACGCGAAGGGGGCGGACCATTGGCCCGCCCCCCAAACATTCACCTGTCGCCGCTTGGGCGGTCAGTGGCCTCAGGCCAGCTGCAGGTTGGTCGCGCTTTCGCGGCCGTCACGGCCTGCTTCGACGTCGTAGGTCACTTTCTGGTCGTCTGCCAGGCCGGTCAGGCCCGAACGCTCGACGGCGCTGATGTGAACGAAAACGTCTTTGCCGCCTGTTTCAGGTGCGATAAAGCCGAAGCCTTTGGTTGTGTTGAACCATTTTACGGTGCCATTGGCCATCCGTTGTCTCCTAGATATATGCTGCCCGCGATATTGCGGCAGCCTGGCGTCGTCGTCTGGATCGATTGACTGAGCGCCGTTTGAAGGGAGACAGTGGGTCGAAATAGAGTAACTTAGCACGGGCCGTATGACAGATAACCGGCGTTCAGGCAAGCGAAATCGGCGGGGATGCCGGTAACGCAAAGTTAAACCAGGTCGGGTTTGATCGGGCCATGTCGCGCTACATCCGGCCCGCGATCCCGGGGGCATCCATCTTTTTCACGGTCACTCTGTCCGTACGGGGCAGCAGGCTTCTGGTCGAGGAGATTGCCCGGCTGCGCGCCGCCGTGCGCGCGACCATGGCTGAGCGGCCATTTCATGTGGATGCCTGGGTCGTGCTGCCCGATCACATGCATGCGGTCTGGACACTGCCCGAAGGCGATAGCGGCTATGCGGTCCGGTGGGGTGCGATCAAGGCGCGGTTTACCCATGGGGTGCGTCAGGCGGAGGCCGTGACCTGGCCCCGGTTCCCGGTGGTCCGGGCGGGGCAATATGCCGGGGTAAACCCCGGTCTGCGCCAGGATAAGGGTGAGGTTGCGCTCTGGCAGCGTCGTTTCTGGGAGCATCCCATCCGGGATGAGGCGGATTTCAACGCCCATGTCCGGTATTGCTGGAACAACCCGGTGAAGCATGGATTCACCGCGCGGGCGGTGGATTGGCCGTACTCGTCGATTCACCGCGATATGCGGTTGGGGCGGGTCGATCCCGAATGGGCAGGCGTGATTCTGCACGGCATATTCGGAGAGTAGGCCGGGGTTTTACCCCGGCGCGGGTGCGCGCGGCGTTTCATGGAGTGCGATGGGAGAGGTTGGCCGGGGTGACCCCCGGCCTACGGCTGACCGACTCGGATGCGCTTTTTGGCAGGGTGAGGATCGGACTGGGGCGGAGCTGTTCGGGAGGGCATGTTCGGAGAGTAGGCCGGGGTTTTACCCCGGCGCGGGTGCGCGCGGCGTTTCATGCGGTGCGACGGGGAAGGTTGGCCGGGGTGAACCCCGGCCTGCGCGATGCGCGGGATGGCAAGGCGCTCATGCCACCGACGAAATGCTTACCGCGCGAACTTCTTGTGCTTGATCCGCTTGGGCTCAAGCGCGTCCGGCCCGAGGCGGCGTTTCTTGTCTTCCTCGTAATCCTCGAAATTGCCCTCGAACCATTCCACATGCGCCTCGCCCTCGAAGGCGAGGATATGCGTGCAGATGCGGTCGAGGAAGAAACGGTCGTGGCTGATGACCACGGCGCAGCCGGCGAAATCCACCAGCGCGTCCTCGAGCGCACGCAGCGTCTCGACATCGAGATCGTTGGTCGGCTCGTCGAGCAGCAGCACGTTGCCGCCCGATTTCAGCAGCCGCGCCATGTGGACGCGGTTGCGTTCGCCCCCCGACAGGAGAGAGACCTTCTTTTGCTGGTCGCCGCCCTTGAAGTTGAAGGCCGAGCAATAGGCGCGCGAATTCATCTGCGCATCGCCCAGCTGGATGATCTCGGCGCCCCCGGTGATCGCTTCCCAGACGGTTTCGCCATCCTTGAGGTCGTCGCGCGACTGGTCCACGTAGCTGAGCGAGACCGTGTCGCCATATTCGACCGTGCCTTCGTCGGGCGCTTCCTGCCCGGTCAGCACCTTGAACAGCGTCGACTTGCCAGCGCCGTTGGGGCCGATCACCCCGACGATGCCGCCAGGCGGCAGCGAAAAGCTCAGATCCTCGATCAACAGCTTGTCGCCCATGTGTTTCTTGAGGCCGTTCACCTCGATCACTTTGGAACCAAGGCGCGGCCCGTTGGGGATGACGATCTGGGCGCGGGCCAGTTTCTCGCGCTCGGACTGGTTGGCGAGGTCGTTATAGGCGTTGATCCGGGCTTTGGATTTGGCCTGTCGGGCCTTCTGGCCCTGGCGCATCCATTCCAGCTCGCGTTCCAGCGTCTTCTGGCGCGACTTGTCCTCGCGCGCCTCCTGCTGAAGGCGCTTGGCCTTCTGTTCCAGCCATGCCGAATAGTTGCCCTCGTAGGGGATGCCGCGGCCACGGTCGAGTTCGAGGATCCAACCGGTGATATCATCCAAGAAATAGCGGTCATGGGTGACGATCAGGATGGTGCCCTTGTAGTCGATCAGATGCTGTTGCAGCCAGGCGATGGTTTCCGCGTCCAGGTGGTTGGTCGGTTCGTCCAGCAGCAGCATGTCGGGCGCTTCGAGAAGCAGCTTGCACAGCGCGACGCGACGTTTTTCACCGCCCGAGAGGCTGGTGACATCGGCGTCGTCGGGCGGGCAGCGCAGCGCCTCGAGGCTGACATCGATCTGGGCGTCCAGATCCCAGAGGTTCTGGCTGTCGATCTCGTCCTGGAGCGCGGCCATCTCGTCGGCGGTCTCGTCCGAGTAATTCATCGCCAACTCGTTGAAGCGGTCGAGCTTGGCCTTTTTCGTGGCGACGCCCAGCATGACATTCTCGCGCACGCTGAGATTCGGGTCGAGCTCGGGCTCCTGGGGCAGGTAGCCGACCTTGGCGCCTTCGGCAGCCCAGGCCTCGCCGGTGAAGTCGGTGTCGAGTCCGGCCATGATCTTCATGAGGGTCGACTTGCCGGCACCGTTGGGGCCGACGACGCCGATCTTAACGCCGGGCAGGAAGCTGAGATGGATGTTCTCGAAGCATTTCTTGCCGCCGGGATAGGTCTTGGAGACGCCCTGCATGTGATAGACGTATTGATAGGCTGCCATCTGTTGTCCGCTCCTGATGGGTGAACGTGTGTCGCGGGCCGTGATAGCCGAGGCGGCGCGCAGGAGCAATCACCCAAGGGCGCGGTGCGGGGTCAGAGGGTTTTTTCGAAGAAGTGGTCGGGGTAGGGGTCGTCGTTGAAGCGGTCGATCTCGGTCCAGCCGCTGTTGCGGTAAAGGGCGACGGCCTCGGGCAGGGCCGAGTTGGTATCGAGCCGCAGCTTGGCGATGCCGAGGTCGCGGGCAGCGGTTTCGATTTCGGCCATCAGACTGTGCGCAAGGCCCATGCCACGGGCGGCGGGGGCGACCCAGAGGCGCTTTATCTCGCCATAGCCGAGATCAGTGCCTTTGAGCCCGACGCAGCCAAGCGGCAGGCCGTCCGAGAGCGCCAGCACGAAGGCGCCGCGCGGGGCGATCATGTCGGTTGCGTCGGGGTCGCAGCTCAGGTTGACATCGAAGCCGGTCTCGAAGCGGCGGGCGAGCTCGGCATAGTAGGATTCGAGGCAGTGGCGGGCGTCGTCCTGGCGCGGGTCGACGCGCGTGAAAGTCACACGGTCACGTCCGAGCGCCGAGGCGACGAGGTCCATCGCGGCGAGCAGCGTTTCGGGATCGGGGTGGCGATCCAGCAGCTTGCGGGCGCGGGCGTCAGAAAGGGTGTCATAGGCCTCGAGCTCGCGCCGTCCTTGCGCGGTCAGGCGGGCGACGCGGCGGCGGCCATCATCGGGGGAGGTCGCGAGCGTGACCAGTCCTTCGGCGCGCAGCATGCCGAGATAGCGGCTGAGCAGCGCCTTTTCGAGATCGAGAACGTCACGGACGCTTTCCAGATCGGCGCCCTTAAAGCCGATGGCATGAAGGACGCGGGCCGCGCCGAGCGGTCGCCCGCGCCCCAGGAAGGACGTGTCCAGAACGCCGGTTTCACGGGTCACTGCACGGTTGAAGCGGCGAATGCGGGAGATCGGATCGAGGCTCATGATGGTTTACTATGGTAAACTATTTACCTCTGTCAATCGTGGCTTGGCGCTTGACAGCAGCTTGGTGCCAAGGTGATGGAAGCACGATGAAAATCGCTTTGCCACATATACGCCCCGGCCAGGTGGTCGGACTGCTGGGAGGATCCTTCGATCCGCCCCATGCGGGGCATGTGCATATCAGCCGCGAGGCGCTGCGCCGTTTTGACCTTGATCGTGTATGGTGGCTGGTCAGTCCGGGCAATCCGCTCAAGGCGCAGGGGCCTGCCCCGCTGGAGCGGCGTATGGAGGCCTGCCGCGAGATCGTCGATCACCCCCGCATTGCGGTCACCGATGTCGAGGCACAGCTTGGCACGCGATACACCGCCCAGACCCTGCGGCTGCTGCAAGATGCCCGGCCGGGCGTGAGGTTCGTCTGGCTGATGGGCGCGGATAACCTGGTGCAGTTCGATCAATGGCAGGACTGGCGCGAGATCATGAACCGCGTGCCGGTAGGGGTTCTCGCCCGGCCCGGCCAGCGGATTTCGGCGCGCATGTCCAAAGCCGCGAAGGTCTATGGATTCGCGCGCCTTCCGACGCGCGACAGCCGACTTCTGGGCCGAAGTGACGTGCCGGCATGGTGCTTTGTGAACGTGCCGATGATCGCGCTTTCATCGACAGGGCTGCGCCGTCGGGGCGAATGGCCGGGCCGCGATCGGAGCTGAACCCGGAAATCTGCCTGAAACCGATTGTCTTGGACGCCGCGCTCGGCTTATTTTCGCATCATGAGCAGACCTGTTTCGAGACGCGTTTTCCTTGGAAGCGCGCTGGGTGCCATTGGCGCGCTGGCGCCGCTGGGAGCTTCCGTTGCATGGGCCGGTGCGCCGGCGGTATCGCTGCGCCCGCAGGCCAGGCCCGGCAGTAAGGCGGCGCGCGTCGCGCCGGGCGCCGAAAAGCTGGTCGAGTCGGCGAAGCTGGGGGGCGACGTCACCTTCGCGGTGATGGATGTGAAAACCGGCTTGATGCTGGAAACGCGCGGCGCGCATGACGGGCTGCCCCCGGCCAGTGTCACCAAATCGGTAACGGCGCTTTACGCGCTGGCCACGCTGGGTGCGGATTTCCGTTTCAGCACGCGGCTGTTGACGACCGGAGCGATCGAGAACGGGGTCATCAAGGGCGATCTGATCCTGGCGGGCGGCGGCGATCCGACGCTGGATACCGATGCCCTGGCCGATATGGCCGCCGAACTGAAGCGCAAGGGCGTCCATGAGGTGCGGGGGCGGTTCCACGTCTGGGGCGGGGCGCTGCCCTTCGAGCGGACAATCGACCCGACGCAGCCCGAACATGCGGGTTACAACCCGTCGATCTCGGGGATGAACCTCAATTTCAATCGCGTGCATTTCGAATGGAAGCGCGGTGGAAGCGGCTATCAGGTGACGATGGACGCGCGCGCGCGGGCCAATCGCCCGGCGGTCACGATCGCACGCATGGCGGTGTCGCAGCGCAAGGGGCCGGTCTATACATACCGAGACGGCGGCGACCACGATTCCTGGACCGTGGCGAATGCGGCGCTGGGCAATGGCGGCGCTCGATGGCTGCCGGTGCGCAAGCCCGAAGCCTATGCCGCCGAAGTGTTCGCGACCCTGGTGCGCTCGCACGGGATTGTCCTTGAAGGGGGCGCGGCGTTGCGCGAACCGCCAAAGGGCAAGACGCTGGTCGTGCATCAAAGCGCGCCGTTGCGCGAGGTGCTGCGCGACATGCTGAAATACTCCAACAACCTGACGGCCGAACTGATCGGCATGACCGCCAGCGCCAAACGCGTCGGGCGGGCACAGTCGCTGGCAGCCTCGGCGCGCGAAATGAGCCGGTGGGCGCGCACCGAACTGGGCATGGAGGCGGCGTCGCTGGTCGATCATTCGGGCTTGGGCGAGAAATCACGGCTGAGCGCCGAGGCGCTGGCGCAGGCGATGGTCAAGGCGCGCCGGGATGGCCAGTTGCGCGCAATTCTGAAGGAAATTCCGCTGCGCGACGACAATGGTGCGGTCAACAAGCGCAATCCGATCAAGGTGGTGGCAAAGACCGGCACGCTTTACTTTGTCAGCTCGCTGTCAGGATACATGACCACGCCGGACGGCAGCGAACTGGCCTTTGCGATCCTGGCCGCGAATCAGGGGCGACGCCGGCAGGCGAATCTTGGGGCGGCGGGCCGCCCGCCGGGTGCCGCCGGTTGGAACGGTCGCGCCAAGACGCTGCAACAGGCGCTGATCGAGCGCTGGGGCGCGGTTTACGGCAGTTAGCGGCGGTGCTCAGGGATCAACGACGCAGACACGGGTGTCCCAGCCCCGGCAGCGTTCGGCCAGTGGCGCGGGCAGGGGGCTGTCGGTGAAGAACTGGTCGATATCGCACAACGAACCGATCCGCATCGGGGCGTTGCGGGCGAACTTGGAATGATCGGCCACGAGGATGCATTCGCGTGAGCGGCTGAGGAGGGTCTGGCCGACGATCACCTCCTGCATGTCGAAATCGAGCATGTCGCCATCGGGATCGAGCGCCGAGCAGCCAAGGATCGCATGATCGAACTTGAAATCTGCGATGGTGCGCGCGGTCAGCGCGCCCACCAGCCCGCGATCCGAGCGCCGAAGCGTACCGCCCGCGACCACGATCTCGCAGCTTTCATTGGCCAGCAGGATCTGCGCGACGTTCATGTTGTTGGTCACCACCATCAGGTTTTCATGCCCCAGCAAGGCGCGTGCCACGGCTTCGGCGGTGGTGCCGATATCGAGGAACAGCGAGGCGCTGTCGGGGATCGTGGCGGCGCAAGCGCGGGCGATGGCCTGTTTGGCGCTGTCGTGAAGGCGGCGACGTTCCTCGTATAGGATATTGCTGACGCCCGAGGGCAGGATGGCGCCGCCATGGACGCGTTCGAGCTTGCCGGCATCGGCGAGTTCGGTGAGGTCGCGGCGAATGGTCTGGACGGTGACGCCGAAATGCGCGGCCAGTCCGTCGACGGTGACCTTGCCCGCGCTGCGGGCGATTTCGAGGATGTCAGGTTGCCGGAAGCTTTGTGGCACGGGGTTTCGGGGCCTTTCGCTGATTTGTTCGATTATGTTCGTATATGGCAGAATGGCAAGAAAAACTTGATAAATGGATGCGATATAGCGAAATTTAGAACATAAATTTAATCAAAACGAACCTAAACGAAGGATTCGGATTGACTCTGTCAGGCGGGCCATGCTTGCGTCAGCGCATCGGCATGGCAGTGAAAGGACGGCAGGTGGAAGCAGCGCGGGGCAAGGATCCGGTCGATCTTTTCGTGATCGGCGGCGGGATCAATGGCTGTGGCATCGCGCGCGACGCGGCGGGGCGGGGCTTGAGCGTGGAGCTGGCGGAGATGAACGACCTGGCCTCGGCCACGTCATCGGCCTCGACCAAGCTGTTTCACGGTGGGTTGCGCTATCTCGAGTATTTCGAATTCCGGCTGGTGCGAGAGGCGTTAATCGAACGCGAAACGCTGTTGCGGGCAATGCCCCATATCAGCTGGCCGATGCGCTTCGTCTTGCCGCTGCATGAGGGGATGCGTTTCGAGGGCGAGACGCCGGCGTCCAAGCTGCTCAACCGGGTGATGCCCTGGATGAAGGGGCGGCGGCCGGCATGGATGATCCGGCTGGGGCTGTTCATCTATGATCATATGGGCGGGCGGGACATATTGCGGGGCACGCGGGCGGTGGACCTGACGACGGATCGCGCGGGCGTTGCGTTGAAGGGCAAGTTCAGGCGCGCCTTCGAATATTCCGATTGCTGGATCGAGGATAGCCGCCTCGTGGTGCTGAATGCGCGCGATGCGGCGGCGCGGGGTGCGGCCATTCGCACCCGCGTCAAGGTGGTGTCGGCGCGCCGCGAGGGCGGGGTCTGGGCGGTCACGCTTGAGGATGGCGAGACCGGCGAGGTCAGCACCACGCGGGCGCGCGCG
Organism: Roseovarius salincola; assembly: GCF_026891095.1. GTDB lineage: Bacteria > Pseudomonadota > Alphaproteobacteria > Rhodobacterales > Rhodobacteraceae > Roseovarius > Roseovarius salincola. The sequence goes on from NZ_JAPTNL010000006.1 coordinate 152,394, forward strand.
CTGGTCAATGCGGGCGGCCCATGGGTGGGCAAGGTGATCCACGACGCGCTTGGGCGGAACGGCGATGCAGGGCAGGCTGTGCGGCTGGTCAGGGGCAGCCATATCGTGACGAGGCGGCTTTTCGATCACGACCGCAGTTATTTCTTTCAGGGGGGTGACGGGCGGATCATATTCGCGATCCCCTATGAGGGGGATTTCACGTTGATCGGCACCACCGACGCCGAGCACGAGGACCCAGCGACCCCGCCGGTCTGCACAAAAGAAGAGGCCGAATACCTGTGCCGTTTCGCGTCGGAATATTTCGCGCGGCCGGTGACGCGGGAGGATATCGTCTGGAGCTATTCGGGTGTGCGGCCGCTTTATGATGACGGCGCGGCATCGGCGACGGCGGCGACACGCGATTACGTGCTCAAGCTCGAGCCGGGGGACGGGGTGCCGTTGCTCAATGTCTTCGGCGGCAAGATCACCACCTATCGCAAGCTCGCCGAGGCGGCGATGGGCAACCTGTCGCCGTTCTTCCAGGGGCTGCAACGTGACTGGACGGCGGGGATGGCGCTGCCGGGGGGCGCTTTCGAGGTCGATGCCGTGGCGCGTCTGATCGAGGAACTTTGTGAGACCTATCCGTTTCTTGATGCGGGCTGGGCCGGACGGCTGATCAGGGCCTATGGCACCGAGGCGGGCGAGGTGCTGGGCGATGCGCGCAAGGCGGGCGATCTGGGCCGGGATTTCGGCGCGACCCTGCATCAGCGCGAGGTGGAGTGGCTGATGCGCCGCGAATATGCGCGCTGCGCCGAGGACGTGCTCTGGCGGCGCAGCAAGCTGGGGCTGCGGATGAGCGCAAGCGAGATCACCGCGCTGGACGCATGGATGGCCGAGCAGCGCAGGCCGCGCCATAATGAGCCTGCCGCCGCCGGAGGAGAGACATGAGCCATATCCTTGCGATCGACCAGGGCACCACATCGAGCCGCGCCATCATTTTCGACGATCAAATGCGCCTCAAGGCCACCGCGCAGGAGGAATTCCCCCAGATCTATCCCGAATCGGGCTGGGTCGAGCATGACCCCAATGACCTCTGGTCGACTATCGCGGGCACCTGCCGCGCGGTGATCGAGCGGGCCGGGCTGACGGTGGCGGATATCGCCGCCATCGGCATCACCAATCAGCGCGAAACCACGCTGGTCTGGGACCGGAAAACCGGCGCGCCGGTTCACAACGCGATCGTCTGGCAGGACCGGCGCACCGCCGAGCTGTGCCGCGATCTGCGCGATGCGGGGCATGAGGCGGCGGTGCGCCAACGCACGGGGCTTTTGCTGGACCCGTATTTCTCGGGAACCAAGCTGAAATGGATACTCGACAATGTGGAGGGCGCCCGCGCGCGCGCCGAAAGGGGCGAGTTGCTGTTCGGTACGGTCGACAGCTTTCTGATCTGGAAGCTGACCGGCGGCAAGCTGCATGCGACGGATGCGACCAACGCCGCACGCACCCTTCTATACGACATCCGCAAGGCGCGCTGGAGCAGCACTATCTGCGAAATGCTGGATATCCCGATGGGTATGCTGCCTGAGGTGCGCGACAGCGCGGGCGATTTCGGCATGGTGCGCGACGATCTGTTCGGGCGCGAGATTCCCATTCGCGGGGTCGCCGGGGACCAACAGGCGGCGACGCTGGGGCAGGCCTGTTTCCAGCCCGGAATGATGAAATCGACCTATGGCACGGGCTGTTTCGCGCTGCTCAATACCGGGGACACGCCGGTGACATCGCAAAACCGCCTGCTGACGACCATCGCCTATCAGCTTGACGGCAAGCCGACTTATGCGCTGGAGGGCTCGATCTTCATCGCGGGAGCGGTGGTGCAATGGCTGCGCGACGGGTTGAGGATCATCCGCGAGGCCAGGGAAACGCAGCCGCTGGCGCAACAGGCCGATCCCGGCCAGAACGTGGTGCTGGTGCCGGCCTTTACCGGGCTTGGCGCGCCCTACTGGAACGCCGAATGCCGGGGCGCGGTATTCGGCCTGACGCGCAATTCGCGCCCCGAGGAGTTTGCCCGCGCCGCGCTGGAAAGTGTCGGGTTCCAGACCCGCGACCTGTTGGAGGCGATGCGAAGCGATTGGGCCGGGCAGGGCGATGCGGTCCTTCGCGTCGATGGCGGCATGAGCGCATCGGATTGGACCATGCAGTTTCTTTCGGACATCATTGACGCGCCGGTGGATCGCCCCGAGGTTCTGGAAACCACGGCGCTGGGCGCGGCGTGGCTGGCGGGGATGCAATCCGGGCTTTACCCGGATGCGGCGGAATTCGCCAAGACATGGGCGCTGGAGCGCCAGTTCACCCCGGCGATGGAAGGGGATGAGCGCGCGCGAAAATATGACGCCTGGAAACGCGCCGTAGCGGCGACGCAGGCATTTTGAGCGCGGCGCGCCAAAGGCGGGGGCAAGGCAAGGCAAGCACCGTTTGGCGCCCCCGCAAGAGTCCCTTGAATCCCCGTCAGCTTTCACGTTTAAGCGTAATAAAGCTGCGTTTTGCATAGGGTTTCAGCACATGAGAGACGCTGATCCGGGCTTGGCCGAAATCTCCGATCCCGGAACGCAGCACCCGGGCGCAAGAAGCGCCGTTCGCGATTGGTTTCAGGAGGAAACAAGATGAATGATTTGAAAACGATGGTCCGTTCCGCCGTTGTGGCAGGGTTCGGTCTGGCCGCGAGCGCCCTGCCTTTGGCCGCCGAGATCGAGCCGGTGAACTTGCGCCTTGCGCATGTGGTGAACGAGCAGGACGGCTTTCACGCCGCTGCCACCAAGTTCAAGGAGCTTGTCGGTGAACGCTCGGACGGGGCGATCAGCGTCGAGATATTCCCCAACGCGACACTGGGGGACGAACGCACCCTCTTGGAGGGCATGCAGATCGGCACCGTGGATATGGGCGTGATCACCAACGGTCCGGTATCGAATTTCCTTGAGGATATGGCGGTGTTCGAACTGCCCTTCCTGTTCCCCTCGGCCGAGAAGGCCTATGAGGTGCTTGACGGGCCGATCGGTCAGGAGCTTCTCGACCGTCTGTCGGAAGTGAACCTCAAGGGTCTGGCCTATGCCGAGCGTGGCTTTCGCAACCTGACCAATTCCGAGCGCGCGGTACGCAGCCCCGAGGATATCGAGGGCCTGAAGATTCGCGTGATGGAGAACCCCGTTTACATCGACACGTTCCGCGAACTGGGTGCCGATGCCATCCCCATGGCCTGGACCGAGGCGCTGACCGCGATGCAGCAAGGCACCATCGACGGGCAGGAAAACCCGGTGGGCGTGGTCTATTCCTTCAAGTTGAACGAGACCCAGACCAACATGACGATGACGCGCCACAGCTACGCGCCGGCGATCTTCGTGATGGGCATGCCGGTCTGGCAGAAACTGTCGCCCGAAGCGCAGGAGATCGTCGTTCAGGCCGCACAGGACGCCGCCGAATATGAACGCGCGCTCAATGCCGAGCAGCAGAGTGAGCAGCTTCAGGCGCTGCGCGATTCGGGGATGGAGATCGTGGACGATGCCGACCTTGCGGCGTTTTCCGAAGCGGTCGCGCCGGTCTATGAGAAATATGGCACGAGGTTCGGCGATTACCTGACGCGCATCCAGGACGCGCTGAAGTAAGATGCTGAAACTGCTGGAGTGGATCGACCGGATGGTCGGCGCGATACTTGGCCCCGTGGTGTTCGCGGGGATGGTCGCGCTGACCGGGGTGATCACGTTGCAGATCGTGTCGCGGGTGGCGTTCACCTCGGTCAGCTGGACCGAGGAAGTCGCCCGTTTCCTGCTGATCTGGATCACCTTTCTGGGTGCCACTCTGGCCTACCAACAAGGCCGGCATATCGCTGTCACGCTATTGCGTGACAGCCTGCCGGAGCGCCTGCGTCGGGTCGTGTCGGGCGCGGGGATGCTGGTGGCGATCGCGTTTCTGGTCACGCTGGCGGTGATTGGCTGGCGTTACATGGGGATACAGAGTTTCCAGAAATCGCCGTCGCTGCGCATGTCCATGGGGTTGGTCTATGCGGTAATGCCGGTCTGCGCCGCGATCATGGCGGCTCTGTCGATGATCGATCTGATCCGCCTGCTGGCGGGACAGGAGCCGCGCGGTGTCGCTGCGGTGCCGGAGGGGCTGGAATGAGCCTGGTGCTGGCCGGTCTGTTCATCCTGTTTCTGCTCATGGGCCTGCCCGTCGCCATCGTCATCGGGGCGGCGGCGATGAGCGCGCTCAAGCTCGGGGGCGTGCCGCTGATGGTGGTGCCACAGCAGATGTTCTCGGGGATCAACAGCTTTGCGCTGGTGGCGGTGCCGATGTTCGTGCTGGCCGGGGATATCATGGCGCAGGGCGAGATCTCCAGGCGGCTGGTGGCCTTTGCCGACAGCATGTTCGGTTTCATCAAGGGCGGTCTGTCGGTGGTGTCGGTGCTGGCGGGCATGTTCTTTGCCGCGATTTCGGGCTCGGGGGCGGCGACCACGGCGGCGGTGGGCGCAAGCCTTGTGCCCGAGTTGAAGCGCAAGGGGTATGACCCGGCTTCGGCGGCGTCGCTGATCGCCGCATCGGGCACGATCGGGGTGGTCATTCCGCCATCGGTGCCGATCATCATCTACGCGGTGATTGCGCAGGAATCGGTGAAGGAGCTGTTCCTGAACGGCTTCATTCCCGGCCTTGCCATGGGTGTGGGGCTGATCGCCGTCGCGCTCATTCAGGGCCACAGGCGCGCCTATCCGCGTGGCACGGCATTGTCGCTGGCCACCATCGGGCGCACGCTGATTTCGGCAAGCTGGGGCCTGATGGCGCCGCTGATCATTCTCGGGGGCATCTTTTCGGGCATCTTCACCCCCAGCGAAGCGGCGGTGGTGGCGGTGAATTATGCCGTCTTCGTTTCGGTCTTCATCTACCGCGATCTGACGCTGAGCGGGCTTTACCGGATCGTGCTGCGCGCCGGGGTGACCACGGCCGTCATCATGTTTGTGATTGCCGCCTCCTCGGTGCTGAGCTGGGCACTGGCCAGCTGGCAGGTGCCGGGGGCGATCGCATCCTTCGCACTGGCGCTGTCGGGGAATATCTACGTGCTGCTGATCCTGATCATGGCGCTGATCCTGATCACCGGCGTGTTCCTGGAAACCGCGAGCGCGCTGATCATCCTGACGCCGATGCTGTTGCCGCTGGCGGCGCAGCTGGGGATCGACACGGTGCATTTCGGGATCATCATCGTCGTGGGGCTGGCCATCGGCATGGTAACGCCGCCGGTGGCGATCAATCTGTTCGTGGCCTCGACCACGGCCAATGTACCGATCGAAAGGATCGCCCGCGCGGTGCTGCCCTATCTGCTGGTGCTGATCGTGGTCTATCTGCTGATCGCCTTCGTTCCGCTGCTGCTGGCGCTTTAGCGCGGAGCGTGGCGTCAACCCGGCGCCAAGACGTGGTTGATCTCGACCTGCATCCGGTCCACGGCGGTTTCCAGTTCGCGGATGAAGGCGCGCCCGGCCATTGATTGCGTGGCGTAGCCGGGTGTGAGGATCGAGACACTGTTCGAGATGCGCGGCCTGAAACGCCGGATCGACAGGCGCGCGCCTTCCGGGGCCTCGAGAAGGTGGCTGTAGGCGGTGATCATGTCGCAGACCATCACGCAGACACCCGCCGCGACGAACTGAAGACCAGGCAGGAAGGTGCGCAGCTCCAGCCGTTTCTTGAACCGGCACCCCGCGGCGCGAAACGCGGCCTCTGTCTGGACGGCTGTTCGGTGCTCGTCAAAGAGCACGGCCATTGGGCGCCCGTCGAGATCGGCGGGGGTGATCGTGTCTGACTGGGCCAGAGGATCATCGGCGGGCAGGATGCAGACGCATTCGAGATCGTAATCGGTCTGCCGGATCGAGGCGCGGGGCCGGGGCGTTTCCGAAAAACCGATATCGAATTGCTGTGATGCGATCAGATCCTCGATGATATCCGAGGAGCGCATGATCAGGGATACGTCAAGGTCGTCGCGCCCGTCGAGAAACCGTGTCATGAGCTTGGGCAGAAGCACGCTGGAGGCCGCCGGGTGGCACGCCACCTGCAACTTGCCCGACTGAAGCGTACCGATCCGTTCGAGCGTGCGTTCGGCGCGTTCGACCCGGCTGAGAATCTCCTCGCATTCCTCGAGAAAGAAATGCGCCTCGGGTGTCGGCGTGAGTTTGCCCTGTTCGCGCACGAAGAGAGCAAAACCAAGCTGACCCTCCAGCGACTGTACCAGCGTCGATACCGCCGGCTGGGTGCGGCTGACGGCGCGCGCGGCCTGACTGATCGAGCCCGAGCGCATGACTTCCCTAAAGGTGGCGAGTTGCCGGAGCGTGAGATGCATTGGGTATAAATCCAATCAATGGCTTTAAAGATATTATGAAATTGATTTTATGGATGATGTCCAGTGTTATGGATCAAAGCCTAACGCGGACAACGCGTGGGCGAGGGGGACCGATGGACACTTTCGCCAAATACCTGCTGACAGCCCTGATCTGCATCGTGGCCCTGGGCCAGTTCGTGCAGGTCATTACACGCTATGTGTTGCAGGTCCCCGTGATGGGGCTTGAAGAGACGATGCTTTACCCGACCTTGTGGCTTTATATCCTCGGGTCGGTCAACGCATCGCGCGAGAACACGCATATCCGCGCGAACGTGCTTGAGATCTTTATCACGACCGAGCGGGGTCACACGATTCTTGCCATTCTAGGTGAGATCATCAGCCTGATCGTCGGGCTTTGGCTGCTCTCCTGGGCGTGGGATTACACGCGCTATGCCTGGCGAGTCTGGCGCGAAAGCCCGACGCTCTACATACCGACATTCTATTCCGATGTCGCGTTGCTGATCGGGCTTGGACTGATGATGGTCTACACGGCATGGCACCTTTGGTGCCACATCCGCAGCCTGCGCGGCAGGGGGGAAATGGTATGATCGAGATCGCGCTTTTCGCCATCGCCCTCCTGGTGATCACCCTTACGCTGGGCGTGCCGCTGCCCTACTGTTTCGGCGCCGCGCTGATGGTGATGTATTTCTTCGGCGACGTGACGATGAAAGGCATGATGCTTTGGGGGTTCCAACAGCTTGGCAATCCGGTGCTGTTGGCGATTCCGCTGTTCGTGCTGGCCGGGACAATCATGTCCGAAAGCGGGATTGCCGCGTCGCTTCTGCGCTTCGTGAACGCCTTCATCGGCCACGTCCGCGGCGGTCTGGGGGTGGTTGCAGCCGTATCCTGCGCGGTGATCGGGGCGATCTCGGGCTCGGGTCTCACTGGTATTGCCGCCATCGGCCCGCTGCTGATCCCCGAAATGGAAAAGCGTGGCTATCCGCGCGAATACGCCACCGCACTGATTGCCAATTCATCGATTCTTGGCCTGCTCATTCCGCCATCGGTTACGATGATCGTTTACGGCTGGGTCACCGATACCTCAATCCTGGCCTGTTTTCTGGCGACGCTGGGTCCCGGCCTGCTGATCATGTTCGCGTTCTCGGTGATAAACCTGGTGATGTCGCGCAAGTTCGACCTTATGCTGGATGAAAAGCCTTCCTTCTCGGAACTCTCGGGCGAGGTCGCCCGGCGCGGGTTTCATGCCTTTCCCGCGCTGCTGATGCCGGTGATCATCCTGGGCGGCATCTATGGCGGCGTCATGACCCCGACCGAGGCTGCGGCCGTGGCGGTGATTTATGCCGTGCCCGTCGGCTTTCTGATCTACAAAGGTTTGAGGCTGTCCAATTTCCTTTCGGCGGGCAAGGAAGCCGCAACCGCCGTGGGCGCGATCATGCTGATGATCCTGTTCTCGATGATCCTGTCGCAGATGTTCGTCTATGAAAGCATCCCCCAGCAACTGGTGCAGGGGATTTTCGCAATTACCGAAAACAAGGTCCTGTTGCTGATCATGATCAATATCCTGCTGTTCATGGTGGGCATGGTGGTCAATGACGTGACCGCGATCATTCTGATCGCACCGCTGCTGTTGCCCCTGATGAACGCCATCGGCGTCAGCCCGGTGCAATTCGCGGCGATCATGGGGGTCAATACCGCGATGGGCGGGGTGACACCGCCCTATGCCTCGATCCTCTACCTGGGAGCGCGGATCGGCAAGGTGAAGGTGACGAAGGTCATCCCGCCCGCGATGAAGCTGATCCTGTTCGGTTATGTGCCGGTGGTCTTCCTGACCTCGCTCTGGCCGGACCTGTCGCTCTTTCTGCCGCGTTTCTTCGGTTATGACGTGGCGCCCTGATCAAGCCCTAGCAAAAAAATCCAACAAGGAGAAAACCAAAATGAAACATGCCTTTCTGACAACCGCTACCGCCGCACTGATGGCGTTTGGAACCTTCGTGCAGGCGCAGGACCTGAAGATGAGCCATGTGCGCCCCCAGGACGCCACTATCGACGTGGAGTTGCGCGCGTTCTCGGCCGCAGTGGATGAGGCCACGGGCGGCGACGTCAAGGTCAATATCTTCCCGGCCTCGGCGCTGGGCGACTACACCACGGTGCAGGAACGCGTCAGTGTCGGCGCCATCGACATGGCTACCCAGCCTGCGGCGACTGCCGCCGACCGGCGCATGCAGATCAGCTCTTTCCCCTATCTGGCCGGCAACTGGGACCAGGCCCGCGCGGTCTATGGCCCCGGCGGTGTCGTGCGCGAGGTGATGGCCGGGCTTTACGCCGAGCAGGACATCACCATGCTGGCGGCTTATCCCGTGTATTTCGGTGGTATCTCGCTCAATGTCGAACATCCCGGGGCGGGTTCGGTCGAAGCAAATGGCATCAAGGTGCGCGTGCCGGGCATCAAGTCCTTTCAGCTGACCGGCGAGGCGCTGGGTTACATTCCCTCGCCGATCCCGTTCTCGGAGGCCTTCACGGCCGTACAGACCGGCGTGGTCGATGGTGTGATCGGGTCGGGCGCCGAGGGATATTACGCCTCGTTCCGCGACGTGACCAAGACCTACATTCCCGCCAACACCCATTTCGAGGTCTGGTACATGATCATCTCGAACGAGAGCCTTGCCGGCCTGTCGGATGAGGATCAGGCCGCACTGAAGGAACAGGCGGCGGCCTTCGAGGCGACCCGCTGGGATGTGGCCGAGGCCGATCAGGGCCGCAACGAGCAGCGTCTGGTTGACGAGCTGGGCGCGACCGTCGTTGAATTGAGCGAGCAGGATCTGGCAGCCATGGCCGAGAAAACCCGCGCCGATGTCTGGCCCGCCGTTCTGGAGGATGTGGGCGCCGATTGGGGCCAGGCGATCCTTGACAAGGTTGCCGCCGCATCCAACTGAGCCAGCATGGGGCAGGGCGGTTCTTGCCGCCCCGCCCGTTTCTTTTACTATCGGGGCAGGGACATGGACACCGATTATGCCATCATCGGAGGCGGGGTTGTCGGGCTCTCGCTGGCCTGGGGCCTTTTGCGGCGCGGGCTGACGGTGACGGTTCTGGACGGTGACGATGGGTCGTTCCGTGCCAGCCGCGGGAATTTCGGCCTGGTCTGGGTCCAGTCCAAGGGCGTGAACCAGCCCCGATATGCCCGCTGGTCGCAGCAATCCGCCGCGATCTGGGCGGAATTCGCCAATGAACTCGGCGCCAATACCGGTCAGGATGTGCCGCTCGAACAAAGGGGCGGTTATGATCTGCATTTCTCGGAAGAGGCCCTGGAAGCCAAGGTCGCCAAATACGAGACACTGAAAGCGCAGTTGGGTGGCGATTACCCTTACGAGGTGCTGGGTCACAATGCGCTTCGCAAGGAAGAATCCCATATCGGCCCCGGGGTCGTGGGGGCGATCCTGCATCATCAGGATGGTCATGCGAATCCGCTCAGGCTGCTCATGGCGCTGGCGGCCGATGTCCGGCGGATGGGAGGGCGCGTGCTGACCGGCAAGACCGTCACTGAGGTGACCAAGCCTGACGGATTTCGTGTTGTCTGCGCAGACGGGACGGCGCTTGGTGCAGGCAAGGTCGTCCTGTCGGCAGGGCTTGGCGCGGCAGAACTTGGCCCGCGCATGGGTTTCAAGGCCCCGGTGCGTGCGCAACGCGGACAGGTGCTAATCACCGAGAAGCTGCCGAAGCTGATCAACCGGCCCTCGCTCATCGCCCGTCAGGTCGACGAGGGCGGCATTCAGATCGGCGCCACCAACGAAGAGGTCGGGCTTGATGATCGGGTCACGCAGCCGGGGCTTTCGGGGCTGGCCGCCAAGGCGGTCGCCGCCTATCCCGCGCTGGCCAAGGCGCAGCTTGTCCGAAGCTGGGGAGCGCTGAGGGTGCTGTCGCCCGACGGGCTGCCGATCTACCAGGAAAGCGCCACGATGCCGGGGGCATTTATCGTGACCTGTCACAGCGGCATCACGCTGGCCGCCGCGCATGCCCGTCTGATGCCTGATTGGCTGGAAGGCACCGATGCGGCCCCGGATCTGGAGGTGTTCAGTGAAGACCGCTTCGCCGTTTCTTGAGATAGGTGCCGACGCCGGTCCGTGCGTCGATGTCACCTTTGAAGGCGCGCCGCTGCGCCTGACGGAGGGCGCGAATCTTGCCGCCGCCCTTCTGGCAGCGGGCGTGGAGGTATTCCGCCACACCAAGACCACAGGCGCGCCGCGTGCGGCCTTCTGCATGATGGGGGCCTGTTTCGACTGTCTGGTGGAGATCGACGGCGTCGTGCGGCAGGCCTGCATGGTCGAGGCATCCCAGGGGCTGCGGATCAACCGGCCGCATGAGGCGGAGGCGCATGATGATCCGGCGTGATCTTGTCATCATCGGTGCCGGGCCCGCAGGCATGGCCGCGGCGGTGCGGGCGGCCGATCTGAGGCTGAGCGTCAGCATCCTGGACGAGCAGCTCCGCGCCGGTGGGCAGATTTATCGCGATGTTGACCGCGCCGCTGCACTGCGCGGCGATATCCTGGGCAAGGATTACGCGCATGGCGCAACCCTGACCGCAGGTTTGCGCCGCGATGCGATCGACCACTTGCCCGGTGCCGTGGTCTGGGCCATCGAAGAAGGTTTTCGCATCTCCTACAGCCAAGACGGGCAGGGTGCACAGATCGCCGCCTCGCATGTTCTTTTGGCGACGGGAGCGCTGGAGCGACCAATGCCGCTGCCGGGTTGGACGCTGCCGGGCGTGATGACGGCGGGCGCCGGGCAGATCCTGCTCAAGCAATCGGGCGTTCTGGCACGCAATGCTGCGCTGGTGGGCTCGGGGCCGCTGCTTTACCTCATTGCCGCACAGATGATCCGCGCGGGCACGCCGCCCGCCGCCATGGTCGAAACGCAAGGCCGGGGCGACATCATCAGCGCCATGAGGCACCTTGGCGGGGCGCTTCGCGGGTGGCCCTATCTGCTGAAGGGCATGATGATGCTGGCCGAGATCACCCGCGCCCGCGTGCCACGCTTTACCGGAGCGCAGGGGGTCGCCATCGAGGGCGACACGAAGGCCGAGGCCGTCACCTTCACCAGCGCAGGCCGCAGCCGCCGAATCGTCTGCGACACGGTTTTCCTGCATCATGGCGTCGTGCCGAATACGCAGGCCGCGCGTTCGCTGGGTGTCGGTCATTCATGGAGCCGGGCGCAGAAATGCTTTGTCCCGGCAGTGGATGAATGGGGCCAGAGCGACATTCCGGGCGTTTTCATCGCTGGAGACGGGGCCGGGATCGGCGGGGCGAAGGCGGCGGAACATGCCGGTGGCCTTGCCGCGCTGAAGATCGCCGAGGAACTGGGCCGCCTCGATCCGTCGGGCTGCATGGAGCAGGCCACTCCTCTGCGGGCCGCTCTGACGCGCGAACGCGCGCCGCGCGCGTTTCTGGATACAGCCTATCCGCCCTGCGCCGAGGCGCTTGCGCCCGGAGACAGCACGATTGTCTGCCGTTGCGAGGAGATCACGGCCGGAGACATCCGCCGTTATGCCAGCCTGGGCTGCCTCGGACCGAACCAGGCCAAGGCGTTCGGGCGGGCGGGCATGGGGCCTTGCCAGGGGCGATTCTGCGGTCTGACGGTGTCGGCGCTCCTTGCGGATGCGAATGGGCGCACACCGGACGAGACGGGCCATTTCCGCATTCGCCCGCCCCTGAAACCAGTGACGCTTGGCGAATTGGCGGCAATGGACGCAGTCGCGCAGGACGAGGCCACGTGAAACGAGGGACGAGGCGATCAAGAGGATCGCAGCCTTCCGGCGCATGTGCTGTCAGCGAAGCGCAGAGAGATGACAGCGTTCATCTGATTTGAGTATTTCTGAACGGTGATAGCCGAAGCCATCGCCCGCGGCGAATCGGACCCCTCGGGCGTATTCCCGGCCCAGATCCCGGGTATTGCAACCCGACGGCAAAAGCCGTCGCAAGGTCATTCTTGTGACACCTCCTGTTAGCGAACCATCGGCTGTGTCAATATGAGCGTTTCGGCGAGCGTGGCCGAAGCGAGTTGTCCGAACGGTTGCCATCCGTTCTTGATGTGATCGTTCACCTGCTTGGAGAGCCTGTCATGCGTCTCGTCCGCGTCCGTCTCGGCATAGAGCGCCGATATGACCTTGTACTCCGTGATCCTGGTCATTGCCCTTCCTCCCGTTCTGTCGTTTTCCCTACGGCAATGTAGTGTTTGCGGACTGCGCCATAAAGATGGTCACGCGGGCAACCCTGCCTGGCCGCGTCCTGAAATAGCTGGTCAACACGGGCAGTGATTGGCGCCGGCCCCGGCTTTGCCCCGCGCCTCGGACCCCGCGCGCAGCCTGCGCATGCGGTTCTGCATCGTCGCGCCGGATCAACCCGCCATCCTCGCCGCGGCGACGGATTGTGAAATTTTTCTGAAACTGATTGCCTTATGCGCAAATTGTATCACAATTTGAGAATCAGTCTCTTTCTGCGATATGATTCGAGCGACATGCATCTGGACCGCCTGATCACCATCCTGGAAATCGTTGCCGTCGCAGGGCGGCCCGTTTCCACGACCGAAATCCAGAAGGCCACCGGGCTTCCGAAGCCGACCTGTTACAGGCTGATCCAGACGCTTCAGGACCAGGGGCTTGTCGAGGCCCCGTCAGGCGGCGGGCGCGTGGTGATCGGTGAGCGCCTGATCCGGATCGCCCTTCTCGGGAAGTCCGACGTGGATGTGAGAAAGGCGGCGGGGCCTCTGCTCAAGTCTGCGGCCAGTCACTTCAGGGAAACCGTCTTTCTTGCCCGCTTTCGAAACAGCCAGGTCGAGATCATCCATGCGGAAACGCCGGAAGATCCCGCGCGCGCCTTCGTTCATCCCGGACTCGGGGTGCGCCCGATGCATGCCTGTTCATGCTCGAAGGCCATCGCTGCCTTTGCCGAACTGGAGTTTCAGGATAAGATCATCAGCGGCAGCGGTAATCCCCCCGAAAATCAGTGGTGTTCAAAAGTAGAATTTTCTCGGCAAGATATCTGAGGAGATTTACGATGAAGAACGGACGATACAGCGATGCACAGATCATGGCGA
>NZ_JAPTNL010000055.1 GCF_026891095.1 Roseovarius salincola
GAAAATCAGTGGTGTTCAAAAGTAGAATTTTCTCGGCAAGATATCTGAGGAGATTTACGATGAAGAACGGACGATACAGCGATGCACAGATCATGGCGATTCTGAAGCAGGCGGAGGGCGGCGTGCCGGTCTCGGAACTGTGCCGAGAGCATGGCATGAGCAGCGCCAGTTTTTATAAATGGCGGGCCAAGTTTGGCGGCATGGACGCGTCATTGATATCCGAGATGAAGGATATGGCGGAAGAGAACCGCCGCCTGAAGCGCATGTATGCCGAGATGAGCATGCAGAACGATTTGCTGAAGGAGGCGCTTGGAAAAAAGCGTTAAGGCCGTCTCAGAGGCGAGAGATGGCCACGAAGGCAGTCGCACAAAATAGGGTCAGCATTGCGCTGGCCTGCCGCACGTTTGAGATCAGCGAGACCTGCTATCGCTACAGCCCTGTGCTGCGCGATGAGAACGAAGAGATTGCGGATTGGTTGGAACGTCTGACAGCCAACAAACGCAGCTGGGGTTTTGGTCTATGCTTTTTGTATTTGCGCAACGTGCAGGGGTATTGCTGGAACCACAAACGGGTCTATCGCATTTACTGCGAGTTGGAGCTGAACCTGCGCATCAAGCCCAGGAAACGCTTGAAGCGGGACAAGCCTGAGCCACTGGCCGTGCCCCAGAGGCCGAATAAGACCTGGTCGATGGACTTCATGGCGGATCAACTTGCGGATGGCAGGTCGATCCGAACGTTGAACGTGCTGGATGACTTCAATCGAGAGGGTTTGGCAATCGAGGTCGACTTCTCGCTACCGGCAGAACGGGTCGTTCGCAGCTTGAACCAGATCATTGAATGGCGCGGGGAACCGCAGGTGATACGTGTCGATAACGGCCCAGAATACGTCAGCGGCACCCTTATGGCATGGGCTGAAACGCGCAACATCCGGCTGGAATACATACAGCCGGGCAAGCCCCAGCAGAACGCCTAT
>NZ_JAPTNL010000056.1 GCF_026891095.1 Roseovarius salincola
ATTCATCGGCAGACCGATCCTGACGAAATCGGTGAATCTGTAATTCCCCGCGCCATATACCAGCGTATTGGTCTGATAGCCGATCGGTGTTGCAAAGCTCGCGCTTCCGGCAAACATCACCGCCACCACGAAGGGGCGAGGGTCGACCCCGATCTGTACGGCAAGGCCGATGGCGAGCGGCGTCACCACGACCGCCACTGCATTGTTGGTGACCGCTTCGGTCAGCATCGAGGCCAGCAGATAGACCGCCGCAAGTGCCACAAGAGGTGGCAACCCCTCCAGTGCCGGCGCTATCGCCTCGACGACAAGGGCGACGGCCCCCGAGTGTTGCAAACCCGTGCCCACGATCAGCATCGAGAAGATGAGCACCAGGACACCGGCGTCGATCGAAGCCCACGCTTCATCATTGTCTATGCACCGCAGTACGAGAATCGCGGCGACGGCGATGAGGGCAAGAACGCTGATCTCGGCCACGCCGAGCGCGGCGAGCGCGACAACCGCGACGAGGGCAAGCAGCGCGAGCGGCGCCTTGCGCCGACGGAAGGCACGCCCGCCTGCCTGCGTGATCGCTGCAAGATCTCCTGCCTCGGTCATGTGCGAAAATCCTTCGGCTGTCCCTTCCAGCAAAAGCTTGTCGGCGGGCCGCAGGAGTGCGGTCGACAGGTCGGGGCCAAGGCTTTTGCCGTGGCGATGTGCCCCGAGCACACGCATGCCGTGGCGACGCCCGATGGCGAACTGCGCAATGCGCATGCCACGGCTTCGGCGCGACGGTGTCACGATGGCTTCGGCGACGACAAGCTGGGAGGTATCCTGCACCTCTGGCCCCTGACGCAATCCGACATTCAAACCG
>NZ_JAPTNL010000007.1 GCF_026891095.1 Roseovarius salincola
CCGATGATCTGTTCGTCTGAAAATCTGCGTTTCATGATCCATCCTTTTCTCGGACGGATTACTAACACCTCAATGGCCTGAGTTCAGGGGGCTGGGTCATTTCGCAACCATGATCGAACTCGAGGCCCCGCAGGCGCAACTATTTCGCGCCTTCGGGCGCCGCGCGCCCGAAACCGGCTGGCCCGAGGGCGCCTATCGCGGTTACGTCGTGCTTCAGCGCGATGGCCGGGTGATCGCCGCGCGCCATGCCGATATCGGCGTCATTTCCCCGTGAACTTCAACTCGATCCGCCGGTTTTGCGCCCGTGCCTCGGGCGTATCTGCGGGATTGATCGGCTGATACTCCCCGAAACCGTTGGCCGACAGCCGCTCTGGCGACAGGCCCAGATCCTCGATCATGTAGCGTACCACCGACAGCGCGCGCGCCTGGCTCAGCTCCCAGTTATCCTCGAACGCGGCGCCGGGCACGATCGGGACGTCGTCTGTATGCCCGTCCACCTGCAAGACCCAGTCAATCCCCTCCGGGATCTCATCGGTTACGCTGACGATGATATCGGCGACCTTTGCGATTTCCCGACGGCCATCACCCGACAATGTGGCCTGCCCCGGCGCGAACAGAACCTCGGACGAGAACACGAACCTGTCGCCCTCGATCCGCACACCTTCGCGCGACCCCAGAACATCGCGCAACCGTCCGAAGAACTCCGAGCGATACCGCTCAAGATCCTCGTTCTGCTCTTCCAGTATCTTCGCTCTGGCTTCTTCGGCCTCGCGGCGCCTGCGTTCCTCGGCGGCAACGCGCGCCAACGCGGTATTAAGCTCATTACCCAGTGACTGAAGCTGCACGTCCTTTGACGCCTCGCGCGCCTCTGCATCATCCAGAAGCGCCTGCAACTGCCCCAGCTGATCGCGCAGCGCCGCGACCTGCCGGTTCAACAATGCCTGCTGCTTTTGCGCCTCGCTGGCGATCTCCTGCTGTTCGGCCAGCTTGTCGCGCGCCTGCGCCAGCAGGGCCGCGCGCTCCTCGGCCTGCGTCAGGCGCTCTTCCGCCTTCTGCTCGGCGTCAAGGCGGGCCGCAAGGGCGGCAGCCAGTTTCGCACGTACATCCTCGACATCCATCGCCTCGGCCTCGGCGGTCTCTTTCTGGGCCACCATCCGCGCAAGCCGCTCGCGTGCGGCCTCCAGCTGGTCGCGCACGCGGGCCAGCTCGGCAGCGGTGCCTTCCTGGCCGCTCTCGGCCGCGTCCACCCGCGCTTCCAGTTCGGCCAGCCTCGCATCCTTGGCGGCCAGGGTATCTTGTGTCTCGTCGCGCGCCAGGATCGCCGCCGCCAGCTGCGCATTCAGATCCTCCTGCGCGGTTTCGGCGGCCGCCAGCAGGGTCAGGGTCTCTTCGGCCCGCTTACGCTGCTCTTCCAGCGCAAGAGTCATGGCGTTCAGTTCGGATTGCGAATTCTTCAGCCTTTCGCGTAGCGCCTCGGCGGCGGCGGCCTCTGCAAGGCGGGCCTTCTCCTCTTGGCTGAGCTCGGTTTCCAATGCCTCCACTCGCGCGCTCAGATCGGCCTCGGCGGCCTCCTGCGCCGCGGCCTCACTGCGCAAATCGGCGACAAGCGCCTCCAGCGCCTCGCGCCGGGCGGCAGCCAGTCGCGCCGCTTCGGCCGAAGCATCGACCTCGCTGCGCAGATCCGCCAGCGCCAGTTGCAACTGTTCCTGACGCGACATCAGCTCTTCGTTCGTGGCCTCCAGATCGGCCACCCGCCCGAGCGCTTGATCGCGCTGCGCCAGCAGCCCCGCCACCTGATCCTCGAAACTGGCCAGCCTTGATTGCGCCGCCGACAATGCCTCGTCCTGCGCCGCGCGCTCGGATTGCAGGCTGGCGATCAGCGCCGCCTGCTCCTGCTCGCGCTCGCGCGCATCGCCCAAGGTGCTGGTCAACTCGCCCACGCGTTCGGTGAGCGTGGCGTTGCGATCCTGCTCCAGCCCCAGGGCCTGGGACAGCGCCGCCACCTCGGCCGACAATTCGCTCAATTCACTGGCCTGCCCGCTGATCGTCTCGCGCAGCACGAACTGCACCACCATGAAGATCGTCAGCACGAACATCAGCACCAGCAACAACCCGGTCATCGCATCCACGAATCCCGGCCAGATCGAAGCCTGGAATCGCGCGCCTGTGCGCCGGGAAAGCGCCATCGCCTAGCTCTCCTGCCTGTCGTCCGGATCAAGCGCAAGAGGTTGGCTTGCGCCGCGTCCGCGCTGCTGAGCACGCAGCTGGTTGAACACCCGCGTCAGCGCGGCCAGATCGGTGCGCAGTTCGGTCATGGTCTCCTGGCGGCCGGCGCTGATCTCTTCGAGGATGCGCAGCATCTGCACGTCGATCGAGCGCAGCCGCATGCGGCTTTCCGCATCCATCCCCTCGCCCCCGCGCGAGGCGTTCTCCTCCATCAGGTGGATCATCCGCTCCTGCCCCTCCGCCATCCGGTTCAGCGCCGATGTCACCGGGTTGGTATCGCTCATTCGGTGGGTCAGGCGCTCGATCGAATCCGCCAGCACGCCCAGCTTCTCGTCGACCATGGCGCGGCTCACATCCGACTGGGTCAGCACCATCTGCAGATTGTCCATCTGCTCGGCCATCTGGTCCAGCACACCGGCCATCGCGCCACTCTCGCCGCCGCCCTCGCCATCCCCGGCCGAAAACCCGACCCGCGTGATCGTCGACATCCACTCCTCAAGCTCACGATAAAACCGGTTCTGACCATGGCTCGCGAACAGCTCAAGGAGGCCCACCACCAGCGATCCCGCCAAGCCCAACAGCGACGATGCAAAGGCCACGCCCATGCCGCCAAGCTGCGCCTCAAGCCCCGTCATAAGACGGTTGAACACATCGACGCCGCCTTCGCCCTCCTGGGGGGCAAGACTGCGGATGGTGTCCACCACCGCGGGGACCGTGGTGGCCAGCCCGTAGAACGTACCCAGAAGGCCAAGGAAAATCAGCATGTTGACGATGTAGCGCGTGATCTCGCGGGCCTCGTCGATCCGCTGCGCGACGGAATCCAGGATCGACCGCGCCGAGGTCGAGGCGATCTGCATCCGCTTGCCCCTCTGGCGCAGCAAGGTCGCCAGCGGGGCCAGCAACTGCGGTGCCTTGACCATCTCGTGCCCCGGATGCTGGGCTGCAAAACCCTCGATCCAGCGCACCGAGCCGATCAGCTGGAACACCTGCCAGAAACAGGCGACCACGCCGATGAAAAAGACAAACAGGATGAAGCCGTTCAGCCACGGGTTCGCCTCGAAAACCGGCATGACTCTGGGCAGCGCCAGAAACGCGCCCGCGCCGGTCAGGCCGAGCACGATCAGCATCAGAACGATCTGACGCACGGGGCGGGAAAAATGCGGCTCGACCTCGCGGTCCGGCTGGTCCATCTGGACGGCTCCCGGCTCTGGTTCTCGTTGCGCCAACCCTACGCGCCCGGCGCGGGCAAGCCAAGGACTTATGCGGTCAGCGCGCGCACGCGCCGCGCCAGCCAGTCAAGCTCGTCGTCGGTGATGCCCAATTCACCCAGATGTGCGGCAGTATTGAAAAGATACTCGGTATTCGGCCCGCGCCCGCCGACCGCCCGCGCGATGATCCGGGCCTGCTCCTCGGGGTCCAGACCACCGCAATATTGCACGTGATCCGGGTCGATCACATAGGTCACGGCCTCGACCCGGCGGCCATCGGTCAGGTCAACATGCAACATCTTTTCGAGGTAGGCCGATGAAATCAATTCGCGCTCGCGCAAATAGGCCAGGACGTCATCCTGTTCGTGACTGGCCACCGAAAGCGCGACGCCGTTGCATTGCGCCCCCGTCAGCGCATCAAGCGCCAGCACGAGGCCGGGATCATCCTGCGTGCCGCGATGATGGATCGAACGCATGCAGAAACTGCGGTGATAACCGGGCAGCGTCGCGATCACCCGTTCCTGCGCCTCGAAGCCGGGGTTCCAAAGCAGCGATCCATAACCGAACACCCACATCGTCATTATTACTGTTCCTCTCGCTTTTGACGCCTTAAACACCATCGGGAAACCGCATGAAAGGGGCCGGAATGCTCAGGCTGCTGCTGACTGTCATCGTGATCGCCGCCGCTGCATGGTCGGGATACTGGTATGTCGGTGCAACCAGTCTCGACACGGCCTTCACCAAATGGTTCGAGGAACGCCGCGCCGAAGGCTGGGTCGCCGATTACACCAGCCTCAATGTGCAGGGCTATCCCAACCGTCTCGACACCGTCGTGACCGGGCTCACCCTGGCCGATCCCGGCACCGGCCTGGCATGGGAGGCGCCGCAATTCCAGATCAACGCGCTCAGCTACCGGCCCAACCATGTGATCGCCGTCTGGCCCGGCCAACAGCTTCTGGCAACCCCGCTCGAGAAATATCATCTCTCCAGCGCCGACATGCGCGCCAGCCTCGTCATCGCCCCCGATACGACACTTCAGGTCGAACGCACGGCGCTGACCGCCGACAGCCTGGAAATCCGCCCCGCCTCTGGCGAAGGCATTACCGCGCTCGGGTCGCTGCGACTGGCGGGCGAACATGTGCCGATGGCCGATGCCGCGACCTATCGGCTGGGGTTGGCCGCCGACGGGTTCTCGCCCTCGCTTGGCTGGCGCGACCTTGTGGATCCGGACGGCACGCTGCCCGACCAGTTCGACGCGCTGAGTGCCGATCTGATCGTCGAATTCGACAAACCCTGGGATCGCAGTGCGATCGAAATCGCCCGCCCGCAGCCGCAAAGGATCCAGCTGCGCCTCGCCGAGGCCCGCTGGGGCCGGCTGGAACTTCAGGCGGCAGGCGAAGTGACAGTGGACGGCGCCGGGCAGCCCAGCGGCGAAATCACGATCAAGGCGCGCAACTGGCGCGAAATCCTGGAGTTGGCGGTGCATGCGGGCGCGATCCCCTCGGGGCTGGCCGGGACGCTCAGGGACGGGCTGTCGCTGATTTCCGGGATGGAGGGCAATCCCAAAACGCTTGATATTCCACTCAGGCTCAGGGGCGGACGGGTCATGCTGGGGCCGGTGCCCATCGGCCCTGCCCCGGTGCTGCGCCTGCGTTGAGGCAGGCGCAAGCAGGGGGCCTTGCCCCCTCGGCCTGCGGCCTCACCCCCGGGATATTTGAGAACAGAAGAAGACGGGGGCTTAGCGGCAATATGGCCCGTAGCCGTGTTCGGCAGTGTCGAAATGGAAATGGTCGCGGTGATGGACATCCGATTCCGGGCCGAGGACCGTGCCGAAGGGGCCACAGGCCGAAGCATGAAGCTTGCGCAGCACGCGGCCCTTCTTGCCGTTGTTCCAGTCATCGAGAACCGAAAGCTCGGACCCATCCCTGAGCTGGATCGCGGCGATGTCGATGGCCTTGCCCTTGGAATGTTCCGAAAGACGCGCGCCGGGCTGGTGGTTGCGTGTGCGGCAGCTGTAATGCGCCGCCACCCGGAGGCCGCTCACGCCGCCGCCCAAATTGCCGACGGCAGGGGTCATGTCGCGGGAAATCCAGTGCCTGAGCGTGCGCGCGGTATTGCATTCCATCAACGAGGGCTGGCTGAGCGGGACGCCGCCAACCGAGCGCACGCTGACCGCGCCGACCACGCCGCAGCCGCCCGGTCCGGGGAGTTCACCGACCACTTCACCCTTGATCGCCGGGTCGCCGCAAACCGACCCGCGGCTCGAGACGACCGGCTCCTTGCCGCCGCCGGGCAAGAGGGAACAGCCCATGAGGACCAAAGGAAGAAGCAGAACCTTGCGCATGAACTCAACCTTTCTTGACACGTCCGAAATCGGGGGCGTCGGTATCCTGGCCCGCCTCGATGATACCGCGCCGGATGGCGCGCGTGCGGGTAAAATACTCCAGCAGGTGATCGCCGTCACCGGTGCGGATCGCGCGCTGCAGCGCGAAAAGCTCCTCGGTGAAGCGGCCGAGGATCTCGAGCGTGGCCTCCTTGTTGTTGAGGAACACGTCGCGCCACATGGTCGGGTCGCTGGCCGCGATCCGTGTGAAATCGCGAAATCCGGCGGCGGAATACTTGATGACTTCGCTGTCGGTCACCCGGCGCAGGTCATCGGCCACGCCCACCATCGTGTAGGCGATCAGATGCGGCGCATGGCTGGTCACCGCCAGCACCAGGTCGTGATGCTCGGCGTCCATCTCGTCGGTCTGCGCCCCCATCTCCTGCCAGAGCCGCCCGACACGTGCCACGGCCTCGCGATCGCTGCCTTCGACCGGCACGATCAGGCACCAACGGTTGTCGAACAGGCCCGCAAAGCCCGCGCGCGGGCCGGAATGCTCGGTGCCCGCAAGCGGATGGGCGGGGACGAAATGCGCATGATCCGGCAGATGCGGGGCGACCGCCTCGATCACCGCCTTCTTGACCGAGCCCACATCGCTGACCGTCGCGCCGGGCTTGAGCGCCGGGGCGATCTGCGCCGCCACCTCGCTCATCGCGCCGACCGGCACGCAAAGCACCACGAGATCCGCATCCTCAACCGCCTCGGCGGCGCTCTCGCACACACGGTCGCAAAGCCCGATCTCGCGCGCGGTGGCGCGGGTTTCGGGCGAGCGGGCATAACCCGTCACCTCACCGGCCAGCCCGCCGCGCTTCATCGCCCAGAACATCGACGAGGCGATCAGCCCCAGCCCGATCAGCGCCACGCGATCATAGAGCTGCGCCATCACTCATCCCCCATGAACTGCCCCACCGCATGCGCCACGCGGCGGCAACTGGGCTCGTCGCCCACCGTGATGCGCAGACAGTTGGGCAGTTTATAGCCCGCCACCCGCCGCACGATCAGCCCCTCGGAGCGCAGGAAGTCGTCGCAGGCCTCGGCCTCGGCCCGGCTCGAGAACCGCGCCAGGATGAAATTCGCCATCGAGGTATCCGACACCACCCCATGCCCCGCCAGCGCCTCGGCCAGCCAGGCGCGCAGGCGGGTATTGTCGTTGCGGCATTTCTGCGCCCATGCGGTATCGCGGATCGCCGCCTCGGCGGCCGCCAGCGCACCCTGGTTCACGTTGAACGGCCCGCGCACGCGGTTGAGCACACCGATCACATGGTCCGGCCCATAGCCCCAGCCCACGCGCAGCGCGCCCAGACCGTAGAGCTTTGAAAAGGTGCGCGTCATGAAGACATTGTCGCGCGCCTCGACCAATCCCGCACCGCCATCGTAACCCTCGACATATTCCGCATAGGCTCCGTCGATCACCAGCAGCGCCTGTTCAGGCAGCCCGGCGGCAAGCCGCGTCATCTCGCCCTCGCCGATCATCGTGCCGGTCGGGTTGTTGGGATTGGCGATGAAGACCAGCTTGGTGCGTTCGCTGCAGGCGGCAAGGATGGCGTCCACATCCGTCACCCGGTCGCGCTCGCGCACTTCGACGGGGGTCGCGCCATTGGCCAGCGCGCCGATCTTGTAAAGCGCGAAACCGTGCTCGGTATGGATCACCTCGTCGCCGGGGCCGGCATAGGCCTGGCACAGAAAGGCGATGATCTCGTCGCTGCCCGCGCCGCAGATCACCCGCGCGGGATCAAGGCCATGCATCTCGCCGATCGCCTCGCGCAGGGCGCGATGGTCGCTCGACGGGTAGCGATGCAGATCGAAGGATACCTTGCGGAACGCCTCCTTGGCGGCCTCGCTTGCGCCGAACGGGTTCTCGTTCGAGCTGAGCTTCACGACATTCGAAATGCCGTCCACATGGCTGGCGCCACCCTCGTATAGCTCGATCTCCATAATGCCGGGCTGTGGTGTGATCTTGGTCATGCTCGGGTCTCCTTGCCCGGTGTTCTAGCTTTGCCTATTTGCCTTGACCAGCGCCAAAAGGCGGTTGCCTGCCAGTATGGGCAAGCGTGGCAGCACTGCCGCACCCCGCGCAACAAGAAAGGCCGCGGCGGGCGTCCCGTCGCGGCCTTCCAGCGGATATTTCAGAACGCTTAGTTCTGCGCGTAGAATTCGATGACGAGATTGGGTTCCATGATCACCGGATAGGGCACGTCGCTCAGCCCCGGGGTGCGCACGAAAGTGGCGGTCATCTTGGAATGGTCGGCATCGATGTAGTCGGGCACGTCGCGCTCGGGAAGCTGCGAGGCCTCCAGCAGGGCGGCCATCTGCTTGGACCGGTCACGCACCTCGACAACGTCGCCTTCCTTGACGCGGTAAGAGGGGATGTTGACCTTCTTGCCGTTCACGCGGACATGGCCGTGATTCACGAACTGGCGTGCGGCGAACATGGTCGGCACGAACTTGGCGCGATAGACGACGGCATCCAGACGGCGCTCCAGCAGACCGACAAGCAGCTCGCCGGTATCGCCGCGCAGTCGCTCGGCTTCGCGGAAGATGCGGCGGAACTGTTTTTCCGTCAGGTCGCCGTAATAGCCCTTCAGCTTCTGCTTGGCGCGCAGCTGCAGACCGAAGTCGGACATCTTGCCCTTGCGGCGCTGACCATGCTGGCCGGGGCCGTATTCACGGCGATTGACAGGGGATTTCGGACGGCCCCAGATGTTCTCGCCCATCCGGCGGTCGATTTTGTACTTGGCAGCAGTTCTTTTTGTCATCTGCTGATCTCCTTCGTTTCAGGTTTCGAAGGGCGTTGTCCTCTCTTCGGATTTGGCCGAAGTGACAGGCATCCCCTTGCGAGGGCCACCAACACCAATGAAAGCGCTCTTATACCTGCGCGCGCGACCGTGTCAACCGCTCATCCGGGCTTACCCGTGAAGGCACCCGTCACGCGGCCTCATGCGTCAGAAGCGCCGCTTCGGATCCGCTCAGCTTGCGCCTTGCGAACCGGCCATAGCGCTCAGGCTCATGCTCCAGCCGGGGCTCGATGCACAGCAGGCGGCGCCGGTCCTCGACATCCAGCGTCGAAAGCGCGGCGCTGGCGGGATGGAAACTCTCGGTCTCGATCCCGTTCGCCCACAGGATCTGATGGCTGGGCAGAAGCAGGTGAATATAGGTCACCTCTCGCACGTTCATATCAACGGCAATATTGCCGCTGTTCACCAGATCCCTGGCTGTGACCAGAACCTCGGGCGTATTGAACAGCGCCCGCGCCACGTCGCCCTTGATCAGCATCCGGTGCTCGGGCGAGACCAGCAATTCCTCGTCCGGCCGCTCCACCCCAAGCGCTCCGGCGCGAATGCGCACCGGTCGCAGATAAGGCATCGCGAACAGCCTTGCGCCGCTCATCCGGCGGCTGCCGATCCACTGAATCTCCTGCGCAGCGTTATCCTTGGTCTGGACGCGGTCGCCCTCGCGCAATTCTTCCACAAGGCGCGGTCCTTCGGGTGTCGCGATGCGCGTGCCAGGCGTGAAACAGATCACACCAGCTTCATCGGGATTTTCCCCCGGCGTCCGGTAAATCCCTTCCATCGTGTGATGCACCACCCACATTTCCTTGTTCGCGGGCGGGACCTGATCCAGGAACAGCAGTAGCGGCGGCGTACCCGTGCCCACCTCGATCACCGTCACCGTGTAGCTTTGCGCCCCATCGGTCACGACGAACCCGCAATCCATCAGCGGTTCCTCGACTTCGACCTTGTTGATGTCCATGGTATTGGCTTGCGCCGCGCCCACCAGACGCCGCACCAGCCGTGCCGCTCGCTTGCGACAGTTGATTGCCCCGTTTGCCCCTTCAAGGCGCAGCGACTCGTTGGGTCCGTCCACCCGCACCATATCTCCCCGCCAGGACCATGCGGCCCCGACCGAAAGCGCATGCAGGGGGGCGGCGTCCAAACCGTCCACTTCCGTCTGCGACCAAGAGATGACAAACGCGCCACGAAAGCCCGTTCTCATTGCCTGTATGCCTGCCTCTTTTATTTTTTATTAGCGGCAGGTTAGCAGACGCGAATCATCCTGGGAAGTCCTGTCAAAAGGTTTCCTTGAAAATCTGCAAGAGGCGTCGCCCCGATCCCACATGATGTCGGGTCCCGGCTGATTTTCGCAAAGGGGCGCGTCGCGGGTAAGCAGGTCTTCGCCGCCCTACACCGTCGCCCGATCTTTGCTGTGAAAACGGCCAGATTTCGCCACGATTGCGGACCTATCTGGGCGCAGCAGTCAAAGCCTGTCGCGGTCCGGTCCCGGACATTGTGTCAGGCGACAGCGACTCGGATGGCGACATGACCTCGCATTCATCTTCTGCCGCCAACGCCGGGACCACCGTGGGGCCGGTGGCACCGAGGAGGATCACGACTGAGCGGTCCCTCCGGGCTGGTTCGCCAACCCTTCGACTCAGGGATCTTCAGGGGCGCGCATCACGCGCGCCCTTTCGCCTTTGCCACTTCTTGGCGCCCCCGGATTACCGAAACGATACCGACGTGATACTGACGTGATAGCGACACGATACCGAAGCCGTTTTTCGCTGCTTTTCAAAGACTTGTTCGAAATCCTGCTTCAGAGCGCCCGCCACCAGAACTGCAAGTCCTTCGCCGTTTCTGCCGGCTGGTCGACGTCCTTCCATTGGAACGACGCGACCGCCCCGGCCAGCGGAGCGTATCCACGCTTGCGCCAGAACGTATCAAGTGGCTGATATTGCTCGGGTTTCAGGGGGTGATCCTTGGGGCGCGTCACCGCGCAGAAAGCGCAGTAGCGCCGCCTCATGGCCCGCGCATGCGCCTCCCTCGCGTCGAAAAACGCATGGCCGATTCCGCGACCGCGGTAAGCAGGCAGGAGCACGCTTTCGGCGCAATAAAAAACGTCTTTCATATCAATATCTTGACCGTCAAACGCCGCCCTGAAATCATCGGCATGATCCTCCAGCGGCGTCCCCGTCGCCGCCCCGATCAACCGCGCCCCGTCGAACGCCCCGACCAGGATCGCATCCTCGCTGTCGCGGTAGGTCTGCAAATAGTGTCTCTCATAGGTTTGGTCCCCATCATATAGATAGGGCCAGGCGCGAAACACCTCGATCCGCAGTTGCGCCACATCCTCCAGCGCCACCGCCAGCGCCTCGCCGGTCAGCCGCTCGACGCGGATCATCCTTTGACCTGCCGGATCCAGTCGGCCAGGTTGTAGTAGGTCACAACCCGGGTTATCTGCCCGTTTTTCAACGAGAAAAATGACCCCGCAGGCAAGCGGTAGGTTTGTCCGGCAGCCTCGGGAAGCCCTTCGTCGGTCTGAAGGTAGGTGCCGTTCACCACGAATTCCGCCGCCGCCCGCGTCCCATCCTGCGCGTCAAAGATCACCATATCCGTCAGATTCTCACGGTAGCAGCGGTTCATATGCTCGCAAAAGCCCCGGAACGCCGCCTTCCCGACACGCACCTGCCCCTCGTTGACATGATGCGCCACGTCATCGCTGAGGCATGCGAGCATACCGTCCACATCCCCCACGCCGAACGCATCAAAATATGCTTTGACTGTTGAATTCATTTGGTTTCTCCCGGACATCCCCAGCGTTCCTTGAGATGCGAAGCGATCTGATCGCGCGTTTGCCTGTAAGCATCAAGCTTGGCCAGGCGCGTCTCGCCCAGACCTGTCGGGTCCATGATCGGCCAATAGATCACGTCGAGATGAAAGACCCGCGTCAGTTCCAGCGCCCTGCGCTGACTGGCGGGGCTCAGCGCGACAATGAGATCGAATGACGACAGGTCATCCCCCCATTGTTCCATCTCGTCAAAACTGCGGGTCCGGTGGCGTGCAAGCTCGACGCCGATCTCGTCGCAGACGGCGATCGAGAAGCCGTCGATCTCCATGTCGCTTTTGACACCGGCGGATTGCACGTAAACTCTTGAGCCATAGAGCTTTTTCATGATGCCTTCGGCCATCGGCGAACGCACCGCGTTATGATCGCAGCAAAAGAGCACCGATTGTGGAAGCTCTTCAGCCATCCGCTCTCAGCCCCCGAAATGCAGCACGCAGATCAGCGTGAACAAGCGGCGGGCTGTATCGCTGTCGACATCCGCCTTGCCCTCGAGCCGCTCTTCGAGAATGCGTGCCCCTTCGTTGTGGATGCCCCGGCGGGCCATGTCGATGGTCTCGATCTGGGCGGGCGGCAGGTTCTTGACGGCATCGAAATAGCTTTCGCAGATTTGCCAGTAATCCTTGACTACCTGACGGAACGGGCTGAGCGAAAGATGGAATTCCGCCGCCGGCTGCTCGGCTTCGGTGCGGATATCGAACACCAGCCGCTTGTCGCGGATCGACAACCCCACCCGGTAAGGCCCCTCGGGCGCGGCACGATCACCCCGTCCCGGCAGAGCAAAGGCGTTTTCCTCGATCAGGTCGAACATGGCGACCTTGCGCTCCTGTTCGATTTCCGGCGTGGGGGGCGGCAGGTTGGCGTCGTCCAACTCGATATGACAGATACGCGACATCGTTCTAATGCTCGTTCAGGTGATTGAGGCGCGCGGTGACCGACAGGCCATGCGCCTCAAGGCTTTCGGAATTGGCCAGCGTTTCAGCAGCGGGGCCGATGGCACGCAGGGCCGCGGGCGTCATTCGGGCAAGCGTGGTTCGCTTGAGAAAATCCAGCACGCTCAGACCCGAAGAGAACCGTGCCGAACGCGCCGTGGGCAGCACGTGGTTCGGCCCCCCCACGTAATCGCCGATCGCCTCGGGCGTCCACGCCCCAAGGAAGATCGCGCCTGCATGCTTGATCTTCTCGGACAGCGCCTCAGCATCCGTGACGCAGAGTTCCAGATGCTCGGGGGCGATGCGATTGGCCAGTTCCGCGGCGCGGTCCATGTCTGGTACGGTGATGATCGCGCCGAAATCGCGCCAGCTTACGCCAGCGATCTCGCGGCGTTCCAGCGTGTGCAGGTAGCGGTCTATCGCCGCCTCGACGGCCTTGGCCATCGCGGCGTCATCGGTGATCAGGATTGATTGCGCACTTTCGTCATGTTCGGCTTGGCTCAGCATATCAAGCGCGATCCAGTCAGGATTGTTGTCGCGATCCGCGATCACGAGGATTTCGGAGGGGCCGGCAATCATGTCGATTCCGACGCGCCCGAAGACTCGGCGCTTGGCAGCGGCGACATAGGCGTTGCCGGGTCCGGTGATCTTGTCGACCGGGGCGATGCTCTGCGTGCCATAGGCCAGCGCGGCAATCGCCTGCGCGCCGCCAATGCGGTAAATCTCGTCGACCCCCGCCAGCCGCGCCGCCAGCAGAACCAGCGGATTGACCTGCCCGTCAGGTGTGGGCACCGTGATCGCAAGGCGCTCGACACCGGCGACCTTGGCGGGAATGGCGTTCATCAGAACCGATGACGGATAAGAGGCCAGCCCGCCGGGCACATAAAGCCCCGCCGCACCCACCGGGGTCCAACGCCAGCCAAGCGTTGCGCCCGCCTCGTCCGTCCAGCTGGCATTCTCGGGGATCTGGCGCGCGTGATAGGCGCGAATGCGGTCTGCTGCGATCTGAAGCGCCTCGCGTTCATGCTCGGGCACCTCGCCTATCAGCGCATCCACCTCCGCCGCCGAAAAGCGCATCGTTTCGGGCGTCAGATCCAGCCGGTCGAACCGTGCCGTCAGCTCCAGTACGGCCGCATCGCCACGCTCGCGCACATCGGCGATGATCCCCGCCACCGTCGCGTCGACATCGGGCGAATCTTCACGCTTGGCCCCCAGAAGCGCGTTGAACTGAGTTTCGAAATCCGCGCTTGCGGCATCGAGATAAACCGGCATCTCACATCTCCTTGCAGGGCAGATGCTTAGAGCGAACCGCGCCGCGCCACAAGACGCGAGGCCGTGTCGCCCCTGCGGGAACTAGGGTTCGTGGCGCGGAATACTGCGCGATGGCGCACGATAGGGCCGCGTGACATCTTTCAGTGTGAGTTCAAGCGCCTCGACCTCAAGGCGGATCGCGCCATCGCCCGCAAGAGTTACGATCACCTGACCCGCGCCCTCTTCACCCGGCTCGAAGCCGATCGTCAGCAAGGACAGGACGGTGTCGCGGTCGCTTCGGTCGATCCCCAGGCTGGACACGCGCAGCACGTTGTCGACCACCAGCAGCGATTGCACCCGCTCGGGGTCATGCCGGTCGACACCGCGATCTTCCCACCGGAAACGGTTGAGCAGCAGCGCAAAGCGCCGTTCGCCGGGCCGCCATGTCATCTCGGTGATCGGAAATACCGCGTCCTGCACGAGGGACGCGACCACCTGAAGATCATCGGGATCCAGCGCACCCAGATTCAGCGGGCTTTCCGCGCCATCCTCAAATCTTGCATCCTCGCTCACTGTCCCGACACCCGTTCTATTCTTGCGCCCACATTGCCCAGTTTCTCCTCGACACTCTCATATCCTCGATCAAGGTGATAGACCCGGTTCACGATAGTCTCGCCCTCGGCGGCCAGACCCGCCAGGATCAGCGAGACACTGGCGCGCAGGTCGGTCGCCATCACCGGCGCCCCTTTCAGCCTCTCCACCCCGGTGACCGTGGCGGTGCCGCCATGCACGTCGATATTCGCGCCCATGCGCATCAGTTCGGGTGCATGCATGAAGCGGTTCTCGAAAATCTTTTCCTCGAGAACGCTGGTCCCCTCGGCGGTACACATCAGCGCCATCATCTGTGCCTGAAGGTCGGTCGGGAAGCCGGGGAAAGGCTCGGTCGTGACATCAACGGATTTCACGCGCCCGTTCTTGCGACTGACCTTGATACCTTTCTCGGTCTCGCTAACGTCGATCCCTGCGGCGTCCAGCTTCTCGCAGAATGCGCCGACAAGGTCGATCCGCCCGCCCAGGCATTCGACTTCGCCGCCGCAAATGGCCGGGGCCAGCATATAGGTGCCAAGCTCGATCCGGTCGGGCACGACCGGGTGGGTGGCCCCGCCCAGACGGTCGACGCCCTGGATTGTGATCGTGCCGGTGCCGTCGCCCTCGATCTGTGCGCCCATGCGGCGCAGGCAATCGGCCAGGTCGACGATCTCGGGTTCGCGCGCGGCATTCTTCAAGACCGTCGTGCCCTTGGCCAGGGTGGCGGCCATCAGCGCGTTCTCGGTCGCTCCAACCGACACCAGCGGGAATTCGACCGTGCCGCCCTTGAGGCCGTTCCGCGCCTTGGCGTGGACATAACCTTCCTTCAGCTCAAGTTCCGCCCCCATCGCTTCAAGGGCGCGCAGGTGTAGATCGACCGGCCGCGCCCCGATGGCGCATCCGCCGGGCAGCGACACCACGGCATGCCCATCACGCGCCAGCATCGGCCCCAACACAAGGATCGATGCGCGCATCTTGCGCACGATGTCATAGTCGGCCACGTGGCTCGACAACGCATGGCTGGACATGACGAGAACCTGCCCGTCCTGCAATTGCGAAACCTCGGCGCCAAGCGATTCTAGCAGTGCCGACATTGTCTTGATATCGCTCAGCCGCGGCGCGTTCGTCAGGGTCAGCGGCTCGTCGCTCAGAAGCGTCGCTGGCATCAACGTAAGACAGGCGTTCTTGGCCCCGGCGATCGGGATCTGGCCTTTCAGGGGGCCGTTGCCCGTGACGATAATGGAATCCATCTGCTCTAGTCCTTGTCCTCGGGCTTGCCTGCCGTCTCATCGCGCGACCAAGCGCGCATCTGCGCCTTACGCCGCGCAATGTTGGCCTTCAAGGCCGATTTGAGCCGCTCCTCGCGGGTTTGCGCCGCTTTGCCGGCCTTCTTTTCGGTGTCTTTGCTCTTCATGATCCTTGTCTACAGCAGGGCTTGAAAAGCGTCCAGATTCGGCTTGCGCCGATCAGAATTAGCGTCTAAGCAGCGCGCCACAATGTGCTGCTGTAGCTCAGTGGTAGAGCGCACCCTTGGTAAGGGTGAGGTCGGGAGTTCAATCCTCCCCAGCAGCACCATTACCCCGACCGACGGCGACATGGCGCTCATGCGTGTGAAAGTCCCCCTTTCACCGCTTGCGGTGGCGAACTATAAGGGCATCCGGCCCCGGCCATCCGAGTCGAGGGCCCTGTGACTCATTGGATGACTGGAAACCGACGCAAATGCCCATCTTTCAAAACATCCCCGGCCTGTTTTCTTCGGATATGGCAATCGATTTGGGCACAGCGAATACGCTGGTTTACGTCAAGGGCCGTGGCATCATCCTGTCCGAGCCTTCCGTGGTGGCCTATCACGTCAAGGACGGGGTCAAAAAGGTTCTTGCCGTGGGCGAAGACGCCAAACTGATGCTCGGGCGCACCCCCGGCAGCATCGAGGCGATCCGCCCGATGCGCGAAGGCGTCATCGCCGATTTCGACACCGCCGAGGCGATGATCAAGCACTTCATTCGCAAGGTTCACAAACGCACCACCTTTTCCAAGCCGAAGATCATCGTCTGCGTTCCGCACGGTGCAACCCCGGTGGAGAAGCGGGCAATTCGCCAGTCGGTTCTTTCGGCGGGCGCGCGGCGCGCGGGCCTTGTCGCCGAACCCATTGCCGCCGCCATCGGCGCGGGCATGCCGATCACCGATCCCACCGGCTCGATGGTGGTCGATATCGGCGGCGGGACGACCGAGGTGGCCGTCCTGTCGCTGGGCGATATCGTCTATGCCCGCTCGGTGCGGGTCGGCGGCGACCGCATGGACGAGGCGATCATCAGCTACCTGCGGCGCCAGCAGAACCTGCTGGTGGGTGAATCCACGGCCGAGCGTATCAAGACCTCGATCGGTACCGCCCGCATGCCCGATGACGGGCGCGGCGCATCGATGCAGATCCGTGGACGCGACCTACTTAACGGCGTACCCAAGGAAACCGAGATCAGCCAGGCCCAGGTGGCCGAGGCGCTGGCCGAACCCGTGCAGGCCATCTGTGAGGCGGTGATGACCGCGCTCGAAGCGACGCCGCCGGATCTGGCTGCCGATATCGTGGATCGCGGCGTGATGCTGACCGGGGGCGGCGCTCTTCTGGGTGACCTCGACCTGGCGCTGCGCGAACAGACGGGCCTGGCCGTATCGATCGCCGATGACAGCCTGAACTGCGTTGCACTTGGCACCGGCAAGGCGCTGGAGTTCGAGAAACAGCTCCGCCACGCGATTGACTACGACAGCTGAACCGATCACCCTTTGCCCTGAAGGGGAGAACGTTGGCAAAGGATCGTCCACAGTCCGAGGACTATACCGGCCCGCTCAAGCGCTTGATGCTGGGCATTCTGTTGTTATGCCTGCTCGGGCTGTTCCTGCTGTGGCGGGTCGACAGCCCGCGGGTCGAGCGCTTTCGCGCGCAGGTCGTGGACCGGGTGGTGCCCAATTTCGACTGGGCGATGGCGCCGGTTACCGCCACCGTGAACATCCTGCGCGATTTCCAGAGCTATCAGCGCATCTACCAGCAGAACCAGGAACTGCGCCGCGAGTTGCAGCAGATGAAGGCCTGGAAGGAAGCCGCCCTGCAACTTGAGCAGGAGAATGCCCGGCTGCTCGATCTCAACAATGTGCAGCTCGATCCGCGCCTGACCTATGTGACGGGCGTCGTGCTGGCCGATAGCGGATCACCCTTCCGCCAGTCGGTGCTGATCAATGTCGGCAGCCGCGACGGGATCGTCGATGGCTGGGCCGCGATGGACGGCCTCGGGCTGGTGGGACGGATCGCGGGCGTCGGACGGGCCACGTCGCGCGTGGTCCTGTTGACCGACACGTCCAGCCGGATACCGGTGACCATTCAGCCCTCGGGTCAACGCGCGCTGCTGATGGGCGACAATTCCGCGGTGCCTTATGTCGACTTCATCGAGGCGCCAGACCGCGTGCGCCCGGGCGACAGGGTCATGACCTCTGGCGATGGCGGGGTCTTTCCCGCCGGGCTGCTGGTGGGCCAGCTGGCCCAGGACCCCGGCGGGCGGATGCGCGTGCGCCTTGCCGCCGATTACGAGCGCCTCGAATTCCTTCGCGTGCTGCGCAGTTACGAGCACGAGGACATCAATGATCCCGGCAACCTGATCGCGCCTGCGACGCTGCCCGAAACGTCAGGCGGGCCTGACCCGGAATCCGCCCCCGACCTTCCCGCAGCGAGCGACATGCCGGAGGCTGGGAATGGCTGAACGCAAGCGCCATAACCGATGGCTCATGCGCCTTCTCTATGTCGTGCTGTGCCTTGCGCTGATATTCCTGCACCTCTTGCCCCTCGAGACTCTGCCGCGGGGATGGGCGGGGCCGGACGTGATGCTGGCGCTGACCTTCGCCTGGGTGTTGCGGCGGCCCGATTACGTTCCCCCGTTGCTGATCGCGGCAATCTTTGTGTTGGCCGATCTGCTGTTTCAGCGCCCGCCCGGCCTCTGGGCGGCGATGGTGCTTCTGGGCAGCGAGGCACTGCGCGCCCGAGAACCCGGCCTGCGCGACCTGACCTTCGCGGTTGAATGGCTGAGCGTCGTCACCACTCTGGTGGCCATGATGCTTGGCTACCGCATCATTCTGACCTTGATGATGATCGATCAGGCGCCGCTTGGCCTCAGCCTGATGCAGGTCATAGCGACGCTACTGGTCTATCCGCTGGTCGCACTCGTCTCGAAGTCGGTCTTCGGTGTGCGCAAGATCGCGCCGGGCGACATCGACGCATTGGGGAGCCGGACATGAGACGCCCAACCCGCGACAATGCCGAAAGCCAGCGGCGTATCACCCGGCGCGGATTGATCATCGGTGGCGCGCAAGCGACGTTTGTCGGACTGCTGGCCTTGAGGATGCGTTTCATGCAGGTTGAACAGGCCGATCAGTTCCGCCTGCTCGCTGACGAGAACCGGATCAACATCCGCCTGATCCCGCCTGCACGCGGGCGCATCTTCGATCGCAACGGAGAGGTGGTGGCCGAGAACGTGCCCAGCTATCGCATCACCATGGTGCGCGAAGAGGCGGGCGATGTGGACGAGATCATCGCGCGGCTTGCCCGTCTCGTCGAACTTGATCCCGGCGAGTTGGAGCGCGCACGCCGCGATCTGCGCGAACTGCGCGGCGACACCCCGGTCACCGTTGCAGACCGCGTGACCTGGGACGATATCAGCCGCGTCGCGGCGAACACGCCGGCACTGCCGGGCGTGACGCCCGAAGTCGGCCTGTCGCGCCGTTATCCGCAGGGACCGGATTATGCGCATCTTGTTGGCTATGTCGGGCCGGTCAGCGACCGCGACCTTGAACGCATCGACGGGCCCAACCAGCTGCTTCTGATCCCCAGATTCCAAATCGGCAAGATCGGCCTGGAAGGGCGCCGCGAAGACCTGTTGAGGGGCAAGGCGGGCAGCAAGCGTGTCGAGGTGAACGCCGCCGGGCGCGTCATGCGCGAGCTTGACCGGCGCGAGGGCGAGGCCGGGGCCGACCTCCAGATCACGATCGACAACGCCCTGCAATCCTATGTCCATGCCCGCCTGGCCGAAGAAAGCGCCGCTGCGGTGGTGATGGACTGCGAAACCGGCGACCTTTTGGCCTGCGCCTCAACGCCCAGTTTCGACCCCAATCTTTTCGTGCGGGGCATTTCGGTTGCCGATTATCAGGCGCTGCTTGATAACAAATATCGCCCGCTTCCCAACAAGGCCGTGCAGGGGCTATATCCGCCCGGCTCGGTGTTCAAGATGGTCACCGCCCTCGCCGCGCTTGAAGACGAGAAGGCGGATCTCGGCGAAACCGTCTATTGCCCCGGTCATCTGGAAGTCAGCGGGCGCCGTTTCCATTGCTGGAAGCGCGCTGGTCACGGCAATGTTGACCTGCATCTTGCACTGCGTGAAAGTTGCGATGTTTATTTCTACGAGCTGGCCCTGCGCACCGGGATCGAGAAGATCAGCGAGATGGCCCGCCGTCTGGGTCTTGGCGTGCAACATGACCTGCCGCTGACCTCGGTGGCGGCGGGGCTGACACCGACGAAGGACTGGAAACGGGCCAACCGGGGCGAGGACTGGATGATCGGCGACAGCGCCAACGCGGCCATCGGCCAAGGCTTCGTGCTGTCGTCACCACTGCAACTGGCAGTGATGACCGCGCGGCTTGCCACCAACCGAAACATCTCGCCCCGCCTGATCAAGTCGATCGAGGGAGTCGAACAACCCTCCGAAAGCGGCGAGGATCTGGGCCTGAATGAGAACGCCCTGCGCGAAGTGCGCAAGGCGATGTTCGCGGTATCGAACCATCGGCGCGGCACCGCCTATTCCAGCCGTATCATCGAGGATTCTTTCCGCCTCGCAGGCAAGACCGGCACCAGCCAGGTGCGCAACATCACCGCCGCCGAGCGCGCCCGGGGTGTCACCAGCAACGCCGACCTGCCCTGGGAGCGGCGCGATCATGCATTGTTCGTCAATTTCGCGCCTTTCGACAATCCGAAATATGCGGTCGCCGTCGTGGTCGAGCATGGTGGCGGCGGATCGACCGCGGCAGCCCCGATCGCCCGCGACATCACACTTCAGGCGCTATATAACGGCGACCCACCGCTGAGCGCCTACCCGGCCAAGGATCGCGGGCGCATCGGCACACAGCAGGAAGAACTTCGCCGCACCCGCCCGCAAAGCGCTCCAGACGGGAGCGACCGCGCATGAGTTATCTTGAGTACAGCGTCAAGGCGACGCCGACGGGGCTTCGCAAGGTGCTTTATCTGAACTGGCCCTTGGCCATCTTGCTGACGGCCGTCGCGGGGGTCGGGTTCCTGATGTTATACTCGGTCGCCGGCGGGTCGTTTTCACCGTGGGCCGAACCCCAGATGAAACGTTACGCGCTCGGTTTTGTCATGATGTTGATCGTTGCCATGATTCCGATCTGGTTCTGGCGCAATATGTCGATGCTGATCTATGCGGTATCACTGGCAATGCTGGTGCTGGTCGAGTTCTTCGGCACCGTCGGCATGGGTGCGCAGCGCTGGATCGACCTTGGCTTCATGCGCCTTCAACCCTCTGAGCTGATGAAGATCACGCTGGTGATCGTGCTTGCCGCCTATTACGATTGGCTGCCCATGAACCGGGTCTCGCGTCCGCTATGGGTGCTGGCGCCGGTCACGTTGGTCCTGATGCCCGTCTGGCTGGTGCTGCGACAACCCGACCTTGGCACCTCGATCCTGCTGATTGCCGCCGGTGGCCTGATGATGTTCCTGGCCGGTGTCCATTGGGCGTATTTCGTCGCCGTGATCGCGCTGTCGATCGGACTGGTCACCGCGGTTCTCCAAAGCCGGGGCACCGACTGGCAGTTGCTGGCCGACTATCAGTTTCGCCGGATCGACACGTTTCTGGATCCCTCGACCGATCCGCTTGGCGCGGGCTATCATATCACCCAGTCCAAGATCGCGCTCGGCTCGGGCGGCTGGACCGGGCGAGGCTACATGCAGGGCACGCAATCGCGCCTGAACTTCCTGCCCGAAAAGCATACCGATTTCATTTTCACGACCCTGGCCGAGGAGCTGGGATTCATCGGCGGAATATCGTTGCTCGGGCTCTACACGCTTGTTCTTGTCTTTTGCATCGCATCCGCGCTCAAGAACCGGGACCGGTTCTCGTCGTTGCTGACACTGGGCGTCGCCTCGACCTTCTTCCTGTTTTTCGCCGTCAACATGTCGATGGTCATGGGGCTTGCTCCCGTCGTCGGCGTGCCGCTTCCGCTGGTCAGTTACGGCGGCTCGGCCATGCTGGTCCTGATGATCGGTTTCGGCCTCGTTCAAAGCGCTCATATTCACAAACCAAGGTGATCTGAATGTCCCTAAATATCCTTTTCGCCGCCCGCCCCGAGCGGTGGGCCACATATGAAGAGCCCTTGAGAACCGCCCTTGCCGAGGCCGGATTGAACGATGTGACCCTGGCCACCGAGATGCAGCCCGAAGAGGTCGATTACATCATCTACGCCCCGAATGGCGATGTGCAGGACTTCACGCCCTATACCCGCACCAAGGCGGTGCTGAACCTATGGGCCGGCGTCGAAGACGTGGTGGATAACGCCACATTGACGCAGCCGCTGGCGCGGATGGTCGATGAGGGGCTGACGCGCGGCATGGTGGAATGGGTCGCGGGCCACACATTGCGCCATCACCTCAACACCGATCTGCATGTGCTCCATCAGGACGGCAAATGGCGCAAGGAGGTGCCGCCGCTGGCCTGCGACCGCCCCGTCACGATCCTGGGTCTTGGTGCATTGGGCCAGGCCTGCGGCGAGGCTCTGGCAGGGTTGGGCTTTCCTGTTTCCGGCTGGAGCCGCACATCCAAATCCATCGCCTCGATCACCTGTCTCTCGGGGGATGACGGGTTACAAACCGCACTGGAAACAGCGCAGATTCTTATTCTGCTGCTGCCCCTGACGCCCGAGACCGAGAACCTGATCGACGCCGCTGCACTGGCTCGACTTCCCCAAGGCGCGGTCATCATCAACCCCGGCCGTGGCCCCCTCATCGACGACGCGGCATTGCTCAAGGCGCTTGAGACGGGGCGGATCGGCCATGCCACGCTGGATGTGTTCCGCGAGGAGCCGCTGCCCGCGGATCACCCCTTCTGGGCGCATGACAAGGTGACCGTCACGCCGCATATCGCGTCCGAGACGCGGCCCGCATCCGCCTCGCGCGTCATCGCCGAGAACATCCGGCGCGGAGAGGCCGGTGAACCCTTCCTGCATCTGGTGGACCGGCAGGCCGGTTACTGACCGACGCAGGTCAATAGAAACTCTGCGGGTCAATATCGATGCTCAGACGCAATTGCGCAGGTATCCTCAACTGAGCGACCCACTTCGCCACCGCCCCCTGCAGCGCAACGCCCTTGGGCGCCTTGACCAGCAGACGCACCCGGTGACGGCCCCGGATGCGCGCGATCGGGGCCGGCGCGGGGCCAAAGACCTGCGCCCCGATCGCGCGCACCGGCGCATCGAGCCGCGCAAGCTCGGTGGCGAAATCGAAGACCTGTTGCGCATCGGGCGAGGACAGGATGATCCCAGCCATGCGCCCGAAGGGCGGCACGCCCGCATGGCGGCGCTCGTTCGCCTCCGCGCGCCAGAACCCTTCCTCGTTGCCCGACAGGATCGCGCGGATGACCGGATGTTCCGGCTGGAATGTTTGCAACAACGCCGTGCCGCGCGCCTCGGCCCGCCCTGCGCGCCCGGCCACCTGCCGCATCAGTTGAAAGGTGCGCTCGGCTGCCCGCAGATCCGATCCCTGAAGCCCCAGATCCGCGTCGATCACCCCTACCAGCGTCAGGCGCGGGAAATTATGCCCCTTGGCCACAAGCTGCGTGCCGATCACGATATCCGTGTCACCTTGGGCGATCTCCCTGATCTGTTCCTTGAGCGCACGGGCCGAACCGAACATATCCGAACTGAGCGTCGCAATCCGCGCGTCGGGGAACAGCGCCTGCGCCTCTTCAGTCAGGCGCTCGACACCGGGACCGACGGCGGCCAGCCGGTCCTCGGCCCCACAGGAGGGGCAGGTCTGCGTCACCGGTTTGGTCTCGCCGCATTGGTGGCACACAAGGCGCTTTTGAAATCGGTGCTCGACCATGCGCGCATCGCAATGGTCGCATCCGATCTGATGTCCGCAGGCCCGGCACAGCGTCACCGGCGCATAACCGCGCCGGTTGATGAACAAGAGCGCCTGTTGACCGCGCGCGATCCGGGCATTCACGGCGCCCTGAAGGCTGGGCGAAATCCAGCGGCTTGAGGGCAGCGTCTCGCAGCGCATGTCGATGGCGCGCATCTCGGGCATGACGGCAGCCCCGAACCGCGCTGTCAGATCGAGGCGGCGATACTTTCCCGCCTCGGCATTGGCCCAGCTTTCCAGCGACGGCGTCGCCGAAGCCAGCACCACCTGCGCCCCGCAAATCAAGGCCCGCAGCACCGCCATGTCGCGGGCGTTGTAAAGCACCCCGTCTTCCTGCTTGTAGGAATTGTCGTGTTCTTCATCAACAACGATCAGCCCAAGATTCTGGAACGGCAGAAACAATGCCGAGCGCGCGCCCACGACCACTTGCGCGCCGCCGCCCTCGCCCACCATCTTCCAGGTGCGGCGCCGTTCGGTCATGGTGACACCCGAATGCCACTCCGCCGGCTTGGCGCCGAACCGCGCCTCGACACGGGTGATGAATTCCGATGTGAGCGCGATCTCGGGCAACAAAACCAGCGCCTGACGTCGCCGCTTCAGGGATTCGGCCACTGCCTCCAGATAAACCTCGGTCTTGCCCGAGCCGGTCACGCCGCGCAGCAGCGTAGTGCCATAATCGCCACCGCGAATGGCATCGCGCAGCACCTCCACGGCATTGGCCTGTTCATCGGTCAGCGCTTTTCCGCCCCGGTCCGGATCAAGCCAGGGAAAGGGAAGATCGCGTGGGCATTCCTCTTCCAGCAAGGCGCCCTGCCCGACCAGCCCCTTGATCACCGACGGCGTGACACCCGCCTGCTCCGCCAGCTCCCCAAGCGTGAAGGCCAGCCCGCCATAGTCCTCAAGCACCGCCAACACCCGTTTGCGCGCATCCGTCATCCGGGCAGGCGCAACATGCCCTTGGCGATAGACCTTCTGCATGGAGGGCGGGTTGGACAGGCCCGGCGCGCGGGTGGCCAGGCGCAGCATGGCGGGCATCGGCGTCAGGGTGTAATCGGCGGCGCGGCGAAGAAAGTCCTGCATTTCGGCGCGCATCGGCGCCACGTCGAGCACACGGATCACCTGACGGATCTTGGCGATGTCGAAATCCCCTCGCCCCGCGCCCCAGACGACCCCCAGCACCTTGCGCGGCCCCAACGGTACCTCGACAAAGGCCCCGGCATGGCATCCACCCTCGGGCGCGCGGTAATCCAGCAGCCGGTCCAGCGGCTGCGTGGTCAGCACCGCCACCAGTTCATTCTCGACGAAAAAATCCTTGCAGGATGAGGACACGTCCCATGGCTCCATGTCAGGGGTTTCGGCAGCGCACTCTATGGGGTAAACGCTGGGATGAAAAACCCCAACCCGCGCCAAGGGATTCCCCACATGAAATTTTTCGTAGATACCGCCGAAGTCGACGCCATTGCCGAACTGAACGAACTGGGCATGGTCGACGGCGTCACCACCAACCCGTCACTGATTCTGAAATCGGGACGCGACATCCTTGAGGTAACCAAGGAAATCGCCGAAATGGTCGACGGTCCGGTCAGTGCCGAGGTCGTCGCACTGGAGGCCGACGCGATGATCGCCGAAGGGCGCAAGCTGGCCAAGATCGCCGACAATATCGCCGTCAAGGTACCGCTGACCTGGGATGGTCTCAAGGCCTGCAAGGTGCTTTCGGACGAGGGCCAGATGGTCAATGTCACGCTTTGCTTTTCGGCCAATCAGGCGCTTCTGGCGGCCAAGGCGGGTGCGACCTTCATCAGCCCGTTCATCGGCCGGCTGGACGATATCAACCTCGACGGGATGGAAGTGATCGCGGATATCCGGCAGATCTATGACAATTACGGGTTTGACACGCAGATTCTGGCCGCGTCGATCCGTACCGTGAACCACGCGTTCCAGTCGGCGCAGATAGGGGCCGACGTGATGACAGCGCCGCCCGATGTGATCAAGAAGATGGCGGCGCACCCGCTGACCGACAAGGGGCTTGAGACCTTCCTGAAGGATTGGGAAAAAACCGGGCAGAAAATTCTGTAAACCATGCTATAAAACGTCAAAACAAGACCGAGGCCAGTATGAGCGGCAAGCCCCTGATGGACGACAACCTTCGCGAGCGTATTATCGCGCAGCCCGATGTTATCCTTGAAGATCAATATCTTATGCGGGCACTCATTGCCGCGAACGAGCGCGCCATGGGTGGCAATATCGTCGACCTTCGGGGCATCGCGATGGAACGCCTCGAGGCGCGTCTTGACCGGCTCGAGGATACGCACCGATCGGTTATCGCCGCCGCCTATGACAATCTGGCCGGCACCAACCAGGTTCATCGCGCGATCTTGCGGATGCTGGACCCTGTCGAGTTCGAGGTTTTCCTGCGCGATCTGGGTGGCGAGGTCGCCGAGATCCTGCGGGTGGACAGCATGAAGCTTGTGCTTGAATCCGTGCAGGACGAGACCGACCCGACCGTGCGGCGGCTTGGGGGCGTGTTATCGGTGGCCGAACCGGGCTTCATCGCCTCGTATCTGAGCGACGGGCGCAGCAGCCTGCCGCGTCCGGTGACGCTGCGCCAGATCAGCGAGGGCGATGCACGGGTTTACGCGCAGGACGCGGGCTATGTGCGCTCTGAGGCATGCCTGCTTCTTGACTTCGGCAATGGCCGCCTTCCCGGCATGCTGGCCATGGGCGCCGAGGATCCGCATCAGTTCAGCCCGCAACAGGGCACTGACCTGCTGACCTTTTTCGCGGGCGTATTCGAACGCACGATGCGCCGCTGGTTGTCATGATCAGCGCGGCCGCCCGCGACGCGCTCGAGGGTTGGCTGAAGGCCCAGAAGGCGCTGAAAGGCGCATCCGAGAACACGCTGGACGCCTATGGGCGCGATGTCGCCGCGTTCCTGTCTTTCGTGACCGAACACAAGGGCGAGTCCCAGGGGCTTGGCGCTCTCAGCACCATCGGGATCGGTGACATGCGCAGTTGGATGGCCTTCACGCGCGGGCGCGATGTGGGGCCGCGTTCGCTGGCGCGCAAACTGTCTGCAGTCAAGAGCTTCTACCGCTGGCTGTCCGAGCGCGAAGGGTTCGACCCCACCGCAGTTCTTTCGGCGCGTGCCCCGAAATTTCAGCGCAAATTACCACGGCCGCTCGCGCCAGACGCCGCGCGGGACATGATCGAAACCCTTGAAATGCAATCGGAAAATCCTTGGGTCGCGGCCCGTGATCAGGCCGTCGTAACGCTGCTTTACGGCTGCGGGTTGCGGATATCAGAGGCGCTTGGCCTGACCTGCGACATCCTTCCGATCGGTGACGCGCTGCGCATTATCGGCAAGGGCGGCAAGGAGCGTGTGGTTCCGGTGATCGCCCCGGCGCGCGATGCGGTGACGCGGTACGTTGCGCTCTGCCCCTTCGACATGGGGCCGGGACAGCCCTTGTTTCGTGGGGTGCGGGGGCGCGCGCTCAACCCGCGCATTGTGCAGAAGGTGACCGAGGCGACGCGCAATCAGCTTGGCCTGCCCGCCAGCGCAACGCCACATGCGATGCGCCACAGTTTTGCGACGCATCTTCTGAATGCCGGAGGTGACCTGCGCGCGATACAGGAATTGCTGGGGCATGCGTCGCTTTCGACGACGCAGGCATACACGGCGGTCGATAGCAGCCGGTTGATGGAAGTTTACAACATGGCGCACCCAAAAGGCCGCTTGCGTTGACGACCTGATTGAGCGAGAAAAGATGTATGTTATTGAATTCAAAGGCATTACTTGTTCATTTCCTGACGGCGTCCGGGGCGGTTTTCGCGATGCTGGCGCTGTTGGCGGCGGCGGACGGGAAATGGGACCTCATGTTCCTGTGGCTGGTCGTGGCCTTCGCGGTGGACGGTCTGGACGGCCCCTTGGCGCGCCGCTACCTGGTCTGGCAGAACGCGCCGCGCTTTGACGGGGTGCTGCTGGATCTGATCATCGACTACCTGACCTATGTCTTCATCCCGGCCTTCGCGCTGTTCAAATCCGACCTGCTGGCAGGCTGGACGGGGTGGGTCGTGATCATCCTCATTACCTATGCCAGCGCGCTCTATTTCGCCGACACAGATATGAAAACAAAGGATAATTCATTTTCCGGCTTTCCCGGCTGCTGGCAGATGACGGTGCTTGTGATGTTTGCCGTGCAACCGCCGGTCTGGTTGATCCTGATACTGGTCACGGCGCTTTCGGTGGCAATGTTCCTGCCGTTGAAATTCATTCATCCGGTTCGCACGCGGCGCTGGCGCGCGGTGTCGTTGCCGGTGGCGTTTGCGTGGGTATTCTTTGCGGGATGGGCCGCCTGGGTGGATTTCCACCCGCAAAGCTGGGCGCATTGGGGGCTGGTTCTGACCAGTCTCTACCTGCTCTTCGCAGGCATCGCACAGCAGCTGATTCCGCAACGCCCGCAAGGCTGAACACCGTACAAAACGTCCGTTTTGTACGGCGATTTTGTACCAAAATCGGTCATGCGCCGGAATATTTCGTACAAAACCCGAACAGGCCGCAAAACGGCCCTCGCTCGGGTCAGTCGCCGCGCAGCAAAACCACCTCGACCCGGCGATTGGATTCGCGCCCGCGGGCGGTGCGGTTCGAGGCGATCGGCGCGAGGTAGCCCGCGCCTTCGGCATCCATCTGCGCGCGGGACACCTGGTAGTCTTCCGCAAGGCGCGAAAGAACCGAGGCGGCACGTTCGCGCGAAAGCGTGATATTGGAATCAAGCCCGCCGACCGTATCGGTATGCCCCACCAGCGCCACGCGGCGGTTGGTATCGGCATTGAGAAAATCCGCGAGCGCCCGCAGCGATGCATATGGTCCCGCACCGAGCGCGGCGGAGCCGGTTTCGAAATCGAGGCCCGACAGGATCACATGCCCCTGCCCGAGAAGCCTCTGCGTCAGGGACTGATCCGCCAGCGGCGGCGCATCGGGCACGACATCGGGCGCAACGGGCCTGTCGACGACTTCGATCTGTTCGCCACCGGCCTGGATGATCTGGACATAGCCGGATTCATTGGCGCGGCTGACCAGCAGCGTGACGTAATCGGCACCATCGTCCTGGCCGTTGCGGCGCGCCGACAGGAAACGGAAATCGAGCAGGTCGACGAACATGTCGGGCGCGGCCATGACCCGCGTGTTGAACCGGAAATCGAAGCCACCGCATGTCTGGGCCGCGCATTCAAAAAGGATGTCGAACCCGGCATCAACAAGCTGCTGGCGCATCGGCGCAAGGATTTGCAGCGTGGTCATGCCCTGCGCGTCGATCCGCCAGGCCTGTTGCGCGATCGCGCCCTCGACCCGGAAACCATACACCGAGCCGTCGGAATAAGGTCCGACCGGCAGGCGGTAGCTGCCCGCCTCCTCGGTGATCTCGCGGGTCATGGCAGCGTTGCCCGGAATCGTCAGATCGACGGCCCGCGCCATCGGCGGCGCAAGGACCATCGCAAGGATGAGAAGGACGAGTCGTGTCGTCATCGCATTCAGCGGGCTTGCGCGTGGTAATCGGCGTTGGGCTGCATCCCGGTGGCGCTGGCGACGCGGTTGGTCATGTTGAAGAATCCGGCCACATTGGCGATGTCCCAGATGTCGCGGTCACTGAAACCGGCATCGCGCAGGGCCTGACGGTCGTCTTCGGTGATTTCCGCGCTGGCGCGCGTGACCTTTTCGGTAAAGGCGAGCATGGCCCACTGACGCGCGTCGAGATCGGCGACACGCCAGTTCATCACCATTGCCTCGCCCAGTTCGGGCGTGCCCGAAAGTTCGCGCACCGCCGCGCCGTGGGCGACCTGGCAATACCAGCAGCGATTGATCGAGCTGACCACCACCGCGATCATCTCGCGTTCCAGCTTGCTGAGGCCGCTA
Source organism: Roseovarius salincola (assembly GCF_026891095.1). Classification (GTDB taxonomy): domain Bacteria; phylum Pseudomonadota; class Alphaproteobacteria; order Rhodobacterales; family Rhodobacteraceae; genus Roseovarius; species Roseovarius salincola. Next base: position 29,294 of record NZ_JAPTNL010000007.1, read on the forward strand.
TCGGCCAGCATCAGGTCGTTATAGATCGCCGAAAAGGCGTTGAGCTTGTCGATGTCGAAGGCATGCGCCCTGAGCACATTGGGCACCATGCCCAGCTTGTCCTGGCAGATGTCGAAATATTTCTGCGTGGCCTCGGGCAGCGGGTCGACCATCGGCAGGTCGAGCGCGGTCGGGCTGTCTGTGTTGCTCATTTGGGTCCGGCCTCCTCCTTGATGCGGTAGTGATACTGTCCCACAAGCGCCATCCCGAGGGAAGCGTAGAGCGCATTCGCGGCGGCGTTCTCTTGCGTGCAGACAGCGGCGATATGGGTCGCGCCATTCTCGCGCGCCCAGGCGGCGGCCCGGAGCATGACCCGCCGCCCCATGCCCCGGCGGCGGCAATGGGGCGCGACTTCGAGAGCATGGACCATGGCGATCCCGTCATGCAGCCCGACATAGGCCGTGGCGGCGGGGCGCTGACCGTCGCGCGCCAGGATCGAGGTCCTGGGGCATTGCGCGCGCCGCATCACCGCGAGGCGGCCCGGCCCGATGCCGCCTTGCGCCCACATGTCGATCTGGATCGCCAGGGGTTCCCATATGGCGAAGCTGGTGGAATGGGGTTGCGGCGCGTTCAGGTCGGTCACTGGCGCAAGATGGATATTGACCGGGTCGATCACCGAGTAGCCCGCGCCCGCCAGCAGGGCATCGAGCGCCTCGTCGCCCGCGCGGATCATGAAGAGCGGAGTTTGCCCGAGGGCACGCATCGCGGATTCGGCTGCGGGCAGGTCATCGGCGCTGATGATGTCTGCGCGCGCGGTGGCCGCCGACACCCGTTTGCCGCCGCCTTGCCCGTCGCGGATGGTCCAGGCCCCGCAGCTGCGGGTTTCGGCGGCGGGCCATGTGGCCGCGACCACCGCGTAAAGCTGCGCTGGCGTCATGCGGGGAACATCGCGTTCAACTCGGCGATGGCGGCATCGACGCGCGCGCCGTCCTGGCCACGGATCACGACCTGCGCGCCAAACACGCCGTCGCGCTGGAACGGGTAGCAGCCGATGCCAAGATCGGGGTAGCGGTCGGCCAGATCGCCGAGCGGTCCGGCGATATCACCCTCGCCGCGAAAGATCTGAAGCGATTGCGACAGCACCGGCGCGCCGCCCACCAGCGTCGGCAGGATCGAGGCGAGCATCGCCTCGAAGATCGCGGGGACACCGGCCATCACATGCACATTCCTGAGCGTGAAGCCGGGCGCCGCGCTGATCGGGTTGTCGATCAGGGTCGCGCCTTCGGGGATGCGGGCCATGCGCAGGCGGGACTCGTTCAGCTCGGAACCCGTGCGCGCGTAATGCGCCTCGAGAAGGGCGCGGGCGTCGTCACGCACGGAAATGGGCACGCCGAAGGCGCGCGCGACGTTCTCGGCGGTGATGTCATCATGGGTTGGGCCGATGCCGCCCGAGGTGAAGACCATGTCGAAACCATCGCTGAGCGCACGCACCGCGCCCGTGATGGCGTCGGCATCATCGCTGACGACGCGGACCTCAGAGAGGTCGATGCCGATGTGGGTCAGTTCCCCGGCGAGGTGATACATGTTTGAATCGCGGGTGCGGCCCGAGAGGATCTCGTCTCCGATGACCAGCATGGCGGCGGTTGGGTTGGGCATGACACGCTCCTTGCAGGGGTTTGGGGATCGGTATAGGCCCGTCGTCATGCGCTTTCAAACCCCTCTTGAGCCTGCCGTGCTGATCCGCCGCTACAAGCGTTTCCTGGCCGATATAAGGTTGCAGGACGGGCGCGAAGTGGTGGCCCATTGCGCCAATCCCGGCGCGATGACCGGGCTGGCGGAGCCGGGGATGCGGATCTGGGTGGAGCGCAACGACGATCCGCGCAAGAAGCTGAGATATGGCTGGCGGCTGGTCGAACATGGCGAGGGGCAATTCACCGGGGTCGACACGATGCTGCCCAACCGCGCGCTGCGCGCGGCGCTGGAGGCGGGCGAGGTGGCGGAACTGGCCGGATACGAGCGGCTGCGCGCCGAGGTGAAATACGGGCAGGGCAGCCGGGTCGATTTCCTGCTCGAGGGCGCGGGGCGGCGCGCCGCATATGTCGAGGTGAAATCGGTGACGTTGATGCGCCAGCCGGGGCTGGCCGAGTTTCCCGACAGCGTGACGGCGCGCGGCACCAGGCATCTGGGCGAATTGGCGCAGATGGCGCGCGACGGCCACAGGGCGGTGATGTTCTATCTTATCCAGCGCGGCGATGCGCGGGCCTTCGCGCTGGCGGGCGATATCAATCCGGCCTACAGCGCCGCATTCGAAAAGGCGCGCGGCGCCGGGGTCGAGCTTCTGGTCTATGACACGCGTATAGATGTGCAGGGGATCACGCTGGGGCGCCCCGTCGCGATGGCGTGACAGCGGGCGCGCCACCCCCTAAAAAGGCGATCATGACACATGCGCCGGGAAAACGTCTTGCGGTCGTCGCGCTGTTCGTTCTGGTGGTCGGAGTGCTGGCTGGCGGAATATGGCGTTATGGCTACGTTCAGGCGCTGGACCAGCTTGAGAAACAGGCCAGATCCGACCTGGCGCTGGCCGCCGACCGGTTCACAGGGCAATTGCGCCGCTATCAGGAGCTCGCGGTGCTGATGGCCGAGCATCCCGCGCTGGCGGCGCTGCGCCCGGGCGCGGACAACCGCGCGGCACGCGCGCTGTTGCAGCAGGCCGCCGACAAGACCGGGGCCATGGGCCTTCTTTATGCCGACCCGGCGGGGCAGGTTCTGGCGCGGTCCGGGGACAGCCCGGACCGCCTGACCGGTGCGCGCTATTTCGAGCGCGCGCTACAGGGAGCGCTTGGGCAGAGCTATGGGCATTACGGGAATTCGGGGCAGCGCGCCTATATCTATGCCGCCCCCGCCTTTGGCCCCGCCGAGGGAGAGGTGCGCGGGGTGCTGGTGGTGCTGGTCGACATCGCGGAGCTGGAGTGGGACTGGATCGGCGGGCAGCCCGCGGTCTTCTTTACCGATGTGTTAGGGCGGGTGTTCGTCTCGAACCGCTCGGAGCTGATGTTCTGGCGCACCGGCGCGGGCGGTGCCGGGCTGTTGCCGGGCGGTCAGGTGCGCGCGCCCGCCTTCGAGGCCGAACGCATCGCGGGGCATGAGCTGTGGCGGATGGATTGGGGCGTTTACCTGCCCTCGCAGGCGCTGCACCTGGCGCAGGATCTGCCGGTGATCGGCATGACCGGCCATGCGCTGCTGGACGTGGCGCAGGCGCAATGGGTGGCGGGGCTTCAGGCCAGCGTCTTTGCGGTGATCTGCCTGGCCTTTGGCGGGCTGCTGTTTCAGGCGGCGGAGCGGCGGCGCATCCTGGCGCGCGCCAATGAGCGGCTGGAACAGCGGGTCGCCGAGCGCACCGCCGAGCTTTCGGGTGCCAACCAGGCGCTGCGCCGCGAGGTGAGCGAGCGGCTGGAGGCCGAAGCCGCGCTGAGGCAGGCGCAGAGCGATCTGGTGCAGGCCGGAAAGCTGAGCGCCCTGGGGCAGATCTCGGCGGGGATCAGCCACGAGCTGAACCAGCCATTGATGGCGATCCGGCAATTCGCCGAGAATGGCGCGACCTTCCTGGGCAAGGGCAAGGCCGATATGGCGGGCCGGAACCTGTCGCGCATCTCGGACCTGGCGGCACGGATGGCGCGGATCATCAGCAACCTGCGCGCCTTTGCCAGGCATGAAAGCGAACCCGTCGCGCGGGTCGATCTGGTGACGGTGATCAACCAGGCGCTGGAACTGGCCGAGACCCGGCTTGAGCGCGACGGCATCGGCGTGGAATGGACGCCCCCCGCCGGCGCCGTCATGGTGCAGGCCGGAGAGGTGCGGCTGGGTCAGGTCCTTCTGAACCTGATCACCAATGCCGCCGACGCCATGGCCGAGAGCGCCGAGAAGCGCATCCTGATCACCGTCGAGCCGGGCGATCCGGTGGTGGCGGTCGAAGTCAGCGACACCGGCCCCGGCATCGACGAGCCCGAAAAGATCTTCGATCCGTTCTATTCGACCAAGGAGGTCGGGGGATCGGAGGGGATGGGGCTGGGCCTGTCGATCTCATACGGGCTGGTGCAGAGTTTCGGCGGCGATATCCGCGGCCGCAACGCCGCACAGGGCGGCGCGGTATTCCGGGTGGAACTGGAGCGCTGGCCCGAAACCGGGGAGGAAGCCGCATGAGCCCGAAGCCGCAGACGGTCCTGGTGGTGGATGACGACGCCGCCGTGCGCGAGGCGTTGACGCAGACGCTGGAGCTGGCCGATCTGCGGGCGCTGGCGGCCGGCTCCTTCATCGAGGCGAAGGATCATATCGTGCCGGGATTCACCGGGGTGATCCTGTCGGATATCCGCATGCCGGGGCGCGACGGATTCCATTTGCTGACCCATGCCCAGCAGATCGACGCGGAGCTGCCGGTGATCCTGCTGACCGGCGAGGGCGATATCCCCATGGCGGTGGAGGCGATGGGGCAAGGCGCGTTCGACTTCCTGGAAAAGCCCTGTGCGCAGGATGATCTTCTGGCGGTGCTGAACCGGGCATTGCAGACACGCGCGCTGGTGCTGGAGAACCGGCGCCTGAAGGTGCAGCTTGAGACCGGCGATCCGGCGGCGCGGATGTTGCATGGCACCTCGCGCATCGCCGAGGATCTGCGCGCAAGGGTGCGCGCTGTGGCGCCCACGCGGGCCGAGGTGCTGGTCACCGGCCCGCCGGGGGCGGGTATTTCCAAGGTGGCCGAGGTGATCCACCTGATGTCGCCCGACGCGACCGGGCCGTTCGTCAAGCGCGCCGCGGCCTCGCTGGATCTCGGGGCGCTGGAGGAGGCGCTGAGCGCCGCCGCCGGGGGCAGCCTGTTTCTCGATGAGGTGGCGGCAATGCCGAACCCGGCGCAATACGCGCTGTTGGAGCGGATCGAACAGGGCACGGGCGCGCGGGTGATCGCGGGCGCAAGCGTCGACATGAGAGCCGAGGTCGAGGCCGGGCGGATGCATGCCGAGCTTTATTACCGCCTCGACGTGATGCCGGTGCGCATCCCGTCGCTGGCCGAGCGGCCCGAGGACATCCCGGTGCTGTTTCGCCATTATGTCGCGCTGGCGGCCGAGCAGGCGGGGCTGCCGGTGCCGGAAGTCTCGCCCGATCACATGGCGGCGCTGATGGCGCAGGAATGGCCGGGCAATACGCGCTCGCTGATGAGCGCGGCGATGCGTTTCGTGCTGGGCATGCCCGGAGAAACCCAAGAGGCCGCCGAACTGGGGCTGGCCGAGCAGATGGCGAGGGTGGAGCGATCATTGCTGATCGCGGCGCTGAGCCGGCAGAACGGGCGCGCCGCGCAAGCGGCGAAGATGCTGAAACTGCCGCGCAAGACGCTTTACGACAAGCTGGCGCGCTATGGCATACGCCCCGAGGAGTTCCGGCGCGAGTAGCGGCCCTGCCTGCCGATGGCCGCGCGCTTTTCACGCCTGTGCTTTCGGGGCCGGCGCCGGGGGGCCAGCCCCCCGGACCCCCCGAGGTATTTGCGGCCAGATGAAGGGACGGGCGTGGGACCGGTCTGCGCAGAGTCCTGTGCGGAAATCCGCACAACATGGTCAGACCCTGTGCGGGATGCCGCACAATGCTGTCGTGCAGCATCGCGGCGCACCCCGGAATTACCGTCCAAAATGCTGATTATAATGTATCTTTCAAGACAGGTTATTTTTTCGGCGTCTTGTCTTGAGTGCATGGCCGCCATGCGAAAACATGCCTGCGTCGCGCCTGAGGGCGCTGATTGCAATGTCTCAATGAATGGGAGGAGACTGACATGAAATTCCTGACAGCCACCGCGACCGCGATGGCCCTGAGCGTCACCGCCGGCGCCGCATCCGCGGCCTGTGACGATGGCGAGATCGTGGTCAAGTTCAGCCACGTCACCAATACCGACAAGCACCCCAAGGGCATCGCCGCCTCGCTGCTTGAAAAGCGCGTGAACGAGGAGATGGACGGCACGATGTGCATGGAAGTCTATCCCAACTCGACGCTTTACAACGACAACAAGGTTCTGGAAGCCATGTTGCAGGGCGATGTGCAGCTGGCCGCGCCGTCGCTGTCGAAATTCGAGAAGTTCACCAAGCAGTTCCGTCTGTTCGACCTGCCGTTCATGTTCACGGACATCGATGCCGTGGACGCGTTCCAGGCCTCGGAGACCGGGCAGGACATGCTGGATTCGATGCAGCGCCGCGGCCTTCAGGGGCTGGCCTACTGGCATAACGGCATGAAGCAGATGTCGGCCAATGTTCCCTTGATCGAGCCGAGCGACGCCGAGGGCCTGAAATTCCGCGTGCAATCCTCGGATGTGCTGGTTGCGCAGATGGAAGCGATCGGCGGCAGCCCGCAGAAAATGGCCTTTTCCGAGGTTTACGGCGCGTTGCAGCAGGGTGTCGTGGACGGTCAGGAGAACACTTGGTCCAACATCTACGGCAAGAAGTTCTTCGAGGTGCAGGATGGCGTCACCGAAACCAACCATGGTGTGATCGACTATCTGGTGGTGACCAATATCGATTGGCTCAACGGGCTTGACGAGAACGTGCGCGAGCAGTTCCTCACCATCCTGGGTGAGGTGACGCAGACGCGCAACAGCGAGTCCGCGCAGGTCAACCAGGAGGCCAAGCAGGCGATCATCGACGCCGGTGGCGAGGTCCGCGAGCTGACGCCCGAGCAGCGCGAGAAATGGGTCGAGGCGATGAAGCCCGTCTGGGAGCAGTTCAAGGGCGATGTCGGCCAGGAGAACATCGACGCGGCCCAGGCGATCAACGCCAGCATGTGATACCGCGCTGCGCCATTGGTGCAGCCGGCAGGGCGGGCCGTTTCGCATGGCCCGCCTTTTTCTTACCCGGTGAGAGGGAGGGGGAAAGATGCAGACCCGTCACGGCATGGCGGACAGGATCGAGGAAACCGTGATCGCCGCGCTTCTCGGTTTGATGACGATGGTGACCTTCGCCAACGTCCTCGCGCGATACCTGTTCAATTCCAATATCCTTTGGGCGCTCGAACTGACCGTGTTCATGTTCGGCTGGCTGGTTTTGCTGGGCGCTTCCTATGCGGTCAAGAAACGCGCCCATCTGGGGGTGGATGCGCTGCTCAACATGATGCCAACGGGGCTGCGCCGCGGAATGGCGCTGTTTTCGGTGGCCTGCTGCCTCGTGTTCGCGCTGATGCTGCTGAAGGGCGCCTGGGATTACTGGGCGCCCTATGCGGAACTGCCGCCGACCACGGGACGCTGGTTTCCCACGGGGCTGAATTTCGCGACGCGCGGCCAGGGCTGGTACGAGGTGCAGGACATCCCGATGATCGCGCCGCTGAAGTTCCTCGAGACGCTGATCAACGAGGGTGAGAGCTATGAGAAGATCCCCAAGGCGATCCCGTATCTGGTTCTGCCGGTCTCGATGCTGCTGCTGACGGTGCGTTTCGCCCAGGCCGCGGTGGCGATCTGGCGGGGCGAGAGCGACCGGCTGGTCGCCAGCCACGAGGTCGAGGAAGAGCTTGAGAGTATTCGCGCCCAGCAAGGGGAGCATGAGTGATGGAAGTTGTTCTTCTTTTCGTGATGGTGATCGGCCTGATGCTGGTGGGCGTGCCGATTGCCGTCTCATTGGGCTTGAGTTCGACCCTGTTCCTGTTGTGGTTCTCGGAAAGCTCGATGGCGTCCATCGCGCAGACCCTGTTCGAGGCCTTCGAGGGACATTTCACCCTGCTGGCGATCCCGTTCTTCATCCTGGCCTCGTCCTTCATGACGACGGGCGGCGTGGCGCAGCGGATCATCCGCTTTTCGATCGCCTGCGTGGGGCATCTGCATGGCGGGCTGGCCATTGCCGGGGTTTTCGCCTGCATGCTCTTTGCCGCGCTGTCGGGGTCGAGCCCGGCGACGGTGGTCGCCATCGGCACGATCGTGATCGCGGGCATGCGGCAGGTGGGCTATACCCGCGATTTCGCCGCCGGCGTGATCGCCAATGCGGGCACGCTGGGCATTCTCATTCCGCCCTCGATCGTGATGGTGGTCTATGCCGCCGCGGTCGAGGTCTCGGTCGGGCGCATGTTCCTGGCCGGTGTGATCCCCGGCCTGATGGCGGGCGGGATGCTGATGACGGCGATCTATGTCATGGCCCGGCTGCGCAACATGCCCAAGGGCGAATGGCTGGGCTGGGGCGAGATCCTGTCCTCGGGGCGCGATGCGGCCTGGGGGCTGTTTCTGATCGTGATCATCCTCGGCGGCATCTATGGCGGCATCTTCACGCCGACCGAAGCCGCCGCCGTGGCCGCTGTCTATTCGTTCTTCATCGCCAGCTTCGTCTACAAGGACATGGGACCGCTCGCGACCAAGGGCGAGGGACGCAACATCAGCCTGTTGCGCAAGCCACAGGCGCTGATCACGGCGTTCTTTCATGCCGATACGCGCCACACGCTATTTGAGGCGGGCAAGCTGACGGTGACGCTTCTGTTCGTGATCGCCAACGCGCTGATCCTCAAGCATGTGCTGACCGACGAGCAGATCCCGCAGCAGATCGCGGGAGCGATGCTGGATGCGGGTTTCGGGCCGGTGATGTTCCTGATCGTGGTCAACGTGATCCTGTTGATCGGCGGACAGTTCATGGAGCCCTCGGGGCTTCTGGTGATCGTGGCGCCGCTGGTCTTTCCGATTGCGATGGAGCTGGGGATCGACCCCATTCACCTCGGCATCATCATGGTGGTCAACATGGAAATCGGGATGATCACGCCGCCTGTGGGTCTGAACCTGTTCGTGACCTCGGGCGTGGCGGGAATGCCGATGATGAGCGTCGTGCGCGCCGCCCTGCCCTTCCTGGCGGTGCTGTTCGTGTTCCTGATCCTGATCACCTACATCCCGTGGATATCGACGGTGCTGCCCAACACCTTCATGGGACCGGAGATCATCACCAACTAGACTTTGCGGTAACGAGTGATGCGCGCCGCCCCCCGTTGGGCGGCGCGTTTTCGTTCGGGGTTTGGGCTGGCGGCGCATCCCAAAGACGCGCGCATCACGGCAAAGCCTATTTCCCCTTCCAGACCGGATCGCGTTTTTCGGCGAAGGCGCGGGCGCCTTCGGCCTGATCCTCGGAAGCATAGAGCAGATCGACGGTTTCGAACTGGCGCCGGGTGATCCGGTTCATGGCGTCCTGAAAGGTCATCGCCTCGGCCTCGCGCACGATCTCCTTGAGGGCGGCGTAGACGAGGGGCGGCCCGGATGCGAGATGCCCGGCCATTTCGCGCGCCTTCGCCATCAGGTCGCCCGCGGGATGGATATGATTGACGAGGCCCCAGCGGGCGGCCTCTTCGGCGTCGATCCAGCGCCCGGTCAGCAGCATTTCCATCGCGATATGATAGGGGATGCGCTTGGGCAGTTTCACACTGGCGGCATCGGCCACCGTGCCCGAGCGGATTTCCGGCAGGGCGAATTGCGCGTGATCGGCGGCCAGGATGATATCGGCCGAAAGCGCCCATTCCAGCCCGCCACCACAGCAGATGCCGTTGACGGCGGCGATGATCGGCTTGTTCATCGCGCGCATTTCCTGAATGCCGCCAAATCCGCCCGGCCCGTAATCGCCATCCACCGCGTCACCATCGGCGGCGGCCTTGAGATCCCAGCCGGGGCAGAAGAATTTCTCGCCCGCGCCGGTGATCAGGGCGACGCGCATGTCGGGATCGTCGCGAAAATCGCGGAACACCTCACCGAGGATGCGGCTGGTGGCGATGTCGATGGCGTTGGCCTTGGGCCGGTCCAGCGTCACCTCGAGCACATGGCCCGAGCGGGTTGTCTTGACGGGGCTCTCTGTCATGGCATCTCTCCGATGGTTGCGATGGTGATAAGCGCATCCACCGCCACGGCGCGGCCGGGCGTGCAGATGAGCGGGTTGATTTCCACCTCTTCAAGGTGTTCGGCGTGGCGCGTCACGTAATCCTGCACCGCCAGCACCGCATCGGCAATGGCGGCGCGCGCGACCGGCGGCGCGCCCCGATACCCCGTCAGCAGCGGCGCGATGCGCAAGCCGTCAAGGGCGGCGTCGATATCGGCGCGGGTCACGGGCAGGAGAAGCTGCGCGCTGTCCGCGACGATCTCGGTCAGGGTGCCGCCCGCGCCAAGCGTCAGCACGAAGCCATGCGCCGGATCGCGGATGACACCGATCAGCAGTTCCGCCACCCCGTCGGTGATCATTTCCTCGACCAGCCAGCTTTCGCATGGCATGGCGCGGGCGATGGCGATGGCGGCGGCGGGGTCATGCGGGGCGAGCGCGACGCCGCCCGCTTCGGTCTTGTGGGCAAGGCCTTCGGCCTTGATGACCAGCGGCGCGCCGATCCGCTGCGCGGCATCTTCCAGCGCGGCGTGGCTCTCGGCGCGCAGCGCACGCGGCACGTTCAGACCATGCCGCGCGAGCGCCGCCTTGGCCTCGGCTTCGCTGAGGGTGCCGGGCGCCCCGGGCGCGCCGGGCAGCAGAAGCGGCGCGCGATCGGGGCGGGGCCGGCCGAGAAAACCGGCAACCTCGATCGCGCTCAGCGCGTCATCCAGCCCGAGCAGCGGCACGAGCCCCGCCTCGATGCAGCGCAGCGCGAGCGGCTCGGGCAGCGCCTCGGGCAAGGTGGCGATCAGCGCAAGCGGCTTGCCGCTCTCGCGCGACGCGATCACGCTGGCCGTGATGATGCATTCCCAGGCGTCCATGCTGCAACGATCCGTGCGCGGGAAATCGGCAACCAGGCAACCAAGCGCCAGATCGCCCGACAGCATCGCCGTGAATGTGCGCGCCATTGCCGGGACATCATCCCAGATATAGGTGTGATAATCCAATGGGTTGGCCAGCGAGACCATCGGCCCGAGCGCGTCGCGCAGCGCCCTTTTCTGCTCCTCACCGAGCGGAGGAAACACTATATCGCGCCCCTCGGCGCTGTCGGCCACAAGACTGGCCTCGCCCCCCGAGCAGGACATCGAGGCGATCCGGTTCGATGGCAGCGCACCCGCCAGATGCACAAGCTTCAGGCTTTCCAGAAAGGCGGTCAGGCTGAAGACCTGCGCAAACCCCAGGCGCCGCAAGAGCGCCCGGCCTCCCGCATCGCTGCCCGCCAGCGAGGCGGTATGCGAGACCGCCGCCGCCTGCGCATGGGCCGAACGCCCGGCCTTCAGGGCGATCACCGGCTTGTTGCGCGCATGTGCCTCGGCGGCGAGCGCCTCGAAGGCGCGCAGATCGCCCACCCCTTCGATATGCAGGCCCAGCGCGGTCACGCGATCATCCGCCAGAAGCGCGCGGCCCATATCGGCAAGGCCGGTCTGCGCCTGGTTGCCGGCGGTCAGCACATAGGCCAGCGGCAGGCCGCGCGCCTGCATGGTGAGGTTGAGCGCGATGTTGGAGCTTTGGGTCAGGATCGCAACGCCCGAGTCGCAACGCTGCCCGCCATGCTGGTCGGGCCACAAAAGCGCCCCGTCGAGATAATTGACGAAACCATAGCAATTCGGCCCGATCACCGGCATCCCACCCGCCGCCTGCAGCAATCGCGCCTGAAGATCGGCGCCGTCGCCGGTCTCGGCCTGCGCCTCGCTGAAGCCGCTGGCGAAACAGACCGCTCCGCCCGCCCCCATCAGGGCGAGCGCGCCCGTCACCTCGATGGTGGCGTGGCGGTTGACGCCGATGAATGCCGCATCGGGCGCGCCGGGCAGATCGGCAAGGCTGGCATGGGCCGCGACGCCGCCCAGTTCGCTGCGGCGCGGATGCACGGGCCAGATATCGCCGGCAAAGCCCATCTTGCGGCATTGCTCGACCACATTGGCGCACCACGCCCCGCCGCCGATCACGGCGATCGAGCGCGGGCGCAAAAGGCGGGAAAGATCGCGTGTCATGGATGACCCCCTCGCGAAGCAGAGGGGCGCTGCCCCTCTTGGCCTTCGGCCAATTCACCCCGAGGTATTTGCAGCCAGATGAAGTAACCCGCTGTTAACCCCGCCCCGCCATACTGGCCGCGCGGCACAGGCTGAGGAGCCGATGGCCGCGCCAGGTGAAGCCCCTCGTTCCTTGTGGACGGGGGGTCCTTCATGTGTCCGGCCCCTGTTTTCATCTGGCGGGAAATACCTCGGGGGTTTGGGGGCAGCGCCCCCAATGCGATGGCCCCGATTTCCTGCGCACCGCTGTCGTTCATGCGCCGAGCGGTCGCAGCAATTCGCGGCTGATGATGTGGCGCTGGATTTCGCTGGTGCCGTCCCAGATCCGCTCGACCCGCGCATCGCGCCAGAACCGCTCGATCGGCAGATCGTCCATCAGCCCCATGCCGCCATGCACCTGAAGGGTCGCATCGGTCACGCGGGCCAGCATTTCGCTTGCGTAAAGCTTGGCACTGGCGATTTCGCGGTTGGCGGGCAGGCCCTGATCAAGCCGCCAGGCGGCGGCCAGGGTCAGGAAATCGGCGGCGTCGATCTCGGTGATCATGTCCGCGATCTGGAAGCCCACGCCCTGGAACTTGCCGATGGGCTGGCCGAACTGGCGCCGTTCGGCGGCGTGCGAGAGCGCATGTTCAAAGCAGCGCCGGGCGCGCCCGACGCTCATGGTGGCGACAGTGATGCGGGTGGCGTAGAGCCATTCGTTCATCACCGCGAAACCGCCATCGACTTCGCCCAGCACCTGCGCGTCAGGCAGGCGGCAATCGTCGAATTCGAGCACCATGTTCTTGTAGCCGCGATGGCTGACCGAGTTGTAGCCGTCGCGGATGGTGAAGCCGGGCGTGCCGCGATCCACGAGAAATGTGGTGATCCGCTTCTTGGGGCCACGGTCGGTCATGTCCTCGCCGGTGGCCACGAAGACGATAACGAAATCAGCGTGATCCGCGCCCGAGATGAAATGCTTGGTGCCATTGAGAACCCAGTCGCCGCCGTCGCGCCGGGCGGTGCATTTCATGCCGCGCACATCGGAACCGGCGTCGGGTTCGGTCATCGCCAGCGCGTCCATCCGCTCGCCGCGCACGGCGGGCAGGAGGTAGCGTTCGCGCTGCTCGCCGGTGCAGGCCATCAGGATATTCTGGGGGCGTCCGAAGAAATGCGTGAGCGCCATCGAGCCGCGCCCGAGCTCGCGCTCAACCAGGGCGAAGTCCAGATGTCCCAGCCCCGCGCCGCCGACCTCTTCGGGAAAGTTGCAGGCATAGAAACCCAGATCCAGCGTCTTGCGCCTGATCTCTTGCGCGAGATCGGGGGGCACCTGGCCGCTGCGTTCGACCGCGGCCTCGTGGGGGTAGATCTCGTTCTCGACGAAGCTGCGCACGGTCGAGACGATCATCTCCTGTTCGTCACTCAATCCGAAATGCATGGGTTCAGTCCTTATCGGCATGAAGCGCCGCCAGGTCCGCGACACGGCGGGCGACCTGAGGCGCGGGTTCACAGGAACGACGGGTTTCGAGGCTGACATGGATCATCAGCTGATCGGAGCTGGCCAGCACCGTGCCATCGCCCGCGCGGATCATCCGGTGGGCGCAGCGCAGTTTCTTGCCCGCCCCCTCGGTGACGCGGCTATGGACCTCGACCCGCTCGCCGGCATGGGTTTCAGCGAGGAAACGGATGGTGGATTCGACGGTGAAATAGCTGAGCCCCGAGGCGATGTAATCGGCATCCGCCCCCACATGCGCCATGACCACATCCGCTGCGTCCGAGAATATCTGCCCGTAGCGGCCTTCGTTCATGTGGCCGTTGGCATCGGTCCAGTCCACCGGGATCACCCGCGATTGCGAGACCAGCGGATCACCTTCGGCGAGCGGCTGGCGCAGGCTGTACTGATGGGCATTGATCAGCCGCCCGGCGGCATTGCCCTGCTGCCTGAGCGCGCGCATCATGGCGATGAGGTTGCCATCGCGCTTGCGTTCCAGATCGCGGATCGAAAGATGCCCCGATTGCGCGTCGGACTGGCTGGCGATCTTTTCCACCAGTTCGTCGCTCATCTCGGGCACGTCCATGAGCTTGGTCCAGGACCAGGCCAGCGCCGGGCCGAACTGGGCGATGAAATGGCGCATCCCCGCCTCGCCCCCGGCGATGCGGAAGGTTTCGAACAGCCCCATCTGCCCCCATCTGAGACCAAAGGCATAGCGGATCGCGTTGTCGATTTCCTCGGTCGTGGCGATGTCGTCATTCACGAGCCACAGCCCCTCGCGCCAGACCGCTTCCATCAGGCGATCGGCGATATGGGCGTCGATTTCCTTGCGCACATGCAGCGGGTAAAGCCCGACCGAGGTGAGCAGCGCCTTGCAGGTTTCCACGGCGTGCGGATCGGTGGCGGGCGAAGGCACCACTTCGATCAGCGGCAGAAGATAGACCGGGTTGAACGGGTGCGTCACCATGATGCGCGAGGGGTCGGCGGCGCCCTGCTGCAACTCGGAGGGTTTGAAGCCCGAGGTCGAGGAGCCGATCAGCGCGCCCGGATCGGCGGCCTGGATTTCGGCAAACACCCGGTGCTTGAGATCCAGCCGCTCGGTCACGCTTTCCTGAACCCAATCGACACCGCTGACCGCCTCGGCGATCGAGGCGCAGAAGGTCAGCGCCCCCTCGTCGGGCATTGCGCAATCGTAAAGCATCGGCAGGGCGCGGCGGGCATTGTCGAGCACTTCGCCGACCTTGCGTTCTGCCTGCGGGTCGGGGTCGAAGACGCGCACGTCCCAGCCATTGAGCAGGAAGCGCGCGGCCCAGCCGCCGCCGATGACACCGCCCCCGATGATCGCTGCGGTTCGTGTCATGTGTCGTCTCCTTCTTGCCGCGGCCCAAGCGCGCGCTCTGCATATCCGTTGAATTCCAGTATCTCGCGTGCGGCGGTGATACGGTCCGCACCGCCCGAGGGCGCGCGGTCGAGCACCCAGCCGAAGCTGCCATCGGGCGTGCCGATGGCGGCGGTGCGATAGCCCTCATCGACCCAGACCACCCAGAGTTCCAGCGCGCCCGAGGGGCCGGAAAGCCGCCAGCGGTTCGGCCCCAGAACGGTAGCGGTCCGTGTGACGCGCCGGGTTTCACAAGCGCCGTCCGCATCGCAGACCCTGCGCGTGAAGGTGAATCTATCGGTCTCGCCCGGATTGTAGCCAACCGCGATCAGACCCGCCATCTCGGGCGTTGGCGGCGTGGTCGCGCGCAGCACCCAGTCGCCCGAAAGCCGCGCATGATCGCTGCGCGTCGTGACCGAAAGCGGCTGACCCGTGTCGCGATACCCCGGCCCGGTGGGCGCGCTGGCACAGGCGGCGAGAAACAGGAGCGAAAGGAGGCCGAGGCGGCGCATCATGGGACCATGCTTTCGGTATGCCCATCCACCGCAAGCACCTGCCCGCTGACGCGGCCAGCGGCGGGAGAGGCCAGAAACAGCGCCATGTCGGCAAGGTCGTCGGCACTGACCCATGTGCGCAGGCTGGAGCCCTTGACGTAGATCTGGCGCACTTCGTCGGGCGAAAGGCCGCTGGCGGCGGCTTCCATCGCTATGACGCGATCCATGCGCGCGCCCTCGACTGCGCCGGGGGCGATGGCGTTGACGCGCACACCCGCGGGGCCAAGCTCCATCGCCAGCGTCTTCATGAGGCCAATCAGCCCCCATTTGGCGGTGACATAGGGGCTGCGGTGGGGCACGCCATGGAGGCCGGATGTGGAGCTGGTCAGGAGGATCAGCCCCGCGCCCTGCCCCCGCATTACCCGCGCCGCCCAGCGGCAGGTCAGGAAAGCGCCGTTGAGGTTGACATCGAGGCAGGCGCGCCATGCCTCAAAATCGAGAGCCTCGATCCGCCCCGCCGGGCCGCCTGTGCCCGCGTTGGCGCAGACGACGTCGGCGCCGCCCCAGTCCCGTTCGACCCGGTCAAGAAAGGCGTCCATCTGCGCGGGATCCGTGACATCGGCCAGGGCGGTTATGGCATCCGGCAGTTCGGCCTCGGCCGCGGCGACGGCGGATGCATCCGCATCGCACAGCGCCACACGGTCGCCGCGCGCGTGAAAGCGGCGCGCGAGGGTCAGGCCGATTCCCGAGGCCCCGCCGGTGATGACGACACGCTGGCCCATCGCCGCTCAGCCCCTGGGCGCTTGTTTGCGCAGGTTCAGCTTCTGGCGGACCGCGTCGGGGCCGATCACCCGCGCGCCAAGGTTTTCGACGATCCCGGCGGCGCGTTCGACCAGTTGCCAGTTCTCGGCCAGCACGCCCTTGTCGAGCATCAGGTTATCCTCGAGCCCGACGCGCACATTGCCGCCCGCCAGCACGCTGGCCGCCACATAGGGCATCTGGTTGCGCCCAAGCGCGAAGGCCGAGAAGGTCCACTCGGAAGGGATGTTGTTGACCATCGCCATGAAGGTATTGAGATCATCCGGCGCGCCCCAGGGCACACCCATGCAGAGCTGCACCAGCGCGTCGGGTTCGAGGATGCCGTCCTTGACCAGTTGCTTGGCATACCAGAGATGGCCGGTGTCGAAGGCCTCGATCTCGGGCTTGACGCCGAGTTCGGTCATCATGCGGCCCATGGCCTGCAACATGCCGGGGGTGTTGGTCATGACGTAATCGGCCTCGGCGAAGTTCATGGTGCCGCAATCGAGGGTGCAGATTTCCGGCAGGCAGTCGGCGACATGAGCGACGCGCTCGGTGGCGCCGGCCATGTCGGTGCCCGCCTCGTCCACAGGCAGCGGGGCGTCGATGCCGCCGAAGGTGATATCGCCGCCCATCCCGGCGGTGAGATTCAGCACCACATCGGTATCGGAGTCGCGGATCCGGTCGGTGACTTCGCGAAACAGCCCGCGATCGCGCGAGGGCGCGCCGGTTTCGGGGTCGCGCACATGGCAATGCACCACCGCGGCCCCGGCCTTGGCGGCGGCGATGGCGCTGTCGGCGATCTGCCGGGGCGAGCGGGGCACATGCGGGCTGCGGTCCTGGGTCGCGCCCGAGCCGGTCACGGCACAGGTGATGAAAACCTCGCGGTTCATGGCAAGCGGCATGGGATCCTCCTGATCTGCTGCGGGTCATGCAATGGCATGAGTTGCGCGAAGGGTAACGCGCTGGTGACCGGATCGCATATGCGGTATCAGACAATTATCATGCCTGAATGGACAAAAACCACCGACGCGCCGGTGCGCATCACCTTTCTGCTCTTTGACGAGTTCTCGAACCTGTGTCTGGCCAATTGCCTGGAGCCGTTGCGCGCGGCCAACACGATCACGCGGGCGCGCGCATCCGACTGGCAGATCGTCACGCCATCGGGCGCGCCGGTGCTGTCATCGAGCGGGATGCAGGTGATGCCCCACGCCGCCCTGCCCGACATGCAGAGCGGCGCGGATTACCTGTTCGTGCTGGCCAGCTATTACCACGAGGCGCATGATTCGGGCGCGACACGGCGGGCGCTGCGGGTGGCGGCGCGCAAGGCGGGCACGGTGGTGGCGCTGGATGCGGGGCCGTGGCTGCTGGCGGCGGCGGGGCTGCTGGCGGGGCGGCGGGCGACGGTACATTGGGACTTGCTGGACGCCTTTACCGAGCGGTTCCTGGATGTCGAGGCCGAGCGCGCAAGGGTCTTGCGCGACGGGCCATGGTGGACCTGCGCGGGCGCGATGTCGGCGCTTGATCTGACGCTGGGGCTGATTGCGGATCACCTGGGGCTGGCGGCGCGGCTGGACGTGGAATCGCTGTTCATCCATGGCGATCCACCGGTGGCGATGCCGCGCGAGCGCCAGGCGGTGAGCGATCCGCTGGTGCACCGTGCGCTGAGCCTGATGCGCCAGAACACCGAACGGCCGCTGCCGCTGTCGGTGCTGGCGCGCAGGCTGTCATGCCAGCCGCGCACGCTGGACCGGCGGTTTCGCGCGACATTGGGCGCGCCGCCCGGTGCGGTCTATCGCCATCTGCGCCTTGCGGCGGCGCGGCGGATGCTGGAAACCACCAGCCTCGGCATCGCCGAAATCGCGCTGCGCTCGGGGTATGACAGCCCTGCCGCGATGACGCGGGCGGTGCGCCACCTTTACGGGGCGACGCCATCGCAACTGCGCGCGAGTGCCTGAGCCGCCTTGTCCCGCCTCCGGTTTCGGCGCAGGATTGCGCCATGACAGAACCCAGAAGTGCCCCCCGCTTTCGCCTGCGCCTTGTCTTTGCCCCCAACGAGATGCTGGGGCCGGGCAAGGCCGAGCTGCTGGAGCGGATCGCCGAGACCGGTTCGATCGCGGCGGCAGGCCGCGAGATGGGCATGAGCTACAAGCGGGCCTGGCAACTGGTCGAGACGATGAACGCGATGTTCCGCGCACCCGTGGTCGAAAGCACCCGCGGCGGGGCGCGCGGCGGCGGGGCGGTGGTGACCGAGACCGGGCAGGCCGTTCTGGCCGAGTTCCGGGGCCTTGAGGCGGCCGCCCAGCGCGCCGGCGCCGCGCATATCGCGCGGCTGACCGGGATGCTGCGCGATATTCCCGAAGGAAAATAACGCTTGCCTTGCGGGCTGCATTCTCAATATTCCCGATGAAACATATCGCTTCTCAGGGGGAGAATCACATGCGCCTCTCATCCGCGCGCCACGCGATTGCCGCCATGCTGGCCGCTGCGCTGCTGCCAGCAACCGTGGCGCGGGCCGAGAGCGTCACCGTCTTTGCCGCCGCCAGCATGAGCAACGCCATGCAGGAGATCGAGGACCGCTTCGAGGCCGCAAGCGGCCACGACCTTGTGGTGTCGCTGGCCGGGTCTTCGGCGCTGGCGCGTCAGATCCAGCAGGGCGCCCCGGCGGATGTGTTCATCTCGGCCAATCCGGGCTGGATGGATGCGCTGGAATCCGAAGGGCTGATCGAGGAGGGCACGCGTTTTGACCTGCTCAGCAACGCCATCGTGCTGATCGCCCACGGGCGCGATGCGGCGCCGGTCGGGATCGGCCCCGGCATGGACTTGGCCGGATTGCTGGATGGTGGCCGCTTGGCCATGGCGATGGCCGATGCTGTGCCTGCCGGGACTTATGGCAAGGCGTCGCTGGTGTCACTCGGGTTGTGGGATGACGTCGCAACCGATGTGGCGCAGGCCGACAATGTGCGCGCCGCGCTGGCGCTGGTGGCGGCCGGAGAAGCGCCTTACGGCATCGTCTATGCCACCGACGCGGCGGCCAGCGACAAGGTGACGGTGGTGGGCACCTTTCCCGCCGACAGCCACCCGCCGATCATCTATCCCGTGGCGGATGTCGTCGGGCGCGATACCGAAGCCGAGGCGGCGTTTCTTGAATTCCTGCGCGGCCCCGAGGCGCGCGCGGCCTTCGAGCGACAGGGTTTCATCGTGGTGACGGAGTAACGCGACCGCATGGGATGGCTTGAACCGCAGGAATGGGAGGCCGTGGCGCTGTCGCTGAGGGTCTCGTTCTGGGCGACGCTGGTGGCGTTGCCCCTTGGCGTGTTCATCGCCCATGCGCTGGCACGCTGGCATTTTCCGGGCAAGCAGCTGTTGAACGGGCTGGTGCATCTGCCGCTGATCCTGCCGCCGGTGGTGACGGGCTACCTGCTGCTGCTGACCTTTGGCACCAAGGGGCCGGTCGGCAGCCTGTTGCAGGATTTCGGAATCGTGCTGGCGTTTCGCTGGACCGGCGCGGCATTGGCGGCGGCGGTCATGGGCTTTCCCCTGATGGTGCGCGCGATCCGCCTTTCGATCGAGGCGGTCGATCCCAAGCTGGAGCAGGCGGCGTCGGTCTTAGGGGCGTCAAGAACATGGGTTTTCCTGACCGTGACGCTGCCATTGATCCTGCCGGGGATCATTGCGGGCAGCATCCTCGGTTTCGCCAAGGCGATGGGCGAGTTCGGCGCGACGATCACCTTCGTTTCCAACATCCCCGGCGAGACCCGCACGGTGCCGACGGCGATCTATGCCTTTTTGCAGGTGCCTGGGGGCGAATCCTCGGCGATGCGGCTGGTGGTGGTCTCGGTCGTGGTGGCGATGGGGGCGCTGATCATGTCGGAATGGCTGGCGCGGCGGGCGGCGAAAAGGGTTTCGGGAACATGACGCTTGCGGTGCGCATCAGGCATTCATTCGGAGATTTCACGCTGGATGTGGATTTCGAGGCACCGCCGGGATTGACGGTGCTGTTCGGGCGTTCGGGGTCGGGCAAGACGACGGTCATCAACGCGGTGGCGGGTCTGCTGAGACCCGATGAGGGGCGTATCGCGGTGGATGGGCAGACGCTGCTGGACAGCAAGGGCTGCGTGGACCTGCCGCCCCATCGCCGGGGTCTGGGTTATGTGTTTCAGGAGGCGCGGCTGTTTCCGCATATGAGCGTGCGCCAGAACCTCAGGTTCAGCCGCTGGTTCCGCAAGGGCAGGCGCGCCGATTTCGGGCAGGTGGTCGAGATGCTGGGGATCGGCGATCTGCTGGATCGCCGCCCCGGTGCGCTTTCGGGGGGCGAGCGCCAGCGCGTCGCCATCGGGCGCGCCCTGCTGGGCGATCCGGGGATCCTGCTGGCCGATGAGCCGCTGGCCGCGCTGGACGAGGCGCGCAAGGCCGAGATCCTGCCCTATTTCGAGCGCCTGCGCGACGAGGCGGCGGTGCCGATCCTTTATGTCAGCCATTCCGCGGCCGAGGTGGCGCGGCTGGCGACCACCGTGGTCGCGCTGGAGAATGGCCGCATCGCCGGGCAAGGCCCTGCCGCCGAGGTCCTGGGCGACCCGATGCTGACGCCGCTTGGGGCGCGGGCCGTGGGCGCGGTGTTGTCGGCGCGGGTGGTGGCGCATCACGATGACGGGCTGAGCGAGCTCGATGCCGGCGGCGTGCCGCTTTTCGTACCGCGCCTTGCGCAAGCGACAGGGCAAACCCTACGCCTGCGTATTGCCGCGCAGGAGGTTGTCTTGTCGCGCGCGCGGCCCGAGGGGCTGTCGGCGCTCAACATCGTGCCGGGCACCATCGAGCGTATTCGCCCCGGCGACGGGCCGGGGGCAATCGTGTCGCTGGCCACGCCAGCCGGGCGCATCCTGTCGCGCATCACGCAGCGCTCGGCCAGGGCGCTTGGACTGGCCGAGGGGATGCCCTGCCACGCGATCATCAAGAGCGTCGCGATCGCACCGCAGGATGTCGGCGGGCGGGACTAGAACCGCGTCAGGGATTCAGACCGCATTGGCGCGGCGGCTGATATGGCGATAGCCCGCCTCGCCGTGCCAGAACCCGTTGCTGAAAGACGTGCTCGCGCAGATCGCCGAAAGCCGCGCGCGCCCCTCTTCGGGGTCGGTACGGGCGCACAGCACGTCATCAAACACATGCGCCACGGCGACCATGTCCACATCCTGCGGCATGAGGCGGGCATGGGTGACGCCAAGCGCGGCCATCGCGGGCAGTTCCTCCGACAGCTCGATATAGCTTTCCGACTGGGTCTGGATACCGTTCACGCGCAAGATCGGCTGACCGTCGCCGGTGGTCAGGGGCATGCCGTCGGGGTCGTCCTCGCAGATGAACCTGCAATTGTCCTTGGTGCGGCCATGCGCGCGCGCATGATAGCAGCGCGCCGAAACCGCCAGCGGTGCGCGGCCGAACACCTGCACCTCGACCCCGACGCCCAGCGCGGCGGCGGCCTGCGCGGCGGCGGCGACCGCGTTGCGGGGCATTTCGCCGGGCAGGCAGACATGAGTCGCCCCCTGCCCCGCCAACCAGTCTATCGTGGCCTCGTTATAGGCATTGAGGAACGGCCCCACCCGATGCGCCCGCCCGCCCCGCGCCAGAAGACCGGCGGCGTTGTTGATCTCGACCTCGGGGTCGTCGATCTCCATCAGCCCGGCGGTGGCCTGACGCTCGCGCTTGAGCATGACCTCGGCCAGCGACGAGAGCACCACCCGCTTGCCCGCGCGCGTGAGGCGCTCGATCATCCGGGGGATCTCGCGCTCGAAGAAGGGCGCGCGTTTGGAGCAGATCACCTCGCCCAGACAGACCGTGGAAACGGGCGCCTCGTCGGCGATGCGCGCGTAGAAATCGGCCCGGCGTTCCGGCGTCCAGTGATAGGCCAGCGGCCCCAGCGTCAGTTCCATCGCTCTATCTCCATTTCTTGGTCTGGAAGGCGCCCTGAGTTTCCTTTTGCCCCTCGGTGAGGGCCACCAGGTCGGCAAGGTCGGGCGTGGCACCGGCGCGGATCGCATCGACCGCCGCACGGAACGCGCCGACGACCTTGCGCACATAGCTCTTGGAGCGCTGGCGCCCCTCGATCTTGAAGGCATGGACGCCCGCGCCCATCAGATCGGGCAAGAGCCGCGCGAGGTTGAGGCTCACCGGCTCTTCAAAGGCATAATAGCCTTCGGGGCGGTGCGGCGCGGCGTAGCGCCCCTTGCAGATGGTGGGATAACCGGCGGTCTCGTCGGGGGCAAAACGGTCGATGGTGAAACCGCCAAGACAGGAGCGCAGCCCGCCATCGGCATCCTCTTCGTAGGTGACCTTGCCGGCGGGCGAACAGACCCCGTCCATATTGGTCGACTCGCCGGTCAGCCAATTGGTCAGCGAACAGCGCCCTTCGACCATCAGCCCGTGATTGCCGAAGATGAAGGTTTCGATCTCGCAGGGGGTTTCCTGCTTGATGGCGTGGATTTCCGGGATCGTCAGGATGCGCGGCAGCACCACCCGCCTGACGCCGAAATGCTGACAGTAATAGCGGATCGCCTCGGGGCTGGAGGCCGCCGCCTGCACCGAGAGATGCAGCCGCAGGCCAGGGTATTCGGTAGCGATATGGCGGGCGACGCCCATGTCGGCGACGATGCAGGCATCCACCTTGAGCCGCGCCGCATTGGCCGCCGCCGCGCGCCAGAGATCGAACTTGCCCGCCGGCGGATAGGTATTGAGCGCCAACAGCACCCTGGCGCCGCGCGCATGAGCATAGGCGACCGACGCCTCGAGCTCGGGCAGCGTGAAGTTCAGCCCTGGAAAGTTGCGCGCGTTGGTGGCGTCCTGAAAGCCGCAATAGACCGTATCGGCCCCGGCATCGACCGCCGTGCGCAGCGCCGCTGGCGTGCCTGCCGGGCAGACCAGCTCGCCCGCCTGCGAGAAATCGGCTGCGGCGTTCATGGCGCGGCCCTCCGGCGCAGCGCATCGAGCACCAAGCGCCCCGGCGGGCCGAAGAGATCGGCCGTATCCTGAGCGATCGAGCCCTCCACATCGTCAAGCGCGTTGCGCAGGCTGACCACCGCCTCGGTATTGCCCGAGATCACGAGATCGCGCGAAAAGAACGCCGCGTCGCCATCGGTCTCGCCATCCACAAGGTTGAGAAGCAGCATGAACGGCGCTTCGATCCGGGCGTCATGCGCCGGGAGCGGATCACGGGGGACGGCGCGAAACAGCGGCGCCTGCGGATCAGGGCGAAGATGCAGCGCGAAAGGGAGTTCAGTGGCGACGATCAGGAAATCGGCCTGCTGATAGGGCGCGATGCGCGCGAACATGCCGGGATGGCGCGCCGCGACGCGCCGCACCACGCGCGCAAGAACGGGCTGCAAAAGCGCGCGCAGCGGCGCACTGGGAAGCATGGCGGGAAGCGCCGCACGCGGGGTGCGATGCGCCGAGGTATCGGTCATGTCGGGGTCTCCGGTCTGTCTGCGATCTGGTTGCAGGACCGGGGAACGGCCCCCACGCGACCGGCGCGGCACTGGCGTGTCGCGGCGGCGTGCATCGGGGCGCTTTCCGGCATGGATCGGTCCTTTCGTCAGCGCGCCGGGGCGCGCCGGAACGGCGGGATCTTCAGCCCCCGCCTATGCGAATCGGTCTAGTGCTGTTAATAAGTATTGTAAATATGGATTGAAGATGGATAGCAGCGACCATGCGTCTCACCTCGTTCACCGATTTCGGCCTGCGGATGCTGATGCGGATGGCCAGCGCGCCCGAACAGGCGTTCTCGACCGCCGATCTGGCCAGGGAATTCGGGCTGTCGCGCCACCACCTTTCGAAGATCATGCAGCAAATGGCGCGCGCCGGGCTGGTCGAAACCCGCCGGGGCGGTGGGGGCGGCGCGATTCTGGCAAAGCCCGCGCAGGAGATCCGGCTGGGGGATATCGTACGCAATCTGGAGATCGGGCAGCCGCTGGTGGAATGTATGGGGGCAGATGGCGGCGCCTGCACCATCGACGGGAGCTGTCGGCTCAAGGGACATCTGCGCGCCGCCGAAGCGGCCTTTCTGGAGGAACTGAACCGCCACACGCTGGCCGATATCGCCCTGCCCCGCGAGATGGCGACGCCATAGCCGCGGCGCCCCCCGGCGCGGGGTTTGCCGACATCGCGACCGCCACCATGTGAGATCTGGAAACGCGATCTCGGATGCATTCACCAGCACCCCTTTGCGGCGGTTCCGGCGCTGGCTGGCGAATGACCGATCTTGGACTTGGCCGGCGAGTGCCATGTCAGAACCAGGCCAGGCTTCGATTTCAGGCGAATGTGCCCCAAAACCCGGTCTTTCGGATCCAGCTTCAGCGGTTATCGGGCCGCAAGCAGCGGGCAGTCGCTATCGGACCCCGGATCGTGTTGACAACCCGGCCCGTCACAACTCATCCTTGCCGCCATGATAATCGCAGCGTTCAGGACGGCGCTTTTGGCCGCATGCTTGACGGTTGCCTGTGTCGTGGTTCTCGCGGCAACGGCCCCGCCTGCGTCGGCTCATGCGGGCGGGATGCATGACACCGGGCTGTCCGCCGAGACGAACGGCGATCATGGAGAGGCCCAGAACGCCGACACCTGCTGTCACATGACCGGGACCTGTGTCGTGCAGTTACTGCCCGCCAGCCCGACCGTGACATCGCTCGACGCTGCGCCCACCGCGCTGGCGCACAGGTTCGCGGCGGAATGGCATGCCTCTGTCTCGTCGGCGACGGACCCACCCCCACCACGCCCATGACCGATTCGAACCTGCCCCCCGGGGCAAATTCTGTCGGATCATGGGAGATCGGAAAATGATACTGAGACAACTGGTACTTGGCGGGGCCGCCATCGCAGGGCTTGGCGCCGCGGCATTCGCGCATTCAGGCGCCACCGGCGTGGTCAAGGAACGCATGGATGCGATGAAACAGATGGGTGAAGCCATCAAGCGGATCAAGCCGATGATGTCGGGCGAGGTCGCGTATGACCCGGCGGCGGTGCGCGAGGCGGCGCGGGCCATTGCCGCCGAATCCGGCGATGCGATGACAAGAAAATTCCCGGAGGGCACGACCGACCACCCCTCGGAGACCCTGCCGCGGACCTGGGAAGAATGGGATCGGTTCGCCTCGCTGGCTGCCCGGCTTGAGACGGCGGCAGAGGGGCTTGCGCTGGCGGCGGGAAACGGCCTGCATGGCGCGGACCATATGACGGGCGGTCAGTCGGATATGATGGGCGGGTCCATGATGGGCGGACAATCCGGCATGATGGGTGGCGGCATGATGATGGGCGATGGCACCTTTCCAGAAAGAATGAGTGCCGAGCATATCGGCGAGATGCCCGCCGACGGGGCCTTCATGATGGTCACGCAGACCTGTTCGGCCTGTCATGACCGGTATCGACTGGACGACGACTGATCATGCGCCGCATTTTCAGTGTCGTTTTCGGCCTCGCCGCGCTGGCGGGGCTGGGCGGTGCATCGCTGGTGGTCTGGCCCATCGGCGAGGCCCCCGAGTTGAGCGAGCGTGAAGGCGATGCGCAGCGCGGCGCCTACCTGGCCCGCGCCGGAGGCTGCATCGCCTGCCATTCCGATCCCGGCTCCGGCCGCCCCGCCCTGACCGGCGGGGCACCCATCGAAACAGCTTTCGGTCAGTTCGTGCCGCCCAACATCACCCCGCACGAAACGTCGGGGATCGGCGCGTGGACGATCGACGATTTCGCCCGCGCGGTGCGGCAGGGCGTGGCGCCGGACGGCGCGCCCTACTACCCCGCGTTTCCCTACGCTTTCTACAGCCACCTGACGGATCAGGATATCGCCGATATGTGGGCGGCGTTTCGGGGCGTGTCCGCGCAGGCAGCGACGGCACGCGAGAACGACCTCGTCTTTCCCTTCAACCTGCGCTTCGGGCTCAAGCTCTGGCGCGCGGCGTTTCATGAAACCCCGCCGACCGAACCGGTCGCCGAACGATCCGAGACGTGGAACCGGGGCCGGTGGCTGGTGAACGGATTGGCGCATTGCGGCGCCTGCCATACCGACCGGAACCTTGCCGGTGGTCGTAGGCCGGGCCGCTATCTTGCAGGGAGCGATGACCTGCCCGGTGGCGGCAAGGCGCCGTCTGTCCTGAGCGGCGATCTGCACGAGGCCGGCTGGACGGTCTCGTCGCTCGCCTTCGGGCTGAAATCCGGCGTCATGCCAGATGGCGACACGTTCGGCGGCGGCATGGGCGAGATCGTGCGGCACACAACGTCATGGCTGTCACAGGCCGACCGGGAGGCCATGGCCGCCTTTCTCATGGACAAGGACATGACCGGGGACGACGGCTGAGGCCCGCCCCGGCAGATCATAGATTCGCAGACGCGAGAGATGAACAGGACATTGATGATTGCTGCAGTTGCCGCGGCGCTTGCGGGCGGCACCTATTACGCCATGCGAAGCGTTGGTGGGACGTCCACCTCCGGCACCGGGAGCGCGACGGCGCCCGCGCAGGGCGAGGCGATGGTCGAGGTGACGCTTCCCGATGAGCTTTCGGAAAAGGCGCAGATGGGCCAGCAGGCGTTCGACGCTGTCTGCGCGGAGTGTCACGGGAAGAACGCGGCCGGAAAGATGGGCAATGGCCCGCCACTGATTCACAAGATCTACGAACCCTCGCATCACGCCGACATGGCTTTTCAGCTGGCCGTGCAGAACGGGGTGACGGCGCATCACTGGAAATTCGGCGACATGCCGGCGCAAGATGGGCTGACCAAGGGCGACGTGGACGCCATCGTCGCCTATGTCCGGGAGATACAGCAGGTCAACGGGATCAACTGACGCCGCGTGGCGGGTCGGTCGCGGGCTTGCCGGGGCCTGCCCGGCAGGAGCAACGCGGCGCCGATCACGAAAAATTGGGGTCGTTCCGGACATCGGAGCGGCGGTTTGACTGGACAGCCGGGGAGAGCCGGTTATCTTCGCCCCCATGAGACAGCTGCGGTCCGCTCTTGCACGGGGCCTGATGGTCTGGCTTGTGGCGGGGTTCGTCATGGGCTCCTTTGGCATGGGGGTCAGCGGGGCGGCGACTGCAGCCGAGCCCGCCCATATGATGGGTCACGCGGCGCAATCCGGCAGCGACTGTCCGACGATGGACGACACCGGTGCGCCGAGGCACAAGGGCCACGCGGCCTGCGCGATGACCGTCTGCTGTTTCTCCGAAGCGCCGGATTTCGCCGCGCATTTGCCGGACTCAGAGCTTATTCCATCAAACCACGTTCTGTTTGCCGAGATGCGCCTGACCCAGGCGGAACCCGAGCGCGCCGAGAAACCACCGAGACATACCTGATTCCTTGACCGGAACGGTCCGGGCGCCCCGCGTCCGGGCATCCTTGTTGCCGCGGTGCGTCCGCGGAACCCGAAGAGACAGGTATGTGATATGCGTGGACGATATTTCGCGCTGGCGATCCTGGCGCTCGCCGCCGGAACCGCCGGTGGCGTGTGGTACGAGCGCGAGCGGATGGCTCAATCGATGCAGGCGGATGCCGCGGAGCCGGAGGTCCTTTACTGGGTTGCGCCGATGGATCCCAATTTCCGCAAGGATGGCCCGGGCAAATCGCCGATGGGCATGGACCTGGTGCCGGTCTACGAGGGCGAGGAGCCCTCGGGCGACCCCGAGGAGGTGACGCTCTCGGCGGCCGAGGTAAACAGCATTGGCGTGCGCAGCGCCGTGGCGAGGGTCGAGGATATCGCCCATCGCATCGAAACGGTCGGTTTCGTCGAGTATGACGAACACACGACCAGTCACATCCACACCCGCGTCGAAGGCTGGATCGAGCGACTGGAACTGCGCGCCGTGGGCGACGAGGTGTCCAAGGGCGACTTGCTTTTTGAACTCTTCGCCCCGGATCTCACCATCGCCAGTTCAGAACTTTTGCGGGCCACGCAATCGGGTGATGCCGACAACATCGCGATCGCGCGCACGAAGCTGATGAATCTGGGAGTCAGCGCGCGACAGATCGATGAAATGGCTGAGGCGGAATGGCCCGCGCAACGTGTCCGCTTCTACGCGCCGCAAGATGGCGTCGTCTTTGCGCTGAATGCGGCTGACGGGATGTATCTGCGCCCCGAAACGCGGGCGATGTCGCTGGCAGGCACCTCTTCGGTCTGGCTGCTGGTCGACGTGTTCGAACGGGATATGGGTAAATTGTCCTCGGACATGCGCGCCGAGGCGCGTTTCGACCACCTGCCGGCGAAGGTCTTCACCGGGGAGATCGACTATATTTTCCCCGAGCTCGACGCCAAGACGCGCACGCTTCGGGTGCGTCTGCGGTTCGACAATGCCGATGGAGTGCTGCGCCCCAACATGTTCGCCAAGGTCGCCCTGATGCCTGCCGACGGGCGGCAGGCATTGACGGTGCCTTCCGAGGCGGTCATCCGCACCGGCCGGGCCGAGCGGGTGATCCTGCGTCTGGCCGATGGCAGCTTTCGCCCCCGGCTGGTGACGACCGGGCTGCGTGGCGGTTTCGGCACCGGGATGCGCACCGAGATCGTGCAGGGGCTTGCACCGGGGGACGAGGTCGTGGCCTCGGCGCAGTTCCTGATCGACAGCGAGAGCGCGTTGAATGCCGGCATGATGCGCTTTGCCCCGACCCAAGCGGAACCCGTCACCGGCAAGGGCGTGCTGCTGACGCTCGACAACAAGACGCGGCGCGCCCGGATCGCACACGAAGCCATCGAACCTCTCGGCTGGCCCGCAATGGAAACCGAATTCGCCCTGCGCTCGGATATCCACCTCAAGGATCTGGCGGCAGGACAGGAGGTGAAATTCGAGGCGGTGCGCGGGGCGGACGGGCTGATCGCGCTGACCCGGCTGGGCCGGGATGACGGGGTCGATGCCACAGGAACCGGCATGGTGCTTGCCGTCACGCCCGAGGGCAAGCTGACCGTCAGCCACGATCCGATCCCCGCCCTCGGCTGGCCCGCGATGAAGATGGATCTGGACGTGCAGGGGCTTGATCCCTCTGCCGTACCGCTGGAGAGGCCGGTAACCTTCGATCTGGCCGAAGGCGAGGATGGCATGTTCACCATCGTGGCTGTGCGCGCCGCGGAAGCGGACGCGACGGATATGGTCGAAACGGCGCAGGCCGACGACCCCGCAGCGCCGCCGGTCATCGTCGACGGAGTCATCGAGGGCATCAACGCAGAGACCCGCATGGCCACCATCGCCCACGGCCCCATCGCCGAGATCGGCATGCCCGGCATGACGATGGACTTCGCCCTTTCCGACGCGCTCGACGCGACGGACCTGCCTGTCGGCATGGATCTGACCCTGACCTTCGAGCGCCCCGATGGCGTGACGATGGTGCTCGAGGGGGTCGAAGCCAGGCCTCAGCCGATGGAAGTCACGGGCACGATCAACAGCGTCGACGCGGAGGCGGGGCTGGCCAACGTCACCCACGGCCCGATCACAGAGATCGGCATGCCCGGCATGACGATGGACTTTTCCCTGGCCGGTGACATCGATCCCGACACATTGCCCGTCGGACGCGAGACGGTGCTGTTGTTGTTGCAGGGGCCGGACATGTCCATGTCGCTGGTCGGCGCCGTGGAGCCTGGCCAATGATCCCCGTCATCATCCGCTGGTCGGTCGCCAACCGTTTCATCGTGGTCGTGCTTGCGCTCTTTCTGGGCGCAGGCGGCTTCTGGGCCTTGCGCACCACGCCGGTGGACGCGATCCCGGACCTGTCGGACGTTCAGGTCATCATCAAGACCCCTTATGCCGGTCAGGCCCCGCAGGTCGTGGAAGACCAGGTCACGTATCCCATCACCACCGCCATGCTTGCGGTGCCGGGCGCCGTGGATGTGCGCGGTTTCTCCTTCTTCGGGGACAGCTATGTCTACGTGGTTTTCGAGGATGGCACCGATCTCTACTGGGCGCGCTCGCGTGTGCTGGAATATCTGGCGCAGGTCCAGTCGCGCCTGCCGGCAGGCGTCAATCCCGAGCTTGGCCCGGACGCCACCGGCGTGGGGTGGATCTATCAGTATGTGCTGGTCGACCGCACCGGCGGGCATGACCTGTCGCAGCTGCGCGCGCTGCAGGACTGGTTTCTGAAATTCGAGTTGCAGACCGTCGAGGGCGTCTCGGAGGTCGCCACCATTGGCGGTATGGTCAAGCAGTATCAGGTGGTCGTCGATCCCGACAAGCTGCGCGCCTTCGACATCACCTTGGCGTCGCTGCGTGCGGCCATCGGCGCGGCCAACCGCGAAAGCGGGGGCAGCGTGATCGAGATGGCCGAGGCCGAGTACATGGTCCGCGCCACCGGCTATCTGGACAGTATCGAGGACTTGTCCGGGATTCCGCTGATCGTCAACGACCGGGGCGCGGCGGTCACGCTGGGGGACGTAGCCGAGATCCGGCTGGGCCCGCAGATGCGGCGCGGCGTGGGCGAATTCAACGGCGAGGGGGACGCAGTCGGCGCGGTGATCGTCATGCGCTGGGGCGAGAACGCGCTGACCACGATCAAGGCGGTGGAGGAGAAGCTCGACACCCTGCGCGGGTCGTTGCCCGAGGGGGTGGAGATCGTGACCACCTATGACCGCTCGGGCGTGATCGAGCGCGCCATCGACAACCTGCAACAGAAACTCACAGAGGAATTCATCGTCGTGGTGCTTGTTTGCGGTGCGTTCCTGCTGCACCTGCGCTCTTCGCTTGTGATCGTCCTGTTCCTGCCGCTGGGCGTGCTGACTGCCTTTGCGGTGATGCGGCTGCAAGGGGTGAACGCCAACATCATGTCGCTGGGCGGGATTGCCATCGCCATCGGCGCGATGGTGGACGCGGCGGTGGTGATGATCGAGGCGATGCACCGCAAGATGGAGGGTAAAAGGCTGTCGTCCGAAGAGCGATGGCAGGCCGCGCGCGATGCCGCGACAGAGGTCGGCCCGGCGCTCTTTTACTCGCTGGCGATCATCACCGTCAGCTTTCTGCCGGTCTTCGTTCTGGAGGCGCAGGAAGGCCGGATGTTCAAGCCGCTGGCCTTCACCAAGACCTATGCGATGGCCGCCGCCGCGATCCTTTCGATTACGCTGGTGCCCGTGCTGATGGGCTATTTCATCCGCGGTCGCATCTTGGCCGAGCGGCGCAACCCGCTCAACGTGCTGTGCCAGTGGATCTATCGCCCATTCCTTGACGCCGCCGTGGCCTGGCCCTGGGCATCGGTTCTCTTGGCTGCGGCGCTGGTGGCGTCGATGATCCACCCGCTCCAGCGGCTGGGCACCGAGTTCATGCCGGAACTGAACGAGGGCGATTTCCTCTACATGCCCTCGCTCTATCCCGGCGTCTCCATCGGCAAGGCCCGCGAGGTGCTGCAACAGACCAACCGCATGATTGCGCAGGTGCCCGAGGTCGACACCATCCACGGCAAGCTCGGCCGCGCTGACACGGCCACGGACCCCGCGCCATTGACGATGATCGAGACGACAATCCAGCTCAAGGACCGCGAGGACTGGCGCCCCGGCATCACCATGGACGACATCCGCAACGAGCTTGATGCCCGTGTGCAGGTGCCCGGCGTCACAAATGTGTGGATTCAGCCGATCAAGAACCGCATCGACATGTTGGCCACGGGGGTGAAAACGCCGGTGGGCGTGAAGGTGTCGGGGGCAGATCTGAACGTCATCGAGCAGATCGCCATCGCCGTCGAAAAGGCCGTGGCGGATATTCCCGGAACAACCTCGGCCTATGCCGAGCGCCCGGTGGGCGGGCGCTTCATCGAAATCGACATCGATCGCGCCGCCGCCGCCCGCTACATGTTGTCCATCGAGGATGTGCAGCAGGTGGTGCAGACGGCCATCGGCGGCCAGACCATTGCGGAATCCGTGCAAGGACTCGAACGCTACCCGATCAACCTGCGCTATCCGCGGGACTGGCGCGACAGCCCCGACCGCCTTGATGACCTGCCCATCGTCACGCCCTCGGGCGCGCATATTCCGCTGGGCGCGGTGGCCGAGGTCAAGCTGGTCGACGGCCCCGGCATGATCCGCTCGGAAAATGCGCGCCGGACCGGGTTCGTCTTCATCGACATCGCCGGAAGAGACCTCGGCGGCTATGTGAGCGACGCACAGCGCGTGGTCTCCGAAAAGGTCGCGTTGCCACCGGGCTATTCGCTCGCGTGGTCGGGCCAGTACGAATATATCGAGCGGGTACAGGAACGGCTGGGGCTCGTGGCTCCCGCGACCCTGCTGATCATCACGCTGATGCTGTTCCTGGCCTTCAACCGTGTCACCGAGGTGGCGATCATCCTGCTGGCGCTGCCCGTGGCGCTGGCGGGTGGCGTCTGGCTTATTTTCTATCTCGGCTACGCCGTTTCGGTCGCGGTGCTGGTCGGCTTCATCGCGCTGGCGGGCGTTGCCGTGGAGACGGCCATCGTGATGCTTCTCTACCTCAACCTTGCCTGGGACAGGCGCGTTCTGGCAGCCAGGGATCAGGGCCGGCGCATTGATCGCGACGACATCGAGACGGCCGTCTTCGAGGGCGCGCTCCTGCGCCTGCGGCCCAAGCTGATGACCGTGGCCACCATATTCGCAGGGCTCATCCCGATCATGTATGGCGACGCCACCGGCTCGGAGGTGATGCAGCGCATTGCCGCGCCGATGATCGGGGGCATGGCCACGGCGACGATCCTGACGCTTTTCGTCATCCCGGCGATCTTCGTGATCTGGAAACGCTTCACCCTCCGGCGGGTCGACCGTCAGATGTTGCAACCCATCCGGCCTTTCCACTCAACCCAACCCGGCGAATGACCGGTCCCATCAAACGCAAAAGGAGATCCAACATGCGCAATTTCCTGCTTTCCCTCGCCTTCGCCGCAACTGCCCCGGCGCTCGCACTGGCCAGCGACGGGCATTCCGGGCACGACATGTCCTCTCATGAGGGAACGGCCGGTGTTCATGCCGAAGCCACCGTCAACAGCATCGACGGCGACACGGTGAACGTTACCCACGGCCCCATCGCCGAGATCGGCTGGCCGGCGATGACCATGGATCTCGGACTGCTGGACGGGGCCGAGGTCGATGGTGTGGAATCCGGCGACGACGTGATGATGATGCTCGAAAAGGGCGAGGACGGCATGTACGCCATCCGTGCGCTGATGCCGAAAGAGTGACGCAGTCCTTTGATGACAGGGGGCGCGCCCGGTGTGGAATCCGGGCGCGCTCTATATGGCTGCTGCCCCGTCTGACCTGCCAGCCACGCAAACGGCCCGTTGCAGAGATGCACCAACCGCCAAATCCCGCGCGCATGCTTGAGCTTCAGGACGAAAGTGCGGAATCGACATTTTGTTCAAGAAGATACTGGACTAAGGGGTTCGGGAACCGGCGCCGCAGCGTGATCGCGAAAAAGGTTTCCTTGATCCGGGGATGTTCTTTGGCTTCCCTGAGCAGACCGGAGTTCAGTTCGTCTTTCACGACGATCGGTGCAACAAGCGCAAGCCCGACATCTTCTCGTGTCAAAAGACGCATCATGGCCATGTCATCCACTTCGGCGGCCACTTGCGGGCGCACCGACAATCGGCTGGCCATGGCATCGAAAGCTGTACGTACGCTATTGTCCGTCGTGGGCAGAATAAATGGCTGGTCAAGTAGGAGTTCCCTGATCGGGCGGTCCGGGTCGAGACGCTCGGGGGATCCGACAATGCGGACATCCTGCTCCGCAATCTGGTGCGTTTCGTAGGGTGTCAGGCTGTCATCTGGTGGCGGGCGGTTCATTAGCACCAGATCAAAGTTGTGCGTTCCCAATCCTTCAAGCAACTCGGTCGGGCTACCTGATCGCAAGATCAACTCAACATCCATGCGTGACAGAACCGGCTTCAGAAAACCGATCTGAAAGTTGCGGGACAGGGTTGCAAGCGCCCCCACCCGCAGCGCCTTGCGGCTTTGGACTGTGCTCGTCAGTGTGGCGACAAGTTCCTGTCCGGTCGCGAAGATCGCATCCGCGTGGTCCAGCGCAATACGTCCGGCCTCCGTCAGATGAAGCTGCCGCCCGCGCCGGTCGAAAAGCGCATGCCCCAGACGTTCTTCCAGCTGTTTGATCTGAACCGACAGGGCCGACTGTGACAGGTTCAGCCGCTGCGCAGTGCGCGTCAGGTTCCCGTCATGCGCAACGGCCCAAAAATATCGGAGGTGATGATAGTTCAGAGGCATAGTATTCTATTTATTAGAACGATAACTAAACGACAATATATTTTTAATGACAGGCTGATTGTCATAATCGGTTTCCAAAGGCCTTTGGCCGCGATAACCGAGGAACCCCGATCATGACGTATCTCATGTTGCCGCTTGTCAGTCCGATCGTTCTGCTTTTGGCGTCACTTCATGCCGCGCGCCATCCAGGGAAACGTCCCGGGCTGGTGCCGAAACTTACCGAGGCGGCCGCATTCGTCGCCTTCGCTATCGCGGCATTGGCTGCAATGCTCCTCGCGGTCAAAGGCCCGGGCAGTTCGGCGCTGATCGGGATCTTCGGCATCGGCCTGTCGGTGCGGCTCGATGCGGTCAGCGCGGTGATGCTGGTGCTCGTCAGCTTCATCGGCTGGATCGTATTGCGCTATTCCAAGACCTACATGGATGGAGAGGCGCGGCAGGGGGCGTTCACAAGCTGGATGTCGGCGACACTGGCTGCGGTTCTGCTCCTTGTGATGGCTGGCAATCTGTTTCAGCTCTTCGCGGCCTGGACGCTGACCAGCCTGTCCCTGAACCGGCTGCTGCTGTTCTATCCCGAACGCGTCACGGCCCGTCGCGCCGCGCGCAAGAAGGCCATCGTGGCACGCACCAGTGAGATCGCCCTGGCTGGCGCTGTGATCCTTCTGATCGGCGCAACCGGAACCACCGACATCGAAACCATCCTGGCGACGGCACAAGCCAGTTGGCTGACGATGATCGCGGCCTTGCTGATCGCCATCGCCGCAGTGCTGGCATCCGCACAATTCCCCGCGCATGGCTGGCTGACCGAAGTGATGGAAGCCCCGACGCCGGTATCCGCCCTTCTGCATGCCGGTGTCATCAACGCGGGCGGGTTCCTCCTGATCCGGTTCGCCGACGTGATGCTCCTTGCTCCGGGGGTCATGGCGCTGCTTGTCATGCTCGGAGGGTTCACCGCGCTGTTTGGTGGCTTGGTGATGCTGACACAGCCTGCGGTCAAGACGTCACTGGCATGGTCGACCATCGCGCAGATGGCCTTCATGGTCATGCAGTGCGGCCTGGCGCTTTTCCCGCTGGCCTTGCTGCATATCGCGGCACACTCGCTTTACAAGGCGCATGCCTTCCTCAGTTCCGGCGAGGCCGTGCGAAATGTCGCGGCAATCCACCGCCCCGGACCGATTGCAGTGCCAAGTGCCCGCAACGTCGTGCAGGCCTTCGCCGTTGCCATCGTGATTTATGGTCTTGTCGGCGCCGTTCTCGGATTTGATGGGAAATCAATCCAGGCCATAGCCTTGGGCGTGATCCTGATCTTTGGCGTCGCCTACCTGCTGGCGCAAGGCTTTGCCGATGCTGCGCCGCGCGCGCTGATGCAGCGCACAGCGACCTATGCCCTGGTGACCTCGGTCAGCTATTTCGCGCTTCAGGTCGTCGCGCAGTCAGTCACCGCCGGCAGCCTGCCCACGACGCCCAGCCCCGGCCCCCTGGAATGGGCGCTTATCATCCTCGCCCTCGTAAGCTTTGGCTTTGTCGCCGTGGCGCAGGCGACATTCCCGCTCTGGGCATCGCATCCGGCAGCAGCCGGGCTTCGTGTTCACCTGACCAACGGCCTCTACGCCAATGCGATCTTCGACAAGCTTCTGGACGGATGGTCCAGGCGCTCAGCAAGCTGAAAGGGACAAAACTGATGTTTGCAAAACTCGAGACCTTCCCCGCCGCCCTTTTGGAACTTGTCTCAGCGGCCAACGGTGCGGCGAAGGCGATCCCACCGCTTTTCCCGCTCGCGGCGAATGTTGCGGTGAACCCTTTCCTTGGCCAGACCGGCGAACACCTCGCCGTCACCGGCGCGCGTTTGGCGCGGGTCGCGGGCACCAAGATGACGCCCCCGCGCGCGCACTGGACCAGGAAACTGGAGATCGGTGAAATCACGGAAGCGGACCTGATGGATGCACTAGCTGCGGTTGAAGGGCAGTTTGCTGTGCCAAGCCTGCGCGATATCAGAACCGCTTTGGAAAATGAACCCGCCGAACCCCAAGCCCTTCCCACCGTAGCCGAGCTTGCTGCGGAGGTTTCGGGCATTGACTGGCCGGGCCTGATCGAAGACCGCATCGGGGCCTGGGCCGCAGGTCATTTCGACCAGGGACAGGCACTCTGGCAGCAAGCCAAAACCGGTGGCGCCTTCAGCGCATGGCGGGATTTTGCCTCGCGCGATCTGACGCCCGAGATCCAGGGTCTCGAGGGCTTTTGCGCCTTTGTCGCCGACACCAACCGGTCGCATTGGCGCTGTATCGGCCGCGCATCGGAAAAGCTCGGCGTGACCCTCGCCGCCGCGCCAACCGCGTTCCACCGTTGGCTGATGACGCTGGGCGGATGGGCGCAATACGGGCGCTACCTTCTGTGGCAGGCTGAATTGAATGGCGAACAGGAGAATACCGTCACCGAGCTTCTGGCGATCCGCATGGTGTTCGACGAAGCGCTGTTCGAACGCTACGAAGACCAGATCGTCAACCGCTGGGCGGAGGCTGTCGTCGCCCACGAGTCACCTGTCATCCCATCATCGGACCTTGTCATCGACGCGGTGCTTCAGGACGCGGCAGAAAGGGCCGAGCAGCGTGCCCTGGGCGACAGGCTGCTGCGGACCAAACCGCGCAAGGCCGAAGAGCGTTCGGATGTGCAGGCGGCGTTCTGTATCGACGTTCGCTCCGAGGTCTTCCGCCGCGCGCTGGAGGCACAGGACGAGAGCGTCGAGACAATCGGTTTTGCCGGGTTCTTCGGGTTGGCCAGCGCCCACAAATGCGCTGGATCGGATGTGACCGAACTGCGCGGTCCGGTGCTCTTGCGACCGAGCGTGACATCACAGGCGGACGAACCCGAGAAGACCGACCTCAACCGCCGTTACATCGCACGGGCAAAACGTGCCTGGGGCCGGTTCAAGCTGGCGGCTGTCTCGTCTTTCGCCTTCGTGGAAGCCACAGGCCCGCTCTATGCAGGGAAACTCGTACGGGACTCCCTGGGTCTGGGCGGCCGGGTTAAGACGGATCCATCGCCCAGACTGGACCCGGAGATCGACCTGAAAGCGCGTGTTGAAATGGCTCAGTCAGTGCTGACAGCCATGTCACTTACGGATAACTTCGCGCGGATCGTACTGCTGGCCGGTCACGGCGCCGACGTCACCAACAACCCGCACGAAAGCGCGTTGCAATGTGGCGCCTGTGGCGGATACGCGGGGGACGTGAATGCCCGGCTTCTTGCGGGTCTGCTGAATGATCGTGACGTGCAGCTTGGGTTGCGTGAAGTGGGGATCGACATCCCTGCCGATACGGTATTCCTGCCCGCCATGCACCATACGACGACCGACGAGGTGACCCTCTTCGAGCAAGATTTGCCGGGGGAGAAACTGATAAGCGGACTCGCACAACTGCGAAAGTGGCTGGCGTCTGCCGGGCGCCTTGCGCGTGCGGAACGCATGCAACGTCTGCCGCGCGCAGATCAAGCAGCGACGGTCCCGTACCGGGCACGGGACTGGGCCGAGACACGTCCCGAATGGGGATTGGCCGGATGCCGTGCCTTCGTCGCCGCGCCGCGCCACCGCACGGACGGTGCGGACTTGTCCGGGCAGGTCTTCCTTCACAACTACGACTGGCGTCGCGATGACGGGTTTGGCGTTCTCGAATTGATCATGACGGCACCAGTCGTCGTCGCCAGTTGGATCAGCCTTCAATATTACGGCTCGACCGTGGCGCCCGGGCTATTCGGTGGTGGCAACAAGTTACTGCACAATGTGGTGGGTGGCATCGGCGTTCTCGAAGGCAATAATGGTGCCCCGCGTCCCGGCCTGCCGTGGCAGTCAGTCCACGATGGTGACGGGTTCCAGCACGATCCCCTGCGCTTGTCCGTAATCGTTGAAGCTCCTCTCGAGGCAATGACCGAAATTCTCGGGCGCCATGCCGCTGTCTGCGAATTATTCGATAATGGCTGGCTTCACCTGATCGCTATGGATGACAACGGCAAGCTGGCCTGGCGCTATCGTGGAAACCTGAAGTGGACATCATTCAAAACGCAGACCGACGTCACAAGCCAAGTTGCAGCGCAATAGTCCGTCTTTCCGCCCGCCCGGAATTGTGGATATGCCGTTGCGCGCGGGACATCTTTCTTAATTTCCAGGGTTTGGGAGGAAGGATATCTGTGTAGTCGGAGTCCCGTGTTCCGGCGCAAGTCTGGGAGAGCAGAGCGCTCGTGCTCAAGCGACAACGTTGGCCCTGTCCACCGAAGGACAGTTCGGCTTGGGCAAGACTGGGTACTTTTGGGATGGAATGTCAGCCGCCGATCCGCGCAGAACACCGGTTGATGTTCGCAAGAGGGCCGAGTGCCATCTCAGCCATGCTCAAGATAAGGCGCCTGGCATCGTCAGTGACGGTACAAGGCCCGTCACCTGCCTTGCCAAGTGGTTGATGAAGCTGCGCAAAAAGCGCGAGCGGGACATTGAGACATTTGGAAAAGAAATGATCGACGCGACAGAGCTAAGCTGACTGATCACGCAATCGCATTGTCATGCCATTGTGCGCAAACGATTTGGCACGTCCGTCGGCAGAGAAGCGGCAGACACAAAGTTCCGGCAATCCGAACTGAGAAGGATAAAGAGTTAATCCCTCGATAACTGAATTTGAGTGAAGTTATGGTAGCGGAGGAGGGACTTGAACCCCCGACACGCGGATTATGATTCCGCTGCTCTAACCACCTGAGCTACTCCGCCAGAACGAGGCGGTAGGTATGACAGGCCGTGCGTTGCGTCAAGGCGAAAAAACCGGATTCTCGCGGGCGTGTCAGCCGCCGGGAAGAAGGGGCTCGATCTCGCGGGTGATCCGCGACGCGCCGGGCTTGACCACCGAGCCCCAGGTTCCCGCGACGCTGCCGTCGGGGGCAAGCAGGATCTTGTTGAAGTTCCAGGCCGGTTGGAACCCTGTCGTTTCGTTCACCCAGCGATAGAACGGATGCGCATTCGACCCGCGCACATGGGTGATGGTGGTCATTGGCAGGTCGAGGCCGAAATTGACCTCGCAGAACTCGGCCACCTCGGCTTCGCTGGCAAGCTCCTGCTTGAAATCCTGCGAGGGCACCGCCAGCACCACCAACCCGCGGTCGCGGTAGCGGTCGTAAAGCGCCTGAAGCCCGTCATACTGGGGCGTGAAGCCACAACGCGAGGCGGTATTGACCACCAGCACCGGCTGACCGCGCCAATCGGCAAGCGAGAGCGTGCCGCCATCGATCGACTCGAAGCTCCAGTCGGGCGGCGCGGCAAGCGCGGGCGCGGCCAGAAGTGTGGCAAGCAGGGCGAGGACCGCATGAAGGCGGCGAAACAGGAACGGCATGGGTTTCATCCTTCGCAAGGTTGATGGCAATATAGAGTGCGGCGAAGGTGGGTCCAGAGGTGACTTGTATCCGCGCCGGGGCTGACGCATCTTCGGCGCCATGAAACATGACACAGACGGAAACCTCATGGATGCGCTTGGCGCCATTGTCGGCACGGCGCAAGTGATCACCGGCAAGGATGCCGAACCCTGGTCGCGCGAGTGGACAGGGCACGCGCGCTGGACGCCGCTGGCGGTGGTGCGCCCCGCCACCACCGAGGAGGTGGCGCAGATCGTGCGCCTGGCCAATCGCAGCGGCACCCCGATCGTGCCGGTTTCGGGCAATACCGGGCTGGTCGAGGGCACCTGTGGCGAGGGCGCGATCATGTTGTCGCTGGACCGGATGTCGGCGATCCGCGAGGTCCGCCCCGAGGCGCGCATCGCCATTGTCGAGGCCGGCGCGATCCTGTCGCGCATCCATGATGCGGTCGAGGAACACGGCTTGATCTTTCCGCTTTATTTCGGGGCGCGCGGTTCGGCGATGATCGGCGGCGCGTTGTCGACAAATGCGGGCGGGTCCAACGTGCTGCGCTATGGCAGCACGCGGCATCTTTGCCTCGGCGTCGAGGCGGTTTTGCCCAATGGCGAGATCGTTGACCTGATGAGCGAGCTGCACAAGGACAATTCCGGCTATGACCTGCGCGATCTGCTGATCGGAGCCGAGGGCACCTTGGGCATCATCACCGCCGCCGTGATCAAGCTGCACCCGAAGCCGCTGGCCTATGCGACGGCCACGGTGGCGGTCGCGTCGCTGAATGACGGGCTGGCGCTGTTGAACCGGCTGCAAAAGGAAAGCGGCGGCGCGGTCGAGGCGTTCGAATTCATGCCGGGCCTCTTCATGGATGCCTATCTGGAACGCCATCCCGAGGCGCGTGCGCCCTTCGAGGCGCGACATGACGTGAATATCCTTGTGGAACTGGGTGCGCTGGCGCCGCGCGATGCGACCCCCGGACCGGATGGCCAGACCCCGGTGGCGGCCCAGCTGGAAGAGGTTCTGACGGGGCTCTTCGAGGAGGGCGCCTTGCTGGATGCGGTGGTGGCGCAATCCGAGACGCAGCGCCGCGAGATGTGGGCGCGGCGCGAGGCCTCGGCCGAAGTGGCGCGGCTGCGCCCGGATGTGATCGACAACGATGTGGCGGTGCCGCTGGACAAGATGCAGGTTCTGCATGAGCGCATCACCGCGCGGGCGATCGAGCTGGACCCCGGATTGAAGCCGATCTGTGTCGCGCATCTGGGCGATGGCAACCTGCATTTCGCAGGCTGGCCCTCGAGCCAGGACCCGGCGGTTCACAAGGCGATCAAGGCCGCGGTCGACGAAGAAGCGGTGCGCCTTGGCGGCACGTTTTCCGCCGAACACGGGATCGGGCTGGCCAAGCAGTCGGCGATGCGGCGGTTCAAGAACCCCGCCGCGCTGGCGGCGATGCGGGCGATCAAGCAGGCGCTTGACCCCAATGGCATCATGAACCCGGGCAAGGTTCTGCCCGGAGAAGACCCCGATTAAGTCAGCCGCGCCAGTCGAAGAAACCGGGACCGGCACGTTCCAGCAGCTTCACGCCCATCTCGCGGCCGAGGGCTGCGCCGTCCCCGACAGGGGCGGTTTGGTCGTCCTCCAGCGCCTCGCTGCCATCGGGGCGCAGCACCTGCCCGCGCAGGCGCAGCGTGCCGCCGTCGATCTCGGCCAGACCGGCGATCGGGGTCTCGCAAGAGCCGTCAAGCGCCGCGAGAAAGGCCCGTTCGGCCGCAAGCCGCTGGCCGGTATGAGCATCATGGATCGCCGCCAGCATCCCGGCGGCGCGTCTGTCATCGGCGCGCCGCTCGATGCCGATGGCGCCCTGAGCCACGGCGGGCAGCATTTCCTCGGGGGCGATGGCGGCGGTGGCCACATCGGCGCGCCCGAGCCGGTTGAGCCCGGCCATCGCGAGAAAGGTGCAGGCGGCGACGCCGTCATCCAGTTTACGCAGCCGCGTCTGGACGTTGCCACGGAACTCCACCACCTCGAGATGCGGATAGGCCACCAGCACCTGCGCGCGTCGCCTGAGCGACGAGGTGCCGACCCTGGCGCCCGGCTCGAGATCGGCAAGCCCGCGCACATGGGGCGACACGAACGCATCGCGCACATCCTCGCGCGCAAGATAGGTGTCGAGCGACAGCCCCTCGGGCTGAAGGACCGGCATGTCCTTCATCGAGTGGATGGCGATGTCGATCTCGCCCTTCAGCAGGGCCTCTTCGATCTCGCGGGTGAACAGGCCCTTGCCGCCGATCTCCTTGAGGGGGCGGTCGATGATCCGGTCGCCGGTGGTCTTGATCACGACGATCTCGAAGGCCTCCTGCGCGAGGTCGAAAGCCGCCGCCAGCCGGTCGCGGGTTTCATGGGCCTGCGCGAGCGCCAGCGGCGAGCCGCGGGTGCCCATTTTCATCGGGGAGTCGGGTGTCGGCAAATCGCGTGTCATGGCGGTGGTTTAGCCATGTCCGAAGCCTCTGACAAGCGCAGGGTGCTTGACATTGTGACGCCGGGGGGCGACGACCAGCACAAACGGAGGATGACATGGCCGCCCAGAAGACAATCCTGAGAGCCCTTGCCGGTGAAACGCTGGAGACACCGCCGATCTGGATGATGCGCCAGGCCGGGCGGTATCTGCCGGAATATCGCGCGACGCGCGAGAAGGCGGGGGATTTCCTTTCGCTGTGTTACAACAGCGAGCTGGCGACCGAGGTCACCTTGCAGCCGATCCGCCGATACGGCTTTGACGGGGCGATCCTGTTTGCCGATATTCTGCTTGTTCCCCAAGCACTTGGCGCCGATCTGTGGTTTGTCACCGGGGAAGGGCCGCGCCTGTCGACGATCACGGAACAAGCCGGGTTCGACGCGCTGAAACCTGCCTGCGACATCCACGAAACCCTGTCCCCGATTTACCAGACCGTGCGCAACCTTTCGGGCGCCCTGCCCGCCGAGACGACGCTGATCGGATTCGCCGGTGCGCCCTGGACGGTGGCGACCTACATGATCGCCGGACGCGGCACCCCAGACCAAGGCCCGGCGCATGCCTTGAAGGCTGAAAACAAACCACTTTTCGACGCGCTGATGGGGCGGCTGACCGAGGCCACGATCGAGTATCTATCGGCGCAGGTGGCGGCCGGTGCGGAATGCGTCAAGCTGTTCGACAGCTGGGCGGGGTCGCTGAAAGGTGAAGATTTCGACAACTACGCGACCGCCCCTGCAAAACGCATCATCAAGGAGCTGAAAGCGCGTCATCCGGGCATCCCGATCATCGCCTTTCCGCGCCAGGCAGGCGACAAGTATATAGGATTCCACGAGGAAACCGGTGCCGACTGCGTGGCGGTGGATGATTCCGTCAGCCCCGAATGGGCCGCCGAGCATATCCAGGTTTCCGGCTGCGTTCAGGGAAATCTGAAGTCGAGTCATATGGTTACGGGTGGCGAGGCGCTGGTGCGCGAGACGAAGCGAATCGTCGAGGCGTTCCGCAACGGGCCGCATATCTTCAACCTTGGCCACGGCATCACGCCCGACGCGGACCCCG
The DNA here is from genome assembly GCF_026891095.1 of Roseovarius salincola. GTDB lineage: Bacteria > Pseudomonadota > Alphaproteobacteria > Rhodobacterales > Rhodobacteraceae > Roseovarius > Roseovarius salincola. The sequence continues at coordinate 72,438 of NZ_JAPTNL010000007.1, forward strand.
AGAACGTGCAGCTGATGATCGACACCGTCCGCGGCGCCTGAGCGCGTACAAAACGGACGTTTTGTACGCCGGTTTTGTACCCAAAACCGCGCCTTGCGCCCGGGCTTTGTACAAAACCGCAATCGTGGCACGGCGCGCGCATCGCTCGGGTATTGTTAACCATTCTGTTCCATCCTGCACGGATCACCCATGCAGGAGGCACAAGAAAGATGTTCACCGAGCTTCCCATCACCCGGTTTCGCGCAGAGCTGAGACCCTGGCTCGATCATCAGCTGGCCAGCGGCGACCGGCTGGTGCTGACGCGCCACGGCCAGCCGATCGGCGCGCTGGTCAGCATGAAGGATTTCAACGCGCTGGAGGAGGTCGAGCGCCATCGCGAGGAATTTCTGGAAGAGCGCCACGCGGAGCGTATGCGCGAATTCCGGGCGCTGAAAGCGGGCCGGTTGTAGCGCGCGCCCCTCGGGGCACGCGCGCCTTGCGGCGGGTTTCGCAGGCTCAGTCGAGGCCCATGCAGTTGGCGTAATAGGTCACCGTCGCGGGCCAGTCGCTGAAGATGCCGACGATCCCGGCATCCTGATGCAGCGCGCGCAGGATGTTGAAGTAATCGGCGTCGCTGTCGGTCACATCCGCGACCGACCGGAAATACCAGCCGCCCCCCGAGGTGAGCGGGCCGGAGCGTTCCAGTGTCCAGGTGATGAGCGACAGCCCGGCCGCGCGCGCGGCCAGCGCATAGGCGGAGGCGGTGAAATCGCCATCCCTGGGCGTGACCAGCATATTCATCGAAGGGGCAAGGTAATTGACGCCCTGCGCCTTGAGCGCGGCGAAATCCTGTTGCCAGGTTTCGGGGTCCTGTTCGTCGAAACCGTCATGCCACTGGACAAGGTAGACCGCCTGCGCGCCGAAATCGGGTTCGTTCCCGATCCAGTAGAGCACATCGTCGAGATTGAAGCTCTGCGCCCAGACATCCGAGGCGGGAATGCCGGCGGCCTTGTATTCGTCGATCATCTTCTGGGCGTAATCGGCCTGGCTGAAGCCGTCATGGGGCATTTCGACCGAAGGGGACTTGAGTTCGGGGGTGAATTTGGCGCCGAGCGACTTGAAGAGCTCGATCGACTCGGCATGGGTCATGAGCGTGCCGCCTTGGGTCGTGTAAAGATCGGTGCGCCAGCCCGCGGTGCCATCCATGTAACCGGCCAGCGTGGTGGCCGATGTGTCGGCGGCGTCCATCTTGCCAGTGAGGCTGCGGTACTGATCGAGCGTGATTTCAGCGGTGCGGCATTCGGCCTTGGCGGGTTCATCGCCCGAGGCGGGCGTGAAGGGGGTGATACAGGTCTCGGCAAGGTCCGAGGCCAGGATATCGGTGGTGGTGTGCAGATCGTTCTGCGCGTGGCGGCAGACCAGCTCGTGATCGGCGGTGAAGGTCACGTCGCATTCAAGAATGCCCGCGCCCATGCGCGCCGCGGCGCGGTTGGACTCGACCGTATGTTCGGGAAACATCATGGGCGCGCCGCGATGGCCGATCGAGAATTGCGACGCCTTGGGGGTCTGCCCGAGACAGGCGGCAAGCGTGTCCTTGAGCGCGCCATCCTGCATCCGGTCGATCAGGTAGGCGGGGCGCGGCCCGTAGGTGAGCTGGTCGGTGGCGGTCGCGGCGGTGGCGCTGACGCCCAGCGCGACGGCCAGGGCGGTGTTTGTCACAATACTCATCGGTTCCCTCTTGTGCATGTTTGGGTGATGCGCTGACGTAAACCTGTGCCGTTCAACGCGGCTGTGACGGTTTCGCCAAGCTTGTGTGACAGTCCGGCCCGTGGGCTTCGGGCGCGTCGAATGGCACGGGATCGGGTGACGATGGCGGGACGGGGCCGCGCGGCGCCGGGTCCGGGCCGCCACGGCAGACCCGGTCGCGGCCCTGTTCCTTGGCCCGGTAAAGCGCGGCATCGGCGGCGCGGATGGCAATCTCGATCCGGCGCGGATCGGTCAGCGAGGTGACCCCGAAACTGGCCGTCACCCGCACCGCGCGCGCGCCGATCCTGAGCGGCGTGTCGCGGATCGTGCCGCGCAGCCGTTCGGCCACGCGCAGCCCGCTGGAAAGACCCGTGCGCGGCAAGAGGATGACGAATTCCTCGCCGCCGAACCGCGCCACCAGATCGCCCGCGCGGCAATGGTTCATCAACCGTTGCGCCACCTGTTGCAGCGCCGCGTCGCCGCCGGGATGGCCGAACCTGTCATTCACCGATTTGAAATGGTCGATATCCGCCACGATCAGGGTCATCGGCCCGCGCGCCATGGCGGCGGCGCGCGCATGAAAGCTGTCGCGCGTCTGCGCGCCGGTCAGGGAATCGAAGCTGACCGCCTGCGAGAGGCGTTGCGCAAGGCGCTGCGCCTCGGCCATGCGGATGCCGAGCATATAAACCAGCGGCCCGGCCAGCATCCCCGCCACCGCCGCCGCGACCGGCCATGTGCGTATCAACAGATCGCGCGGTGTCATCACCGCATGAAGCGCCAGCGTGCCCAGCACGACACCGGCCACCGTCACGGCCGTGAACAGGCGGACATCGTTGCGGGTCTTGAGCAGCAGTCGCATTGGTGCATCCATCGCTTCGGGTGCTGTCACGATGGCGCGCAGGGGTTAACAAAGCCTCTGCCCGCGCCCGGCGAGCCCGATCAATTTGGCGCAAATCTTCACCTTGGCGTGACGGGGCGGTCACATATCTGGCCGCGGGGGCGGCAAGCCCCTACCCTTGAGAGGCACAGCAAGGAAAGGGCGCGCCATGTCGAGCGAGCGATTCACCTTCACCGGCCATTCCGGCGAGGCTTTGGCGGCAAGGCTGGACATGCCGCAGGGGCCGCATCTGGCGACGGCGCTTCTGGCGCATTGCTTCACCTGTTCCAAGGACAGCCACGCCGCAAGGCGCATCGCCGCGAGGCTGGCGGCGGCGGGCATCGCGGTCCTGCGCTTCGATTTTACCGGGCTCGGGCAATCGGAGGGCCGTTTTGCCGAGACATCCTTCACCTCGAATGTGGATGACCTGGTACTGGCCGCAAAGGCGCTTGCGGCGCGCGGCATGGCGCCGGGGCTGCTGATCGGGCATTCGCTGGGCGGTGCGGCGGCGCTGCGCGCGGCGCGCAGGATCGACAGCGTCAAGGCGGTGGTCACGCTGGGCGCGCCTTTCGATCCGGGCCATGTGCTGCAGAATTTCGGCAATGCGCTGGAGCGGATCGCCGAGGACGGGAGCGCCGATGTCGATCTGGGTGGCCGGCCGGTGCGCGTGGGTCAGGATTTCGTGCACAGCGTGCGCGCCGAGGATCTGGCGGGGGATATCGCCGGTCTGGGGCGGGCGCTGCTGGTGCTGCATGCGCCGCGCGACGCGGTGGTCGGGATCGAGAATGCAGGCCTGATCTTCGAGGCGGCGAAACACCCCAAGAGCTTCGTCACGCTGGATGATGCCGATCACCTGATCACCGGCGCGCAAGACGCCGAATATGCCGCCGGGGTGATCGCCGCATGGGCGGCGCGCTACCTTGATCTGCGCGCCCCCGCCCCGCCGCCCGGCGCGCCCGAAGGCGTGGTGCGCGTCAGCGAGGCCGATCCCGACGGGTTCTTGCAGGATATCCAGTCAGGGCCGCGCCATCACCTGCTGGCGGATGAGCCCGAGGCCTATGGCGGCACCGGGCAGGGCATGTCGCCCTATGGCTTTCTGGCGGCGGCGCTAGGGGCCTGCACCTCGATGACGATCCGCATGTATGCGCGGCGCAAGGGCTGGCCGCTGGATCACGTGAGCGTCGAGGTGAACCATGACAAGGTCCACGCGCAGGATGCCGGCACCGGAACGGATGAAAAGGCCGACCGCTTCACGCGGGCGGTGCGGCTGGAGGGTGACCTTGACGGCGAGCAGCGCGCCCGCCTGATGGAGATCGCCGACCGCTGCCCGGTGCATCGCACGCTGGAGCGGCGCTCGGAGATCGTGACCGAGGCCGCGGCATGATGAGGCGGGGCAGGCAAGGTCAAACCCCGCTTGCCAGAGAGGCCGAATCCGGGTTCAAGGGCGGGTGCAGCGTAACGAAAGGCCCGTCATGACCACCTGGATCACCATCTGCGACACCTGCAAACGCGACGATTGGGACGCCGAGACCCACCAGCGCCCGCATGGCGAGGACATGGCCGAACTGGTGGAAAAGCACGCCGCCGGGCGGGATGTGAGAACGCGGCGGGTGTCGTGCCTGATGGGCTGCGCGCATGGCTGCAACATCGCGATCCAGGCTGAAGGCAAGCTGTCCTATACGCTGGGCCGCTTCAGCCCGGACGACGATTCCGCCGCCGCCATCGTCGATTATGCCGAGCTCCACCGCGAAAGCGACAGCGGGCAGGTGCCCTATCGCCAGTGGCCCGCAGGGGTGAAGGGGCATTTCGTGACCCGACACCCGCCGCTGCCGGAAACCGAAGCCGAAGCCGAATCCGAAGGCTGACGCGGATGGGCGGCGCGGCGCGCGATCACGGCGGGGGGCTCGACGCGGCGGTGGCGCGTCATGGCGGCACCCGCGCGGGGTGGATCGACCTTTCGACCGGAATCAATCCGCTCCCCTACCCTGTCCCGCCTCTGCCCGGCGATGTCTGGAGCGCCCTGCCCGACAGCGCCGCCAGCACCGCGCTTGAGCGCGCCGCGCGCAGCCACTGGAACGTGCCCGAGGGCGCGGCGGTCCTGGCGGCACCGGGGGCGTCGGCCCTGATCGCGCGCCTGCCCGCGCTGGCCAGCGCGGCAAGGGTGCATATCGCGCCACCGACCTATAACGAACACGCCGCCGCCTTCGCAGCGCATGGCTGGGAGCTGGCGCAAACCGCCAAGGCCAGCGATGTCGCGGCGCGGGTCATCGTCAATCCCAACAATCCGACCGGCCACTGGCATGACGCGGCGGCGCTGGGCGCGCCTTTGACCATCATCGATGAAAGTTTTGCGGATATTCGCCCCGAGGGGTCGCTGATTGCCCATGCGGGCGAGCCGGGGGTGATCGTGCTGAAGAGTTTCGGCAAGTTCTGGGGCCTTGCCGGTTTGCGGCTGGGCTTTGCCATCGGCGCGCCGGACCTGATCGCGCGGCTGGGCGAGCTGCTGGGGCCGTGGCCGGTCTCCGGCCCGGCGCTGGCGGTGGGGGCGCTGGCGCTGAATGACACGGACTGGGCCGCGCGCACGCGCGCGCGCCTGGATAGCGACACGGCGCGGCTTGACGGGTTGATGCAGGGCGCGGGCGCTCAGGTTGCGGGGGGTTGCGCGCTGTTCCGTCTTTACCGGGTCGATAACGCGGCGGCCTGGCAAGAGCGGCTGGCGAAACACCATATCTGGAGCCGGCGGTTTCCCTATGCCGATGACTGGCTGCGGCTGGGCCTGCCCGCGCCGGGCGCGTGGAACAGGCTGGAGGGCGCGCTGTGAGCGGTGCCGGAGTCCTGGTGCTGGCGATGCTGCTGGACGCGGCGCTGGGCGAGCCGCGCTGGCTCTGGCGGCGCGCGCCGCACCCGGCGGTTTTGATGGGGCACGCGGTGGCCTGGCTTGAGGCAAGGTTGAACCGTGGCGGCGCCCGGCGCCTGAAGGGGATCGCGGCGCTGGTGCTGCTTTGCGCGGGCGCGGTGCTGATCGCGATGGTGCTGGGCCTGTTCGGCTGGCCGGTGGAAGTGATCGCGGCCGCCGTGCTGCTGGCGCAGCGCAGCCTGGTGGATCATCTGCGCGCGGTGGGCGACGGGCTGCGGCTGTCGCTGGACGCGGGCAAGCGCGCGGTGGCGATGATCGTGGGGCGCGATACCGCCGCCATGCAAGGCCCCGACGTGGCGCGCGCGGCGATTGAATCGGGGGCCGAGAACCTGAGCGACGGGGTGATCGCCCCGGCCTTCTGGTTCCTGGTGGCAGGGCTGCCGGGGCTGTTTCTTTACAAGGTGGTGAATACCGCCGATTCGATGATCGGATATCGCAATGCGCGTTACGCGCGCTTCGGCTGGGCGGCGGCGCGGCTGGATGATGTGCTCAACGTGATTCCGGCGCGGCTGACGGCGGGGCTGATCGCGCTGACCCATGGGATTGGCGGCTGGCGGGCGATCGCGGCGGATGCGCGGCTCCACCGTTCGCCCAATGCGGGCTGGCCCGAGGCGGCGATGGCGCGCGCCTTGGGCGTGGCGCTGGCGGGCCCGCGATCCTATGACGGGACGCTGCGGCATTTCCCTTATGTGAACGGGTTCGGCCAGAAGGTCATCGGCCCGCCTGAGGTGGAGGCCGCCTGCACCGCCTTGTGGCGCGCATGGGGCGCGGCGCTGGCCCTGTGCCTTGTGCTGGCGCTGATCGCCTAGCCCAGCAACAGCCAGAGCGCCACAAGCGCCAGCGCGATCCCGAAGCCCGTATTGATGCGCCGCGCCTGACGGTCGATGCGAAAGGCGGCGGCAAGGCGGGCGCCCGCGACCGTCCAGAGGGTGAAGGCCATAAGGTTGTTGAGCGTGAAGAATGTCGTGATCCAGAGCACCGCGCCCGCGCCCGAGAGCCCGCCTGTCTGCGGCGCGGTCGGCAGGAATTGCGAGAACATCAGCGCGATGATCATGTAGGCCTTGGGGTTGAGCAGCAACAAGAGCGCGCCACCCATTGCCCCGAGCGGGCGCGCGTGCCGCGCGGCCCCGCCCGCACCGGCGCGAAGAAAGCCCAAGGCCAGCCACAAGAGCCACGCCGCCCCGGCCCAGCGCAAGAGGCTCATGACCGAAGGGAGGCGTTCAAGCCCGGTGGCAAAGCCGAAGCCGATCAGCAGCGTCACGATCCATGTGGCGAGGTGATACCCGGCGCTGGCAGGCAAGCTGCGCCAAAGCCCGAAGCGCGCGCCATTGGCGGCAAAGACCATGTTGCCGGGGCCGGGGCTGTAGGCCAGCGGGAAAAGGAACAGCAATAGCGCGGCGGTCCAGTCGGTCATGAGGCGGCTCCGGTGGCGGGGTGCCAAGGCAGAATGCTTCGGCGCGCGCGCGCAGGCGACCCGGATCATGCGGTTTCGCCGCGCGCGGGGATCGCTTATTCTGGGCGGGAATGTATCAAGTGAGGACATCCCATATGCGCCCGTTTACCCGCCTTGCCGCCCCCTGTCTGACGGCCTTGTGCCTTGCCACGCTTACCCCCCTGCCCGCCAAGGCGCAGCAATGTGGCGGCGGGTTTCAGCAATTCGTCGCGGCGCTGGCCGATGAGGCGGTGGCGCGCGGCCATGAAAGGCAGGCGGTGGACCGCTTTCTGGCCGGGGTGCGCAAGGATCAATCGGTGCTGAACGCGGACCGGGCGCAGGGGGTCTTTCAGATGCCCTTCGTGGATTTCGCCCGCCGCCTGATCAGCGCGAACCGCCTCAACAGTGGGCGCGAGCTGGCGCAGCGTCATGATGCGGTATTCGACCGGATCGAGAGGGATTACGGGATCGACCGGGGTGTCTTGCTGGCCTTCTGGGCCTTCGAGACGGATTACGGCGCGGTGCAGGGCGATTACAACACCCGCGACGCGCTGGTCACGCTGGCGCATGATTGCCGCCGCCCGCATCTGTTCCGCCCGCAGATCTTTGCCGCGATGACGCTTTATGAGCGCGGCGATTTCAGCCCGCAGGGCACGCGCGGCGCATGGGCGGGCGAGATCGGCATGGTGCAGATGCTGCCGGAGGATATCCTTGAACATGGCACCGATGGCGATGGCGACGGGCATGTGGACCTCAAGGGATCGCCCGAAGATGCGCTGCTGTCGGGGGCGTCGATGCTGGCCGGGCTGGGCTGGCGCGCGAATGAGCCATGGTTGCAGGAAGTCACCCTGCCCGAGGGCATGAACTGGGCCGAGACGGGCTTGCGCACGCAGATGCCGGCGCGCGACTGGCAGGCGATGGGGGTGCGCCCGCGCCATGGGGAGATCGCGGGCGATCTGGAGGCCAGCATCCTTGTGCCGCAGGGGCGCGGCGGGCCGGCCTTTCTGGCCTATCCCAATTTCCGGGTCTATTTCGAATGGAACCAGAGCTTCGTCTATGTGCTGACCGCCGCCTATTTCGCCAACCGTCTGGAAGGCGCGCCGGTTTTTGACGCAGGGCGGCCCGAGCCGGGCCTGTCGGGCGAGGAGATGAAGGCGCTGCAACGCAAGCTTGCGGCGCGCGGTCATGACGTGGGCGAGGTGGATGGCATTCTGGGCGCGGGCACGCGGGCGGCGGTGCAGGACGTCCAGAAGGAACTGGGCCTGCCCGCCGACGCATGGCCGACGCGGGCGCTGTTGAACCGGCTGTAGCAGTACGCGCGCCGCGCCGTCAGTCGGCGACGCGCGCCAGCAGTTCCGCGGCGCGCTCGGGGCCGAACTTGTCGGCCAGCACCTGCGCGCGGGGCACCCATCGGTAGCGCGTGTCGTCGCGCATATGCGCCCAGAAAAGCCGCCCGCCCTTGCGCCAGGGATCGAGGATGATGCCCTTTTCCATCGGGTCGCCCTTGCGGCTGATCAGCGCGGTGCTGTGTTCGAGGCGGATATTGTTGGCATTGGCGACGGCGCGATGAATCTGAAGCGTCTCGAAGCGTTCGCGCTTGAGGCGGGCCTCCATGTCCATCGCCCAGTGCCAACACAGCCCGCGCGGCTTCACCCCCATGTTCACCTTGGTGTTATGCGTGAGCGGGCCGTCGGTGATCTGGTATTGCTGCGACAGTTCATAGGGATATTCATAGGCGATCCGGGCGGCGCGCTGCGCCTCTTCGGGGTCCACATCCGGGCCGAGCGCACGGATTTCATGCGCCAGTTCAGCGACCTCCTGATCGGTGGGAAGGACCGGGCCGATCCCGCCGGTGGAGCAGGCCGCAAGGGTCAGGACGGCGAGAAGAGAGAGGAGACGTAAGCATATCTGCATGACCCAAGCCCGGATTGTGAAACGAAAAACCGAGCGCAGAGCTAGCCGCTGCGCCCGCTCTTGTCGAGACAGGCCGGCACGCGCACACGCGGATGTGACGAGAAGGAAACAGCGCGGCTGTTGGGTGCAGCCACGGCACCACCCGCGCGCCAACCGGCCCGCACGCCGACAGATATTAATCTCCGACATCGCCGCTCTATAAACTTTAAGGCGATCCATACGCTTGCAGAACACGCCTCGGTTATTACACTCTTGCTGCTAGCATTGAGACCATGGCCCAAGACGGCAATGAACGCTTCAACAATCAAAGAGGACAGTAATCATGAGAAAGACTCTCGCAGCGCTTGCCGTCATCTTGACCGCCGCCGCCGCAAGTGCAGAAACGATCACTTTTGAAAGTGATGACGAGGTGAAGTTCATTCGGTGCACCAAATCGTTTGCAGGCGCGAATTGCGAGTTTATCGCGCCAATCGAATATCAGCTTTTAACATGCGTAGCTCTTGACGAACACGATATGCCGCTCGCTTCAGATATGACCGCTGGCGGCGTCGGGCAGGTGATGTTCCGTGACTTGGACCACGAAAAAATACACCGCGTCGTCTGTCGTCGCGCGATGTAAGGGTGACGGAGAAGCGGACAGGAGCCAGAAATGAAAAAACAGAACTGCGATATTGCAAGACCTGCGACGCGGTGATGCCGTGCGAAAAAAAGAGTCCGAACCACATATTGCACGTCATCCTGACTCTCATAACCGCCGGAATCTGGTTGATCGTTTATGCGCTTGTGGGCTTCGAAAGCTCGTTCAAGTCATGGCGCTGCCAGAAATGCCGCAATAAGTGTTAGGGTCCTGACGTCGACCGACCGGACGATTGAGTCCGCTTGTTGACTACTTGCACCTCGTCCAGAGCTCCATGCCTGTCCGCAGGTTGGACAAACCCGTCATCGGAACCCACATCAGCCAGCCCAAGCCCCGCAAGCGCTCAGGCGACCAGGGCTTCGGCCTTCTTGAGGTCGACGCTGACCAGCTGGCTGACGCCCTGTTCGGCCATGGTGACGCCAAAGAGGCGGTCCATGCGGCTCATGGTGACGGCGTGGTGGGTAATGATCAGGAAGCGGGTTTCGGTGCGGCGGCACATTTCGTCGAGCAGGTCGCAGAAGCGGCCCACATTGGCATCGTCGAGCGGTGCGTCGACCTCGTCGAGCACACAGATCGGGGCGGGGTTGGCGAGGAACACCGCGAAGATCAGCGCCAGCGCCGTGAGGGTCTGTTCCCCACCCGACAAAAGCGAGAGCGTCGCCAGTTTCTTGCCCGGCGGCTGGCACATGATTTCAAGCCCCGCGTCCAGCGGATCGTCGCTTTCGACCATCACCAGATTGGCGTCGCCGCCGCCGAAGAGATGCTTGAACAGCATGGTGAAATTCGAGTTCACCTGCTCGAAGGCGGTCAGCAGGCGTTCGCGCCCCTCGCGGTTGAGGCTGGCGATACCGTTGCGCAATTCGCGGATCGCCTGTTCCAGGTCCTCTTTCTCGGTGGCGAGGTTGTCGTGTTCCTCCTGCACCTCGCGGGCGTCTTCCTCGGCGCGCAGATTTACCGCGCCCAGCGCGTCGCGCTGACGCTTGAGGCGGTTCACATCGGCCTCGATGCTTTCGGAAGGCGGCATCTTTTCGGGATCGGCGGAAAGCTGTTCAAGCAGCTTTTCGGGGGTCGTGTCCTGTTCATCGGCGATGCGTTCAGCGGCGTAGGCGCGCGCGTCGCGCGCCGCGTCGGTGCGCGCCTCGGAGCGGGCGCGGGCCTCGCGGGCCTCGGAGGCGGCGCGCTCGCTGTCGCGCTCGGCGGTGACCGCCTCGCGCAGGGCGCCTTCGGCTGCTGAGAGCGCATCGGCGGCATCGGCGCGCCGCGCAGACGCGCGGTCGATCTCGCTGCCCAGTTCGGCGCGCTTGGCGGCGATGTCCTCGGGCGCGGCGGAAGCCTCGGCGAGTTCCGCCTCGGAGGCCGCCTTGCGCTCGGCCAGTTCGGCGCTGCGCTTTTCGGCGGTTTCAAGACGGTGCCGCCAGCCGCTGATTTCCTTGGTCACTTCCTGCGCGCGCCGGGTGCGGGCCTCGCCCTCGCGGCGCAGTTCATCGTGGTTCGAGCGGCGCGCCATCATGGTCATGCGCGCGGCCTCGACCGTCATTTTCACGTCCTCCACCCCGGCGCGGGCGGAATCGAGATCGCCCAGTTCGCCCAGCCCCTTTTCGGCCTCGGCCAGTTGGGCGCGCGCGGCCAGGGCCTCTTCCTCGTGGCGGGTGACGGCGAGGCCCATGGATTCAAGCTTGGACTGGGCAAGGTTGCGGTCGGCCTCGGCGCGGCTGAGGGCGCGGTTGGCCTGGTTGAGTTCGCCGTCTGCGGTGCGGCGATCCTCGCGGGCCTGCTTGTCGGCCTCGATCAACTCGGCGAGCCGGGCGCGCAACGTGTCATGCGCGGCCACGGCACCTTCGGCGCGGGCGGTGGCATGGGCAAGCTGCTGCTTGAGTTCCTCGAGCCGGTTGAGCTGCTGAAGGCGCAGCGCGGCGGCGGAGGGCGCGTCTTCGGCCCAGGCGCGGTAGCCGTCCCAGCGCCAGAGATCGCCCTCGGTCGTGACCAGCCGCTGGCCGGGTTTGAGAAGCGGTTGCAGGCGCGGGCCATCATCGGGTTCGATCAGGCCGATCTGGGACATGCGCCGCGCCAGCACCTCGGGGATGGTGAGATGGGCCGAAAGGGCGCTGACGCCTTCGGGCAGGGTCTGGGAGGTGCCATAGCCGGGCAGGAGCGCCCAGCCGGTCGGCCCGTCGGGATCGACCTGCGGCGCGCGCAGATCGTCGGCGAGCGCCGCGCCAAGCGCCTTTTCATAGCCCGGCGCGACCTGCAACAAATCAAGGATCTGCCCGCCTTCGGCGGTGTCGCGCTCGACCAGGCGCGCCAGCGCCGACACTTCGGCGGACAGCGCGTTGACCTCGCCCTCGGCCTCGGAGCGCTGCGCGCGGGCGGTGGCCTCGCGGGTCTGGGTTTCGGCGCGGGCCTCGTCGGCGGCGTTGAGCGCGTCCTCGGCCTGCTGGGCCTTTGTGACGGCGGCGGCTTCGGCGGCCTGCGCCGCCTCGAAATCATGGCCCGCGCGTGACAGCGCCTCGCGGGCGGTGGCGGCGGCCTCGCGCGCACGGGCGGCTTCGGATTCGCTTTTCTCGAGGGTCTTGCGGCTGTCTTCGAGGAAGCGTTGCGCCGATTGGTGGCGCGCGGCGAGGCGGGCCACATCCTCGGTCAGCTGGCTGAGCCGGGTCTCGCGGTCCTGCAAGACCTGTGCGGCCTCGTGCGATTCGGCGGCGGCGTCTGCCAGCTTGGCGTCATGGCCTTCGCTGGCGCGGGCCAGTTCGCGGGCCTCCCATTCCAGCCGGTCGATGGTTTCGCCGGCATCGCGGTTGAGCCCGGATTCACGCTCGATATCACGCGACAGCTGTTCGATGCGCCCTTCGAGCGTTTCGATCCGGGCGCGGGCGTTGTGTTCCTGCTCCTTGAGGCTGTCGCGCTGCACTTCGAGCCGTTGCAGGATGGCGGCGGCGATGGCCTCTTCCTCGCGCAGGGGCGGAAGCGCCTCTTCGGCCTTGGCGCGGGCCTTGGCCGACTCGCGCGCGGCGGATTCGGCGCGGGCGGCGGCGGCGGTGCGTTCGCGCAGATCGTCCTCGGCGCGGGCGCGGGCCTCGTCGGCCTCTTTCCAGCGGCGATACAGCAGCAGCCCTTCGGCCTGACGCAGGTCTTCGCCGATGGCGCGGTAGCGGGCGGCCTGTTTGGCCTGGCGCGCCAGTTGCGACAATTGCCCGGCCAGCTGCTCGATCACGTCATCGACGCGCGCAAGGTTCTGTTCGGCGCCCTTGAGTTTCAGCTCGGCCTCATGGCGGCGCTGGTAAAGCCCCGAGATCCCGGCGGCCTCTTCGAGGATGCGGCGGCGGGCCTTGGGCTTGGCGTTGATCAGTTCGGAAATCTGCCCCTGGCGCACCAGCGCGGGCGAATGCGCGCCGGTCGAGGCATCCGCAAACAGCATCTGCACGTCGCGCGCGCGCACATCCTTGCCGCCCGCCTTGTAGGCCGAACCGACATCGCGGGTGATGCGGCGGACGATCTCGAGATGGTCGGAGTCGTTGAACCCGGCGGGGGCGAGGCGGTCGGTATTGTCGATATGGATCGACACTTCGGCGAAATTGCGCGCCGGACGGGTGGCGGCCCCGGCGAAGATCACGTCCTCCATACCGCCGCCACGCATCGCCGTGGGACGGTTTTCGCCCATCACCCAGCGCAGCGCCTCGAGCAGGTTCGACTTGCCACAGCCATTCGGCCCGACCACCCCGGTCAGACCATGCGAGATATGCAGGTCGGTGGGGTCGACGAAGCTTTTGAAGCCGGTCAGTCTGAGCTTGGTGAACTGCAAGGGCACCTCGGGCGCGTGATTCCGGTATGAGGGGAAATGTGGGGCGTGCATGTGTGCGCTGTCAACGCCAAACCCCAGAATATGGGTCAATGCGGGTAGTTATCCACAAGATATATGCGTAACCGGCGGAAAATGGCGCGGCACGGCGCGGCAGCGATGCATCAGTTCATCCTTGACGCAGCCCCCATGCCGGGGTCATACCGGAGACGCAAAGGTTCCCTTCAGGGCGCAAAGCGCCTTTCGGGATAATTAGGGAATGACGTGACGGCGGACCCAATCAGGGCGCCCAATCGTCAGCCGCCCCCGCGACTGTGAGCGGAGAGCCCCTGCCATCATGCCACCGGCCAAGACACCGGGAAGGCGGCAGTTCAGGCGACGACCCGCAAGCCAGGAAACCAGCCCTTGCATGATGAAACCCAACGCCTCGGGTGAGAGGCTATAAGGAGTGACCACCATGAGCACATTGGCTCAATCCACCGTCGCAACCACGGTATTGCCCTTCGTCGCCGCCATGCTGATCGGGCTTGGCATCGTTACGCTTGCCGGCCATGTACAGGCCGCCGCGCTGCATGACGCCGCCCATGACGTGCGCCACGCCACCGGCTTTCCCTGCCACTGAACCATGTTTCAGAAAATTCTGACCAGCGCGTTGTTCGCTGGGTTCTGCGCGGGGCTGATCGCCGCCGCGCTGCAGCTCGCATTCGTGCAGCCGGTGCTGCTGCATGCAGAGCTTTATGAAGGCGGGGAGCTTGCGCATTTCGCCACGCCCCCTGCCAGTGCGGATCCCGAACTGCCGGGGTTCGATCCGGTGCGCGACGGGCTGAGCATCCTGTTTTCGGCGCTCATCTATGTGGGCTACGGGATGATCCTTGTGGCCTGCATGGCCTTTGCCGCGATGCGCGGCGCGCAGATCGACGCGCGGCGCGGGATCGTTTGGGGCATCGCGGGTTTCGTGGCGGTGCATTTCGCCCCGGCCGTTTCGCTGCCCCCCGAAGTGCCGGGCGTGGCCGCCGCCGATATTGGCGCGCGCCAGATCTGGTGGTGGGGCACGGTTGCGGCCAGTGCCACGGCACTGGCGCTGATCGGCTTCGGCAAGGGCTGGCCCGCCTGGGGCGCGGCGATCCTGCTGTTGCTGGCGCCGCATGTGATCGGCGCGCCGCATCCCGACGCCTTTGCCGGGCCGGTCCCGCCCGAGATCGCGGCGCTGTTCGCGGCGCGCGCGCTGGGCACCGGGTTGGCGGCATGGGCCGTTCTGGGCCTGTTGGCCGGGTATTTCTGGCAACGCGAATCGGCCTCGGCCTGAGATACGACCCGGTCCGGCGGCCCCCTGTCGCCGGACCCAGATGAGGAGCGACGAGAATGCCCAGGACCTTCATCTTTCTGCTGATCGGGCTGTTTTTCGGCACCGGTTTCGGATTCCTGCTGGCGGCCACCTCGGGCGCGGAGCTGGAGGGGCACGACCACGGCGCCGACAGCGCGGTGCATGACCACGCCGCCCATCAGCATGAGAGCGGCGAGAGCCATGACCATGACGCCCTGACCGAGTCCGGGACACCGGCCCCGACTCTGGCCCTGAAGGTCCATCCCGACGGGCCGCAAAGCCGCAATCTGGAATTGGTGGTCGAGAATTTCACCTTTGATCCTGAGGGGGTGAACGGCCCGCATGTGCCCGGCCACGGCCATGCGCATGTCTATCTGAACGGCGTCAAGCTGGCGCGCGCCTATGGGCGCTGGCAGCAGCTTCATGCCCTGCCAAAGGGGCGGCATGAATTGCGCGTGACCCTCAATGCCAACGATCATTCGGTGCTGGCCGTGGATGGTGAACCGATCGCCGCCGAACTGGAGCTGGTGATCGAATGACCCGCGCTTACGCAGGCACCCGCCCCACAAGGCAGAAGCGCAGGCGCCCCGCGCCGCGGGCGTCCTCGATCCAGCCATCGGGCTGCGCGGCATATAGCGCCGCGAAGGCCAGCGTGTCGTCGAGGTCGCGCGCCGGGTCGATCCCGGCGAAAAGATATGTCGCCTTGCCCGGCGCGCTGAACGCCAGCGACAGGGGCTGCGCGCACATCGAAAGGCAGGGATGTTCCTGCACATCGGTGCCCGTCCCGAGCGCCCCGCGCAGCCGGGCGGCAAAGCCGCTGCCATCCGGCGCGCCCGCGCCCGTTTCACAGGTCGAGCATATGACGATGCGATCCATGGCCCCGGCCCTCCTCGGCCCGATCCGGTCAAGCCAGACCCGCCTAGGACAGGGCCGCGCCGCTGGCAAGCCCCTCGAACACCGCCCCGCACATCCCAACGCCATTCCCCGAAAGGAGGCATCCTGATGCCAGCCAAGATACCCGCCACAATCGTCACCGGATTTCTGGGCGCCGGAAAGACCACGCTGATCCGGCACATGCTGGAACATGCCAACGGCAAGCGCATCGCGCTGATCATCAACGAGTTCGGCGATCTGGGCGTGGATGGCGGCATCCTGAAGGGCTGCGGCATCGAGGGCTGCGCCGATGACGACGTGATGGAACTGAGCAATGGTTGCATCTGCTGCACCGTGGCCGAGGATTTCATTCCCACCCTGCAAAAGCTGCTGGAGCGCGACGCGCCGCCCGATCATATCGTGATCGAAACCAGCGGCCTTGCCTTGCCCCAGCCCCTGGTGAGGGCGTTCAACTGGCCCGAGATTTCCACCCGCGTCACGGTGGACGGGGTGGTCACTGTGGTGGATGGCAAGGCCGTGGCCGAGGGCCGGTTCGCCCATGACGTGGCGGCGGTGGACGCCCAGCGCGCGCTGGACGAGAACCTTGACCATGAAACGCCGCTCTCGGAACTTTTCGCCGACCAGATGGCCTGCGCCGACATGATCGTCGTCAACAAGGCCGACCTGCTGGACGAGGCCGAGGCCGAAAGCCTGACCGGCAGGCTGCGCGAAGACAGCCGCGACGGCGTGCAGGTGGTCAAGGCCACGATGGGGGCGCTGCCGGTGGATGTGCTGCTGGGTCAGGGCATCGGCGCCGAGGGTGACATGGCGGCGCGCCATGAGATCCATCACCATCATCACCATGATGACGCGGAGGACGGCGAGGACCACGACCATCACCACGATCACGACCATGACGATTTTGAATCCTTCGTCGTGACGCGCCCCGAAATCAGTGACCCGGCGCGCTTTGCCCGAGAGGTGGCCGATGTGATCCGCGCGCATGATATCCTGCGGCTCAAGGGGTTCATGGCGGTGACGGGCAAGCCCATGCGCATGACGCTTCAGGCGGTGGGGCCGCGCGTGGACAGCTATTTCGACCGCCCCTTCGGCGCCGAGCCGCGCGAAACCCGGCTGGTGGTGATCGGTCAGGCGGGGCTGGACCGCGCGGCGATCACGCAGGCGCTGTCGCGCCCATGCTGATCGTTGCGCCGGACGATCCCTGCGCGCCCGGCCCGCGCGCCCTGCTGGAGGACAGCCGCGCCTTGATGCTGGGCCTGTTTCCCGCAGCGGATTGCTATGGGCTGACGCCCGAGGCGCTGAAAGCACCGGGCATCGTCTTTTTCACCGCCCGCGAGGTCGGCGCGGTGCTGGGTACCGGGGCGCTGGCGGTGCTGGAGGGTTACGGCGAGGTCAAGGCGATGTTCACCGCGCCCAACGCGCGGGGCCGGGGCGTGGGGGCTGCGCTGTTGCGCCAGATCGAGGACGAGGCGCGCGCCCGCGCCCTGCCCTGCCTGCGTCTTGAGACCGGCAAGGGGCTCGACGATGCGATCCGCCTTTACCAGCGCCACGGGTTCGCGCAGCGCGGGATTTTCGGCGATTACCAACCCAACGAGACCAGTGTTTTCATGGAGAAGCCGCTGGATCAGGCAGGCGCCGCGCGCACCATTTGAAAGGCCAGGCAACATGCATCTTCTTGCCGCGACCCCCGGTTCCATCGACGACGGGCTTGAACCCGTCGATCCCGGCCAGACCCCGGCGGATGTGGTCGTGATCTCGGCCGCCGATACCGAACTGGCCGCGCTGAGCGCCGCGCGCGCCGAGATGGACGCGCCGCCGTCGCTGCGCCTGACCAGCCTGCATTACCTGCGCCATCCGATGTCGGTGGACATGCATCTGGATGCCTGCGCGACGCGCTCAAAGCTGGTGATCGCGCGGGTGCTGGGCGGTGTCGGCTATTGGAAATACGGCGCCGAGCAATATGCCGCGCGCTGTGTCGAGGCGGGCGTGAAGCTGGCGCTGCTGCCCGGTGACGACAAGCCCGACGACGAGCTGCGCGGGCTCTCGACGGTGGGGGACGCGGATTACGATGCGCTCTGGTCCTACCTTGTCGAGGGGGGGCCGCAGAACGCCGCGAATTTCCTGGCCTATGCGCGCGCCATGCTGGAGGGCGGCGCGCGCCCACCCGCCGCCAGCCCGCTGTTGCGCGCGGGCGTCTATTGGCCCGGCGCGGGGGTTGCGGACCTTGCCGCAGTCAGGGCTGCCTGGCGCGAGGGTGCGCCGGTGGTGCCGCTCATTTTTTATCGCGCGCTGCTGGAGGGGGCGGGACTGAACCCGATCAACCGCCTGGTGAAATCGCTGCTGCGCGCCGGGATGGCGCCGCTGCCGGTCTTTGTCGCCTCGCTCAAGGACCCGGTGTCGGTGGCCACGCTGGAGCATCTTTTCGCCGCCGCGCCGCCTGCCGTGATCCTGAACTGCACGTCCTTCGCGGTGGGATCGCCCCATGAAGGCGATGACGGCCCGCAGAACCCGCTGACCATGCAGGCGGCCAATGGCGCGCCGGTCTTTCAGGTGGTGCTGGCGGGATCGGGCGAAGAGGCATGGGAGGCCGGGCTGAGCGGCCTTTCGGCGCGCGATATCGCCATGAACGTCGCCTTGCCCGAGGTCGACGGGCGGGTCCTGAGCCGGGCGGTCAGCTTCAAGGGCGAGGCGTTTTTCGACGAGGCCACGCAATGTCCGATCGCCGCCTATCGCGCGCAGGGCGACCGGGTGGAATTCGTGGCCGATCTGGCGAAGAACTGGGCCGGTCTGCGCGCCACCGAAGCGGGCGCGCGGCGGGTTGCGCTGGTGCTGGCGAACTATCCCAACAAGGACGGGCGGCTGGCCAATGGCGTGGGGCTGGATACACCCGCGGGCACGGTGCATGTGCTGCGCCTGCTCAAGGAGGCCGGCTATCGCGTGAACGGTGCGCCCACTGACAGCGATGCGCTGATGCAGGCGGTGATGGCGGGGCCGACCAACTGGCTGACCGACCGCGCCGCGCGCCAGGGCGGCGTGCGCCTGTCGCTGGAGGATTACCGCGCCGGATACGGCCAGCTTTCATGGGATTTGCGCGCGGCGATGGAAAGCCGCTGGGGCGCGCCCGAGGACGACCCGTTCTTTGAACGCGACACGGACGGGACCGGCGGGGCTTTCGCGCTTTCGGTGCTGGAATTCGGCAATGTCGTAGTGGGGGTGCAACCGGCGCGGGGCTATAATATCGACCCGACCGACAGCTACCATTCCCCCGACCTTGTGCCGCCGCATAATTACCTGGCCTTCTATATCTGGCTGAGGCGCAGCTTTGGTGCGCAGGCGGTGGTGCATATGGGCAAGCACGGCAACCTTGAATGGCTGCCGGGCAAGGCGCTCGCGCTGTCGCGGGATTGCTGGCCCGAGGCGGTGCTGGGGCCGATGCCGCATCTTTATCCCTTCATCGTCAACGATCCGGGCGAAGGCACGCAGGCCAAGCGGCGCGCGCAGGCCGTGATCATCGACCACCTGACCCCGCCGCTGACCCGCGCCGAGACCTATGGCCCGCTGCGCGACCTCGAGGCGCTGGTCGATGAATATTACGAGGCCGCGGGCGTCGATCCGCGCCGCATCGACCATCTGCGCCGCGAGATCCTCAGCCTGAGCGCTGCCACCGGGCTTGACAAGGATGTGGGCCTCAGCGGCGAGGACGAGACCACGGATCTTGCGAAGCTCGACGCCTATCTGTGCGAACTCAAGGAGGCGCAGATCCGCGACGGGCTGCATGTGTTCGGGCTCTCACCCGAGGGACGACAGGAACGCGACCTTGCCATCGCGCTGCTACGCGTGCCGCGCGGGCAGGGCAAGGGGGGCGACGCCTCGATCATCCGGGCCTTGGCCGGTGATCTGGGCCTGGGCTTTGATCCGCTGGATTGCGACATGGCAGCACCCTGGCAGGGGCCGAAGCCCGAGGTGCTGCAGGAGATCGCGCCGGGTGCATGGCGCAGCGCGGGCGACACGCTCGAGCGGCTGGAGGCGCTGGCGGTCGATATGATCGAGGGCAAGACGCCGCCGCCAGGGGCGGCGAGCCGCGCGGTGATGGACCATGCGCAAGCGTATGTTATGCCCGTGCTGCGCGCCTGCGGCCCCGGGGAAGGGCGCGGGCTGCTCACCGCCCTGTCGGGGCGGTTCGTTCCCCCCGGCCCCTCGGGCGCGCCCACGCGCGGGCGGCTCGATACCTTGCCAACGGGGCGCAATTTCTTCAGCGTGGATGCGCGCGCGGTGCCGACCCCGACCGCCTGGGCGCTGGGGTGGAAATCGGCGAACCTGCTGATTGAAAAGCACCTTCAAACGCATGGCGACTGGCCGCGCAGCATGTTGCTGACCGCCTGGGGCACCGCCAACATGCGCACCGGGGGCGATGACATCGCGCAGGCCATGGCGCTGATGGGCGTGAAGCCCCAATGGGACGCCGCCAACCGGCGCGTCACCGGATTCGAGGTGCTGCCCGAGGGCGTTCTGGGGCGGCCAAGGGTGGACGTGACCTTGCGCATATCGGGCTTTTTCCGCGATGCCTTTCCGCAACTGATCGCGCTGTTCGACAGCGCCGCGCGGGCGGTGATGGAGATGGACGAGCCCGCAGACATCAACCCCGCCGCCGCGCGCGCCAGAACCGAGGGTGCGGGCGCACGTATCTACGGCGCCAAGCCCGGCGCCTATGGCGCGGGCCTGCAGGCGCTGATCGACGAAAGGCTGTGGAACGACAAGGCGGATCTGGCGGAAGCCTATCTGACATGGGGCAGCTATGCTTACGGCGCCAAGGACGAGGGCCGCCCCGACCGCGAAGGCTTTGAGACCCGGCTGAGCCAGACCGAAGCCATCGTGCAGAACCAGGACAACCGCGAGCATGACATCCTGGACAGCGACGATTATTACCAGTTCGAGGGCGGCGCGGCGGCGGCGGTCAAGACGCTTCAGGGTCGCGACCAGCCGATCTGGCACAATGATCATTCGCGCCCCGAGCGCCCTGTGATCCGCAGCCTCGAGGACGAGATCGGCCGGGTGGTGCGCTCGCGCGTGGTCAATCCGAAATGGATCGAGGGCGTGAAGCGGCACGGCTACAAGGGCGCCTTCGAGATCGCGGCGACGGTCGATTACCTCTTTGCCTTCGCCGCCACCACGGGCGCGGTGCGCAACCACCATTTCGATCTGGTGGAGGCGGCATTCCTGAAGGATGACGAGACCCGCGATTTCATCGCCGAGCATAACGCCCCCGCCCTGCGCGAGATCGCCGAGCGGCTGGAAGAGGCGATCGAGCGGGGGCTATGGGCGCCGCGTTCGAACACGGCGCGCGCGCGGATCGCGGCGGCGCGGGTCAGTTGAGCGGCGTGCAGGTCATTCTGGCGCGCCCCTCGCCACGGGGCGCAACGTTGCAGTCATATTCCAGGGTCTGCGGCACGGGGACGCGCAGCGCGGCACCTTTCCCGCAATCGAGCCGCGCGACGATCACCACCTGATCCCCTTCAAGCCGCGAGACGCGACAGCCGCTGACCTGTTGGATGGCGGTCGCGGCGCGCTGTTGGACCGATCTGCGCCCCGGCGCCCATTCGGAATTGACGCGGATCGCCTGTGCGCGCCGCGCCTGGGCATCGACACGCACATCGAAGGTGCTTTTGCCGATGCTGACACGCTGCGGATCAAGCCCGCGAAAGCCGAGGCCGGGCGTGTTGCACCCGGCCAGAAACAGCAGCGCGGCAAGAAGGGGCAGCAAATGGGGCTTCGTGCGGGACATGCCCCACCCTGCCCTGGACATGGTTAACAAATCCTTTCCAACCGCACATGCCGGCAGCGACACTCTGACCCAGACACATTCCGTTTTCGGAATGTTATAAATCATCAAAGTCGAAATGTGATCATCGGGAGTAACAATATGTCCAGCCCTGCCGCGCGCCCTGCCGACAGCTACACGCCGCTCTATTTCCTCGCCTCGTTGGGGGCCGGGGGACTGACGGTGACGTTTTTCATGTATCTGATGTTCTGGCTGCCCCATCCGGGCCGCCCCGTGCCGGTGTTCGAGGATGTGGCGGCCGGGCTTGCCACGGGCGGGATCGCACTGAAGCTCGCAATCGTGGTGGCCCTGATCGGGATCGCCGCGATGGCCTTTCTCAACATCAAGTCGCTGATCTGGAATATCGCCGCGCTGCGCCGCTTTCAGCAAAGCGAAGCCTATGGCGAATTGCGCCGCACCAATGGCGAGACGGCGCTTCTGGCCGCACCGCTGGCGGCGGCGATGACGGTCAATGTGGGCTTCATCCTGGGGCTGATCTTCGTGCCGGGGCTCTGGGGGGTCGTGGAATACCTGTTTCCCATGGCGCTGGTCGCATTCCTCCTGATCGGGATCTGGGCGTTCCGGCTGCTGGGGCATTTTCTGGGCCGGGTGCTGAGCGAGGGCGGTATCTATGACATGACCGCGCATAACTCGTTCGCGCAGCTTCTGCCCGCCTTCGCCATCGCCATGGTCGGGGTCGGGCTGGCCGCCCCGGCGGCGATGAGCACCGGCACGCTGACGGTGGGCGCAAGCCTTGTGCTGAGCACGTTTTTCGGCGTCGCCGCGATCATCTATACGCTGTTCGCGGCGATCACGGGGATGAACTCGATGCTGCATCACGGCACGGCCCGTGAATCGGCCCCGACCCTGATGGTGGTGGTGCCCATCGTGACGGTTCTGGGCATCCTGTTCATGCGGCAGGATCACGGGTTGCATGTGACCTTCGAGGCGCAGGGCGGCGCGGGCGAGACCCTGATCTTCCTGTCGCGCCTGATCGCCATCGAGATCCTGTTCCTGGCGCTGGGTCTTCTGGTGCTGAAGCGGCAGGGATACTGGGGCACCTTCATCAGCGGCGAGCGGGCCTCGGCGGGGTCCTACACGCTGATCTGTCCCGGCGTCGCCTTTGCGGTGATGATGCATTTCTTCGTCAATAACGGGCTGGTCGGGGCCGGTGTCATCGCCAAGTTCGGCCTGGCATATTGGGGGCTGACGGGCATCGCCATTCTGGCGCAATTCGCCATGATCGCGCTGGTGCTGCGGCTCAATCGCAAGCATTTCTCGCCGCGCGGCAGCGCCCCCGCCCAGCCGGTGAGCGCCGCCTGAGCGGGTCAGATCCGACCTCGTGCCATGAAGGGCCGCGCCGGCAATGCGCGGCCCTTTTGCCTGCGCCGCGCCCGGCCTATGATCGGCGCATGGGACCGCAAGGGGGAGGCGCGTCATGATCCTGAACATCGCCATCATTCTGGGCTTTCAGCTGGCGGGAGAGGTCACGGCGCGCGCGCTGGCCCTGCCGGTGCCGGGACCGGTGATCGGCATGGCGTTGCTGCTGGGCGCTTTCCTGATCCGGCCCACATTGGCCGAGCGTGTGCTGCCCACCGCGAGGGGGCTCTTGCAGCACCTGTCGCTCTTGTTCGTGCCTGCGGGCGTGGGTGTGATCAGCCATGCCGAAGCGCTGGGGCAATCGGGGCCGGCGCTGCTGCTGGCGCTGGTCGCCAGCACGGTGCTGGCGCTGGCGGCAGGGGCGCTGACCTTTGTTTGGCTGGCCAGGCTGACCGGGAACGGCGGGGAGGACAGCGCATGACCGAGCTGCCCGAGATCTGGTCTTACCTGCGCGAGGGGCCGCTCTTGTGGCTGACCGCGACGCTGGTCGCCTACCTCGCCGGTGATGCGGCCTATCGCCTGATCCGCGACAATCCGCTGGTGAATCCGGTGCTGGTGGCGATGCTGCTGCTGGCCGCCCTGCTATGGGCGACGCGCACACCCTACGGCACCTATTTCGAGGGCGCGCAGTTCGTGCATTTCATGCTGGGGCCGGCCACCGTGGCGCTGGCGGGGCCGCTTTACAGCAACCTGCACCATATGCGCCGCACGCTGATCCCGATGGCGGGGGCACTGCTGGTGGGATCGGGGACGGCGATCCTGTCGGCGCTTTGGATCGCCGATGTGCTGGGTGTCGGGGGGGCGACCCTGGCGTCGCTTGCGCCCAAATCCACCACCGCCCCGGTGGCGATCGGCATCGCCGAGCAACTGGGCGGGCTGCCCACGCTGACCGCGACGCTGGTGATCCTGACCGGCATCATCGGCGCGGTGGTGGTGACGCCGCTGATGAACGCGCTGCGCATCACCGACTGGCGCGCGCGCGGCTTTGCGGTGGGCACGGCGGCGCACGGGATCGGCACCGCGCGGGCCTTCCAGGTCAACCAGACCGCAGGCGCCTTCGCGGGGATCGGCATGGGGTTCAATGCCTTGCTAACTGCCCTCATTGCGCCTTATGTCTTGGCCCTGTTCCAATAGGGAGACACGCGCCAGATGACCGATGACAGCGACCGCCACGCCACCAAGATGGCCAAGAAGAAGGCCGCCCGCGACAAGATCATGGCCACCAAGACCGATGAGAAGGGCCTGATCATCGTCCATACCGGCAAGGGCAAGGGCAAATCCAGCGCCGGTTTCGGGATGATCTTCCGCTGCATCGCGCATGACATGAAATGCGCCGTGGTGCAGTTCATCAAGGGGGGCATGTCCACTGGCGAGCGCGATCTGATCCTGTCGAAGTTCAACGACATCTGCGCCTTTCACACCATGGGCGAGGGCTTCACCTGGGAGACCCAGGATCGCGACCGCGATATCGAGATGGCGCAGGCGGCCTGGCAGAAGGCCAAGGAGCTGATCCGCGACGAATCCAACCGGATGGTCCTGCTGGACGAGATCAACATCGCGCTGCGTTACGATTACCTTGATATCAACGAGGTGGTGCAGTTCCTTGCCGAGGAAAAGCCGCATATGACCCATGTGGTGCTGACCGGTCGTAACGCCAAGGACGAGCTGATCGAGATCGCCGATCTCGTGACGGAAATGGAGCTGGTCAAGCACCCGTTCCGTTCGGGGATCAAGGCCCAGATAGGGGTGGAGTTCTGACCATGCCAAAGCACCGCGTATTGACCGAATTCGGCCTTGGCACATCGCTCAGGCGGCAGGATTACACCGAGGCCGCGACCCGCGCCGTCAAGGATGCGCTGTGGCGCAACTCGATCAACATGGCCGAGCTGTTCGGCTTCGACAAGGCGGCGATGATCATTGACGTGGAAATCGCCGTGCAGGCGCCCGAAGCGGTGGATTGCGCCGCGGTGGCCAAGGTCTTTCCCTATGGGCAGGTCAGCGTTACCGCGCGTCACGGCGGGCTCGATATCGCGCGCCCTGAGGGCACGGGCAATCCCACGGTGATGGCCAATGCGGCGATTTCCGTCAGTTTCGAGATGGAGCAGACCAATGGATGAACAGCGCATCATCATCGAAATGGGCATGGGCAACGATCTGCATGGCATGGATTACCAGAAGGCCGCGCGCCGCGCGATCGAGGACGCGATGCGCCGCTCGACCTTGCCGATCTTCGGCGCGCTGGGGCTGGACCACAAGGAGATGCGCATCAAGGTCACCGTGGGCGTGCAGGCGCCCGGCGCGATTGACACCGCCGCATTGGCCGAGGCCCTGCCGCGCGGGCGCGCCGAGGTGCGCGCTGTCGCGGGCGGCCAGAATGTGAGCGACCCGGCCAGCGGCGAAACCCAGGTTGTCGCCACGGCCGCGATCGAGGCCTTTCTGCCGCGCCAGACCGGGCGCTGGCGCCTGTCGGAAAGCTGACCAATGCGGCGCTTGCCGCTGTGGCGCGGCGGTCATATGATCTGACCAGTTCACGCAGGACCCTGCCATGCCCTTCGAGAGAGTGACCCCCGAAAAGCTGTCGACCGCCGTCACGCGGCAGGTCGAAAAGCTGATTCTGCGCGGCATCCTGCGCCCCGGCGAGCGCCTGCCATCCGAGCGCGAACTGGCGGACAGGCTGGGCGTGTCGCGCCCCTCGCTGCGCGAGGCGGTGGCCGAATTGCAGGACAAGGGATTGCTGAGCACGCGGGCGGGCGCGGGGATCTTCGTGGCCGATGTTCTGGGCAGCGCCTTTTCGCCCGCGCTGATCCGGCTTTTTGCCGATCACAACGAAGCGGTGTTCGACTATATCGCCTTTCGCCGCGATCTCGAGGGGCTGGCGGCCGAGCGCGCCGCGCGGCTGGCCTCGGGCACCGATCTTCAGGTCATCCAGGCCGTGTTCGACAAGATGGAAGCCGCCCATGAAAAGCCCAACCCGCAGGACGAGGCGCGCCTTGATGCGGAATTCCACATGGGCATCATCGAGGCCAGCCATAATGTCGTGATGCTGCACATGATGCGGTCGATGTTCCAGCTCTTGCAGGAAGGCGTGTTCTACAATCGCCAGATCATGTTCAAGCAGCGCACCACGCGCGGCGCGCTTCTGGATCAGCACCGCGCCATCAACACCGCCCTTCAGGCCCGTGACGCCGAGGGCGCGCGCGCAGCCGTCACGGCGCATCTGAACTATGTCGAGACATCGCTGAACGACCAGAAGAAGGCCGAGCGCAACGAGGCCATCGCCCGCCAGCGCTTTGACCACGAAAAGTCGCGCTGACCCCGCTTTCCCATCGCTTTTCAAACGGATGCCAGAGCGCGCCGCAAACATGCGCGCGCGGCCCTGCGGCGGCCAAGGCCTTGGGATTGCGATTATTTTTCCGCCTTAATTTTACCATTTGATAAAAAATAGAATCGTGGAATACTGATCCCCGCAATGACAAATTCTGGAGGCCCCCGTGAGTGAGACCGCACTGACCCCAGGCATCGTCGCCGGACGGCTTGACGCCCCGGCCTATGACGAGAACTTCGGTGATCTGCATCCGCGCCTGGACGAGCACGAGGCGCTTGTCGCCGCCGACCGCTGTTATTTCTGCCATGACGCGCCCTGCATCACTGCCTGCCCGACCGAGATAGACATCCCGCTCTTCATCCGACAGATCGCCACCGGCACACCCGAGGCGGCGGCCGAGACGATCCTGGAGCAGAACATCCTGGGCGGCATGTGCGCCCGCGTCTGCCCCACGGAAACCCTGTGCGAAGAAGCCTGCGTGCGCGAGGCCGCCGAGGGCAAGCCGGTGCTGATCGGCCAGTTGCAGCGCTATGCCACCGACACGCTGATGGAGGCGGGCACGCATCCCTTCAGCCGCGCCGCCCCCACCGGCAAGCGCATCGCCGTGGTCGGGGCCGGCCCTGCGGGGCTGGCCTGTGCGCACCGTCTGGCCATGAAGGGCCACGAGGTGACGATTTTCGATGGCCGCGACAAACCCGGCGGGCTGAATGAATACGGCATCGCCGCCTACAAGACGGTGGATGATTTCGCCGAACGCGAGGTGGACTGGCTGCTCAAGATCGGCGGCATCAGCATCGAGACCGGCAAGCGGCTGGGCCGTGACATGACGCTGGCCGAACTGGCGGGCGGGCATGACGCGGTGTTCCTGGGCATCGGCCTTGGCGGCGTCAACGCGCTGTCGCTGGAGGGCGAGGACAAGGACAACATCCGCGATGCGGTCGATTTCATCGCCGAGCTGCGCCAGGCCAGCGACCTTACCGCGCTGCCCATCGGGCGCGACGTGGTGGTGATCGGCGGCGGCATGACGGCGGTGGACGCCGCCGTTCAGGCCAAGCTGCTGGGCGCCCTGAACGTAAGCCTGGTCTATCGGCGAGGCCGCGAGCGGATGAACGCCAGCGCCTATGAACAGGATCTGGCCGCGTCCAAAGGCGTGCGCATCATCACCAACGCGCAACCCGTGGCGATCCACGGCAACGGCGCGGTGCGCGAGGTCGAGTTCGAATATACCGACGACGACCTCAGCCCCACCGGCCAGACCTTCCGGCTGGCGGCTGACCAGGTGTTCAAGGCCATCGGCCAGACGCTGGACGCCGCCTCCGCCCTGCCCGCCCTTGAGGGGCGCAAGATTCGCGTCAGCGGCGCGGGGCGCACCAGCAGCGAGGGCATCTGGGCCGGGGGCGATTGCGCCTCGGGGGGCGATGACCTGACGGTGACCGCCGTCGCCGAGGGCCGCGACGCGGCCGAAGACATCCACGCCAGCCTGATGGGCTGAGCGCGCCAGCACGCAAGGAGATCAGCGACATGGCCAATCTCGAAACGAACTTCATCGGTATCAGATCGCCCAACCCGTTCTGGCTGGCTTCGGCGCCGCCGACGGACAAGGAATACAATGTCCGCCGCGCCTTCGAGGCGGGCTGGGGCGGTGTGGTCTGGAAAACCCTGGGCGAGGAAGGCCCGCCCGTGGTCAATGTGAACGGGCCGCGTTACGGCGCGATCTGGGGGGCCGACCGGCGGCTTCTGGGGCTCAACAATATCGAGCTGATCACCGATCGCCCGTTGCAGACCAACCTTGAGGAAATGACCCGCGTCAAACGCGACTATCCCGACCACGCCCTGATCGCCAGCCTGATGGTTCCGGTCAACGAGGATGCCTGGAAATCCATCCTCGAGCGCGTGATCGAGACCGGCTGCGACGGGGTCGAGCTGAATTTCGGCTGCCCGCATGGCATGAGCGAGCGCGGCATGGGCAGCGCCGTCGGACAGGTGCCCGAATATGTCCAGCAGGTCACCGAATGGTGCAAGAAGCACTCGGACCTGCCGGTAATCGTGAAACTGACGCCCAATATCGCGGATATCCGCAAACCGGCGCAGGCGGCCAAGGATGGCGGCGCCGATGCGGTCAGCCTGATCAACACGATCAATTCGATCACATCGGTCGATCTGGACATGTTCTCGCCCGAGCCGATGATCGACGGCAAGGGCGCCCATGGCGGCTATTGCGGTCCGGCGGTGAAACCCATCGCGCTGAACATGGTGGCCGAGATTTCCCGCTCCCCGGAACTGGCGGGCCTGCCGATCTCGGGGATCGGCGGCGTCACCACATGGCGCGACGCGGCCGAGTTCATGGCCCTTGGCGCGGGCAATGTGCAGGTCTGCACGGCGGCGATGACCTATGGGTTCAAGATCGTTCAGGAGATGATCTCGGGCCTGTCGCAATACCTGGACGAAAAGGGAATGGCCTCGGTCGACGAACTGGTCGGACGGGCGGTGCCCAATGTGGTGAACTGGCAGGACCTGAACCTGAACTACATCAGCAAGGCGCGTATCGACCAGAATTCCTGCATCAAATGCGGGCGCTGCTATGCGGCCTGCGAGGATACCAGCCACCAGGCGATCTCCATGTCGGACGACCGCGTGTTCGAGGTGATCGACGCCGAATGCGTCGCCTGCAACCTCTGCGTCAATGTCTGCCCGGTCGAAGGCTGCATCACCATGGAGCGCCTGCCCGCCGGCGAGGTCGACCCGCGCACCGGCACCACGGTCAGCGACGATTACGCCAACTGGACAACGCATCCCAACAACCCGATGCGCTGCGCCGCCGAATAGGGCCTGTCGCGCGGCGCGGGGCGGCCCCTCCCCGGCGCTGCGCCGCGCAGACGGCCCGCCCTGCTGCCCGGTTTCCCTATTCGCTGAGGCGTGTACGGTGCCGGGCGGCGTCATCCTGACGCCCCGCCGCATCCAGCATCTCGATGGTGGCACGCCGCACACCAGTGGATTCGGGGCGGATATCGAGCGCCGAAAGATAGGCCTCGATGGCGCGTTCGTTCTCACCCATCACCCGCTTGAGATTGGCCAGCATGGTCCAGCCTTGCCAGTGGTTGGGGCGCAACGCGACCACCCGCTTTGCATGGGCCAGCGCCTCGGGCACCTGCCCCTGATCCGCCAGGAAGCGCACCAGATGCATGCGGGGCTCGATATTCCCGGGCTGGCTGTCGGTCAGGCGACGCAGGATCGAGATCGCCTGCGCCGGATCGCCAGTACGGTAAAGCAGCACCGCGACGGCCGTGATCGCCTTGGGGTTCTCGGGCGCGAGTGACAGGGCCTTTCCCGCGATCCGGCGCGCGGCCTGGAAATCCTGCTGCGTGACAAAGGCCTCGAGCAGCATGAGCCAGGGCTCGTAATGATCGACCTTGCCCTGCACCAGCACCTGGTGAAGGTCGCGCGCGGCGGTGGCGTTCGCGTATTCGCTGTATTCCAGCACCGACATCAGCGCGAGCGCCGCCTTTTCGCCCTCGGGCAGGGGCTGGTCGGGATCGGCCGGCATGATACCTTCGACCTCGACCTTCTCGCTGGTGACCGGCGCCAGCCGTTCGGATTCCGGCCCCGGATCGCGGACAATCTTGTGGTCGGTCATGGTCACTTCAACCACGTCCTGCGTGCGTCTTTCGGGCATGTGGCAGGCGGTGCAGTCATCGCTTGCGCCGATCATCGGGTGCGTCGCCCCGGCGGCGGCCATTTCGGGCAGGCCCGCATCATCCGTCTGGTGACACGCAAGGCAGGCCGCACGGTAATGCGCGGCCCGTTCCTCGGGTTTGATCTTGACGTGGGGGTCATGGCAGGAAAGGCAACCGAGCTGCCCCTCGCTCTGGGTGAAACAGGCGCTTTGCTCCATCCGGTAGGGGTGGTGATTGATCTCGAAGCGGTCGCCATGGGCGATCTGCGCGTCCTCGATATCCATCTTGACGATGAAATCGCCAAGCGACTGGCCGGGGCGAAAGGAAAACTCCTCGCGGCCAAGGCGAAGCTGGCCATTGACGGTGGCGGTGGGCTGCATGTGGCAGCCATAGCAGATGCTGTAGAGCTCCTCGTTCGCCAGCTTGCTGGGATTGACGATGGCCGAATGCAGCGCGGCAACGTCGGTATCGCCCGAATAGGCCATGCTGACATGCGCCGCGCCGGGGCCGTGACAGCGCTGACAGCTGATGCCTTCGGGCATGTCCTGGGGAAACAGCATCGGATACCCGGCCTTGCCGGCGTTTTCGGAATAGGCGGCGTAGGAGTTGTGACACGCCATGCAGCGGGTCGAGACCGCGCGCATCACGCCCTCATGCTCGGGAAATTCATAGCCGGGCGCCATCGCCCAGTGGCCGCCCTGCGTGTACCAGGACAGCGGCAACTGAAACAGCGCGCCATCCGGGGTCTGGTAGAGATAGATGCGCGAATGGTTGCCCGACCCCAGCACCCAATCCACCTTGACCGAGAAGACATCCATCCGGCTGCCATCGCCGGCCAGACCATAGCGCGTGAACCAATATGCGTCGCCGCGCAGCTCCATCTCATAGTAGCGCTGGCTCGGCTCATGGAAATAAGGGCTTTGCGCGAAATCCTCGATCACCTTGTCGGGAGAGGGGCGGTAGAAGCTGCGCGCCATGCCCATTTCGGCAAAACTCTCTGCCTTGTCGGCGTGGCATTCCGCGCAGACATGATCGGGCACATAGCCCGCCGCGGCGCCCTGGCTGACGGGGATGCCCATCTCGCGCAGCAGATCGTCCTGCGCGGGTATGTCCGCCGCCCAGAGGGGCAACGGGAACAAAAGCATGGCAATGCAAATCGCAATGCGAGTCGAAAGATGTCTCAAGATGGCTGGTCCGTCCGCGCTCGAATCCTCTGGGACCCCGATAGCGGACGCGCATGAAACTCAGACGACACCCCGCAAGCGCCTAAGCCCCCGCGCCGTGATCTTGCTGCATCAATCTCGGCGTGGCTCCAGCAGCCGCCGGTAAAGCGTGTCAAGAAACGCCTCGGCGGTCTCGAATACGGGCGCATCGCCCATCAGCACCCGCACCTGCGCGTCGAAATCCGCGTAATGCTGGGTCGTTGCCCAGATCGAGAAGATCAGGTGATGCGGGTCCACCGGCGCCAGCCGACCCGCATCGACCCAGCCCTGGATCAGCGCCGCCTTGTCGGCGACCAGCGGGCGCAGCACGGCATCAAGATGCGGCGCGATGCGCGGCGCGCCTTGCAGGATCTCGTTGGCGAAAAGGCGGCTTTCGCGGGGGAATTCGCGACTCATCTCAAGCTTGCGATGCACATAGGTCAGGATTTCGGCCAGCGGATCGCCCGCCGCGTCGACCTCGTGCAGCGGCGCAAGCCATGCATCCATCAACTGGTTGAGCAGGGAGACGTGGATCTCTTCCTTGCCGGTGAAATAGTAAAGGATATTGGGCTTGGAGAGGCCCGAAGCCTCGGCGATCTGATCAAGCGTCGCGCCGCGATAGCCATGCTGCGCGAACACCTCGAGCGCGGCTTCGAGGATGCGCTTGCGGTTGCGGATCTGGATGCGCGTGGGTTTCTTCGCGGGCTTGAGTTCGGTCATGCGGGGCTCCGGGTGCCGGGATCAGCCCCCAGATTGGGCCATTTTCGCGCCGCGTGAAAGAGCGTTGCGCCCGCTCAGGCCGAAGGAATCGCACCGATGCCGGTCAGGATGATCGTCTTGACCGAACCCTTGGCCGCCTCCCATTGCGAATCCGAGAGGGGCGCGTTGCCGTTCAGGGTTTCGATCTGGTGACCGAAATCGGCGTAATGCTGGGTGGTGGCCCAAAGCATGTAAAGCAGGTGGCGCGGGTCGACCGGGTTCATCTTGCCCTCGTCGATCCAGCGCTGGATGATCGCCATGCGCCCTTCGGTCCACTCCACCAGGGTGGTTTCAAGATAGTCCTGAATCACCGGCGCCCGGTGCATGACCTCCGAGGCCCAGACCTTGGACCCGGCCGGGTGGCGGCGGCTGATTTCCATCTTGGCGTCGATATAGGCGCCGATTCCCTCGACCGGGCCGGGGGCATTGTCGAAAATGTCGGCGGCCTTCAGCCAGTCGTGGAAAATCGTCTGCACCACGCGGCGGTAAAGCGATTCCTTGGTTGGGAAATAATAATGCAGATTGGCCTTGGGCAACCCCGCCAGATCGGCGATCAACTGCATTGTGGCGCCGCCAAACCCCGCCTCTGCAAAGACTTTTTCCGCTGCCTCAAGAATAAGCTTTTCATTCTCGCGGCGAATGTCCTTCTTGCTGAGGGGCCGGGTCTCCTGGGTCATCGCGAAACCTGTTCAGAAATTTCTTGACCGGTTGGTCAACGTGTGGTGCCATCATCTTGACCATACGGTCAGGTTGAGACCGTTGGCAAGAGGCCGCAAAAGGCCCGACCACTCGGGAACAGACACATGGAGACAGAACATGGCCGCACCCGGCGAGAATCTCAGGATCAACAGCGACCGGCTGTGGGACAGCCTGATGGAGATGGCCAGGATCGGCCCCGGCGTCGCGGGCGGCAACAACCGCCAGACCCTGACCGATGCCGATGCCGAAGGGCGCGCCCTGTTTCAGGACTGGTGCGAGGCGGCGGGCTGTACGATGGGCCTCGATCAACTGGGCAACATGTTCGCGCGCCGCGAGGGCACCGACCCCGACGCGCTGCCGGTCTATGTGGGCAGCCATCTCGACACCCAGCCCACGGGCGGGAAATATGACGGGGTGCTGGGCGTCCTTGGCGGACTCGAGATCGTGCGCACGCTCAATGACCTCGGCATCAAGACCCGCCACCCGATCGTGGTGACCAACTGGACCAACGAGGAAGGCACGCGGTTTGCCCCGGCGATGCTGGCCTCGGGGGTATTCGCGGGCGTGCATGAACAGGATTGGGCGGAAGCGCGCGAGGATGCCGAGGGCAAGCGCTTTGGCGACGAGCTGGACCGGATCGGCTGGCGCGGCGAGGAACCCGTGGGTGCGCGCAAGATGCATGCCTTTTTCGAGTTGCATATCGAACAGGGTCCGATCCTCGAGGCCGAGGGCAAGGATGTCGGCGTGGTCACCCATGGCCAGGGGCTGAGCTGGACCCAGGTGACGATCACCGGCAAGGACAGCCACACCGGCTCGACCCCGATGCCCATGCGCCGCAACGCCGGGCTGGCCATGGCGCGGGTGCTGGAAAAGGTCGAGGAGATCGCCCTCAGTCACGCCCCCGACGCGGTGGGCGCGGCGGGCCATATCGACATCTACCCCAATTCGCGCAACGTGATCCCCGGCAAGGCCGTCTTCACCGTCGATTTCCGCTCGCCGAAACTGCCGGTGATCGAGGACATGGTCGCGCGCATGAAAGAGGCCGCGCAAACGATCTGCGCCGATATGGGCTGCGAGGTGGAATTCGAGAAGGCCGGCGGCTTCGACCCGGTGGAATTCGACGCGGGCTGCGTCGAAGCGGTGCGCAACGCGGCCGAACGGCTGGGCTATTCGCATCGCAACCTGGTGTCGGGCGCGGGCCATGACGCCTGCTGGATCAACCGCGTCGCTCCCACGGCAATGGTGATGTGCCCCTGCGTCGACGGGCTCAGCCATAACGAGGCCGAGGAGATCAGCAAGGACTGGGCGACCGCCGGGACGGATGTGCTGATGCATGCGGTGGTCGAGACCGCCGGGATCGTGGACTAGGGGGTGCTGCCCCCGTCGCCGCAAGCGGCGATTCCCCCGGGATATTTATGAACAGAAGAAGCGCCGGGGCCGGGAAAGAAAGACAGGGAGACATGACATGACCACCAAAGTCATCAAGAACGGCACCGTCTGCACGGCGGACCGCACATGGAAGGCCGATGTGCTGATCGAGGACGAGAAGATCAGGCAGATCGGCGAGGACCTCAAGGGGGATGAATATATCGACGCCGAGGGCGCCTATGTGATCCCCGGCGGGATCGATCCGCACACCCATCTGGAGATGCCCTTCATGGGCACCACCGCGGCCGAGACATTCGAGACGGGCACATGGGCCGCGGCCTGTGGCGGCACCACGATGCTGGTGGATTTCTGCCTGCCGGGGGCGGATGGGTCGATCAGGAACGCCATCAACGAATGGCACCGCAAATCCGCGCCCCAGATCTGCAGCGACATCGGCTATCACATGGCGATCACCGGCTGGAACGAGACCGTCTTCGACGAAATGAAGGACGCCGTGGAGATGGGCGTCAACTCGTTCAAGCATTTCATGGCCTACAAGGGCGCGCTGATGATCGAGGATGACGAGATGTTCGCCAGCTTCAAGCGCTGCAAGGAGCTGGGCGCGCTGCCGATGGTGCATGCCGAGAACGGCGATATCGTCGCCGATCTTCAGCAGCAGATGCTTGAGAAAGGGATCACCGGACCCGAGGGGCACGCCTATTCACGCCCCGCCGAGGTGGAGGGCGAAGCCGCCAACCGCGCGATCATGATCGCCGATGCGGCGGGCGTGCCGCTTTATATCGTGCATGTGAGCTGCGAGCAGGCGCATGAGGCGATCCGACGCGCGCGCCAGAAGGGGATGCGGGTTTACGGCGAGCCCTTGATCCAGTTCCTGACGCTCGATGAGAGCGAGTATTTCAACAAGGACTGGGACCACGCCGCGCGCCGCGTGATGAGCCCGCCGTTCCGCTCCAAGGCGCATCAGGACGGGCTTTGGGCCGGGCTTCAGGCGGGCAGCCTGCAGGTGGTGGCGACCGATCATGCGGCCTTCTCGACCGAGCAGAAACGCATGGGCGTCGATGATTTCACCAAGATCCCCAACGGCTCGAACGGGCTGGAGGAGCGGCTGGCCGTGCTCTGGACGCATGGGGTCGAGACCGGGCGGCTCACGCCCAATGAATTCGTCGCCGCGACCTCGACCAATGTCGCCAAGATCCTGAACATCTATCCCAAGAAGGGTGCCATCGTGGAGGGCGCGGACGCCGATATCGTGGTGTGGGATCCCAAGATCAGCAAGACGATCAGCGCGGGCAACCACCACTCGATCCTGGATTACAACGTCTTCGAGGGGTTCGACGTGAGCGCCCAGGCGCGTTACACGATCAGCCGTGGCGAAGTGATCTGGGCCTGGGGGCAGAACAGCCAGCCGCAACCGGGCCGCGGCCGCTTCGTGCCGCGCCCCGCCTTCCCTTCGGCGCACCAGGCGCTGAGCCGGTGGAAGGAGCTGACTTCGCCCAAGCAGATCCATCGCGACCCGATGAATATTCCGGCAGGGATCTGAGAAAAATCACGCCGTGCCCGTCACTTGGCGGGTGCGGCCGTTGACATGACAAAGCCAGCACGGCGCAATGGCGGCGATGCAAGCGGGGGAAGACCGATTGACCAGCGACCGAGTGATCAGCGCCAAGGACCTGTCCCTGACATTCCAGACCAATGACGGGCCGGTCCATGCGCTCAAGGATGTGACACTGGACGTCGAGAAAGGCGATTTCGTCAGCTTCATCGGCCCCTCGGGCTGTGGCAAGACCACCTTCCTGCGATGCATGGCGGATCTTGAACATCCCACCGGCGGCAGCATCACCGTCAACGGCGTCAACCCCGAGGCGGCACGCAGGGCGCGCGCCTATGGATATGTGTTCCAGGCGGCGGGGCTTTATCCCTGGCGCAGCATCGGCGGCAATATCCGCCTGCCGCTCGAGATCATGGGCTACAGCAAATCCGAACAGGACCGGCGGGTGCGCGAGGTGCTGGAACTGGTGGACCTGGCCGGGTTCGAAAAGAAATTCCCCTGGCAATTGTCGGGCGGCATGCAGCAACGCGCCAGCATCGCGCGCGCGCTGGCCTTCGATGCCGATATCCTGCTGATGGACGAACCGTTCGGCGCGCTCGACGAGATCGTGCGCGATCACCTCAACGAGCAGCTTCTGAGCCTGTGGGAAAGAACCCACAAGACGATCTGCTTCGTCACCCATTCGATCCCCGAGGCGGTTTATCTCAGCACAAGGATCGTGGTCATGAGCCCGCGACCGGGCCGCATCACCGACGTGATCGAAAGCCCCCTGCCGCGTGAGCGCCCGCTGGAAATCCGCGATACGCCCGAATTCATCGAAATCGCCCATCGCGTCCGCGACGGGCTGCGCGCGGGGCATGGCGATGAGGTGTGACTTTCATCCCGAACGCGATGCCCCCGCCCGTATGACGGGGCGAGGGACTTTCACCGTTCACGGTCATCGGCTCTCCAGCCTGTACCGTGCCATGAGGACACCACGTAATCCTTTCATCGTTCTTAAAATACTCGAAAGCCGCAGCGAAATTCCGACGCTGAGATTGAGTATTTCCGGAACGGTGAAGGCAGGGGGGGCATGATGCGCAACCTTGTGCCCGTTCTGACCGTTGTCTGCGCCATCTTCGCGATCTGGTACGCTGCGGCCGTGTGGCTGAATGCGCCCTGGGCCTATAACAAGGCCGAGCGCGCCGGGACCACGCCGGGATTCACCGAGCTGGTCACCGACACCTGGAGCCAGGACAAGCCCAAGCTGCCCGCGCCCCATCAGGTCGGCGCCGAGATATGGAACACGACAGGCGCGATGGTGGCCTCGGGGCGCGGGTTTTCCAAGCGCTCGCTGATCTTTCACAGCTGGATCACCTTCAGCGCCACCGCACTTGGCTTCGTGCTGGGCGCGGGGCTTGGGATCGCGCTGGCCATCGGCATCGTCTATAATCGCACGATGGACATGAGCGTCATGCCCTGGGTCATCGCCAGCCAGACGATCCCGATCCTGGCCATCGCGCCGATGATCATCGTGGTGCTCAATGCGGTGGGCATATCGGGGCTTTTGCCAAAGGCGATGATCTCGATGTATCTGTCGTTCTTCCCGGTCGTCGTGGGCATGGTGAAGGGGCTGCGCAGCCCCGCGCATATGCAGCTTGACCAGATGCGCACCTGGAACGCGACACCCGCACAGACCTTCTGGAAGCTGCGGCTGCCCTCCTCGATGCCTTACCTCTTCACCTCGCTCAAGATCGGCATGGCCGCGAGCCTGGTGGGCGCCATCGTGGGCGAATTGCCCACCGGCGCGGTGGCGGGTCTGGGCGCGCGGCTGCTGGCCGGGAGCTATTACGGCCAGACCGTCCAGATCTGGAGCGCATTGATCATGGCGGCGACGCTGGCGGCGATCCTGGTCGGGCTGATCGGGGTGATCCAGCGGATCGTTCTCAAGCGGATGGGGATGGCGTGATGGGCTGGCTGGCAGTTGGATTGGGGGCGTGGCTCGGCGGCTGGTGGCTGAACCATGTGCTTTCGCACCGGCCCGCCACGCGGCTGACGCGCCTCGCGGTGCCGGTGATCTTCGGTCTGAGCGTCGTGGTGATCTGGGAATCGCTGGTGCGGGGGCTCGAGATTTCGCCGGTGCTCTTGCCCCCGCCCACACAGATCGCCGCGACCTTCGCCGCCAAGACCCACATCCTGTGGGAGGATTTCGTGCAGACCGTCATCAAGGGCGCGCTGACCGGCTATGTCATGGGTTGCGGCGCCGCCTTCCTGATCGCGGTGGCGATCGACCGGTTTCCGTTCCTGCAACGCGGGCTTTTGCCGGTCGGCAATTTCGTGGCCGCGCTGCCGATCATCGGCATGGCACCGATTCTGGTCATGTGGTTCGGCTTCGACTGGCAATCCAAGGCGGCGGTGGTGGTGGTCATGGTGTTCTTTCCGATGCTGGTGAACACCGTTCAGGGCCTTCAGGACACCAGTGCCATGCAGCGCGACCTCATGCGCACCTACGGCGCGGGCTACTGGACCACGCTGCTCAAGCTGAGGCTGCCGGCGGCCATGCCGTTCATCTTCAACGGGCTCAAGATCGCCTCGACACTGGCCCTGATCGGGGCGATCGTGGCAGAGTTCTTCGGCTCGCCCATCAAGGGCATGGGGTTTCGCATCTCCACCTCGGTGGGGCAGCTCACGCTCGATCTGGTCTGGGCCGAGATCGTCGTCGCCGCGATCGCGGGCTCGGCCTTCTACGGCGGGGTTGCCCTGCTGGAGAAAGCGGTGACATTCTGGCACCCGTCCCAACGGGGCCGGGCATGAGAAGAACCACAATAACCAAACACAACACGGGAGAAATGAGATGAAGACATTCGCAACAACCATGGGCCTTGCCGTGGCGGGGCTCTGCGCCGGGATGGCGCAGGCCGCCGACGACCTGACGCTGCAACTGAAATGGGTCACGCAGGCGCAGTTCGCCGGTTACTACGTCGCCCAGGACAAGGGGTTTTACGACGAAGAAGACCTGAACGTCACGATCAAGCCGGGCGGCCCCGACATCGCCCCGACACAGGTGATCGCCGGTGGCGGCGCGGATGTGACCGTGGAATGGATGCCCGCGGCACTTTCGGCGCGCGAAAAGGGCCTGCCGCTGGTCAATATCGCCCAGCCCTTCAAAAGCTCGGGCATGATGCTGACCTGTCTCAAAAGCACCGGCGTCACC
Organism: Roseovarius salincola; assembly: GCF_026891095.1. Lineage (GTDB taxonomy): Bacteria > Pseudomonadota > Alphaproteobacteria > Rhodobacterales > Rhodobacteraceae > Roseovarius > Roseovarius salincola. The sequence continues at coordinate 110,942 of NZ_JAPTNL010000007.1, forward strand.
GGCCCCGAGGATTTTCCCGGCCGCACGCTCGGTGTCTGGTTCTTCGGCAATGAATTCCCCTTCCTCAGCTGGATGAGCCAGCTTGGAATCTCGACCGAAGGTGGCGATGACGGGGTGACCGTGCTCAAGCAGGGGTTCAACGTCGATCCGCTTCTGCAGGATCAGGCCGATTGCATCTCGACCATGACCTATAATGAATACTGGCAGGTGATCGACGCGGGCATCACGCCCGAAGAGCTGATCACCTTCAAATACGAGGATCAGGGCGTCGCCACGCTGGAAGACGGGCTTTACGTTCTGGAAGACAAGCTGGACGACCCCGCCGAGGTGGACAAGCTCGCGCGCTTCGTGCGCGCCTCGATGAAGGGCTGGAAATGGGCCGAGGAGAACCCCGAAGAGGCGGCGATGATCGTGCTGGACAATGACGCCACCGGCGCGCAGACCGAAAAGCACCAGACCCGCATGATGACCGAGATCGCCAAGCTGACCGCAGGCTCCAACGGCGCGCTGGACCCGGCCGATTTCGAGCGCACGGTCGATTCGCTCCTGTCGGGCGGAGACAACCCGGTGATCACCGAACATCCAGGCGATGCCGCCTGGACGCATGCGATCACCGACAAGGCGCTGAACTGATCCGGACCGGTACCTGAGGGAAACTCTTGAAGCGGGGCGCAGCCATGTTCGCGCCCCGCTCAGCTTTCGCCCGCTCGTTCGTTTCCGCGCGCGCCCGCTGCCTCATTTCCGCCACAATGGCCGATTTTGCGGTCAGGCCGAATACAACCGCGAGATGTTGAAGAACACGGCGAAACCCTTTGTAAAATAGGCGCTTTCCTCAACTCGGCCCCTGTGCTAACATCTTGAGTACAATATAAAGAAGCCAGTCGGAAAACCGGCGGCGCGAGAGGCAGAAAAGAGTAGTTCCATGAAGGCTTGGAGCAAGCAGCAGATCCGCTGGGGTCTGATGGCGTTGGCGACATTCTGGATGCTGGTCGTGGTTCCGCTGAGCGCGGCCGCCGCACCCTATGCAGCGATGGTGATGGATGCGCGATCTGGCGAAGTGGTTCACTCCCGCAATGCCGACACCCGCCTGCACCCTGCTTCCCTGACCAAGATGATGACGCTTTACGTGGTGTTCGAGGCGGTCGAGAACGGCGAGATCGGCCTCGATACGCTGGTGACCATTTCCACGCACGCCGCCAGCGAACCGCCCAGCAAGCTGGGGTTGCGCGCCGGTCAGAAGATCCGCCTGCGTTATCTCATTCGCGCAGCAGCGGTGAAATCGGCCAATGATGCCGCCACCGCCCTTGGCGAGGCGATCGAAGGGTCCGAGGCGAGCTTTGCGCGCCGCATGAACCGCACCGCCAAGGCGATGGGGATGACCCGCACCACCTTCAAGAACGCCCATGGCCTGACCGAAAGCGGCCACCTGTCGACCGCTCGGGACATGACGATCCTGGGGCGGCATGTGTTCTACGACTATCCCGAATATTACAACCTTTTCTCGCGCATCACCGCCGATGCCGGCGGGCGAACCGTCTATCACACCAACCGCAAGCTGCTTCGCGCCTACCGGGGCGCCGATGGCATCAAGACGGGCTATACCCGCGCCGCCGGTTTCAACCTGGTCGCCAGCGCCGAACGCGGCGGAAAGCGGGTCATCGCCACCGTATTCGGCGGGCGCTCGACCGCCTCGCGCAATGCCAAGGTGGCGGAACTTCTGGACCTCGGCTTCAACCGCGTTCCGACCCGCGTCGCGCTGCACCGGCCCCGGCCTCCGGCCTATATGGGCAAGATCGGCGACGGTGTGCCCGGCGGCTATGGCAAGAAAGTCCGCCTGGTCGCGGCAGCCGCCGTCAAGCGCAGCCTGCGCCCGCAGGCGCGCATGGTGGCCAGCGACGCCCCGGTGCTGCTGGCGGCGAAGGACGATATCGAACAGGCAGTGCTGGCCGCGCAACAGGAAGCCCCGGCGCTCTCGCCCGTCGCCAAACCCGAACCCGAAACCGAACCACAGATCGCCCAAGGCGCGGCGGCGTCGCCATCCATCGACAGCGCGCGCCTGCCCCGCATCAATCCCGAACCGCGCCCCGCCGACCTCGTGCTCGCAAGCGCGCAGGAACCGGCCCGCGACCCCATTCAGGAGGTGGTGACCCGTGTCTCCACATCGGGCGGGCGCAACTGGGGTATCAATATCGGGCGCTATCCCAGCGAATACAAGGCCCGCAAGATCCTGCTTCAAACTGCGCTCAACGAGATCACCACGCTTGACGGATCCCTGCGCAAGGTGGTCAAGCGCCCCACCGGGTTCGATGCCAATTTCATGGGCATGACGCGCGAAACCGCGGATCTGGCCTGCCGGCGGTTGCAGGCCAAGCAGGTCACCTGTTTCATGATCGAGCCGGGCGGCGGTGCCTGAGGCAAGCCACGAAATCGGGGGCGCTGCCCCCGTCGCCGCAGGCGGCGACTCCCCCGGGATATTTATGAACAGAAGAAGGGGGCGGGATTGGACCAACCCGCCCCGACCGGCAGTGCCGGCCTTCTCCTGTTGCGGTCATCGGCGTCCCCGCCTGTACCGCCCGGTCATGATGCCCCGAAAAGCTTCACGAACCGTTACTTCTTCTGTTTGAAAATATCCTGGGGGTGAGGCCGCAGGCCGAGGGGGCAAAGCCCCCTGCCCCGCCTGCGCCAGGCGCCGGTTTCAGGGTTTGGGGTGATCGTCGTATTCGTCGCTCAGGATACGGCGTGAATCGCCCTCGGGATCGTCATATTGGTTGGTTTTGACCGTATAGACGAAAAACGCCAGCCCCAGCCCCCCAAGGAAGAGCGAGATCGGAATCAGATAGGCGAGAATGGTCATGATGTCACCTCAGCCGCAAAGCGTTCAGCGACACAGTAATGGAACTTGCGGACATGGCCAAGGCCGCAATCAGCGGCGTCGCGAAACCGGCGATCGCCAGCGGCACGGCAACCACGTTATAGACCGTGGCGATGTTGAAATTCTCGCGGATGCGGCGAATCGCGGAACGCGCGGTATCGCAGGCGGCGGCGATCGGCGACAGATCACTGCCAAGAAGCACGATATCGGAGGCGACCCGCGCGGCATCAAGCGCGCTGGCGGGTGAGATCGACACATGCGCCGCCGCAAGTGCCGCCGTGTCGTTGAGCCCGTCACCCACCATCAGCACCTTTGCGCCCTCGGCGCTCATGGCCTGGATGCGCTCGGCCTTGTCGGCGGGCAGGGCCTCGGCCATCCAGCGTTCGATGCCAAGCCGCGCCGCGAGCGCCTCGACCGCCGGCGTGGTGTCGCCGGACATGAGATAGACCGTCTTGCCGGCCTGCTTGAGGGACTCCACCGCATCGGCAGCGCCCTCGCGCAGCCGGTCGGCAAAGATGAACGCTCTCGGTGCGCCCGCGCCACGGCTGAGGAACGTGGCGGTCTCGGCCAGGCCCTGCCCCCCGGTCCAGCTGGCGCGGCCAAGGCGCACCTCCTGCCCCTCATGCATCGCCCTGGTCCCGAAGCCGGGCATCTCGGTCACGTCGCTGACGCGGGCAGGGGCGAAGCCCGCCTCGCGCGCGGCGCGGGTGATGGCCTGCGCCAGCGGGTGCGACGAGCCTTCGGCCAGCGCCAGCGCCAGTTCGATGTCGCGCCGCGGCACTTCGCCCATATTGGTCAGCTCCGGCGTCCCCGCCGTGAGCGTGCCGGTCTTGTCGAACACCACCGTATCGACCTGCGCCAGCCGCTCGAGCGCGGTTTCGTGCTTGATCAGCATGCCGCGGCGGAACAGCCGCCCGCTGGCGGCGGTGGTCACCGCAGGCACCGCAAGGCCCAGCGCGCAGGGGCAGGTGATGATCAGCACCGCCGCCGCGATATTGAGCGCCGTGCGCATGTCGAACGTGTAGAGATACCAGCCCACGAAGGCCAGTGCCGACAGAATATGCACCCCCGGCGCATAAAGCTTGGCGGCCTTGTCCGCGAGCGACGTGTAACGCGAGCGCCCGGATTCGGCGATCGCCACGAGGTCGGCCATGCGGTGCAGCGACGTATCCGTCCCGACCGCGCTGGCGCGGATCGTCAGCGGCCCGGTGAGGTTGACCTCGCCCGCCGAGACGCTCTGGCCTTCACCGGCGAAGACCGGCAGCGTCTCACCGGTCAGCAGCGAGCGGTCGATCTCGGAGGTGCCGGTGACGATCACGCCATCGACAGGCATGCGCCCGCCCGGGCGCACCAGCACCAGATCGCCCACCGCGAGTTCCGCGATATTGACGGTTTCCTCCTCCCCGTCGCGCAGCCGGATCGCGCGGGGCACTTCGAGCGCTGTCAACTCCTCGGCCGCAGACCGCGCGATCGAGCGGGTCCGGTGATCAAGGTAACGCCCCGCGAGCAGGAAGAATGTCAGCGCCAGCGCCGCGTCGAAATAGGCATGCGCGCCCGAAAGCGCGGTTTCCCAGAGCGAGGTCACCACAGCCAGCACGATCGCCAGCGTGATCGGCACATCCATGTTGAGCTGCCGGTTGCTGAGCGCCGCCCAGGCATTACGGAAAAACGGCTGCCCCGAAAAGGCGATCGTGGGCAGGGCGATCGCCGCCGAGACCCAGTGGAAAAGGTCGCGCGTCGCATCCGTCGCGCCCGACCAGACCGACACCGACAGCAGCATCACGTTCATGCTGGCGAAGCCGGCCACCGCCAGCCGCATCAGAAGCTCGCGCCCCGCGCGGTCATTCGCCGTGGCATTGAGCGTACCGGAATCGAGCTCATGCGCCTCATAGCCAAGCGCCTCGACCACGTTCTTCATATCCGCTGCGGTGATATCGGATTCGGCTTCGATGCTGGCGCGCTTGAGGGTCAGGTTCACACGGGCGGACTTGACGCCTGGATGAGTGTTCAGCGCCTTCTCGATCTTCGAGATACAGGCCGAACAATGGATCGTCGGCAGCGACAGCGCGATCTGCGCGGGCACATGCGCGGCGGCCTCTTCGGCCAGCCGCTCGGCCGAAGGCGCGGCGGCACAGGCCGGGCAGGCCGAGGGCGTCGGACGCATGTTGCCGCTCATCCGCTCAATCCTTGATCAGAACGACACGTTGGGTAAACGCCGTGCCATCGGCGGCAAGCGCGCTCATGCGGATATTCCAGTTGCCATCGCCCAGCGGCACCTCGGCCACATAGGCCGAACCGTCGAACCGGAAATCGGGACGCACATCATCGGCGATATGCGTGGCGCGCCCCACCGTGGCGTCCAGCGCCTCTACCTCGACAGGTTGGCCGAAGCGGTTGGTGATCCCCAGCACGAGCCGCCCGTCCTGATGATGTGCCGCCACGGTCCAGCCCAGCGCCTCCTGCGCCGCCTTGCGTTCGTTGAATGTCTGGCTGGCGATGTAGGAGTTCTTGACCTCGAGTCCGGGAAAGGTCTTGACCGCCGAATAGGCCAGCACGAGATTGACGCTGATGATGATCCCGAAAGCCCCCACGAATATCATCAACACATGCCTGCCGGTCAGTTTGCGTTCGCTGCTCATCAATTCCCCCGTCCATTGAAGATTGTATCGGTATATGTGCGCTCGCCCGTCGAGATATCTTCGACCCAAAGGCGCACATCGCTGCGCTCGGCAGCCGCCGGTTCGGAACCGGGCGGCGCCACGAGATAGACCCGCGCCAGCTGCGAGGTGTCCGCAGGCACGTTGATCGTGGCATAAGGCGTGCCTTCGACCTGCAGGCGGATGGCCGGATGACCATTGACCGACATGCGGAACGGGCGTTCCTCGCCATGCTTGTTGCGCAGGCGCACCTCATAGACATTGCGGATCGAACCGTCGGACATCGTGACAAAGGTCGGGTTGCGCACCGGCGCGACCGTCATGTCGATATCGGGCCGGATGAACAGCGCAAAGATCAGGCCGATTCCGACCAGCGCCCAAAGCGCGGTATAAAGCATCGTGCGCGGGCGCAGGATATGCTTGATGATCGGTTTGGGCGCTTCCCCGGCGCGTTCGGAAACCTCATCCGTCAGCGCCATGTAATCAATCAGCCCGCGCGGCTTGCCGATCTTGGCCATGATATCGTCGCAGGCGTCGATGCACAGCGCGCAGGTGATGCATTCGAGCTGCTGGCCCTCGCGGATGTCGATCCCCACCGGGCAGACATTGACGCAGGCCATGCAGTCGATGCAGTCGCCCTGCTCGGCCCCCGCCTTCACCTCGTCCGAGTTCTTGCGCGGTTCGCCGCGCCATTCGCGATAGGCGACGGTCAGCGTGTCCTCATCCATCATGGCGGCCTGGATGCGCGGCCAGGGACAGGCATAGATGCAGATCTGTTCGCGCGCGAAACCGCCGAACAGGAAGGTCGTCGCCGTCAGCACGCCGATGGTGGTATAGGCGATCGGATGCGCGTCAAGCGTGAAGAGATCCACCAGAAGCGTCGGCGCATCGGTGAAATAGAACACCCAGGCGCCGCCGGTCGCCACGGCGATCAACAGCCAGCTGATCCATTTCGTCACGCGCAGGCGGGCCTTGCGGAAATCCAGCTTCTTCTGGCGGTGCAGGCGCAGGCGTGCGTTGCGGTCGCCCTCGATCCAGCGCTCCACCAGCACGAACAGATCCGTCCACACTGTCTGCGGGCAGGCATAGCCGCACCACACGCGGCCAAGCGCCGAGGTGAACAGGAACAGCCCCAGGCCCGCCATCACCAGAAGACCCGCGATGAAATAGAATTCATGCGGCCAGATCTCGATCCAGAAAAAGAAGAAACGGCGGCTGCCAAGATCCAGCAGCACCGCCTGATCGGGCATGTTCGGCCCACGGTCCCAGCGAATCCAGGGCGTGACATAATAGATCCCCAGGGTGATGATCATGATCACCCATTTCAGGTTTCTGAAATTCCCGTAAACCTTCTTGGGAAAGACAGGTTCTCGGGCGGCATAGAGGCTGGGGGCAGCATCTGGCTGGGATTGAGACAACGGAATCACTCCGGTATTCGCGTTTATTGACAAGGCTGTTGTTTCAGGCGGCACCGGAAAGAGCCTTGATTTGCATCAAATTCTGACTCTGAAACTGATCAATTTACAAGGGCCGTCTCCGCGGCCTGCCGCCGCAACCAGCCGATAAATGCCTTTGCCTTCTGGCGCGGCGGGCCGGGCGCGGTGACGATATAATAGGCTGTATCCTCGGGTTCCTCGAACAACAGGCATAGCCGTCCCGCGGCAATATCGTCCTCAACCCATTGGCGCACGGTCAGCGACACGCCCTGTCCCTGGCGCACCCCCTCCAGCAGAAGGTTTCCGGGCACCTGCGTCATGCCGCCGATACGCACCGAAGCCAGCCCCTTGCGCCTGAGCCAGTCGGTCGATTCCGATGTGCCGTATTCCTGCACCCATGGCAGGTCCAGCAGGTCGGCGGGCTTGGTGATCGCGCGCCCCGCAACCAGGCTTGGCGCCGCCACCACCACCAGCGGCGAAACGAACAGGCACTCGGCCTCGACCCCCGGCCAATGACCCAGCCCGTGGCGGATCGCGATGTCTATGCCGCCCGGCTCCAGCGGCACGCGGTCGGGGGTGGGGTTGATCATCACATCAACATCCGGGTGACGGTTGCGGAAATCCAGCAGCCGCGGCATCAGCCATTGGGCGGCAAAGCCCGGCGTCGTCGAAATCTGAAGCGGGCGGTCGGCATCCGCGCCGGTCAGCGCGTCGATGGTGCGCGCGATGCTGCCAAACCCGGCGCTGAGGGAATCTGCAAGGCTGCGCCCGGCATCGGTCAGCCGCAGCGTGCGCCCCGTGCGGTCCACCAGCGAAACGCCCATATGCGCCTCAAGCGTCTTGACCTGCTGGCTGATCGCCGCGTGACTGACATTGAGCGCGTTCCCCGCCGCGCTGGCCGAGCCGGTCCCGGCCAAGGCCGCAAAGGCCCGCAGCGCGGTCAGAGGAGGCATGGAAAGCCAATCCATCATGTAATCCAAGCTTACAGGTTCCAAATATTCCTGAGTCGAAACATGGCATGAATAACCGCATATTCAAGGCATCAAACATGATTCACAGGAGACGCGCCATGTTCAGTGTATTCGCAAAATCTTTCATGACTGCAACCCGCAGCAATCTCGCGCCACGCCGCGAAGCGCCCAGCCACTGGCCGCCGGGCGAGCGGTTCGACAATCGCGCCCGCGCCGAACTCGAGGCCCATCGCGAGGCCCGTCGGCGGGATTGATCCCGAAGGCCCGGCACAAAACGGCAGCGGGCGGCGCCGCTGCATGCTCAAGGACCGAAAGCACATGTCGGGAAGGTCGGGAAACGCGGTGGACAGACCGGGCCGCCCGGCGTTAAATAGTTGGCACCGGCTCTCCCAGGAAACGCGCGAACAGGACGGAAGAGCCAGTGCCTGACCCGCGGACGGCACGCCGCCCGCGGGTGTTCTTATGCCGGTCGGGCGATCACTCGCCACCACCCAGCTGGTGGACATAGGTGGCCACGGCGCGGATCTTGGCCTCGGTCAGCTGCGCGCCACCCATGGGCGGCATCACACCGAAGCGCGAGTTCGTCACCGTTTCCTTGACGGTCTCGTAATCCCCGCCATAGAGCCAGATCGCGTCGGTCAGGTTGGGCGCCCCCTGAAAGATGTCGCCCTTGCCGTCGTCGCCATGACAGGCGGCGCAGTTGTCGAGGAAGATCTCCTCGCCATCCGCCACCAGCGATGCATCCTGCGGCTCGTAGGTGGGCGAAAGCGACATGACGTAGTTCACCACCTGTTCGATCTGCGGCTCTTCCAGGATCTCGCCATAGGCGGGCATTTCGGAATAGCGCGCATCCGGGTCATCTTCGTTCCGGATACCGTGGGCGATGGAGTAATGGATATCCTCCATCGTGCCACCCCAGAGCCATGCGTCATCCTGAAGATTGGGATAGCCCTTGGCTCCCGCCGCCCCTGAGCCGTGACACTGGGCGCACCAGGTCTTGAACACGGCCTCGCCTGCCGAACGGGCATAACCGGCCAGTTCGGGATCGTCGGCGATCGCGGTCAGTTCGACCGAGGCGAGCCGCTCGTTGATCTCGGCATTGGCGGCCTCCGCCGTGGCGATCTCCTCTGCCACGTTGGCCCGTGTGGACCAGCCCAGGTAACCCTTTGTCGCGCCCTGGACCATCGGCCAGGCCGGATAGGCGATCGTGTACCAGATGCCCCAGACGATACAGGCGTAAAAGATCCAAAGCCACCAGCGCGGAAGGGGATTGTTATACTCTTCGATCCCGTCCCATTCGTGGCCGGTCGTTTCGACCTCGTTCTTCTTCTTGGGTTGTCTTGCCATGTCAGTCACGCCTCCTTGGCGTCGGCTTCGGCGTCGGCTTCGCCGCGCTGAGCGGGTTTGTCTTCATGCCGGAACGGGATGCTGGACGGTTCCTCGTAGGTCTCGGTGGATCCGGGCCGAAGGACCCAGATCACCACCCCGATGAAGAACACGAACAGAAACAGCAGCATCCAGCTATCGGCAAATGCGCGAAGAAAGGTATAGGTTTCCATCTTGTCCTCCCTTACCGGCTCGCCACGGGCGTGAATGTCGAGAAGTCGACCAGCGTGCCCAGCATTTGCAGATAGGCGATCAGCGCGTCGGCTTCCGAGATACCCGGTTGCCCGTCGAAGTTGCGCACGTTGACCTTGTCGCCGTAACGCTCGATCAGCCCGTCATAGTCGCCGAACGGATCGATCTGCGCTTCGAAATCGGCCGCCGCGTTCTCGATCATCTCCTCGGTATAGGGCACACCGATCAGACGGTGTGTCTTGAGAAGATCCGCGATATGGGTCGGCTCGATGATCCGGTTTTCCAGGAAACCGTATTTCGGCATGACCGATTCCGGCACCACGGATTGCGGATCGCGCATGTGGTCCACATGCCACTCGTCCGAATAGCGCCCACCGACGCGGGCCAGATCCGGCCCTGTCCGCTTGGAGCCCCACTGGAACGGGTGGTCATACTGCGATTCCGCCGCAAGGCTGTAGTGGCCATAGCGTTCGACCTCGTCGCGCATGGGGCGGACCATCTGGCTGTGGCAGACATAGCAGCCCTCACGCACATAGATGTCGCGCCCGGTCAGCTCCAGCGGGGTGTAGGGGCGCATGCCCTCGACATCCTCGATGGTGTTTTCCAGCCAGAACAGCGGTGCGATCTGCACGATGCCGCCAATCGTGACCACCAGAAAGGCAAAGATCGACAGAAGCGTGATGTTCTTCTCGAGGATCTTGTGTTTTTCAAGAATGGACATTGAGTCGGTCCCTTTCTTATTCGGCCGGGACAACGGAGTTGGTGGCTTCGACAGCCGGGCTCCGTTTGACGGTCATGAACAGGTTGTAGCACATGATGATTGCGCCAGCGATGTAGAGCACCCCACCAAGACCCCGCACGACATACATCGGCAGTTTGGCGGCCACGGTGTCGGCAAAGGCGTTCACGAGGAAGCCGTTGGCATCCACTTCGCGCCACATCAGGCCCTCCATGATACCGGTCACCCACATGGATGCGGCGTAGAGGATGATGCCGATGGTCGCGAGCCAGAAGTGCCAGCTGACCAGCGAGAGCGAATAGAGCCGCTCACGGTTCCACAGACGCGGCACCAGGAAGTAGAGCGCCCCGAAGGTGATCATGCCGTTCCAGCCAAGCGCGCCGGAATGGACGTGACCGATGGTCCAGTCTGTGTAGTGCGAAAGCGAGTTCACCGCGCGGATCGACATCATCGGACCTTCGAAGGTGGACATCCCGTAAAAGCCCACGGAAATCACCATCATCCGGATGATCGGATCGGTGCGCAGCTTGTCCCATGCGCCCGACAGGGTCATCAGGCCGTTGATCATCCCGCCCCAGGACGGCATCCACAGAACGATCGAGAACACCATGCCCAGCGTCGAGGCCCAGTCGGGCAGCGCCGTGTAGTGCAGGTGGTGCGGACCGGCCCAGATATAGATGAAGATCAGCGCCCAGAAGTGGACGATCGACAGCTTGTAGCTGTAGATCGGGCGTTCGGCCTGCTTGGGCACGAAATAGTACATCATCCCCAGGAAGCCCGCAGTCAGGAAGAAGCCCACGGCGTTATGGCCATACCACCACTGCACCATGGCGTCCTGAACACCGCTGAACACCTGCACCGATTTCGACCCGAAAACCGAGACCGGAATGCTGAGGTTGTTCACGATATGCAGCATCGCGACTGTCAGGATGAAGCTCAGGTAGAACCAGTTGGCCACGTAGATATGGCGCTCCTTGCGCCGCACGATCGTGCCCAGGAACACGGCCAGATAGGCCACCCAGACAATGGTCAGCCACCAGTCGACATACCACTCGGGCTCGGCGTATTCCTTGGACTGGGTCGCGCCCAGCAGATAGCCGGTCGCCGCCAGCACGATGACCAGCTGATACCCCCAGAAGACGAACCAGGCGAGGTTGCCGCCCCAGAGCCGCGCCGCCGATGTCCGCTGCACCACGTAGAACGAGGTCGCGATCAGGGCGTTGCCGCCGAATGCGAAGATCACCGCGCTGGTGTGAAGGGGACGCAGACGCCCGAAGTTCAGATAGCCCTGTGCCCAGTCGAAATTGAGCACCGGAAAGGCCAGCTGAAAGGCGATGAACGTTCCCGCAAGGAAGCCCACAACACCCCAAAGCGCCGTGGCGATCACCCCGGCGCGCACAACCCCGTCCATGTATTGGCCGGACAGGTCCACCGCGGGCACCGGTTCATCGGTCTTCCGCAAGGTCCAGATAAACAGGCCAGCAGCGACAAGCGCCACGGTCAGCGCATTGACCAGATAGGCCAGATCGCGCGCGTAGTTGGCAGCAATCAGCGCAAGCAACGCGATCACCCCCAGCACGATCAACTTGAAATAGTTCGTCATGTTGCGTCCCTTCGTCTCCGTTACCGCACCCATTACAACAGACTCACAAGAATCGCAGGGGCGCGTCCAGACAATTTGTTAATGGTCACAGGTCCAATAAACCGCCTTGATCTGCATCAAAACCCTGTCATGGTTTTTTTGATGCGCATCAAGGCACGACCCCCGCCATACGTTTTAGGTATGGTGCGAAGATATTTGAAAAGGAAATGCGACATGTCCTACAATTGCCTGTTTTCCGCCGTTACGGACGAAGATCTGGTCGATGACGTCATGGCCCATGCGCTTGCCATGGCCAAGGCGCATGACGCCCATCTCGAGGTGCTCTGCCTCGGCGTCGACCGCAGCCAGACCGGCTATTATTATGCCGGGGCCAGCGCCGTCGTCCTGCAGGAAACCATCACCCGCGCCCACGAGGAATCCGAAGCGATCGAAAAACGCGTGACCAAGCTGCTCGAAGGGTCCGGCATCCGCTGGTCCAGCGAAGGCGGTGTCGCGCAACTGGCCGATCTGGGGCGCCACATTGCCGCGCGCGCGCGGTTCTCGGATATTGCGATTCTGGCACAGCCCTATGGCGAGGGGCGCGGCGCCGAACTGGAGCCGGTGACGGAATCCGCCCTGTTCGAAGGTCATGTCCCGGCGCTGATCGTGCCGGATGGCGCCGCACCCGCGCCCATGCCCAAACGCGTGATGGTCGGATGGAACGAAAGCGCCGAGGCGCTCAGCGCGGTGCGCTCGGCGCTGCCGATTCTGGTTGGGGCCGACAAGGTGCATGTGGTGGTGATCGACCCGCCCCAGCACGGTCCCAACCGCTCCGATCCCGGCGGCCAGATCTCGCAATACCTTGCGCGCCACGGCGTGCAGGTCGAAATCGACGTGCTGTCCAAGACGATGCCGCGCATCTCGGATGTGCTGATGCGCCATGCTTCGGATATGGACGCCGACATGATCGTGATGGGCGCCTATGGTCATTCGCGATTCCGCGAGGCGGTGTTCGGCGGCGCGACCCGCTACATGCTCGAACAGGCCAGTCTGCCGGTCTTCATGGCTCACTGACGGCACGCGGCGCCCCGGCCCGACCTTATTCAAGGTGGGGGAAAGGTCGGGGCCAAGCCTGCTTCACTGAAAAGGGCCTCGCGCAAGCGAGGCCCTTGGTGTTTCGTCGGGCTTGTTCGGGCGGCGGCGCGGCGCGGATCAGGCCAGCATCCCGCCATCGCTGTCATCGCCCGCCTCGTCCAGCAGGCGGTTGAAATCGGGCACCGTCACATGGCGCTTGCCTTCCAGCACGATCACCCCGTCCCGCTTGAGCGCCGAAATCTGGCGGCTCACCGTTTCCAGCGTCAGCCCCAGGTAATCCGCCATCGCCTCGCGCGTCAGCGGCAGGACGAAGACCATCGGCCCTTGCCGCCCCGCGATGTTCAGCGCCGCGTCGCGCCGGGCAATGATAGACAGCAGGCTCGCGATCTTCTCGCGTGCGGTCTTGCGGCCCAGCACCAGCATCCATTCGCGCGCGGCATCCAGCTCGTCCAGCGTCATCTCCAGCAGGCGCTGCGCGATATGGGGGGTGCGGCTCATCATGTCCTCGAAAGGCTGCTTGCGAAAACAGCACATCACCATGTCGCTGGTCGCCACCACGTCATAAGCGGCGGTCTGGCGCCCCGGACGGCCCACGAAATCGCTGGGCAGCATCAGGCCCACCATCTGGGTGCGCCCGTCCTCCATCGTCTGGGTCAGCGTGGCGATGCCCGACACGACCGAACCGACGAAATCCATCTTGTCGCCCGCCCAGACAACGGTCTGCCCGGCCTCGAAGTTGCGGTAATACTTGATCTGGTCAAGCAGCTCCAACTCGTCGGCCTCGCAACGCGCGCAAACGGCACGATGCCGTATCGGGCAGTCGCCGCAATCGCGCGGGATGGCCTGGGTTTCAGGGTCGAGCATCATTTGGGTCCGTAATGGTTTTGATCTGAATCAAGGCTGTGTGTTTCAAGCCATCCTATCGCTTGAATCATGGCTATGAAAGCACAACTCGCGAAACTGGGTCTCTTTGACGCGAGGGTTCCGCGCTATACCAGCTATCCGACCGCGCCGCATTTCGGCGGCGGCGTCGACTCGACGCTGTTCTCACGCTGGATATCCGCCATTCCACGGGGCGCGGAAATCTCTCTTTACGTCCATGTGCCCTTCTGTCGGCGGCTCTGTTGGTTCTGCGCCTGCCGCACGCAGGGCACCCAAAGCGATCGCCCCGTCGCCGCCTATGTCGAAACACTCAAGGCCGAGCTGTCAATGCTCGCGCGGCACCTGCCCGACGACGTGCGCCTGTCGCGCCTGCACTGGGGTGGCGGCACGCCGACCCTGTTGCCACCGGGCATGATCGAAGACCTCGCACAGGCCATCAAACAGGTCGCGCCCTTCACCGAGCGCACAGAATTCTCCGTCGAGATCGACCCCAACGAGATCGACGCCCCGCGCCTCGATGCGCTGGCAGCGGCGGGCATGAACCGCGCCTCGGTCGGGATTCAGGACTTCAACGAGAACATCCAGCGTTCCATCGGTCGCCTGCAAGGCTATGACGTCACCCGCTGGGCCGTGGAAGAGATCCGCGCCCGCGGCGTTGCCAGCCTCAATGCCGATATCCTTTACGGCCTGCCCCACCAGAGCAAGGCGCGAATCACCGAAAGCGTGCAAAAGCTCCTGTCGCTCAATCCCGACCGCGTCGCGCTTTACGGCTATGCCCATGTGCCGTGGATGGCCAAGCGCCAGCAGATGCTGCCCTCCGATGCGCTCCCCACCCCCGAGGAACGGCTCGAACTTTTCGACACCGCGCGCCGGCTGTTTCTTTGGGACAACTACGCCGAGATCGGCATCGACCATTTCGCCGCTCAGGATGACGGGCTCAATATCGCCCTCAAGACCGGCCGCCTGCGGCGCAATTTCCAGGGCTATACCGACGACACCGCCGATGTGCTGATCGGCCTTGGCGCCTCGTCCATCTCGCGCTTTCCGCAGGGCTATGCGCAGAACGACCCCGGCACCGGCGCCCATACCGGCGCCATCCGCGACGGGCGCTTCTCCACCGCGCGCGGGCATGTATTCTCGCCCGAGGATCGTCTGCGGGGCCGGATGATCGAACAACTGATGTGCGAATTCCGCATCGATACGCGCGATCTGTGCCAACGCTTTGACATCTCGCCCCAACAGGTCCACAAAATTCTGCGAACCAGCGCCGCGCAGTTCGGCGGCCTTCTGCAACTCGATGAGCAGGGGCTTCGCGTCCCCCACGAGGCGCGCCCCCTCACCCGGATGATCGCGCGCAGCATCGACGCCTACGCGCTCAGCAAGGCAGGCCACAGCTCGGCCATCTGAAAGGGGCGGCGATGCGCATCGCCAGTTTCAACCTGCAACGCCTGCGCCTGCGCGACGGGCGCCTGAGCGGCGCACGCGACGGCGACACGCCCGAAACCGGCGGTGCGGCTCTGGCACGCCGCGACCGGGCGCTGAGCGCCCGGATCATCCGCGACCTCAACGCCGATCTCTTGGTCCTCCAGGAAGTGTTCGACCAGGCCACGCTCGATCATTTCCACGACAAGCTGCTCATGCCCCTGGGCCTGCCCGCCTATCGGCATCGCAGCTGCCTGCCCGGCAATGACGGAAGCGGCTATGACCTTGCGCTGCTGGCGCGCCGCGCGCCGCTCGAGGTGGTCAGCCATGCCGCGCTGCGCCCCGCCGGTCTTGGCCTGCGCGCGCCCGAAGGCACCGCCGCCGACCTGCCCGTCTTCCGCCGCGACTGCCTGCGCATCGAACTGCCCGGCCTCACGCTCTTCGCGGTGCATTTCAAGGCGCCCTATCCCGACCCCGAACGCGCCTTTCGCATTCGCGCCCTCGAAGCCGAGGCCACCCGCCGCCTGATCGAACGCCGCTTCGCCGATCCCGCCAGCGCCACGTGGCTGATCCTGGGCGATCTCAACGATCCCTGGCAGCCCGGCGATCCTCCGGCCACC
The DNA here is from genome assembly GCF_026891095.1 of Roseovarius salincola. Lineage (GTDB taxonomy): Bacteria > Pseudomonadota > Alphaproteobacteria > Rhodobacterales > Rhodobacteraceae > Roseovarius > Roseovarius salincola. The sequence goes on from NZ_JAPTNL010000007.1 coordinate 126,796, forward strand.
GCGCCAATCCGGCCTCCGTTTGGCGTCGATCTGCTGGAGCGCCTTGCACCCGCAGAGCGCTGGACCCGCCACGATGCCTGGTCGGATACCTATGGCCGCCCCGACGCCATGCTCGCCAGCCCCGCTTTGGCGCGAGCCTGTCCTGCGGCAAAACCCGAAATCCACCGCCAGGGCCTTGGCCGCGAGGCCACCCGCGCGCCGATCCATCTTCCCGGCACCGGGCAACACCGCCCCCATGCCAGCGATCACGCCGCGCTGGTTCTCGACCTGCCCGGCCTCTGATATCAGGTTTTCGCCCGGCGCGCCCCGCCCTAGGCGCTCACATCCAGCGCCGCCTGCAAAAGGGTCCTTGCATATTCGGTCTGCGGCGCCTCGAACAGGTCACGCGCGCTGCCATATTCCACGATATCGCCCTGCTTCATCACCGCGACCTGGTGGCTCATGGCGCGCACCACCGCCAGGTCATGACTGATGAACAGATAGGCCAGACCGTATTTCACCTGAAGACGGCGCAGCAGGTCGACGATCTGCACCTGCACGGTCATGTCCAGCGCCGATGTCGGCTCGTCCAGAACCACCATCTTGGGCCGCAGGATCATGGCGCGGGCGATGGCGATCCGCTGGCGCTGCCCGCCCGAGAACTCATGCGGGTAGCGATCTATCATCACCGGGTCCAGATCGACCTCCTGCATCACCTCGGCCACAAGGTCGCGCGGCTTGCGCCCCTCCGGGTTGCCATGCACGCCCAGACCCTCGGCGATGATCTGCTCGCAGGTCATGCGCGGCGACAGGCTGCCGAACGGGTCCTGGAACACGATCTGCATGTCACGCCGCCGCTTGCGCAGCCGCCGCGTCGACCAGCCGTTCACATCCTCGCCGTCAAAGGTGATGCCCCCCTCGGACTGGATCAGCCGCATGATCGCCAGCGCCAGCGTGGTCTTGCCCGAACCGCTTTCGCCCACGATCCCCAGGGTCTCACCGGCGCGCACCTCGATGCTCGCCGCGTTCACCGCCTTCACATGGCCCACGGTCCGGCGCAAAAACCCCTTCTGGATCGGGAACCACACCCGCAGGGCATCGGTGCCGACCACCGGTTTCGCGCCTTGCGGCACCGGGTCGGGCGCCCCCGAGGGCCGCGCCGCCAGCAGCTTGCGGGTATAGTCATGGCGCGGATTGTCGAAAATCTCGCGGGTCGGGCCGCTTTCCACGATCCGCCCGTCCTTCATCACGCAGACCCGGTCGGCGATGCGGCTCACCACGTTGAGATCATGGGTGATGAACAACAGGCCCATCCCCTCCTCGCGCTTGAGCTCGGCCAGCAATTCCAGGATCTGCGCCTGGATGGTGACATCCAGCGCGGTCGTCGGCTCATCCGCGATCAGGATGCCGGGCTTGTTGGCCAGCGCCATGGCGATCATCACGCGCTGGCGCTGCCCGCCGCTCAGCTGATGGGGATAGGCGGTCAACCGGCTGGCCGCTTCGTGGATCCCGACCCGCTCCAGCAATTGCAGGATCCGCTCGCGCGCCGCCTCGCCGCTCAGCCCCTGGTGCAGCGCCAGGCTCTCGGTGATCTGCTTTTCCAGCGTGTGCAGCGGGTTGAGGCTGGTCATCGGCTCCTGGAAAATGAAGCTGATATCGTTGCCCCTGACCTGGCGCAGCTTGCCAGCGCGCGCACCGATCAGCTCCTCCCCGTCAAGCGTGACACTCCCCTCGACCTGCGCCGATCCGCCCAACAGCGACACGGTGCTCAGCGCCGTCACCGATTTGCCCGAACCGCTCTCGCCGACCAGCGCCACGGTCTCGCCCTGCTCCACGGTGAACGAAACGCCATGCACCGCCGGCACGATCTGCCCGTCCTGGCGAAAGCCCACCTTCAGATCCCTGACCGTCAGTTTGCTCATTCAAAGGTCTTCCTGGGATCGAACGCATCGCGCACGCCTTCGAAGATGAAGACCAGCAGCGACAACATGATGGCAAAGGCGAAGAACGCAGTGAAGGCCAGCCACGGCGCCTGCAGGTTCTGCTTGGCCTGCAATGTCAGCTCGCCAAGGCTCGGCGAACTCGATGGCAGGCCGAAGCCCAGGAAATCGAGGCCCGCCAACAATGAAATCGTGCCGGTGATGACAAAGGGCAGCATGGTCAGCGTCGCGACCATCGCATTGGGCAGCATGTGACGGAACATGATCGTGAGGTTGCCCACGCCCAGCGCCTTGGCGGCGCGCACATATTCCAGGTTGCGCGCGCGCAGGAACTCGGCCCTGACCACCCCCACCAGCGCCATCCAGCCGAACAGCACGGTGATCACCACCAACAGCCAGAAACTGCGCGGCAGAATGGCAAAGAGGATGATGATGACGTAGATCTGCGGCGTCGAGGCCCAGATCTCGATGAGCCGCTGAAAGATCAGGTCCAGCCGCCCGCCGAAATAGCCCTGCAAGGCGCCCGCGAAAATCCCGATCACCGATGACAGCGCGGTCACGATCAGCGTGAACATGACCGACAGGCGGAACCCGTAGATCACCCGCGCCAGCACGTCGCGCTTGGTGTCGTCGGTGCCCAGCCAGTTCTGCTCATTGGGCGGCAGGGGGGCCGCGCCGGGGCGGTCGACCGTGGTGTCGTAACTGTAGGGGATGGGCGGCCAGATCATCCAGCCCGCCTCGATCGCCTCGCCGTCCACGACCCCGTCCTGCGCATCCGCGATCACCGCCTCGGGATCGTCGAAACAGATATCCAGGCCCCCCGACGCGATCAGGCATTGCACCTCCAGGTCGCGATAGATCGCCTCGGTCTCGAAATCGCCGCCAAAGGCGGTCTCGGGGTAGAAATTCAACACCGGGGTGTAGAATCCGCCGCGATACTGCACCAGGATCGGCTTGTCATTGGCCACAAACTCGGCAAACAGCGTGATCACGAAGATCACCGAAAAGATCAGCAAGGACCAGAACGCCCGCCGGTTGCGCTTGAAATTGCGCCAGCGGCGCTGGTTGAGCGGCGACAATGTCATCGTCCCCGCCCCCGGTCTTCACTGTTCCCGAAATACTCCGGGGGAGTCGCCGCTTGCGGCGACGGGGGCAGCGCCCCCTCGTCTGCCCGGTCGGCCATGTGCGCGCCCATCCGCATCGCTCAGCCCTCCCGCTTCTCGAAATCGATGCGCGGATCGACCAGCACATACATGAGATCGCTCATGATATTCACCACCAGTCCGATCAGCCCGAACAGGAACAGCGTGCCGAACATCACCGGGTAATCGCGCCCCACCGCCGCCTCGAAACCAAGCCGCCCCAGCCCGTCGAGCGAAAAGATCGTCTCGATCAGGACCGAACCGCCGAAGAACACCCCGATGAACACCGTCGGAAACCCCGCGATCACGATCAGCATGGCATTGCGGAACACATGCCCGTAAAGCACCCGCTTCTCGCTCAGCCCCTTGGCGCGGGCGGTCATCACGTATTGCTTCTTGATCTCGTCCAGAAAGCTGTTCTTGGTCAGCAGCGTCAGCGTCGCAAAGGCCGAAATGGTCGAGGCCGCGACCGGCAGCGCGATATGCCAGAAATAATCCGCGATCTTGCCCGCAAGGCTCAGCTGCTCCCAATTGTCCGACGTGAGCCCGCGCAGCGGGAAGATCTGCCAGTAACTCCCCCCCGCGAACAGCACCAGAAGCATGATCGCGAACAGGAATGCCGGGATCGCATAGGCCACGATGATGACCCCGCTGGTCCATGTGTCGAACGGCCCGCCGTCATGGACCGCCTTGCGGATGCCCAGCGGGATCGAAATCAGATAGGCGATCAGCGTCGACCACAGGCCCAGGCTGATACTGACCGGCATCTTCTCCAGCACCAGGTCGGTCACCTCGATCTTGCGGAAATAGCTCTCTCCGAAATCGAAGCGCATGTAGTTCCACATCATGTTGAGGAACCGCTCCAGCGGCGGCTTGTCCAGGCCGAACTGGCGCTCCAGATCCGCGATCAGTTCGGGCGGCAGGCCGCGCGCACCGATATAGTCGGAATTGCCGCCGCCCTGGGCGTTCATGTCGCTGCCCGCATCGCTGCCCGCGCCCGAAAAGCTTTCGAACACGTCGCCCTGGCCCTGCATGTTGGCGATCACCTGCTCGACGGGTCCGCCCGGCACGAACTGCACCAGCGCGAAATTGATCACCATGATCCCCAGCAAGGTGGGCAGGATCAGCAAGAGCCTGCGCAGGATATAGGCGCCCATTCAGACGCCCCTTCCCGTGCTTGTCATGATCACCGCCCCGGCCCTCGTCACAGCGCGCCCGCCTCCTCGAGCGCCTTGGCCTTGTCTTCGTTGTACCACCAGAAATCCAAGACCCCCAGCGCATAGGGCGGCAGAGCGTCGGGATGCTCGTACATGTCCCAATAGGCCACCCAGTTGCTGTCATTGTACCAGACCGGCACCATGAAGAATTCGTGCCGCAGCGCCCGGTCCAGCGCGGTCAGCGCGGTGTCTTCCTCCTCGCGGGTGTCGGCATCGAGCGCGGCATTGATGATCGCATCCACCATCGGGCTGGCCAGCCCGGCGGGGTTGAACAGGCTGAACGCCGCATCCTCGCTGCCGAACCGCTGCATCAGGCCCGTGCCCGCGCCGAGGAAACTGGTGTAACTGTCAAAGACCAGATCGTAATCACGATCCCGGCTGCGCATCGTGAACTGCGACGGGTCCACCTTTTCCTGGCGCGCATCTATCCCCATCAGCTTGAGATTGCTCACGAAACTCTCCACCACCGCGCTCAGCGTCGCCGAACCCGATGACGGGATCGGGAAATCGAGGCTCAGCAGCTCGCCCTGCGCATTGCGCCGCTTGCCGTCTTCGCCCACGCTCCAGCCCGCCTCGTCCAACAGCTTCATCGCCCGGCGCAGATTGCGCCGGTCATTCAGCCGGCTGCCGTTCGATTCATGCGCGCGCCGCGCCGGTTCGCTCAGCATCGCCTCGGGCACCACGTCGCCCAGCGATTTCAGCAGTTCCAGTTCCGCGCCCTCGGGCACGCCCTCGGCCTCCAGCGGCGTATCCTGCACAAAGGAATGGCGCTGGCTGAACAGCCCGTATTGCAGCGATTCGTTGGTCCATTCGAAATTATAGGCCAGCGCCACCGCCTCGCGCACGCGCATGTCCTTCAGGGGCGCGCGCGCCAGGTTGAACACGATACCGTTGGGCGTGGGGGGCGTGCCGTCGGGCAGCTCCTCCAGCCGGACCCAGCCGCGGTCCACCGCCCGGAAATCATATCCCGTCGCCCAGCTCTTGGAATTGGTCTCGGCGCGGAACGTGTATTCACCCGCCTTGAAGGCCTCGAAAGCGGCGCTGTCATCGGCGAAATACTCGATCCGGATACGGTCGAAATTATGCCGCCCCCGGTTGATCGGCAAATCCTTGCCCCAATAATCGGGATCGCGCTCATAAACGATGCGCCGGTTCACGTCGTAGCTGGCCACCTGGTAGGGGCCGGACCCCGGCGCCGCCTCCAGGCGCGGCTCGTCAAGGCGCGCCCCGTTCTCTTCATACCAGGCTTTCGGGAAAACCGGCGTGCTGCCCACCTGGTCGATCAGCGACCGGCGCGAGATATCCTCGGCAAAGGTGAACTTGACGCGGTGATCGTCCAGCGCCTCGGCCCCGGTGATCCGCCGGCTGACCGCCTGCGCATAAGACGGCAACCCCTGCTCCAGGAACAGGTTGTGCGAGAACACCACGTCATGCGCGGTGACCGGCGTGCCATCGGCAAACCGCGCCTCGGGGCGCATGTTGAAGATGACCCAGGTCTTGCCCTCGTCATATTCAAGGCTTTCCGCCAGCAAACCGTACATTTCGCCGTAAACATCCGCCGGGGCGGGGCCGCCGCTGGCGGGCATCTCGCCCAGCAGGCTTTCATAGACCATCCATGAATATCTGCCGGCCCGGCCCTTGCGCGAATAGGGATTCATCGAATCGAACGTCCCCGGCGCATAAAGCGAGATTTCCCCGCCCTTGGGCGCATCGGGATTGACGTAGTCGAAATGCTCGTAATCCGCCGGATAGGTCAGATCGCCGTAATAGGAATACCCGTGCGAGCGGATCACATGATCCTCGGCCCGTGCCATGTGGGCGCTGAGCGCCGCGATCGTCAGCCCCATCAGGGCCAGAATCGCCTTGCGCGGGGCGCTCAGGGGCATCACGCGGGCCTTGGCCCGGCTGCGCTGTCCGGTCATGCCGATCTCCTTGTCAGCCGCAATAAGGGCGGCGCACCGGCCGCATGGCGCAGGCTAATGGACGCGCCCGCCCATGTTCAAGCGCCGATGCGATGCCGAGCGGCTTTTCACACTCACAAATACGTAAGGCCGCCCACCGGAACCCCGGCAGACGGCCTTTGACTTGCGCTTGGCGCGGATTTACTCGGATTCGGCCTGCATATAGGCGATGAGCGCCGCGCGATCCTCTTCTTTTTTCAGGCCCGCATAGGACATCTTGTTGCCCGGCAGGTATTCCTTGGGGTTCTCCAGCCATGCATCGAGCTCGTCCACCGTCCAGGTGCCGCTCATACCTTCCATCGCCTTGGAATAGCGAAAGCCCTCGACATTGGCCATCTCGCGGCCGACGATCCCGTAGAGATGGGGACCCACGCCGTTCTTGCCCTCTTCCAGCTTGTGGCAGGCCTGGCAGCGGCGCCATGCGCTCGCGCCGTCCTCGGGATCGGCGGCAGCGACCATCGCGGCGAATTCCGACCCTTCACCACCGGCTTCGGCTTCCTCGGCGGGGGCGTCCTCGGCTGCGGCTTCCTCGGCGGGCGCCTCCTCGGTCGCGGCGTCCTCTGCGGGTGCTTCCTCGGCGGGTGCTTCTGCCGCGGCCTCTTCGGTCGCGCCACCCTCGGCGGCGGCGACCTCGGTCATCTCGCCATCGGTCATGTCCAGATAGGCGATCACATTCACCCGGTCCTCGGATTTGCCCAGGCCGGCAAAGCTCATCGACGTGCCGGGCGCAAAGCGCTGGGGATTCTCGAGGAAGTGATAAAGATTCTCGGGCGTCCAGACTTCGGCGACCTCTTCAAGCGCGCCCGAATATCCGAAACCCTCTGCCGCATCCACGGCGCGTCCGACGATGGCATGCAGGTAGGGGCCAGTGCTGTTCACACCTTCCTCAAGCTTGTGGCACGCCTTGCACTTGTTGAACACACGCTCGCCCTTGTCGGGATCGGCAGCGGCGTAACGCTCGGCAAAGCTCGGGCCTTCCTCGGCCTCGGCCTCGCCACCCTCGTCATCGCCGGTCTCGATCACGTAACCGGCCTGATGGTCGTCGCCATGGCCGCCGCCGGTGTGATAGATCAGCTCGGACGCCCAGCCGCCCAGCATGAAGATCAGAAGCGAACCGCACAGGGCGCCAACGATCTTGGTGAATGTCATCGTATCGAACATGAGCCCGTTTCCCGTTAGTATCCGTCGCGCGGTATCTATCCGCTTCCCCTTGTCCGGCGCAAGGTGTAGTTTGCGCGACCAAACGCCCGACCTTCGGGCATTCTGACAGGAAAAGCCACCCATGACCAAGCGCATTGCCTTCCAGGGCGAGCCCGGCGCCTATTCGCATCAGGCCTGCCACGAAACCTATCCCCACCTGGAAGCAATGCCCTGCCGCACCTTCGAGGACGCCATCGACGCGGTGCGCGAAGGCCATGCCGAACTGGCCATGCTCCCGGTCGAGAACTCGACCTTCGGGCGCGTCGCCGATATCCACCACCTCTTGCCCGAATCCGGCCTGCACATCATCGCCGAAGCCTTCGTGCGTGTGCATATCAACCTTCTGGCCCTGCCCGGCACGCGCCTTGACTCGGTGAAACGCGCCATGAGCCACACCATGCTGCTGGGCCAGTGCCGCGACTTCCTGACCCGGCACGACATCCGCCGCGTGACCGGCGCCGACACCGCCGGGTCGGCCCGCCATGTCGCCGAGCTCGAGGAACCCGACCTCGCCGCGCTGGCCAGCGAACTGGCCGGCGAAATCTACGGGCTCGACGTGCTGGCGCGCCATATCGAGGACGAGGGCAACAACACCACCCGGTTCCTGGTGATGGCGCGCGAACCCGACATGACGCGCCGGGGCGATGACGGGATGATGACCTCTTTCGTCTTCGAGGTGCGCAACATCCCGGCGGCGCTCTACAAGGCGATGGGCGGCTTTGCCACCAATGGCGTGAACATGACCAAGCTGGAAAGCTACATGGTCGACGGCTCCTTCACGGCAACGCGGTTCTATGCAGATATCGAAGGCCACCCCGACGATCCGGGCGTGCGCCGCGCGCTTGACGAGCTGGATTACTTCACCTCGCAGATCAACATGCTGGGCGTTTATCCCGCCGATCCGAGGCGCCACTGACGCCGCTGGCGTCAGGCGATCCGCTTGTGGCGCTCTTCCATGTCGAGGGCGTATTCGCTTACCCGCTTGCGCAGCCGCCGTGTCAGGGTCTTGCGCGCCAGCTTCATCGACTGCACCATCAGCCGCCCCGACAGGGTCTTGGGCTCCATGGCGATGGCAATGCTCATGCGCGTGCGGCTGCGCGACAGGGCGACCAGGTCCACAACCATGTCGCCGCCGATCGTCGGCGCGCGCGAGGCGATGACCAGCCCGTTGGGCGGATCGAGCTGCTTCACCTCGATCTGGATCTTGCGCTGCTTGCCGCGCAACTTGAAGCTCACGTCCCACGCCAGCCCCGGCGCCAGCGCGGTCGGGCTTTCGACGCTGACCACCTCGGCCCCGCGCCGCAACGCCTTTCGCTCAAATCCGGGAAAATCGGTGATCTGCTCATAAACGAACGCGATCGGTGCCTCGATATCCTCTTGGGCGCTCATCTTCATTGCGGGGACCCTTTGCCTGCACTGGTTACGTCAGGCGCGCATTCTTCCCTCAATCCAGCGTATCCGCAAGCCAGTTGCGCAAGAGGAAATGCGCAATCGCCCCCTTACGCGCCGGGGAAAGGAACGGATGCTCGCCCGCAAAGGCCTGCATGATATCCTCGCGACTCAACCACAGGGCGTCATCGATCTCGACCGGGTCGATGGTGATCTCATCGCTCATCGCCACCCCCCGGCACCCGATCATCAACGAGGCCGGAAACGCCCAGGGCTGGCTGGCCAGATAGCCGACCCCGCCCACCGTGATGCCGGTCTCCTCCAAGACCTCTCGGCGCACCGCCGCCTCGATCGTCTCGCCCGGCTCGACGAACCCCGCCAGCAATGAATACATCCCCTCGGGCCAGCCGGGCGAGCGCCCCATCAACACCCGGTTGCCGCGCGTGATCAGCATGATCACCACCGGGTCGGTGCGCGGGAAATGCTGCCCGCCACAGGCACCGCAGATCCGCGTCCAGCCGGATTTCTCCATGCGGCTCTCCTCGCCGCATCGCGCGCAGAACCGATGCGTCGCATGCCAGCCCAGGATCGCCTTGCCGGTCGCCGCCAGCTCCGCGTCGCGCGGGCCTAACCACGTCATCACCCGGCGCAACTCGGCAAAGACAAGCCCCTCGGGCAGGTCGGGATGGCGCTGCTCGGTGGGGTCCAGGAACTGCCCCAGCGCGCCATCGTCCAGCCCCTCGGGCACCCAGCCGGAGATATCGTGGATGAACACCAGCCGCCCGTCATCGCGCCCCAGCAGAACCGGCGGCGCGACGCAATGCCTCAGAACCGGGTGGTCCATCCCCAACCGCACAAGCCGCGCGCCGCCCGGATCGTCCTTCGCCAGACCGGCAAGCAACGGCTTGCCGCGCCAGCTCAGCAGCGTCTCGGCCTGACCGGCCGCGATCCAGTCGTCGAGTGTCGCGGCATCCCCGCGCAGCTCGGCCGCCCGGTCCAGCCCCGAGCCCCCGAAAGTCACCGTCTCGGCATGTTTCATCGCGCCTCTCCTTCACGCCAGCAGGTGCCACGTCCGACGCGCCGCGGCAAGGCTCTGCTATCAGCGCCGCAATCCGGGCGACACTCCGGGCCGAAATCGGACATACTCGCGTTAAAGTTGTTTTCATTACTTCCAAAGCAGTGCATAGTGCCGACGTTAACCAGTTGTTTGTCCCTGCGGCACCCTGCCGCGGTCCCTTGCGAGTTTCACCATGTACCCGATCCCAAAGCGACGAACATCACGTGACCGAACCGCGCGAATACCGGGGCCTGGCTGACGCCCGCTCCGGCGCTCTTTTGCATCTGCGGCTGCTGGAGACGACCGACCTTCACGGTCACGTCATGCCGTTCGATTATCATTCCGGCCAGGATGACAGACCGTTGGGTCTGGCGCGTCTGGCCACGCTTATCCGCCAGGCCCGCCGCGAATCCCCCAACTGCCTGCTTTTCGACAATGGCGATTTCCTTCAGGGCACGCCGCTCAGCGACATGGCCGGCCAGCCCGACGGCTGGACCGGCCCGCATCCGGTGATCGCGGCGATGAACGCACTGGATTACGACGCCGTGGGGCTGGGCAATCACGAATTCAACTTCGGCCTGCCCGCGCTTGGCCGCGCGCTGGAATCGGCGCGCTTCCCCATCACCTGCGCCAATGTCCACGCGCTTGGCGACACGTCGCTGCCCTTCGCGCGCCCCCTGATCCTTGAACGCCGTCTCACCGACACCGCCGGTCAGGCGCATGACCTGCGGATCGGCGTGATCGGGCTGGTGCCGCCGCAGATCTCCATCTGGGACCGCCACCACCTGCGAGGGCGCCTGCACAGCGCAGGCATCACGGAAACCGCCCGCCGCCTGGTGCCCGGCCTGCGCGCCGCCGGGGCCGATCTGGTGATCGCCCTGGCCCATAGCGGGATCGACGACAGCCCCGACCATCCCGGCCTGGAAAACGCGGCGCTGCCGCTTTCACTGGTGCCGGGCATCGACGCGGTGCTGGCCGGTCACAGCCACCGCCTGTTCCCCGGCCCCGATCACCATGGCCTGCCCGGTGTCAGCGCCGAACACGGCAGCCTGAACGGCATTCCCGCGATCATGGCGGGTTTCGCGGGCTCGCATCTGGGCCTGCTTGACCTCGTGCTGATGCATGATCCCGAGGGCTGGCGCACCATCGACCACCGCGCCACGCTGCGCCCGTTGCAACCCGGCAGCGGCGCGCCGCCCACCCCTGCCGACCCCGCCGTGGTCAAGACCGTGGCGGGCGCGCATCGCGCCACCATGCGGCTGATCAATCGCCCGCTCGGGGCCACCGCGGCACCGCTGCACAGCTACCTTGCCCTGGTGCGCGACGATCCCGCCCTGCGCCTTGTCAACGCCGCCCAGACCAGCGCGCTGGCCCATGCCGTCACAGGCACGCCCGACAGCGCCCTGCCGATCCTTTCGGCGACCGCCCCATTCCGGACCGGCGGGCGCGCGGGGCCGCATCACTTCACCGACATTCCCGCCGGTCCCGTGCGGCTGCGCAACGTGGCCGATCTCTATGCCTTTCCAAATACGCTGGTGGGCGCGCGCATCACCGGGTCGGACCTCCTGGATTGGCTCGAGCGCAGCGCAAGCTGCTTTCACCGGTTCCTGCCGGGGGTCGCCGATCAACCGCTCACCGATCCGCTCTCGCCGGGGCACGCCTTCGACGTGATCGCGGGCGTCACCTATCGCATCGACCTCTCGCAACCGCCGCGCTATGGCCCGGACGGTGCGCGCAGCGACACGGATTCGCACCGCGTACGAGACCTGCGCCACCAGGGTCGCCCTGTCGCTTGTGACGACAGGTTCCTGATCGCCACCAGCGAATACCGCGCCGCGGGTGGCGGGCCTTACCGGGCGCTGCCCGAGGACGACATCGTCCATCGTTCCATCACCCCGGTGCGCGACCTGCTGGCACGCCACATCCGCGACGGCCCCGCTTCCGCTCGCGCCCCCGCGCCCGCGACGCCCGGCTGGGCCTTCTGTCCGATGTCGCCGGGCACCAGCGCCATCGTCAAGACCGGCCCCGGACTGCGCGACCACCCGGACGACATCGCGGCCCTCGATGCCACCGATCTTGGCGATACACCGCGCGGCTTTCTCAGGCTGCGCGTTCCCCTTGGGCCGCACAGCCCCGCCACCCGCGCCTGAGATGCCTGCCCCCTTGCGAATCCGCGTCAGGACGCCTAGGTAGGCCCTGAGAGGTTGGCGCGGGCAGGCACCTCGCCAACCCGGTCAGGTCCGGAAGGAAGCAGCCGTAACGAGCCACGCTTGGGTCGTTGTCCAACCTCTCACCTTATCCCCCCCTCACTCCGTCATGCCCTTCGCGCCCGCATCGCGGCGCGATTGTTCCGTACGGTTCGGGCGGGCATTTCGTACAAAACGCAACGCGCGCCCTGTTCATCCGGGGCTGTGCAGTGCGCGATACCGACGCGAAACCGATGTGATACCGGCGCGATGCAGATCGCCGTTTTGCTTGTTTACCAATATCTTAGGGCCGATTCGGCCCCTTTGCGGCCCGAAACGCCCATTCCTTCTGCTCCACCGTTTCGACCGCGCATGGCCGGATCGCCCGCAACCGCGCCATCGCCGCCTCCGGCGCCTCTCCGGCCTCGATCATCAGCCGCAGCGCCGCCATCCCCGAGCGCCCGCAACCGCCCACGCAATGCACCAGCACCCGCCCCTGCCCCTGCAACGCTGCCAGGGCCGCATTGCTGGCCGCATGCCAGGCCTCGGCGGCCTCGGGGCCGGGGATGTCCATGTCAGCCACCGGCACATGCGCCCAGCGCGTGCCCATGTCCTGAACGTCGCCGCCCAGACTGCCCGCCCCATGCCCGGCCAGTTCCGGCTGCGTGACCATCGAGATCACCAGCGCCGGCCTCCAGTCGCGCAGATGCGCAAGGTCCTCGCTGTAATGCCCACCACGTCCCGGCATCGGCGCAATCGCCAGTATTCCGTCCGAGACCTTGAGCGCGTAAATTATGAAACCTGTCATCTTTTCAATATATTACAGGCGATCCGCTGCATGAATAATTGCCGCCGCCCGCATCCTTCCCCTTCTCCCTTCGCACCTTGCGCAGGGTGCTTTCCCGGCCAGTGCCTCCCTGATACAGCCTTGCCGCAGCGCGTCGCAAAAGCAAGTTGCGCGCATCATGCCCACGTGCCGCCTTACCGGTGGACGCCCCCCGCCCCCGGCTTTAGGCTGACAAGCGACCTTGCGAATCCCAAAGGCCATACATGACCGACGCTCCCCTTGACGCCGCCGCCCCCGACGCGCCTGCCCGACCCTATCAGGTTCTGGCCCGGAAATACCGGCCCGAGACCTTTGCCGACCTGGTGGGCCAGGACGCGATGGTGCGCACGCTCAAGAACGCGTTTCTTGCCGACCGGATCGCACAGGCCTTCATCATGACCGGCATCCGCGGCACCGGCAAGACCACCACCGCCCGGATCATCGCCAAGGGCATGAACTGCATCGGCACCGACGGCCAGGGCGGCCCCACCACCGATCCATGCGGCCAGTGCGAACACTGCCGCGCTATCATGGAAGGCCGCCATGTGGACGTTCTCGAGATGGACGCCGCCAGCCGCACCGGCGTCGGCGACATCCGTGAAATCATTGATTCCGTTCACTATCGTGCCGCCAGCGCCCGCTACAAGATCTACATCATCGACGAGGTGCACATGCTCTCGACCAGCGCGTTCAACGCGCTGCTCAAGACCCTCGAGGAACCGCCCGAGCATGTGAAATTCATCTTCGCCACCACCGAGATCCGCAAGGTCCCGGTGACCGTTCTCAGCCGCTGCCAGCGCTTCGATCTGCGCCGCATCGAACCCGAGGCGATGATCGCCCTCCTGCGCCGCATCGCCGACGCCGAATCCGCCTCCATCACCGACGACGCCCTCGCGCTCATCACCCGCGCCGCCGAAGGCTCGGCGCGCGATGCCACGTCGCTCCTGGATCAGGCGATATCGCATGGCGCGGGCGAAACCGGCGCAGACCAGGTGCGCGCCATGCTGGGCCTCGCCGATCGCGGCCGGGTGCTCGATCTCTTCGACCTCGTCATGAAAGGCGATCCCGCCGGCGCCCTGACCGAACTCTCCTCCCAGTATGCCGAAGGCGCCGACCCGATGGCGGTGATGCGCGACCTCGCCGAGATCACCCACTGGATCTCGGTCGTCAAGATCACCCCCGAAGCAGCGGAAGATCCCACCATCGGTCCCGATGAACGCGCCCGTGGCCGCGCCATGGCCGAAGCCCTGCCGATGCGGGTGCTCACGCGCATGTGGCAGATGCTCCTCAAGGCGCTCGACGAGGTGGCCGAGGCCCCCAACGCCATGATGGCCGCCGAAATGGCGGTAATCCGCCTCACCCATGTGGCGGACCTGCCCAGCCCCGAAGAACTGGTGCGCAAGCTGCGCGACACGCCCCAGCCCCCCGCGCCTCCGCCTTCAGGCGCTGGCGCCGCGCCGGCATCAGGCACCAGCACCGGCGTCGCCCAAGGCAGCCCGGCCCAAGGCGAAAGCGCCCCCGCGCCCACCCATGGCGGCCCTTCCGGCCCGAGCGCCTCAAGCGGCAATCAGGCGCTTGCGCTCGCCCCCGACCAGGCGCTCGCCCATTACCCCAGCTTCGCGCATGTGGTCGAACTGATACGCGCCAACCGCGACGTGAAACTGCTGGTCGAGGTCGAAGCCCATCTGCGCCTTGCCGCCTACCGCCCCGGCCGGATTGAATTCCAGCCCACCGCCGACGCGCCCGCCGACCTCGGGCAGCGCCTCGGCGCCGCGCTGCAACGCTGGACCGGGACACGCTGGGGCGTGAGTGTGGTCAACGAGGGTGGCGGCGACACCATCGCCGAGACACGCGATGCCGCCGACACCGCGCTGCGTGACGAAGCCGCCGGGCACCCGCTGGTCCAGGCCGTGCTGACCGCGTTTCCCAGGGCGCAGATCACCAACATCCGCACCGAAGAGGACATCGCCGCCGAGGCCGGCGCGGACGCCCTGCCCGAGGTCGAAGAGGAATGGGACCCCTTCGAGGAAGACTGAATCCCACAAGTGGCACATCACGCCTTGCCTGTCGCCGCACGCGACCCGATATGACCGAACGAGACACATCGAACCGACAAGCCGGGCCACAAGACGGCCCGCCCCACAAGGAGACAAGAATGTTCAAAGGATTGGGCCAGATGGGCGACATGGCCAAGATGATGAAGGCCGCCCAGGACATGCAGCAGAAGATGGCCGAACTGCAGGAGGAAATGCACAGCATCATGGTCGAAGGTGAATCCGGCGCCGGGCTGGTCAAGGCCAGCTGCACCGCCAAGGGCGAGCTCAAGGGGCTCGACATCGACCCCTCGATCTTCAATGCCGATGACAAGGAAGTCGTGGAAGACCTGATCCTCGCCGCCATCAAGGACGCACAGGCCAAGGCCAGCGCCCGCGCTCAGGACGAAATGAACAAGGTCACCGAAGGGCTCGGCCTGCCCAAGGACATGAAACTGCCCTTCTGACCCGGCCTTCATCTTGCCCTCAATACTCCGGGGGTGTGGGGGCTGGCCCCCACGCCTGCCGCCAGCCTCAGGCACCTGACCCATGAGCTCCAACCGCGACATCGACGCCCTGATCGAGATGATGGCCCGGCTTCCCGGCCTCGGTCCGCGCTCGGCGCGCCGTGCGGTCCTGCACCTCATCGCCAAGCGCGAGATGCAGCTCATGCCGCTGGCAGACCTGATGCAAACGGTTGCCGCCACAGCCCGGGAATGCCTCAATTGCGGCAATCTGGGCACCACCGATATCTGCGATATCTGCCTTTCTGAGAAACGCGCAAACGGCCAGATCTGCGTGGTCGAGGATGTGGCCGATCTCTGGGCGATGGAACGCGGACATGCCTTCAAAGGGCGCTATCATGTGCTGGGCGGCACCCTGAGCGCGCTTGATCAGGTCGGTCCTGAAGACCTGCGCATCCCGCAACTGGTGAACCGGATAGACGCCGAGGAGATCAGCGAGGTGATCCTTGCCCTCAACGCCACGGTCGACGGCCAGACGACGGCGCATTACATCGCCGATCAGCTCGAAGGGCGGGTGACCCTCAGCTCGCTGGCGCAGGGCGTGCCGATCGGCGGCGAGCTCGATTATCTTGACGACGGCACGATCAGCGCCGCACTGGCGGCTCGCAAACACCTGTGATCCCGCGAAAAACCCGGCCACCCCTGGGGCGACCGGGCCATGATCCGGGCGCGGCGCCTGCGGCCTTGCTGACTCAGCGACGTCCGCCCGTGGCGTCGTCATCCTCATCATCATCGTCATCCGACCCGGCGGGCAGGTTGAAGAAGCTCTCGGCGTCAAGCTCCTCTTCCTTCTCGCGGCTGGTGTCGTTGCCGCTCAGGCTGAAGGTCTCGAGACCCTCGATCGCGGTCGGAATGCGCGGCTCGTTCTCGGCTTCCAGGCTTTGTTCTGTGCTCAGCAGCTTGCGGCGCTCGTCATCGCTCATCGCCTCGCCTTCCTTGGCGCGCTTGGCGGCGGCTTTCTGAACGGCGGCATCCAGTTCGGATTGCTTGCACAGGCCCAGAGCGACCGGGTCGATCGGCTGCATGTTCGAGATGTTCCAATGCGTGCGCTCACGGATCGTCTGGATCGTCGGCTTGGTGGTGCCGACCAGCTTGGCGATCTGCGCATCGGCCAGTTCGGGATGGAATTTCACGAGCCACAGGATCGCATTTGGCCGGTCCTGACGCTTGCTCAGCGGCGTATAGCGCGGGCCACGGCGCTTTTCCTCACCAACGGCGGCGGGGTTGAACTTCAGCGACAGCCGGTGCAGCGGGTCCTTTTCCGCCTCATCGATCTCGGCCTGGGTCAACTGGTTGTTGGCGATCGGATCGAAACCCTTCACCCCGGCAGCGACGTCGCCATCGGCGATTCCCTGGATCTCCAGTTCATGCAGGCCGCAGAAATCGGCAATCTGCTTGAAACTGAGGGTCGTGTTATCCACCAGCCAGACGGCGGTGGCCTTTGCCATAAGCGGTTTAGCCATATCTCACGGGCCTCCTTAACGCATATCTTCCCCGTCGCCTGAATCGGCGGCACCTTTCGGGGTGCGGGTTTCCGTTGTCGGGGAACTTGGGCGCTATATAGTGGCCAGCAAAACAAAATGAAAGACCAAAGAATGCGCCTGCTGATGATCCTTGTTTTGCTTGCCGGCATGGCACGGGCCGAAGGCGGACGACCGGGGGAATTCGATTACTACGTCCTCGCGCTCAGCTGGTCACCGACCTGGTGCGCGCTCGAAGGCGATGATCGCGACTCGCCTCAATGCGATGCAGCGCAGGATCACGGGTGGGTTCTGCACGGGCTCTGGCCGCAATATCATCGCGGCTGGCCGTCGCACTGCCGGACCGGCGAACGCCCACCCACGCGCGCCATGACCGCCGCGATGGCCGATATCATGGGCACACCAGGCCTTGCCTGGTATCAGTGGAAAAAGCACGGTGCCTGCTCGGGCCTGTCGGCCCCGGCCTATTACGCCCTTTCACGCGAAGCCTATGGCGCCGTCACCCGTCCGGAGGTCTTTCGCAAGTTGACGGACCCCGTGAAACTGCCCGCCTCGGTAATTGAAGAAGCCTTTCTCAAGGCCAATCCCGGCCTCGCGCCCGACATGCTGACCGTCACCTGCCGCGCGGGCCGCATCCAGGAAGTCCGCCTGTGTCTCTCCAAAGGGCTCGAACCGGTGCCATGCGGGCGTGACACGGTGCGCGATTGCACGCTCAAGGATGCGCTTCTCGCTCCGATCCGCTAGCGCCCGCCATCAGATCAGCCGCAGGATCAGCACCACCAGCGCCACCGGCACCAAAAGCACGTGGGTCACATGGTCGAACCAGTTGCTGCTGCCCCATCCCGACACCCACATTCCCTGCCCCAGCACAGCCACCAGCGGCAAAAACCAGTTGCCCGTCAGGAACCCGTAAAGACAGACCGCCAGCACCATCACCGCCACCGGCAGGGGCGCATAGCCGATGCGGTAGGCATCCAGCCGCACCAGCCCGATGGCAGAGGTCAGGAAGGCGAGATAAAGCACAAGGAACACCAGAAGCTCGAAGGTGGCGAACGGCACCACTGGCAGACCCGCGCCCGCCGCCATATCCCGCAACGCGATTGCCGGCAGCATCACCCCGAACGGGGCCAACAGCGCCACCATCCCCCGTAGCGGCAGCGTGTTACGCGCCAACAGCACCGCCAGCCCGCCGATGGCGCCACCGACCCAGACTGCCAGCGCCGCGGCAAGCGCCCAGCCCAGCAACGCAAACGCCATCCAGCCCAGGAGGACCGCCAGTCCAAGCCCTGCCAGAAACCCGATCATCGCGCCGCCACCCATGCTTCATTGAACACAACCACCCGCACGCCACGCTTGCTGTTAGTCGAATAAGCCAGCAGGATCCGCCCATCCGCCAGCCCTCGCAGCATCGGATAACGCGCCTCACCGGGTTCGCGCTCAAAACGGTGGATCATGTGCCAGCTTTTCCCGTCATCGCCCGACACCGCCAGTTCCAGCCGACCGGACTTCTTGCCGCCACCATTGCGCGCCATCAGGATCCGTCCCCCCGACAGCGACAGCGCCGCCACCGGTGCATTGGGGTGCGGAACATCCGTGGCTTCGGCCAGCGTCCAATGCCGTCCGCCATCCTCGGTGCGGCTCAGGTAAAGCTGCCCGCTATCGTCGAAATCCCGCAGAAAGGCCAGCGCGCGCGCGCCGTCAAGCGCCACGATCATCGGCTGGATCGGCTTCACGCCCGTGCCGTCGATACGACGCTGATCACGCACCCTACCGTCCGCATTCAGCCGCACCAGCGCACCATAGGTGGTGCCCATCTCGAAATAGGCGGGCAGCGCATGGCTGCCATCGGCATAGGCGACCATCGGCGAGCGCACGAGGAACGAACGGTTGAGAAAGGGCGACAGGTCCAGCTTGCGCGCCCGCACCGGCAGCGTGCCCTCCATGCGCACTTCGGCGATCGAGGCCATCGCCCATCCCCCCACCGACACGACCGTCGCATAAAGCGAACGCTCGGCGGCGTCGTTCTGAATGGTGTTGCCAAGCGTCACCACCAACTGCCCCGGATCAAATGCCCTGCCCAGGGCCTCGCTGGTCAGGAAGGTCTCGGGCGCACCGGCGCGCCAGCCCTCTGGCCCCTCCCCCAGCACGGCGCGGCGGATCTCGATATCGGGCTGCGCCTCGGACGAGCCCTCGAACCACAGGACCGAGAGGGTCTCGTCATTCGCCACGATGGCTGGGGAATGCGCCACGCCCTTTTCCGGGCGATAATCGAACAAGGTCTCGAAAAGCGGCGCATCACCGGGCTCGGGGGCCGGTGGACGCGGCACGGCAAAGACCCAGTTCAGCGTCTCGTCGCGCCACAAGGCATAACCGCTCAGCGCCACGCTGATCAGCGCCAATGCAAGAATGAAGATGTCCCCCGATCCCACCGGCTCAGTTCACTTTCAGCACGATCTTCCCGATATGTGCGCTTTGCTCCATACGGGCATGGGCCTTGGCCGCATCCGCAAGCGGGTATTCGGAATCCATCACCGGCGCGACCTTGCCCGCATCCAAAAGCGGCCAGACATGGATCCGCAGCGCCTCGGCGATATCGGCCTTGGCCTTGTCGCTTTGCGGACGCAGGGTCGAGCCCGTGATGGTCAGCCGCCGCATCATCACCTGGGCAAAGTTCAGCTCGATCTTAGGCCCCTTCAGAAAGGCGATCTGCACCAGCCGCCCGTCATCGGCCAGCGACTTGATGTTGCGCGGCAAATAATCGCCCCCCACCATGTCAAGGATCAGGTCGGCACCGCCCTCGGCGCGCATCACCTCGACGAAATCCTCCTCGCGGTAATTGATGGCCCGCTCGGCGCCCAGCTCCCGGCATTTGGCGCATTTTTCATCCGATCCGGCGGTGGTGAAAACCCGCGCTCCGAATTCATGCGCCAACTGGATCGCCGTGGTGCCGATACCGCTCGAACCGCCATGAACAAGGAACTTTTCGCCGCCGCGCAGCGCGCCACGCTGGAACACGTTGGACCAGACGGTAAAGAAGGTCTCAGGAAGGCAGGCGGCCTCACGCAGGCCCATGCCCTCGGGGATCGGCAGGCAATGCGCCGCCGGCGTGGCCACATATTGCGCATATCCGCCACCGGGCAACAGCGCGCAGACCATGTCGCCTATCGCCCATTCGCTGACACCCTCGCCAAGGGCGACGATCTCGCCTGCGGCTTCCAGGCCCGGCAGGTCGCTGGCGGTCGGTGGCGGTGCGTATAACCCCGCGCGTTGCAACGCATCGGGGCGGTTCACCCCCGCATAAGCCAGTTTGATCAAAACCTCGCCCGCCCGCGGCTCCGGCACGTCGCGGTTCGTCGCGACCAACACCTCCGGACCGCCGGGCGCGGTGATCTCCACCGCCGTCATCGTCTTGCGCATTGTTGTCGCTCTCCTCAGCCCTGCGTGGTCCAGCGCCCCGGCATCCCGGTCTGCTGGCGCTTGGCGTCAGCGCGCGGTGCGCGCACCCCGCCAATGATCTTCAGCGGGCCCGCCAACAGTCCGCTAAACAGCTTGTTGTCGCGAATCTGCGCCTTGACCTTCTCAAAGCGCATCACATCGTCGATCCGACGGTCCAGGAATGCCCAGGTATCGGCATGGCCCGGGCTGTCATCCCCAAGCCAGAACAGCAGAGTCGCGCTGTAGACCCCTGAAAGAGTGGCGCGCTTGGTATACCAGTTCACATCATCCGATGTATCGCCGAGAGCCGTCCATATCTTGTCGCAGGTATTCCAGATTGCGCGCGCACCCTCGGCGCCGAGGCTCGGCAGCGAGAACAGTGTCACGCCACGGCGCACCAGCTCCTTATCCTCTGGCGCTTCGAGGCGAAACCGCACCGCAGCGGCGATCCGGTCGCGAAACCGCATCTGGCCCATGTCTTCGGTCGTCAGGCGCTCCAGCATCAACTGGTCGCCCTCCTCGTGATAGGCCAGCGCCAGATCGGTCGCGCCCCCGGGACAGGCGGCCCGCGCCAGCCCCGGTTCGATACCGGAATCCCGGATCGCGGCCTGAAAGCTGGCGTCGCTCCAGCCGTCGAAGGGCACATGCATTTTCGCCGCCTCCAGCAGCTTCGCCCTGATTTCGAGGTCAGTCATCACGTGCCTCCTTTCATTTAGCGCCACCCTAGACAAAACAAAGACGCTTTGCTATACGGCCTCTTCCTGCAATCTGATGCAACTTCAACTTGGAAAGGTGGTGACACCACATGCAGGTTAGTGTTCGCGACAACAATGTCGATCAGGCGCTTCGTGCCCTGAAGAAAAAGCTGCAGCGCGAAGGCGTTTTCCGCGAAATGAAGCTTCGGCAGCATTTCGAGAAACCGTCCGAGAAGAAAGCGCGCGAAAAGGCCGAGGCGATTCGCCGGGCTCGTAAGCTGGCGCGCAAGAAAGCCCAACGCGAAGGGCTTCTCTGACGCCTGCGCCGCAGCGGCGCAACGTGAAGAACACGAAAAGTCAGACGACCCCCGGGCAGCCGCTTCGGGGGTTTGTCATTTCCGGGCACCCGGATTTGCCGGGGTGCCAAGGACCAGCGCGTTTGACGCAGCGAAATCCGCTCAAATAGTCGTGTTCGGCTTGTCGCCGCGAAAGCGCTGCGATATCTGAGCACTCCGTATGACAAGTTTATGACAGGCCCCAAGCATGCGCAACTTCAGCGTCCCCGACCAATTTCTTTTCGGCCTAATGAACGCCACGCTTCTGTTCACGCTGGCCTATTCCATTTTGGGAATGCGGACCCAGTTCGAGCTGGGTTTCGGGATCGAGGACGGCCCGATCGAATACGGCACAGCGATCGGGCTTATCCTGGCCTGCCTGATCCTGGTCTGGCACACGGTTTCGATGGCGCGTTTCGGGCGCTACGGGTCGGCAGCGTTTCTGGCCCTCTACGCACTGGCCTTCCTGTTCGGTGCGGGCGAGGAAATCTCCTGGGGTCAGCGTATCTTCGGCTGGCAGACAACTGAATTCTTCATGGAGCACAACCGTCAGCTGGAAACGAACATCCACAACATTGCGGTGGGCGAAAGCCAACTGGCCAAAACCTTATTCGGCAGCATCCTGACAACGGTGATCCTGCTCTACCTGGTAGTGCTTCCGCTGGTTTACCCGCGCGTGACCTTAATCGCGCGGCTGACCGATGCAATCATGCTGCCGCTTCCGCAAATGCGCCATGCGGTCATGGCGTTGGGCGCCAGCATCCTGATCGCGACTGTCATCGACGTGCCCCGCAAATGGGAATCCTACGAATTCATCTTCAGCCTGATCATGATGTCGATCTTCCTGGCGCCCGGCAACGCCCACCGCTTCGGCACATCGCGCTGAGCGCAGATCACGCGCGGTTCAGATGATCTCGTCCTCGTCAAACATCGGTACCGGATCCAGATGCGCGCTGATACCGCGCGCGGCGGCGTCCGGGCTGCTGATCCGTGCCACATGGAAAAGCGCATCCCCCTCGTAGACCACGGGCATGTTGCTGCGCCCGATGATGATGCCCGCCTCGTCGGCCACAACTTCAGCCTCGACCTCGCCAAACGGATCCGAAATCGCCCCAAGAACCGCACCCGGCTCGACCATGTCGCCCGAGGTCATGTATCCGCGCAACAACCCTCCGGCGGGCGCGCGATACCAGGTCGAGTCCCCGCAATAAAGCGGTTCGGCCCGCTTTCGGGGAACGCCCTTGGTGCCGATCATGCCCAAGTGATTCATCACCCGCAGAATCCCCCCTACCCCGGCGCGCGCCGCGAACTCGTCAAACCGCAAGCCCTCACCCGCCTCGTAAAGCAGCACATCGACGCCGACATCCTCGGCCGCCATCCGCAGGGACCCGTCGCGAAGATTGGAGTTCATCACCACCGGAGCCGCGAAAACATCCGCAAGCTCCTTTAGCCGGTCATTCCCGGCGGTCAGCCGCAACTGCGGCAGGTTGGTGCGCCGGATCGCCGCCGAATGCAGGTCGATCCCGATATCCGACCGCTTCACCACTTCGGTCAGAAAGATGTGCGCCAACCGCGACGCCATTGACCCCGTGGCATGGCCCGGAAAGCAGCGATTGAGGTCGCGCCGGTCAGGAAGATAGCGTGAATGGTTCAGGAACCCGAACGTATTGACGATCGGCACCGCCAAAAGCGTGCCCGCCATTGGCGTCAGCGCCCTGGCGTTCAGCAGGCGGCGCACGATCTCGACTCCGATCACCTCGTCGCCATGCACCGCCGCCGAGACGAACATCACCGGCCCCGGCTTGCGCCCATGCACCACATGCACCGACAGATGCACCGGCGTGTGATCCGACAATGCGCTGACCGGCACATCCACGGTGCGCCGCGCGCCGGGCGGCACAGTGACGCCGGCGATATCGAAAGGTTTTCGTTTGGCCATTTGCTGCCCTTCCCGGCCGCCTGCACCGCTCTGGGCTTTCCCTGAAGCGGCGCAGTTGCTATTGACGCGTCCATGTTTCGTGTTTCCCCGCCAAAAGGCTGATTTCGGGTCCAGATGTCAATTCCCGCCGCCCCAGAACGCGTCACGGTGGTGACGGTCGCACATAACAGCCTCGCGGTGCTGCCCGCGATGCTGGCTTCGCTCCCGCAAGGCGCCAGGACCGTGATCGTGGATAACGCCTCTCAGGATGGTGCAGCGCTGGCCGGGCTGGCAGATCAGCATGGCGCGCGGTTGATCCGCAACAAGGACAATCTCGGCTTCGGCGCGGCGTGCAATATCGGCGCGTCCGGGACGATTACCGAATTCCTGTTCTTCCTCAATCCCGATGCCCGGCTTGCCCCGGACGCCCTTCATGCGCTTGTAACCGCTGCCGATAACCACCCCGAGGCGTCGGCCTTCAACCCGGCGATCACCGACGGGCGAGGCAGGCCCTATTTCAAACGCGCCAGCGTCTTGTTGCCGCGCACCGACAAACTGGCACCGGGCTGGCCCGAGACCGACCGCGAACTGCCCGTGCTGACCGGCGCGGCGTTTTTCGTGCGCCGGACCGCCTTCGAGGCCATGGGCGGGTTTGATTCCGAGATATTTTTGTACCACGAGGATGACGACCTCGCCTTACGCCTCAAGGCCGGGGCCGGGCCACTCAGGTTCGTGCGCGCCGCCCATGTCACCCATGATGCGGGCAATTCCACTGTGCGCTCCCCTGCCTCGGCGGCATTCAAGGCGTTTCACATGGGCCGCTCGCGCGTCTACGCCACGCGCAAGCATGGGCTGCCCGGCGCGGGGCGCAAGGCATTGGCCTCCGCTCTGTTGCAACTTCTTTCGCCGCTCACGCTCCTCTCCGCCCGCAAACGCGCCAAGCAGACGGCCTTCCTGCGCGGCATACTCTCTGCCCTGAAACGCGAGCCCGCACGATGAAGACGATTCCGCTGTGGAAACTTAAACGCGAGATCCTGCGTCTGGGGCGCACTGTCCGGAACCTGCCCGGCATCGTCTGGGAATACCTCAGCCTGCGCCCGCGCTATGACAGGGCCGCGCCGCGCAGCCGCAAGATCCATTATGGGGCCAAACCGCTCGACGGTGAGGTGGCGATCTACCTGATCTTTCCCGCGCAAGGCATCCTGCCATCGCATCTGCATATGCTGGAGCATCTTGAAAGCAAGGGCATCAACCCCCTGGTGGTCTCCAACCTGCCGCTGTCTCAGGCGGATATGGACCGCATTCTGCCCCTGAGCGCGATGGTGATCGAGCGGCCCAATGTGGGCTATGATTTCGGCGGCTATCGCGATGCAGTGCTGCAACTGGACGACACTCTGCCGACGCTCGAGCGGCTTTATATTCTCAACGACTCCGTATGGATGATCGACACGCCGCGCAGCTGGTTCGATGACGTGCGTGCCAAGGATGCCGATTTCTGCGGCGCCACATCGAACTACGGCATCAAGCGTTGCGACGCGCGCGATTTCCGCGAACTGGTCTGGGAATACACGATCGAGCATCCCAACTTCCATTACGCCTCATACGCGCTGGCCATCGGCCCACGGATCCTGTGTGACCCCGGTTTCCTGCGCTACTGGAAACGATTTCGTCTTTCGAATGACAAGAAACGCACAGTGCGCCGGGGTGAGATCGGTCTGACCCAATGGGTTCACCGCAGAGGCTACAAACATGCCGCCACCTGCCCGGTAACCGGGCTAGACGCGGAGATCGTGGCTCTTGGCGACGACGATCTCGATGCGGTCACCCGCAATCTCGTTATCCCCGAATCCCCGCGCCTGCTTGCGACGCGCGACGAGGTTCTTAAGAGCGACCCGCACACGCCCGAGGGACGCTCGGACCGAATACAGATCGTGCTGGCGACGGTGGCGGGGCAGGCGATCGGATATGCGATGCCCTATTACACCACCCGTCGCCGGGGCTTTCAATTTCTGAAGAAATCGCCGCTCTGGTTGTCGCGCGACGCCTCGGACAGGATGCTGGAACTGATGGCCGGGCTTGAAGGACCGATGGGCCGTCAGGCCGCACAAGAAGCCCGCGATCTGCGCGCCACACGTGGCGCAGCGCTCGACGCGGACGACTGAGGGCTTACCGCAGACGGCAAAGGCCCCGCTTCATGGCAGGGCCTCTGGCACAGGTTCGGTCGTTCAGCCCGGCAGCTTGGTCATCCGCAGATAGGGCAGTACCGTCTCGAAGGCACCGTATTTGGCCTTCGCGTCCTCATCGCTGACGGCGGTCGGGATTACCACGTCGTCGCCGACATTCCAGTTCGCCGGGGTCGCGACGTTCTCGCGCGCCGCCGTCTGCAAACCGTCAAGCGCGCGCAGCACCTCTGCAAAATTGCGCCCGACATTCATCGGATAGGTCATGCTGAGCTTGAGCTTCTTATCCGGTCCAATGATGAAGACAGACCGTACTGTCGCACTGTCAGCGGGCGTACGTCCATCGGGCAGATAGGCCTCGGCAGGCAGCATGTCGAACGCCTTCGATACCTCCAAAGCATCATCGGCGATGATGGGGAAACCAGCCTTGGCGCCGCCAACCTTCTCGATATCGCCTTTCCACTTGCGGTGATCGTCGACATTGTCGACGGAAACGCCGATCACCTTGCAGCCGCGCCTGTCCCATTCATCGGCCAGTTGCGCCACCGCGCCGAACTCCGTGGTGCAGACCGGCGTGAAGTCCTTTGGATGCGAAAACAGGATCGCCCAGTTGTTGCCGATCCAGTCGTGAAGCGAGAATGCACCCTGATCTGTTTCGACCTTCAGGTCCGGTATTGTGTCATTGATGCGCAGTCCCATTTTCAGTGTCCTTTCCACTTGAAATCAGCAGCGAGCCGGGATTTGATCAAATCCCGGCGCGAAACCTGTTTTCCTGACTTGCAGGTGTTCACCCTCCCTGACAAGGTGCCATCAAATCGACGGAGGTCAACCATGATCGAAAAACGTGAATTCTATATCGACGGCGCCTGGGTGAACCCACAGGCCGGCACCGACCACAAGGTCATCGACCCATCCAGCGAAGAGCCCTGCGCGGTGATTTCCCTTGGCGGTCAGGAAGATACCGACGCCGCCGTGGCAGCTGCGCGCGCGGCTTTTCCCGCATGGATGCGTACGTCCAAATCCGAACGCATCGCACTGGTGGAAAAACTCTACGAGATATACGAGTCCCGCATCGAAGAAATGGCCCAGGCGATCAGCCTCGAGATGGGCGCACCGATCGACCTCGCCCGTCAGGCGCAGGCCGCAGCCGGGCTTGGCCACCTCAAGGCATTTCTGAAGGTCGCAAAGGATTTCGAATTCATCGAACCTCTGGGCGAACACGCGCCACAGGATCGCATCGTGCATGAAGCCATCGGCGTCGTGGCGATGATCACGCCCTGGAACTGGCCGATGAACCAAATCAGCCTCAAGGTCGGGGCGGGGCTCATTGCGGGTTGCACCATGGTGCTCAAACCCTCCGAGGAATCGCCGCTGTCGGCGCTGCTTTTCGCCGAGATGATCGACCAGGCGGGCTTCCCCAAGGGTGTCTTCAACCTTGTGAACGGCGATGGCGCCGGGGTGGGCTCGCAGCTTTCGGCACATGAGGATGTCGACATGGTGTCCTTCACCGGCTCCTCGCGTGCGGGCAAGCTGATCTCCAAATCGGCAGCCGACACGCTCAAGCGCGTGAGCCTCGAACTTGGCGGCAAGGGCGCGAACCTGGTGTTCGCCGATGCCGATGATGCGGCCGTCAAGCGCGGTGTTCTGCATTGCATGAACAACTCGGGCCAGTCGTGCAACGCTCCCACCCGGATGCTTGTGCAGCGCGATATTTACGACCGTGCCGTCGAAACCGCCGCCGAAGTGGCGCAATCGGTGCAGGTCGGCCCGGCCAGCCAGGAAGGCCGCCATATCGGCCCCGTGGTCAACGAGGTCCAGTTCAACAAGATCCAGGACCTGATCCAGAAGGGCATCGACGAAGGTGCCCGCCTTGTCGCCGGCGGCACCGGGCGGCCCGACGGCCTCAACCGTGGCTTCTTCGTCAAGCCCACGGTGTTTGCCGATGTGAACAACGACATGACCATCGCGCGCGAGGAAATCTTCGGCCCGGTGCTGTCGATCATACCCTTCGGAACCGAGGAAGAAGGGATCGCCATCGCCAATGACACGCCCTATGGCCTGACCAACTATGTCCAGACCCAGGACGGCGCGCGCGCCAACCGCTGCGCGCTGGCGCTGCGTTCCGGCATGGTCGAGATGAACGGCCAGAGCCGCGGCATGGGTTCGCCCTTTGGCGGCATGAAACAGTCCGGGAATGGTCGAGAAGGCGGCAAGTGGGGCATCGAGGACTTCCTCGAGGTCAAGGCCGTATCGGGCTGGACCGAAGGCGCCTGACGCAATGGAACTGCGCGCCTTTGTCCTTCATGCGGACCGCGATGGGGACGCACGGGCACAGGCGCGCACCGTTCTCGATGCATGCGGGGTGAACGGCGAACTCTGGCCGTTGGTCCAGGGCGCGGCGCTGTCGGTCTCCGACCTGGAGAACACGGTGGGCGCCGAGCTTTTTGAACCTGCCTACCCCCTGTCGCTCGATACCGGTGAGATCGGTCGTTTCCTGACACACCGCCAGATCTGGGCCGAGATCGAACGACGTGGCCTCGATGTTGCGCTGACTCTGGACGCCGCCACGGGGATCGACCCCGAACCCTTCGACGACGCGCTTGACCTCGGGCTCGCCCATGTCGGGGCACTTGGTTATATCGAGCTGCGCGATGAACCCTGCCCCGGCCCCTCGGCATTGATTGACACGCAAGGGCCGGCCACGCTGACCGTGCCGCAACAGGCCACCGGACGCAGCGCTGCCCAGCTTGTCGGACATGAGGCCGCAGCGCATCTTCTGGCACTGTCCGATCTTTTCGACCGGCCACTGGAAACCTTCATCCACAGCCACTGGCACACCGGCCTGCGTCCTGCCTCGATCCAGCCCTGCGGCGTGATCGCGCCGCCGACCCTTGCGCATGCCGCGCCCCCCAGCGGAGTCTGGCCACGGATGCGTTATGACCTGGCGCAGCGGCGCTACCTGCACCTGATCGCGCAACGAGCCCAGCTTAGCGCGGCCCCCACGACCGGCGGCTTCATCAACTAGGCATTCACAGCCGGGCGCACACTCTTCCCCTGTCAACCGAAAGCCACTAAGACAGGCGCGATGCAGATTGACGCCGATATCACCCGCGCCCGCTTCATGCCCGAGACCGTGCACAAGCGCGACATCTTCTCGGAAACCGTGTCGGGCCGCCTCGACGGGATCGAGGATTTCCCCGTCGTGCTGCGCAAGCTCGACGGCGTCTCGCTCTATGCGCGCCCTCTCGCCTGGGCATTGGCACGCCGCGAGATTCGCGCCCTGCGCGCCGTGCAGGGGATCGAGGGCTGCCCGGTGCTGGTGCGCGTCGACAAGACCGGCCTTCTTCGGAGTTGGACACGCGGCACGCCGCTACAGCTCGCGCGCCCGAGCGAGGCCCTCTGGTATCGCGACGCCCGTCGCCTGCTGCGCCAGATGCGCCGCGCCGGCGTCACCCATAACGACATCGCCAAGCCACAGAACTGGCTGATGACCCCTGACGGGTGCGCAGCCGTGATCGACTTTCAGCTCGCCTCGATGCATCGCCGCCGCGGCAAGCTCTTTCGCGTCATGGCGCGCGAGGACCTGCGCCACCTGCTCAAGCAGAAACGCGCCTATGCGCCGCATCTGCTTACCCCTGCCGAACAGAAAATGCTGGCGCAAAAGGCCCTGCCCGCGCGCATCTGGATGGCCACCGGCAAGCAGCTCTACAACTTCATCACGCGCCGCCTGATGAATTGGTCAGATGGCGAAGGCACCGAAGATCGCGTCGAGCGCGATGGCCCCGGCCTGCGCGCTGCGCTGCTGGCGCATCCGCAGATCAGCGACCTGGCGCTGTGCACCTATGCGCTACCGGCCAAGGGCGTGGGTCTCTACGCCTTCGTGGAAACGCCTCTGTCGCAAGGCGACCTCACCGCCCTTGCCCCCGACCCCGCCCCCGAGCTTATGCAACCCGTCGCCGCCCTGCCACGCGATGCCGCTGGCGCAATCCGCCATGACGCACTGCAACTGGTGGCGACCAACCGGCTTGACGAACTCGAACAGATGCAGGACGGCGACCCCGGCCTCGCCCAAAGCCTCGCCCCCGTCATTGCCAACCGCCTAAACCTTACCGACCGCGTTCTGCGCCGCTGAATCATCCCGAACCCACCCGCCAGCGTGACAGGGACTTTGGATTCGGCGCGGCTCAGTTCCGGGGAAATCCTGTGATTGCGGGCAAGTCGGTTCGCCCTGGACACAGCGAAGCGACATATCCCGCAATCAGGACTCCAGCACACGGTTCAACACGCGCCTCAAGCCGCGGATGCGGTAAGGCTTGTCGATGACATGCTGTGCGATGCCAATTGAGCGTCCCGAACCCCTTTTGGCATCGTCCCCCGGCTCTTGACCGATAACCTGCAGGAATAGTCTCACCACTGTTCCCTGCCCCGGCTCGGACTCAACTGTGACATGCCCGCCGGATCGCTTGATGAAACCGAAGACCGCGCTGAGGCCGAGGCCGGTTCCCTCGTCTTTCGTCGTAAAGAACGGCTGAAAAACCTTGTGCAACATCTCCTTGACGTTCCCTCCCCGTTATCGGCGACAGCAGCGGAAACATATTCACCGGGCACGAGCCCCGGATTATTGAGGCAGTCGTTCTCGTCGAAAATGATACTGTCGGTTTCAACCGAAACACGCCCGTTTTCATTGGCCGCCTGCGCGCTGTTCGGAACAAGATTGAGCAATGTCGCGTGAAGGCTCTCGATATCCACGCGCGCGGTTGCAGGCTTTGCATCCAGAGTGAACTGAATCACTCCATTTCCGGCAATCACCTTCTCCACAAGCGTTCTGGCTTCGAGAATAACCGCGTTCAAATCTGCGGCGACGGGGTCCAGCGACTGGCCGCGCGCGAATTCGAGAAGACGGTCAATCAGGTCCGCGCCCCTTTTTGCAGCCATGACCATCGCGTCAAGCTTTCCACGGGTGGCAAGGTCATGAATAACCTCTCCAAGCAACTCGGCCTGGCCCATGACGACGGTGAGCAGTTTATTGAAATCATGCGCCATGCCTCCCGTCATCTGCCCGATGGCCTCAAGCCGCTGCGCCTGTGCCGGAAGAGTACCACCGTCGCGTTGAAAGCGAGGGCGAGGACCACAAAACCGAGACTGTTTGCCTTGCGTGCGAACATCTTTCTCCTATCGGCTTGTGCTGAAATTGACTGACACGCGAAATGCGGGCGCCGCGACACTTCAAGGCTGACCGGGACGCGACACGTCGCGCTCGATGATACGGTCCGGCCCGCCGCTATAGGTCGCGCCGAGGCCCAGCGAGCAGTCACCGCTGGCCGATCCCATCTCCAGCTCGTCCGACAGATCCTAACCAAGCGATACCTGACCCGCTGTGGAGGTCTCGGAGCCCACCGCCAATGCCGTCACCCCGTCTCCGGTCTCGGCACATGCATCGCCATGCACGGACTCGGCACGCCGGTTGGTCCAAAGCGTTCACTGCAACGCCCGGCTCAGATCATAGGCTTTCTCTGTGCGGATATCCGGATCGAAACCGGGAGGAATTCCGTCCTCGTCGTATTCACTGACAAAACCACCCATATCGCCCCAGAAACGCTTTACTTCCGGGCGCTTCATAATTTGTACCATGGCGCTGCCCGACATCTGCCGGTTCGATGCGCGCAAGCCATCCAGTGCAAAGGCATGAACTTCGCCCGACGCTTCAAGAACCGCCCGCGCGATCTGCGACGGCGTCAGCCCGGCGAAACCGTGGGCGAATTTTTCCGCCTCGGCGCTGATCCGGTTCGTGTAGATCTTCTCGATCGATCCGGCCCGCGTTCCCCGCTTTCTCTTAAAGCGCCCCGCCAAAAACCTGAATCGCGGGGATTCCCACACGTGTGATTTTGTGATTCATCCTGTTTGGGAGGATGGATCATGTCAGCACCTTTG
>NZ_JAPTNL010000057.1 GCF_026891095.1 Roseovarius salincola
GGTCGTCCAGTTCGCGGGTCATTCGCACCCCGGACAAGGATCGGTCCACCACTGTTGCCAGTGCCTCTCGGGTGCAGTCATCTACAATGCATAGCACACGGAACCGCTGACCATCTTCGAAGGCATCGGAAACGAAGTCGAGCGACCATCTTTGATTGGGGCAATCTGGCACCAGAATGGGCCGCCGCGTTCCCAAGGCCCGCTTGCGCGACCGTCTACGACGCACCGTCAGCCCTTCCTCACTGTAGAGCCGGAACAGCTTCTTGTGGTTCACTTCGAAGCCCTCCCTGGTCAGCAAGACGCCCAAACGGCGATATCCGAACCGACGACGTTCGTTCGCCAGCTCTCGCAACCGTTTGCGCAAAGCGTCATCGCCTTGGTCTTGCTTCTGATACTGGAAGACTGACCTATGCAGATCCGCCAGTTCACACGCCCGACGCTCGGACAAGCCGTGCCGATCCATCACATCACGCACAGCTCGTCGCTTCACGTCAGGCGTCAGTAGTTTTTTGTCGCGAGATCCTTCAGAGCGGCATTGTCGAGCATCGCATCTGCCAGCATGCGCTTCAGTTTGTTGTTCTCGTCTTCCAGCGCACGCAGCTTCTTGGCATCCGACACGTTCATGCCGCCAAACTTCGCTTTGTATTTGTAGAAGGTCGCATCGCTGATGCCGTAGCGCCGGCAAAGCTCCTGCGCCTTCACACCAGCTTCGTATTCCTTGATCATCCCGATGATCTGTTCGTCTGAAAATCTGCGTTTCATGATCCATCCTTTTCTCGGACGGATTACTAACACCTCAATGGCCTGAGTTCAGGGGGCTGGGTCA
>NZ_JAPTNL010000058.1 GCF_026891095.1 Roseovarius salincola
CTTAAAGCGCCCCGCCAAAAACCTGAATCGCGGGGATTCCCACACGTGTGATTTTGTGATTCATCCTGTTTGGGAGGATGGATCATGTCAGCACCTTTGCCAGACGCGCTTCGGGCGCGGTTTCAGCGATACATTGAGGAAGGGTTAAGCGGTCGCGCGGCGGCATTGCGCTTGAAACTCTCGCCTGCCACGGGAGCGCGATGGGCGCTTGCGATCCGGCGGACGGGCCGGGCGGAGGCCGCTCCGCAGGGCCGACCGAAAGGCAAGGGCAAGCTGGACCCGCATCTGGGGTTCTTCGCCGAAATCATCGCGCAAGATGGTGACATCACGATGCCCGAGCTGAGCGCAGCCCTGTTTGACGCAACGCGTGTCCGGGCGCATCCCAACGCCATCGGCAAGTTCCTTCGCAAGTTGGGCTACACGTATAAAAAAAGTCACTGGTCGCCACCGAACGTCACCGTGCCAAGGTAAGGCGGCAACGCGAGGATTGGTTCAAGCATCGCATTCCAGCCATATCGAAGCATCCGGAACGCGTTGTCTTTATTGATGAAACATCAGTGAAGACAAACCTGACGAGGCAGAGGGGATGGGCCCCTTGCGGAAACCGCCTGATCATGGACGCCCCCTTCGGCTCATGGGGCACCCAGACCTTTATAGCCGGACTGAGTGCCGACGCGATGATCGCCCCCTGGGTGATCAAAGGTGCCATGGATGGCGCGGCCTTCGCCGCTTATGTTGAAAAGGTTCTGGTGCCGGAACTATCACCCGGAACCGTGGTCATTCTGGACAATCTCGCCACGCACAAAAA
>NZ_JAPTNL010000059.1 GCF_026891095.1 Roseovarius salincola
GATGATCTTGCGGATCGCCGGATCGAAGCCGAAGAATGGGATCACCTCGGCCCATGCCCTGCGCCAGGCCGGGGCGATGGAGGCGTATTTCCCGGCCCATTTTTCCTCGAAGGCATCCAACTCGGCCTCGGCCATCTCGGCGCTCGGGGCGCTGTAAATCCGGCGCAAGTCGGCCGCCACGATCTTGCGGTCCTTCCAGGAACAAAAGTTCAGAGAATGGCGCACCAGATGCACGATGCAGGTCTGAACCATGGCCTCCGGAAAGGCGGCGGTGATCGCCTCCGGGAAGCCCTTGAGGCCGTCCACGACGGCGATCAGGATGTCCTGCAGCCCCCGGTTCTTCAGTTCGTTCATCACCGACAGCCAGAACTTTGCCCCCTCGTTCTCGGCGATCCACAGGCCCAGAACCTCACGCTGGCCATCGCGGGTGACGCCGAGGGCGACGTAGACGGCCTTGTTCTTGACCGTCCGGCTGTCGGCATCCCGGATCTTCACCCGTAGCGCGTCGAAAAGGACGATGGGATACATACGGTCCAGCGCGCGGCTCTGCCATTCCCGAACCTCGTCCAGCACCGCGTCGGTGACCCGACTGATCAGGTCGGGCGACACCCTCAGACCGTAGAGGTCGAGTAGATGCGCCTGGATGTCACGCACCGTCAGACCGGCGGCGTAGAGCCCGATGATCTTGTCATCCATACCGTCGATCCGGGTCTGGCCCTTCTTCACCAGTTCCGGCTCGAAGCTGCTGTCGCGGTCACGGGGGATCGCTACCGGCAATTCCCCGTCCTGCCCCTTCAGCACC
>NZ_JAPTNL010000008.1 GCF_026891095.1 Roseovarius salincola
TTGTCATCGGTCGTTGAACAACCGCAGACTACGAAGAAGCGCGGTGGCCGCCAGCCCCAAACGCGCGCGGACTCTTACACCACCTCCCGGGGCACTACCCGGATAATGGAACGGAAATGACGTCTCACGCCGTTCTCCGATGGTGCCAGGAAACGGGTGTCGGCTGGCACTACATCGCGCCCGGAAAGCCAATGCAGAATGCATTCGTGGAAAGCTTCAATGGCCGACTGCGAGATGAGTGTTTGAATGAGCATATCTTCGGCAATCTCGCCGAAGCCCGAAAGATCATCGAAAACTGGAGGATCGATTACAACACCCAAAGACCACACACGTCGCTTGGTGGATTGGCACCAGCCGTATACGCCAATCTCAACCGTGCGACCCGGCCTGCTGCGCTTGAGCTACGCAAGGACTCCGCTCAGCAGGCCTTGACCGCAACCTAATCACGAGAAAGAAACAGGAACGGATTCTACATCCAAACGGCCCGCATTAAGGGGCTGGGTCAGAAAATTTCGCCCTCTGGCCCCTGGGCCGTGAGGGTGAGCGTATCGCCGGGTTTGGCGTAAAAAACATGCGCATACAGCACCAGCGGTTGATCGGGCGCGGCCTCGAGCATCCGGGCGGCGCCGGACCGGACAGTTTCGAGTTCCGGCACTGCGGTCGCGAACCCGGCCGTGAACAGCCCCGCGCGATCGTAGCCCGGTACGTCGCGCCACAGTCCGTCGCCCGATGCCGCGCCGCAGGTGTCGCGGTTTTCGGGGTTGAAGGGATCGACCACCTCGCCGTCCTTCATCACGCCCAGATGGAGATGCGGCGTATTGGTCAGCCCGCTGAGCCCGACAAGCCCGAGAACGTCCCCCGCCTGCACCTGTTGACCGGATTTCACGGTGATGCTTCCGCTCTTCATGTGGCAATAAAGGGTCTGCCAGCCGCCGTCATGGTCGATACGCACCGCGTTTCCGCATTCGCGCCCTTCGATTTCGGCGCGGTTATCGGCGCTGACCGGCCGATCCTGAACGCCGTCGCGGGTGGCGGCCACGATTCCGGGCGCGGCAGCAAGGACGCTGACACCTTGGTCCATCGCCTCGAATGACAGGAGTGCGATATCGGTGCCGCGGTGGCCGTCGCGGCTCTTGAGGCCGCAGGCGTGGTCGCGCTGACCTTCGCCGGGATCGGTATCGACGTAATCCTGGATGAAGCAGGTCTCGCCAAGGTCGCAGGCAAGGGGGAGAGACAGTTCCGGTTGGTCGGCCGCCATAGGTGAGGCGACCGACATCAGCCAGAGCAGAAGCGCGCCAGTGGCCCGGCGCATGGTCAGTCCGCAGTCAGGAGAGGTGGCCGCTTGCCGGACAGGCGGGGGCGATCCGGCCCGTCGATGCGCAGGTCGATCTTGCCGTCCTTGACGCCGACCTGGACCACACCGCCCTTGGACAATTTGCCGAACAGCAGTTCCTCGGCCAGGGGTTTCTTGATGTGCTCCTGGATAACGCGGGCCAGAGGGCGCGCGCCCATCTTGTCGTCATAGCCCTTTTCTGCCAGCCACTCGGCGGCGGGTTTGGTCAGCTCGATAGTGACGTTGCGGTCCATCAATTGCGCTTCGAGCTGGAGAACGAACTTCTCGACCACTTGCAGGATCACGTCCTTGGGCAGCGGACCAAAGGAAATCACCGCGTCCAGACGGTTGCGGAATTCCGGCGTGAAGGTGCGCTCGATCGCGGCCGTGTCCTCGCCCTCGCGACGGTCGCGGCCAAAACCGATGGCCGCCTTGGCCTGTTCGGTCGCCCCGGCATTCGAGGTCATGATCAGCACCACGTTGCGGAAATCGACGGTGCGACCGTTGTGATCGGTCAGCGCGCCATGATCCATCACCTGCAACAGGATGTTGTAGACATCGGGGTGCGCCTTTTCGATCTCGTCCAGAAGCAAGACGCAATGGGGGTGCTGATCGACACCGTCGGTCAGAAGCCCGCCCTGATCGAAACCGACATAGCCCGGCGGCGCGCCGATCAGGCGGGAAACCGCGTGTTTCTCCATGTATTCGGACATGTCGAAGCGCAGCAGTTCGACACCGAGCGAGTCGGCCAGTTGCTTGGCCACCTCGGTCTTGCCGACGCCGGTCGGCCCGGCAAAGAGGTAGTTGCCAATGGGTTTCTCGGGCTCGCGCAGGCCGGCACGCGCCAGCTTGATCGCGCTCGAGAGGGCCTCGATCGCTGTATCCTGCCCGAACACCACGCGCTTGAGCGTCTTTTCCAGATCCTTGAGCACCTCGGCGTCGTCCTTGGAGACGTTCTTGGGCGGGATGCGGGCGATTTTGGCGACGACGGCTTCGATCTCCTTGGCGCCGATGGATTTACGGCGCTTGGAGGCGGCAACGAGATGCTGCGCCGCGCCGGCCTCGTCGATCACGTCGATCGCCTTGTCGGGCAGCTTGCGGTCATTGATGTAGCGCGCCGACAGATCAACCGCCGTCTTGATCGCATCATTGGTGTACTTGACGCTGTGATGTTCCTCGAAATAGGGTTTGAGGCCCTTGAGGATCTTGATCGCGTCGTCGGTCGTGGGCTCGACCACATCGATTTTCTGAAAGCGGCGGCTGAGCGCGCGGTCCTTTTCGAAATGCTGTCGGAATTCCTTGTAGGTGGTGGACCCCATGCAGCGCAGCTTGCCGCCCTGAAGCGCGGGCTTGAGCAGGTTGGAGGCATCCATCGCCCCGCCCGACGTGGCGCCTGCGCCGATGACGGTATGGATCTCATCGATGAACAGGACCGCGTCGGGGTGGGCCTCCAGTTCGTTGACCACAGCCTTGAGCCGTTCTTCGAAATCGCCCCGATAGCGGGTGCCCGCCAGAAGCGCGCCCATGTCGAGCGAATAGATCGTGGTCTTGGACAGCACCGCGGGCGTCTGGCCCTTGACGACCTTGTGCGCCAGGCCCTCGGCGATGGCGGTCTTGCCGACGCCGGGATCGCCTACCAGGAGCGGGTTGTTCTTGCGACGGCGGCACAGCACCTGAATGCAGCGCTCGACCTCGGAGTCGCGCCCGATCAGTGGATCGATATCGCCGCTGCGCGCCTTCTCGTTCAGGTCGACGCAGTATTTCGCGAGCGCGGATTCCCCGGCTTCGACGGCGTCGGATTCAGTATCGGCGCGGGTGTTTTCGCTGTCGGATTCGGTGGCGCCGGTGACGGGGCGCGATTCACCGTAAGCGGGATCCTTGGCGACGCCATGGGCGATGAAATTCACCGCGTCATAGCGGGTCATGTCCTGTTCCTGAAGGAAGTAGGCGGCGTTCGATTCCCGTTCGGCGAAGATGGCGACCAGCACGTTCGCGCCGGTCACTTCGGTGCGGCCCGAGGATTGAACATGAATCGCCGCGCGCTGGATGACGCGCTGGAAGGCGGCGGTCGGCACGGCTTCGGACCCTTCGATGTCCGTGACGAGATTCGCCAGATCATCGTCGATGAATTCCACCAATGTGCCGCGCAGATCCTCGGTATCGACGCTGCAGGCCTTGAGCACGCGCGCGGCGTCGGGTTCGTCGATCAGCGCCAGCAGAAGGTGCTCCAGCGTGGCGAACTCGTGCTGCCTGGCGTTGGCCAGGGCCAGCGCCGCATGGATTGCCTGTTCCAGCGTGGTCGAAAATGAAGGCACGTTGTGCTCCTTGCTGATCTGGGTCGGGGGCTGAGCCACCGACCGTGGCCTGATAGGTTTAAAGTTTGGTCTATATCACCCGGTCTTCAAGTTTTTTCTGGCTCCGGGCGGTCACTTTTCGTTCCGTGGGATTGCAAATGTTGCAGTTGGGCGATCAGAACGCGTCCTTGCGCTTGCGGATTTCGGCGAAAACCTTGGCCGGATCGGCCCCGGTCATGCCAAGATGCGCTTGAATCGCGGGGTCGGTGGCGCGCAGGAAGGGGTTTGTTGCCAGTTCCTCGGACAATTTGGACGGCACGGTGGGGTGACCCTTCTCGCGGGCCGCGTCCACCGCCGCTGCACGAGATGTAAGCGCGGCATTGTCAGGATCAATGGTCAGTGCGAATTTCGCGTTGGCCTGGGTGTATTCATGGCCGGAACAGACGGTGGTGGCGGGCGGCAGGGCGGCCAGTTTACAAAGGCTGTCCCACATCTGTTCCATTGTGCCCTCGAACACCCGCCCGCAGCCAAGCGCCATCAGGCTGTCGGCGGTGAAGACCGTTTCGCTTTCGGGAAAATGAAAGGCGATATGGCCGACCGTGTGGCCGGGCACTTCGATCACATGGCCGGTGGCGTTGCCTATGATGATGCTGTCGCCCTCCTGCACCGCGATATCCAGCGGCGGCAGGCGATGGGCGTCTGCTGCGGCGCCGATGACCTTGGCATGTGCGTTTTCAAGCAGTTCGTCGAGGCCCTGCACATGATCGGCGTGGTGATGGGTGATCAGTACATGGCTGAGAGTCCAGTCCCTTTCCTCGAGTATGTCGAGGATCGGTTGCGCCTCGGGGACATCCACCGCGGCGGTCTGGCCTGTATCCGGGTCATGCGCCAGATAGGCGTAGTTGTCCGAAAGGCAGGGAATGGTCTCGATCTGAAGAGTCATGGTATTTTCCCGATTGCCGGTTAATGTTAGCGTCGAGACTGACCGATCATGGGCCCGGCTGCAATGCATCTCGATGTGCAGGACCTTCGCAACTTCTATTATCGCAGCCAGTTGGGGCGTGCGGCGCAGAAGGCGGTGCGCATCGAGGTTGGGCGGTTCTGGCCCGAGGCGCAGGGGCAGACGGTGGTGGGGTTCGGATTCGCGGTGCCCTTCCTGCGCCCCTACCTTGAGGACTCGCGCCGGGTGATCGGATTAATGCCTGCGCCTCAAGGGGTTATCGGGTGGCCGCAGGGCGGGCCGAATGTTTCGGTGCTGTGCGAGGAGACGGTCTGGCCGCTGGAAACCGGGCATGTGGACAAGCTGCTGGTGATGCACGGGCTGGAAACGAGCGAGAATCCGGGCGCGCTGCTGGAGGAATGCTGGCGGGTGCTGGGGCCGGGAGGATCGGCGCTGTTCGTGGTGCCCAACCGCGCTGGTCTGTGGTCGCGCTCGGACCGCACGCCGTTCGGATTCGGGCGCCCCTATAGCCAGTCGCAATTGGAGAACCAATTGAAATTGCGCGGTTTCATGCCGCTTAAGCACGCCACGACCCTGTATCAGCCGCCATCCGAAAAGCGGTTCTGGCGCAAGACGGCGGGCATGTGGGAGCGGCTGGGCGGCCGCTTGTCGGTGGTGCTCTCCGGGGGCGTTCTGATCGTCGAGGCGACCAAGCGGGTGCATGCGCCCTCAGGGCCGGGGCTGCGCGAAACGGTGCGCAAGCCGCTGGATGTCCTGAAGCCGAAACCCGAGGCGAAGCCGGTCTGAAGATGTACGAAACGTCCGTTTTGTACGGCGGTTTTGTACAGGATTCGGATGTCTGCGGCGAAATTTCGTACAGACTGGTTTTCGGGCGGTGATCTGGCGGGGCAGGCGCGGCCTGTCGCGGTTTTCGGATAGGCGGGGATTAGGTGCGGACCATCACGATGTCATCGCCGCACCGCGGCCCGGTGATGCGCTTTGGATCAGCCCAACCGCGCGAGGCGCGCGCGGAGTTGGCCGGGGAGGAGGCCGAGGGCGATGCCGATGGCGTCGGCCAGAAAGTCGCCCCATTCGGCGCTGCGCCCTACGAAGGGCTGGATCAGCTCGATCGCGCCGCCATAGGCCAGGGCCAGCGGCCCGAACCAGAGCGCGGCGCGTGGTCGCACCCAGCCGAGCGGCAGCACCAGGAGCGCGAAGGCGAGCGCGTGGATCTGCTTGTCGCTGAGGGGCAGCGCCGCGCCGGGCGCGCCCGGCGGCGAGAGCGTCCCCCATGCGATCAGCAGGGCCACGGAAAGGGTCAGAACAAGCGTATACGGATGCGTCATGAGGGTGCCCGTTGAAGAGGCGCAGAGGTTGCGCCCGTGCGAGCGATACACCTTGGAAGCGGAGCCGCAAAGGGCCGCGCCACGCTGATAGCGTTAACGTCCGCAAGCGGCATTCGCGCGACAAACGCGCCAAGGAATCGCGAAATACACGCAGAATCATAACTTTTTCATTCGGGAAAATTCGCGCAAACGGTCGCACTTGGGGCAAGTCTTTGAAAACATGTAGTATTCAATGGTATACAACGCTTTGCGTGCAGCTTGCTAGGTGGGCAAGGCTCTGCTACACCCCTGCCGAATTTCGGTGCTTTGAAATCTTCAACGCCCCCGGCAGCAGATGATACCTCTGCGTCAAGACCGGGGCCAGAAAATCGGAAGGGTGGACGTGTCCGAACCAGCTTCGATCTCATCCGGCATTGCCGAGCGCTATGCCACCGCCATTTTCGAGATTGCGACGGAAAGCAAATCTCTGGCCAAACTGGAATCCAACATCGCCGACCTGTCCGCCGCCCTCGACGAAAGCGCCGAGCTGCGTGATGTGATCGCGTCGCCGGTCCTGACGCGCGCCGATCAGGGGAAGGTCATGGCCGCGCTGGCGGAAAAGATGAAACTTGAGCCGTCCATGGCCAACGGTCTGGCCGTGATGGCGTCCAACCGCCGCCTGTTCGTGCTGCCTCATCTGTTGAAGCAGCTGCGCGCCATGATCGCCGACCACAAGGGCGAAGTGACCGCCGACGTGACCAGCGCCAAGGCGCTGACCAAGGCACAATCCGACAAGCTGGCGAAGACGCTCAAGGCGCGCGTCGGCAAGACTGTCAAGATCAATGCGACCGTCGATGAAAGTCTCATCGGCGGTCTTGTCGTCAAGGTGGGCTCGAAGATGATCGATACCTCGATCCGTTCGCGCCTCGATTCCCTCCAGAATGCAATGAAAGAGGTCGGATAAATGGGTATCCAAGCTGCAGAGATTTCTGCGATCCTGAAGGACCAGATCAAGAATTTCGGCCAGGAGGCCGAAGTGGCCGAAGTGGGCCGGGTTCTTTCGGTTGGTGACGGGATCGCGCGCGTGCACGGGCTGGACAATGTCCAGGCCGGCGAGCTGGTCGAATTCCCCGGTGGTGTCATGGGCATGGCGCTGAACCTCGAGACCGACAATGTCGGTATCGTGATCTTCGGCTCGGACCGCGAGATCGGCGAGGGCGACACGGTGAAGCGCACCAAGTCGATCGTGGACGTTCCGATCGGTGATGAACTGCTCGGGCGCGTCGTGGACGGTCTGGGCAACCCGCTGGACGGGAAAGGCCCGATCAAGACCAAGAATCGCGGCCTGGCCGATGTGAAGGCGCCGGGCATCATTCCGCGCAAATCGGTTCACGAGCCGATGGCCACCGGCCTGAAGTCGGTTGACGCCATGATCCCGATCGGCCGTGGCCAGCGCGAGCTGATCATTGGCGACCGCCAGACCGGCAAGACCGCCGTGGCGCTGGACACGATCCTGAACCAGAAGTCCTATAACGACGCCGCCGGCGACGACGAGGGCAAGAAGCTTTACTGCGTCTATGTCGCCGTCGGTCAGAAGCGTTCGACCGTGGCGCAGCTGGTGAAGAAGCTGGAAGAATCCGGCGCCATCGAATATTCCATCATCGTTGCCGCCACCGCATCGGACCCCGCGCCCATGCAGTTCCTGGCGCCCTATGCCGCCACCGCCATGGCCGAGCATTTCCGCGACAACGGCCGCCATGCGCTGATCGTTTACGACGATCTTTCCAAACAGGCCGTGGCCTATCGCCAGATGTCGCTGCTGCTGCGCCGCCCGCCGGGCCGCGAAGCCTATCCGGGTGACGTTTTCTACCTTCACTCCCGCCTGCTGGAGCGTTCGGCCAAGCTGAACGAGGATAACGGCTCGGGGTCGCTGACGGCGCTGCCGATCATCGAAACGCAGGGCGGCGACGTGTCTGCCTTCATTCCGACCAACGTGATCTCGATCACCGACGGTCAGATCTTCCTTGAGACCGAACTGTTCTACCAGGGCATCCGCCCGGCCGTGAATACCGGCCTGTCGGTCAGCCGCGTGGGTTCGTCGGCGCAGACCAATGCGATGAAATCGGTCGCCGGCCCGGTCAAGCTTGAACTGGCGCAGTATCGCGAGATGGCGGCCTTTGCCCAGTTCGGTTCGGACCTCGACGCCGCCACGCAGCAGCTGCTGAACCGTGGTGCGCGCCTGACCGAGCTGATGAAGCAGCCGCAATATTCGCCGCTGACCAATGCCGAGATCGTCTGTGTGATCTATGCGGGCACGCATGGATATCTGGACAAGATCGGTGTCGATCAGGTCGGCCGTTTCGAGCAGGGCCTGCTGAACCACCTGCGTGGCAAGCATCAGGATCTGCTGGACTTCATCACCGAGGAAGATCCCAAGGTGAAGGGTGAGGCCGAGGACAAGATCAAGGCTGCGCTGGACGAATTCGCCGCCGACTTCGCTTAAGGGGGAGATAAGGCAATGCCGAATCTCAAGGACCTGAAAAACCGGATCGCGTCGGTCAAATCGACCCGCAAGATCACCAAGGCCATGCAGATGGTGGCCGCGGCGAAATTGCGCCGGGCGCAGGACGCGGCCGAGCAGTCGCGTCCCTATACCGAGCGGTTCAACGCCGTGATGGGCAAGCTGGCCGCTTCGGTCGGGGACAGCGACAGCGCCCCCCGGCTGCTGCGCGGCACCGGGTCGGATGACGTGCACCTGCTGGTCGTGATGACCGCCGAGCGGGGCTTGTGCGGTGGTTTCAACGCCAATATCGCCAAGAAGGCGCGGGTCGAGGCCAACGAGCTGCTGGCCCAGGGCAAGACCGTGAAGATCATCACCGTGGGCAAGAAGGGCCGGGATGCGCTGAAGCGCGATCTGGGCAAGCATTTCGTCCACCATGTCGATCTGAGCGACGTCAAGCGTCTGAGCTACGCCGATGCGCAGGCGATCGCCGCCGAGGTTCTCGAGCGGTTCGATGCGGGCGAGTTCGATGTGGCCAAGATCTTCTTCTCGCGGTTCGAGAATGTGGTCAGCCAGATCCCGACCATGCAGCAGGTGATCCCGTTCCAGGTGGACGAGGATTCCGCCCAGGAGGCGCAGGACGCCAGTGTCGTCTATGATTACGAGCCGGACGAGGAGGCCATCCTGGCCGATCTTCTGCCGCGCGGCGTGGCGACGGCGATCTTCAGCGCATTGCTGGAGAATGGCGCTTCGGAGCAGGGCGCGCGGATGTCTGCGATGGACAACGCCACCCGCAACGCCGGCGAGATGATCGACAAGCTGACGATCGAATACAACCGTTCGCGTCAGGCCGTCATCACCAACGAGCTTATTGAAATCATTTCGGGCGCCGAGGCGCTCTAACCGAGACCGGAGACACGAGACATGGCACAAGCAAAAGGCACAATCACCCAGGTGATCGGCGCCGTGGTGGACGTTCAGTTCGGCGATCACCTGCCGGAGATCCTGAACGCCCTGGAAACCGACAACAACGGCAAGCGGCTGGTTCTGGAAGTGGCGCAGCACCTTGGTGAGAACACCGTGCGCACCATCGCGATGGACGCCACCGAAGGTCTGGTGCGCGGTCAGGAAGTGAAAGACACCGGTGGCCCGATCACGGTGCCGGTGGGC
Source organism: Roseovarius salincola (assembly GCF_026891095.1). GTDB lineage: Bacteria > Pseudomonadota > Alphaproteobacteria > Rhodobacterales > Rhodobacteraceae > Roseovarius > Roseovarius salincola. The sequence goes on from NZ_JAPTNL010000008.1 coordinate 9,563, forward strand.
GACGCCACGCTGGGGCGGATCCTGAACGTGGTGGGCGAGCCCGTCGACGAGGGCGCGCCGATCAAGGCCAAGGAAATGCGCTCGATCCACCAGCCGGCACCGGAATTCGCCGAGCAGTCGACGGAATCCGAAGTGCTGGTCACCGGGATCAAGGTGATCGACCTGCTGGCGCCCTACGCCAAGGGCGGCAAGATCGGCCTGTTCGGCGGCGCCGGCGTGGGCAAGACGGTTCTGATCATGGAACTGATCAACAACATCGCCAAGGTGCACTCGGGCTATTCGGTCTTTGCCGGTGTGGGTGAGCGGACCCGCGAGGGCAACGACCTTTACCACGAGATGATCGAATCCAACGTCATCAAGCCCGATAATCTGGAAGAGAGCCAGGTTGCGCTGGTCTATGGCCAGATGAACGAACCGCCGGGCGCGCGTGCCCGTGTCGCCCTGACAGGCCTGACCCTGGCCGAGCAGTTCCGCGACCAGTCGGGCACCGACGTTCTGTTCTTCGTGGACAACATCTTCCGCTTTACGCAGGCGGGTTCGGAAGTGTCGGCGCTGCTGGGCCGTATTCCTTCGGCCGTGGGCTATCAGCCAACGTTGGCCACCGACATGGGCCAGATGCAGGAGCGGATCACCTCGACCAAGCAGGGGTCGATCACCTCGATCCAGGCCGTCTACGTTCCCGCGGACGACCTCACCGACCCGGCCCCGGCCACGACCTTTGCCCACCTCGACGCCACCACGGTTCTGAACCGCGCGATTTCGGAGCTGGGCATCTACCCGGCCGTGGACCCGCTCGATTCGACCTCGCGCCTGATGGACCCGGCCATCGTGGGGGACGAGCATTACCAGGTGGCCCGCGACGTGCAGGGCATCCTGCAGCGTTACAAGTCGCTGCAGGACATCATCGCCATTCTGGGGATGGACGAGTTGAGCGAAGAGGACAAGCTGACCGTGTCGCGCGCCCGCAAGATCCAGCGCTTCCTGAGCCAGCCCTTCGACGTGGCCAAGGTGTTCACCGGTTCGGACGGCATCCAGGTGCCGCTGGAAGACACGATCGCATCGTTCAAGGCCGTGGTCGCGGGTGAGTATGACCACCTGCCCGAAGGCGCCTTCTACATGGTCGGCGGCATCGACGATGTGAAGGCCAAAGCAGAGAAGATGGCTGCCGACGCGGCCTGATGAACGCCTGTCCGGCCCCGGATCGCATTGATCCGGGGTGCGGGCATGACAAGGAGGCCAAGCATGGCTGAGACAGTGCAATTCGATCTGGTGTCGCCCGAGCGGCGGCTGGTGTCGATGGAAGCGAGCGAAGTGCGCATTCCGGGCGCCGAGGGCGATCTGACGGTCATGGCGCAGCACAGTCCGCTGATCACCACGCTGCGTCCCGGTCTTGTCACGGTGACGGGCGCCGAGGGCAGTTCGGATTATGTCGTGACCGGCGGTTTCGCCGAGATCGACGGCGAGACCGTGTCGGTTCTGGCCGAGCGCGCGATCCCGCGCGACGAGATCACCAAGGAGCATTTCCAGGCACTGGTGGATGAGGCAACCGACAAGCTGGCCAAGGCGCAGGAGACCTTCGCCAACGAGCCTGGCCCGGTGGACGACGCCGCCAAGCTGTTGGCGGACATGGTGGCGATGGGCGATCATATCGGCATCTCGCCGAACTGAGTCCCCGCGCCGCTGCGTATTTCGTGAAAGGCCCGCCGCTTGGCGGGCCTTTTGCCGTTGCGGGCCACTGGCGTTGATGCGGCGTCGCTTTTCGGGGGGAAGGCCGGGGGGCCAGCCCCCCGGACCCCCCGAGGTATTTCGGGCCAGATGAAGGGGGGCCAGTTCGGGTGCAGGACCGGGTCAGACGTGTTGCGCGCCGTTTACCTCGATTTCGGTGCCCGAGACATATGAACTGGCCTCGGTGCAGAGGAAATAGATCGCCTCGGCCACTTCCGATGGCTGGCCGAGGCGGCGAAGCGGCAGGGTTTCGACGATCTTGTCGGTGCCTTCGCTGAGGATGCCGGTTTCCACCTCGCCCGGGGCGATGGCGTTGACCCGCACTCCGGAGGGGCCGAAATCATGCGCCATTTCGCGGGTGAGCGCCGCCAAAGCCGCCTTGGAGGTGGCATAGGCCGCCCCGGCGAAGGGATGCACCCGCGCCCCGGCGATGGACGTGACGTTGACCACCGCGCCCCTTGCGGCCGAGAGTTCATCGATGAGCCCGCGCGCCAGCACCACGGGGGCGAAGAAATTGACGTGGAACACCTGACCCCAGACATCGAGCCCGGTGTCGATGGTGTTGAGCCGCGCGCCCGCATCGCCCTTGGGCGAGATCCCGGCATTGTTGACCAGAGCGTCCAGCCGGCCTTCGGGGAGACGAGAGCGGATTTCCTCGACGGCGGCGATGGTCTGGCGGGGATCCGAGAGATCGACCTGGATATGGTCGCGCTCGCCGTTGGGCCAGGGGCATTCGCTGGAAAAGGGCTGGCGGGAGCAGCTGATCACGCGCCAGCCGCGGGCGGCGAAGGTACGCACCGTGGCGTGGCCGATGCCGCGGCTGGCCCCGGTCAGAAGCAATGTGCGTTGCGTTTCGGTATCCGGCATGTGACTGTCCTATCCCTGTCAGGCGCGCCGACCTTGGGCTGCGCGGCGGGGCGAATGCAAGGGCGATTTCGGTGACGGGTGCGACGGATGCGGGCGGAGATGTTCACCGATTTACCTTTTCTCCTTCTCAATTCCGTCCAAAAGCCCTATCAGGGTTGGCCGGAACGCCGGGATCACGCCATGAAGTATCTGACCAGTCAATTCATAGGAATCGCGCAGGGCGATGACGTGCTGTTCTCGGATTACGAGGATGGCGGCGAGATGTGGACTGGTGAAGGTGCACGCGCGCGGCGCAAGGCGCTCAGCTTCAAGGAGCCGTTCCGGAGCGCGCCCATGGTGCATGTGTCGCTGTCGATGTGGGACATGGACAGTGCCACCAATGCGCGTGCCGATGTGGCGGCCGAAAACATCACAGAGGCCGGGTTCGAGGTGGTGTTCCGCACCTGGGGCGATACCCGCGTGGCGCGGGCGCGAATCCGCTGGATGGCCATCGGCGAGGCCAGGCATGAGGATGACTGGCAGCTTTACTGAACGCTTGCGGCGCGCGCGGCGTCAGGTGCCGAACTGGCCCTCATAGATGGGTTCGAGGGTTTCGGTCTCGAACAGCGACGAGACCGAGGTGCCGTTCCAGATGTTCAGGATCGCCTGGGCGAATATCTGAGCGGTCGGGATGATGCGGATATTGGGCGCGGCCTTGATGTCGGCCGTGGGCTGGATCGTGTCGGTGATGACCAGCGATTTCATCACCGATTTGGTGATCCGCTCGACAGCGGGGCCGGAAAGCACGCCGTGGGTGATATAGGCGTGGACTTCGGAGGCGCCGTTATCCAGAAGCACCTGGGCGGCCTTGCAGAGCGTTCCGGCGGTGTCGCAGATGTCGTCGACGATCACGCATTTCTTGCCCGTCACATCGCCGATCACGGTCATTTCCGCGATTTCGCCGGCCTTTTCGCGGCGTTTGTCGACGATCGAGAGGGGGGCTTCGATCCGCTTGGCGAGTTCGCGCGCGCGCGCCACGCCGCCGACATCGGGCGAGACGATCATCACGTCGTCCAGCACGTCCTTGAACTGCGACTTGATGTCGAGCGCGAAGACCGGCGCGGCATAGAGGTTGTCGACGGGAATGTCGAAGAAGCCCTGGATCTGGGTGGCGTGCAGGTCCATCGTGAGGATCCGTTCGATCCCTGCGCCGACCAGCATGTTGGCGACGAGCTTGGCCGAGATCGGGGTGCGCGCCTTGGAGCGGCGGTCCTGGCGGGCATAGCCGAAATAGGGGATCACGGCGGTGATGCGCTTGGCCGAGGAGCGGCGCAGCGCGTCGGACATGATGAGCAGTTCCATCAGGTTGTCATTGGCCGGGTTCGAGGTGGACTGGATGATGAACATGTCCTCGCCGCGGACGTTTTCATAGACCTCGACGAAGACCTCCTGATCGTTGAAGCGTTCGACGCGGGCATCGACCAGCCCGACATTGACGCCGCGATGCATCGACATGCGACGGGCGATCGCCTGCGAAAGCGGCTTGTTGGCATTGCCGGTGATCAGTTTGGGTTCAGGGGTGGTCGGCATGTTGAAATGTTCCCGAGGTGGCGGTGTGTTACAGATTCGTTAAGTTGAACTTCGCTTAGCATGGGCTTAGCGTCGGGCAAAGCTATGCCAAGGGGGAACAGGCCAAAATGGCACAGAACGAGTGGTTCGCGGGCATCATCCCGGTGGCCGGGCGCGGTGGGCGCTGACTCATGCCAAGTGGTGAACGCGCGGGTTTCCCGACCTATTGGACCAGTTTCGGGCACGGGCCGCGCGCGGCGCTGGCGTTGCATTGTTCGCTGTCGCATAGCGGAAGCTGGGCCGGGCTGGCCAGGCGGGTTGCCACTGAGATGACGGTGACCGCATTCGACCTGCCGGGGCATGGACGCAGCGGGGCGTGGCACGGGCGGGGCGACATCCAGGCGCTGAGCGTCGCCATGGCGGCGGATTTCCTTGACGCTGAGGCCCCCGCCGATCTGCTGGGGCATTCCTTTGGCGCGACGGTGGCGTTGCGGCTGGCGGTGGAGCACCCGGATCTGGTGCGCAGCCTGATCCTGATCGAGCCGGTCTTCTTTGCCGCCGGTTTCGCCGACACGCCGGGGGCGCGTGCGACATTCGACAGCATGATGATGGACTATGCCGGTGCGATGGCGGCGGGCGATCTGATGGGCGCGGCGCAGGCCTTTGCAACGATCTGGGGCGCGGGCATGCCCTGGGATGCGATCCCGCCCGCGCAGCGCGAGGCGATGGCGCAGCGGATGCCGCTGATCAAGGCGGCGGAGCCGACGCTTTACGAGGACGAGGCGGGGTTGCTGGCCGGGTCTGTCCTTGAGGGGGTCGGCGTGCCGGTCCTGCTGGTCGAGGGCAGTGAGTCGCCCCCCATCGTGGCGGCGATCCACGAGGCACTGGCGGCGCGGCTGCCGCGCGCGGAGCGCACGATGATCGGCGGCGCGGGGCATATGGCGCCGCTGACCCACCCGCGGCAGGTGGGATCGGAAGTGTTGCGGTTCCTAGAATGGGCCTGAGGCGCGCCAGAGCGGCAAGCGCTCAGACGGCGATATTGTCGATCAGGCGCACCCCGGCCAGCCACGCGGCCGCGAAGAGCCGCGCGGGGCGGTCGGGGCGGTCCAGCAGCGAAAGGTCGTCATTGGCGCGGATTTCGAGGTAATCCACCCCGGTGAAGCCGGTTTTTTCCAGCCGTTCGATGGCGGCGCGTTGCAGCGCGGCAAAATCCCCGCCCGCAGCGACGCCCTGCGCCAGGGTTTCCATTTCCTCGTGCAGGCGCGGTGCGAGGGTGCGGGCGCGATCTGACAGCAGCAGGTTGCGCGAGGCCATGGCGAGGCCGTCGATCTCGCGGATGGTGGGGCAACCATGCACGGTGATCGGAATATCAAGATCCGCCGCCATCCGGCGCACCACCTGCAATTGCTGAAAATCCTTTTCGCCAAAGAACGCGTCCGTGGCGGCGCTTTGCAGGAACAGCTTGGTCACGACCGTCGCCACCCCGTCGAAATGGCCGGGGCGGTGGGCGCCTTCCATCACGTCGGTCAGCCCGGCGACGGATACGGTGGTGGCGAAGCGTTCGGGATAGATCTGATCGGCGTCGGGCACATAGAGCGCATCGACCGAAAACCGCGCCAGTTTGCGGGCGTCTTCGTCTTCGGTGCGCGGATAGTTCCTGAGGTCGTCGGGATTGTTGAACTGCTTGGGATTGACGAAGATCGTGACGATCACGCGGTCGCAGGCGCGCCGGGCGGCCTCGACCAGCGAGAGGTGGCCATCATGCAGCGCGCCCATCGTGGGCACGACGCCGATGGTTTCGCCCGCGCGCTGCCAGGGCGCCGTGGCGGCGCGCAGTTCGGGCAGGGTGCGGATGATGGGGGCGGGGGCCGCGGTCATTGGCCAGGTGCCTTGTCGGCGAAGATATGTTCGGGCGCGGGAAAGCGGCGGGCGCGGACTTCATCGGCATAGGCGCGGATCGCGGCTTCGCCGTCCTCGCCCAGGATGGCGTAGCGTTTGACGAATTTCGGCTTGAAGGCGGTGAACAGGCCCAGCATGTCATCGACCACCAGGATCTGCCCGTCGCAATCGACCGACGCGCCGATGCCGATTGTGGGGATGGCGATGGCGGCGGTGATGCGGTCCGCAAGGCTGGCGGGCAGTTTTTCGAGCACCACGGAAAAGGCGCCGGCATCGGCCACGGCCCTGGCATCGGCCATGAGCGCATCGCCCTGTTCGGCGCGGCCCTGCACCTTGTAGCCGCCCAGCGTGTTGATGGATTGAGGGGTGAGGCCGATATGGGCCATCACCGGCACGCCGCGCGCCACGAGAAAGGCGATGGTTTCGGCCATGTGCCGACCGCCTTCGAGCTTGACCGCCGCGGCGCCGGTTTCACGCATGAGGCGCGCGGCATTGGCGAAGGCCTGCGCGGGGCTTTCCTCGTAGCTGCCGAAGGGCATGTCGATCACCAGCATGGTTTTCGTCAGGCCGCGCGCCACCGCCTGACCGTGCAGGATCATCATGTCCATCGTGACGCCGAGGGTGGAGTCGAGCCCATGCAGCACCATGCCCACGGAATCGCCCACCAGCGCGAAGTCGCAGACCCCGTCCATCATTCGCGCCATCGGGGTGGTATAGGCGGTCAGGCTGACGATCGGGGTTGCGCCTTTCATGGCGCGGATATCGTCGGGCAGGGGGGCGGTCTTGCGGGCTGTCGCGCTCATGAATGGTCACCGGAACTTGCTGCGTTGCGGCGTCAAATATCAACTCGGCGGTGAAAACGCCACTGCGATCTGGCGGCAGGGTGCTTGATTGCGCGGGCAAATACGGGTTCACTGCGAGTGGGCGGGGCCGCGCATGGTTTCGCCAAGGGGAAGGAGACATTCCATGAAGGTGCTGGCGATGACTGCGCTTGCGGGGGCGATGACGCTTGCGGCCTGGGGGGCCGAGGCGAAGAGCGACCTTGTGGTCGGGCTGCAACTGGAGCCGCCGCATCTGGACCCGACCAGCGCTGCCGCCGGGGCGATCGACCAGGTGCTTTATGCCAATGTCTTCGAGGGGCTGACGCGGTTCGGGCCGGACGGTTCGGTCAATCCGGGGCTGGCGGAAAGCTGGGACATATCCGATGACGGGCGCGTCTATACGTTTCACCTGCGCGAGGGCGTGCAGTTTCACGATGGCAGCGCGCTTGATGCCGGGGACGTGGTGTTCACGCTTGACCGCGCCCGCGCCGAGGACAGCCAGAACGCGCAAAAGGCGCTGTTCGCCGGGATCGAAAGCGTCGAGGCGCTGGACGATCTGAAGGTTCGCGTGACGCTGGCGCAGCCCGATGGCGGGTTCCTGTTCAACATGGCCTGGGGCGATGCGGTGATCGTCGCCCCCGAGAGCATCGAGAGCATCAAGCAAAGGCCGGTGGGCACCGGCGCGTTCCGCTTCAAGGACTGGGTGCAGGGCGACCGGATCACCCTTGAGCGCAATCCCGGTTACTGGGGCGAGGCGGCAAGGCTGGATAGAGCGACGTTCAAGTTCATCAGCGATCCCACGGCGGCCTTCGCGGCGGTGATGGCCGAGGATGTGCACGCCTTTCCGTTCTATCCCGCCCCCGAGAACCTGCCGCAATTCGAGGCGGATGCGCGGTTTCAGGTACTGGTGGGTTCGACCGAGGGCGAGACGGTCCTGGCGATGAACAACGCCGCGCCGCCGCTGGACAACCCGCTGGTGCGCCGCGCCGTGGCCCATGCGATCGACCGCAAGGCGATCATGGAGGGGGCGATGTTCGGTCTTGGCACGCCGATCGGGACGCATTTCGCGCCTCATCACCCCGATTACGTCGATCTGACCTTTCTTTCGGATTACGATCCCGAATTGTCACGCCAGTTGCTGGCCGAGGCGGGGCTGGGGGATGGTTTCACGACCACGCTCAAGCTGCCGCCGCCCTCCTATGCGCGGCGCGGGGGCGAGATCGTCGCGGCGCAGCTGCGCAATGTCGGCATCGAGACCGAGATCACCAACCTGGAATGGGCGCAATGGCTGGAAGAGGTGTTTCGCGGCAAGGATTTCGGCCTGACCATCGTGAGCCACACCGAGCCGATGGATATTGGCATCTATGCGCGCCCGGATTATTATTTCCAGTATGACAGCGCGGAATTCCAGGCGCTGAACGCGGCGCTGAGCACCGAGACCGATCCCGAGAAGCGCTCGGAGATCTTGGTCGCGATGCAGACGCGGATCGCGGAGGATCACGTCAACGGCTTCCTCTTTCAGCTGGCGGTGCCGACCGTGGCGGATGCCCGCCTGCGCGGGCTGTGGGTGGATGCGCCGACACAGGCGACCGATCTGACCGGCGTCTATTGGGAGGAGTGAGCGCAAGCGCGCGGACGAAACCGGACGGCACCAGGCGAGAGCGCATGACGGGCAAGGCACAGAACCGGGGCGGCTGGCTTTCGGGCGCGATGGCGCGGCGGGGCCTGTGATGCTGCGTTATGGCGCGCGGCGCGCGATGTCCCTGTTCGTTTCGCTGCTGGTGGCGAGCCTCGTGATTTTCCTCGCGCTCGAGATCGTGCCGGGCGATCCGGCGGCCTATATGCTGGGCATCAATGCCGAACCCGATACGGTGGCGGCGCTGCGCGCGGAACTGGGCCTGAACCGGGCCGCGCCGCTGCGCTATCTCGATTGGATCGGGGGGATGCTGCAAGGCGATTTCGGCATTTCCTATACCTATCGCACGCCGGTGGCCGGGATGATCGCCGAGCGGCTGAAGGTGAGCCTTCCACTGGCGCTATACGCGCTTGCGCTGAGCACGCTGATCGCATTCCCCGCCGGGATATGGGCCGCACAGAGGCGCGGATCGGCGGTGGATGTGGGGGTGATGGGGGTCACGCAGCTGGGCGTGGCGATTCCGAATTTCTGGTTCGCCATGCTGATGGTTCTGGTCTTCGCCATCAACCTGCGCTGGTTCAGCGCCGGGGGGTTCGCGGGCTGGGACTCCGGCTTCCTGGCCGCGATGAAGAGCCTGACCCTGCCCGCGGTGGCGCTGGCGCTGCCGCAGGCGTCGATCCTGACGCGGGTCATGCGCTCGGCGTTGCTGGACACGCTGGGCGAGGATTACATCCGCACCGCGCGCGCCAAGGGGCTGACGCGCGGTCAGGCGCTGCGCCGGCATGCGCTGCGCAATGCGATGATCCCGGTGCTGACGATCATCGGTTTGCAGTTCTCGTTCCTGCTGGCGGGGGCGATCATCATCGAGAACGTCTTTTTCCTGCCCGGGCTGGGGCGGCTGGTGTTCCAGGCGATCAGTGCGCGCGACCTGATTGTGGTGGAATCGGTGGTCATGCTGCTGGTCTTTGCTGTGATCGTGGTGAATTTCGCGGTCGATCTGGCCTATGCTTGGGTCGATCCGCGGCTGAGGGGGGAGCGATGAGCCGCATGGGGCTGATCGCGGGCGCGGTGCTGACGCTGCTGTTCAGTGGCGCGGCGGTCTTGTCGCTGGTTTGGGTGCCCCATGACATCGAGGCGATGCACATCGCCGAACGGATGCAGCCGCCCGGCGCGGCGCATCTGCTGGGCACGGATCATTTCGGGCGCGACATCCTGAGCATGATCATGGTCGGGGCGCGCACCTCGATCGCGGTGGCGCTGGTGGCGGTGGGCATCGGCATGGGGCTGGGCGTGCCGCTGGGCCTCTTGGCGGCGGCGCGGCGGGGCGGCTGGCTGGACGAGATCATCATGCGCGGCAATGACCTGATTTTCGCCTTTCCCAGCCTGTTGATCGCCGTGATGATCACGGCCGTTTTCGGCGCTGGCGCCGTGAATGCGATCATCGCCATCGGGATTTTCAACATCCCCGTCTTCGCCCGGCTGGCGCGCGGTGCGGCGCTGAGCCTGTGGACACGCGAATTCGTGCTGGCGGCGCGGGTGGCGGGCAAGGGGCGGCTGCGCATCAGCGCCGAACATATCCTGCCCAACCTGGCCAACCTGCTGATCGTGCAGGGCACGATCCAGTTCAGCCTTGGCATTCTGGCCGAGGCGGGGCTGAGCTATGTGGGGCTGGGCGCGCAGCCACCGGTCCCCAGCTGGGGGCGGATGCTGGCGGACAGCCAGACGATGATCTCGATGGCGCCACATATGGCGCTGTTTCCGGGGCTTGCCATCCTGCTGGCGGTGCTGGGGCTTAACCTGACGGGCGACGGGCTGCGCGACTGGCTGGACCCGCGCCTGAGGAGGGAGGCGCGATGAGCCTGTTGCGGATCGAGGCGCTGGGCCTGTCCATCCACGGGCAGAGGGTGCTGCGCGATGTGTCGCTGCGCGTCGATCCCGGCGAGATCGTCGGGGTGATCGGCGAGAGCGGCTCGGGCAAGTCGATGACGGCGCTGTCGGTGATGCAGCTTTTGCCGCGGGGCGCGCGCTGCGAGGGGCGTGTGATGCTGGCGGGGCAGGATGTGCTGACCCTGCGCGAACGCGCGCTTTGCGGGCTGCGCGGGCAGGCGGTGGGCATGGTCTTTCAGGAGCCGATGAGCGCGCTCAACCCGTTGCAGACCATCGGCGCGCAGGTGGCCGAGACCATCCTGATCCACGAGAAGGTGGGGCGGCGCGAGGCGATGGCGCGCGCCGGTGAGGCCCTTGAGCGGGTCGAGTTGCCCCCCCATCGGGTGGCGCTGTCGCGCTATCCCCATGAACTGAGCGGCGGGCAGCGACAGCGCGTCGGCATCGCCATGGCCATCGCGCTGCGCCCGCGCCTGTTGATCGCGGACGAACCTACCACGGCGCTGGACGTGACCACGCAGGCCGAGGTTCTGAAGCTGCTGAAGCGGCTGGTGCAGGAGGACGGCATGGGGCTGATGCTGATCAGCCACGATCTGGGTGTGGTGGCGGGCATGGCCGAGCGGATCGTCATCATGCGGCAGGGCCGCGTCATCGAACAGGGGCGTTTCGGCGCGCTGGCGCATCCCTATTCGCGCGCGCTTCTGGAGGCATCCGACCATGTGCCCGCGCGCCCCGCCCATGACGGGCAGGCGCCGCTGTTGCGCGTCTCGGACGTGGTGCGCGATTATCCGGGGCGGCGTCAGGGCTGGCGCGGGCGCGCGGCGCCGACGCGGGCCGTCGATGGCGTGAGTTTCGACATCAGGCGGGGCGAAAACCTGGGGCTGGTCGGTGAATCGGGTTGCGGAAAGTCGACGCTGGCGCGCGCGATCCTGGGCCTTGAGCCGGTTGAGGGCGGGCGCATCGAGCTGGACGGGCAGCCGGTTTTTGACGGGCATCGGGTGAACCGGGCGGTGCGGCGGCGCATGCAGGTGGTGTTTCAGGACCCCTATGGCAGTTTCAACCCGCGCTGGAGCGTCGCGCGGCTGGTGGCCGAGCCGCTTTATTTGCTGGATGATCCGCCGCAGGGCGCTGCGCGCAAGGCGGCTGTGGCCGAGGCGCTGAGCAGTGTCGGGCTGAGGCCGGAGGACGGCGCGCGCTATATCCACGAGTTCAGCGGCGGCCAGAGGCAGCGCATCGCGCTGGCGCGCGCGCTGATCATCCGCCCCGACCTGATCGTGCTGGACGAGGCGGTGAGCGCGCTGGATGTGTCGATCCGTGCGCAGATGCTGGACCTGCTGGCCGATCTGAGCACGCGGCTGGGGCTGACCTATCTGTTCATCAGCCATGATCTGAGCGTGGTGCGCAATGTCACCGACCGGGTGCTGGTGATGCAGGGCGGGCGCATCGTGGAAGAGGGCGCGACGGCGCAGGTGTTTGCCGCGCCCGGCCATCCCTATACGCGCCGCCTGATCGCGGCGACGCCACGCTTGCCGGTGTCCGCATGAGCGCGCTGGCGATCCCTAACCGCGATGCGCGCCGGTTATGGCTCTGGAGCAACGGGCTGACGGGTGCACCGGGCGGCAAGCCCGATGTGATGGCGATCATCCGCGCGCTGGGTTTCGTGCAGATCGACACGATCCGCAACGTGACGCGCGCGCATCATCATATCCTGTGGTCGCGCAACCAGTCCTACCGGGAGGGGATGCTATGGCCCTTGTTGCGCCAGCGCGACCTGTTCGAGCATTTCACCCATGATGCCTCGCTTTTGCCGATGGAGGTGCTGCCGCTCTGGCAGCGCCAGTTCCGCCGCCTTGGCGAGAAGGTGGCGCGCGCGGAATGGTATCGCTCGGGGTTGGGGCAGGCGGAGATCCGCGCCATCCATGCGCGGATCGCGCGCGAGGGGCCGCTTTCGACCCATGCCTTCGACAGCGCCGCGCCGGGGCGGCAGATGTGGGCGCGCCCGGCGCACAAGAAGGCGCTGGATCAGATGTGGTATGCGGGCGATCTGGCGACCAGTCACCGCGAGAATTTCGTGAAGTTCTACGATCTGGGGGAGCGGGTGTTTCCGCGCATCGAGGCGCCGCCCGACCAAGAGGCGATCGACGCGCTGTGCAAGGGGGCGCTGGACCGGCTGAGCCTTGCGACGGGTGGCGAGGTGCAGCGGTTCTGGGATGCGGTGAGTGCGGCGGAGACGCGCGACTGGCTGGCGCGCGCGCGCCCTGTGCCGCTGAGGATCGAGGGCGCGGACGGGCGCTGGCAGGACGGCTGGGGCGCGCCCGATATCGCGGCGCGGCTGGAACGCGCCGGGGCTGCGGGCGGGGCCGGGTCAAGGATGCGGCTGCTCAATCCGTTCGATCCGGCGATCCGCGATCGCGCGCGGCTGCAACGGCTGTTCGGGTTCGAATACCGCAACGAGATGTTCGTGCCCCCCGCGAAGCGGCGTTGGGGCTATTACGTCTATCCGCTGCTGGAGGGTGTGCGTTTCGTCGGGCGCATCGAGCTCAAGGCCGACCGGCGCGAGGGCGTCATGCGTGTGAGCGGGTTCTGGGGAGAGCCGGGCGTGCGCTGGGGCCAGGGGCGTGTGGCGCGGCTCGATGCGGAACTGGTGCGGTTCGCGCGCCTTGCGGGGATCGCCCGGATCGAATGGAACATGTCGCGTCCGGGTTGAGCGGCGGGTTCAGGCCACCCCGGCGCGCAGGGCGTCGTGGATGTGAACGAGGCCGCGCAGCGTGCCGGTGTCGTCGACGGCGAAGAGGGCGCTGATCTTGTTGGCGTTCATCACGCCGAGCGCCTCGGAGAGCAGGGCCTCGGGGGCGATGGTGCGCGGGCCGCTTGTGGCGACCTCGCCGGCCTTGCGCTGCATCAGGTTGTCGAGATTGCGCCGCAGGTCGCCGTCGGTGATGACCCCGGCGAGGCGACCGTCGCGGACCACGGCGGCCACGCCGAAGCCCTTGGCGGTCATTTCCAGCAGCGTGTCGCCCATCGGCGTATCTTCGGCGACCACGGGCAGCGCGTCGCCTGTATGCATGACCGAGGAGACCTTGAGCAGCTGCGCGCCGAGCGTGCCGCCGGGATGGAAGGCGAGGAAGTTTTCGCGCTCGAACCCGCGCAGGCGCATCAGCGCCACGGCCAGCGCATCGCCGAGCGCCATGGTGCAGGTGGTCGATGTGGTCGGCGCCATGCCGATCGCGCAGGCCTCGGGGGCGTCGGGCAGTTGCAGCAGGTGATCGGACTGCACCGCCAGCGTGCTGCCGGATTTCTTGGTGATGCCGATCAGCGGGATCGAGAAGCGCCGTGTATGGGCGATGATATCGGCAAGTTCACGGGTCTCGCCGGAATTCGAGATCAGGATCACCGCATCCTGCGCGGTGATCATGCCAAGGTCGCCATGGCTGGCCTCGCCGGGGTGGACATATTGCGCGGGGGTGCCGGTGCTGGCCATGGTCGAGGCGATCTTGGCGGCCACATGGCCCGATTTGCCCATGCCCGACACGATCACCCGCCCCGGCACCGCCAGCAGAAGACCGACCACCGGATCGAAGGCGGGGGGCAGCGCGTCGCGCAGGGTGGCGAGCGCGGCGCGCTCGATATCCAGAACATCGCGGGCGATGTCGGTGGGGCGGGGCGGGGACGTCATGAAGGCCGGCTCCGGTTTGCTTGCCCGAGGTCATAGCGCGGGCATGGGCCAAGGCCAAGCCCAAGCTGCGAAACCTGCTGGTATCCGCGCCCGCGCGACACTAACGTCGCGCCGATGAGTGATGCCGATATTCTTGACAGCCGCCATGCCTGGGCACGGTTGGCCATCTCGCTGCTGATCGCCACGATCGGCAATGTCGGGATGTGGGCGATCATCGTGATCATGCCCGCCGTGCAGGCAGAGTTCGGGATCGACCGGGCCGACGCTTCGCTGCCTTACACGCTGACCATGGTGGGCTTCGCGCTGGGCAACCTGTTGATCGGGCGCGTGGTGGACCGGTTCGGCGTGGCGGTGGCGCTGGGCGCGGCGGCGGTGCTGATCGGGGTCTCGACCGGGCTGGCGGCGCTGAGCCCTTCGGTGCCGGTGCTGTCGGTGCAGCAATTCGTCATCGGGTTCGGCACGGCAGCCTGTTTCGGCCCGCTGATCGCCGATATCTCGCTGTGGTTCCTCAGGCGGCGCGGGATCGCCGTGGCCATAGCGGCCAGCGGCAATTACCTGTCGGGCGCGATCTGGCCGGTGATCCTGGCGGGGGTACTGGCGGAACAGGGCTGGCGCGCGGTCTACATGGTGCTGGCGGCGGTCACGGTGACGACGATGCTGCCGCTGGTGCTGTTGCTGCGCCGCCGCCTTCCGCTGGCGGCGCGCGAGCGCGCCGACGCGGCGGCGTCGCTGCGCGCCAAGGCGGCCGGGTTCCCGCCGCGGACGCTGATGCTGATGCTGGGGCTGGCGGGTGTGGGCTGCTGCGTGGCGATGTCGATGCCGCAGGTCCATATCGTCAGTTTCTGCGTCGATCTGGGATATGGCCCTGCGGTGGGCGGGCAGATGTTGTCGCTGATGCTGCTGGGGGGTGTCGTCTCGCGTCTTGTGTCGGGGCTGATCGCCGACCGGCTGGGCGGTGTGAGGACGCTGCTGATCGGGTCGGGGCTGCAATGCCTGGCGCTGTTTCTTTACCTGCCCTCGGGGGGGCTCGTGTCGCTTTACATGGTCAGCCTTGTGTTCGGGCTGGCACAGGGCGGGATCGTGCCGAGCTATGCGCTGGTGGTGCGCGAATACATGCCCAGCCAGGAGGCCGGCCGGCGCGTCGGATTCGTGCTGATGGCGACGATCCTGGGCATGGCGATGGGGGGCTGGATGTCGGGCTGGATCTATGACGTGACCGGCAGCTACACGATGGCCTTCGTGAACGGGATCGCGTGGAATTTCCTCAATATCGCGATCATGGTGATGATCCTGCTGCGCACCCGGCCGCGCCGGGAGGTGGCGGTCGCGGCCTGAGGCGGCTGGGCGTCAGCCTTCGTGAACGATCCTGATATGGCGTTCGCCGCGCGCCTCGGCCAGGGCGATCTGTTTCTGGCGCTCGCGAAAGCGCGCCTTGGCCGCGTCATCGGTTTCATCGACGCAAAGATGGCATGAGACCCCGTGTTCATATTCGGGGCGCGATCTGTCGGCAGGCAGGATCGGGCGGCGGCAGGCAAAGCAGAGTTCATGCGGCCCTTCGGCCAGCCCGTGTCCGACCGAGACGCGCCCGTCAAAGACGAAGCATTCGCCCTGCCATGTGCTGTCGGCGGCGGGCGTTTCCTCGAGATATTTCAGGATGCCGCCCTTGAGGTGATAGACATCCTCCACTCCCTGACCCAGCAGGAAGTTGGTGGATTTCTCGCAGCGGATGCCGCCGGTGCAGAACATCGCGATGCGCTTGTTGTGAAAGCGGTGCTTGTTGGCCTCCCACCAGGCGGGAAAATCGCGGAAGGTTTCGGTGCCGGGGTCGATCGCGCCCTCGAATGTGCCGATGGCCACCTCGTAATCGTTGCGCGTGTCGATCACCGCCACGTCGGGCGCGCGGATGAGGTCGTTCCATTCGGCGGGCTCGACATAATGGCCGACGCGCGCGCGCGGGTCCACGTCGGGCTGGCCCATCGTGACGATCTCTTTCTTCAGCCGCACCTTGAGGCGGCGGAAGGGCTGATCGGTGCTGGTGCTTTCCTTCCACTCCAGATCGGCGCAACCGGGCAGGGCGCGGATATGGTCAAGCACCGCATCGATTCCGGCGCGCGGCCCGGCGATGGTGCCATTGATCCCCTCATGCGCCAGCAGAAGCGAGCCCGATATCCCCTGCGCGTCGCAGAGATCGAGAAGCGGGCCGCGGATGGCCGCGGGGTCGGCGAAGCGGGTGAAGTGGTAAAGCGCGGCGATGGTATACATGCGCCGCGATGTAAGCGGCACGGCGCATTTGGGCAAGTGCGTTAAGCGGCGCCATTGACGGCGGGCGCGGCGCTGCCTACCCCTTGAGGGAAAGGAGATGTCCCATGACCCAAGCCCTGATCGTGATCGACATGCAGAACGATTTCTGCCCCGGCGGCGCATTGGCGGTACCCGAGGGCGACAGTATCGTGCCTGCAATCAACAGGTTGATGGATGATTTCGCCTCGGTGATCCTGACCCAGGACTGGCACCCGGCGGGACATTCATCATTCGCTTCGGGCCATGAGGGGATGGAGTCGTTCGAGATGATCGAGATGCCTTATGGCGCGCAGGTGCTGTGGCCGGACCATTGCGTGCAGGGCAGCGCGGGCGCGGCGTTTCACCCCGATCTGGACACCACGCGCGCCGACATGATCCTGCGCAAGGGGTTTCGCGCGCAGATCGACAGCTATTCTGCGTTTTTCGAGAATGACCGGGAGACCCCGACCGGCCTGCACGGCTATCTTCAGGAGCGCGGCATCAGCCAGGTGACGATGGCCGGGCTGGCAACGGATTTCTGCGTTGCCTATTCGGCGATGGACGGTGCGCGGCTGGGGTATGACGTGGTCGTGCGCGAGGGGCTGTGCCGGGCGATCGATCTTGATGGCTCGCTCGAGGCGGCGGTGGACGCGATGAAGGATGCCGGTGTGCGGATCGCCTGAGCGATGCCGGAGCTGACGGACGAGATCGAAGCCTGCCGGTTATGCGCGGCGCGATTCGAGCGGACCGAGACCGCCCATGCGCCGCGTCCGGTGGTATGGTTTCGCCCCTCGGCCCGGATCCTGATTGCGGGGCAGGCGCCGGGGGCGCGGGTGCATCGTTCGGGCAAGCCGTTTGACGACCCCTCGGGGGCGCGTCTGCGCGACTGGCTGGGGCTGAGCGAGGCCGGATTTTACGACAAGGAACAGGTGGCGATCGTGCCGATGGCGTTCTGCTTTCCAGGTTATGATGCCAGGGGCAGCGACCTGCCGCCGCCGGTCATATGCGGACAGACCTGGCATGACCGGGTGATGGGGCGGCTTGAGCAGGTGCGGCTGCGGGTGATCGTGGGGGGGCATGCGCAGCGCTATCATCTGGGCACGCGGCAGGGCGTCACCGAGACGGTGCGCAGATGGCGGGACCATGCGCCGCGGCTCTTTCCCTTGCCGCACCCGTCCTGGCGCAATACGGCATGGCTGAGGCGCAACCCGTGGTTCGAGGCCGAGCTGCTGCCGGTGCTGCGCGCCCGCGTGAGAGAGGTTCTGGATGGCTGAGGAAACGCTGCTGGATGCGGCGCATCAGGCGATGGAGGCCGCGCCCGAGGACGGGCAGGCAAGGCTGGCATTCTACGAAAGGCTGGCGGCGGGCGAATTGTTCCTGTTGCTGGAAAATGAGGCCGGGGACGAAGAGGGAACGATCTCGCCAAGGGTCTTCACGATCGAGGGGCAGGGCTATGTGCTGGCTTTCGACCGCGAGGAGCGGCTGGCGCGTTTCGCCGAAGGCCCGGCACCCTATGCGGCGCTGTCGGGGCGCGTGATCGCCGGGATGCTGGCGCCCGAGGGGCTGGGCATGGGGGTGAACCTGGAGGTCGCGCCCTCGGCCATCCTGCTGCCGCCGGAGGCGGTGGCGTGGCTGGATGGCACGCTCTCGCAGGTGCCCGACGAGACCGAGGCGCGCGCGCAATCCTTTCATGCGCCCGCCGGTCTGCCCGAAAGCCTGCTTGGGGCGCTTGATGCGCGTCTGGCGTCGGCGGCCGGGTTGGCGGAGCTGGCTTACCTTGTGGGCGTCACCTATGAGGGTGGCGCACAGGGGCATATGCTGGGCATTGTCGATGCGGTGCCGGGGGCCGAGGGCGCGCTGGCGCGGGCGGTGGCGGATGTGCTGAGCTTTTCGGGGCTGGAGGCGGCGGCGCTGGATGTGGCGTTCTTTCGCGGGTCCGACCCGGTGGCGGCACGGCTGGCACGGGTGGGATTGCGCTTCGATCTGCCAAAGGCGCAGGAGGAGGCCGCGCAGACCCCCGGCGCCGCGCCCGGGACGGATCCGGACAGGCCGCCGCGCCTGAGGTGAGGGCCGCTCAAGCAGACACGATAGAAAGCCAGTGAGGAGGGTTTACATCAGTTTGAAGCTGAGTCTACGTCGATAGTGGAAAGCCGGTTAGAGACCATTCGTTTCCTGACAGGTTTCAAAATTCATCCGCCATATGTTATTCTGCGCTTCTGCCATGTAATCTAGGGACGATGATAAATGGTAAAAGCCCTCATTAGTGTAGTAGCAATTTGCCTTGTTGTTGCCCCGCTGGCGGCAGAGCCTAAAGACGAGATAAAGGGCGGCATGGCTTGCAAGATCACTAGCGAGGCAACTGTCATATCCAATGAAGGAAAGCCAGTCGAAGGGCAGGTGTTTTCTGATGGTGTCTTGCCCGATAGCACGATTCAATTAAAATACAGGGAAACAAGACTGGGCTTTTCTGTCAACCTTGAAGGAGCCTATGGCGAGCACTTGATGTATGCAGGATATTTGTACGAATTCCCAGATCGTTTGAGCCCGTCGATTACCAGTAAAGAGATCAATTTCACTTCGTCATACACGCATGTCTCCTTTGATCCGGAAAGAATACGAGTTGGCGCTCAGGCACACGAATTGTATCTTGAAAGATATTATAAAGGTGACTGGCACGGGACTTTGAGCAGATCTTACATGTTTGACCGTGAAGGGGGTCTGGCCGCGCAGATTGCCACATTAGACTGTCGCACGACACTCGATGCAATAGATGACGTCATTCGAGCTTTTCATGAGAAAGCTGTAGAACCAACGAGATAAGCTTCAGCCGTCCATGGCTGACCAAAGCGAATTTTCAACTTGGTTGTAGCGTCGCTCAGGCCGGTTGGCGCACGCCGCGTTGATCGACGATGAGGTCGGTCATCATGGCGCCGATCCACATGCACAACAGCGCAAGCCATGCGGTGCCCGCGAAGACCGAACCGCCGGTGACGCCGTTGCCGATGGCGCAGCCGCCCGCCAGCATCCCGCCGAAACCCATCAGGGCCGCGCCGGTCAGGGCGCGGCGCATGTTGGCTTCATCCTCGAAGCCCTGGAAGCGGAACTCGCGCGTGAGCCAGGAGGCGAGGAACGAGCCGAGGAACACCCCCGGCACCAGACCGATATCGAATTCGAGGATCGCCGTGTGGTCGAGGAAGAACATCAGCGTGCTGGCCGAGGGGCCGGTGAAGGTGGCGCTTTCGACCGGCACCGGGTCGAAGGCGACCTGAGAGAGCGCATAGGTGGACACCCATCCCACGGCGACGGCGAAGCCCACGCCGGAGGCAAAGACAAGGCGCCAGATCCCGATGCGGTTATGGGCCGAGACCGCCAGCGCGATGCCGGCGACCACGATCCCGAAGATCAGCCCGGCCACGTTGGGCAGCCCGAGGGATGCCAGCAGATCCATGTTCTGCCCGCCCGAGGTGACCCAGAGTGCGGCCAGCGAGTCGCGGGTGGGCGCAAGCCAGCCCGAAAGGCTCATTTGCGCGACTACGGCAAAGACCAGCCCGGCAACGACCGAGCGCAGGTTGCCCGTGGCCGCCAGCACCAGAAGCCGCCCCGAACAGCCGCGCGCCAGCACCATGCCGACGCCGAACAGCAGCCCGCCGATCACCGCGCCCGACCAGCTGCCGGGGATGGCCATGATGCGGGCATCCTGGGCGTGAAAGAGGCCCAGATATTGCGCCCCCTGCACCCAGACCAAGGCGGTCGAGAAGGTCAGCAGCCACACCGCCACCTTGTCGCCCATGCGACCGCGCGCGAATTCGACCGTTGCGGCGCGCAGGCAAAAGCGCGACCGCTGCGCGGCCACGCCGAAGATCACGCCGGTCAGCAGCCCCAGAAGGGCCGCAGCCGGGGCTTCGCCGATGCTTTCGACCAATGCAAGAATATCCATTTCGCGCGCCTTTCGGTATCTGGGCAGGGGGCATCGCATGCGGGGAGGCGAATGTCTTTGATCCAGATCACTGTTCCGGGCAAAAGGAAAAATCCCGCCCACGCTCTCGCCAAGACGAAAGGTTGGGCGTAAAGGAATCGCATGACCAAGACATTTCCCCTGGCCGATGCGCGCGATCTGCCGCTTTGGCGGCGTCCGGTGACGCTGCTTTTCCTGATGGCGGCGGCGATGCCGGTGGCCTTTGCCACATGGTCGGCACTGCTCAACAATTTCGTGATCGAGGCGGCGGGATTCGACGGGTCCGATATCGGCTGGCTGCACACGGTGCGCGAGATACCGGGCTTTCTGGCGGTCGGCGTGATCGCGATCATCATCTTCATGCGCGAACAGGTGCTGGGGCTGGTATCGCTGATCCTGCTGGGGGCGGCCACGGCGGTGACGGCATGGTTTCCGAGCCTTGGCGGCATCCTGACCATCACCATGCTGAGTTCGATCGGCTTTCACTATTTCGAGACGGTGAACCAGTCGCTGCAACTGCAATGGATCGACAAGCTGCGCGCGCCGCAGGTTCTGGGCTGGCTGATCGCCGCCGGGTCGGGCGCGACGCTGGTCGCCTATGTCCTGATCGTGATGACCTGGGAGGCGTTCGGGCTGAATTACAACGCGGTTTACCTGGCTTCGGGCGGGTTCACGGCGGCGGTGGCGCTGTTCTGCCTTTTCGCTTATCCGCAATTCGAGGCCCCCAATCCGCAGATCAAGCGCATGGTGCTGCGGCGGCGTTACTGGCTTTATTACGCGTTGCAGTTCATGGCCGGTGCGCGGCGGCAGATCTTTATCGTCTTTGCCGGGTTCATGATGGTCGAGCGTTTCGGCTTCGAGGTGCATGAGGTGACAGCGCTGTTCCTGATCAACCTGGTGGCCAACATGGTCTGCGCGCCGCTGATCGGGCGGGCGGTGCATGCGTATGGCGAGCGGCGCACATTGCTGTTCGAGTATGCCGGGCTGGCGCTGGTTTTCCTGGCCTATGGCGGGATCTACATGTTCGGCTGGGGCGTGGTGCTGGCGGCGACGCTTTATGTGGTCGATCACTTGCTGTTTTCGCTGGCGCTGGCGCTGAAGACCTATTTCCAGAAGATCGCCGATCCGGGCGATATCGCGCCGACGGCGGCGGTCGCCTTTACCATCAACCATATCGCGGCGGTGTTCCTGCCGGCGCTGCTGGGGTATCTGTGGCTGGTCTCGCCTGCGGCGGTGTTCGTGATGGCGGCGGGGATGGCGACGGTGTCGTTCCTGCTGGCGCTGCTGATCCCGCGCCACCCGGTGCCGGGGCACGAGACCATCCTGACCCCGGCCGCCCCGGCACCCGCCCAATGACCCCAAGCTGAACGGATTTTTCCATGCCCACCTTCACCGCCCTCACCACCCTTGCGGACAAGGACGCCGCCGAGGCGCTTGCCGCTGATCTGGAGACGCTGGAGCCTGAGCCCACGGGTGTCGGCATCTTCGAGATCGAGGATGGCGCGGGGCGCTGGGAGGTGGGTGGCTATTTCGACGCGGCCCCCGACCGTGCGGGGCTTGAGCTGCTGGCGGCGATGCATGGCGCGCGCCCCTTTGCGGTGTCCGAGTTGCCCGAGGTGGATTGGGTCGCCAAGGTGCGGCGCGAGCTGGTGCCGGTCGAGGCGGGGCGGTTCTTCGTTTATGGCAGTCATGACGCCGACAAGCTGCCGGCGGGGGCCGAGCCGCTGCTGATCGAGGCGGCGATGGCCTTTGGTACCGGGCATCACGGCACGACGCAGGGCTGTCTGCGCGCGCTTGACCGGCTGGCGGAACAGGGTTTCAGCACGCGTTCGGTGATCGATGTGGGCTGCGGCACCGCGGTTCTGGCGATGGGCGCGGCAAGGGTCTGGCCGCGTGAGACCCTGCACAGCGTGCTGGCGAGCGATATCGACGAGGTCGCGGTCGAGGTCGCGAAGGCGAATGTGACCGCCAATGGGCTGGACGGGCGCGTGCGCTGCATCGAGGCCACTGGTGTGGATCACCCCGAAATCGCAGCCGCCGCACCCTTTGACCTGATCTTCGCCAATATCCTCAAGGGGCCGCTGATCGACATGGCGGGCGATCTGACGGGGCTATTGGCGCCGGGGGGGCGACTGATTCTCTCGGGGATTCTGAACGAGCAGGCGGATGAGTTGATCGAGGTTTATCGACGTGCCGGAAACAGTCTTGAGCATCGCGAAGAGATTGGCGACTGGACCACGACAACACTGATGCGAACCACCTGAAATCGTTTAATGAATTTGGCAGAATTGTGGCATTTGCCATAGTGTGGCTGCAATTCGCATCTAAGTTCACCGATCATCATATTCGAGGCCCGGACCCGCGGGAAATTGCCATGTCGGATGTTTTCAGAGATTTTGACGCGCGCATCAGCCGCCTTTCAGCCAAGCACGAAAGACTGCAGCGCGGCTATGTCGGCCAGGTCACCCATGACGGGCTGATCGTCTTTCGCCCAAAACGGCGCAGGTTGAGCTTTTCGCCGCGCGGTCTGGCGCTGGTGGCGATCGGCTTTGTCTTCTTCAAGGCGGTGATCGTGGCCCATCTGGGGCTTGAAACCTACAGCGAGCGCATCGCGGCGTTGCAGGAAGGCACGATGGTCGAACAGGCCGGTGCGTTCATCATGCAACCTGATCCGGCGACGCAATGGGCCGCGGCCAAGATGCGGCCCTACTTGCGCTAAGAGGCCCGCGTGGTCAGCCACAATGAACAAGCCCCGCGTCAGGTGACCTGACGCGGGGCTTTGTCGTGAGTGGTGGCGCCGGGGTTCAGAGGCTGCGCGCGACGCGGTCGATCTCGCCACGGCTCAGCCCGATATCGTCGAGTTCGCGGTCGCTGAGTTGCGACAGGGCGGCACGGGTGGCGCGCTGGTCGTTCCAGGCGATGAAGGCGGAGATGAAGGGCGCGAAAAAGCCCCGGAAACCGGAAACATGCGGGCGGTTGGTTGTGGTGACGGCCATGATCTTGATCCTCGATAAGGCGTGTATGCGTGTGTTTGTTTTCTGAAGCTGCACGTATGGCAGGCACATGGCCCTGACAAGCGACCATTTCTGCATAATCCTTATGCGTTCCTTGCATGGGTCGTCTGGTGACCGTTGCAGGCCCGTGCGCGCCGGTGTGCGGCGCGACAGGGTCGCGCGCGTCAGTCGTCGTAGCGCGCGATCTCGATCAGGTTCCGGTCGGGGTCCCGGATATAGAGCGAGGTGATCGCGCCGAGCGCGCCCGTGCGCGCGACGGGTCCCTGTTCGATGGGCACTGCGGCGGCGGTGAGCCGCGCGGCCACCTCATCGATGGCCAGCTCGGTGATGAGACACAGATCGGCCGATCCCGGCGTCGGGTGCGCGGCCTTTGGTTCGAACGTGTGGCCCGCCGCATGGAGGTTGATCTTCTGGCACCCGAAGCGCAGCGCCTTGCGCCCGCCTGCGAAACTGATGACCTCAAAGCCCAGAAGGCTGCTGTAAAAGGCGCAGGTCGCGTCGATATCGGCGACGGTCAGCACAAGGTGGTCGATGCGGTCGATCGGGATCATGGCGCGGCTCCGTGCTGCGTGTGGACAGGCGTCGCGGGCCAATCTGACGGCGAAATGGCGCGGGGGCAAGGTGGCGTCCGGAACGGCGGTCATTGCATTCCGCTTGGTCTTTGTTCGCGTTTCGTGCTAGTGCTGGCGCAAAGCAATAAGGACGGGGCAGTCGGATGCGGGTTTTGGGGATCGATCCCGGGTTGCGCAACCTTGGATGGGGCGTGATCGATGTGGAGGGCAGCCGCCTTGCGCATGTGGCGAACGGCATTTGCCATTCCGAGGGCGCGGATCTGGCCGGGCGGCTGTTGTCGCTGCACCGCCAGCTGACCGCGATCGTGGCGCATCATGCGCCGCAGGCCGCGGCGGTGGAACAGACCTTTGTCAACAAGGACGGGGCGGGGACGCTGAAACTGGGCCAGGCGCGGGGGATCGCGATGCTGGTTCCGGCGCAGTTCGGGCTGGCGGTTGGCGAATACGCGCCCAATACCGTCAAGAAGACCGTGGTCGGTGTCGGCCATGCCGCCAAGGAGCAGGTCGCGCATATGGTGCGCGTGCAACTGCCCGGTGTGGAACTGGCGGGGCCGGATGCCGCCGATGCGCTGGCGATCGCCATCTGTCACGCCCATCACGCCCGCCTGCCTGCCGCCATGGCCCGGAGGGTGGGCGCATGATCGGGCGCGTGGCGGGGCGGATCGACTATGCCGCGGGCGATCATGTGCTGATCGACGTGCGCGGCGTGGGCTACCTTGTCTATTGTTCCGAGCGCACCCTGCGCGCATTGCCGGGGGCGGGCGAGCATGTAGCGCTTTATACCGATCTGCTGGTGCGCGATGACCTGATGCAGCTTTACGGCTTTCCCTCGCTTCTGGAAAAGGAATGGCACCGCCTGCTGATGAGCGTGCAGGGCGTGGGCGCCAAGGCCTCGCTGGCCATTCTGGGCGCGCTTGGCCCGGATGGCGTGGGGCGGGCCATTGCGCTGGGCGACTGGAATGCGGTGAAGGCCGCGAAGGGGATCGGCCCCAAGACCGCGCAGCGCGTGGTCAACGAACTGAAGGACAAGGTGCCCGAGGTGATGGCGATGGGCATGGCGGCTGCGCCGAACGCATCGTCCGGGCCGTCCGCCGCCGCGCCGGCTGACGATGGCGAGGTGATCGAGGTGACCAGCGCGGCTGCGCCCACGGCGCCGCGCCCGCGCTCGGATGCGCAGGCCGAGGCGCTGTCGGCGCTGACCAATCTGGGCTATGCGCCGGGCGAGGCGGCGGGGGCCGTGGCGCAGGCGGCGGGTGACGATCCGCAGGCCGAAACCGCCGCGATGATCCGCGCCGCGCTCAAGCTGCTGGCGCCGAAAGGGTAGATCATGGAAAGCCCCGATCCCACGCTGCGCCCCGACCCGCTGCCCGAGGATGGCGATCGCAGCCTGCGTCCGCAGGCGCTGAGCGAGTTCATCGGCCAGGCCGAGGCGCGCGCCAATCTGCGCATCTTCATCCAGTCGGCCCGCCAGCGCGGCGAGGCGATGGATCACACGCTGTTTCACGGGCCTCCCGGTCTGGGCAAGACGACCCTGGCGCAGATCATGTCGCGCGAATTGGGCGTGGGGTTCCGGATGACATCGGGGCCGGTCCTGGCCAAGGCGGGCGATCTGGCGGCGATCCTGACCAATCTCGAACGAAACGATGTGCTGTTCATCGACGAAATTCACCGGTTGAATCCGGCGGTGGAGGAGGTGCTTTACCCGGCGATGGAGGATTTCGAGCTGGACCTTGTGATCGGCGAGGGGCCGGCGGCGCGCACCGTGCGTATCGAGTTGCAGCCCTTCACGCTGGTCGGGGCGACCACGCGGCTGGGCCTGCTGACCACGCCCTTGCGCGACCGGTTCGGCATCCCGACGCGGCTGCAATTCTACACCGAGGACGAATTGCACGAGATCGTCACCCGCAACGCCACGCTGATGAAGGCCCCCGCCGAGGACGAGGGCGCGCGCGAGATCGCGCGCCGGGCGCGCGGCACGCCGCGTATCGCCGGGCGGTTGCTGCGCCGGGTGGTGGATTTCGCCGTGGTCGAGGGCGACGGGCACATCACCCGCGCCCTGGCCGACAATGCGCTGACACGGCTGGGGGTGGATCACCTGGGGCTGGACGGCGCAGACCGGCGTTACCTGCGCCTGATCGCAGAAGCCTACCAGGGCGGGCCGGTAGGCATCGAGACGTTGAGCGCCGCGCTGAGCGAGAGCCGCGATGCGCTGGAAGAGGTGATCGAGCCATTCTTGCTGCAACAGGGGCTGATCCAGCGCACCCCGCGCGGGCGGATGCTGGCGCAGGGGGGGTGGCACCATCTGGGCATGGCCGCGCCCGACGGGCCGGGACAACCGGGGCTGTTCGGGAAATAGGCGGCCCACGGGTTTTCAGGGCGAGCCCGGGGGGCCAGCCCCCCGGACCCCCCGAGGTATTTGAGGCCAGATGAAGGGGTGGGTGACATCACGCAAGCCGCCTCGAAAACGCCCCCGCAAATGAATGCGGGAGCGCGGAGGTGTCGAGCGGCTGCGGGGAATATCAGCTGTGTTCCCGGGCTTCCATCTTGTCGGGCTCTTTCGCGCTGAGTGTGGTCGGGGCATGCAGCGCATCGCCCTGCTCACCTTTGCAGAAGGTGACATCGTCGAAGGCTGCGGCGTCCTGACATGTCAACATCCGGCGGCGTGCAGAGGGTTCCCCGGAAGCCGGAAAAATCCCTCGACATGTCATTGGAACCATGGCCGCCCAGAGGCGTTTTGAACGCGCCGCCCGCGTATCGCAGCGCCACACGCCGGGCTGCGGGCCGTCGCCGCGCCAGAGCGATGTGGATGGCCGAGGAACAAGGAGTAGCGCCATGCTGGAGATCAGTGGAATCGGCGGGATCATCATTCTGATCCTGGATGTCTGGGCCATCGTGTCGGTGCTCGGCTCGGCGGCCTTGACCGGAAAGAAAGTGCTCTGGGTGTTGTTGGTGCTGCTGCTGCCGTTGATCGGCTTTCTGATCTGGCTGGTCGCGGGGCCGCGTGCGGTGCGGGCCTGAGGCGGTGGCCGAAAAATATTCTTGTGCGGCGGGAACCATTCCCGGACGGTGGCGTTGAGAGAATGAAGTCAGCGTTCGATGCTTTCGCTGCCTCTTCCGGGCCTGCCACTCCCCAAGTTTGGGCGGGTCTAGATGCACCCCTACTGTCCCTCGGGTGCCTGCCCCCGCCTGAAACATGGCGGGGGCTTTTTTCGTGCGCTTCCGGCGCCGGAGCGGGCCTTTCTGGCCGCGCCGGATGAGGTTTCGGCGCGTTTCCGGGGTTTCGATCTTTCGGCGCGGCCGCGATCCGAGGAGGCGCAGGCGCCGGGCGAAACCGGGGGGTAACATCCGGCGGCTGTGCGCGGGTCGGGGCGGCTGATTTATCTGGAAACCCGGTTCCTGCGATTCATGCCGCTGGCGCCTGCGCTGGCACGGCGCGCGCGGCGCGGTCCGGACCTGCGGCTGATCCTGGTGCTGCCGGGCGCCCATGATGATGTGGCCTTTGCCGGCAGCCGGGATCCTGATGCGCGCTTCGGCGAGCGTCTGAAGTTGCGTTACCTTGAGTGGCTGAAGGCGGCGTTCGGGCCGCATCGTCTGTTGATCGGCTTGCCGGTGCAGCCGCATCTGCGCGAGAGCGGGGCGCGCGACACGCGCAAGCGCGCGCCGCTGATCTGTGTGTATTCGAAGGTGTCGACCTTCGATAGAAGCCGCGTGATCGTGTCCTCGGCCAATCTCGACGGGCGCAGACTGCGCTGGGGCAGCGAGGCGGGTCTGCACCCGACGCCGGGCGAACAGATCAGCGGGTTGCGCCGCCGGCTGATGGGCTGTTGGCTGCCCGAGGATGCGGGGGCGTCGTATCTTGATCACGAAGGCGCCTTTGACAACTGGCGCGAACTGGTCGCGTTCAACAGCGCGTCGCCGCCGCATGTCCGGCGCGGGTTTGTTGTCGGCTGCGAACCGGATGCGGCGCGCGAGATTGACGACCCTGTGCCGGGTATGCCCGAGGAGATGGTCTAGCGCGCGCCCCGCCCGCCGGGCGGTGGCGCGGGTTGAGCCTCGCCGGCATCATCGGGAAGTGTGTCGAAGACGTTGAGCATCACCAGCGCGATCACCAGCACCGGGATCGCAATGATCCCGCCGATCGGCCCCCACATCCAGAGCCAGACCACCAGCGAGACGAAGATCAGCAGCGGGTTGACGGAGATATGCCGACCGAGAAAGGCGGGCGTGGCAAATTGCGATTCGATCATGTTGAAGCTGAGGAAGATCGCTGCGGGAAGGAATGTCATCAGCCCGTCGAACGCCACCAGCCCGGCGATCACAAGGCCAGCCGTCACCATCATCGGCCCCATATAGAGGATGAAATTCGCCAGCGCCGCTGTCAGCCCCCAGATGAAAGGCCCGGGCAATCCGATCAGCGCCAGCGCGCCCGCCAGGGCGGTGCCGAGCACGGTGTTGATCACCGTGATGGTCAGGAAATATCGCGAGACCAGCCGTTCTGCCTTGGTGAAGCGTTGCAGGATGATGTCTGTATCCGCCGCATCGCCGATAAAGCGCGCGAGCCAGCCATAAATGCTCTTGCGTGTCAGCAGAAAGAAGAACAGCACGCCTCCGAAGATCAGGACCTGGGTCAGGACCAGAGGGGCGAAGAACAGCGCCTGGGTGAATCCGGGCATGGCCGGGCTGTCATCCGAATCCTCATTCTCCGAGCTTGCGCCGAGCGCCTCTTCGACTTCGCGGTTCATCTCGGCAAGGCCCTGGATAAGGTTGCGGAATTCATTGACCAGCGAGCGCAGTTCCCATTTGATGCTTGGCAGATCCTCGGCGATACGCCAGACCAGTGGTTCGGCCAGAAACACCAGCGAGGCGATCGCCATAACTCCCAATACGAGAACCGCCGCCGCCGCAAGGCCGCGCGGCAGGCGGATACGTTCCAGGAAATCGGTGAACGGGGCAAGGATCACGCCTACCACCAGCCCCAACACCATTGGCGCAAGAATGTCGCCGCCTGTCCTGAGGATGGCGAAACCAAGGGTGACGACAACGATGAAGGCCGCGGCGCGCAGGACGGGGTCAAGGGGGCGGGCGGGGTTGTGCATGATGGACCAACGCGCGCCGGAGATAGAAGGTTCCCGCAGCCCGCGCCGCCATCGGCGCGATCCGTCAGATCAGGGGCCGCTTCATCGGGCTGCGCGAGGGATCGAGCCCGGCGATCCCGCAGAGCAGGTCGTAATCCAGCACCTCGAGCCGCCCGTTCACCCACCGCGCCGCGCCGCCCCGGCGAAGGTGGCGCAGGGTCTTGTTGGTATGAACCAGCGACAGGCCCAGCGCGTCGGCCAGATCCTGCTGCCTGTAGGGCAGGGGTACACGGCCATCATGCGCGAGACCCAGCGCGGCACAGCGGTCATGCAGGCGGATAAAGGCGCAGGCGATGCGACTGAGCCCGTTCATATGCCCGACGATCGCGAGGTTTTCGCCCAGGAGGTGCTCTTCGAGCGCCGCCAGCCAGGTGAGGTCATAGGCGCGTTCGGGGCAGTCGCGAAACAGCCGCCAGAGGTTCTTGCGGTCGAACACACAGAGTGTCATCGGGGTGGTGGCCTCGACCGAATGCTGCATTTCCTTCATGACGCCGGCTTGGAGGCCGATGAAATCGCTGGGCAGGACGAAATTGATCACCTGCCGTTCGCCGGATTTCAGCGTCTTGTAGCGCAGCCCCATGCCCGTGAGCGCGGTATAGAGCTGGGGGCTGTTGGCACCTTCCAGCATCAGGGTGGTTCCCGCATCGCCCTTCAATTCGCCGGTCTTGAAGTGCCGCATGAAATCCAGTTCCTGCGCCTGCATCGGTGCGAAAACCGAGCGGGGGCGCAGCGGGCAGTTCAGGCAGTCGGTGGTCATCAAAATTCTCTGTGTTATGTCATATGTTAATGCATCAAGCCGCTACCGGTTCCAAATTGCCCTGAACCCGTTTGTCGAATAACCTGAAATTGAACATGCCCCAAAGTGATACCCTCCAACCGGCAGCGCCGGTCTATATTGTTCTGGAAAGCAACGCCCTGATCGCCGAGGACATCATCGGATCGCTCAGGGCGACCGGCCCTTGCCGGGTGATTCGCGCCGATCGCGCCGAGGAACTGGCCCCCAGTCTGGGCAGGGAAGCGATGGTGACGGCGGCCTTTCTGGAAATGCCCTATCGCGAATTGGTGCAGTCCGATCTGCATCAGAGCCTTGCCGACAGCGGCGCCAAGATCATCCTGACCGTCGGTGAGGACGACGAGAGCGTCGTGCGCCAGCAGGGTTGGGGGATGCTGGTGCGTCCCTTCACCGAAGAGATGATCCGCGAGGCGCTGTCGCCGCAGCGGGAGTCCGACGCGCTTTGAGCGCGGCGGCGGCCGCCGCCACCCCGCCGCTCATCTGCGCGTGTCCCGCGCGGCGCGCCCTGCCTGCATGCCGGTGGCGAAGCCTTCGGCGATCTGCACGAAGGGATCTTTTT
This sequence comes from Roseovarius salincola, assembly GCF_026891095.1. Lineage (GTDB taxonomy): Bacteria > Pseudomonadota > Alphaproteobacteria > Rhodobacterales > Rhodobacteraceae > Roseovarius > Roseovarius salincola. The sequence goes on from NZ_JAPTNL010000008.1 coordinate 39,927, forward strand.
GCGCAGGCGAGCCGGCAGCCTGGCGATGCGCTTCGGTAGAGTCGCCGGCGGGCTGACGCCCCAGCACCAGAAAGCAGAGCCCGAGGATCAGATAGAGCGCGCCGATCGCCACGAATGCAATCAGAGCGCCCTCATAGGCGGCAATCAGAACCCACAGGCCCGCCGTCAGGAAGCCAAGCCCGATCATTGCAAAGATCACGCCGATCATCGCAAAGCCAGCCGAGCGCACCGCCTGGCGCGCCCGCATCTCGATACCAGTCAGAAAACCCGGCATGCGTTACTTCCGCCCGGTGATGAAACCCAGAAGAAAGCCCATGCCGACCGCAAGGCCCATGGCAGCGGCAGGTTGACTGCGCACGGCATCGGCAGCCTGATGGCCCATTTCCTCGGCCTGGTGTTGGGCGGAATGCAATTGATGCTGACCCGCATCGCGCAGGTCGGCAGCCTTGCGGCGCGCACCATTGATAGCCGAGTCACCTGATTGACGGCCAAGGTCATATAGCGTCTGCGAAATGGTCGAGATATCGGATCTCAGCGTGGCGATCTGTTCGGAAAGCTGCTCGATATCCGCATCCGAGGACGTGTTCTTGGCTTGTGCCATTACGATCTCCTTTCCTTGTTTGGGTTCCATGTACAACGTCCGGGGCGGCGCTGGGTTCCATGTGGCGCCGTGCAAATGCCGGCTGCCCGTGAAAAGCGGGATTTTCAGGAACCACGGGGCGGGTTTCGCCGTTTCAGAGCTATCGCAAACCGATTGACTGCAAAGGAGAATACCGATGCTTTACTGGGCACTGCTGTTTTTCATCGTCGCGCTGGTCGCGGGTGTTTTCGGATTTGGCGGGATCGCTTCGGCGTCAGCCGGGATCGCACAGATCCTTTTCGTGATCTTCCTGGTCCTGTTCGTCGTCGCGCTGGTGGCGCGCGCGCTGCGCGGTCGTGCGCCGTGAACGGCGACAGAACTGTGAGATCACGGAGAACCCCGCGCGCCGAGGCGCGCGGGGTTCTCTTCTCATGCATTGGAAACTTTCGGCGGCGTCAGGCCTGAAGCGTCTGGGTGCTGGTGAAGAACATCGCCTGACTCACCGCCGATTGCACCTGTTCCTCGGAATAGGGCTTGGTGATGAGGAAGGCGGGCTCGGGGCGCTCGCCGGTCAGGAGGCGCTCGGGGAAGGCGGTGATGAACACCACCGGAATATCGCCCAGTTCCTGGAGGATGTGGTTTACCGCGTCGATGCCGGAGGATTTGTCGGCCAGCTGGATATCGGCCAGAATCATGTCAGGCGGCTCGTGACGCGCCAGCTGGACCGCCTCGTCACGGGTGCGGGCGACGCCGGTGACGTTGTGGCCGCTGCCTTCCACGATGGCGCGGATATCCATCGCGATGATCGCCTCGTCCTCGATCAGCATGATATTCCCCCGGATGGACTGCGCCATTTCCTTGCGGGCGATGGCGATCAGGTCTTCGGCCTCGGCGGGTTCGACGCCGACGATCTCGGCGATGTCGGGCGTGGTGAAGCCTTCGATACTGTGCAGCAACAGCGCCTCGCGGGTGTTGCGGGTCAGGCCAGAAAGCCGTTTCTGGGCGCGCGCCTCTGGCGAGCCGTCTTCGTCGGCATCATCCACGGGCGAACCCGAGGACACCCAGATCCGGTTGAATGCCTTGAACAGCGCCACTTTGGGTGACAGGCCGGACTGAAAGATTTCCTGATCCTCCAGCAGAGCCTCGAGCGTGGCGGCGGCATAATGGTCGCCGCTTTGCTGGCTGCCGGTCAGTGCGCGTGCATAGCGCCGCAGGAAGGGCAGCTCTTGGGCGATTTCCGCTGACATATCGCGCCGGATGGTCGTTTCGGTCATGGGCTTCCTCGGAAAAAATTTCGTTTGCAGGGAACCAAACGCCCTCAGGCGTGTTAGGTTCCACGGTCGGGGCGTAAAAAACGCGTCAGACCCTGAATGGACCGCAGAACGCAGTAACATGGCAGAAAACAGCAGGACCTCGAAGTTGAACCAGCAGATAGACGACAATCTCAGACGCGTCTATTCGGACGCGTCAAGTGAACCGGTTCCCGAACGGTTTACCAGGCTGCTGGAGCAACTGCGCCAGCAAGAACAGGGCGTGCGCGCCGAAGATCAGGCCGAAGATCACCGGGCGGCGTCCGGGGATGACGACCATTGACCGACACACCCGATCCCAAAAAAGAGCTGATCGAACACCTGCCCGCGATGCGCGCCTTCGCGATGAGCCTGACGCGCAATCCGGCGACGGCGGATGACCTTGTGCAGGACACGATCGTCAAGGCATGGGGCAATTTCGACCGCTTCAAACCGGGCACGAACCTGCGCGCCTGGCTGTTCACGATCCTGCGCAACACCTATTATTCGCTTTATCGCAAGCGTCGCCGCGAGGTCGAGGACCCCGAGGGCCAGATGGCGGGCGCGATCTCGGAAAAACCGGCCCATGACGGGCATCTGGTGATGACCGATTTCCGCGAGGCCTTTGCCCAGTTGAGCGACGAGCAGCGCGAGGTGCTGATCCTGGTGGGCGCCGAGGGCTTTTCCTATGAGGATGCCGCCGAGATGTGCGGCTGTGCGGTGGGCACCGTCAAGAGCCGCACCAACCGCGCGCGCAAGCGGCTGGCGGAGCTCATGCATCTTGACGAGGATGAGGGGCTTGAGATGACCGATGCCGCGACGCTTGCGGTGGTGCAGGGAAATCCGGCTGCATGAGCGAGCCGCCACCGCGCAGAATGCTCAAGCCCGGCTTGGCCGTGCTTTTGGTGCTGGTGCTGAGCATCGCGATCCTGCCGCTTGGCCTGATATCGGTCTACCAGACAATCAAGGTGCTGGAAGAGCGCCGCTCATTGTCTGAAACCGCGCTGCTTGAGCAGACGCAGCAGGCGGCGTCGGCCAGCCGCGAGGTGATCGGCTCGGCGGTCAGTGCCGCGGAGGCGCTGGCGCTGACGGTCTCGGCCTTCCGGGTGATCGACGGGCCTTGTGACGGGGTCATGCGGCGCATTGTCGAACAGTCACCCCATTACATGTTCGCAGGGTTCGTGGATGACGATTTGCAACTGGTCTGCGCATCGCGCGGCGAGGATCGCGATCTGACGGGGCTTGATATCATCAAGACTGAGCTGACCAGCCTCGAGACTGAAATCCAGATGCAGCCGCTGTCGTTTCTGGGGGGGGCGGCATCGGTCAATGTGATGGTGCCGGTTTTCGATGACGCGCAGTTCGTGGGCAAGGTTCTGATCGCGGTGCCGATCACCGCGCTCAATACGTCGCTGACGGGGCGTGCGCCGGATGTCGATCTGGTGCTGTTCCAGTCACAGGGCGAGATCATCGCGACACAGGATTTCAGCGATGACCGGCGCACGGTGCTGCCGATGAACACCAGCCTTGGCGAGTTGGCAGAGCTGCCCCGCTATACGTTCCGCGAACAGAACCGCGATGGCATGACACGTGACTTTGCCGTGGTGGCGATTGTCGACGGCAGCGTTTTCGCGCTGGGCAGCTGGGCGCCGCGCAGTCGCAGCCTGATCCTGCCAGGGTATGAAGAGGCGCTGGCGCTGTATTTTCCCATCATCATGTGGGTGATCGCCATCGGCGTGGCCTATGTCGGCGTGCATCGCTTGGTCATCCGCCATATAAGGCGGCTGCGGTCGTGGATGCGCCTTTACGCGGCGGGGCGCGACGATCTTGAACAGGCGCGGCTGCACAATGCGCCCGAGGAGCTCGAGGTCGTGGCCGAGGCGTTTCGCGCGATGACGCGGCGACTCGATGAACAGGATCGCCGCCGCGCAGAGGATCTGGAAGAGAAGACGGTTCTGCTGCGCGAGGTGCATCACAGGGTGAAGAACAATCTTCAGCTTATTTCCAGCATCATGAACATGCAGATCCGCGCCACGCGCAGTGAAGAGGCCAAGCATCTTTTGCGCCGCGTGCAGGACCGGGTGATGGCGTTGTCGGCGATCCATCGCTATCTCTACATGGCGCGCAAGCTGTCGATGGTGCGCGCCGACAAGCTCTTGCAAGAGATCATCCAGCAGTTGGTGATCGTCGGCACGCTGGACGAGACCGGACAGCAGATCAACGTCGCAACCGAGTTCGACCCGGTCGAGGTCGATCCGGATCAATCGGTTCCGCTGTCGCTGCTGGCGGCCGAAGCGGCGATGAATGCGGTCAAGTACAGTGGGGTGGTCAAGGGCGGCGACGCCTGGATCAATATTGCCCTGAAGACGGTCGGGGATGATGCGCTGTGCCTGAGTGTGGTGAATTCCCGCGCCCCGGCCAGCGAGGCTCCGGGGGGCGACGATACCGACGGGTCGGGGCTTGGGTCGCGCCTGATCGAGTCATTCGTGTCGCAACTGAACGGGACGCTGGAGATCGACGAACCAGAGGCGCGTTTCGAGTTGCATGTGACATTCCCGCGGGCATGGCCTGACATCCGCGCGAACGAAGACTGATCCGACCGATCCGGGGCGCGTGGGAACCCGCGCGTTCCGGGCGCGTTGATTCCGCGCAACATTGATCGGAGAGATTCATGACACTGAAATCTGTTTTCCTTTTCCCCCTGATCGCGCTGACGATGCTCGGCGCCCTGGCCGCCTGCGAGACCGTCAAGGGCGCGGGCGAGGATATCGAGACCGCCGGGCAGGCTGTCGGCAACGCCGCCGAAGAGGCAGAGGATTGACGGCTGAGGCAAGGCCGCCCAAGCGCGGGCGGCCTTGACCGTTTCGGGTTCGCATTGTCGGGCGTTACATCAAAATATGCTGGCCACGCCGCCCACGGCCAGCGCGGCCAGCAGCATTCCCGCCAGCACCAGCAGCCCGTCGCGCACGAACATTCCCGCCGCAAGGACACCGATGACGGCGCCGAGGATCGAGGAGGTGAAGGGCACCAGTTCCAGAAGCGGCATGATCGCCCCGAGAAATAGGCAGATCGCCTGCGGCAGAATAGAGAACGGTGGCGTGACCAGCGTGGAGAGCCGTTGGCGCGTGACATTGTCAAGCCAGCGCGCCGGAATCCGAAACCAGTTGACGAACTGACAGGCGCGCTGCGAGTTCATGCGTCTCCGGCGCAGCCATCCGGGCAGCCACAATGTCGGTCGGCGCAGCATCATCTGCGCCGAGACTGACGCGATGAGAATGCCGCAGACAGTCGTGAAGCCCGGAACGCCGCTGAGCGGTGAGACCAGTGCAAGCGCGGGCACCATCAACAGCGGTGCGTAGCTGGCATGTCCGATGGCGTCGATCACCTCGCCCAGGCTGGATTTCTTGCCATCAAGAGCGCGCTCGGCGGAATCGATCACTTCCATGGCCCCGCAGGCGGCGTCCTGACGTGCGTCTCGCATGTCTCTCATCATGCGCCAACGCGCTTGTCGTGTTCCGGTTCCCCGGTGATTTCGCGGATCATCACGCGTCAAAGGCGGGTGCGGCCTGGCGGCGGAGCGTGAGGAACCAAAGCCGGCATGCGGCGTTTACGGCCTGAACCAGCGAGCATTCGGCAAGCGCCACGCTGCGTGACACCTTATCGAGAATGAAAGGAGACACCATGAAACGTCTTTGGAGCACCGCACTCTGTGCCGGCCTCGCATTGGGTATCGCGCCCTTGAGCGCGCAGGAAAAGACCCTTTCGGACGTCGAGGTCAAATCGGACCTGAGCGCTTTCGAGAAAAGCAACGCGCTGGAGTTCTGGCCCGACCTGACCGAGGACCTCGGCAAGGCCATCGCCGCGCATGTGAATATCGACGATCAGGCCGAAGCGCCGCGCATCGTGGTCGAGATCAACAAGGTCGCCATCGACGGCGAACCCGTCCTGCCGGACTCGGGCGCGTTCAACCAGATCGAGGGCACCATCGCCATGCATCCCGCAAGCAAGGCGGGCAGCAACACCGAAACCGATGCGGAACTGCCGCAGATGGGCAGCTATGCGCTCAAGGTCAGCGCCAAGGCGGCTGAGGGCGAAGCGCCGGAAGGCTGGGTCATCATTCCGCCCTCGGAGGATGATTTCTACAACGTCCTGATCAACGCCTATGCGATGGAAGTCGTCGAGCGGATCGAAGACTAGGCGATCCCGTCCGCAGAAGACCGCAGCAAGGCTGATCCGCCGCGCGCTTGATCCGCGCGGCGGATTGGTGGTTGCGGGATGTATTTGCCTTGCCGCGCGGCTCTGGTATTCGGGCGCCATGAGCACACATCTGACCCAAGACGCGATCACGCGGATGTTCACCGGCGCCGATGGCGCCTATGCGTTTGCACGCTGGGGTCGCCCCATCGCACCTATCGTCTTCGGGGTCGAGGACAGCACGCTGGACGTGGTCAAGGGCGCGATCGAGGCGGTGGTCGCGCTGGCCGGTCACCAGATGGCCGAGACCGACCCTGAACTGGGCGTCAACCTGATGATGTTCTTCTTTCGCGACTGGCACGAGCTGACCGAGCTGCCCGATCTTGACCGGCTGGTGCCCGACCTCGGGCCGTTGGTCGGGCGGCTGGAGGCGGCCGGGGCGAACCAGTATCGCATTTTCCGCTTTGACGAGGAGGGCGCGATCAAGGCCTGTTTCGTGTTCCTGCGCATGGATGAGGACATGGCCGCGATGCCCGCCGAGACGCTGGCCTTGAGCCAGGTGGTGCAAAGCGCGCTTTTGTGGTCCGAGACCGCCTTCAGTGATGCCTCGCCGCTGGCAAAGATGCCGGAGAGCGGCACCGTGATCCTGCGCCCGGATATCGCCGCGCTGATCCGTGCCGCCTATGATCCCGCCATGCCCCCTGTCAGCCGCGATGCCAGCCATGCCCTGCGCCTTGCCGCACGGGTGACACCGCGATAGGAAGCACGATGAGGCTGTTCGTCGCCATCGATCTGCCGCCGGTGACGCGCGCCGCGCTGACGCGGTTGCAAGGCGATCTGCGTGTCGGGCGGCATGCGGACCCTGAGACATTCCATGTCACGCTGGCCTTTCTGGATGACCAGGACCTGCCGGTCGTCGAGGCTGTCCACGAGACCCTGTCCGAAATCGACATGCCGGAATTTTCATTGCGTATCAGAGGGATCGACGTGTTCAAGCGAGCGCGCCCGCGGCTTGTCTTTGCGGGCGTGGAGCGCAGCGATCCGCTGGTTGCCTTGCATCGCAAGGTGCGCGGCGCCGCGATCGAGGCCGGGATCGCGCTGCAACGCCAGAGGTTTCGCCCGCATGTGACGCTGGCGCGCTTTCCCCGGGAGATGCCGCGCCATGAGCTGGACAGGCTGGGCGCATTCCTTGAGACGCATGGCGATCTTGACCTTGAGCCTTTCGAGGTGGCCGCGTTCGGGCTTTACCGTTCTATCCTCGGGCCGGACGGTGCGGTTCATGAACGCCTTGCGGCATATGAGCTGCACGACCGCGGCGATCCGGCGCTGAAAACCCCTTGACCCCCGCACCGGTTTGCGGCCCTTTGTCGAGGAACGCATGAGGGGTACGCAAGGCGCGTCCACCGGAATATCACGGGGCCGGACATGGCGCAGAAAAGCGGCGGGAATATCGACTTTTCAAAGGCGCCGGGGCCGCGGGGCGGCGCGCATGTCTTTGCGGTGCGGGTCTATTACGAAGATACCGACATGGCCGGTATCGTATATTATGCCAATTACCTCAAATACATAGAGCGGGCACGCAGCGATTGGGTGCGCGAGATGGGCGTCGATCAGAACGCGTTGCGCGACGAGGATGGCATCGTCTTTGCGGTGCGCCGCGTCGAGGCCGATTACCTGATCCCGGCACGGTTCGATGACATGCTCGAAGTGCGCACGCGCACTCTGGCGGTGACCGGCGTGCGGCTGATCATGGAGCAGACGGTCATGCGCGGCGAAGAGATTCTGTTCAGTGCGGTGGTCACGGCTGTCTGCATCAACGAGGCGGGCCAGCCTGCGCGCCTGCCGGCCCGTATCCGGCTTCTGCTGCACTAGGGACGCCCGGCGATTATCCGCCGGAACCGCGCGGTTTGGCGAAAATCGTCACCGGTAACGCGGATGTTGTTGGCTTTCCCCTTGGAATTCGGATAGTTTCTCCCTCAATAAGGCCTGAAAACAAGGCCACCGAGAGAGAAGAGCAGGCAATATGGAAGCAGAAACCCTGGCATTGGCACAGGAGATTGATTTCTCCATGTGGGCACTTTTCGCACGCGCGACCCTGATCGTGAAACTGGTGATGCTCATGCTGATCGTGGCCTCGTTCTGGGCATGGTCGATTATCATCCAGAAGTTGATCACCTATCGCAAGGCCCGTCGCGAGGCCGAGATTTTTGACCGCAGGTTCTGGTCGGGCGAGCCGCTTGATGAGCTGTTCGAGGAGATCGGATCGGAGCCGGCGGGGCAATCCGAGAGGATATTTGCCGCCGGCATGATGGAATGGCGTCGCAGCCATCGTACCGATGGCGCGCTGATCGCCGGGGCGACGGCGCGGATCGACCGGTCGATGGACGTGGCCATCGCCAAGGAAAGCGAGCAGCTGCAAAGCGGCCTTTCGGTGCTGGCCACGGTGGGGTCGACCGCGCCCTTCATCGGCCTGTTCGGCACGGTCTGGGGCATCATGAATGCCTTTATCGAGATCGCCGAGCAGCAGAACACCAACCTTGCGGTCGTCGCGCCCGGTATCGCCGAGGCGCTGCTGGCCACGGGGCTGGGTCTTCTGGCTGCCATTCCGGCGGTGATCTTCTATAACAAGCTGAGCGCCGATTGCGATCGGATCGTGGCCAATTACGAGGCCTTCGCGGACGAGTTCGCGACCATTCTCAGCCGACAACTGGATTCCTGAGCGATGGGCGCTGGTGTCATTCAGAAATCAGGGGACAACGGGCGCAGGCGGCGCGGGCGCGGACGTTCGCGTCCGATGTCAGAGATCAACGTCACGCCCTTTGTCGACGTCATGCTGGTGCTTTTGATCATCTTCATGGTGGCCGCGCCGCTGATGACGGTGGGCGTTCCGGTGGAGTTGCCCAAGACGGCCGCCAACGCCTTGCCGGGCGAGGAGGAAGAGCCGCTGTCGGTGACGATCACCGGCGAGGGCGTGGTGATGATCCAGACCACCGAAGTGGCGCGGGACGAATTGATCGGCCGGCTGCGCGCGATCGCCGCCGAGCGCGACAGCACGCGGGTCTATCTGCGCGCGGACGGTGCCGTTCCCTATGCGGATGTGATGCAGGTGATGGGTGCGCTCAATCGCGGCGGGTTTTCCAATATCGGGCTGGTAACGGATACCGGCGGGCCCGATCTGGACAACCGGGGCGGCTGAAGGCGCTGGCGTGAACACCGGGCAGATCATATCCGGGGCGGGGCATCTGGCTCTGATGGGCTGGGCGCTGTTCGGGGGCGCCTTTCAGTCCGAGCCGTTGCCGTTCGAGGTGACCGAGGTCACGGCCATATCGGCCGAGGAGTTCGCCGCGCTGACCGACGCGCCGCACAGCCCCGAGGCGGTGGCGAATGTCGATACGCCCGAACCGCCCGCCGAAGGCGAAGGCGTGCCCGAGATAAGCCCCGGCGAGGACGCCGCACCCGAAGCAAGCCAGCCTGAAGCAACCGAAACGCCGCCCGCCGATACCGCACCCGAACCCCAGGAGCCGCCCGCGCCTCTGCCCGAGGCCGAGGTGAGCGATGCGCCCCCCGTCCTGACGCCTCCCGAGGAGGATATCGCGGCGCTGGTGCCTGAAGTGTCGCCGCGACCGCAGCCGCGTCCGGCGCCGCGTGTTGCGCCCGAGCCCGTTGCGCAGCCCGAACCCGATGTCGAGATCGACGAGGTCGATCAGCAGGAGACCACGCCCGATGCCGAGGCCGCCGAGACCGTCGAAGAGGAAACCCGCGAGACCGCCCGCGAGGAAGCCGCCACCGAGATCGTGACCGAGGCCGAGGAAAACGACCTGGCCAGCGCCGCGCCGACGCGCTCGCCCCGGCCCCGCACGCGGCCCGAAACGCCCGCAGCCGAGCCCGACGCCGAACCCGCGCAGGACGCCCCGGCGCCGCGCGAGACGGAAACAGACGAGAACGCGGTGAACAATGCGCTGGCCGAGGCGTTGGGCCAGGGCCAGGCGCAGACCGGCGGCACGGATCAGGGCGCGCCTTCGGGGCCGCCGCTGACGGCTGGCGAGAAGGATGCACTGCGTGTGGCGGTGCAGAATTGCTGGAACGTGGGTTCGCTCAGCTCCGAGGCGCTGCGCACCACGGTGGTCGTCAGCGTCACGATGGGAGAGGATTCGCGCCCGGTGACCAGCTCGATCGAGATGCTGAGCGCATCGGGCGGCAGCGGCAGCGCGGCCAAACAGGCTTACGAGGCGGCGCGGCGCGCGATCATCCGTTGCGGTGCGGGTGGCTTTGATTTGCCGAAAGACAAGTATGATCATTGGCGTGACATTGAAATGACGTTCAATCCGGAGAGAATGAGGATCAAATGAAACATTACATGATGACCCTCCTGGCGGCCCTGATGCTGTGGACCCTGCCTGCGGCGGCCCAGAACGGGCCGCTCCGGCTTGAACTGACCGAAGGCGTGATCGAACCGATGCCCTTTGCGGTGCCGGAATTCGTCGCGGATGACGCCGAAGGAGCCGAGTTGGGCCGCCGGATCGCCCAACTGGTGGCGGCCGATCTGACCGGGACCGGGCTGTTCCGGGAGATCCCGCGGGATGCATTCATCAGCCGCGTGACCAGTTTTTCCAGCCCCGTGCAATTCGCCGACTGGAAGGCGATCAATGCTCAGGCGCTGGTCACAGGCGCGGTGACGCTTGATGGCAGCGGCAAGCTGGTGGTGCGGTTCCGCCTTCATGACGTTTTCGCCGGGCAGGAGCTGGGCGACGGGCTGCAACTGGTGGGCACTCAGGACGGCTGGCGGCGCATCGCGCACAAGGTGGCCGATCAGGTTTACAGCCGGATCACCGGCGAGGCGCCCTATTTCGACAGCCGGGTGGTGTTCGTCTCCGAATCCGGCCCCAAGGATCAGCGCGCCAAGCGGCTGGCGATCATGGATTATGACGGCGCGAATGTGAACTACCTGACGGGTTCCTCGTCGATCGTACTGGCGCCGCGTTTCTCGCCCAATGGCGATCGAATCCTCTATACCAGCTACGAAAGCGGCTTTCCGCGCATCTACGTGATGGATGTGGGGTCAGCGCAGCGCCGCGCCCTTGAGCAGCAGGAAGGCTCGATGAGCTTTGCGCCGCGCTTTGCGCCGGACGGGCGCACCGTGGTCTATTCGATGACGCGCGGCGGCAATACCGACCTTTACACCATGGATATCGACAGCGGCGCGGGCACGCGCCTGACCACGGCGCCCTCGATCGAGACCGCGCCCAGTTTCAGCCCCGATGGCAGCCGGATCGTGTTCGAATCCGACCGCTCGGGCAACCAGCAGCTTTATGTGATGCCGGCGGGCGGCGGCGAGGCGCAGCGGATCAGCTTCGGCCAGGGGCGTTATGGCACGCCGGTCTGGTCGCCGCGCGGCGATCTGATCGCCTTTACCAAGCAATCCAAGGGCCGCTTTCATATAGGGGTGATGCGGGTCGATGGCAGCGAAGAGCGTCTGCTGACAGCATCCTTCCTGGAAGAGGGGCCGACATGGTCCCCGAACGGGCGCGTCATCATGTTCACCCGCGAAACCCAGGGCGCGCAGGGCAGTGCGAGCCTCTATTCGGTGGACATCACGGGGCGAAACCTGCGCGAAGTGCCGACCGGCACCGGGGCGAGCGATCCGTCGTGGTCGCCATTGCAGGATTAGACAAGCCGCGGTGCTGCGCGCATTCCCAAGGCGTTGGCGCTGTGGTAAGATAAGAAACGGGCATGACACCATAAACGAGTGGGCAATGGAATGAATTATCTGAGCAAGACGATCCTGCTATGCGCAGGCATGGCGCTGGCCGCCTGTTCGAACCCTGACCGGTTCGCCGATGGCAGCGGCGGCGCGGGAGGCATGAATAACGGCGCCGGGGCCGGTATGGCCGGTTCGGCGCAGGACCCCGCATCGCCGGTGTATTTTGAGCAAACGGTCGGTGACCGGGTGCTGTTCGCGGTCGACCAGTCGACCCTGTCATCCGATGCGCAGGCGACGCTGGACGGTCAGGCGCAATGGCTGATGACCAACAGCGATTATTCGGCCGTGATCGAAGGCCATGCCGACGAGCAGGGCACGCGCGAATATAACCTTGCGCTGGGTGCGCGGCGCGCGAATTCGGTGCATGAATACCTTGTCAGCCGCGGCGTTGCGGATAACCGCCTGAAGGTGGTGAGCTATGGCAAGGAACGCCCGATCGAGCTCTGCGCAGACGAGGCGTGCTATTCCAAGAACCGCCGCGCGGTAACGGTGATCTCGGCCGTGCCGAGCAGCTGACCCCTTTGAAGGAGAGCATCGGATGCGCCGGTTCATCGCCGTTCTGACCCTTGTGACGCTGAGTTTTCCCACGGTTTCGGGGGCGCAGGCCAATGACGAGACCCTTGCGGATATCCGCCAGGAACTGTCGGTGCTCTATGTCGAGCTGCGCAAGCTCAAGCGCGAGCTGAACACCACCGGTGCCGCCGGGCAACTGAGTTCCGGGGGCACCTTGCTGGACCGTGTCAACGCGATCGAAAGCGAGTTGCAGCGCCTGACGGCGAAGACCGAGCAGCTGGAACATCGCGTTCAGAGCGTTGCCGAGGATGGCGCGAACCGGATCGGCGATCTGGAATTCCGCCTCTGCGAGCTGGAAGCCGATTGCGATATCGGGGCGCTTGAAGAAGGCAGCACGCTGGGCGGGATCGCAACCGGCCCTTCCGCGGGCGCGGGCGGCGGCGAAGAATCGGGCGGCGCGGACGGACAGGACAGCGCCAGCGGCGCCGATTCTGACATGCCGCAACTTGCGGTCAGCGAAGAGGCCGATTTCGAGCGCGCCAAATCCGCGCTGGACGCAGGTGATTTCGCCGAAGCAGCCGAGCAGTTCGCCACGTTCCAGCGCAGTTATCCCGGCGGGCCGCTGACGGCGCGCGCGGGTTTGCTGCGCGGTGAGGCGCTTGAGAAATCGGGCCAGCTGAAAGAGGCGGCGCGCGCCTATCTCGACACGTTCAGCGCCGATCAGACCGGCCCCGATGCGCCGCTGGCGCTGACGCGCCTGGGTTCGGCGCTTGGCCAGCTGGGACAGGTCGAACAGGCCTGCGTGACGCTGAGCGAGGTCGGCAACCGCTTTCCTGATTCCGAGGCGGTATCGGATGCGCGCGCGACCATGTCCGAGCTGGGGTGTCAGTGACCGGCGACGCCGATGCAATGCTGGCGCAGATTCAAGAGCATTTCGCGCCTTGCCCGCCTGAGCGTCTGGGCGTTGCCGTGTCGGGCGGCAGTGATTCGCTTGCGCTTCTGATCCTGCTGAACGATTGGCGCCATGCGGGCGGGCCGGATCTTTGGCCGGTGACGGTGGATCACGGGTTGCGGCCGGAAGCCGCCGACGAGGCGGCCAGGGTGGCGCAAGTCTGCGCAGAGCTGGATCTGCCGCATGACATCCTGAAATGGTCGGGCTGGGACGGGCAGGGCAACCTGCAGGACAAGGCGCGGCGTGCGCGTTACGCGTTGATGGCGGAGTGGGCGCGCGCGAAGGGTATCGCGCATGTCGCGCTGGGCCATACGGCGGACGATCAGGCCGAGACGTTCCTCATGCGTCTTGCGCGCGAGGCCGGGGTCGACGGGTTGGCGGCGATGGTGCCCTGCCGCATCATCGCGGAGGTCGGTTTTTGCCGCCCGCTGCTGCCGGTGACCCGCGCGGCGCTGCGCGCCGAGCTGCGAGCGCGCAATATCGGCTGGAGCGACGATCCGAGCAACGAGGACCCGGCGTATGAACGGGTGCGCGCGCGCGCCGTGCTGGCGCAGTTGGCGCCGCTCGGGATCACCCCTGAGGGGCTGTCGCGCGTGGCGCGGCGTCTGGGCGATGTGCGCGAAACCCTTTATACATATGCGTCCCAAGCGGCGCGCGACCTGGTCGAGGTGCAATCGGGCGATCTGGTGGTCGATCCTGCGGGCCTTGCGGCGCTGCCCCCCGAAGTTGCGCGACGGCTGCTTCTGGGTGCGCTCGACTGGATCAGCGGTGCTGGTTACGGGCCGCGTGGACGGGCGATGGATGACCTCATGCAGGCGATTGGCGAGGGTCGCGACATGACCCTGGGTGGTTGCCTGATTTGCCCGCGCAAGAGCGGCGTGCGGATCAGCCGTGAATGGAAGGCGGTCGAGGGGCTGCGCGTTCCGGCCGGAGAGGTCTGGGACGGGCGCTGGCAGCTTGAAGGCCCCGAGTGCCCACCGGGCGCCGAGATCGCCGCACTTGGCCCCGATGGGCTGGCCGCCTGCGACGAACGGGCGCAAGGCGGCTTGCCTGCGGCGTCCCTGATGGCCTCTCCGGCGCTGTGGCATGGGGCGCAGCTGCTTGCAGCGCCGCTGGCGGGGTGGGGCGGGCAATGGCGCGCGCGGCTGGTCCGCGACGAAGAAGCCTACCTTGCGTCTTATTTATCTCATTGAAGATACGGGCGTGATCTCTATTTTAGATGGATGGGTTTCATGATAGGCCCTCGCCATCCGAATTTTGAGGAGAATTTCCTTGGGTAACGCAAGAAATATCGCCTTCTGGCTGGTCCTGTTCCTGCTGATACTGGCGCTGTTCAACCTGTTCAGCGGTCCGGGCAACACGCTCCAGAGCAAGGCGATCAAGTATTCCGAATTCGTGACCGCGATTGAGGAGGGCAATGTCAGCCAGGTGACACTGGACGGCGAGAACGTGCGCTTCCGCGGGGGCGACGGTAAGGAATACGTCACCGTCAAGCCCGAGGATGCGGAGCTGACCGACAAGCTCATCGACGCCGGCATTCCCGTCAGCGCTGAACCGCAGGAACAATCTGGATTCCAGACCTTCCTGATCTCGCTTCTGCCATTTGTTCTGCTGATCGGCGTCTGGATCTATTTCATGAACCGCATGCAGGGCGGCGGCAAGGGCGGCGCAATGGGCTTTGGCAAGTCCAAGGCCAAGATGCTGACCGAAAAGCATGGCCGCGTGACCTTTGACGATGTCGCCGGGATCGACGAGGCCAAGGAAGAGCTTGAAGAGATCGTCGAATTCCTGCGCAATCCGCAGAAATTCAGCCGCCTCGGGGGCAAGATTCCAAAGGGCGCGCTGCTGGTCGGGCCTCCGGGCACGGGTAAGACGCTTCTGGCGCGTGCCATCGCGGGCGAGGCCGGTGTGCCCTTCTTCACCATCTCGGGATCCGATTTCGTCGAAATGTTCGTCGGTGTCGGCGCCAGCCGTGTGCGCGACATGTTCGAGCAGGCGAAGAAGAACGCGCCCTGTATCGTCTTCATCGACGAGATCGACGCCGTTGGCCGCCATCGCGGCGCGGGTTATGGCGGTGGCAATGACGAGCGCGAACAGACGCTCAACCAGCTTCTGGTCGAGATGGACGGCTTTGAGTCCAACGAAGGCGTGATCATCATCGCCGCCACCAACCGCAAGGACGTGCTGGACCCTGCGTTGCTGCGCCCCGGTCGTTTCGATCGCCAGATCACCGTGCCCAACCCCGACATCAAGGGCCGCGAGAAGATCCTTGGCGTTCATGCGCGCAAGACGCCGCTTGGCCCGGATGTGGACCTGCGGATCATCGCCCGCGGCACGCCCGGCTTTTCGGGTGCGGACCTTGCCAACCTGGTCAACGAGGCCGCGCTGATGGCCGCGCGGGTCGGTCGCCGTTTCGTGACGATGGAAGATTTCGAGAACGCCAAGGACAAGGTCATGATGGGTGCCGAGCGCCGCTCGATGGTGCTGACCGACGATCAGAAGGAAAAGACCGCCTATCACGAGGCCGGACATGCGATCGTCGGGCTGGAACTGCCCAAATGCGACCCGGTCTACAAGGCCACGATCATCCCGCGCGGTGGCGCGCTGGGCATGGTGGTCAGCCTGCCCGAGATCGACCGCCTGAACTGGCACAAGTCGGAATGCGAGCAGAAGCTGGCGATGACCATGGCGGGCAAGGCGGCCGAGATCCTGAAATACGGGCCTGACGACGTGTCCAACGGACCGGCAGGCGATATCCAGCAGGCCAGCGGCCTTGCGCGCGCGATGGTTCTGCGCTGGGGGATGTCGGACAAGGTCGGCAATGTCGATTACGAGCAGGCCCATGAGGGTTACATGGGCAACGCCGCTGGCGGCTTCTCGATTTCGGCCCATACCAAGGAGCTGATCGAGGACGAGGTCAAGCGCATGATCGACGAGGCCTATGAAAAGGCCCACAAGATCCTGACCGAAAAGAAGGACGAGTGGGACCGGCTGGCGCAGGGGCTTCTGGAATACGAGACCCTGACCGGAGAAGAGATCGCACGGGTCATTCGTGGTGAGCCGCCCGAGTCCGACGACGACAGCGGCGGGTCCCCCGAGAAGGAGGAGAAACCCTCGCTGACCGCGATTCCCAAGACCAAGCCCAAGGCCGCGCCCGGAAAACTGGGCGATGGCGGGCCGGAGCCCGAGCCCTCGGCGTGAGCGGCGTGGCCGCCTCTTCCGACTGGAATCCCGGAGCCTATGCAAGGTTCCGGGATTTGCGGTTGCGTCCCGGTCTGGACCTTTTGAATGCGGTCAGCCGGATGGGCGCGGGCGATCTGATTGATCTTGGCTGCGGCAACGGCGCGCTTGGCGAAGCGCTCAAGGCGCGTGCGGGCGGGCGCGAGGTGATCGGCGTCGATGCGTCGCCGGCGATGCTGGAAAAGGCGCAGCAGATGCCCGGCTATCACAGCCTTCAACGCGCCGATATCATGGAATGGCACCCGCGCCGCGCGCCGGGCCTGATCTTTTCCAATGCCGTGCTGCACTGGGTGGGCAACCACGAAGACCTGATGCCGCGCCTTGCGGGGCTTTTGGGCAAGGGCGGCACGCTGGCGGTGCAGATGCCGCATCAGAACAAGGCGCCTTCGCATCGCGTCTGGCTGAGCCTCGCCGAGGAACTGTTCCCCGGACGGATCGGCAAGATGGGCACGCCCGGCGTCATGGCACCGGTCAAGTACGAAGAGCTTCTGTCACGGCTCGGTCAGTTCCGCCTTTGGGAAACCGAGTATTACCAGCGCCTTGTCGCCGAGGCGGGCAGCCATCCGGTGCGCCGTTTCACCGAAAGCACCTATGCGCGCCCGGTTCTCGAGGCGCTGGACAAGGACGAGAAGGCCGATCTGATCCGCCGCTACGAAGAGGTCATGCATGCGGCCTATCCTGTCAGGGCGGATGGATCGGTGCTGTTCCCGTTCCGGCGGATGTTCTTTACGCTGACGGTCTGAACGGCTGCTGATGCAAAGACGCACATTTTGTCATTTGACCACGCGCGCGCAACACGGGAAAGTTGTGTCCGATGCTTTTTGACAGGGAGGCTTGATGCCCGCGCTTCTGCCCACCGATTTCACCGCCCGCATCACATGGCTCGGTCGGGTCTCGAACCGCGAGGCGAGCCTGACAGCTGAACCGCTGTCCGAGATCATGGCCACATATGCCGGGGTCGAGGGCGAGGACCATGCGGGACTCACGCGGCCTTCCTGCAGCCGGGTGCTCGGGCAGTATCCGCGCGGTACAGACATCCGCAACGTGCGGCAATTCTCGGTCCTGTCGGCCGAGGAACTGGCGCTGATCGCCGCCGAGATGGGGATCGAGCGTCTTGATCCCGCCTGGGTCGGGGCGTCGATCGTGCTTGAGGGAATCGATGATTTCACCCATCTGCCGCCCTCGTCGCGCCTGCAGTCGGAAAGCGGCACGACCCTTGTCGTGGATATGGAGAACCGTCCCTGCCATCTGCCCGCGAAACCCATTGACGAACATGTGCCGGGCAAGGGGCGGGGCTTCAAGGCGGCGGCAAAGGGGCGGCGCGGCGTGACCGCCTGGGTCGAGCGCGAAGGCGTCCTGAGGCTGGGCGACATCATGCGCCTGCATGTTCCCGACCAGCGCCCTTGGGCGCATATGACCAAAGCGACGGGCCACTAGGCGCGGGCGTCTTGCGGCGCGCCAAGGTTCCCATGCGACACCGGGTTGCCGGTCAGCTGGCGCTGTTTCCGATCAGAAACGATGCTGCGGCGAGCCGCCGCAACACGCACCGAATATGTCGGAATTGCGTGCTGCGCGGCGGGGCAAAGCCGATATGTGCGACATAGGGAAACTTCACCGCCTTCGGCCCGTGCGAGGAAACATCATGAGCTACAAGTCCGATATCGAGATCGCCCGCGAAGCCAACAAGAAGCCGATCCAGGAGATCGGCGCGAAACTTGGCATCCATAGCGATCACCTTCTGCCCTATGGCCACGACAAGGCCAAGATCAGCCAGGATTTCATCAATTCCGTTCAGAGCAACGAGAACGGCAAGCTGATCCTCGTGACTGCGATCAACCCGACACCGGCGGGCGAGGGCAAGACCACGACCACCGTGGGCCTTGGCGACGGGCTGAACCGGATCGGCAAGAAGGCCGCGATCTGCATTCGCGAAGCCAGCCTCGGGCCGTGCTTTGGCATGAAGGGCGGCGCGGCTGGCGGCGGCTATGCGCAGGTTGTCCCGATGGAAGAGATGAACCTGCATTTCACCGGGGATTTCCACGCCATCACCACCGCGCATAACCTGCTGAGCGCGATGATCGACAACCATATCTACTGGGGCAACGAGCTGGGCATCGACGAGCGCCGCGTCGTCTGGCGCCGGGTGCTGGACATGAACGACCGGGCACTGCGCGATACGGTCACCTCGCTCGGCGGGGTCTCGAACGGCTTCCCGCGCCAGACCGGGTTCGACATCACCGTCGCCTCCGAGGTCATGGCGATCCTGTGCCTTGCCACCGATCTGGGCGATCTTGAACGCCGCCTGGGCAATATTATCGTCGCCTATACCCGCAAGCGCGAGCCGATCACCTGCCGAGACATCAAGGCCGATGGCGCGATGACGGTTCTGCTGAAGGACGCCATGCAGCCCAACCTGGTGCAGACGCTGGAAAACAACCCCGCCTTCGTCCATGGCGGCCCATTCGCCAATATCGCGCATGGCTGCAATTCGGTCATGGCGACGACGACGGCATTGAAACTGGCCGATTATGTGGTGACCGAGGCGGGCTTCGGCGCTGATCTGGGTGCCGAGAAGTTCATGAACATCAAGTGCCGCAAGGCGGGTCTTGCGCCCTCGGCCGTGGTGGTGGTGGCCACGGTGCGCGCCATGAAGATGAATGGCGGCGTCGCCAAGGCCGATCTGGGCGAGGAAAACGTGGAGGCGGTCCAGAACGGCTGTCCGAACCTTGGCCGTCATATCGAGAACGTCAAATCCTTCGGTGTGCCGGTTGTCGTGGCGATCAACCATTTCGTGACCGACACCGATGCCGAGGTGCAGGCCGTGAAGGATTACGTCGCCGAGCAGGGCAGCGAGGCGATCCTGTGCCAGCACTGGGCCAAGGGGTCGGAGGGGACCGAAGAACTGGCCACCCGCATCGCCGAGATCGCCGATGCCGACCAGGCCAATTTCGCGCCGCTTTACGCCGACAACATGCCCTTGCTGCAAAAGATCGACACCATCGCCAAGCGCATCTACCGCGCTGACGAGGTGCTGGCGGATCAGAAGATCCGCAACCAGCTCAAGGAATGGGAAGAGGCGGGCTACGGCGATCTGCCGGTCTGCATGGCCAAGACGCAATACAGCTTCACCACCGATCCGAACCGCCGCGGCGCGCCGATCGGTCATTCGGTGCCGATCCGCGAAGTGCGCCTGAGCGCGGGTGCGGGTTTCGTCGTGGTGATCTGCGGTGAGATCATGACCATGCCCGGTCTGCCAAGCAAACCCGCTGCAGAGGCGATCAAGCTGAACGCGGATGGCGATATCGAGGGCCTGTTCTGAACGACGACGCTTGAATTTCCGCGCCCCGCCTATGTATGCGGGGCGCGATGGCTATCCATTTCGGAAGGGGACTGCGATGACGGCTCAGATCATCGACGGCAAGGCATTCGCGGCCAGGGTGCGCGAAAAGGTGGCGGGCCATGTGGCGCGCCTGAAGGAAGAGCACGGGATCGTTCCCGGTCTTGCGGTTGTCTTGGTGGGCGAAGACCCGGCCAGCCAGGTCTATGTGCGCTCGAAAGGCAAGCAGACCGTCGAAGTCGGGATGAATTCCTACGAGCACAAGCTGGAAACCGATGCCTCGCAGGAGGAACTGCTGGGCTTGATCGAGCGGCTCAACACCGATCCGGCGGTGCACGGGATATTGGTGCAATTGCCCCTGCCGGGGCATATAGACGAAGACCTGGTGATCAACGCGATCGACCCGGCCAAGGATGTGGACGGGTTTCATATCTCGAATGTGGGTCTTTTGGGGACCGGACAGAAATCCATGGTGCCCTGCACCCCGCTTGGGTGTTTGATGATGCTGCGCGAGCACCTTGGCAGTCTGTCGGGCCTCAATGCGGTGGTGATCGGGCGCTCGAATATCGTGGGCAAGCCGATGGCGCAGCTTTTGCTGGGTGACAGCTGCACCGTGACCATCGCCCACAGCCGCACCAGGGATATTCAGGAGGTGACCGGGCGCGCCGACATCGTGGTCGCCGCCGTTGGTCGCCCCGAGATGGTGACCGGCGCATGGATCAAGCCCGGCGCGACGGTGATCGACGTCGGCATCAACCGCATCGACGCCCCGGAGAAGGGCGAGGGGAAGACCCGGCTTGTGGGCGATTGCGACTATGAGAGCTGCGCCGAGGTGGCGGGTGCGATCACCCCGGTTCCCGGCGGGGTCGGGCCGATGACCATCGCCTGCCTTCTGGCGAATACAGTGACCGCCTGTTGCCGTGCCAACGGGTTGAGCGAACCCGAGGGGCTGACCGCCTGAACAGGCGGCTTGCGGCGCCTTTCAGACCGGCGCGAAGGGAATCATCGTGCCGGTGAGCATAGCGATATGGGTGTCCTTGCCCTCGGTGCGGGCAAAGACATCAGCCTGAACGATGACCAGACGCCGACCGGGCTTGATCACTTTACCGCGAGCGATCAGAAGCGCGCCCTTGCCCGGCGCCAGAAGATTGATCTTCATTTCGGTGGTCAGGACCTCGTGGTCGTCGGGCATGATGGATAGCGCGGCATAGCCCGCCGCGCTGTCACCGATGGCAAAGGTCAGGCCGGCATGGGCGAATCCGTGCTGCTGGCGGCTTCCAGGCAGGATCGGCGCGTGAATTTCGGTCGTGCCAGACGCGACATGCACCATCTTGGCGCCAAGTGTGGTCATCATGGATTGCGCGGCAAAACTTTCGCGTATCTTTTGATCCATGGTCGGGGAAAGCGGCTTGAAATCGTTCATCTGATGGAATCATGCCTCATATCATGGCCGAAAGGCGCGTCAGTGTGCACCGTTGGCAGACGATGAAAACCTCTATAAGAAGATGGCGCAACACAAATCGGGTCCAGATGGTTGAGTTCAGTAAACTTCGTTTTGTCTTTTCGGAGACATTCAGTACTTTGGTATCGCCGACCACGGTTTTGATCTGGATAACCTGCGTTGCCGTCGCGACGGTTGCCGGTCCGTTCGGAACACTCCTTTACATGGATGTGGTGGAGCGCGCGCTTTACTGGGGGCTGGTGACGACCGGGGGGATCGTGTTCGGGTATACCATGTATGCCATCGCCCTGCTGATCCTCGGCGAGAATCGTCCATTCCTGTTCGATCCTTTCACGGCGCTGATGATTGCCTGTCTGCTGGGGCCGTTGATCTGGTTTCTGCGCTCTAATATTCAGGCTGATGCACCCGAAGGATTGATCAATCTCAGGGGAGTGATCTTCAATACATTCGTGATCTCGCTTGGCGTACTGGCGTTGCGACGCCAGATATGCAGGTTGACTCCGGTGCCGCTGCGTTCGGGACTGAGCGATGCGATCGGCACGACATCTTTTCCGGGGCCGCGCCTGTTGCGGCGCCTCTCTGACGATGTCCGCGCCCCGGTGCTGCGGCTCAGCGCGAATGACCATTATGTCGAGGTGGTGACGACACGGGGCAGGCAGGTTCTGCGGTTGCGCCTCTCGGATGCGATAAACGAGATGGAACCTGTCGAGGGATTCTGTGTCCACCGCTCGCATTGGGTGACGCGCAGCGCGATCGTGCAGGTCGAACGCGAGAACGCGCATAAGTTGTTCGTTCTGCTGAAGAACGGCGACCGGGTGCCGGTCAGCCGCACCTATCGCGGCGAACTCGAACGCATGGGCATGATGGCACCACAGGCGCAGAACAAGCTCGCGGTCGTCGGACGCAACTGAACGTCGCGCGGCGATGGCCCGGTTTCAGCCGGAGTAATGGCGCCTATTTCACGATGGTCTCGTCCTTGACGAACATGTTCGCCCAGGCCCGGTCGATCAGTTCGGGGCTCATCTGATAGGGGATGCCCTCGAATTCGCAGATCGAGATCATCTGGTCAATCAGGAAGACCGGCTGATAATTGGCATAGATGTTGTCTATGGTGGGGTATTTCACCTTGAGCAGATGCACCAGCGCGGCCTCGTCCAGCGGCATCTGCTTTTTCTTGGCGACCATGGCGAAGATCTTTAGGAAATTCTCCTGGTTCGGCCCGTCGATCTTGATCTTGAAGAAGATCCGGCGCAGGGCGGCCTGGTCGAAGATCTCGTTGGGGTGGAAGTTGGTTGAGAAGATCACCAGCGTGTCGAAAGGCACCTCGAACTTCTCGCCCGATTGCAGGGCAAGAATATCCTTGGATTCCTCAAGCGGCACGATCCAGCGGTTGACCAGCGCCTGGGGCGGCTCGGCCTGACGGCCCAGGTCGTCGACGATGAAGATGCCGCCGGTGGATTTCAGTTGCAACGGTGCCTGATAGGTGCGCGCCGTCGGGTTGTAGACGAGATCCAGCATGTCAAGGCTGAGTTCGCCACCGGTCACGACGGTGGGGCGTTCGCATTGCACATAACGGGTGTCGAAGGTGCGCTTGCGGCGCAGGCTGTTGGGGTCGTCTTTTTCCACCTCGGCCTTGGAGTGCACGATCGGGTCATAGACGGTAATTACCTGGCCGGAATACTCGATGGCGCGCGGCACATAGACCCGGTCGCCCATCGCGTCGCGTATCCCGTTCGAGATGCTGGATTTACCGTTGCCCGGCGGACCATACATCAGGATCGAGCGACCGGCCGAAACCGCCGGCCCCAAGTGATCCAGCAGGCTGTCGGGCAGGACAAGGTGGCCCATGGCGCCGGTCAGTTCGTTGCGGGTGATCTGGATGTTGCGGATCGACTGGCGTTTGACCTGTTCGCGATACGCCTCAAGCGGCACTGGCATGGCGCCGTAATATTCCGACTGGGACAGCGCATCGAGCGCGCGGGACTTGCCCGCATCCGTCAGCTGAAATCCCATCTCGCTGCCCGAATTGGCGTTCAGCGTGCCTGTCGCCTCGACCAGTTTCTGTTCGCGGGCGATGTCGATCAGTTCCTGCGTCACGGCGCGCGGCAGGCAGATCGCGTCGGCCAGTTCGCTGGCGGTGTCCACGTTCTTGCGGAACATGGTCTTGATCAGGATGTCGCGCATCATGACGATCGGCAGCTGCATGTCCTGAAGGCCGCTCGGTGGGGGAGGCGGCTGGACGCCCTGCTGGGTGGGTTGCATGTTCATCGGTCTCTGCCCGCGGATTGGTGTTGCACGTCAAAAAGCGCCCCGCGCGGCGGCGGGGCCATGATGTGACCATGGCGCGCAAACATGCAGAAATTATGGAGAGGGTCGGGCAGGTGCAGGGCAGGGGTTCAGCTGCCGAAGGCGACGCCAAGCCCGAGATAGATTATCAGTGTGCTGCCAAGAGCAAAGCCCATGGGAAACTTTGGCCCGCTTGACCAGCTTGCCCAGTCGGGCGCCAACTGGCGAAGGCGGCTGCCCCGGACCAGACGATGGGTGGCGTAACAGGCCAGCATGTTGGTGGCCAGGATGAGCAACAGGAATGTCAGATCGCCCAGTGCGATAAAGGGCGCGGCGGCGGCCAGGAACTTGGAATCCCCGGCGCCCATCATGCCTGCGGCATTGGCCGCCATGCCGATCACCAGCATGACCACCAGGGCGGCCAGTCGCCACAGGTATTCGGGCTGTGGCACCACGAAGAGACCGACCACGAGGAACACACCAGCCAGCGTCAGGACCGCATGGTTGGGAATACGCATCTCGCGCAGATCGCTCCAGATCACCCAGAGACAGATCGGCGCTGCGAAAGGCAAAAACCACAGGGCCTGCTGAACCGTGATATGAAGCGACATGGGCGTTTCCTGAATTCAGGGTCCGGATCAGTTGCTGACGTTGCCCTCAAGCGCGTTCAGGCTGCGCGCTGCGGCTTCGAAATGCTGCGGATGGGTTTCGATCGCATCGCGCAACAGCCCTTTGCCGATCTCGGTGTCGCCCTGCTTGATGGCCGAAAGGCCAAGCGTATGCATCAACTGAGCGCGTTCTTCCTGGCTGGTCGGGATGACCGGCAGCACGTATTTCTTCTGTGCGCCGCGGGCCAGAACAAGGTTGTTCTTGGCGGTGAACAGCGCGTTGTCCTGCCGGATCGCATCCGAGAAGAGACGCTCGGCGCCGCTGTAATCGCCGCGCGTCAGCTTGGAATAACCCCAGTTGTTCATCACACCCGCCGGGCGCGTGGTCAGCCCGACGGCGGTTTCATAGAAGCTGTCGGCTTTCTTCCAGTCCTCGTTGCTGTCGGCGATCATCGCCTCGAGGCGATAGCGCTTGAAGGTCTCATGGGTGGGCGGGATCGCATCCAGAACCTCGTCGGCGCGTTTCCATTCGTTGTTGCGGATCAGCGCATCTGCATATTCGACTTGGTCGTCATTGGTAGCCTCTTCATGCGCGGCCACGGACTTCCAGGCCGATACCGCCTCGGTGCCGCGCTTGGCGCGGACAAGCGATTTGGCCAGGCCGCGCCTGAGGTCGATCCGGTCGGGTTTCTCACTGGTGGCGCGCTGGAAATACGAGACGGCCTCATCGGCGTCGGCCACATTCAGCATCACGTCATTGAGATTGCTTTCGTCCACGACATTGACGCTTTGGAAAGCGCGATCAACATCGGCATCCTTGGACTCTCCGCAGCCCGCAAGGGCGATGGCGCCTGTCATGCACAGGGAAATAAAGATAGGTCGGCGCATTTGTTGCGTCCTTTTACTGCCTCTGCCTCATCCCGGTATTCGGCGGATCAGATAGTCGCTGCTGCCACGCCGTACCAGTTTATAATCTTGTTCTTCAGAGGCAGCATAATAGTTTTCTTCCGATTTTGCGAGAGCTAAGCGCAGATTGTCGCGGATTGCGTCACTTGCGCCATTGTCGAATCCATATGCACGGCGAAAGACCTGGGCGGCCTCGTTGATTTCACCCTTTTCCATGAGGACAACGCCGAGATTGTTCCAGATCTCGGGAGAGTCCTCGTCCTTTTCGATCGCGTCGCGCAAAAGGCGCTCGGCGCTACCAAGACGGCCAAGGCCCAGATTGGCGCTGCCCAATCCCGCCAGAACGTCCACGGTCATGCCATGTTGCAGCGCGGCGCGCGAATAGGCGTCGATCGCCAGATCATATTCGCCCGCATCCATCAGGCGATGCCCCACAACGAGCCCATCCACCGTTTCGCCGCTGCGCGCCACGCCCGGCGCGTAAGGTCCTTCATGCGAAACGCCCGGGCTGCAGGCAGCCAGGGCGATCGCGAATGCCAGAGTTGCCCCTGCCCGTATCATGTTGCCTCGCCGTTATTGACCGGCCATCGTGAACAGTTCCATGATACCAAGAACCGACGGGCCGACCAGGATGATAAGCAGTGGCGGAACTGTAAGCATCATCGTCGCCAATGTCATCTTTGTCGGCAGCTTGTTGGCCTTTTCTTCGGCCCGCATGACGCGTTTGTCACGCATCTCGCCGGCATAGACCCGCAGCGCATCGGCGATCGAGGTGCCGAAGGTCTGCGACTGGACCAACACGGTCACGAAGCTGGAAATATCCTGCACGCCGCAGCGTTCAGCCATTTCGTTGAGAACCGATGCCTTGTCTCGCCCGGCCTTCACCTGCTGGGACACGATCTCGTACTCTTCGGCAAGCGCGGGATATGAGGCGGCGATCTCGTTGGCGACGCGAATGATAGACTGATCAAGCGATTGCCCGGCCTCGACGCAGGTCAGCATCATGTCGAGACTGTCGGGAAAGCCGTCCGAAATCTCTTCCTGGCGCTTTTGCTGGCGCTTTGTGACCCAGTATTTGGGCATGAGATACCCGACCGCACCGGGGCCGAGGATATACAGGACCGCTTCTTGCGCGCTGGTTTCCTCGCCCGACTTGAACATCAGAAAATAGATCACGCCAAGGGTCAGCAGGCCAAGCGCCAGAGCCAGTTGTGCAAAGTGGAAATAGCGTACGGCATCGCGGTTGCGATAGCCCGCCTGTATCAGGGTCAGACGTATCTGCGACAGCGCCTTGGCATCCTGTGGCTCCAGGAAATTGGCGTATTTGTCCAGCTTCTCGTTGCGCCGGTTGGCGCGCAGATGCGCAGAGTCCTTGTTGCCGGGGCGCGTCTGCTGGCGCTGATCCTTCTTGAGCTTTTCCAGCGGATCCTTGGAGTCGCGGATCAGCATCGGGATCATCAGCGCCACAAGAACAATCCCGAGCGTGCCGACGGCGATCAGGGGGCCGAACGGGCCAAGGGCGCTGATCAGGCCGCCCTGAATTTGATCGAGGAGTTCCATCACGTCGGGTTCCTTTTCAGACCTTGATGTTCACAAGCGCGCGCATGACGAAGAGGTTGGCGACCAGGAAGGTGCCCACGATCAGAGCTGCGGGGATGAAATAAGCGTGTTCCATCGCTTCGTCATAGTAGTTGGGATCGATCAGCTGGATGCCGATCAGGGCCAGGACCGGAAAGCCCGACAGGAATTTGCCCGACCACTTCGCCTCGGCGGTGATCGCCTTGACGCGGCGGAACAGGCGGAAACGGGCACGGATCACCTTGGCCAGGCCATCGAGAATCTCGGCCAGGTTGCCGCCCGATTGCTGTTGGATCGTCACCGCGACAGCGAGGAAGCGAAGATCCTGCATGTCCAGCCGTTCGGCAAGATCCTTGAGGGCTTCACCCACATCGCGGCCATAAGCGGATTCATCCGCGATGATGCCGAATTCGGTGGCGAGCGGATCGGCGACCTCGTTGGCGACAATCGAGATCGCCGAAGAGAACGGATGGCCGACCCGCAGGCTGCGCACCATCAGTTCGATTGCATCGGGCAATTGTTCCTCGAACATCGCCATGCGCTTGTTGGCCTTCATGTTGATCCAGGTGAAGACACCGCCGACGCCAATCACCACCGACACCAGGGCACGGACCGGCACGCTGGTCGCGGTGCCGATGGTCAGGCCCACAAAAGCCAGCACGGTCACCGCGACCATCAGCATGATCAGCTGCCTGGGTGTAAAGGCGATGGCCGCCTTTTGCGCCTTTTCCGACAGGATCGCGTAGATCGGAATGTTGCGCGCCTTGAGGTGCTGTTGCATCTCCTTGCGCAGCTTTTCCATCACCTCTTCGCGGTTGCCCGACTTGTCCAGCATCTCAAGACGGCGGTTTACCCGGCTGTTGAGGCTGATCGAGCGCCCGAAGACGGTCAGATATACACCCTCGACGAGGACGAGAACCCCGACGAAGATCAACGCGTAGATGATCGGTTCTGCACTGATGGACATCCGGGTTACTCCGCTGCGATGGGTTCATAGATGCTGGGGGGCAGGTCGTAGCCCCAGAGGCGGAATCGCTCGGTAAAGTTCGAGCGCACCCCGGTTCCGGTGAAATGACCGATAATCTTGTTCTCGGGTGTCAGCCCGACACGCTGATAGCGGAAGATTTCCTGCATCGAGATCACCTCGCCCTCCATGCCCGTTACCTCGGTGATCGAGGTCATCCGGCGCGAACCGTCCTGCAGGCGCGAGGCCTGCACGATAAGATGCACCGCCGATGCGATCTGCGAGCGCACCGCCTTGAGCGGCATCTCGATCCCGGCCATGGCGACCATGTTCTCAAGGCGGCTGATGGCGTCGCGGGCGTTGTTGGCGTGGATCGTGGTCATCGACCCGTCATGGCCGGTGTTCATGGCCTGGAGCATGTCGATCACCTCCTCGCCGCGCGTCTCGCCGACGATGATGCGGTCGGGGCGCATCCGCAGCGCGTTCTTGAGACAGTCGCGCGGGCTGACTTCGCCCTTGCCTTCCACGTTGGGGGGGCGGCTTTCCATCCGGCCCACATGGATCTGTTGAAGCTGAAGTTCGGCCGTATCCTCGATTGTCAGGATGCGTTCGGCATTGTCGATGAAGGACGAAAGGGCGTTGAGCGTCGTCGTCTTGCCCGAACCGGTACCGCCTGACACGATGATATTCAGCCGCGTCGCCACCGCCGCCTGAAGATAGGCGGCCATTTCCTCGGAAAAGGCGCCGAACCTGACCAGATCGTCAATGCCCAGCTTGTCCTTCTTGAATTTACGGATCGACACCAGGCTGCCATCCACCGCGACGGGGGGCACCATGGCGTTGAAACGCGACCCGTCGGCAAGGCGGGCGTCAACATAGGGGTTGGATTCATCGACCCGCCGGCCCACGGCCGATACGATCTTGTCGATGATCCGCAACAGGTGCTTTTCATCCTTGAAGGTGACGTCGCTCAGTTGCAGCTTGCCGTCGCGTTCAACGAAGATCTGCTGCGGGCCGTTCACTAGGATATCGTTGACGGTGTCGTCCTGGAGCAGCGTTTCCAGCGGGCCAAGGCCGCGGACCTCGTCATAAAGCTCCTGGGTCAGCGTATTGCGGTCTTCACGGTTCAGAACGATGCTGCGCTCTTCAAGGAATTCGCCCGCGATCGAACTGATCTCGGCACGCAGATCGGCCTCGGTTGCGCTTTCCAGCGCGCTCAGGTTCAGGTTGTCCAGAAGCGCACGGTGGAGATCAAGTTTGATCTCGGACAGGCGCTCCTTGCGTTTGCGCTCCTTGTCGGCAGGCTGCGGCACGGCCGCGGGCTCTTGCGGCGCCCGGCGCAGGCTGGCCTTGGCCGCGGGCGCGACAGGCGCTGCTTTCGGGCGCTCCACTTCGGCGCCGGCAGGCGCAAGCGCCGGCTTGGCGTTGCCGGAGGGTGATTTCTTGTATCTCGAGAACATTGGTGTCTACCTTCCTGCCTTAAGCGGCCTCGGCTTCGCTTTTGCCGAGTTCATGCAGCGACGTGGCGAGTTTGGCGATTTCCTTGCGCAGCGGGTTTTTGCCCGCTGCCGACGCCAGCGGCGTGCCGTGATCGCCGGCCTGAGTGACCGCGCGGCCGCCATCGGGCAACTGGACCTCGATCGAGATCTCAAGGCTTTCAGCCAGCCTCTTGACCCGGCTCTTGCCGTTCAGATCGGTGAATTTCGGGGCGCGGTTCAGGCAGAAGCGCAGCTTCTCGGTCGGCAGCTCCTCGGATCGAAGCGCCCGCTTGAAGCGCAGAGCGTTCTGCGCCGAGCGCATATCCAGTTCGAGCGTGGTGAAATAGATCTGCGCATTGGTCAGGACCGTCTCGGTCCATTGCACCAGCGTCGAGGGCATGTCCACCACGACATAGTCAAATCTTGCGCGCGCGTAATCCAGGATGCGCTGCACATCCTGCGGTCCGATCATGTCCAGAGGCAGGATGTCGGGCGGCGCGGTCAAAACCCAGAGCTTTTCCTCGTATTCCGTCAGAGCCTGATGGAACACGTCCTCGTCCATCGAGTCCGTATCTGACCACATCTCGAAGACGGCCTCGCGGCGGGGCAGGTCGAGGTAGGTGCTTACGGCGCCGCTCTGAAGCCCGAAATCCAGGATGCAGACGCGCGGTGGCGCCTTCTTGTCGACCACCGCCAGTTCCCAGGCCAGGTTCACCGCAACGGTTGTCGCGCCGGTGCCACCCGCCAGGCCCTGTACGGCGAGCAAGACGCCATTGCCGTGCGAATCGCCGCCCGGAAATGCGGCGACCGCCGGGCGTTCGGGCTTGTTGCGCAGCCTCTCGATGGCGGCCTCGAGTTCACCTTCGGGCAGAGGGTAGGGCACGAATTCATCCGCGCCCCGGCGCAGTAGTTGGTGCAATGCCGCGGGGCTGACATCCTCGGCGATCAGGATGACCTTGATACCCTTGGCATCGGCCAGCGAAATGATCTCGCCGAGCATGACAAGATCATCCTCGTCGGACTCGTCGATGGCGATGGCGACGAATTCCAGGTGCTCGGCCTCGGGCTGGCTGAAGAAGGCAAGGGCTTCCGAAAAGCCAAGATCGCCCCAGCTCTCACCAAGGGCGCTTTCCATGTCCTCGATCAGAAGATCGAAGTTCTGCACGTCACGGCTGATTGTACAGGCCATGATCGGGCTGGCTTCTGGCCTTGTCGTCTCACTACTCGTCATCATGTTATGATCCCATATTGCAATCGC
Source organism: Roseovarius salincola (assembly GCF_026891095.1). Classification (GTDB taxonomy): domain Bacteria; phylum Pseudomonadota; class Alphaproteobacteria; order Rhodobacterales; family Rhodobacteraceae; genus Roseovarius; species Roseovarius salincola. The sequence goes on from NZ_JAPTNL010000008.1 coordinate 70,333, forward strand.
CACGAAGGTTGCTCCGGGTTCGCCCGGAATCTTTTGACGGCTACGCAGTTCGCGCACCCCCCCAGAAGGGCACGGCACACGACTGCCACCCGGCGACATTCCTTGAAAATCTGGGCAACATTTGGGCTAAAAAAACGTAATTGTGCGGTAAGAAACAACAAAAAGAAAACCCGCCAGTGTGGCGGGTTTGAGTTGGTCCGGCACGCCGGACAGGGAGATTTCGTTACGCGTTGCGGGTCATTCGACCAGGCTTTCGCCGCCCACCATCGTCAAGGTCGACTTGGGGGCCGCGCTTCTGACGTAGTCGCGATAGATCACCTGGGCATAGCGGCCGTCCATTACCGTCGGGTGTGATTTCACGAAGCCCGATACTTCGGTGACGGTGCGGCGATTGCGGCGTTCGCGGCCCTGGGTGACGATCAGGGGCTGCGTTTCGCCATAGGAGGCGACCGCCTCGAGCCGCGAGCGGCTGATGCCCTGGGAGACCAGGTAATTGACGGCCGCATGGGCGCGGCGCAGACCGAGCTGCTTGTTGTATTCTGCCGAGCCGACCTTGTCGGTATGGCCATAGACACGGAATCGCACCTCCGGGAACTGGCGGATCCAGGCGGCCTGTTCGTTCAGCGTGTCGCGCGCGCCGGCGTCGAGCGTGGCGGAGTTGAACGCGAAGTTGACCGTGCTTGCCACCTCCTGCGAGAAACGGTTTGCGAGGTCGTAGACATATTCCTTTTCGCCGGTCATCACGAGGGTGTTGTTCATGTTGGCATTGCCGAATCCGCCGCTGTCGACCATGGCGCCGGCTTCGGAGAAATACGAGCGATAGGTGCCGCTATCGGTGGTGCAGGCCGCGATCGCGACAAGGCTTGCAGTTGCGAGAAAATGTTTCATGAGCCCTGCCTTTCGATCAATCCATCACGTAGCCATAGGAGCCGGTGAAGTCCTGTCGCGCGACTTCGCCAACGGTTCCACCCGCCTGGTTGTCCTTCAACACGCGTCCGTTGAGGAACAGGTCGGCTTCGGATGGGAGTCTTACCCGGTCGGTCGGCAGGGCCAGCGCCTCGCCCCGCGTCGGTGTGACGAGATGGGCGCTGACGATGATGACCAGTTCGGTCTGCGCGCGCTGATAATCCGCGCTGCGAAACAGGGCTCCGAGCACCGGGATGTCTCCCAGCCAGGGCACCTGCCCATTGGTGTCGCGGAAATCGTCCTGCAACAGCCCCGCGATCGCAAAGCTCTCGCCATCGCGCAGCGACACCGTGGTAGAGGTGTCGCGGCGACGGAAGGCGTCGACGGTGAATGCACCCGTATTGATCCCGTTGGTCGGGTCGATCGAAGAGACGGCTGCACCCAGTTCAAGGTTGATGACGCCGTCATCCACCACGCGCGGAATGAAGTTCAGCTCGACGCCGAAGGGCTTGAACTCGATCGAGGTGGTATCGTTGTCCTGCGCGACGGGAATAGGATACTCACCACCCGCAAGGAACTTGGCTTCCTGGCCCGAAAGCGCCGTCAGGTTGGGCTCGGCCAAAGTGCGCACGACGCCCTTCTGTTCAAGCGCCTGCATCAGGATGCCGATTTCCACCGAACCCACATCGAAGCCGAAGAACGCCGCACCGGCATTGTTGCCCGCATTAACGCCGGGGGCGGTGGTTCCGAAGGACGAAAGGTCGCTCCCGGCAAGCGCCGCGCCCCGGCCGGTTGCGCCAAGCGCGTCGACCGCCAGCGAAGTGGATAGCTGCTTGGACACGCTGCGCTGCATTTCGGCAAAGCGCACCTTGAGCATGACCTGCTGATTGCCCGACACCACCATCAGGTTCGACACCCGCTCAGGTGCATAACGCTCGGCCAGCGCCAGCGCGCGCTCCATGCGCGACGTACTTGACACGCTGCCCGACAGCACGATGCCGTCATTGGCCGTGCGCACCTCGATCCGCTCGTTGGGCAGGATCTGCTGAATGCGTTCCTTGAACTCGGAAACATCGGTCGAGACATGAATCTCGACATTCGTGATCAGCTTGCCGGTCTCGTCCAGAAGGGTCAGGGTTGTCCGGCCCGGTGCCTTGCCAAGAATGTAGATGGTGCGATCCGACAGGGTCGAAAAATCCGCGATTCCGGGGTTGGCAATGCTGAGTTCGGCGAAGGGCACATCGCTTTCGACGACGACGGCACGGTTCATCGTGACGACGAGATCACGGTTCGCGCCCTTGCGCACCACTTGTAGATTTTCTGCGTGCAACTCGGTGACAAAATTACTGAAAACAATGGCCAGCCCGAGAAGGGCGGCTCTGAAGAAGCCTGCATTTATCATGTGACCTGCCTTTCCGATCACGCCTCAATTCAACGGGTCTTGATGCCCGCGTTTGACGACACTCTGCGTCAGTTCGCAAAATTTTTCAAGAATCAACGCGGTTTCGCCGAGATTTGTCTGGATTGTGACCCAAATGCTGTCCTTCCATGCGACGCGGGCGCCCGCATTGCGGACGCCCGGCATAATATCTGGGATATTGGCCCTCAGTTCGTGCATGGGATCTCGCTGACGATCACCTCCGAGCCGCGGCGTGTGCGGATCGTGCAGACCTCTTCGCGCTCGGGTTCGGGAGCCACTTCGACTTGTGACAGGCCAAGCAGTCGGCGCTGGTCAACTTCGATGACCTCGGCGATGGTCTCGTCCCGGACGCCGACAAGCGACAATGCCAGCCGCCCTGTAGCCTGAGCCTGTGCAAGGGCCGCGACTTCCTGGGGCTTGGCGGCCACCGTCACGGTGCGCGCGATGGTTGCTCTTGTCGTGTTTTCATCCGATTCCTGGTCGATCGCGATCAGGCGCACGCCGGTCTGGATCAGCTTGGTGACCTCGCCGACCGAGTCCCCCTCGGTGCGTACGCCATTGCCGCGCACATGGCCGGTCCAGTAGATATCGACATGGTCGCCCGGACGCAGGAAACCCGAAACGCCGCTGGCCACATCGACCTTGATGGCGAAGGCCCGCATCCCCGAACCGAGCTGGTCCGAAATACCCGCGTCTTCACCCGGCTTTGTGACCTTGGCTTCCAGGATCGCCTCGTTCTTCTCCATGGTTCGACGCACGGCACGCAGCTCGTCCTTGCCCTTGGGGAAAAGCGCCTCGGGGGTCGTGAATGCGCCCTCAGGCAGCGCATTCTTGGGGAATTTCACCATCCGCACGGCGTCAAGCGGGATCCTGTCGCCATATTTCAAGGGCTTGTTGGCGACCGCCACTTCCACGGTTTCGATCTGCGGCGCGCGCTGAGCGCGCTCCAGCGCCAGCTGCGTCTGGTAGCTTTGAATGTAATTCTTGGCCATGTAGACAGCAAAGCCTGCCAGGCCGAGACCCAGGATGAGTACCAGTCCAAATACCAGTCGCATTGCCCGTCCTTTCTGTTTCTCTCGCCGCTCAGGAGGCAAGGCCCCCGTCGGCGATGTTGATAAAGCAGTTTATTGTGGCGAAATCAGGGAAAGGCGATGATTGTTTCGCGATCATCCGCGATCTCCGGGCCGTCTTCGGTTCATGACGCCGGAGATCAAAAAAGGCCGACGCGCGCTTGCATCAGCCGATCTTGTCAGGCGTGCAACCCGCCCCGCGTTCCGGTCAGTCCAGAACCAGTTGTCTGACTTCCGCATTCGCCATGGAATCCGAAAGCTTCTCGCCCAAGGCGCTGTTTCCGTTCAGAAGAACGGCGACCACCCCAACCCCAAGGCCAACGACGGTGGCTGTCAGGACCACCCAGTCGACGGTCACGGCGCCTTCGGTGTTCGAGGCAAACGTCTTGAAGAACTTGGTCATGGCACGTTCCTTTGGTCTTGGGTGCGCCGTTTGCCTGCCGTATTCAGCTGCCCGACGTTTGATGGCTCTTAAAAAATCTGGCCGCAAAGCGTCGTTTGCGGCCAGATTTGCGTATCGTATGCCGGCTGACGTTCGATCAGCCGCCTTATTCGGTTGTGGTGCTCTGGCCCAGCGTGCCAAGGCTGATGACGCTGCCGCCGCTCAGCGCGGTCTCGACATTGCCTGCCAGGCTGTCAACGCCACCTTTCACGGTGGCAACGCCGGCAACGCCCAGGCCCACGACTGCTGCGGTCAGAACGACCCAGTCAACTGTCACGGCGCCGTCGTCTTCTTTGCAGAAATTGTTGATGAACTTGATCATGATTGGTCCCTCCAAAGGATCAGTGTGCTACAGGTTACAACCGCTTGAACCTTCTCAAGGCCGCCTCTCTCTTGGCCCTGTGCCCTTGCGGTATGACCACATAAAGCCCTTCAATTCAGGCAGGAATTTGGCGCGATTAGAACGTTTTTAGTGAATGACGATTTTTTCTGAGGTATGGCTCTTAAATAGCTGATTTATAAACACTTAAAATGTATACTGTTTGATTTTGGGTGTTGATTTCGGGTGAATTCGGGCTGCTTTGGGGGGATGGTGTTTCTTTATTCCAGACAATTCTGGAAAAACCCGCGTTCTTTTGCGATACTCCTCTTCAAAAGAAGTGGCAGAGCAGAACAAGCCCATGAAAATCATCGCACTCCTCGCTTTGGGCGTGGCGGTCTGCCTGCCCATTCCGGCGCAGGCCGGCGATCCGCCGCCATTTCCCGAGTTCACCTTCAAGATGAGCAAGCCGCCCAAGGCCGGAACCGGAAAACGCATCACTGTGCAGATTGAACCCGAGCCGGATGGTCCGCGCGCAAACGAGACGGCAATTCCAGGGTCGCCCGATGCGCCCGATGCGCCGGTCTCCAGCTATGCATGGTTCTGGGACAGTGTCTCGCCCGCGATCGAGACCGACGGCACCGCACGGCTGCGCGAGGCGCTGCTCAATCTTTCGGGCGGTCCGGGGGGCGCATCGGTCAAGGGGCCGCGTCTGCAGACCATTCAGGGCATCGCGCGTTCCGAGGGGGAACATGTGCTGCGCGCGACCATCGGCACAAAGGTATCCCCGGCGCTCGTTCTTGCGGTGATAGCGGTGGAATCCGGCGGTCGGCGCAGCGCCGAAAGCCACAAGGGCGCGCAGGGGCTGATGCAGCTCATGCCCGATACCGCGCGCCGTTTCGGGGCGGATGACAGCCTGTCGCCCGCGCAGAACATCCGCGCGGGCGTGGCTTATCTTGATTGGCTGCTGGCCGAATTCGGCGGCGACGCGGTGCTGGCGCTGGCCGGTTACAACGCTGGCGAGAACGCGGTGAAGGCCCACAAGGGCGTGCCGCCATTCGCGGAAACGCGCGACTACGTGCCCAAGGTGCTGGCTGCCTTTCAGGTAGCCAGCGGGTTGTGCAAGACGCGCCCCGAGCTGATCTCGGACGGCTGCGCGCTCAACCTCGCGATGAACTGAACCCCGGTCGGGGCGATCAGACGATCTTCGCTTCGGTGGCCGCGCGCAGCTCCTCCTCGGTGACGCCGGTTGCGCACTCGACGATCTTGAGGCCTCCGTCGACCACATCCAGTACGCCCAGATTGGTGATGATCCGGTTCACCACGCCGGTCCCGGTCAGTGGCAGGGTGCATGCCTTCAGCAGCTTGCTGTCGCCGTGCTTGTTGGTGTGATCCATCACCACCACCACGCGGCGCACGCCTGCCACCAGGTCCATCGCGCCGCCCATACCCTTGACCAGCTTGCCTGGGATCATCCAGTTCGCGAGGTCGCCATTCTCGGCCACTTCCATCGCGCCAAGGATGGCCATCGCGATCTTGCCGCCGCGGATCATGCCAAAGCTGGTGGCGCTGTCGAAATAGGATGTATGGGGCAGTTCGGTGATGGTCTGCTTGCCCGCGTTGATCAGGTCTGGGTCGACCCCGTCCTCGGTGGGGAAGGGACCCATGCCCAGCATCCCGTTCTCGGATTGCAGCGTCACATGCACGCCCTCGGGGATATAGTTGGGCACCAGCGTCGGGATCCCGATGCCGAGATTCACATAGGTGCCGTCTTCCAGTTCCTGCGCTGCGCGCGCGGCCATTTCATTGCGGTCCCAAGCCATGGTCATACTCCTTTCGGGGTGAGTGAGGGCGGCATTCGGGCGTGAGGCCCAGCCATTGCCGTGCGAAGGCTTCGAAATGGGCGAAGCCGTAGTCGGAATTCATATGCGTGTAATCGGGTGCTGCCGGGGTCTGGTCCGGCCCGAGGGTATGGGCGCGCGCATAAGCGGCGGCGCTGCGGCCGGGACTGGCGATCAGGTGGTCGGGCTGTGGCATGTAACCATAGGGTAGGCCTGACATGTGATAGGCGACCGTTTCGGACCAGAGCGCGATGAGTTCGGCAGCGGCAGGGTGATGCAGCCACCCGGCAGCCTGTTCCGGCAGGTCAGCCGCCCCGTTGGCGGGAAACGGCGCTGGCGCCACGATGCAGCGGGGATCGCCGCGCAGGAAGCGGGCAAGTTTCTGACAGTAGCGCTCGATCCGGAAAACCAGGAATTCTTCCAGAAGCGTCAATGAAACGCTTCGGTCGCGCCCGCACGCGGGGAGCCCCAGAATATCGAAATCGCCGATCATGCGGCTCAAACCGCTGATGGCAAAGCTCTGACCGGTCAGAAGGATGTGATCCTTCTCGCTCAGGTCGATCCGATCGGGCAGGCCCTGGGCGGCGGGCTCGCGGGCGATCAGGACGCCGCTTTCGTCATAATGACATGAGGCGAAGCTGTGGCGCGGCAGGGCGAAGAAGGACAGCTCCAGCGTGGGAAACGCCGCCTCGATCGCCTCGCGCGCCAGCATGTAGGCACCGATATGCGAATTGCCGATGATCGCCACGCGCGTCATTTGCGGAACGCCTCCAGCAGGATTTCCTCGCAGATCGTATCGTCGTCGACGGGTGCCGGGACCGGGGCCGGGGGGATGGCGGAGCTGTCGTCAGCGCCCTTTCCGGCCGTGTCGCCCGCGCCAAGCGCCAGCGAGAACGCCCTCAGCACTAGTTGCACGCCCTCATCCGTGGGCTGGCGCGCGAACTGATCCAGGTAGGGACCGCGCGCAATGGTGGTGGTGACGATCTCGTAGGCGGGGAAATAGTCGAAATCGGGATCGCTCATCTGCAACTCGCCGCAGACCGCGCGCAGCACCGCCTTGGAATAGGCGGTGGCCGAGGCGACATGATCGCCGCCCGCCGTCGCCACCAGCGGCACCGGCGACACCGTCAGAACGAAACGCGCGGGCAGTCCCGCGGCGCGCAGCCGGTCGCGGCTGGCCCTGAGGTCCTCCAGAACCTCGGCGTGGGTGAAATTGTGGAATGTCTCGCGCGCGGGGTCGTGATCGCCCGCCACCGTCCCCGGCGCCGTGGGCAGGGAGTAACCGCTGGCGTTGTCGATCCAGCTTTCGGTCAGACCCAAGGTCAGGATGATGCATTCGGCGCTTTCCAGCACCGCGCGCACCGCCGCAAGATGTTCATTGCGGCTTTGTGCGACCTCGTCGGGATGGCCCAGCCCCTCGGGTTCGACCGTCGGGCGCAAAGCATCGAAGAACCGGCCGTCCCTTTCCCAGATCGGAGCGGGCACGGGCGCAGGGGACAATGCCTGTTCGATCAGCTGGCGGAACTGGCGCGCGGTATAGACATTGCCATAGCGTCCCGAGAACAGGTTATAGCCGAAGCGATGGCATAGCCTTGTGGGCAGATGCGCGGACATGTCCTCGCCTTGCAGCACATGCCAGCCGCCACGCACCAGCGCGCGATGCAGATGCTGGGCAAAGCAGCTTCCGATCGTCATCAGCGCGGTCTGGCGCGTGATCCCCGCCTTGGGCGCCCAGAGCTGCGCCAGTGACGCGTCATCGTCGCGCCCGACGCTGCTGCGCCAGAAGGCCCGGTCCGGCAGATCCTGATAGGGCGAACGCATCCCCGCCGCCCCCGGCTCAGGCCGCGCGGGTGGTGCGTTGCTCGATGCGCTTCTCGTGCTCGCCCTGGATCAGGCGGTGCACATAGATGCCGGGCAGGTGGATGTGATCGGGGTCCAGTTCACCGGGTTCGACGATTTCCTCGACTTCCATCACGCAGACCTTGCCGCACATCGCTGCGGGCGGATTGAAGTTGCGCGCGGTCTTGCGGAAGATCGCGTTGCCGGTGGTGTCGGCCTTCCAGGCCTTCACGATGCTGAGATCGGCGAAGATGCCGCGCTCCAGAACATAGGTCTCGCCGTCGAAATCCTTGTGTTCCTTGCCCTCGGCCACCTGCGTGCCGACGCCGGTCTTGGTATAAAAGCCCGGAATCCCCGCGCCCCCGGCGCGCATCCGCTCGGCCAGCGTGCCTTGCGGGTTGAATTCCAGCTCCAGCTCACCGGACAGATACTGGCGCATGAATTCGGCGTTCTCGCCCACATAGGAGCTGAGCATCTTGCGGACCTGGCGGGTCTGCAACAGGATGCCGATGCCGAAATCGTCGACGCCCGCATTGTTCGAGGCGAAGGTCAGATCCTTGACGCCGCTATCCTTGATCGCCTCCAGCAACAGTTCCGGAATGCCGCACAAGCCAAAGCCGCCCGCGGCGATCAGCATGTCGTCGCGCAAAAGTCCGTCCAGGGCCTCGGTCGCATTGCCATAGACCTTTTTCATCACGGGATCCTCCTCGAAAACCTGTCTGCCCACGGTATGGGGTGGGAGGCGGGCCAAAGTCAACGACCCCGGCCCGCAAATCGGCCCCAATAGGGTTACTACGTATGGCGTTACGTAGCAGGGAGCGTCGTCATTTCTTGGCCGCGGCCTTCTTGCGGGGGGCGGCCTTGGCGCGGCCCTTGCCCTTCTTGCCGGCCTTCTCAGCGATCAGCTGCACGGCCATGTCCATCGTCACGTCCCCGGGGTCGGTTCCCTTGGGCAGGGTGGCGTTGATCTTGTCCCATTTCACATAGGGGCCATAGCGGCCATCCATCACGTTCACCGCGCCGCCGCTTTCGGGATGATCGCCCAGTTCCTTGAGCGGCTTGGCCGTGGCGCGCCCCTTCCCGCGCGAGGCGGCCTTCTTGGCCAGTTCCTCGACCGCGCGGTTCATGCCGATGGTGAAGACGTCATCGGGGTCCTTCAGATTGGCGTAAAGGCGGCCATGTTTCACATAGGGGCCATAGCGCCCGATCCCGGCCTCGACCGGCTCGCCATCCTCGGGATGCGGGCCGATCTCGCGCGGCAGGCTCAGCAGCATCAGGGCCTTTTCCAGGTCCATGTCGTCGGGGCTCCAGCCCTTGGGCAGGCTGGCACGGGGTGGCTTCTTGTTTTCCTCGGTGACTTCGCCGCGCTGCACATAGGGGCCGAACCGGCCCGAGCGCAGGCTGATCTCGTCGCCGTCATCCTCACCCAGGACCCGGTCGCCGCCCTCGGCCCCCTCGCCGCCGATCGGGCGGGTGTAGCGGCATTCGGGATAGCGCGAACAGCCGACGAAACCGCCGGTGCGCGAGGTCTTGAGGTGCAGGCTGCCTTCGCCGCAAAGCGGGCAGGCGCGCGGATCGCTGCCATCCTCGCGCGGCGGATAAAGCTGCGGCGCAAGCGCATCGTCGAGAATGTCCAGAACCTCGGTGATCCTCAGTTCGGACGTTTCGGCGATCGCCGCCGAGAAATCGCGCCAGAACCGGTTGAGCACCTGCTTGTAATCCACCTCGCCGGCGCTGACCTTGTCCAGCTCGTCCTCGAGATTGGCGGTGAACTCGTAGCCCACATACTTGCGGAAGAAGTTGAGCAGGAAGATGGTGACGATCCGGCCCTTGTCCTCGGGGATCAGGCGGTTCTTGTCCTTGCGGACATATTCGCGGTCCTGGATCGTGGTGACGATGCTGGCATAGGTCGAGGGGCGACCGATGCCAAGCTCTTCCATCTTCTTGACCAGCGTCGCCTCGGTATAGCGCGGCGGCGGCTGGGTGAAATGCTGCTCGGGGGTGACGCCGCGCTTCTCGGCGGGCTCGCCCTGGGTGATCTGGGGCAGGCGCTTGTCGTCGTCATCGACCGCCTGATCGTCGCGCCCCTCTTCATAGATGCGCAGAAAACCGTCGAACAGCACCACCTGCCCGGTGGCGCGCAGCTCGACCTGGCCGTCGCGGCTGCCGATATCGACGGTGGTGCGCTCCAGCCGTGCGCCTTCCATCTGGCAGGCGAGGGTGCGTTTCCAGATCAGGTCGTAAAGCTTGCGCTGATCGGCATCGGTGGTGCGGATCGCCTTGGCATCGCGCGTCATCTCGGTGGGGCGGATGCATTCATGCGCCTCTTGCGCGTTCTTGGCCTTGTTCTTGTACATGCGCGGCGATTTGGGGACATAGGCTTCGCCGAAACGGTCCTTGATCGCGTCGCGCGCGGCCATCACGGCCTCGGGGGCCATGTCGATGCCGTCGGTCCGCATATAGGTGATGTAGCCCGCCTCATAGAGCCGCTGCGCGGCGCTCATTGTCTGGCGCGCGCCCATGCCGAACTTGCGGCTGGCCTCCTGCTGGAGGGTGGACGTCATGAAGGGCGGGGCGGGATTGCGCGAGGCGGGCTTGGCCTCGACCGACTTCACGCTCATGTCGCGCGACTCGATCGCCTGCACCGCCAGTTCCGCCTGGGTGCCGTTTTCGAGGTCGTAGCGTTCCAGCTTCTTGCCTGCCAGAACTGTCAGGCGCGCTTCGAATTCCTGCCCGCGCGGGGTGGCCATCAGGGCCTTCACGGACCAGTATTCACGGGCGCGAAACGCCTCGATCTCCATCTCGCGCTCTACAATCAGACGCAGGCAGACCGATTGCACGCGCCCGGCGGATTTCGCGCCGGGCAGCTTGCGCCAGAGCACCGGGCTGAGGTTGAACCCGACAAGGTAATCCAGCGCGCGGCGCGCCAAGTAGGCTTCGACGAGGTCGCGATCCACGTCGCGGGGGTTCTGCATCGCCTCGGTCACGGCGGTCTTGGTGATGGCGTTGAACACCACGCGGCTGACCTTGGTGTCGGCCTTGATCACCTTGCGCTTGCGCAGCGCCTCTTCCAGGTGCCAGCTGATCGCCTCGCCCTCGCGGTCGGGGTCGGTGGCGAGGATCAGGTTCTGGTCATCCTTGAGCGCGTCGGCGATCGCCTTGACGTGCTTGCGCGAGTCGTTTCCGATCTCCCATTTCATGTCGAAATCATGTTCGGGATCGACCGAACCGTCCTTGGCGGGCAGGTCGCGCACATGCCCGTAAGACGCCAGAACCGTGTAGTCGGATCCCAGATACTTGTTTATTGTCTTGGCCTTGGCCGGGGATTCGACAACGACGACGGGCATGGAGACTCCTTTCGACTCGGGTCGAGACTTATGGCGGCGGACCATGTGGGCTTACAAGAGGCTTTGTCAATGCGCCCCGAGGCAGCGACAGCCTTGCGGGTGCTGGCAAAGGGTTGTTGATCGCGCGCAGGGGCGTGGGGCGGGATCAGACCCGCGACAACAGGCCGCCGGGCTGGCGGCGGATTCGCCCGTCCAGTTCGAGGTCGGTGAGCACCGGGGTGACGGCATTGGCGGGCACGGCAAGGTCGCGGATCAGTTGATCCTCGGCCAGAGGAGAGGGGCCGAGCCGGTCCAGAATCCGGCTGTGCAGCAGGGCCGTGTCGCGCAGGCTGCGGCTGTCGCGCGGTGGCGCGGCAGGGGGCGCGGGCAGGGCCGGGGCCGGTGATGCGAGCGGCATCTCGGCCTGTGCCGCGGCGGGGCGCGCGGCGGCTGGCAGCGCCTCGGTCACGTCGGTGGCGCGGCGCACCAGAAGGGCGCCGTCGCGGATCAGCATGTTGCACCCGGCGGCGCGGGCATCGAAGGGGTGGCCGGGCACGGCCAGCACCTCGCGCCCCTGATCAAGCGCCATGCGCGCGGTGATCAGCGAGCCGGATTTCGCGGCTGCCTCGACCACCACAACGGCCTTTGAGATACCGCTTATGATCCTGTTTCTGCGGGGAAAATGGCGCGCCTGCGGGGCCATGCCCATGGGCTGTTCGGACAGGCGCAGGCCGGTCTTGGCGATGTCCTCGGCAAGGCGCGTGTTTTCGGCCGGGTACATCACGTCGACGCCCCCGGCCATGATGGCGACGGTGCCCGCTTCGAGGGTGGCGGTATGAGCGGCGGTGTCGATGCCGCGCGCCATCCCCGAGACCACGACAAGCCCCTCGGCCGCCAGATCGGCGGCCAGCGCGCGGGCCATGCGCAGCCCCAGCGACGAGGCGTTGCGCGCGCCCACCAGCGCGATCATCGGGCGCTTGAGGATATCGGGATCGCCGATCGCCCAGAGGAGCGGCGGCGCATCGGGAATCTGTTGCAGATCAGTGGGGTAGCCGGGTTCGCCCATGCAGATCATGCGCGCATTGGCGGCCCTGGCGGCACGCAGTTCGGCCATCGCGACCGCCTCGGGGCAGGGGGTATAATCCTGAACCCCGGCGGCGCGGGCGACCTCTGGCAGAGCCGCGAGCGCGGCATCCGCCGAGCCATGTTCGCCCAGGAGCCGCAGGAAGGTCGCGGGACCGACCCGGCGTGAGCGCAAGAGGCGAAGCCACGACACCCGATCATCTTCCGTGGTGGGTGGGAGTGGGGGGTGAGTGGAAGGATGTGGGTCTTCAGACATCGCCGCTCCGCCTGCTTGCAAACCCACTATGCGCAGCGCTGGTTAATGGCTGGTAAACCGAAATTGGACGAGTCGCGATTATTGACGAGAATTATTTCAACATGTTGATATTGCGAATTAATTATTTTTCCCGACCCTATGGAAACGCTGTCGGTATCGCCTCGGCATTGCATCGGTATCGCGTCGGTGCGGATGTCGGCGGCCGTGCAGGGCGGGTGAATCGTGAACAGGGCGCGCGCCGGGGCAGGGCATCCGCACCGATATCCGCCGTAGTCTGGCGGGTTGGCGCGTGATTCAAAGGGCGCGAGCAGGCGCGACCTTCAGCCCGCCGCCGAGCCGCCCACCGTGAGGCCGCCGATCATCACCGTCGGCTGGCCCACGCCCACCGGCACCCATTGGCCGGCCTTGCCGCAATTGCCCATGCCCGGATCAAGCGCCATGTCATTGCCAAGTGCGCGGATCTGCTGAAGCGCGGTGGCGCCATCGCCGATCAGCGTCGCGCCCTTGACCGGTGCGCCGACCTTGCCGTTCTTCACGCGGTAGGCCTCGGTGCAGGAAAAGACGAACTTGCCGTTGGTGATATCCACCTGCCCGCCGCCAAAGCCCACCGCGTAGATGCCGTCATCAAGATCGGCGAGGATGTCGGCGGGGTCGGCATCGCCGCCCAGCATGTAGGTATTGGTCATGCGCGGCATGGGGGCGTGGGCATAGCTTTCGCGCCGCCCGTTGCCGGTGGGTTCGACCCCCATCAGGCGGGCGTTCTGGCGGTCCTGCATGAAGCCCACCAGAATGCCATCCTCGATCAGGGTGTTGCGGGCACTGGGCGTGCCCTCGTCATCGACGGTGATCGAACCGCGCCGGTCGGGAATCGTGCCATCGTCCAGCACCGTGACGCCGGGCGCCGCGATGCGCTGGCCCATCAGCCCGGCAAAGGCGGAGCTGCCCTTGCGGTTGAAATCCCCTTCAAGCCCGTGGCCGATGGCCTCGTGCAGCAGGATGCCGGGCCAGCCGGGGCCAAGCACCACGTCCATCACCCCCGCCGGGGCGGGTTCGGCGCGCAGGTTCACCAGCGCGATGCGCAAGGCCTCCTGCGCCTTGGCCTGCCAGTCGGCGGGGTCGATCAGCCCGTCAAGCCCGACCCGTCCGCCGCCCCCCGCCGTGCCGGATTCGCGCAGCCCGTCCTGTTCGACGATGACCGAGACATTGACCCGCACCATCGGGCGGGAATCGGTGACCTCGCTGCCATCGGCACGCAGGATCACCACCTCCTGATGCGAGGCCGCCAGCGAGGCGGTCACCTGCACCACCCGCGCATCGAGGCCGCGCGCGAAGGCGTCGATCTCGCGCAGGGTCTCGAGCTTGACGGGGAAATCCGCGCCCGCGATCGGGTCGGCATCCGTATAAAGGTGGCGATTGGTGCGTGGCGGGGGTGGCGCCATGGTGCCGCCGCCATCGCCCACCGCAAGGCGCGCGGTCTCGACCGCGCGGGTCAGCGCGGGTTCGGAAATATCCGAGGAATGCGCATAGCCCGCCACCTCGCCGCGCACCGCGCGCAGCCCGAAACCCTGCGCGGCGTCAAAGGAGGCGTTCCTGACGCGCCCGTCATCGAAGACCAGCGATTCCGACTGGCGGCGCTCCAGAAACAGCTCTCCGTCATCGGCGCCGGCGGTCGCCTCGCGCAGTCGTGCAAGGGCGGCGTCGCGGTCGAGCATCGTCTCGAAGGGGCGAAAGGCGGCGTCGGTCATGATGGGTCTTCCTTGATGGGGTGCGACATTGGAATTTGATCTGAATCAAAAAAAGCGTCCGTTTGCCGCAACGGTCTTTCTTGTCTGCTGTGTCAGAATATGGTTTCTAGCGTCGGTGAAACAACGGGATTCCGCGTTTGCCGGATCCGACGCTGTGAAATACAACACGACCGCTTCAACCGATCAGGGTGCAAAATGCGACGATTCCTTAGCCTATTGGCCGCGATGGCCGCCGTTTCCTTCAATCCCGCGCATGCGCAGGAGGGTCTTGAAATCATCGGCGCGCCCAAGGATGGCGGCATGGGCTTTCAGCCCGCCGCGACCGAGCTGGCCCGCGACCTGCAATGGCTGGACGGGATGATTCTGGTGATCATCACCGCGATCACCATTTTCGTCTGTGTCCTGCTTGCCATCGTGATCGTGCGCTACAACCGCCGCCGGAACCCGGCTTCGGCCAGCTTCACCCACAATTCACCGCTCGAGATCGCCTGGACGGTGGTGCCGATCGTGATCCTGGTCTTCATCGGTGCGTTCTCGCTGCCGGTGCTGTTCAAGCAGCAGGAGATGCCCGAGGCGGACATCAACATCAAGGTGACCGGCTATCAGTGGTATTGGGGTTATGAATACACCGACCACGATTTCGCCTTCGACAGCTTCATGCTGGCGCGCGACGAGCTTGAGGAATACGGCTACAGCCAGGATGAATACCTGCTGGCGACCAATACCGCCGTCGTGGTGCCGGTGAACAAGACCGTCGTCATGCAGGTGACCGGCGCGGACGTGATCCACAGCTGGACGATCCCCGCCTTCGGCGTCAAGCAGGACGCGGTGCCGGGCCGTCTGGCAGAACTGTGGTTCAACGCCGAGAAAGAAGGCATCTATTTCGGCCAGTGCAGCGAGCTTTGCGGCAAGGACCATGCCTATATGCCGATCACCGTGAAAGTGGTGAGCCAGGAGGATTACGACCGCTGGCTGGACGGCGCGATCAACGAATACGCGGGCACGCCGCGCGCGGTGCAGGTGGCTTCGGCCGACTGACATGACAGCCGGGGGCGCGGTGATGCGCGCCCTCCAGCATCCGCAGCGATGCCTGACACGATCCGAACCCGGAGACCAGGATGAGCGACGCAAGTCTCAACACAGTGACCAGCCAGACCGGCGAAGCGGGCTTTGGCGATTACTTCGCGCTGCTCAAGCCGCGGGTGATGACGCTGGTGGTGTTCACCGCCCTGGTCGGCCTGTTGGCCGCGCCGGTCGGGGTGCATCCGGTGGTCGGCTTTGCCGCGATCCTGTTCATCGCCGTGGGCGGCGGCGCGTCCGGCGCGCTCAACATGTGGTGGGATGCCGATATCGACCGGGTGATGAAGCGCACGCGGTCCCGGCCGATCCCGGCGGGCACCATTTCGGCGGACGAGGCATTCGCCTTCGGAATCGCGCTGGCGGGGTTCGCGGTGGTGATGCTGGCGCTGGCGACCAATCTTGTCGCGGCGGGGCTGCTGGCCTTCACCATCTTCTTCTATGTCGTCATCTATTCCATGTGGCTCAAGCGATGGACGCCGCAGAACATCGTGATCGGCGGCGCCGCCGGGGCGTTTCCGCCGATGATCGGCTGGGCCGCCGCGACCGGCTCGGTCAGCGTGGAATCGGTGCTGATGTTCGCGCTGATCTTCATGTGGACGCCGCCGCATTTCTGGGCGCTGGCACTGTTCATGCGCTCGGATTACGAGAATGCGGGCGTGCCGATGCTGACCGTCACCCATGGCCGCCGCGTCACCCGCGTGCATATCCTGATCTACACCATCCTGCTGGCGGCGCTGGCGGTGGGCACGGGCTTTACCGCCGTGGGCGGGCCGGTTTACCTGGCGGTGGCCGTGGTGCTGAACCTGATGTTCCTGTTGGGCGCGCTGCGCATCTGGCGGCGCGACGAGGTCGCGGCCGAGGCCGATGCCTACGCTGTCGAAAAGCGCTTCTTCCGCCTGTCGCTTTACTATCTGTTCCTGCATTTCGGGGCGATCGCGCTGGAAGCGGCGCTGGTGCCCTACGGGCTGGGGGGCTGGTAAGCGCATGAGCTTTCGCGTGGAACATGACCTTCACAAGCGCCGGTTTCGCCGGAACCTGGGCCTCGGGCTGGTCTTGGCCGCATTTGTCGTGCTGCTTTTCGGACTGACAATGGTCAAGGTCACGACCGACGATTTTACCATGCAACCCACAAGCGAGGCGCGGGACTGATGAGGCTGAGCAGCATAAACAAGACGGTGATTTCCCTGGTCGCGGTGGTGCTGACGATGGGCGCGCTGGGCTGGGCGGCGGTGCCGCTTTATGACTGGTTCTGCCGCGTCACCGGCTATGGCGGCTCGACGAACACCGCGACCGCCGGATCGGATGAAATTCTGGATCGCACCGTGAAAGTGCGGTTCGACGCCAGCAAGGAGCGGGATTTCCCATGGGAATTCAAGCCGATGCAGCGCGAAATGGAAGTGCGCATCGGTGAAACCGGGCTGGCCTTCTACGAGGCCTACAATCCCACCGACCGCCCCATCGCCGGTCAATCGAGCTATAACGTGACGCCCTTCGAGGCGGGTCTGTTCTTTACCAAGATCGACTGCTTCTGCTTTCAGGAACAGGTGTTGCAGCCCGGCGAACGCGTCGAGATGCCGGTGACCTTCTATGTCGATCCCGAAATGGTCGATGACCGGGATGCGAAACTCGTTCACACGATCACGCTGTCCTATACTTTCTACGAGATCGACATGCCCCAAGACCACGCCGCCCTTGATCAGGCCGGCGAAACCGATACAAAACAGAACTAAGCCTTCCACGAGGGATAAAGACCAAGATGGCACATGAAAAAAACCACGATTACCACATCCTGAACCCCTCGATCTGGCCGCTTCTGGCCTCCTTGTCGGGATTTGTCATGCTTTTCGGCGCGGTCCTCTGGATGTCGCCGCAAGTGGCGAACAATCAGCCCTGGGTGTTCCTGATCGGATTTGTCGGCGTGCTTTACGTCATGTTCGGCTGGTGGTCGGACACCGTGGCCGAGAACCAGGCCGGCGATCACACCCCGGTCGTGCGCATCGGCCTGCGCTATGGCTTCATCATGTTCATCATGTCCGAGGTCATGTTCTTCGCGGCATGGTTCTGGAGCTTCTTCAAGCACGCCATGTATCCGATGGGCCCCGAAAGCCCGGCGGTGGACGGCCAATGGCCCCCGGCGGGGATCGAGACCTTCGACCCCTGGCACCTGCCGCTGATCAACACGCTGATCCTGCTGTGTTCGGGTGCGGCGGCCACATGGGCGCACCATGCGCTGGTGCATGAGAACAACCGCAAGGACATCAAGTCCGGCCTCGCCATCGCGATCGGGCTGGGCGCGCTGTTCACAGCCTTCCAGATCTATGAATACACCCATGCCGGATTCGGCTTCTCGGGGAATATCTATGGCGCCAACTTCTTCATGGCGACGGGCTTTCACGGCGCGCATGTGGTGATCGGCACGATCTTCCTGTTCGTCTGCCTGATGCGGGTGCTGCGCGGCCATTTCACGCCGGAAAACCATGTCGGCTTCGAGGCCGCGGCCTGGTACTGGCATTTCGTCGATGTGGTCTGGCTGTTTCTCTTCGCCTCGATCTATATCTGGGGCGCCTGAACCCGACAGGCCACGGGGGCGGTTGCATTTCCGCCCCCGAGACGCAAGAACACAAAGCGCGCGGGTCTCGCGCGCTTTTCCTATTCCAACGGAGCGCCCCGGATTGGCACGTTACCTCGTTCCCCTGATCTTCGGTCTCGCCGGTATGGCCATCCTCATCGGCCTTGGCACCTGGCAGATGCAGCGCCTGGCCTGGAAAGAGGGCGTTCTGGCCGATATCGAGACCCGGATCGGCGCCGATCCCGTCGCCTTGCCGCAGATGCCCGACCCCGAAACCGACCGCTACCTGCCGGTGCGGGTCAGCGGGCGGATGGGTGACGGCGCGCTGCGCGTGCTGGTCAGCCAGAAACAGGTGGGTGCGGGTTACCGCGTGATTTCACCGCTCGACATGGGCGGGCGGCGCATCCTTGTGGACCGGGGCTTCGTCAAGACCGGCGCGGATATTCCCGCGCCGCCCTCGGGCGAGGTCACGATCACCGGCAACCTGCACTGGCCCGATGACCGCAACAGCGCGACGCCCGCCAATGACGTGGCGGAAAACATGTGGTTCGCCCGCGACCTCGACCAGATGGCCACCGCGCTCGAGACCGACCCGGTTCTGGTGGTGGCGCGCGAGGCGTCGTTTTCCGACGCCCCGGTGACGCCCCTGCCGGTGGATACGCAGGCCATCCCGAACGATCACCTTGAATACGCGATCACCTGGTTTTCGCTGGCCGCGATCTGGGCTGCGATGACCGGCTATTTCCTTTGGCGCACGCGCAAGACAGCGAAAGGCGACACCGCATGAGATATGTCTCGACCCGTGGGCAAGCGCCCGTTCTGAGCTTTGAAGAGGCGATGCTGACCGGGCTGGCGCGCGATGGCGGGCTTTACCTGCCCGAAACCATCCCGCAGATGAGCGCCGCCGATATCGCAGCACTTGAGGGCGTGAGCTATGAAGAGGCGGCGTTCCGGGTGATGCGGCCCTTTATCGGCGACACCTTCACCGACGCGGAATTCCACGGTATCATCGCCCGCGCCTATGCCGGTTTCGGCCATGTCGCGCGCGCGCCGCTCAAAGAGCTGGACAGCGGGCATTTCCTGCTTGAACTGTTCCACGGCCCGACCCTGGCGTTCAAGGATTTCGCCATGCAGCTGATCGGCCAGCTGTTCGAGGCCGCGCTCAAGCGCAATGGCCAGCGGGTCTGTATCGTGGGCGCCACCAGCGGCGACACCGGCAGCGCCGCGATCGAGGCCTTTCGCGGGCTGGATGCGGTGGACGTGTTCATCCTGTTCCCGCAAGGGCGCGTCAGCGAGGTGCAGCGCCGCCAGATGACCACACCGAGCGAATCCAATGTCCATGCGCTCGCCATCGAGGGGCATTTCGACGATGCCCAGGCCCGCGTGAAGGACATGTTCAACGATTTTCAGTTTCGCGACGCGGTGGGACTGGCCGGGGTCAATTCGATCAACTGGGCGCGGGTGCTGGCGCAGGTGGTCTATTACTTTACCTCCGCCGTCAGCCTTGGCGCGCCGCATCGCAAGGTCAGCTTCACCGTGCCGACCGGCAATTTCGGCGATGTCTTCGCCGGCTACATCGCGCGGCGCATGGGGCTGCCCATCGACCGGCTGGTGGTGGCCACCAACCAGAACGATATCCTGCACCGCTGCCTGAGCGCCGGGGACTACCGCCCCGACGGGGTGATCCCCTCGATCAGCCCGTCGATGGATATTCAGGTCAGCTCGAATTTCGAGCGCGCATTGTTCTATGCCTATGATCAGGATGGCGCCGCCGTCGGGCAATTGATGGACGAACTCAAGGCCGGCGGTTTCAAGGTCAGCCAGGGCGCGCTTGAAACATTGCGCGAGGCGTTCGACTCGGGGCGCTGCGACGAGGATGAGACCAGCGCCACCATCCGCCGCGTATATGCCGGCAGTGGCGAGCTTTTGTGCCCGCACAGTGCCGTCGGCGTCAAGGTGGCCGACGAGATGCGCGTGCCGGGCACGCCGATGATCACGCTCGCCACCGCGCACCCGGCCAAGTTTCCCGCCGCCGTCGAAGAGGCCAGCGGCGTGCATCCCCCCTTGCCCGAGCGCATGTCGGACCTGTATGAGCGATCCGAACGCGTGACCGGGGTCGCCAACGATCTTGGCGCGATTGAAACACTGATCAAGGAACGGACCGGGCATTGACCGTCAATCTGACTACGCTCGATAACGGGTTTCGCATCGTCACCGAACATATGCCAAGCCTCGAATCCGCCGCCATCGGGATCTGGGTGAATGTCGGGGCGCGTCACGAACGCGCCGAACAGAACGGCATCGCGCATTTCCTGGAACACATGGCCTTCAAGGGCACCGAGACGCGCAGCGCGCTGGCCATCGCCGAGGCGATCGAGGATGTGGGCGGCTATATCAACGCCTATACCAGCCGCGAGGTCACCGCCTATTACGCGCGGGTGCTCAAGGATGACGTGCCGCTGGCGCTTGACGTGGTGGCCGACATCCTGCGCAACCCGGTCTTCGAGGGCCGCGAGATCGAGGTCGAGCGCGGTGTGATCCTCCAAGAGATCGGCCAGGCGCTGGATACGCCCGACGACATCATTTTCGACTGGCTTCAGGAAAAGGCCTATCCCGACCATCCGCTGGGGCGCACGATCCTTGGCCCCGAGGAACGCGTCGGGGCCTTCTCGCGCGCTGATCTCGAAGGGTTCGTCAAGGAACATTACGGCCCCGGCCAGATGGTGCTGGCCGCCGCCGGCGCGGTCGATCACGACGCGCTGGTGCGCGCCGCCGAGCGGCTCTTCGGCGACATGGCGCCCAAGGCGCCCTATGTGCCCGATACCGCGCGTTTCGCCGGGGGCGAAAGTCGCCGGGTCAAGGAACTGGAACAGGCGCATTTCGCGCTGGCCTTCGAGGGGCCGGATTACGCGCATCCCGATATCTACGCCGCGCAGATCTACGCTTCGGCGCTGGGCGGGTCGATGTCCTCGCGGCTGTTTCAGGAAGTCCGCGAACGGCGCGGGCTGTGCTATACGATCTTTGCGCAGGCCGGGGCCTATGCCGATACCGGCATGATGACGATCTATGCGGGCACCTCGCGCGACGAGATGGCCAATCTGGCGCAGATCACCATCGACGAGATGAAACGCGCCGCCGGGGATTTCCGCCCAGACGAGATAGAACGCGCCCGCGCACAGATGAAAGCGGGCCTGCTGATGGGGCTTGAAAGCCCCTCGAACCGGGCCGAACGGCTGGCGCGGATGCTCCAGATCTGGGGCCGCATTCCGCCCCTCGACGAGGTGATCGGCCGGATCGACGCCGTGAGCCTTTCGGATGTGCGCGCGCTGGCCGAACGCACGATCAGCACCGCCCCCGCCGCAATGGCGCTTTACGGTCCGGTCGAAGCCGCGCCCAGCCTTCAGGCGCTCCAGGACAGGCGCGCCGCGTGATGTTCATCCCGCGCCGGAAAGTCAGGATCGAGACCGAGCGTCTGACCCTGCGCCAGCCGGTGCTGACCGATTACCGCGAATGGTCCGCCCTGCGCGAGGAAAGCGCCGCTTTCCTCATTCCGTGGGAGCCGACATGGGCCGATGATCACCTTGCGCGCAAGGCGTTCTCCAACCGGGTCTACTGGGCGCAGCGATCGATCGCGCATTGCACCGCGCTGCCGCTCTTCCTGATCCGGCGCGAGGATAACGTGCTGGTCGGGGCGATCACGCTCGACAATATCCGCCGCGGCCCCGCACAGGCCGGGACGCTGGGCTACTGGACGGGCGCGGCCTTTGCACGCCAGGGCTACATGCGCGAGGCCATCCTCGCCGTGGTGCATCACGCCTTCGAGCGTCTTGACCTCAGCCGGATCGAGGCCGCCTGCCTCCCCGAGAATCAGGCGTCACGCGGCTTGCTGGAAAAATGCGGCTTCAAATACGAGGGCGTCGCGCAAAGCTATCTTCAGATCAACGGGCGCTGGCGGACGCATGTTCTTTATGCATCGCTCAGGCGGGACCGGCGCGGGCGCACGGCAACAGGCTGACGAGACCGGATTTCGTGCTATCCTTTCCCAAGGTCACGGGAGGTTGCATTCATGATCCGTTTCGTCTTCGCTCTTGTCTTCGCGCAGATCTGCCTCGGCGCGCCCGCCCTCGCGCAGCAGGACCGCCGCCCGAGCCATTGCATCGCCATCGCGCAGACCACGCCGGGGATTGCCTATCTTCACAAGGCCAGCTTTCGCGATCCGGTGCCGGATCATTCGGTGCGCCTGCGCTATATCGCGCATGCGTCCTTTCTGATCCAGACCGAAGACGGGCTGTCGGCGGTCACCGATTTCACCGGCTTTGTGGGCAATGTCGATTTCATCCCCGATGTCGTGACCATGAACCATGCCCATTCGACCCATTGGACCGCCAACCCCGACCCGTTGATCCCCAATGTCCTGCCCGGCTGGGGCGAATTTGGCGAGGGGGTGGATCATCATGTCGATCTCGGGTCCATGCTGGTGCGCAATGTACCCACCGATATCCGAAGCTGGGACGGCACGGTCGAAACCAACGGCAACTCGATCTTCGTCTTCGAGGCGGCGGGGCTGTGCATCGCACATCTTGGCCATCTGCATCACGAACCGAGCGATGAACAATACGCGGCGCTGGGGCGGATGGATGTGGTGATGGCGCCGGTCGATGGCGGGCTGACGCTGCCGCTCGAGAACATGATGAACGTGCTGCGCCGCACCAAGGCGCGGATCGTGATTCCGATGCACTGGTTCGCCGATGGCTCGCTGGGGCGGTTCCTGTCGGGAATGGAGGATGCCTTCGACATCATCGACACCGGCGCGCATGAGATCACCGTTTCGCTGCGCAGCCTGCCCGCACGGCCCACGATCATGGTGCTGCGCCCGGCCTATCTGCGCGAGGACGAGTAGCGCGGCGCGCATCGGTCTCCTCCCTTCTCGTCCCGTCGGGCAGGAAGAACTGGACTGCGCGGCGCCACATGGTAGCAAAGCCCCATGACTCTCAATCCCGTGACCCCCGCCTTCATCGCCGACCTCAAGGCGGCGCTTCCCGAAACCGCCCTGCGTGAAACCGCACCGCATTACCTCGAAGAGCCGCGCGGGCGCTGGCAGGGGCAGGCAGGTGTCGTGGTGGCGCCGCAGACCACCGAGGATGTGGCGACGGTGATCCGCGCCGCAGCGGCGGCGCGCGTGCCGGTGGTGCCCTATGGCGGGGGCACGGGGCTGGTGGGCGGGCAGATTGCGCCCGACGGCCCCGCGCCGGTGGTGCTGAGCCTCGAGCGGATGCGCGCGGTGCGCGCGATCCACCCGCGCGAGAACCTGATGCTGGTCGAGGCGGGCGCGATCCTCTCCGATGTCCATGACGCCGCCGCCGGGGCCGGGCTTCTCTTTCCGCTCAGCATCGCCGCCAAGGGCAGCGCGCGGATCGGCGGCTTGCTGGCGACCAATGCGGGGGGCGTGAACGTGCTGCGCTACGGCAATGCGCGCGAGCTGTGTCTGGGCCTCGAGGCGGTGCTGCCCGACGGGCAGGTCTGGCACGGGCTCAAGCGGCTGCGCAAGGACAATACGGGCTATGACCTCAAGGACCTTCTGATCGGCGCCGAAGGCACGCTGGGCGTGATCACCGCCGCCACCTTGCGCCTTGCGCCCCGGCCCGCGGGCGAGGGCACGGCGCTGATGGTGGTCGAAAGCCCGGCGGCGGCGCTCGATCTGCTGTCGCTGGCGCGCGACCAGCTGGGCGAAGGGGTGAGCGCCTTTGAACTCATCCACCGCGCCGGGCTCGATTTCCTTGCCGAAACCCTGCCGGACATCCGCCAGCCCTTCGCCGAGCCCCCCGAATGGTTCGTGCTGGTCGATATCGGCC
The DNA here is from genome assembly GCF_026891095.1 of Roseovarius salincola. Lineage (GTDB taxonomy): Bacteria > Pseudomonadota > Alphaproteobacteria > Rhodobacterales > Rhodobacteraceae > Roseovarius > Roseovarius salincola. Next base: position 94,081 of record NZ_JAPTNL010000008.1, read on the forward strand.
TTGCGCGCGGCCTCGATCCGGGCACGGCGCTCGAGACGCTCTTTGCCGAAGGGCTGGAGGCGGGGCTGGTAAGCGACGGCATGATCGCCCAGAGCGAGGCGCAGCGCCATGATTTCTGGGAAATGCGCGAGCAGATTCCCGAGGGCAACCGGCTGATCGGCGCGTTGAGTTCGCATGACATCTCGCTGCCGCTCGAGGCGATCCCGGATTTCATCGCCCGCGCGCCTGATCATATCGCCCGGCTTGGCGCGTTCCGCATCAACTGTTTCGGGCATCTGGGGGATGGCAACCTGCATTACAACGTCTTTCCCGCCCAAGGCCAGCGGCGCGACGACCATCTTGACGCGCGCGACGCGATCACGCGCTGCGTGCATGACCTGGTTCACGACATGGGCGGCTCGGTCAGCGCCGAACACGGGATCGGGCGGCTCAAGGTCGGGGATCTCGAACGCTATGGCGACCCGGCCAAGCTCTCGGCGATGCGCGCGATCAAATCGGCGCTCGACCCTCTGGGTATCATGAACCCCGGCGCGGTGCTCAGGCAGGCGTGATCCGGATGAGCGCCTGCGGCGCGCCCGATGCGTTTGGTCAGGGGGCGCGGCCCCCTCTTGGCCTTCGGCCAATTCACCCCCGGAGTATTTTTCGCAAGATGAAGGGCAGGGCGCATCCCGGGCTTCATCTTGCCCAAAATACTCGAATGCAACGGTTCAGGCCGGGTGCGGCGCTTATTCGTCGGGTGTGGCGTGGATCGCGAATTGTTCCAGCCCGGCCTCCTGCGCCTCGATCACGCGAAAGCTTTCGCGCACGCCCGCGTCGGTCAGCTCGCGCGCCACGGTCAAGAGGGTGTTGGGGGCGTGTTCCTCGCAAAGCTCGGTCATATGGGCGATTTCGGCCGCGGCCACAGGGTGGGCGGCGGTGATGTCGGGGGCGCCGTAGAGATCGACGAAATGCTGTGCCAGCGTCTGCGTAAGCGCGTCGCGTTCGGCGGGTTCGACCGTGGTGACCGCGACGAAAGTCACACGGCCCGATGTCTCGAGCCCAAGCCAGCCATTGGCGAAGGCCTGGCGCTGCTTGCCGGTCAGGTCGGCCTCGGTCCAGTCCGAGAATTCGAACCCGCCGGGGATGCACCATTCGCCGGTGCGCGCCGGATTGGCATAGACCCGCAGGTCGCTTTCGTCGAAATGGATCGCGCGCGCCAGTTTCATTTTTCCTGCTCCAGTATCGTGCTCAGCGCCACAAGATGGGTCTTTGCGTTCTCGTCGCGCAGGAGCATGCCGAAATTCTCGTCGATGCCAAGGAAGGTGCCCGTGAGTTCGCCTTGCGTCACCGGCTCGCCGATCCCTTTCGCGAGGCCGCGCCATTGTGCGTGCAGGGCGCGCGGCCCTTCGTCTTCCCAGCGGGTGATCCAGTTGAGCGTATGGCGCGCCCAGGCTTCGAGCAGTTCGGTCGCGTCCACATCGGCGCAGCCCTCGTCGTAAAGCGCGGTGGTGTCGGGCTGAGCGCCGCCGTCATGCGCACCCGCCGCAAGCAGCGGCAATTCGAGCCCCACCACCAGCCAGCCTGGCAGCTCGTCGGGGCGCGCATGGCCGGCCATGACGCGCAGCCGCCCGCAGGCGGCGCCGTTCACCCGCAGTCCGCCGGCCCATTCCAGATGCACCGCCACTTCCGGCGGGCCAAGCGCGCCGAGCGCGTTCTGGAACCCCAGGGCGCAGGCGGGCAGCATGGCCATCGCCTGTTCCAGCGGCACTTCGGGGGCCATGACAAGCGCCGCCGCCAGCCGGTTCGCCGCGATATTATGGACGATCAGCCCCGCGTCGCAGCCAAGTGCGGCCATGGCGCAGGCCTTGTCGAACGGGTCGATCCCGGCATCCACCGGGTGGCCCGACATCAGCGGCGGGAAGGCGGGTTCGCTCATGCGGTGCCCCTCATGCCACGCCTTGCGCCACCAGCGCGCGGGCCACGTCGCGGAAGGCCTGCGCCTGGGGTGCGTCGGGTTTGGAGACCACGATCGGCGCGCCGCCATCCGAGGCGGTGCGGATGTCGATATGCAGCGGCACTTCGGCCATCAGCGGCACGCCCATCTTCTTGCATTCCGCCTTGACGCCGCCATGGCCGAAGACGTGTTCCTCATGGCCGCACTGGCTGCAGATATGGGTGGACATGTTCTCGATCATGCCCAGCACCGGCACCTTGAGCTGGTTGAACATGTCGATCCCCTTGCGCGCATCCAGAAGCGCCACGTCCTGCGGGGTCGAGACGATGATCGCCCCGTCCACCACCGCCTTTTGCGCCAGTGTCATCGACACGTCGCCCGTGCCCGGCGGCAGATCCACCAGCAACACGTCGAGCGCGCCCCATTGCACCTGCATCAGCATCTGCTGCAGCGCCCCCATCAGCATCGGCCCGCGCCAGACCACCGCCTGATCCTCGTTGGTCATCAGCCCGATCGACATCATGGTGACACCGTGATTGCGCATCGGCAGGATGGTCTTGCCGTCGGGGCTGGCGGGGCGGCCCGACACGCCCAGCATCCTGGGCTGGCTGGGGCCGTAGACATCGGCATCCAGCAGCCCCACGCGCCGCCCCTCGGCGGCCAGCGCGCAGGCGAGATTGGCCGAGACCGTGGATTTGCCGACCCCGCCCTTGCCGCTGGCGATGGCGATGATGTGGTTCACGCCGGGCACGCGCTCTGGCCCCTTCGCTTCGGGCTTGCGCTGCGCCTTCAGGTCGGGGGGCGCCTTGGCACTGTGGGCGGTCAGCACCGCCGAGACCTCGGTCACGCCGTCAAGCGCTTTCACAGCCGCCTCGGCGGCGGCGCGCACGGGTTCGTAGATATCCGCCCTGGCCGGGTCGATCTCGAGCACGAAGCGCACCGCGCCGCCCTCGACATTCAGGCCGCGCGTGATGCCCGCCGCGACGATATCGGAGCCGCTCTGCGGATCGTTGATCTCTTTGAGCGCCGCGAGGACGCCATCTCTTGTCAATGCCACGGTCAGTCCTGTCCCTTGATGGTGCCGGTCACTTCATGTTCGACGTCCAGCCCCTCGATTGTCAGGACCATCCGGGCCTTGAAGCTGCGCCCCTCGAGGTCGCCTGCATTACGCAGCGCTTCCTCGATCGCCTGTTGCGAGGTGACGCCCACCTGCTTGAGGAACTTGCGCATGGACATGTTGTAATCGCTGATGTCGTTGCTCATGTCGGTCTCCCTTCGTTTCAAGATCGTTGACGCGAGACGCCCCGGTTATCTACCCTTGGGCCATGCGCCGCATCGTTTCAATCCACTGTCGCAGCTTTCGCGCGCTTTGCGCGGGTTGCGTTCTTGCGGCCTGCATCGGGCTGGCCCTGCCGGGGGCTGCCGCGGCGGACAGGCTGCGCCTCGCTGTGCCGCAGGCGCTGCGCGACAGTGGTCTCTTGACATATGTGCTGCCGCGTTTCTCTCTCAAGACCGGGGTGGGGGTCGATCTCGTGCCCGAAGGGGCCGAGGCCGAACTGAGCCTCGAGGCGGGCGGCACGGGGCGCGCTGTGTTCGCGGGGCCGCAGGCCACATGGCGGATGACACTGCATGACAGCGGCCATGCGGACGCGGCGCGGTTTGCCGACTGGCTGCGTTCCGATATCGGCCAGCGCACGGTCGCCGCCTACGAGTTGGACGGTGAGACACCCTTCAGCCCGCCCGAGCGCGCCGAGGCCACCCGCGTGGCGCCGACATTCGCGGGGGATGCGGCGCTGGGCAAGACCCTTTCGAATGATCTGTGCGGGCGCTGCCATGTGGTCTCCGAAGAGACCCGCATGAACGATATCGGCTCCACCCCGTCCTTTTTCATGCTGCGCGCGATGCGGGACTGGGCGCGGCGGTTCGAGACCTTCTATGTTCTCAACCCGCACCCGTCCTTTACCCAGGTCGAGGACGTCACCCCGCCCTTCCATATCGAGCGCCCGCCCCCGATCATCCCGGTCGAGATGAGCCTTGATGATCTCGAGGCGATCATGGCCTATGTCGCCGCCATGACGCCGGCCGATCTGGGCGCGCCGATCCGGCATCAGTGATCCCGGCGCTTGCTGAAATAGTCCTCGGTGGTGCGCACCTGCGGGCGATCGCCGGCGGCGAAGGGGTTGTCCCGTGAATGGAACTGCGCCTTGACGCGGCAATTGTCGCACATCCGGATCATCCGCGCGGCGTCGCCACTGGCGAACATGGCATGTTTGCCGGCCAGTTTCTCGGTGATCCGCTCGACGGTGGATTTCACGCCGAACAAGGCGCCGCATTCGATGCAGGCGAAGGGTTCCTCCTCGTGCAGCACGACCTGGCTCATGGCGCTGTCCGCCAGATTGAGCCGCGGCTCGTAACCGATCGCGTCCTCGGGGCAGACATTGGCGCAGAGCCCGCATTGCAGGCAGGCATCCTCCTGGAAACGCAGCTGCGGCATGTCGGGATTTTCGACCAGCGCACCCGAGGGGCAGAGCGACACGCAGCTCAGGCAGAGCGTGCAGGCGTCGGTATTCACCAGCACCGCGCCATAGGGCGCATCCTCGGGCAGGGGCAGCATGGCATCGGGCGGGTTCATCGCCCTGGCCGACAGGCGCGCGACCTGGCGGCGGCTGCCCATCGGCAGGATCGGGTCAACGACCGGCGCGGGCAGCGCGGCGGGGTCGTATAGCGCCGCGCAAAGGTCATCCGGGTCATTGATGTCGAGCGTGGCGATTTTTTCTGCCCCGGCAATGGCTTGTGCCAGCGGGATCTCGCGGTCGAGCGCGTCGCGCTCGGTGGCCGGAGAGAACAGGATCGTGACATCCGCAAAGCCCGACGCCAGCGCCGCCAGCATCTCGGCATGGCCGAATCCCGACAGCGCGCTGACCTCCAGCGGGATCACGTCGGCGGGCAGGCCGCGCCCGTGGCGCGCCGCAAGGCGGATCATCTCGGCCCCGAACTCGCGGTCTGTGACCAGCAGGCGCGGCGCCTCGCCCCCGGCCTTGCGATAGGCCGAGGCCAGCGTCTGGATGCGCCGGAAGGTCATGTCGGCGGGCGGCGCGTCATAGGTGATCGCGCCCGACGGGCAAAGCGCCGCGCAGGCGCCGCAGCCCGCGCAGATCATCGGGTCGATTTCCACATGCTCGCCCGCCGGACTGATCGCGCCCGTGGGGCAGGCATCAAGGCAATTGGTGCAGCCGGTCTTGCCGGCGCGCGAATGGGCGCAAAGCAGCGGCTCCAACGCCACGTAGAGCGGCTTTTCAAAGGTGCCGATCAGTTGCGACGCCTCAAGCACCGCATCGGCCACCGCAGGCAGGCTGCCGGGGTCGGCCCGCAGGTAACCTTCGCGCTTTTGCGGCGCCGGAAACAGGGGCGTGGCGCCGCTCAGGTCAAGGATCACGTCGCAATCGGTCTGCGCGCCGTCGCGCGGCGCGCCCCAGCCCAATGCGCCGCGCCCGGCCGGGTCCACCTGTTGCAGTGCGTCGATGGTCAGGCGGAACTGGCCAAGCGCGCCCTCGGCGCGCTTCAGCCGTCCGCGGATCGTGTCGAAATCGCGGCTCTCGGGCGGGTCCGCCTCGTCGGTCAGCAGCACCGTCACGCCAAGGACCGGGGCCAGCCGCGCGGCCGCCTCCAGCGCCACATCCGACGCGCCGATGATCAGGCAAAGCCCCTCCGAGATCACATCGAGCGACTTTTCCTGCGCGGCGGGCAGGTTGGCTTCGGCCAGCAGCGCGGCCATTTTGGGTAGTTTCGGGCGTGGATCGTCGGACCATCCCGCGCGGTCGCGCAGGTCGGTGAAACTGGGTGTCGGGGCGTCGATATCGGCGGCCAGCTCCTCGAAAATCCGGCGCTCCTGTGCGCAGCAGATGATGGCGTCGCCTTGGGCGATTTCCTCGGCTGCGCGGTCGGTCTGGGTGGTGCAGAGCCCCGAATGCACCTGTGAACAGCTGAGCCCCGTCGCCTGTCCGATCGCTGCGCCGTCCAGCGCCTGCGATCCGGAACAGTTACATAATATCAATCGCTTGGCCATGATTCCTGCTTGGGTTTCCTTGCTGTGTCGGCGCGCGATCCGGCGTCGAGCGGGCTTCAGAGTAGGCATGATTCGCAGCTGTGGTAAACTGAATTTACCACCCTCCGGCCCGTCCCGGCGCGCGCGCCGCTATCCCGAGTGATTCTGTTGGGCGGCGCAGGGCGGGGCAGCGGGCCGGTCGGACGTTCTGCCGCACCTCGGACATTTTGTCCAAAGTGGCACCTTGCCCCGCGCAGGGCTGCCCATTCTGTCCTTCAGCTTCCGTTGTGTGCGATTGAATGCAATTTTTACTTTGAGCGGTCCGAAAACTATACCACTCTTGATCCAACCGAACTGGGAGGAACGGTGTGGTTCACAATCCGTCGAGGTATGCCTGCATGCCGCTTGGTGTCGTGATCCGGCGCAAGCCGGGCGTGACGCGCTGGGCCAAGTGGGCCTGGAAAGCGGTTGGCGTTCTGCCTGGCGCGGGCGATGCCGACTGGCGCGAACTGCGCCGTGACGGCGAAAGCGTCGAGTTCCACGCCGCCACTCCACTTCTTGAACTGCATGGCGCCGAGACCGATGCCTATGTCCACGGGCTCGCCGCGCAGGTGCCCTGCGTCTACGTGGTGCTGCGCCGCGCGTCCGGTGCGGGGGCAGGGCGCGCCCCGCTCGATGTGGTGCTGGTCACCGCATCGCCCTATGAGGCGCAGGATTACTGCGACAGCGGCGAGGAAATCGTCGAAAAGGTCGCCATGCCCGACGGGCTCGTGGCCTGGGTTCAGGATTTCATCGACCAGCATCACATCGAGGAAGAGTTCAAAAAGCGCCGCCGCGACCGGGTGCGCACCGACAAGGTCGAACACAGCGTCGGTGACCCGCGCGTCAGGCAGCTGACCGATGTCTATCTTGCGCCCCAGGCCCGGAAGGAACGGATGAATTGACCCGCGCCGCTGATTTCTGGTCCCGCCGCAAGGCGAAGGTTCAAGATGAGGAGCACGCCGCCCAGCGCGCTGAGGACGCGCGTATTGCCGCCCTGCAAGAGGCCGAACAGGCCGGGAAAAGCGATGCGGAACTTCTCGAGGAACTGGGCCTGCCCGATCCCGACACGCTCGGGTCCGGTGCCGATTTCAAGGCATTCATGGCCAAGGCCGTGCCCGACCGTATCCGCCGCCGCGCCCTGCGCCGCCTCTGGACCAGCAATCCGGCGCTGGCCAATCTGGACGGGCTGCTGGATTACGGCGAGGATTTCACCGACAGCGCCAAGGTGCTCGAGAACATGCAGACGGCCTACCAGGTCGGCAAGGGCATGATGGCGCATGTCGAGGAACTGGCCCGTCAGGCCGAGGCCGCCGAGGCCGCGGATGCGGACCCCGAGGCCGGTGCCGGGTCCGACACGCAGCCCGAAACCGAATCCGCACCCGAAACCAGGCCCGAACCGCTGATCGCGCAGCATGACGCGCCGGACCCGGCGCATGGTGATCGCGACAGTGCGGCCTTTGCCCCCGAAGCCGGTTTCGAATCCGATGCCGACACCGAAACAGCGCCCCCACGCCGCCGGATGCGATTTTCCTTCGGCACGTCCCGGGGGGCAGAGGCATGAGCGCAGGAGCCGACCCAGCCATGGAGCAACGCAGCATGACCGACGCCATCGCCCAGGAAGACCGGCTTCGCGCCGATCTCTATGATTTTCTGGGCGTGCTCCTGGCCGGGCCGCCCAACCAGACCCTGCTGGACCAGAGCGCGAAACTGTCGGGCGACGAAACCGATCTGGGCACCGCCATCGGCGCGCTGTCGCGCATTGCGCAGCACACGCGCCAGCCTGCGGTGGAGCGCGAGTTCAACGCGCTGTTCATCGGGCTGGGGCGGGGCGAATTGCTGCCCTATGCCAGTTATTACCTGACCGGATTCCTCAATGAGAAGCCGCTTGCGGCGCTGCGCCGGGACATGGCCGCGCGCTCGATGACGCGGGCCGAAAACGTCTATGAACCCGAGGACAACATCGCCTCGCTGATGGAGATGATGGCCGGAATGATCACCGGCCGTTTTGGCGCGCCGCCGGCCTCGCTGAGCGATCAGAAAACGTTTTTCAACAAGCATGTCGGCCCCTGGGCCGGGCATTTCTTCAGTGATTTGGAAGCCGCCAAGAACTCGGTTTTCTATGCTCCCGTCGGCGCTGTCGGTCGGGTGTTCATGGATATCGAGGCCGAAGGTTTTCGAATGAGCGCGGGGTGACCGCGCATTCACCGGCGGGCAACCGCCATCTGCAACGAGGGGAGGACTCTCATGTCGAAGAAGGTTGAGGACGGCGCCAGCCGTCGCGATTTTCTCAAAATGGCCGCCACCGGCGCGCCCGCGGTTGCGGTCGTGACGGCTGTGAGCGGCGGGCAGGCCGAAGCGGCCACGCCCGATCCCGCATCCGACCGGATGCAGGACACCGCGCATACGCGCGCATATTTCGACTCTGCCCGGTTCTGAACCGGACAAGGTCATCCCGCTCTGCCGGCGACTGGTTGCGATAGGCCCGACTGCCGGCGGCCAACTTAGTACCCAGCCAGCCCCTCGGGGCACGCTCGGGAGGAGAAACAGACATGCTTAGGAAAAAGACCAACGGGGTTGCGAGACGCTCCCAGCGGACCAGTATCCTGTCCGAGGTCGCCGGGACATCCGTCGACCGCCGCGCCTTTCTGCGCGGCTCCGGCCTGGCCATCGGTGGCCTGGCCGCAATCGGTGCCACGGGCGGCACCGTGACCCGCGCAAGCGCCGCCTCGGCGGCCCAGGGCGCGGTCGATACCATCAAATCCGTCTGCACGCATTGCTCGGTCGGCTGCACCGTCGTCGCCGAAGTGCAGGACGGCGTCTGGGTCGGCCAGGAACCGGGCTGGGACAGCCCGTTCAACCTCGGGGCGCATTGCGCCAAGGGCGCTTCGGTGCGCGAGCACGCGCATGGCGAACGCCGCCTGAAATACCCGATGAAGAAAGAGGGCGGAGAGTGGAAACGCATCAGCTGGGAGCAGGCGATCGACGAGATCGGCGACCAGATGCTTTCGATCCGCGAGGAAAGTGGCCCCGACAGCGTCTATTGGCTCGGCAGTGCCAAGCACAATAACGAACAGGCCTACCTGTTCCGCAAGTTCGCCGCCTACTGGGGCACGAACAACGTGGATCACCAGGCACGGATCTGCCATTCCACCACGGTGGCGGGGGTTGCGAATACATGGGGCTACGGCGCCATGACCAATTCCTACAACGACATCCACAAATCCCAGGCGATCTTCATCATCGGCGGCAATCCCGCCGAGGCGCACCCGGTCAGCCTGCTGCATGTCCTCAAGGCCAAGGAGCAGAACAACGCGCCCCTGATCGTCTGCGATCCGCGTTTCACCCGCACCGCAGCCCATGCCGACGAATATGTGCGCTTCCGTCCCGGCACCGATGTGGCGCTGGTCTGGGGGCTTCTGTGGCACATCTTCGAGAACGGCTGGGAGGACAAGGAGTTCATCCGCACCCGTGTCTGGGGCATGGACCAGATCCGCGAGGAAGTGGCCAAATGGACCCCCGACGAGGTCGAGCGCGTCACCGGCACGCCGGGCAGCCAGCTCGAGCGCGTCGCGCGCACCATGGCCAACAACCGCCCCGGCACCGTGATCTGGTGCATGGGCGGCACCCAGCACACCAACGGCAACAACAACACGCGTGCCTATTGCATCCTGCAGCTGGCGCTGGGCAACATGGGCCGTTCGGGTGGTGGCACCAACATCTTCCGCGGCCATGACAACGTGCAGGGCGCAACCGACCTTGGCGTGCTGTCGCACACGCTGCCGGGCTATTACGGCCTGTCGGCGGGGGCATGGGGCCACTGGGCGCGTGTCTGGGAAGAAGACCCCGAATGGCTGGCCGCCCGGTTCGACACGCTGAAGGGGGCGGACGGCAAGGAAAAGTCGCTCCAGAACCTCAAGGGCATCCCGGTCAGCCGCTGGATCGACGGCGTGCTGGAAGATGTCGAGAACATCGACCAGCCCAACAAGGTGCGGGCCATGGTGCTCTGGGGCCACGCGCCCAACTCGCAGACCCGCATGACCGAGATGAAGACGGCGATGGAAAAGCTCGACATGATGGTCGTGGTCGATCCCTACCCGACGGTCTCGGCGGTGCTCAACGACCGCACCGACGGTGTCTACCTTCTGCCCGCGGCCACGCAGTTCGAAACCCGTGGCTCGGTCACGGCCTCGAACCGGTCGCTGCAATGGCGCGACAAGGTCGTCGAGCCGCTGTTCGAGTGCAAGACCGATCAAGAGATCATCGGCCTGTTCTCGAAGAAGTTCGGCTTCCATGACCGCATCTTCCGCAACATCGCGCTGGAGGATGACGGGGTGACCCCCGACATGGAGGACACCCTGCGCGAGATCAATCGCGGGATGTGGACCATCGGCTATACCGGCCAGAGCCCCGAGCGGCTCAAGATGCACATGGCCAACCAGCACACGTTCGACCGCACCAGCCTTCAGGCGATCGGCGGTCCGGCGGATGGCGACTATTACGGCCTGCCATGGCCAAGCTGGGGCACGCCCGAGATGAACCATCCCGGCACGCCGAACCTTTACGACATGTCCCAACCCGTCAGTAAGGGCGGCCTGACCTTCCGCGCCCGTTTCGGGGTGGAACGCGATGGCGACAACCTCCTGGCCGAGGGCGTCTACAGCCAGGGTTCGGAAATTCAGGACGGCTATCCCGAGTTCACCATGCAGATGCTGATGGACCTGGGCTGGGATGGCGACCTGACCGACGACGAGCGCGCCACGATCGACGCGATCGCAGGCCCCGATACCAACTGGAAAACCGACCTTTCAGGCGGGATCCAGCGGGTCGCGATCAAGCATGAATGCGCGCCCTTCGGCAATGCCAAGGCCCGCGCGGTGGTGTGGACCTTCCCCGACCCGGTGCCCCTGCACCGCGAGCCGCTCTATACGAACCGGCGCGATCTGGTCGCGGATTATCCCACCTACGAGGACCGGCACGACTATCGTCTGCCCACCCTCTATGCGTCGATCCAGAAGAACGACTTCGCCAAGGACTACCCGATCATCCTGACATCGGGGCGTCTGGTCGAATACGAGGGCGGCGGGGATGAAACCCGGTCCAACCCCTGGCTGGCCGAACTTCAGCAGGACATGTTCGTCGAAATCAATCCGCGGGATGCGAATAATCTCGGGGTGCGTGACGGCGCGCAGGTCTGGGTCGAAGGGCCGGAAGGCGGCAAGGTCAAGGTCATGGCCATGGTCACCGAACGGGTGGGCGAGGGCGTTGCCTTCATGCCCTTCCATTTCGGCGGCCATTACCAGGGCGAGGACCGTCGGAGCAAATATCCCGACGGTGCGGACCCCTATGTTCTGGGTGAATCATCAAACACCGCCCAGACATACGGCTACGACTCTGTCACCCAGATGCAGGAGACCAAGGCGACTCTCTGCAAGATCAGCGCAGCATAAGGAGAAACGGAAATGGCCAGAGCAAAATTCCTCTGTGACGCCGAACGCTGCATTGAATGCAACGCCTGCGTCACCGCGTGCAAGAACGAACATGAAGTGCCCTGGGGCATCAACCGGCGCCGGGTCGTGACCATCGAGGATGGCAAACCCGGCGAGCGGTCGATCTCGGTGGCCTGCATGCACTGTTCGGATGCGCCCTGCATGGCGGTCTGTCCCGTGGACTGCTTTTATCAGACCTCGGACGGGGTGGTTCTCCACTCCAAGGATCTGTGCATCGGCTGCGGTTATTGCTTCTACGCGTGCCCGTTCGGCGCGCCGCAATTCCCGCAGGCCGGCAATTTCGGCAGCCGTGGCAAGATGGACAAATGCACCTTCTGCGCCGGCGGTCCCGAAGACAACAACAGCCAGGCCGAGTTCCAGAAATACGGGCGCAACCGGATCGCCGAGGGCAAGTTGCCCATCTGCGCCGAGATGTGTTCGACCAAGGCGCTTCTGGCGGGGGATGGCGACGTCGTGTCGGGTATCTACCGCGAACGCGTCGTGGCCCGCGGCTTCGGCAGCGGCGCCTGGGGCTGGGGCACCGCCTATGAGCAAAAGGGCGGCTGATCCTTCCGGCTTGCGGGGCGCGGTTCACCGCGCCCCCGGCCCGTGACATGCGGGCGGGCGGCCATGTGTGCCGCCCGTCCTGCATTGCCATTCACCTGATATATCGGACAGTTCGCCATGACCCGTCTTCTGTATACGTTTTTCCTGTCACTGCTGCTGGCCGCGCCCCTTGGCGGGCCTGCGATCGCGCAGGACACGGCCTCTGACGCGGCCTCTGACTCAGGCGCCGCCTCGGGTGCCACGCAGGGCGACCGCGCCGCCACCGGCGGCGCGCCCACATTGGAAGACATCCTTGCCCGCCAGCGCGGCGAGACGGTTGATAACAGTTTCCGGCGCGGCACGGGTGAAGGCGGGGTCGAATCCGCGCCCGGCCTCGGCCCTCTGGGCGGGGTGTCGGATTCCGATGTCTGGCGCGATCTGCGCTTCAACGACGCCAACGTAAAGGTTTCGGTCGGGGGCGATGCGGCCAAGGTGCTGGTGCAGGATGCCGGCATGGCCTGGCTGGAATTCCGCCAGGGGCCGCTTGTGACCTATGGCGGCTGGGGCCTGGTGGCGGTGCTGGGGCTGCTGGTGCTGTTCTATCTCCTTCGCGGCAAGATCCGCATCGACGGTGACAAGACCGGCCGCACGGTGACGCGCTTCGCCTTTATCGAACGCTTCGCCCATTGGCTGATGGCGGGGTCCTTCATCGTGCTGGGCATCACCGGGCTGGTCTCGCTCATGGGGCGTCAGTTCCTGATCCCGGCCTTCGGGCACGAGGCGTTCTCGACCATCGCGATCGCGTCCAAATGGGTGCATAACAACTTTGCCTGGGCCTTCATGCTGGGTCTCGTCATGGCTTTCGTCATGTGGGTGGCGCATAACATTCCCAACCGGACCGACCTCAAATGGCTGGCGGTGGGGGGCGGCATCTTCACATCGGGCGTCCATCCCCCGGCGCGCAAGTTCAATGCCGGGCAAAAGCTGATCTTCTGGTCGGTCATGGTGCTGGGCGTGTCGATCTCGGTCTCGGGACTGTCGCTGCTCTTTCCTTTCGAGATTCCGATGTTCGCCAAGACCTTCGTGATCCTCAACGATACCGGGCTGCCGCAGGCGCTGGGCTTTGGCGTGCTGCCCACCGATCTTGCGCCACACCAGGAAATGCAGCTCTCGCAGGCCTGGCACGCGATCGTCGGCTTCGTGCTGATGGGTATCATCCTCGCGCATATCTATATCGGCTCGGTCGGCATGGAAGGTGCGTTCGATGCCATGGGCTCGGGCGAGGTCGAAGAGCAATGGGCGCGCGAACACCACGGCCTGTGGCTCGAGGAGCTTCAGGAAAAGGGCCACGCCCCCGCCAGCGACGGCAAGGCGGCGACACCGGCGGAGTAGCCGATGCGCGGGCTGGCCTTCGCCCTGGTGGTCTGCATGTCCGCGGCCCTTGGCGCCGCCGCGCAGGAGTTCACCACGCTCAAGGGGCATGGCGGCCCGGTCATGGGCGTGGCCCATGACGATGCGCGCGGGCAGGTGGCGACCGCCAGTTTCGACAACTCCGTCGGGCTCTGGCGCGGGCGCGAACCTCGCTGGCTCGAAGGGCATGGCGCGGCGGTCAACACGGTGATCTTCCTCGGGCCGGGGCGCGCGGCCTCGGGGGGCGACGATTTCGCGGTGATCCTGTGGGATCTGGACAGCGGCGCGGCCACCCGGCGCGACGGTCATGAGGGCAAGGTCGCCGCGCTGGCGCGATCGCGCGACGGGGCGCTGCTGGCCTCGGCCAGCTGGGACGGCAGCATCGGCCTCTGGCCGCTGACGGATGCGGCGGGCGCGGCCGCGCCGCGTTTCCTCAAGGGGCATGACGCCGGGGTGAACGCCGTGGCCTTCGGAGCGCGGGGCAGCCGGCTCTATTCGGCCTCGGCGGATGGGACGATCCGGATCTGGAACACCGAGGACGGCAGCAACCGGATTCTCGCCAATCACGGCTTTGGGGTGAACCGCTTCATCCTGGGGCCGGATGACGGCTGGCTGGCCTATGGCGCGGTCGATGGCGTCACCCGCGTGATCGATCCCGAAAGCGGCGCGCAGATCGCCGATTTCTCGCTCGACCGCCGACCGATCCTGTCAATGGCGCATCACGCGCCAAGCGCCCAGCTGGCGGTTGGGGACGGGCATGGCTTCATCATGATGATCGACAGCGCGCAATGGCGCATCACCCGCGATTTCCGCGCCATGCGCCGCGGCCCGGTCTGGGCGCTGGCCTTCGCCGATAACGGCGCCTCGATCCTGGCGGGGGGGCTTGATGACGTGGTCTATTCCTGGCCCGTCGCCATGCTTGACGCATTCGACCCGGCGGGCGGGGAACAACGCAGCTTCCTGCGTGATCCCGACACCATGCCCAATGGCGAGCGCCAGTTCATGCGCAAGTGCTCGGTCTGCCACGCGCTGACGCCACCGCCCTCGCGCAAGGCGGGACCGACGCTTTATGCCGTGTTCGGGCGCAAGGCGGGGGCGCTGCCGGGCTATCCCTATTCCGACACGCTGGCGGGCGCGGATATCACCTGGACCGATGACACGATCGACGCGCTTTTCGATATCGGCCCCGACCATTTCATCCCCGGCTCGAAGATGCCGATGCAGCGCATCACCGACCCCTCCGACCGCGACGACCTCGTCGCCTTCCTGCGCAAGGCAACGGCGCCGGATTCAACATCCCCCCAGAAGGAGAACTGACATGAAAGCGCTCTATGCCGCCCTTGCTGCCTGCGTGGTGATCGCCGTCGCCAGCGATTACATCCTCGACGAGATCGGTTTCTCGAGCCAGGACAGACAATCCGGCGCCGCCGTGCGTCTCGGTGACGCCACCGAATGAGCGCCACAAGCGGCCAGAAGACGGGCGATAGCCGCCCCGGGGACGACTATGGCGAGAACCTCGCCGCCGCCTCGATCCTGGTGATCGACGACGAGCCGGGCATGCGCAATTTCCTGACCAAGGTGCTGACCCCGCGCTGCAAACGCGTGGAGCAGGCGCGCTCGGCGCGCGAGGCGTCGGGCATTCTGGACCAGGCGCATTTCGATCTGGTGATCCTCGACAATGTCATGCCCGAAACATCGGGGCTCGACTGGCTGGTCGAACAGCGCCGCGTCGGGCTGTTCGCCGATGCGATCCTGATCACCGCCTATGCCGATCTTGATACCGCGATCCGGGCGCTGCGGGCGGGGGTTGCGGATTTCGTGCTCAAGCCGTTTCGCGTCAACCAGATCCTCAACGCCGCCGCCCGCGCGCTTGACCGCAAATACCTGCGGCGCGAAAATTATCTCCTGCGCCATGAACTGTCGGAGAACTGCGTCGCGATGAACGCGCGGCTTCTGGGCAATTCCCCGGCCCTGCAATCTGTGCGCGACATGCTGGCGCGGGTGGCGCCGCTGCCCAGTTCGGTGCTGTTCACCGGCGCCAGCGGCACCGGCAAGGAAGTCGCCGCGCGCACGCTGCACGGGCTGTCGGACCGCGCCGACAAGCCTTTCGTGGCGGTGAATTGCGCGGCCATCTCGCCCGATCAGATCGCCGCGGAACTCTTCGGCGTGATCGAGGACGGCACGCGGCGCAAGGACGGGCTGTTTCTGCACGCCGATGGCGGCACGCTGTTTCTGGACGAGGTGGCGCAACTGCCCCAACAGGTGCAGGCGACGCTCTTGCGCGTGCTCGAGGATCACCGCGTACGCCCCGCCGGGGCCGAGCGCGACATCCCGCTCGACCTGCGCTTCCTCTTCGCCACCAATGCCGATCTTCACGGGGCGGTGGCGGCGGGGCGGTTTCGCGCCGACCTTTTCCACCGGCTCGATGTGTTCCGCATCGAAATGCCCCCGCTCAGGGAACGCAGCGAGGATATCGTCGAACTCGCGGCCTTCTTCATGAGTGAATTCTCGCGCAGCCTGGGCCTGCCCAGGCTCGATCTCAACCAGGAGGTGCTGCTCAAGCTCAGCCGCCATGACTGGCCCGGCAATGTGCGCGAATTGCGCAACCTGATCGAGCGCTCGGTGATCCTCGGGGCGTTTCCGGCCGAGTTTTCGGGCGCGGGTGCGATCACCGGCGCCGAGGCGATCGAAACCCTCGAACTGGTGGAACAGCGCCATATCCTCAACGTGCTTGACGCCTGCGACGGCAACCGCGCCGAGGCCGCCCGCCGCCTTGGCGTGTCGCGCAAGACTGTCGATCGCAAATGCGCGGCCTGGGGAATATAGCGCCGGGGCTGGGCGGTGCCGTGATGATTGATCCCTGAATGCGCGCGGCGGCTGACGGTGCTTGCCAAGCCATCGCGACCCGGTAAGCTGCGCGCGATTGTTTTCGGATTTTCAGGAGACCGCACATGTCAGACCGCCCCGAAGCAAAGCCCGAGATTCTGACCGACACCGCCCAGCATCGCGTCACCCGTTTCGATTTCGAACCCGGTGCCGAAACCGGCTGGCATGTCCATGGTTTCGATTACGTCATCGTCGCGCTCAGCGAATGCCGCATGAAGCTGGAAATGCCCGACGGCACGGCGAACGAGGTCACCTTGCCGCCGGGGCGCACCTATCACCGGCCTACCGGCATCGAGCATAACGTGATCAATGCCGGCGCGCAGCCGATGGCCTTTGTCGAGATCGAATACAAGACGCCGCTCGATTTCGATCGCCTCGAAGGCGCTTAACCGCGCGACAGCACGCTGGCCGGACGCGCCTTGAGCAACGACGCGGTCAGCGCGGCGGCCAGCCCGGCCTTGATCAGATCGCCCGGAACGAAGGGCGTGACCAGCAGTGCGGATTCGGCGATGGTCTTGTCCAGCGTGACCGACATGCCGATGATGCCAAAGACGTAAAGCACCGGGATACCGCCGATCACCGCGCCGATGAAGGCGGCGGTCAGGATCGGGGTGTTGCGCATCCGCTCGACGATCCAGCCGGCCACGAAGGCGGCAATCGGAAAGCCCACCAGGAAGCCGACGGTCGGCCCGACGAACACACCCAGACCGCCACGGCCACCCGCCAGCAGCGGCAGGCCAAGCGCCACCAGCGCCAGGAACAACAGCACCGCCAGCGCGCCGCGCCGCGCGCCCAGAACCGTGCCGCACAGCATGATGCCCATGCCCTGCGCCGTGATCGGCACGCCCGAGGCAAGGGTGAATTGCGGGACAAGCCCCAGCACCGCGATCAGCGCGGCGAAAAGGGCGATAAGTGTGATCTGACGTTCCATGTCGCGTTTCCTTCTGTCTGTCCGTTTTCTGGTTATTCTGTTCGCTTTGTTGTTCGTTCGTCCGCCTGCGGCTCACTCCGCGTCGAAACCGCCGCGTGCGCGCAGCGCCTCGGCCACATGTTCCGCGTCGTCGATCGCCACCAGCGCAATCGGCAGCGCCACCTGCCAGCCCGCGCGGCGCGGGCTGCGCGCGCGCCAAGCCTCGATCAGGTTGCGCGCCTTGGCCAGCAGCACCGGAATGAAGCGCACCACCAGCACAATCGCGAAACCGATCGGCGCGGTCCTGATCCCCAACCGCCTGAGCGGCGACAACAGCCACATCACCACCTCGACCATGTCGTCGAAACGCGTGGTCATCGTGACCAGATTCGCCAGCGCCACCGCCGCCGTCAGGCGCAGTGCAATCACCAGTCCGGCAAGGGTGTCCTGCGTCAGCACATGCCAGGCCAGCACCAGCGCCACGAAGACCCAGACCGGTTTCAGCAGCCTTAGGCCATCCTTGGCGAATTGGCGTCCCGCCGCAAGGTAAAGTGCGGCGACCGCCGCGTTGGCCGCCGCCATCGCGGCCAGGCTGTCCAGCATGAACAGCCCCACCGTCGCCGCGCATAAAAGCGCCAGTTTCGCGCCCGCGCGGATCGGGTGATAGGGCGTGCGGATATCAGAGGTCAGCGTCAGCATCATCCACCTCCTGCATCGCCGCAAGGTACCGCGCCAGCGTTTCTTCGGCAGGGCCGTCGGCGGCGACCTGCCCGCCCTCCAGCCAGATCACCCGGTCATAGGATTGCAGCGCGCCGATGTCATGCGAGACCTGAATCAACGTGACCGGCAGCGCCTCGAGATAGCGGCGCAAGGCGCGGATCGTCGGGATGTCGAGACCCGCGAAGGGCTCGTCCAGCACGATCACGCGCGGCTCCATCGCCAGCACCGCCATCAGGCAGACAAGGTGGCGCTGTCCCTGCGAGAGGCCGTCGACCGCGCGCTCTGCCCAGTCGCCGCGCCCGAACTGCGCCAGCATGGCGCGCGCGCCTTCACGCGCCTCGGCCTTGGATCGGCCCAATTGGCGCAGACCAAAGGCCAGCTCCTCTTCGACGGTGGGAAAGATGATCTGGTGGTCGGGGTTCTGAAACAGGATGCCGACCGTGCGGATCGCCGCCTTGCGGTCGGTGCAGACATCCACGCCCGCCACCGTGACGCGCCCCGCATCGGGCGCGATCAGCCCCGCGATCAGCCGCGCCAGCGTGGTCTTGCCCGAGCCATTGCGCCCGACGATCCCGACGCGGCGCGAATCAAGCGCCAGCGTCAGGTCGCGCAGCACCTCGCGCGCGCCGAAACGCACGCTCACGCCCTCCAGACGCACCTGATCCTTCGCAGTTTGCACTGGCGTCCTCGTTCTTGTCCCACGCCTTTCGCTGGGGCCTGTGCATAGCGCCCGCCTTGCCGACATGCCAGCGCAAAGGCCGTGCGCTTTCCTGATTTGAGTCAAGACGCAAGGCGCGTATCGCGTTAGAGTGGGCGTGCGTCCCGATCTGCAATTACAGAAGGTTTCGCCCGCTCATGAATAACCCTGCCGATCCTGCCCATCCCGCTCCGCTGCCCGCCACCGCGCTTCACGTGCCGGTCCCTGTGGCGGATTTCGATTTTTCCACCACTGCCGATCTGCCCGCTGAAACCGGCTGGCTGGGGCAGGACCGCGCGGTCGATGCGATCCGCATGGCCGCCAGCATCCGGCACGGCGATTTCAATGCCTTCGTGCTGGGCACGCCGGGCACCGGGCGCCACCGGATCGTGGATGCGATCCTGGCCGAGGCGGCGGCGGGGCGCGCGCGCCCCAATGACTGGGTCTATGTCAATAATTTCGACACCCCCCACAAACCCACCGCCATCGAACTGCCGCCCGGCATCGCCGTGCGCCTGCGCAAGGCGATGGAGGCGCTGGTGGACGATCTGGCCAACGCCATCCCCGCGCTTTTTGAATCCGAGGATTACCAATCGCGCCGCAACACCATCGAACAGGGCTTCGCCGACGAACACGAAGAGGCGATGTCGGACCTCTTCGAGCGCGCCCGCGCCCGCAATGTCGCCATCCTGCGCACCCCCATGGGCTTTACCGTCACAGGCCTGCATGACGGCGAGGTGCTGACCCCCGACAAGTACAACGCCCTCACCGAGGCCGAACAGCAAGAGATCGACGCCGCCGTCGACGAGATACAGGACGCTCTGGGCGAGATCCTGAAAGCCGCCCCGGCGCGCGAAAAGGAACATCGCCGCCAGGTCGAGGAGCTGAACTACGAAATGGCCCGCGCCGGGGTCGAGGACGCCATTGCCGACGTGACCGCCGCGCTGCCCGAAATCGACGCGCTGCGCGCCTATCTGGAAACCGTGCGCGCCGACCTGATCGAGAACGCGCAGATTTTCTTGATGCGCGACGACCAGATGCAGGGCGGCCCGTTCCCCGGCGCGACCTCCAAGCATTACACCCGCCCCCAGTTCCAGCGCTACGCCGTCAACGTGATCGTCGGCGATGGCCATGCGGCGCAGGACGGTGGCGCGCCGGTGATCCGCGAAACCCTGCCGACGCTGGGCAACCTGATCGGGCGCATCGAATACGCGTCCGAAATGGGCGCGCTGGTGACCAATTTCACCATGATCCGCCCCGGCGCGCTGCATCGCGCCAATGGCGGTTTCATCGTGCTCGACGCGCTTCATGTGCTGAGCGAGCCCTTCGCCTGGGATGCGCTCAAACGCTGCCTGCGCACAGGGGAGATCTCGATCTATTCCCCCGGCGAGCGCCTGAGCCTCGTCTCGACGGTCTCGCTCGATCCCGACCCGATCCCGCTCAGGACCCGTGTGATCCTGGTGGGCGAGCGGCTGCACTACTACCTGCTCTCGGCGCTCGATCCGGATTTCGCGCATCTCTTCAAGCTCGAGGCCGATCTCGACGATCACCTGCCCGACGACGCCTCCGCGCGCCAGGGCTTTGCCCGCATGATCGGAACGATCGCGCGCAAGGCCGGTATCCGGCCGCTCGATGCGGCGGCGGTTGCCGCAACCCTGCGCGAGGCCAGCCGCATTGCCGGTGACGCCGAACGCCTGACGCTCAATACCGATACGCTTTCGGACATCCTGCGCGAGGCCGACCACTGGGCCGATGGCAACGGCCACGCCGCGATCACCCCGCGCGATATCGAAAAGGCGCTGCATGAACGCGAGCGCCGCGCCAGCCGGATTCGCGAACTCAGCCATGAATCGATCACCCGCGACACCGTGCTGATCGACACCGATGGCACGGCCACCGGCCAGATCAACGCGCTTTCCGTGCTTCAGATCGGCGGCTATGCCTTCGGGCGGCCCTCGCGGCTGACGGCGCGGACCCGTATGGGCGGCGGCAAACTTGTCGATATCGAACGCGAGACCGAACTCGGGGGGGCGATCCATTCCAAGGGGGTGCTGATCCTTCAGGGGTATCTGGCCGCCAATTACGCGACCGACATGCCGATGTCGCTCTGGGCCAGCCTGGTGTTCGAGCAAAGCTATGGCGGGGTCGATGGCGACAGCGCCTCGGCGGCCGAACTGCTGGCGCTGATCTCTTCGCTGGCCGAGGCCCCGATCGACCAATCCTTCGCCATCACCGGCTCGATCAACCAGTTCGGGGCGATCCAGGCTATCGGCGGGGTCAATGAAAAGATCGAAGGCTTCTTCGACATCTGCGACGCGCGTGGCCTCACGGGGCGTCAGGGCGTGCTTATCCCGGCCGCCAATACCAAGCACCTCGCCCTGCGCCGCCGGGTGATCGAGGCGGTCGAGGCGGGCAGCTTCCGCATCATTCCCGTCTCCCGTCTCGACGAGGCCATCGCATTTTTGATGGGGGCCGGGGCAGGGGAGCGCGGTGCGGACGGGGCCTATCCCGAAGGCAGCATCAACGCGCGCGTCGAAGCCCGGCTGCGCGGTTTCGCCGATGCGCGGCGCGCCTATGGGCGCACGGTCCTTGAACAGGGGGGCAAGTCATGACCCCCGAAACCCGCCGCGCCCGCGTGATCCTTGGCGCGACCTGCTATGTCGATGCCGAGGGCGCGATCCGCGTCGCGGTCGAGGTCGCCCGCCAGATGGGTGCCGACCTGCACGGCGTGCTGGTCACGGACGAGGCGATCATGGCCGCCGCATCGACGCCGCGGGCGCGCAGCATCGGTTTTACCGGCGCGCAGGTGCTCGAGGTGACGGCGGCGCGGATGCAGGCGGCGTTTCGCGCCGATGCCCGCCGCTTTGAGCGCCGGTTGCAGCGCGCCGCGCAGGCGGCCTCGCTGGCGGCGGCGTTCCGCCAGATGCATGGGCGGCTTGTGACCGCGCTCGATCAGGGCGCGGGCGCGGGCGATGTGCTGATCTACGGATTTTCCCGCGATCCCGGCAGCACCGATTGCGTGGCGCTCATCGCCGGGGCGTTGCCGCCTGCCTCAGGGCTTGCGGCGCTGGCCGCGCGGCTCGCACAGGAGGCCGGCAAGCCGCTTCTCACCTTTGCGCCCCCCGGAATCGGCGGGCCGGATACCGTTACCTGGGAGGGTCCCGACGCTCTCTTGGCGCGGCTGGAGCGCCACCGCCCGGCGGCGGTGATCGCCGCCGCGCCGCGCAGCGACCTGCCGCCCTTGGCACGCCTGCTCGATGCCGCGCGCTGCCCGCTCATCCTGCAAGCGCACGCGCCGGACAGCGATTCATGAATGCCGTCACCGATGCGCCCGGACCTGACGGTCCTGCGCCCGAGGTGATGTTTCGTACCGAAGGGCTGACCAAGGTCTATGACAGCGGCCTGACCAAGGTGCATGCGCTGGCCGGGGTGGATCTCGAACTTTACGGCGGCGAGTTGTCGGTGCTGCTTGGCCCGTCGGGCTCGGGCAAATCCACGCTGCTCAATATCCTGGGCGGGCTCGATCACGCCAGCGCCGGGCATGTCTGGTTCCGCGACCTTGAACTCACCGGGCTCGGGGATCGCGGCCTGACCCGCTATCGGCGCGATCACGTCGGGTTCGTCTTTCAGTTCTACAACCTCGTGGCCAGTCTCACGGCGCGCGAGAACGTGCAACTCGTGACCGATGTGGCGCGCGATCCGATGTCGCCCGAAGAGGCGCTTGAACAGGTCGGGCTGGGGGCGCGGATGGATCACTTCCCCGCCGAGATGTCAGGCGGCGAGCAGCAGCGCGTCGCCATCGCCCGCGCCATCGCCAAGCGCCCCGAGGTGCTGCTTTGCGACGAACCGACCGGCGCGCTCGACAGCAAGACCGGGGTGCAGGTGCTCGAGGCGCTGCGCGAGATCAACGAAAGGCTGGGCACGACCACCGCGGTCATCACCCACAACGCCGAAATCCGCCGCATGGCGCATCGGGTGATCTGGTTCCGCGACGGGCAGATCGAGCGCGTCGAGACCAACGCCGAACGCATCGCCCCGGCGGATATCCACTGGTAGGGCATGATGGACGCGCTCGACAAGAAGCTCCTGCGCGATTTTCGCCGCCTCTGGGCGCAGGCGCTGGCCATCGCGCTGGTGCTGGCCTGCGGCGTGGCGATCCTGATGACCACCTTCGGGATGTATGGCGCCCTCGAGGACACCCGCGCCGCCTATTACGAGCGCAACCGCTTTGCCGATGTCTTCGCCGGGGCCAACCGTGCCCCGGATTCCATTCTCTCCGACATTCGCGCCATCCCCGGCGTGCGTCAGGCCGAGGCGCGGGTGGTAAAGCATGTGATTCTCGATGTTCCGGGGCGGCTTGAAACGGTCACGGGGCGAATGATCTCGCTGCCCGAAACGGGTGCCGCGCTGCTCAATCGCCCGGTGCTGCGCAACGGCCGTCTGCCGGACCCCGCCGCCACCGGCGAGGTGGCGGTGAACGAGCCCTTCGCGAATGCCAACGGGCTGCGCCCCGGCGACAGTTTCACCGCCAATCTGGGCGGGCGCAAGCGGGTGCTGACCCTGACCGGGACGCTGCTTTCGCCCGAATTCATCTACACGATCGGCCCCGGCGCGATGATGCCGGACGCCGAGACCTTCGGCATCCTCTGGGTGCCCGCGCGCGTCGCCGATGCGGCTTTCGACATGCAGGGCGCCTTCAACGATCTGTCGCTCAAGCTCGACCCCCGCGCGCCCCAGGCCGAGGTGATCGACCGGCTCGATATATTGCTCGATCCCTATGGCGGCACCGGCGCGTATGGGCGCGCCATCCAGACATCGCACAGTTTCGTCGATGCCGAGATCGAACAGCTGCGCAGCACCGCCATCATCCTGCCGCCGATCTTCTTCGGTATCACCGCCTTTCTGGTGGGCATGGTGATCGGGCGGATCATCGCGCTGGAACGCGCCGAGATCGGACTGCTCAAGGCGATCGGCTACAGCGATGTGGAAATCTGCGTTCATTACCTGATGCTGGCGGGTCTGGTGGCGGTGGTGGGGACGCTTCTGGGCTGGGCGGTGGGCACCTGGCTTTCGGGTGCGCTGGCGCGGCTTTACGCGCAGTTCTTCGACTTTCCCTACCTCATCTACCGCATCGCCTATGACGCCTATGCGATCTCGGGGCTGCTGGCGCTGGCCAGCGCCGCGCTCGGGGCGGCGCGCAGCGCGCTCCATGCCGCGCGCCTCGCGCCCGCGACGGCGATGTCGCCGCCCGCACCGCCCCGCTTCAGCCGCGGTCTGCTGGATCGCGCATTATCGCGCCTGCGCCTCTCGCAGCCGGTGATGATGATCCTGCGCAGCCTCATGCGCTGGCCGGTGCGTTCGGGGCTGACAACGCTTGGCCTGTCGCTGGCGGTGGCGGTGCTGGTGGCTTCCAGCTTCTTTTCGGACGCGCTCGACACGATCCTCGACAAGGCCTTCTATCAATCCAACCGGCAGGACGCGATGCTGCTGTTTTCGCCGGGCCTGCGCGACGACGCTCTTCAGGATGTCGCCAATCTGCCGGGAGTGCTGATGGCCGAGGGCCAGCAATTCCAGCCCGCCACCCTGCGCCACGGCCACCTTGAAAAGGACACCGCCCTCGAGGCCCGCCCCCCCGGTGCCAGCCTTTCGCGCATCGTGGACACGGCGGGGCAGGCGATCGACGCGCCCCCCGGCGCGATCCTCCTGTCCGAACGCCTTGCGGCACAGCTTGAAGCCCGCCCCGGCGACGTGATCGCGATCGAATTTCCCGACGGGCGCGACGAAATCCACCACCTGCCCGTCGCCGGGCTGGTCACGCAATATGTCGGGCTGGGCGCCTATGTGGACAGCGCCACGCTTGACCGCCTCAAACGCCAGTCGCCGCGCATCACCGCCGCCAACCTGCTGATCGACGATGCCGCCCTGCCGCAGCTTCATGCGGTGCTCAAGGACATGCCCGAACTTGGCGGGCTGGTCATGCTGACCCGCATGCGCCGCTCATTCGAGGACACGATCCGGCGCAACGTCACCACCATGACCACGGTCTATATCTCCATCGCGGTGCTGATCACTGTCGGCGTCGCCTATAACGGCGCACGCATCCAGCTTTCCGAACGCGCCCGCGAACTCGCGAGCCTGCGCATCCTCGGCTTCACGCGGGGCGAGGTCTCCTTCGTGCTGATCGGGGAAACCATGCTGCTGGCGCTGCTGGCGCAGCCACTGGGCTGGGCGCTGGGCTGGCTGATCTCGGCGGCGCTGGCGCGCGGCTCCGCCTCGGATCTCTACTCCGTGCCCCTTGTTCTGGAACCCGCCGGCTTCGCCCGCGCCAGCCTCGTGGTGCTGGCCGCGTCGCTTGGGGCCGCCCTGCTGGTGCGCCGCCGCCTTGATGGTCTTGACCTTGTCGCTGTCATGAAAACACGGGAATAATGCATCATGCCTTTCAAAGCCCGCAATGTCCTTCTCTATGGTCTTGGTGCCGCCGCCGCGCTCGGGCTTGGCTGGCTGGCGCTGCGCAGCGATCCGGTGCCGGTCGACCTTTACAAGCTGACCCGCGCGCCCATGCAGGTGACGGTCAACGCCGATGCCCGCACCCGCATCGCCGAAATCTACGAGGTCTCCGCGCCGATCGCGGGGATCGCCCGCCGCTCGCCCGTGCGCGAGGGCGATCCGGTCATCGCCGGTGAAACCGTGGTCGCCATTGTCGAACCCGCCGCCTCGGGCCTGCTGGACATGCGCAGCCGCATTCAGGCCGAAGCCGCCGTGCGCGAGGCCGAAGCCGCGCTTGTCTCGGCGCGCAGTTCGCTGCGCCAGGCCGAGGAAGAGCTGAACTACGCGCGCACCGATCACGAGCGCACCCGCACGCTGGTGGAGCGTGGCGTCGCCTCGATCACCCGGCTCGAGGACGCCGAGCAACGCCTGCGCACCGCCGAGGCCGGGGCCGACGCCGCCGCCTCGAATCTCGAACGCGCCAACGGTGCGCTCGACCGGGTGCGCGCGGCGCTGATCGAACCGGGCGACGATCCCGCGCAACCTTCGTCCTGCTGTGTGAACCTTCATGCCCCGGTGGATGGAAGGGTGCTCAGGATCGAAACGATCAGCGAACGCCCCGTCACGGCGGGCACGCGGCTCTTGTCGGTGGGGCGGCCCGAGGATCTGGAAATCGTGGCTGATCTTCTCTCGACCGATGCCGTGCGCCTTCGCCCCGGCGCGCGCGCCGTGGTCGAACGCTGGGGCGGGGCCGGGACGCTGGCGGCGGAACTGACCAAGATCGAACCCTCGGGCTATACAAAGGTGTCCGCGCTCGGGATCGAGGAACAGCGCGTTGATGTGGTCTTCGACCTCGTGACCCCGGTCGCGGAACGTGCAGGGCTTGGCGACGGGTTCTCCGTCTTTCTGCGCATTGTCGAATGGGAGGCCGATGATGTCCTCCAGGTGCCTCTGGGCGCGATCTTCCGTCAGGGGCGGGACTGGGCGGTGTTCGTCGCCGACAAGGACGACACCGCGCGCCTTCAGGTGATCGAACTGGGGCGGCGCAACGAGACCGGCGCTCAGGTGCTTTCGGGGCTCGAGGCCGGGCAGCGGGTCATCACCCATCCTTCCGATGCCATCCGCGACGGGGTCAGGATCGTGCCGCGCGACGCCGAGCAGGGCGCGTGACCCGGCACCGCGCGCTGCGTCACGACATGAAAGCCTGCACCGCAACCGCACCAGCATAGACCAGCAACAGCGCGCTGCTCTCCACTCCGATGCGCCCCGGCCCGTGGCGCTCGCGCACGATCAGCCCGATCAGCAGAATGCTTGTCATCAGCATACCCACGGCGATCCAGAACATGTCGGCGCGCCCGATCGCGTGATAGATCGACCCCTCGCGGTAACCCACATCCGCCGCCGTCAGAAAAAGCACGTCAAAGGTGTTGCCGCCGATGATCCCGCCCACGGCCAGTTGCACCGCCCCGCGCCGTACGGCGGCCAGCGTGGTGATCAGCTCGGGCAGCGATGTCGCCACCGCCGTCATCAGCGCCCCGACCACCGTCGCCGGAATTCCCATCCGCTCGGGCATTTGCACGGCGATCTTCGACATGGTCCACCCGGCCAGCCCCAGGATCATCACCAGGACGCCAAAACGCAGCAGCAGCGAAACCAGGCTGCCCGCAGCCTTATGGTCGGTGTCTGGCCGGTCCTCGCGTGTCTGCGGCGTGCTGACGGGCCGCCACATCGGCGCGGCCCGCACCTGTCCGCCGACCCGCAGCCCCGCGACATAGATCACCGGCAACAGCAGCGATACCGGATGCACCCCCAGAACCGAAACCTCCGGTCCGGTCCAGGCCGCCAGCGGCAGGCCCAGCATCAAGGTCAGAAGGCTGGCCTGATAAAGGATCGCAGGATCGGCCGAGGCATGTTCCAGATTTGCACGCCGGTATGTGATGTCGGCCAGCGCCAGAAAGGCGGTCTGCGCCGCGATCCCGCCCACGGCGTTGGAAAAGGCAAGCGACGCCTCGCCATCAATCGCGGCCGTGACCGAGACCACCGTGCCCGAGAGCGACGTCGCCATGCCCAGCAGAACCGCCCCGGTGATCGCCTCGCCCACGCCGGTCCGGTCAGCCAGCTGGTCGGCCTTCTCGGTCAGCCGGACGCCGACCACCGCGATCACCGCGGCGGTCGCAAGAAACCCGGCGATCAAGCCGGGCAGGGACAGAGCATCGAACCACATTGCGTCCAATCTGGGCTCCCCGCTGTGCGATGGCAAACGCAAAGCTGCGGTCTGGTTTTTCCGGTTTTGTACAAACCTTCGGCGGGGTCGGACGAATTGCGTGCAAAACCGGCGTACAAAACGGACGTTTTGTACGCTCTGTCCGGGCGCGTGGTCTTCCATGCGCGGGCGTTTTGCGGCAACACTCAGGGGATGACACAAGATGACCTTGTTCTCACGCCAATGGGCCTGCGTTTCCAGCGCCGCCTCTATCCCTGCTCGATCGGGCGGGGCGGGCTAAGTCATTGTAAACGCGAAGGAGATGGCGCCACTCCGGTGGGAACATTGCATATCGTCGCCATGTTTTACCGCCCCGACCGCGTGGCCCGCCCCGCGCCCTGGGCGCAACCCATCGGCCCATCGGACCTCTGGTCCGACGATCCTTCGGATCAGTTCTATAACCTGTTGGTTCAAAAGCCTTATTCCGGCTCGCACGAGGTGCTTCGCCGGGCCGATCCGCTCTATGATCTGATTCTGATCACCGATTGGAACTGGCCCCACGCCATCCCCGGCAAGGGGTCGTGCATCTTCATTCACCAATGGCGCCGCCCGCATTACCCGACCGAGGGCTGCGTGGCGCTGAGGCGCGACCACCTTATTGATATTGCAGGACAAATAAGCCCCGGATCACGGCTGATTCTGCGCGCGCGGCCCTAGTTCCGCGCGCCGAAAATCGCGCTTCCCACCCGCACATGGGTTGCGCCAAGCGCGATGGCCTTCTCGAAATCCCCGCTCATCCCCATTGATAAGCCATTGAGTCCATTGCGTTTTGCGATCTTATCCAGCAATGCGAAATGCAGGCTGGGTTCCTCGTCGACGGGGGGGATGCACATCAACCCGCGCACGGACAGGTCCATCCCTTTGCAATCATTGATGAAATCGTCCGCATCAGCGGGCAGAACCCCGGCCTTCTGATCCTCTTCACCGGTGTTGATCTGTATGAACAGCTCCGGGCAATGCCCCTCTTCCTGCGCCAGCCGGGCGATGGTTTTCGCCAGCTTGGGGCGGTCCACCGAATGAATCGACTGGAACAGATCAAAGGCCTGGCGCGCCTTGTTGGTCTGAAGCGGGCCGATCAGGTGTAGGTCAATATCTTGAAATCGTTCACGAAAATCAGGCCACTTGCCGGCCGCCTCCTGAACGCGGTTCTCGCCGAAACAGCGGTGCCCCGCTTCCAGAACCGCCGCGACGCGCGCATCGGGCTGCTGTTTGGAGACCGCGATCAGCGTCACGCTCCCCGCCGCGCGCCCGGCGTTCTCCTCGGCCTTGTGAATACGGTTCCTGATGTCTTCGAGACTCATGTGGCGGCTCTCCCCGCTGGTTCTGTGCCGGTCGCCTGTTTGCCACAGTCCGATACAAACGCACAATCCCCGCCGGAAAGCCCGATACGATTTCAGTAAACACCTTGCTCCGCTGTCCCAGCTTGGATAGTAGGGAAGGGAAACAAACTCGGATTGCGCAATGACAAAGTCCTGCATCAGAAACGCCGCTCTTACAACGATCTGCCTTGCAGTGCTTGCCTCTTGCGGCTCTTTCCGGAACGAAGGTCTGGACCCTGACGCGTATACCTCGCCGACCTCGGCGCGTGCAAAGGCCAGTGGCTCGCTGTTCGACATATTCAAAAGCGGTGACGCCCAGATCAAGGTTAACCGCTTCCTGTGGAACGGCTCGCTGGACGTGCTGGACTTCCTTCCGATTCAGACGGCGGATCCGTTTACCGGCGTGATATCAACAGGTTACGGAACACCCCCCGGAGGCGGACCGGCCTACAGGGCGACAATCCTGATCAGTGATCCGGCGCTTGATGCGCGCTCGCTGAACGTGGCGCTTCAGACCCGCAGCGGCCCTGTCAGCGCAGGCACGCAGCGCGCCGTCGAGGACGCGATCCTTGCTCGCGCCCGCCAGTTGCGCATCAACGCCGGCAAATACTGAAGACCCGGCGGCGCGCGGCTCAGACCGGCGCGCCGTCCATGATCTGGGATACCCAGTCCAGCTGCCGGGGCAGGCAGATCGTGCGCAAATCATATTTCGCCAGCACATCCGCGCGCGCCGCTTCCCCCAAGCGCCGCCGCGCCGCTTCATCGTTAAGCAGATCGCAGACCTGTCCGACCAGAGCGTCGCCATCGAAGAAATCCACCAACCGTCCATTTTCATCATGACTCAGGACTTCGCGCACCGGTTCCGTGTCGCTTGCGACAATGGCCGCGCCGCAGCTCATGGCCTCAAGCAGGCTCCAGCTCAGCACGAAAGGGTAGGTCAGATAGACATGCACCCGGCTGACCTGCAACAGCCGCGTGAAATCGTCATGGGGGATGCGGCCGGGAAAATGCACCCGCGCCCAGTCGGCATCGGGAATGTCCGCGCGCACCTCGTCGATGAACACCTGTTTCCAGGTCTGCCCGGCAGGCGGGCGCGCGCCGTAGCTGACCTCGTCCCCGCCGACGATGACGATCTGCGCCTCTGGTCGTTCTGCAAGCAGCCAGGGCAGGGAACGCATGAAAATATGATAGCCGCGATAGGGCTCGAGGTTGCGATTGACGAAGGTGATCACCTCGTCCGTGACGCTCAGCTCGGGCAGGCCATCCAGTGACAGGCGCGCCTTGGGGCAGGGGCGCGCCATGGCGCTGTCGATCCCGTCATGGCAGATGGTGATGCGCTCGCGGAAGTCCTCGGGAAAGGTTTCGGCCTGAAAACGCGTCGGGCTGATCCCCGCATCCATGATCGGAGAATGGATCTGATTGTTGAGGTTTTTCATGCGGATGCGCAGCCGTGACAGCTCCGCATCGCCCTTGTCGAACTCGGGATCGAAATGCAGATGCGGATAATCGGCCTGATGATAAAGCTCGCAATAAAGCCCGATCCGCGCCGTCGGCCAGACATCGTTGAGGAACATCGATTCGCCCCAGCCCGGGTGCGCCAGGATCAGGTCGGGGGTGAAACCCTTGTCGCGCAATGCCCGCGCCGCGCGATAGCACGCCTCGCCACGGGTCAGCTTGGTGTCGAGATCGACCAGCCAGGGATGCAGGTTCTGCCCCGACCGCTTGGGCAAGCGATAGGGAACAAGGCGCACGCCGTTCCAGTTGGCGGGTTCCTTGGCGCGCAGCGTCAGCGCCACGCATTGATGCCCCCTTGCCGCCAGCAGCGGCGCGAGATGCTTGAACTGGCCCGGAAAATTCTGGTGGATGAAGAGGATTTTCATCGAAAGCAACACCTGGCACTGATTTTCATTCGTTATAGGACTGCGCAGCGGCGCTGCATAGGTCCGCATTTTTGCGCCAGACCACTGGACCCCGCGCGCCGTGCAGCCTATCACGCGAGGCAATGAACGGGACCATGAAGGGTTTGAGGCATGTCGCGCTATTCAGCCGCCGAGATCGAAGCGAAATGGCAAAAGGCCTGGGATGAGGCCGGGCTTTTCCGCGCTATCCGCAAGAATGACAAGCCCAAATATTATGTGCTTGAGATGTTCCCTTACCCGTCGGGGCGCATCCACATGGGGCATGTACGCAACTACACGATGGGCGACGTGATCGCGCGCTACAAAATCAGCACGGGACATAATGTGCTGCATCCGATGGGCTGGGACGCCTTCGGGATGCCTGCAGAAAATGCCGCGATGGCCAGCGGCGGGCACCCCAAGGACTGGACCTACGGCAATATCGACGACATGCGCGCGCAGATGAAGCCGCTTGGTCTGTCGATCGACTGGAGCCGCGAATTCGCCACATGCGACCCCGAGTATTACGGGCAGCAGCAGGCGCTGTTCCTCGACATGCTGGAA
This sequence comes from Roseovarius salincola, assembly GCF_026891095.1. Lineage (GTDB taxonomy): Bacteria > Pseudomonadota > Alphaproteobacteria > Rhodobacterales > Rhodobacteraceae > Roseovarius > Roseovarius salincola. The sequence goes on from NZ_JAPTNL010000008.1 coordinate 125,286, forward strand.
CAGGGTCTGGTCTATCGGAAGAACGCGGTCGTCAACTGGGACCCGGTGGAAATGACCGTGCTGGCCAATGAACAGGTCGAGAACGGGCGCGGCTGGCGTTCGGGCGCATTGGTCGAGCGGCGCGAACTGACCCAATGGTTCTTCCGCATTTCGGATTTCGCCGAAGAGCTGCTCGATGCGCTTGACGAGCTTGATGACTGGCCGGCCAAGGTCAAGCTGATGCAGGCCAACTGGATCGGTCGCTCGCGCGGGCTGCAATTCGCATTTTCGCTGGTCGAGGGGCTGGAGGGCCATGACCGCATCGAGGTCTACACGACCCGGCCCGACACGCTTATGGGCGCCAGCTTCATCGGCATCTCGCCTGATCATCCGCTGGCGCGCCAGATGGAGAAGGACAATGCCGAGCTGGCGGCCTTCAACGCCGAATGCCGTCGCATGGGCACATCGGAAGAAGAGCTGGAGAAGGCCGAGAAGAAGGGCTTTGATACCGGGCTGCGGGTGCGCCACCCCTTTGACACATCTTGGGAGCTCCCGGTCTATGTGGCCAATTTCATCCTGATGGATTACGGCACCGGCGCGATCTTCGGCTGCCCGGCGCATGACCAGCGCGACCTTGACTTCGCGCGCAAATATGACCTCCCGGTGATGTCGACCTACGCGCCTGCGAACCCCGGTGACGACTTCACCCTGCCCGAGGACGGCGGCGATGCCTATGTGCCGCCCAAGCCGGAGAAGGTTCGCTATATCAAGGGTTTTGCCGGTGACGAGCTACAGACCGGCGAGCAGGGCATCGACAGCGCCATCGCCTTTTGCGAGGAGAATGGCGTCGGCCAGGGCGTGACCAAGTTCCGGCTGCGCGACTGGGGCCTGAGCCGTCAGCGGTATTGGGGCTGTCCGATTCCGGTGGTGCATTGCGAATCCTGCGGCGTGGTGCCGGAAAAGAAAGAGAACCTGCCGATCCAGCTGCCCTATGACGAGGGCGGACAGCCGATTGATTTCTCGATCCCCGGCAACCCGCTGGACCGCCACCCGACATGGCGCGATTGCGCCTGCCCGGCCTGCGGTGCGCCAGCCCGGCGCGAGACCGACACGATGGATACCTTCGTTGACAGCTCGTGGTATTTCGCCCGCTTCACCGCGCCGCGCGCCCAGACCCCGACCGACCTCGAGGAGGCCGGATACTGGATGAACGTGGATCAGTATATCGGCGGGATTGAACACGCGATCCTGCATCTTCTTTACTCGCGCTTCTTTGCGCGCGCCATGCACCTGACCGGCCATCTGCCGCAAAAGGCGATCGAGCCGTTCAATGCGCTGTTCACGCAAGGCATGGTGACGCATGAAATCTACCAGACCCGCGACCCAAAGGATCGCCCAGTCTATCACCTGCCCGAGGACGTGGCGGATGGAAAGCTGAAGGCGACGGGCGAAGCGGTCGAAATCATCCCCTCGGCCAAGATGTCCAAATCCAAGAAGAACGTGGTCGATCCGGTCAGCATCATCGGTGCTTACGGCGCGGATACCGCGCGCTGGTTCGTCCTCTCCGACAGCCCGCCGGAACGTGACGTGGAATGGACCGCCGCGGGCGCCGAGGCCGCTTTCAAGCACCTCGCCCGCGTGCATCGCCTGGTCACCGGCATCGCCGTCAGCGACGAGCCTGCAAACGACCATGACACGGCCCTGCTGCGCGAGATGCACAAGACCATCCATGACGTGACGGGGGGCGTGGAATCCTTCGGTTTCAACGCTGCCATCGCCAAGCTCTACGCCTTCACCAACACGCTGGCGAAGTCGCAGGCCGGGGCGCAGGCGCGCCAGCAGGCGGCCTGTGCGCTGGCGCAGCTCATGTCGCCGATGACCCCGCATCTCGCCGAGGAACTCTGGGCCGCGCTTGGTCAGCAGGGGCTGGTCGGGCAGGCGCCCTGGCCGGTGGCGGATGACTCCATGCTGGTCGATGACACGGTGACCCTGCCGATCCAGATCAACGGCAAACGCCGCGCCGAAATCAGCGTGCCCAGGGACATGGACAAGTCCGAGGTTGAAAAACAGGCGCTGGCGGCGGATGCTGTGATCAAGGCGCTGGACGGGGCCCAGCCCAGGAAGGTCATCGTCGTCCCCGGACGGATCGTGAATGTCGTCATTTGATCGCCGCCAGTTTCTGGGTGGAAGCCTTGCCGCCAGTGCCGTCGCCATGGCCACGGCGGCGGGGAGCAGCGCGCTTGCGGTCGGCGCGATGCCGGGTGGCCTGTCCCGGCTGCACAGCGCGGTTGCGATCAGCCCGTCAATGGGCCGCGAGGGGTATCTGGTCGTCCGCGCCTTGGAAAACCGGCTTGGCTCGGCCGGGCCGGATGCGCGCTATGGGCTTCTTCACGCGCTCGACACCGGGAAACGCCCGGTGGCTGCGCGCCATGCAATGCGGGGCGAATTCACATATGTTCTCAATGACTTGAAGAGCGGCGCGGTCCTGACCTCTGGCAGGGTTGCGGCGCATGGTGGGGGCGAGGACATGATCGCGATACTTGCCGACCGGGTGGTCGCGCGGCTGGTCGTTGCATCGCGGGCCTTGCCCGTATGAAACTCTCGGGCCGTGACGCACCAGGGTATTTTGCCCGCCCCGATCCCCGTCGCGCGGGGCTGTTGATCCACGGGCAGGACGCGATGCGCGTGGCGCTGCGCCGACAGGAGGTGATCGCCGCCCTGATCGGCCCTGCGGGCGAGGAGGAAATGCGCCTCACGCGTATTCTTGCCAGCGATCTGCGTAAGGACCCCGCGATGCTGCTGGATGCGGTGAAGGCGCAAGGGTTCTTTCCAGGGCCGCGCGTGGCCTTTGTGGAAGATGCGACTGACGCGCTTGCCCCAATCGTGACCGACGCCCTGGCCGAGTGGCAGGAGGGCGATGCGCAGGTCATCGTCACCGCCGGTGCGCTTAAACCCGCCTCGAAGCTGCGCAAGCTCTTTGAGGGGCACCCCAATGCCTATGCCGCCGTGATCTATGACGACCCGCCCTCGCGCGATGAGATCGAAGCGACATTGACCAAGGCTGGACTGAAGGATGTCGGCGGCGATGCGATGCGCGATCTGACAGCTTTGGCGCGCGATCTCGACCCCGGCGATTTTCGCCAGACGATGGAAAAACTGGCGCTTTACAAGCTTGGCGATGAAACACCGCTGACCCCGGAGGATGTCGCGCTTTGTGCTCCCAGTTCCACCGAGGCGGAACTGGATGATATCCTTGATATCGTCGCCGAGGCCCGTGCGGGCGAGATCGGCCCGGTGATGAAGCGTCTGCGCGGGCAGGGGGTGCAACCGGTGACGCTGTGCATCAGTGCCACGCGCCATTTTCGCAGGCTTTATGCGGTGGCCGCAGATCCGGGTGGCGCGGCGCAGGGGATCGGGCGGCTGCGTCCGCCGGTCTATGGCCCGCGCCGGGACCGGATCTTGCGGCAAGCGCAGAAATGGGGCGCGCCGCGTTTGCAAGACGCGCTTCGCCTGCTGACCGATACCGATCTGCAACTGCGCTCTGCAGGGCAGCGTGCCCCGGCGATGGCCCTTATCGAACGCGCGCTGATCCGGCTGTCGATGATGGCGCAGCGATAGGCGGCGCGCTGATTAGCTCCAGACCTGTCTGCCGAAGGCTCAGCCCCGCTGCGTGAGGTAATCCGCCGCCGCCCGACCAGCCCATCGGCCTGTCGCAAGACACGCGGTCAGCAGGTAGCCCCCGGTTGGGGCCTCCCAATCCAGCATCTCTCCGGCGGCGAAGGTTCCGGCGCGAGCGCGCAGCATCAGACCGGCATCCAGTGCATCAAAGCGCAGGCCGCCGGCGGTGGATATCGCCTCGTCCATCGGGCGCGGCCCTTGCAAGGGTATCGGCAGCGCCTTGATGAGAGGCGCGGGATCGGGCGGCAGGGGGCGGGCGAACTCCATCAGCAGCGCTTGTTTCACCGGGTCCAGCTTCAGCGCCTTGCGCAGGTGATTGGACATGCTGGCCTTGCCGCGCGGGCGGGCAAGACGCGCGCGGACCGCTTCGATATCGAGGTCAGGCAGCAGGTCCAGCGTGAGGGACGCGCCCTCGCGCAGGGCGGCGGAGATTGCATAGATGCCGCCACCCTCGATCCCCTGCGCGGAAATGACGATCTCGCCGCGCGACAGCGCTGCTCCGGCCTTGAGCGCCACGCCCTTGACCGGTTTACCGAAATGGCGCCGCATATGTTCCGACCAGTGAAGCACGAACCCCATATTGGCGGGCCGGAACGGCGCAAGCGCATCTGTCGGCAGATGCGCGGCCCAGGCCCCGTCCGATCCCAGGCGCGCCCAACTGGCACCGCCACAAGCCAGTATCGTCACGTCTGGGGTCAGGGAGCGGATGCCTTCGGGTGTCTCGATCCTGACCGCATTCCGCTGCCAGCCCTGCCATCGCCAGCGTGTCTCAAGCCGCACCCCAAGGGCATCGAGCTCGGCCAGCCAGGCCCTGAGCAGGGGCGAGGCCTTCATCGCCTCGGGGAACACCCGCCCCGTGCTGCCGGTGAAAAGTGGTAATCCAAAGCCGTGCGCCCAGTCCTGCACGGCCGCTGGCCCGAAGGCTTCAAGCATCGGGCGCAGGGCTGGGGCGGCCTCGCCATAGGCGGCGATAAAGCTTTCGAAAGGGATGTTCTTTGTCAGGTTCAACCCCGATTTTCCCGCCATCAGCAGCTTGCGTGCGGGCGAGGGTTTGGCCTCGGCTAGGGTGACGGTGTGTCCTGCACGCGCCAGTTCGCCTGCCGCCATCAGCCCTGCCGGGCCTGCACCGATGACCAATGCGCCGCTCATGCCGCAGGTGGCAATCCGGCCTTTTCGAGGCCCACATGATGCACGACCCGCTGCGGGAAGGGGATCTCGATGTCATGCGCCTTCAGGGCGTTCCAGATGGCGAAGAGCACATCCGGCGAGGCCTTGTTGGCGCCCTCGTCGATGCCGTTGATCCAGAACTCGACGACAAACTCGACCCCGCTGTCGCCGAATTTCCGCAGCTCGCAATCGGGTGGTTCCGGCTGGTCCAACACTTGCGGCAGGCGTGCGACGGCGTCCTGAATGATGTCGGGGATGATGTTGATGTCGGTGCCATAAGACACTGAAAACGCGACCTCATATCGGTTGGCGCTGCCCTGGTCCGAGTAGTTGACGACGCGTGTCGTGATGAAATCCTCATTGGGCACGACGATCCAGCGGCCATCCACTGTTTCCAGGATCGCGGCGCGCGCCGTCATCTTGACGATGGTTCCCGCCTCGCCCCCGTCAAGCTCCACGTAGTCGCCCACGGTGGCCTGCCCCTCCAGCAGCAGGATGACCCCCGAGATGAAGTTCGAGGCGATCTTCTGCAAACCGAAGCCAAGCCCGACACCGATGGCACCGCCGAGCACGGCGAGAGATGTCAGCGAGATCCCGAGGTAATTCATCAGCACAAGGAAAGCCGCTCCGAAGATCACGATCTCGGCGGCCTTGGCGGCCAGTTGCCGTGTGGCCGGGCGCATTTCGGCCTGGGTCTGGATATACTGGCCGGTCCGGTCGTTCGACCAGCGCCCGAGCCAGAAGACAACCCCGCCCGCGACAAGGGCCTTGATCAGCCACAGAAGGTCGAAAGACAGGTTTCCAAGCGGCACGACCGTGGCCGCCAGCTTTGCCGTCACCGGATCCAGCAGGCCAAGCGCGTAAAGCGCGGCGACCGGGATCAGAACGTAGTTGCCGATCAGCTTGAGAAACGGATCACTCAGGACATCGCGCACCAGGATCCGCACGGCCAGGAACAGGAAAACCCTTTTTCCAAAGGCGATAACAGCACCGGAGCCGAAAATCGAGCGGGTCAGGCTTTCGCCCATGCCGGTCAGCCCATAGGCCAGCAGCGGCAGGATCAGCGGCACGAACAGCAGCAGGGTCTGGCGGCTCTGGGCGATGATATTGTCCTGTCCGGGCGGCGGCGTCAGCAGCCGGGTCAGGGCGGGCCTGAACTTGCGCGCCAGGGCGAAGGCCAGCAGGTAGGCCGCGACAAGCAGGGCGAATTGCGACCATGCCGCCGGGCTCAGAAGCCACCCCTTGGCCAGATCCCAGCCCTGCAGGGCATAGGTCATCCCCTGCCCGATGAAAGCCGGCGGGTTATCCCAAATCATCACGCAACCTCTTGTCAAACGGCACCTTGGCGCCATCCTCATGCCCGCAAGTGGCTTGGGGATCAAGGAAAAGGAATGGACCAACTCCCGGTATGCCCCCTTTGCGGCAGGCCGATTCCGCCGGAGGCGCGCCAAAGCCTGCATCACCTGATCCCAAGGCTGAAAGGGGGCAAGGGCGGGCCGGTGGTGCGGCTTCACCAGATCTGCCACAACGAGATCCACGCCACGCTGAGCGAGGCGGAGCTGGCGCGCGACTATGCCAGTATCGAGGCCCTGAGAGCGCATCCGCGGCTGGCACGGTTCATCCGCTGGGTCGCGAAACGCCCGCCCGGTTTTCATTCGAAAACCCCCGGCGGGCGGCGCAAGCGTTAAGGATTGATTCGTTTTACCGCGGTCACTTTGTGAACAAGGTGAAACCCGCTTCGGTATCGCAGCGGTTTCACGTCGGTATTGCGTCGGTACCGGATCGGTAAAGGCCGGAGGTTAACACAGCGGGCGGATGAAAACCGTACCGATGGCGGCGCCTTTTGTACCCTTCATCTGGCCCAAAATACCTCGGGGGGACCGGGGGGCTGGCCCCCCGGCCTTTACTTGATGCGCTGACCGTTGGCGAGAACCTGGCCATCGGCATTGACCTCGATGGTCGAGACCAGCTCGTCCTCGGCCTCGCCGGGACGGGCGAAAAGCCCCATCATCATGCGCATGCCGCTGGCCTGCTCCTCGGGCAGGATGCCGATCGCGATCAGCTTGTCGAGCAGGCTGTTGCCGCCCATCAGCCTGAGATCCAGCGTTCCCTCGGGTGCGGGCATCCCGTCGAAGCTTTCCAGGTCGTCATTGTCGAAGGTGAAATCGCCCCCGCCTGTCAGCTCCGCCCCCGCAAGGCGCAGGGTCAGATCGTTCAGCGTCAGCGCGTTGAGTTCGCCCGGCTCGGCATCGGAGACCTCCATCGTGCCGATCTGTTCGGGATCGAGCAGGTCGAACAGCAGCTTCGCCTTGCCCGAAAGGTCGATCACCAGCGTCGCCGGGTCGCGCGGCAGTTCCTGCCCGGGATCGAACATCGCCCAGAGCATCTCGGACATGGTGAAATCAGTCAGCCGGAAGGCGGCGGCGAAATCCTGTGGCTCCTCGCCCTTCGAGACCGGCGCCATCAGGTCGATCGCCAGTGTCTCCATCGCCAGTTCCACCGGGAAGGGCAGTTCGGCGCTTTCAAGTTCGATCTGCAAGCCTTGCGTGGCGGCGCCATAGTGAAGCCGCTCCTGGTTCATCGCCAGATCCAGCGCGCCGCTGCGTGACTGGGTGCGCCCTTTCATCGGTGCGTCGTTATCCTCGGCGCTGAATTCGCTTGTGCCGTTCTCGAAGCTGAACCGCCCGTCCAGGGTGAAACCGGCCTCGAGCATGGCCGCCATGTCCTCGCTGCTGACATCTTGCGGAAGCGTCCCCGTGCCTTCGAAACGCATGCTTTCATAGCCACCTGCTGCAAGCACCTGCCCGCCTTCTTCGGGGTCGGTGACATCGAGCGTGTAGGTCACCGGCCCGGCGCTGAATGTCTGCGTCACGTCGCGCAGATCGCCCGAGATCATCCGGCTCGTGCCCGCCACATTGCTGGCCGTCATGCTGGCGGTGCCGATGTCCATCGGCTTGCCGTCGGATTCGACACCTGCCAGCGCCAGGGTCATCGACCCGGCGCTGTAGTCATAGGTCATGTCATCGGGATCGCCCGCGACGGACATCTCGAATCCGCTGGTGCGATAGTCGATTTCGGTCCTGACCTCTTCGCCTTCCGGTCCGGTGCCGTTGATCACCATGGGCATGGTTTCGGGGAAGGACACCTGCACGGAGCCGTCGCCGTTCTCCGTGAACCGAAGCTGGTCGATCGTGATGCTGGCACTGCCCTGATCCTCGGGCATGTCGATGAGGAGCGCGATGTCGCTGACGGTCAGCGTGTCGCCCGACCGCGTCTCGTTCGCTTCGACCGAATAGCCGAATCCCTTCAGGTAATCCTGCCAGCCCTGCCAGACCTGCTCGGGCGTGACATCCGCGAAAGCCGCCGATCCGGAGATGGAAATCGACAAGGCGGCCAGAGCTGTGGCGGATCTTATACGGAACGTCATGGCGAACCCCTTTACTTGAAATGCGCCGATAGCTTCTGATGATGCGGCGGCAGGGTCAAGGGCTGTTCTGGGTGGACCTTGCCCGAACGGCGCGCTACCAACCCCTGCAACCGCAGGAAAAGGGGAGGCGACATGGACCTGACCGGCAAGACCGCCCTGATCACCGGCGCAAGCCGCGGGATCGGCGAGGCCACCGCGCGGCTGTTCGCGGCGGCGGGCGCCAGCGTTGCGCTGGCCGCACGCGACCGCGACGCCATTGCCGCGCTGGCCGCGGAGATCGGCCCGCGCGCCATCGCCACGCCCTGCGACATCAGCCATTACGGTGAGGTTCAGGCGGCGGTGGATGCCTGCGTCGCTGCGACCGGGCGGCTGGATATCCTGATCGGCAATGCCGGGGTGATCGAGCCGATCACGTCCCTCGCCGAAGCCGACCCCGACGCCTGGGGCAAGGCCATCGACATCAATCTCAAGGGCGTCTTTCACGGCATGCGCGCGGCGATGCCGGTGATGCGCGACCAGGGCGGCGGCACGATCATCACCGTCAGTTCCGGCGCGGCGCACAGCCCGCTGGAAGGCTGGAGCCAGTATTGCGCCGCCAAGGCAGGGGCGGCGATGCTGACGCGCTCGGCCCATCTGGAGGGCGCGCCGCTCGGGCTGCGTGTGATGGGCCTGTCGCCCGGCACCGTGGCCACCGACATGCAGCGCCGCATCCGCGCAAGCGGCATCAACCCGGTCAGCGCGCTGGACTGGTCCGACCACATCCCCCCCGAATGGCCCGCGAAGGCCCTTCTGTGGATGTGCGGCCCCGAGGCCGACCCATGGTGCGGCAAGGAAATCTCGTTGCGTGATCCCGAAATCCGACAAAAGGCAGGTGTGGCATGATCCGGCTCGACAAGCATGACAGCGACGACAGGTTCTGGGTGGTGACCATCGACCGCCCCGACAAGGCGAATTCCCTGACCGAAGCGATGCTGGTGGAACTGGCGCGCATCGTCGAATCGGCGCAGGAAAGCGCGCGGGTGCTGGTTCTGACCGGCGCCGGCGAGGTGTTCTCGGCGGGGGCCGATCTGGAGGCGGCGCGCGCCGGTCTGGCCACCTCGGCGGTCTGGGAGCGGCTGAGCGCCGCCATCGCGGGCTTTCCGGGCCTCAGTATCGCGGCACTGAACGGCACGGTGGCGGGCGGTGCCATGGGCATGGTGCTGGCCTGCGATCTGCGCATCGCGGTGCCGGGTGCGCGGGCCTTCTACCCGGTGATGAAACTGGGTTTCCTGCCACAGCCATCGGACCCCAGGCGGCTGATGGCGCTGGTCGGTCCGGCGCGGGCCAAGATGATCCTGATGGGCGGTCAGAAGATCGACCATGACGAGGCGATTCTCTGGGGTCTCTATGACCGTATCGCCGCGCCCGATGCGTTGATCGAGACCGCGCATGGCATCGCCGCCGATGTGCTGTCCGCCGATTACCTGCATTCCGCCACGATCAAGGGCATGTGCCGGGGCTGAGCGCTCAGGACGCCTTGCGGCTGGCGAGTTCCTCGCCGATGCGGTCGAGCTCCTGCTCGTCCTCGGGCAGTCCCTCGCGCGACAAGAGCACCGCCACCTTGCGCAGGCCCGGCACATGGCTGCAGATGACCAGCAGCATCACCATGATCGGCACCGAGAGGAACATCCCCGGAATACCCCAGACCGCGCCCCAGAAGGCGAGGCTGATGATGATCCCGAAGGACGACAGCCTGAGCGCGCGGCCCATCATCCAGGGATCGATCACGTTGCCGTTCAGGAACTGGATCGCCGCCGACACGAGAAATACCAGCCCCGTGGTCTGCGCGTCGCCGGTTTCCACATAGGCCACCAGCGCCACCATCCCCGTCGCCACGATCGAGCCGATATTGGGGATGTAGTTCAGGATGAAGGTCAGGATCCCCAGTGCCAGCGCCAGCTCGATGCCGAACACCCGCGCCAGCACATAGATCATCGCGCCGGTGATCAGGCTGACGGCGGTCTTGACCAGCAGGTAATAGTTCACCCGGTGGATGATGGAGGAAATGATCCGGTTCACCCGCTCGGCCTGCACCGGATCGCCCAGGAAATTGCCCAGCTTCGTGTCGAACCAGATCCGCTCGGCAAAGAGGAAGCCGACAAAGAGGATGACCAGCACCGTGCCCTGCATCAGGTTTCCGGCCTGGCCCGCGACGGTGCGCACATAGCCCGAGATCTGCACGCTGGTGAGTGAATTCAGGATCGCCTGCTCCACGTCCTCGCCCATCCATGCGAAGAGCGAGGCGACCGCTTCGGGGGCGCGTTCGGCATAGGAAACGGTGGTGAAGATCACCGTGTTGAGCTGCGCCAGCAGGATCGAGGAGAGCACCAGAAGAGCCGCCGAAATCAGCACCAGCGCGATGATCGAGGCCAGCCAGTTGGGAAAGGCGAAACGCCCGATGCGCTGGCGCGCGATCAGGCGGATCACGTCGGAGGTGAGCGAAAAGAGGATGATCGCCACCGCCAGCGAAATCAGCAGGAAGCGCGCCTGCACCAAGAGGAATAGCACCACGGCAAAGGCGATGATCACCAATGCGGTGGTGCGCACGCGTGCGTCGCTCTCGGTCTCGCCCTGACCCCGCGCCAGCTTATCGTCGTCTTTCGTTCCCATTGTCCCCTGCATCGATCCCCGTTCACTATGGGCAGCGCGGCAACGGGTTACAACCCGCCCGCGCCGCACCGGGTCAGGTAATTCGCCCTCAAGCGCGCTCAACGCCCATTCCGGTGCCATCCGCCGGGGGGTCAGGTCACGCTGATCCAGTTCATCATCCCCGACATCTGGTGGCTGGGCATGTGACAGTGAAACATCCAGTCACCCGGATTGTCGGCGACGAAGGCGATCTCGCGGGTTTCGCCTGCGCGCAGCAAGAGCGTATCGCGCCAGGGGCCGGTCGCGCCGCCCGCCCGCAATTCGCGAAAATGCATCCCGTGCAGGTGCATGGCGTGGGAAAAGGCGGTGCGGTTCTCGATGGGGATGCGGATGGTTTCACCAAGAGATGCGGCGACCAGGGGCGCATCGGGCATGCCGACCATGCCGTTGAAGGCCCAGAACTGCCCGGCCCCGGCCAGCGCGCGCATGTCCATCCGGTTACCCTTCCAGGTGCCGCCCCCGGGCAGGCCGCGCATCGCCCCGCCCTCAAGCGTCAGCGGCACCTGCCGCGCTTTCGCGGTGTCGATCACCGGCATGTCATTGGGCGGCAGGGGCGCGGGCGCGGGACGGATGGCGCGCTGCGGCCCGGTGGCGTCGAGCGCGACAAGCGCGAAGGTGCCGTCGCGCTCGCGCGAGGCGATTAGCGCCTCATCGCCCGGCGCGGCGGTCACATCGACCAGCAGGTCGGCGCGCTGGGCCGGGGCAAGCACCAGCTCGGCGAGGGCGAGGGGCTGTTCCAGCGGCATCCCGTCCAGCGCCGCGAGCCAGACCGCGAGCCCGCGAAAGCGCAGATCGAAGACCCGCGCCGTGGCGGTGTTGACCAGCCGCAGGCGCAGCCGCCCGCCCGCAGGCACCGTGCGGCGAAGCTCGGGGCGGGCATTGACGGTGATGTAATTGCCCAGCCGTCCGGCATGGGACATGTCGTGGCGCGCGCCGAAATCGTCGCGGATCACCGCATCCGCGGCCACGCGCCAATCGTCCAGCACGAGGACCTCGTCGCCATCCACGTCGGGGCGCGCGCCCTCGGGTTCCTCGACCACCAGCACACCGGCCAGCCCGCGCGATATCTGCTCGAGCGAGTTGGCATGCGGGTGATACCAGAACGTCCCCGCATCGCGCAGCGCGAAGCTGTAATCGAAGGTGCTGCCGGGCGGCACCGGATCCTGCGTCAGCCCCGGCACGCCATCCATCGCGTTGGGCAGGCGCAGCCCGTGCCAGTGGATGGTTGTGGCCTGATCCAGCCGGTTCTCCAGCCGCATATTCAGCACATCGCCCCGCGCGTGGCGCTGGGTCGGCCCCGGCACCTGCGCGTTATAGGCCCAGACATCGGTTTGCGCGTAATCGGGCGGGGCCAGTTGAATGCGCGCCGGGGCGGCTGTCAGGGTGGTGGCGCCGGTCTGGCTGCGCGCCGGGCCTGCGAAGACCGGCCAGAACGCCGCTGCGCCGGCACCGGCAAGGATCTGTCGTCTGCTGAGGGTCATGCTGCGGCGGCTCCGTTCCTGACGCATGTGGCGGCGCGTCTTTTCAGTATGATCCGAGAGACCCGGTCTCGGGCAATGATTCGTCGCGCGGACCGGGCGCAGGCCCCAAGGACGCCCCGGCGTTCGGGCGGCGCGGCCAAGGCCTGCCCCAGTTGTCGCGCGCAAGCCGCGCACCCGTTTTGAGCGCCGCGCCCTTGCACCCTTATGAGGCAGGGGCTACCTGTTGCGCGCCACAGGAGAGATGCATGACACAGGCGCTTCACCAGATCACCGATGCCTTGCTTGACGCCGCACGCAATGCCGGAGCCGATGCGGCCGACGCGATGGCGATGAACGGGCGTTCGGTCACCATCGACATGCGCGGCGGGACGCTTGAACAGGCCGAGCGCGCCGAGGGGCTGGATGTCGGCCTCAGGGTGCTGATCGGGCAGCGTCAGGCCTGCGTTTCGGCCTCGGATGCGCGCCCCGAAGTGCTGACGGCGCTGGCCGAACGCGCCGTTGCGATGGCGCGCGAGGCGCCGGAGGATCCCTGGATCGGGCTGGCCGATCCCGATCAGCTGGCCGAGACGCGTGACGCCGACGCGCTGGAACTGGCCGATCCCGCGCCCGAGCCTTCGCCCGATGCGTTGCAGGAGGATGCGCGCGCCGCCGAGGCGGCCGCGCTGGCGGTCAAGGGGGTCAGTCAGGTGCAGTCCGCCAGTGCCGGTTACAGCTGGCGGGCGGTGCATATGGCCGCGACCAACGGCTTTTCGGGCGGCTATGCGCGCAGCGACCGTGGGATTTCCTGCGTCGCCATCGCCGGTGAGGGCAGCGGCATGGAGCGCGATTACGATGGTGACAGCCGTATCTTTCAGGGCGATCTGCGCAGCGCCGGGGATATCGGCCAGCGCGCCGGGGAACGCGCGGTGGCCGCGCTCAATCCGCGCCGCCCGCGTACGGGGGCTTATCCGGTGCTGTTTGACGAGCGCATTTCGGCGTCGCTGATCGGTCATCTGCTGATGGCCGCCAATGGCGCGGCCATCGCGCGGGGGTCGTCCTGGCTGCTCAACCGGCTGGGCGAAGAGGTGCTGCCCGAGGCGCTGTCGCTGATCGAGGACCCGACGCGCCCGCGCGCCACGGGGTCGCGCCCGTTCGACGCCGAGGGGTTGCCGACGCGCCGCCGCGCCATCGTGGATAACGGCGTGCTGGCGGGCTGGACGCTGGACCTGGCCAATGCCCGCAAGCTGGGCATGACGCCGACCGGCAACGCGCGGCGCGGCGCCTCGTCGCCGCCAAGCCCGGCGACCTGGAATGTCGCGCTGACCCAGGGCGACCAGAGCCGCGAGGCGCTGATCGCGCAGATGGGCACCGGGCTGTTGGTGACGTCGATGATCGGCTCGACCGTCAATCCCAACACGGGCGATTATTCGCGCGGGGCGTCGGGGTTCTGGGTCGAGAATGGCGAGATCGTCTGCCCGGTCAACGAATGCACCATCGCGGGCAACCTGCCCGAAATGCTGCGCCGCATGACGCCCGCCAACGATGCGCGCCCCTGGCTGAGCCGGGTGGTGCCGTCGCTTCTGGTCGAGGGGCTCACGATTGCCGGCGAGTGATCTTGACCTTCTGATCGAGGCCGCCCGCGCGGCGGGCGAGGTGGCGGCGCGCTTTGCCGGGCCGCAGGCGAAACGCTGGGACAAGCCCGGCGGGCTTGGCCCGGTGACCGAGGCCGACATGGCGGTGAATACGCTGCTGGCGGCGCGGCTTCTGGGCGCGCGGCCAGATTACGGCTGGCTCTCGGAGGAAAGCGAGGACAGCGGCGCGCGGCTGACGCGCGAGCGGGTGTTCATCGTCGATCCGATCGACGGCACGCGCAGTTTCATCGAAGGCTCGGGCACCTGGGCGCACGCGCTGGCGGTGGCCGAGGGGGGGCGGGTCACGGCGGCTGTGGTCTACTTGCCGATGCGCGACAAGCTTTATGCGGCCGCGCTGGGGCAGGGCGCGACCCTCAATGCGCGCCCCATCACGGTCAGTGCGCGGGCCGATCTGACCGGGGCGGAGGTGCTGGCGGCGAGGCCCAATTATGCGCCTCAACACTGGCCGCGCGGCGTGCCCGAGGTGAAACGCGCCTACCGCCCCTCGCTGGCCTATCGTCTGAGCCTGGTGGCCGAGGGGCGCTATGACGCGATGCTGACGCTGCGCGACAGCTGGGAGTGGGATATCGCGGCGGGCGCGCTGATCCTTGACGAGGCGGGCGCGCGCGTCACGGACCGCAGCGCAATGCCGCTGCGATTCAACAATCCCGTGCCGCAGGTCGGCGGCGTGGTCGCCGCGAACCCGGTGCTGCATGCTGCGCTGGCCGAGGCGCTGGCGCCCGAAACGCCGCAGGGCACCCCGCCGGCCTGATCTGCCCGCCTGATATGCCGCATCGCGGCGTGGACGGCCTCTTGTGCGCGCGGCTTATCCGGGGCACATGCCCCGTGTCGCAGACCCCGAAAGGCAGCTTGATGAAGGCACGATCCGACAACGTGACAGGCGCGCTGCTGATGATGGGGTCGATGGTGGCCTTCACCGTCAACGATGTTTTCCTGAAGGCGCTGGCGGGGCAGATCCCGCTGTTTCAGGTGCTGTTCCTGCGCGGCGCGCTGACCACCGTCATGGTGGGCGTGATCGCCTGGCGGATGGGTGTCCTCCGACTGCGCCTGTCGCGGCGCGATACGGGCCGCGTGGCGATCCGCATCGTGGCCGAGATCGGCGCGGCGTATTTCTTTCTGACGGCGCTCTTCAACATGCCGATCGCCAATGTGACCGCCATCCTTCAGGCGATTCCGCTGACCATCACGCTGGCCGCGGCGGTGGTGTTCGGCGATGCGATCGGCTGGCGGCGGCTGCTGGCGATCCTGGTCGGTTTCGCCGGTGTGCTGCTGATCGTGCGCCCCGGCGCCGAGGATTTCACGATCTATTCCTTCTATGTTCTGGCGGCGGTGGGTTTCGTCACGCTGCGCGACCTGATCACGCGAAGGCTGTCGCGCGAGGTGCCTTCGATGCTGGTGACCTTCATCACCTCGGCCTCGATCATGGTGGCGTACGGGCTTGCCATGCTGGGTGGCGAATGGGTGACGGTGGATCTGCGCGCGGGGGGGCTGGTGCTGGGCGCGTCGGTGATGGCGGTGGGCGGTTACCTGACGTCGATCATGGTGATGCGGGTGGGCGAGGTCAGTTTCATCGCGCCATTCCGTTACACGGGCCTCATCTGGGCGTTGTTGCTGGGTTGGCTGGTCTTTGGCGAATGGCCCGCGCCGGTCACGCTGGCGGGTGCGGCGATCGTGGTGGGATCGGGCATGTTCACCCTGTACCGGGAGGCGAAACTGGGGCGGAAAAGACGCTTTTCACCTGTGCCTCGTCCACGTTGAAGCGTGCCTTGAAGGCGGCGCGCTCCTTGTCGTCGAGCGGCGCGAGCGGGCCGGAGGAGGGGTTGGAATCATTGTCCCCATGGACCGCGCGCAGATACATCGGCATGGTGGGATCGACCAGGGTCGGCATCTGCTCATGCAGCTTGTGATGGGGGTAGTTCATCACCGTCTTGGGATCGCCGGGACGAAACAGCACCGCCAGTCCGCAGGCCCAGAACGGCGCCTGAACGGCCCGCGCGCGGATGCCTTCGGATGACAGTTCCACCGTATAGCCGCTGCGATATTCGAATGCCATGTTGCGCCAGCCTTCACGCATCCGCGCGCTGCGCCGGGCGGTGCGGCGCAGCGTGCCGACGAAATTCACACCCACCGCATCGTCGTCATCGAGGCGGAACTGGATCGACTCGGTCTCGTCCTCGCCCAGCTCGGCCTTGAGCGCCAACTGCATGGCAAGGCGATGCTTCATCGGCGCGCTGGCGACGATGCGGATCTGGGGGATGGCCGCGGTCAGATCCTCGAGCCGCTGTCGCCAGATATCCGGCAGGCTTTCGCCCACCAGCACGATGAAACTGAAGCGCGGATCCCTCTGCGCGGCGATCGAGGGCAGGGTCAGGGTTTCGAAATGCCGGAACCTGAGCGCCATGCGCGCGGGATCATAAAGATAGGCCTCGCGCGCCGCGATACTGTCATGCATCCGCTTGAAGCCGCCCTCGGCGGGATATGAGAAGCGACAGATACCAATGACACGCATGAAACCAGACCTTGCTTGACGGCTTTTGGCACATGCTGGCAAAACCCTGTGGCCGGAACAAGCCGAAAGCCTGACAAAGCCATGATCCCGGACACGCCGCGCGCCGTCATGAGCGGTGGTCAGGGCGCGGAGCAGAAGGCGGCAAGGGCTGTTGACAAGGCAAACGACTCCCCCTATACGCGCCCCATCCCGGCCAAGGGGGTCGCCCCGCAGCCGATATCATAACTGAAGTGGTCACGATCCGGGCGTCGAGCGCTCCGATCCTCTGGAAACCCACCGCGTCGTACCTGAACGAGCAGGCTGCGATAGCGGTTTTTGCGTTTTGCGGACGCGTGAGGCGCTGCATAGGAATGAACCCGCACGGCTTTTCGTGCAGACACATGTGTTGAGAGACGGGGAAAGATACCCAATGCCAACGATCCAACAGCTGATCCGTAAACCGCGTCAGCCGAAAATCAGAAGTCAGAAGTCCATGCACCTGCAGGGGTGCCCGCAGAAGCGTGGGGTTTGCACGCGCGTCTATACCACGACGCCGAAAAAGCCGAACTCGGCCATGCGTAAGGTTGCCAAGGTGCGCCTGACCAATGGTTACGAGGTCATCAGCTACATCCCCGGCGAAAGCCACAACCTTCAGGAGCACTCGGTGGTCCTGATCCGTGGCGGCCGTGTCAAAGACCTTCCCGGTGTGCGCTACCACATCCTGCGCGGCGTTCTCGATACGCAAGGCGTCAAGGATCGTAAGCAGCGTCGCTCGAAATACGGCGCCAAGCGTCCGAAGTAAGAGGAATAACAGATGTCCCGTCGTCACGCCGCTGAGAAACGCGAAATCCTGCCCGACGCCAAGTATGGCGACCGGGTTCTGACGAAGTTCATGAACAACCTGATGATCGACGGCAAGAAATCCGTCGCCGAAACGATCGTCTACAACGCGCTCGACCGGGTCGAGGACAAGGCCAAGCGCGCGCCGGTGGAAATCTTCCACGAGGCGCTGGACAACATCAAGCCCGCGGTCGAGGTTCGCTCGCGCCGGGTGGGCGGCGCCACCTACCAGGTGCCCGTCGAGGTCCGCCCCGAGCGCCGCGAAGCGCTGGCAATCCGCTGGCTGATCACCGCCTCGCGCGCCCGCAATGAGAACACGATGGAAGAGCGCCTTGCCGGCGAATTGCTGGATGCGGTGAACAGCCGCGGCACCGCCGTGAAAAAGCGCGAAGACACTCACAAGATGGCCGAGGCGAACAAAGCCTTCAGCCACTACCGCTGGTAAAGCTCGGAAGGCTCACGACATGGCACGAGAATTTTCGCTCGATCGCTACCGCAACTTCGGGATCATGGCGCATATCGATGCAGGCAAGACCACCTGCACCGAGCGTATCCTGTTCTATACCGGCAAGTCCCACAAGCTTGGTGAGGTGCATGATGGTGCGGCCACCATGGACTGGATGGAACAGGAGCAGGAGCGCGGCATCACCATCACGTCGGCGGCGACGACCACATTCTGGTTCCGCACCGAAGACGGTGAGAACCCGACCGGCATCTACGGCGACACCCCGCAGGAAGCCAAGTTCCGTTTCAACATCATCGACACGCCCGGCCACGTCGACTTCACCATCGAAGTCGAGCGTTCGCTGGCGGTTCTGGACGGCGCGGTTGCCGTGCTGGACGCCAATGCCGGTGTCGAGCCGCAGACCGAAACCGTGTGGCGTCAGGCTGACCGCTACAAGGTGCCGCGTATCGTGTTCGTCAACAAGATGGACAAGATCGGCGCCGATTTCTTCAACTGCGTCGACATGATCGCCAGCCGCACGGGCGCCGTGCCGGCGCCGATCCAGCTGCCCATCGGGGCCGAAGACAAGCTGGAAGGCATCATCGATCTCGTGACCATGAAGGAATGGGTCTGGATCGGTGAGGATCTGGGCGCAAGCTGGGTTGTCCGGGATATCCGCGACGACATGAAAGAGCTGGCCGAGGAGTGGCGCGCCAAGCTGATCGAGAACGCCGTCGAAATGGACGATGCCGCGATGGAAGCCTATCTCGAGGGCGAAGAGCCCGACGAGACGACGCTGCGTTCGCTGATCCGCAAGGGCACGCTGTCAATGAGCTTCGTGCCGGTTCTGGCCGGTTCGGCGTTCAAGAACAAGGGCGTGCAGCCCCTGCTGAACGCAGTGATCGACTATCTGCCCGGCCCTCTGGACGTGCCGCCCTATATGGGCTTCTCGCCGGATGACGAGACGGAGACCCGCAACATCGAGCGCCGCCCCGGCGACGATCAGCCCTTCGCCGGCCTGGCGTTCAAGATCATGAACGACCCGTTCGTCGGCACGCTGACCTTCACGCGGATCTATTCGGGTCTGCTGGAAAAGGGCGGCAGCGTTCTCAACGCGACCAAGGGGCGCAAAGAGCGCATCGGCCGCATGATGATGATGCACTCGAACTCGCGCGAAGAGATCGACT
This sequence comes from Roseovarius salincola, assembly GCF_026891095.1. Taxonomy (GTDB): domain Bacteria; phylum Pseudomonadota; class Alphaproteobacteria; order Rhodobacterales; family Rhodobacteraceae; genus Roseovarius; species Roseovarius salincola. Next base: position 144,297 of record NZ_JAPTNL010000008.1, read on the forward strand.
GGGCCGGTTCGGGCGACATCATCGCCTTGGCGGGCCTGAAGGAAACCACCACGGGCGACACGCTCTGCGATGCGCAGAAACCCGTCGTTCTGGAAACCATGACCTTCCCCGATCCGGTGATCGAGATCGCGGTCGAGCCCAAGTCGAAGGCCGACCAGGAGAAGATGAGCCAGGGTCTCCAGCGGCTTGCCGCCGAGGATCCGTCCTTCCGCGTCGAAACCGATCTCGAGTCGGGCCAGACGATCATGAAGGGCATGGGCGAACTTCACCTCGACATCCTGATCGACCGTCTGCGCCGCGAATTCAAGGTGGACGCCAATATCGGCGCTCCGCAGGTCGCCTACCGCGAGACCATCGGCCACGAGATCGAGCATACCTATACCCACAAGAAACAGACCGGTGGGTCGGGTCAGTTCGCCGAGGTCAAGATGATCATCGCGCCGACCGAGGCGGGCGAAGGCTACAGCTTCGAAAGCCGTATTGTCGGTGGTTCGGTGCCCAAGGAATACATTCCGGGTGTCGAGAAGGGGATCGAAAGCGTCATGGACAGCGGGCCGCTGGCCGGCTTCCCGGTGATCGACTTCAAGGTCGCGCTGATCGACGGCAAGTTCCACGATGTGGACTCCTCGGTCATGGCCTTCGAGATCGCCGCGCGGATGTGCATGCGCGAAGGTCTCAAGCGGGCCGGTGCCAAGCTGCTGGAGCCGATCATGAAGGTCGAGGTGGTGACACCCGAGGAATATACCGGCAGCATCATCGGCGATCTGACGTCGCGTCGCGGCCAGGTCTCGGGTCAGGCGCCGCGCGGCAACGCGATCGTCATTGACGCCAACGTTCCGCTGGCCAACATGTTCGGCTATATCAACACGCTGCGCTCGATGTCCTCGGGCCGCGCCCAGTTCACGATGCAGTTCTCGCATTACGATCCGGTGCCGCAGAACATCAGCGAAGAGATCCAGTCGAAATACGCATAAGCAGCGGTGCGGGGGGAACCCCGCACCCTACCCACCCGTAGGGTGCGTCACGGCACGCACCGCCACAAAAACCAGGAGGCCATCATGGCAAAGGAAAAGTTTGACCGTTCGAAACCGCATGTGAACATTGGCACGATCGGCCATGTTGACCACGGCAAGACGACGCTGACGGCGGCGATCAC
>NZ_JAPTNL010000009.1 GCF_026891095.1 Roseovarius salincola
TTTGTTTTTCTTGGCCGGGCCTTTCGGTTTTTGTTGGTTCGTTTCGCGTGGCGATCCGCCCGGGTGGGGGGCGCTGCCCCCCACACCCCCCGAGGTATTTGGGGCCAGATGAAGGGGCGGGTCAATCCAGCATGATGACATTGCGCCGCGCGCTGCCTGAGCGGGTATCGGCGATGGCCTCGTTGATCTGGTCGAGCCGCCAGCGGTTCGAGATCAGCTCGTCGAGTTTCAGGCGGCCCTGGCGGTAGAGGTCGATCATCCAGGGGATGTCGCGCGCGATCACCACGTCGCCCATCTTGGAGCCGATCATGGATTGTCCGGCAGCGGCGAGATTGCCGGCCTCGAAGCTGGAAAAGGCGCCGCTCGCGGGCATGCCCACCATGATCACCTTGCCGCCGGGCGCCAGGTAGTTCGCGGCCAGGTCATAGACCGGGGCGGCGCCCACCGTGACCAGCACCGCATCCGCGCCCCGTCCCATGGCATCCATGGCGGCGCGCCAGGGCTGGTCCTGCGAGGCGAGCACCGTGTCGGTGGCGCCGAAAGCGATGGCGTCCTCGAGTTTCCCGGCGTTCATGTCCACGGCAACGATGCGGCGCGCCCCGGCGATGCGCGCGCCCTGGATCGCGTTGAGCCCCACGCCGCCCGCGCCGATCACCACCACGTCCTGCCCGGCGCGCAGCGCGGCGGCGTTCACCACCGCCCCGACCCCGGTGATCACGCCGCAGGCCAGCAGGCTGGCGGCATCCATCGGCATGTCGCCGGGGATCTTCACCGCCTGGCCGTGATGGACCACGATCCTTTCGGCGAAGGCGCCGCAGGCCATGGCCTGATGCAGCGTGCCGCCGTCGATCGTGCTGAGCGGCCCGTGATCGCCGTCATGGGGAGCTTCGCAGCCGGTGGGGCGCCCCGCGCCGCAGCTGGGGCAGGCGCCGCAGGCGCGGATCAGCGTGACCACCACCGGATCGCCCGCGGCCAGCCCGGTGACCCCCGCGCCAAGGGCGCTGATGCGTCCCGCCGCCTCGTGGCCGTAGACCGCGGGCAGGCTGCCGCCCCAGGCCCCGTCGGCATAGGAGATGTCGGAATGGCAGATCGCCACCGCATCGAGCGATACCTCGATCTCGCCCATTCCGGGCGCGCGCAGGCGCACGTCCTCGATCACGAGGGGCTGCCCGAAGTCGTGGCACACGGCCGCCTTGATGGTCTGCATGGTCTCTCCCGTTCGCTTGGGCCGGTTTTGGTCCGTTCCGCTTTACTGGCGCGCAGGGTTACGCCTCTGACGCGGTGGTGCAAGCCGGTTTTGACGCGCGCCGCGCGAAAGTGGCGGCGCGCCGGGATTCAGCCGCGCGCGATGAGATCGAGCCGCTGCGCCAGCCCTTCGGGATCGGCGAAGAAGGGCGAATGGCCGGTGGGCATCTCGTAAAGGTCGCCCGTGGGCCAGCCCTTGGTCATGCTGGTCTGGTATTCGGGCGGAATCGCGCGATCCTCGCTGCAGCGGATATAGGATTTTGCCACGCCCGCGTAATTCGCCCCCAGGCTGATCGGCGTCGCTTGCGGGCGGATCGCCTGCACGCAGAGCCGCGCGCGGGCATGATCCACGGTCCCGTCCGGGCAGTCGTGATAAAGCGCATCGCCAAGATGCGTGTCGCGAAAGGTGAAGCCCAGCCCGTCAGCGGTTTTCTCGATGGCCTCGAGCAGCGGCTGGCGCGGCGCCTCGCGGCGCATCTCGACCAGCGAGACGCCGTCACGCGGCGCATAGGCGCAGAGGTAAACCAGCCGGGCAATCCGCTCGGGCGCCTTTTCGGCCGCGGCCGAGATCGCGAATCCCGCCATCGAGTGCCCGACCACGATCGCCGGCGATTTGAGCGCCGCAAGGATCGCATCGGCATATGCCTCCAGCGTGATCGCCTCGATCGGGCAGGGCGTATCGCCATGCCCCGGTAGGTCGATGGCGCGCGCCGTGTGACCCAGCCGCCCGAGCGCCGGGATCACGTCGCGCCAGCACCAGGCGCCGTGGCAGGATCCATGCACCAGCAGGAAGTCAGACATGGCCGATGTCTTTCAGGAAACCGCCCAGCAGCGCGGCATAATCCTCGGGGCGGTCGACACAGGGCAGGTGGCCCGCCCCCCGGATCAGCTCGAATCGCGACCCGTGGATCAGCGCCACGGTTTCGCGCACGAGGTCCGGCGGCGTGGCGCGATCCTCGGAACCCGCGATCCCCAGCGTTGGCAAGCGCAGCCCGCTTGTGGGCGTGTAGAAATCCGTGCCCGCGATGGCGGCCGAACAGCCCATGTATCCCTCGGCGGGCGTATGCGAGAGCATATTGCGCCAGCCGCAGAAATCCGGGGCAGTGTCGCGAAAGCTCTTGGGGAACCAGCGTTCCATCACGGATTCGGCGAGTGCCTTGGTGCCCCCCGCGCGCACGGCATCGATGCGGTCCTGCCACATCTCGGGCTGGCCGATCTTTGCGGCTGTGTTGCTGAGCACCAGCGCGCGCACCTGATCGAAACGTTTCACCGCCAGCCCCTGCGCGATCATGCCCCCGATCGAAAGGCCGACGAAGACGCAGTCGCGCACCTCCAGCAGGTCAAGCAGCCGCTCGGCATCGCGCACCAGCGCGCCCATCCTGTAAGGCGCCGGAGGGCAATCGCTCAGGCCATGACCGCGCTTGTCATAGCGGATGATGCGCAGGCCCTCGGGCAGAAGCGGCAGGATCCTGTCCCAGAGCCGCAGATCGGTGCCCAATGAGTTGGCAAAGACCACCGGTGCGCCGTGGCGGTCGCCATCCTCGCGGTAATGCAGGGAAATATCCCCCAGATCGGCCATCTGCATGCTGTTTCCTTCGCGCTGTCCCGCACACTACATGCTGGCAAGCGGGCGCCGGGGTCAAGTAGGCGTCCGGGCCGGGCTGCGCCGGCGCTCCCGCCCTGTCCAGAACATCACCACGTTCCCGGATCCTGCCAGCGCCACGCCCGCGATCGCGGTTGCGCTCCAGACATACCCCTCGAACAGCGTCGAGATGACCAGCGCCACCACCGGGAACAGCACCGTGGCATAGCCCGCTTGGGCCGATCCGATCCGGGCCACCAGCAGCAGGTAGGTGGTGAACCCGATGACCGAGCCGATGGCGGCGAGGTAAATCAGCGCCACCCAGTAACCCGTGCCCGAGGGGGCGGTAACCGGCTGCCCGGTGGCCGCGATCAATCCCAGCAGAGCCAGCGCGCCGATCCCCATGCCCCAGCCATTGGCGGTGATCGGCGACACGCCCAGCCGCGCATTCTGGCGCGACGCCATGTTGCCCCACGAGAACACCAGCGTCCCGGACACGGCCCAGCCGATTCCGCGCAGTGTATCGCTGTCCGGCGTCACCACGATATCCTGCCAGAACAGCAGGACGAGGCCGCAAAAACCGATCGCCCCGGCCAGAACCGTGCGCCCCGTGACGGGCTCGCCGAAGATCAGCCGCGCGTTCAGCGCGTTGAAGATCGAGGCCAGCGAAAAGATCACCGAGACCAGCCCCGACGGGATCAGGGCCGCCGCGTTGTAAAGCCCGACGAAATTGAAGCAGAACAGGCATAACGCCTGAACGACGACAAAGCGCCACTGTGCCGGACGCTTCAGACGACCCAAGGCCGCCAGCCCCGCCAGCATCAGCAGCGCCGCCAGCGCAAAGCGGTAGAAGACCGAGACCATCACCGGCACATCGCCGATCTGTGCGGCGATGGCGATCCATGTGGTGCCCCAGATCAGGACAGTGGCGGCGAACAGGATGGTTGTGGTCATGGGGGTGGCGCTCTCCTTGTTGCGCTTCCTCTAGCGCATCCGCCGCGCCGGGTTTTGCACGATCTTGCGCTAAAATCGGACGCGCCCCTTCCCGCCATGCCGGACACTGCGCTAGGGTCGCGCCATGCGTCACACCGTGCAGGATTTCCTTGGCCGTTCGCGCGCGGCACATGCCACCCACCGGCTTGATCTGGGCGGCGGGCGCAGTGTGACGATCTGGGAAAACCACGATGACCGGGTCTCCTATGACGATACCAGCGGCCACACGTTCAGCCTCTATCTGCAGGGCGGCACAGGCACGCGCCGGCTGGATGCGGGGGGCGCAAGCGGCTGGCCCGGTGCGGTCTGCGTCATGCCCGAGGGGCATCGCTCGGAATGGCACATCACCCAGCCCTTCCGTTTCGTGCATCTGCACATGCCCGATGCGGCGCTGCGCGCTTCATTCGCGCGCATGCATGACTGCGACGCGCGCCAGCTGGACCTGCATGAGATCAGCTTTGCCGAGCGTCCCGCGCTGGCGGGGCCGCTGCGGCAACTGGCGCTGGCGGCGCAGGACGGGGATATCCTGCTGGCCGACAGCGCGGCCAGCGACCTGGTGGCGCATCTTGAACCGGGCCGCGTCACGCTGCGCCGCGGTCTGGCACCCCATGTGCTGCGCCGGGTGGACGAATGGATCGCGGCGGAGATGGAAAACACCATCCGCCTCGCCGATCTGGCGGCGCTGGCCTCGATGTCCGAATATCACTTTCACCGGATGTTCCGCCTGTCGCGGGGGATGGCGCCGCATGGCTGGATCACCGCGCGGCGGATCGACCGCGCCCGCGACATGCTGCGCGGCAGTGCCCCCGTCGCCAGGATCGCGGCAGCCTGCGGATTTTCCAGCCAAAGCCACCTGACCCGCGTGTTCCGCAAGCAGACGGGCCGCACCCCGGCGCAATACCGCGCCGCGCTGCGCTAGGGCAGGGCGCCACGCCGCACTTCCTTGTCGTCAAAATGAAAAAGGGCGGCCCGCAAGGGGCCGCCCGTCACTCGCTACCACTCTCGCGGGCTCTAGAAAAAGCCGAGCTTGTTGGGGTTGTAGCTGACCAGCATGTTCTTTGTCTGCTGATAGTGGTCCAGCATCATCTTGTGGGTCTCGCGCCCGATGCCGGATTGCTTGTAACCGCCGAAGGCCGCATGTGCCGGATAGGCATGGTAGTTGTTGACCCAGACGCGCCCGGCCTCGATCGCGCGCCCGAACCGGTAGCAGCGATTGGCGTCGCGCGACCAGACCCCGGCGCCAAGCCCGTACATGGTGTCATTGGCGATCGCCAAGGCCTCTGCCTCGTCCTTGAAGGTGGTGACAGACACGACCGGGCCGAAGATCTCCTCCTGGAAAACCCGCATCTTGTTGTGGCCCTTGAGGATCGTGGGCTGGATATAGAACCCGTCCGACAGCTCGCCGTTGAACCGCGCGGCATCGCCGCCCACCAGCACTTCGGCGCCTTCCTCGACCCCGATGGTCAGATAGGACATGATCTTGTCCTGCTGCTCCTGGCTCGCCTGCGCGCCCACCATGGTCTCCATGTCGCGCGGATCGCCCTGCTTGATCGCCTTCACCCGGTCGATGCAGCGGGCGATGAACTCTTCGTAGATATCCTCCTGGATCAGGGCGCGGCTCGGGCAGGTGCAGACCTCGCCCTGGTTGAAGGCGAACAGCACGAAGCCCTCGACCGCCTTGTCCAGAAACGAGTCATCCTCGGCCATCACGTCCGAAAAGAAGATGTTGGGGCTCTTGCCGCCCAGTTCCAGCGTGACCGGGATCAGGTTCTCGGTCGCGGCCTGCATGATCTTGCGCCCGGTCTCGGTCGAGCCGGTAAAGGCGATCTTGGCGATGCGCGGGCTGCGCGCCAGCGGTGCGCCCACCTCGGCGCCATAGCCGTTGACGATATTGAGAACGCCCGCGGGCAGCAGGTCGGCGACCAGCTCGGCGAGCACCATGATTGCGGCCGGGGTCTGCTCGGCGGGTTTGAGCACGATGCAATTGCCCGCCGCCAGCGCCGGGGCCAGCTTCCACGCCGCCATCAGGATCGAGAAATTCCACGGGATGATCTGCCCCACGACGCCCAGCGGCTCGTGGAAATGATAGGCCACGGTATCGGCGTCGATCTCCGACATGGTGCCTTCCTGGCCGCGCAGAACGCCCGCGAAATAGCGGAAGTGATCGACCGACAGCGGGATGTCGGCGGCGGTGGTCTCGCGGATCGGCTTGCCGTTGTCCCAGGTCTCGGCCTGCGCCAGCAGATCGAGGCTCTCTTCCATCCGGTCGGCGATCTTCAGCAGCACGTTGGCGCGCTCGGCCGGGGCGGTCTGGCCCCATGCCGTGCTCGCGGCATGCGCGGCATCAAGCGCCAGTTCCACATCCTTCGCACCCGAGCGGGCGACCTCGCAGACCTTGGCGCCCGTGATCGGCGTGATGTTGTCGAAATACCGCCCCTCCACGGGGGGCACGAAGGTGCCGCCGATGAAATTGTCATAACGGGTCTTGAAGGGCGAGGCATGCTTGCCCGCCATCTGTGTCATCTCGTTCATGTGATCTCCTCCATTCACACGGCGTCATGCCGTTGCGAATGGAGTAAGCGCGCTTATGGCCGCTGTGACAGCCCCGCCTTGCAGGGCAGGGCGGGCGATTGTCTCAATTCCGGGACAGTCTGCCCCCGTCAGGTGCGATACCCAGCCGCGCCATGCGCCGGTAAAGCGTCGCGCGCCCGATCCCGAGCGCGCGCGCCGCCTTCGAGACATTGCCCCCCGCGCGTGCCAGCGCGCGCGTCACCGCGGCGCGCTCGGCGCGCTCGAAGCCGCCCGTACCCGCCTCGCCGTTCAGCAGGTCATTGGCGGGCAGCGGCTTCAGCCCGCCCGAGATCGACAGCCCGAAATTGCGCCGCGCGGCGCGCGTCGCGCCCACCACGATGTCGTCGCCATCCACCGCCAGCAGCGCGGCCGGCTCGTTGCCATTGTCATCGGCCACCACGATGCGCCGACCGGCAAAGGCCGCGCGAAACGCCGCCGCCTCGATCTGATGCGCGGTCTGCGCGACCATGGCGGCGATCAGGCGGTTGAAACTTTCGGTCTGATCGGCCCGCGCCGAAGAGACGTCCAGCGCCGCGATCAACGCACCGTCCGGCCCGTAGATCGGCGCATCCATGCAGCTCATGCCGATATTGCGCGCCAGAAAATGCTGGTCGCGGTGAATGGTCACCTGCCGGTTTTCGGCCAGACAGGTTCCGATCCCGTTGGTGCCCTCTGCCGCCTCGCTCCAGTCAGCCCCCGCCCAAAGGCCCCAGTGCTTGAACACCTCCGCATCGCCATCCGAACAGCGCTGCTCCAGCACAACGCCTTCGGCATCGGTCAACAAGACCCCGCAGCCCGAATGCCCGATCAGCCCGAACAGACTGTCCAGCTGCGGTGCCGCGACGCCCAGGAACGCCCCGAGCGCCTCGCGGCGCTGCTTGAGTTCGCGCGCCTCCACGCGCTGCCCGCCCTCCGGGCGCGCCGGGTCCAGCCCGTGGGCGCGCGCCGAGCGCTGCCAAGACGCCGCCAGACGCGAACGCGCCGCCGCCGAACCCGATGACAGGGTGTCAAGCACCCGGTCTATATGCTGCGTGGCGAAAGTAATGGTCTCCTCCCGTCGACAAACGCCTTGCGCCCGGCCTCCTCCATGCGCCCTTTCAGGGCGCGCCGCGGGCGCAATGACCACAGCCTAGGCGAGGGGCGCTTCTCAGGCAAGCCGCCAGCACGCGCCCATGGCTCAATAGGGCAGGCCGACATAGTTCTGCGCCAGCGCGCGCCGCGCCGCCTCGTTCTCCTGCAAAAAGGCCAGCTCTGCCTGTTGCATGCGCAGATCAAACGCGCTCTGCTCGGGAAAGCGGTGCAGGAGATTGGTCATCCACCAGCCGAACCGCTGGTTCTTCCAGATCCGTGCCAGCGCCTGGCCCGAGTAATCCTCGAGCCCACGATCGTCGCCCTCCCGGTAATGGCGCATCAGCGCCCGGCTCAGGTAATGCACGTCGCTTGCGGCGGTGTTGAGCCCCTTGGCGCCGGTCGGCGGCACCATATGGGCGGCATCGCCGCACAGGTACATCTTGCCCCAGCGCATCGGCTCGCAGACATATGAGCGCATCGGCGCGATGGATTTCCAGATCGAGGGGCCGGTGACCAGGCGCGCGCGCATCTCCCCCGGCAAGCGCCGCCCAAGCTCCTCCCAGAACATCTCGTCGCTCCAATCGTCCGGACTGTCCGCCAGCGGGCATTGAATGTAATAGCGGCTCAGCCCCTCGTCGCGCATCGAACACAGGGCGAAACCACGCTCGGAATTGCAATAGACCAGTTCGTCATCCACCGGCGGGGTCTCTGACACAATGCCCAGCCAGCCGAACGGGTAGGTCTTCTCGTAACCCTGCAGCGCCTCCTGCGGGATGGCGTCCCGGCAGGGGCCGTGAAACCCGTCGCAGCCGATGATGAAATCGCAATCCAGCCGGTTCATCCTGCCGCCATGCAGGAAGGTGATGAAAGGCTGCGCGCCGTCGATGTCATGCGGACGCAGGCCGGCGCATTCATGCAATGTTTCCAGACCCGCCGCATCGCGCGCCTCGTAAAGGTCGCGCGTGACCTCGGACTGGCCGTAAATCATCACCTGTTCCCCGGTGAGTGCGGCGAAATCGATCCGGAAACTCTCCTCGCCATAGGCGATGCGCGCACCATGATGGGGGATGCCCTCGTCCTCCATGCGCATGGCCACGCCCGCCTCGCGCATCATCTCGACGAAGCCGGTTTCCAGCACCCCGGCGCGCACGCGTTCCAGCACATGCGCACGCGTACGCCGCTCCAGCACGACCGTATCGATTCCATATCCGTGCAAAAGTTGCGCCAGCAAAAGCCCGGCCGGGCCGCCCCCCACGATAGCCACCTGTGTGCGCATGATAGGTCCCTCCTCGTCGCGTCCACGCTCCGCAACAGGAAAGTCGACCACCGAAGTCCTGTCCATGATCTGGCGCAAAGGGGCGCTGCCCCTCTTGGCCTGCGGCCAATTCACCCCGGGATATTTTCGAACAAAAGAAGGCAAGGGGGCTAAATCCGGCTTCTTCTGTTTAGAAATATCCCGGGGGGTCCGGGGGGCTGGCCCCCCGTCGCTCAGTCCGTGGCGGTTTGCAGGGCGCGGATGAACATGGCGGCGTCCACATTGCCCCCGGAGATGGTGCAGATCACCGCATCGCCCGCGATCTCGCCGGGATGAAACAGCGCCGCCGCCAGCGCCACCGCGCCGCCCGGCTCGGCCACCAGTTTGAGGCGCTGGAACGCCAGCGCCATCGCCGCAAGCACCTCGTCCTCGCTCACCACCAGCCCCGGCCCGCAAAGCCGCGACATGATCCCGAAGGTGATCTCGCCGGGCTGCGGCGTCACGATCGCATCGCAGATCCCGCCCGCGCCCTGTGCATTCGCAAGGATCCGCCCCGCCGCAAGCGAGCGCGCGGTATCGTCGAACCCCTCGGGCTCGCAGGGCCGCGCCCGCAGGCCCGGCGCCTCGGCCTCGAGCGCCAGCGCGATTCCCGATGTCAGCCCCCCGCCGCCGCAGCAGACCAGCACATCGCCCCGCTCCACGCCCGCGTCGCGCGCCTGCGCGGCGATCTCGAGCCCGCAGGTGCCTTGACCGGCGATCACCTCGGGTTCGTCATAGGGTTTGATCAGCGTAAGACCCCGTTCCCTGGTCAGGGCCGCGCCGATCTCCTCGCGGCTTTCGCCCCCCGCGCGGTCATAAAGCACCACCTCGGCGCCCAATGCGCGCGTGTTCTCGATCTTGAGGCGCGGCGCGCCGGCAGGCATGACGATCACCGCCGGCACGCCGAATTCGCGCGCCGCCAGCGCCACGCCCTGCGCGTGGTTGCCGCTGGAAAAGGCGATCACGCCCTTGGCGCGCAGCGCTGGTTCCAGCGCCGACACCGCCGCGCGCCCGCCGCGATACTTGAAACTGCCGGTATGTTGCAGGCATTCGGGCTTGACGAGCACCCGGCGCCCGGCGATCTCGTCAAGGAAGGGCGAGGACAATAGCGGCGTGCGCCGCGCATGGCCCTCGAGGCGCCCGGCGGCGGCGCGGATCATGTCGATATCGCTCATGTCTCGGAGGTCTCCAGCAATTCATGCAGCGCGGCCAGCGCCTCTGCTTCGTCAAGAAAGGGCACATGCCCGCGATCGGGCACCGTCGCGGCGATCAGCCCCGGATGGCGCTCTTGCATGCGCGCCAGGGTCCCGGCGCTCAGCAGGTCCGAGTTCGCGCCCCTCACCACCGCCAGCGGCGTGGCGCGCAGCGCATCGAAAAGCTGCCACAGGTCCACCGTCTCGCCCGCGCCCGCCTGGCCGACCAGCGCATCGCGCAGCCTTGGATCATAGCGCAGCGCCAACCCGCCATCGGCGCGCGGCGCGAACAGGGCCTCGGCCTGCGCGCGCCAGCGCGCGCGCGCCACCCCGGGGAAATCCGCGCCATGCGCCGCCTCCAGCGCCGCCGCGGCCGCATCGAGATCGGCAAAGGGCGGCGGCTTGCCGACATAATCCATGATCCGAGCAAGCCCCCCCGGCGCGACCTCGGGGCCGATATCATTGAGCAACACCGCCGCAAGCCGCGCCCCGTGACCGGCCGCCAGCGCCATGGCGATCAGCCCGCCGCGCGAGGTGCCGATCAGCGTGACCCGTTCAAGGCCAAGGTGATCCAGCAAGTCGATCACATCCTGCGCCTCGCGCAGGATGTTGTAATTCGTGAAATCCGGGTCGTGATCCGACCGCCCGCGCCCGCGATAATCCAGCCGCAGCATCCGCTGCGCGCGCAGATGCGGCGCCAGCGGATCGAAATCGCGCGCATTGCGCGTCAGCCCCGCAAGGCACAGGACCGCCCGGCCCGCGCCCTCATCCTCGTAATAAAGGCTCAGCCCGTCCGAACTGGTGAATCGCGCCATGTTCAGGCCTCGGTCAGGGCGGGGATGGCGCTCAGGTCCTCAAGCACATGATGCGGCCGCCCCGGCAGCCTTTCCATCGGCGCGCCCGTCCGGTTGACCCAGGCCGCGATGAAACCATAGGCCGCCGCCGCACAGGCATCCCAGCCATTCGAGGACACGAACAGCACCTCCGAGATGTCGCAGCAGAACCGCTCGCCCACCATGTCATAGACCTGTGGCGCGGGCTTGAAGACGCCGACGCTTTCGACCGACAGCACATCGTCGAGATGCGCGCCGATCCCCGCCGATGCCACCGCATCCGACAGCATCCCCGGCGCGCCGTTCGACAGGATCGCCGTGGCCATGCCCTGCGTCTTGAGCGCCTCGAGCATCGGGGGCACCTCGGGATAGGGGGCAAGCTCGCGGTAAAGCATCAACAGCCGCTCGCGCAGATCGTCGTCGCCGTCCAGCCCCTCGGCCTCCAGCGCCCAGTCAAGCCCGTCCTGGGTGACGTTCCAGAAATCGGTATGCGCGCCCATCGCGGCGCGCAGCCATGTGTATTGCAATTGCTTGCGGCGCCAGTTCTCGGCGATGCTGGGCCAGTGCTTGGCGAATTTTTCGCGCCCCGGCTCTTCGGCCGCGGTCCGCGCGGCGGCGGAAACGTCGAACAGGGTGCCATAGGCGTCAAATATGCAGGTTGTAATCGGCATGGGTCCTCCGGTGTATTGCGCATGACACTGGCACGGATCGCCCGGCACCGAAAGCCCCGCCCGCCAGCGCGGGCGCATGTCGGCATGCCCTCGCGCCCGCCTCATCAGCCCCGTCACCGAAGTCGGTTTGCAATCCCGGCAGTGAATCACTAAATTGAGGTCGGACACGCACAAGCACCCGCGCGGGACGCGGCCTTGCAAACTCACTCACTCCACGACAGATTGGAAAAGACGCATGACGCAAGTCAAAGAGGGCGATACCGTCCGCATTCACTATACCGGCACGCTGACAGACGGTGCGACCTTCGACAGCAGCGAGGGGCGCGACCCTCTGGAATTCCAGGTCGGTTCCGGCCAGATCATCCCCGGCCTCGATCAGGCGCTGCCCGGCATGACCGTGGGCGACAAGAAAACCGTCGAAGTGCCCGCTGACCAGGCCTATGGTCAGCCCGATCCCAACGCCCAGCAGGCGGTGCCGCGCGCCGATATCCCCGAGGATATCCCGCTCGATCTGGGCACGCAGCTTCAGGTGCAGACTCCCCAGGGGCAGGTGATGCCAGTGACCGTGGTCGAAGTGACCGACGAACAGGTGACGCTTGACGCCAACCACCCGCTTGCGGGCAAGGATCTGACCTTCGCCATCGAACTGGTCGATATTTCCTGACCGGGACGCGGTCGCTTCGCCGATCGCATCAGATGAGACAGGGGCGCGTGCAGGAAGACCTGCGCGCGCCTTTGCGTTTCAAACCCGGCAGGGCAGGTGCCTGGACGCAATCCGCTGGCATCAAGGCTTCTGCGCGGGCTAGGATGGCGGCGCAACTGACGGAGCCCGCCGATGACCTCGCCCACCGAAAAGCTGCTCACCCGGATCCGCGACCTCCAGGGCGAACTGGACGCCGAATTCCAGCGCCGCCGCACCGAGTTCAGCTATCAGCTGGAAAATGGCCGCGTGGTGTTCGAGAACGAGATCCGCCGCCGCCACCGCGCGCTGCGCGTGGGCCTGGGCACATTCCTGCGCCAGACCCGGCCGATGGTCGTGCTTACCGCTCCGGTGATCTATTCGCTGATCCTGCCCTTCGCGCTGCTCGATCTTTTCGCGACGCTCTATCAGGCGATCTGCTTTCCGGTCTATCGCATCGAGAAGGTCCGGCGCGCCGATTTCATCCGCATCGACCGCCACCACCTGGCCTATCTCAACGCGCTTCAGAAACTGAACTGCGTCTATTGCGGCTATTGCAACGGGCTGCTCGGCTACGTGCAGGAGATCGCCGGGCGCACCGAGGCCTATTGGTGCCCGATCAAACACGCCGCCCGCGTCGGCGCGATGCATGCCTATTATGCCCAGTTCGTCGATTACGGCGATGCCGAAGGCTTTGGCCCCGGCCTCGCCGCCGCGCGTAAACGCCTCACTCGCCCCGGCCCCTCCGGGATCGACCGCGACGCCTGAGCGGGGACGAGGGGCTCAAGCCTGATCACTCGGTGCTTGGCGATATCGACTCGACCAGCGCGTCAAAAGACTGCATCGCGCCATTCACCGTCTTATCCCATGCATTTCGACTGGTTGATCCCGCATAGTCCATGAGATCATCCATCACTCCCGTGACTAGACTCAGGTAACCGCGCCAATCGACGTGCATCTCCTGGATCTCGGGTAGGTCCGGCACATTTTCGATGGCCAAATCCCACGCTTTTTGTGGCGATTCAGTTACCTGCGCCCAAAGCTCCTCGCGTGACGGAACCGTCCAGGGGCATTTGGATCGCTCGCTTTCGGGCTTGGCATTGAGCGGGTCCAGTGCGGCGTTCAGTTCTTCCATATCCCTGAGCGTCTCGCACAGATCGCTGATTTCAAGCGCGGTCACCGTGGCGATCACCGCGACGCCGAGCACCGGCAAGGCTTCACCGGCCATCGACCCGATATTGCGCCCCGCATTGACCACTGCGCGCTTATTGATCCGCTCGGACGTGTCGCGCAGCGCGGCGCGCATCATAACCGTTCTCCCGCGATACCGGACCTTATCTGTTGTCGTGGCGCGACTGGCACGGCTGGACAATTCATCGATCCGCGCCTGCCGCCTTGCCAGCTCCGCATTCGATTGTGTGCGGCTGCGAGTCAGGTCTCCCTCAAGCTTCGTGACCTGGCCGGACAGTTCGTCGATCTTGGTCTGCTGCCTGACCAGTTCTGTTCGGGATTTGCCCAAGTCGCGATCAAGAATCTGCTCGCGGCCGCGGGATGCGCTCAGCTCTCGTCGGGTCGTGCTCAACTCCGCGCCCGTGGTCGCCAGTCTTGCTTTCAAGCGTCCATGGACGGTCGGTGCGTCGGTGATCGTGCTATAAGTCGTGCTGACGACGTCGGTAACTTTGTCAAACACGACCAGCGAAACATTCAACGCGAGTGACGCGACCAGAATCAGGATCACGACCACCGACCTGATACGGTCAAGCACGTGTTCCACCAAGCGCCCAAGCAGCGTCAGAAACCTGCGCAGCGCGCTGGCGTAGCTCATCGGTTTTGTCCCCTGCGGTGGCTTATGTAAGGCGCGATCGCGCGGATTGCGGTCCTGTCCAAGCCTAAGCACAGCATGTCCGATCTGCAATCTGCAATGTATAACCTCTGCCTGAGTTATACCCTGATGCAGTGTCAGTCTTGCTCCGCCCGCGCCCTTCAGCCGATATCCAGCAGCACCGCGCCTGCGCGCCCCGGACTCATCACCGCATCCTGCGCGGCGGCGCAATCCGCAAGCGGGTAGCGCGCGGCGATGGCGGGTTTCAGCGCGCCTTCGCTCAGCGCCGCGTGCAGTTTCGCGATGGCCGCCTCGCGCGCGGCATCGGGCAGGATGTAGATCAGCGTGATGTCGATCTTGAGCGCCTTGAAAAGATAAGGGCCGAAGGGCAGGGTCGGCGTCATGTCCTTGCCCGAACCATAGGCCGCGATGGTGCCCAGCGGCGCCATGACCTCGGCCAGCAGGGCGGCGTTCTGCCCGAACTCGACCTCGATCGCGCGGTCCACGCCGCGTCCGCCGCTGGCCTCCATGATCTTTTCGCCAAGCGCCGGGTCGCGGTAATCGAAGACGTGATCGGCGCCCGCGTCGCGCGCCCGTCCGGCCGCATCGGGCGATGCGGTTGCGATCACCCGCGCACCGCCCCAGCGCGCCAGTTGCACGGCGTTGTGCCCGACAGCGCCCGCACCCCCCGAAATCAGCAATGTCCGCCCCTCGACCGACCCGCCCCCGAATACGGTCTGGCAGGCAGTCAGTCCCGGAATGCCCAGCGTCGCGCCGGTTTCAAGGTCGACTCCCTCGGGCAGCGGCACCGCCTGATTCTGCGGCAGGGCGATGGCCTCGGCGGCGGTGCCGAAGGCACGTTTCCACTGGCCGTTCCAGATCCAGACCCGCTGGCCGATGCGCGCGGTGTCGACGCCCTCGCCAACGGCCTCGATCACGCCCGCGCCGTCGGAATGGGGGATGATCCGGTCATGGTCGGGACGGGTGACACCGGGGCGGCTTCCCGCGCGCGCCTTGGCGTCCGAGGGGTTCACCCCCGACCAGCGCAGCCGCACCAGCACCTCGCCCGCGCCCGGCGCCGGGGTGTCGATCTCGCCGATATCGATAACTTCGGCCGCGGGGCCGAACCGCTCATAGCTTGCCGCACGCATCGCTGTTCTCCATGAATGGTTCGCCGGGGGATGCCGGGGATGGTTTGCCGGGGCACTTGCGCCCCGCTGTCGCTCCGTGTCAGGTGCGGCGCAGGCGGATCACCACGTCCACGCTGGAGATTTCGGCGCCCTCGGGTGCCTTGGGCAGGCGCGCGATCTCCAGCTCCTCGGACGGAGCATCGGTCAGGCGCTGCTCATCCTCCCAGTAGAAATGGGGGTGGTCATGGGTGTTGGTGTCGAAATAGCTTTTCGATCCGTCCACCGTCACTTCTTGGATCAGCCCCGCATCGCAAAACGCGCGCAGCGTGTTGTAGACCGTTGCGAGCGACACGCTGTCGCCGCGTCTCAGGGCTTCGTCGAACAGGCTTTCGGCGGTGACATGGCGATGCTGTCCATCGCCCACCAGCATCGTCGCCAGCGCGACGCGCTGTCGCGTGGGCCGCATGCCCGCCTGGGCCAGCCATTCGGTTCCAAGGGTCGTTGCTTGCAAGTCCATTTTTGCCTCGGTTGCGTGGGTCACCGGGGAATATAGGGCCGCGACCCCCATGATTTCAAATAAATTCCGCATCCGCCCGCCGGGCGCGCGCCGTGCCGACAGGCTTGCAAGGCCCTTTGGGGCGATGATACAGGGTTTCCAAACCGTTACGCATCAGCCACGAAAGGGCCCGTCTGCATGGCCGACTATCCAAGCAGCTTCGACAAGGACGACCTGCTGAAATGCGCCCGGGGCGAGCTGTTCGGCCCCGGCAATGCGCAGCTTCCCGAACCCCCGATGCTGATGATGGACCGCATCACCGACATCAGCGGCGATGGCGGCCCGCATGGCAAGGGCCATGTGGTGGCCGAGTTCGACATCCATCCCGACCTGTGGTTCTTCGAATGCCATTTCCCCGGCAATCCGATCATGCCCGGCTGCCTTGGCCTTGACGGGCTGTGGCAGCTCACCGGCTTCAACCTCGGCTGGCGCGGCTGGCAGGGGCGCGGCTATGCGCTGGGCGTGGGCGAGGTCAAGCTGACCGGCATGGTCCGCCCCGACCGCAAGATGCTGACCTATTACGTGGATTTCACGAAAGCGGTGCAGACAAGACGCCTGACCATGGGGGTCGCCGACGGGCGTGTCGAAGCCGACGGAGAGGTGATATATCAGGTGAAGGACATGAAAGTCGCGCTCAGCGAAAGCTGAACCCACCGCAAATCTAAGGAGAAGCCCAACATGCGTCGCGTCGTCGTCACGGGTCTCGGAATCGTCTCGTCCATCGGCAACAATGCCCAGGAGGTTCTCGCCGCGTTGAAATCCGGCACCTCCGGAATCGTCGCCAGCGAGGAAATGAAAGAGCATGGCTTTCGCTCGCAGGTCGCGGGCACGCTGAAACTGGATGTCAGCGAACATGTCGACAAGCGCACGCTGCGCTTCATGGGGCCGGGCGCGGCCTATGCCCATATCGCGATGGGCCAGGCGATCGCGGATTCCGGGCTTGAGGAGGGCGATATCGTCAACCCGCGCACCGGCCTTGTGGCCGGGTCGGGCGGGCCGTCCACCTCGGCCATGCTGGCCGCGCATCAGACCGTGCTGGAAAAGGGCAGCCCCAAGCGGATCGGCCCCTTCGCCGTGCCCAAATGCATGAGCTCGACCATCTCGGCCAATCTCAGCACCGCCTACAAGATCAAGGGAATCAACTATTCGATCACCTCGGCCTGCTCGACTTCGCTGCATTGCATCGGCAATGCCGCCGAACAGATCATGATGGGCAAGCAGGACGTGATGTTCGCGGGCGGCGGCGAGGAACTCGACTGGACCCTCTCGTGCCTGTTCGATGCGATGGGCGCGATGAGCAGCAAGTTCAACGATTCGCCCGGCCGCGCCTCGCGCGCCTTCGACGCCGAGCGCGACGGCTTCGTGATCTCGGGCGGCGGCGGGATCGTCGTGCTCGAGGAACTCGGTCACGCGCTGGCGCGCGGCGCGCGCATCTATGCCGAAGTCACCGGCTATGCTGCCACCTCGGACGGCCATGACATGGTCGCCCCCTCAGGCGAGGGCGGCGAGCGCGCCATGCGCCTTGCCCTCGAAACCCTGCCCAAGGACCGCAAGGTCGGCTATATCAACGCCCACGGCACCTCGACGCCGGTGGGGGATGTCGGCGAGGTCGAGGCCGTGCGCCGCATCTTCGGCGAAGGCACCACCCCGCCGATCAGCTCGACCAAGTCGATGACCGGCCACAGCCAGGGCGCCACCGGCGCACAGGAGGCGATCTACTGCCTGCTCGCGCTGGAAAACGACTTCATCATCCCTTCCATCAATGTCGAAACGCTCGATCCCGCCATCCATGAGGGCGAAATCGCCACCGCGCGCATTGACGACGCCGGGCTGGATACGGTGATGACCAACAGCTTCGGCTTTGGCGGCACCAATGGATCAATGCTTCTCAGCAAATATCGTGGGTAAATCGACATGAGCAATTCGATGCAAGGCAAGCGCGGCCTGATCATGGGGGTGGCGAATGACCGCTCCATCGCCTGGGGAATCGCCCGTGCGATGCACGAGGCGGGCGCACAGCTGGCCTTCTCCTATCAGGGCGACGCCTTTGGCAAGCGCGTGCAGCCGCTGGCCGAAAGCCTTGGATCAGGCGTCCTTATGGATGTGGACGTGACCGATGATGCCTCGCTCGATGCGGCCTTCGCGCAACTGGCCGAAACATGGCCCACGATCGATTTTGTGGTCCACGCCATCGCCTATTCGGACAAGTCCGAACTGACCGGCCGCTTCATCAATACCAGCCGCAAGAACTTCAAGCACTCGATGGAGATTTCCGCCTATTCCTTCATCGACGTGGCGCGCCGCGCCTATCCGATGATGCAGGAAAACGGCGGCACGCTGCTGACCATGACCTATCAGGGCTCCAACAAGGTCGTGCCGAATTACAACGTCATGGGCGTGGCCAAGGCCGCGCTTGAATCGGCGACCCGCTACCTCGCCAACGATCTCGGCCCCGACGGTATCCGCGTCAACGCCATCTCGCCCGGCCCGATGAAGACGCTGGCGGGCGCGGCTATCGGCGGCGCGCGGCGCACCTACAAGCATACCGACCTCAACGCACCGATGCGCGCCAATGCCACGCTCGAGGCGATCGGCGGCACCGCCGTCTACCTCGCCTCGGATGCGGGCGCCTGCACCAGCGGCGAGATCATCCATGTCGATGGCGGCTATCACGTTCTGGGCATGCCCCAGGCCGAAAACCTCTGAAGTCTGGCCTTCGGCAAACGGTTTCCACCCGCTTCGGCCACAGCGCCTGCGTGATCCTCCCGGCGCGAGCGGCGGCTGGGCGGATCAGAATCTGATGTCGTGCCCATGCGCTTATTCAAGGCGCGCAACCTCACGGCCCGCTTGGCGCCCGGTTTTCGCCACGGAAATGACACGTCCGGATGACATCCCGGAGGGATGCAACGCCACGCGCCCCACCTGACCCATCCCCGCGAGGAACGCCGCCTTGCGCGCAGCGCACGCGCCCGCTCGCTGGCGCGGCTGGTGAATGTCGCGCTGTTCGCGGCGGTGCTGGGGGCGATCTGGCAGGAGCGCGCGCTCGCCCCGCCGGTGCATGACCAGATGCAATCAATGGCCGTGCGGGTCGCCGGCCTCATGGGCGGCTCGGAGACGCTGCAAGCCTACTTTCCGCGCGGTGCCGATGGCCTCTCGGCCTCGGCCGATACCGGCCTCGCCGACGCCCTGACCCGCAAACTCAGCCAATAGGGCAGGGGAGGCAGGGGCGCCACCCCGTCAAACCCCGTGCCGGATGGCCCCACCGCCCGGGACTCCGGTTTCGAGCCCGGATTCACGCCATGCCGCTGCGTCAGTATATGGTTGTGCAGGGCAATCGCCTTCGTCTGCCTGTCCGTGTGACCTTCGCAGGTTTCCAGCCGCTCCGGTAAGATGGGCTATCCGTGATTCACGAGTGATCCACCCGCAGCTCATAACTGACCGGAATCGGAATTTGCCATTGATGCGGGAACGGCGGCGATGCGCAGGAAGCGGGGTTCGGAAAGTTGGAGGTGACCGTCTGGGTTCAAGACGTGAGCGGCCCATTGCGGCCGCTCGCGAGTGAAGCCTTTGCCGTAGTGCAGCCTCACCAGATCAGCCGTTCATGCATCACGCAGCATTTTCGGAGGGTGAAGGTCGGCAGAGCCGGACAAAGCGGACACTATCCAAGCTTGCATGCCAGGAACATGAAGCGGCAGATGCTGAAGAAGTAGTTTCCAGCCGAACTCAGCTCCTCAAGTTCCTCACGCCACAATGCGAGGACATCCAGCGGTATTTCGTTTTGCGCAGATACGAAGCTTCGAACCAGATCGGCCAGCCCCTCGCTATAGGTTGACGTGCTCCAGGTAAGGTTGACGATCGGGAAGGTGCTAACTTCTGCAACCGTAAATCCAGCTCTCTTGAGTCGCTGACCCAGCTTTCGGGGCAGTCGCGGGTGCGCGCAATGAGCCTCCCAAGACTTGAGCACCACGTCCATTCTTTCGGGTTTGTCTGAGTGCCAGACAAGGGTATCCCAGTCCGTAGCGACGAACAGGGCGCGGCCGCCCGGCCTGAGCACGCGATACGTCTCCGTCAGCACTCGGTCAACATCTGGAATGTATTCGGCAACTTGCGCGCACACCGCGGCATCGAAGCTCTGGTCGGGCGCATCGATCGCTGTCGCGTCGCCGAACCTGTACTCAAGAAATGATCGGTGGTTCCGGCTTGTCGCCAAACTCAGGAAGTCCTGAGAAACATCAATGCCGATGACCCGGCCTGATGTGCCTACAGCATCCGCGATCTCTTCGCACAGAAAACCCGGGCCGCATCCGATATCGATGACCGTCTCTCCCGCGCACGGCTTGAGCAGACGGCGCGTCTCAACACGTTGGGCGATAACATCGCCGGTCCGATACATGTCTTCCAGCTTGCGCGCCGCTGCATTGGTATATTCGAGCTCAGCCATCGCGAAGATCCAATGTCGGTTGCTGTCGAACTCACTATAGCAAGTGGAGATGCCCATGTCTTGGCGTTGACCAGACGCGGCCCGAAACAAGCTTGGGGGCGGCGGCTACGGGCTCACAGCAGACTCCGAATGCGTCGCAGCATCTTGTGATATCATGCCTTGTCAACGTCGGGTTGTCGATGGGGGAGGGCGTGGTGGATAGGAGGATCCGTCATGGAAATATCAAACTTACCCGCCATCCGCGCACTGCGCCCAGCTTGGAACAAGGGCCGGATCGTCGGTCAGAAAAGGCCGCTCAAGCCCAAACATGTTTGGGCGATCAGGGTGCGTCTGGAGCTGGCGGAGAACCATCGTGATCTGGCCCTCTTCAATCTTGCCATCGACAGCAAGCTGCGCGGCTGCGATCTGGTGAAGATGAAGGTGGTCGATGTCATGGCGTCAGGCCAAATCAAGGAACGCGCGTCGGTTCTGCAGAGCAAGACGCAGAAACCCGTCCGCTTCGAAATCTCAGAAGGCACGCGGGCATCGCTCTCAAGGTGGATGCGGGAGCCGCTCATGGTCGGATCCGAATACCTCTGGCCTGGTCGTTTTCACGAACGGCTTCACATCTCGACTCGCCAGTACGCGCGGATTGTCCGTGAGTGGGTGACATCCATTGGCCTCGAGGCCAGCGCATATGGCACGCATTCGATGCGAAGAACAAAGGTGACGCAAATATACAAAAAGACCGGCAACCTGCGCGCGGTTCAGCTTCTGTTGGGTCACACGAAGATGGACAGCACCGTCAGATACCTCGGCGTCGAGCTCGAAGATGCGCTGGCTATCGCCGAAGCTATCGAAATCTAATGGCATGGGCCGTCTTCACTGACGGCCCGAAGGAGACATTCACCGCTTCTGTTCTCACGCGATGCAGCTTCATCGAACCAGCCTTTCGCTGTGGCTGCTCGGTCGGGACGACGCGAACTCACGGTCTGCGGGACAAAGCGTGCTTCGAACAGGTCCTGTACTTGACGAGGCTCTCAGCGACGTTCCAAGGCGACTCGTCTCTTGCCAGGCGTCGACTCGATGTCGCGGAAAGAGAAGACCGGAGTTGAAATCACGCCTGCTGCGGTCATGCCGTTTGCCAATGCGGGATCGGCCGCCCAAGACTGCGCCCGTTCCATCGTGTCCCATTCGAACCAGACGGTGACCACATTTTGATCATTGGGATTGTGCAGAATGTAGGACGCTATCTCACCTACCGCACGACGGGTTGGCAGGGCGTGGTCAAAGGCCGCCTGCCATCGATCAAAATCTTCGACCTCGTGGGTCACGACCATCCAAGCCTCCTGGGTCCAGGCGGCTGGCGCTGAAAACACAGCCAGAGCGGTATAGGCGCTGATCGCCATGTGGTGACATTGTAATGTGAACATGAACTTGCTCCTTCTCCGTATCACCGGATCACCGGATCACAGTCATGCGAGCGCCGGTTCGCCGCCGAACAGGTTCCAGAATTCGGACCGGACATTGCGGTTTGGAACGTCGGCTTTCGGGGTGTCGAGCACGCGCTCGACACCCGTTTGGGCACGCCGAACCTGCGCGTACCGACTCCGGTCAGCCTGTCGCGGCGGCGGCCTGCGGGGCGGGCGTCTCCGGCTCGCCGCCGAAATGCGCCCAGAACTCGTCGCGGGCGTGGCTGCGCGGGAAGGGTGTGTCCGGGACCGGCACATCGAGAAAGCGGCAGAGCGGCTCCCAGCCCTCGGCGACGTTGAAGACAAGGAGCCGGTCGGCGGGGATGATCTCGCGGACGCGGGCGTTGTTTGCGCGGTAGCTGGCGATCGCGCTGTCGCGGTCGGTGAAGTCGCCGAGGGCGCGCGGCAGGAGGCCCGCCTTCATGGTTCCGAAGATTTCGGCGAATTCGGGCGGCAGTTCTAATGTGTCCATCAGGGCGAAGAACTTGCCGATGGTGCCGTTAAAGCTGGCCCACCAGTCGTCTTCCGGGCGTTCGGTGTGGATCACCTTCGCATCAGGAAAGGCGATGGAGGCTTCCTGCCAGACCGATGCGCCGGGCCAGTCGACCTGCGACCTGTAGCCGGCATAGACCTCGGCCCAGTCGACATCCTGACCGGCGAAGATCGCCTTCCAGTGGGCGAGTTGTTCTGGATGGGCCATCACTTCGGTCATGTGATGCGTCGGGCCGAAGCCGAGCGTTCCGAGGGCCTGTTTCATCGTCATCGTGCCAGTGCGGCCAAAACCGGAGCCAATTACCTTGAGAGTCATCGCATTGATCCTTGTGATTGGATGTTTGATGTTGCGCTCCGGAGTGTCATCTTTGTCTCACGAAAAGCTCTTTTCAGGAAACGAAACGGATTCAGGGCCAATGAACGAAATTCAACTCCATCGGATCGACCTGAACCTGCTTGTCACATTCGAGGCGCTGATGGAGGAGAGCACGCTGTCCGCAGCGGCCGACCGGCTGGCGATTACGCCCTCGGCTGTGAGCCATGCGCTCGGGCGCCTCAGGACACAGCTGAATGATCCACTTCTGGTGCGGGTCGGCGGGCGCATGCAGCCAAGCCCCTACGCCCTCGATCTGATCGAGGAAGTTCGACCCGTGCTGCGCAGCCTGCGCCGGATGCTCGCGCCGCGCCATCCGTTCGATCCAGCAATCAGTGACCGGGTGTTCCGGATCATGATGCCGTCGACCCCGTCGTTGGTCGCGGCGATCCTGGCCCGGGTCTGGACGGAGGCGCCCGGGGTGACACTCGAATGGGTGAATGTCAGCACACAGATCTACGATGCGGTGGCGGACGGGCTGATTGACGTCGCGCACGTGGGCGGCGCGCTGCGGTTGCCCGAGGGTCTTGATGAGTGCGAGATGGAGCCGTTCTGCTGGTACAGCTTCGCCCGCGCGGATCATCCGGCGGTGACGGATTGGGGAGCAGAGGCCTGGGCGCGATGGCCGCATCTGCAGGTCAAGATTGCGACCAACACCCTGAGCCCCGTCGATGCGCGCAAGGACGATCCGGCGACCGCGCGGCGGATAGGCGCCAAGATCGGCGAGTTTTCGGCTGTCGGAGCCGCCCTTGCCGGGACCGACCTGCTGACGACGCTGCCCGCCGTGTTGATGGCGGAGCAAATGGAGTTACACAAGTTGTGCGCGCTGCGCCCGGCAGTGACGCCGGAGCGCTTTCCAGTGCGCTTCGTATGGTCGTCACGGCTGAGCCGCGATCCTGGAAATCTTTGGCTCAGAACCCTGCTGATGGATACATACGAGACGGTCCAGGCAGAGGCCAACGCAAAGGTCGAGACGCGAGTGGTGGAACTCCTGGCGCCACCGGCCTGATTCCAAGCGGGCAGGTCTGATATTTAATATCTACCGTCCGAGAACCATGCCTCACAATTCGAGATATCAAACCGGAAGCAAAGCTCTTTGAACCGCCTTGTCCCAACCGAGGTAAAGCATATCCCGATCACGGATTACCGGGCGTGCCATCACCTTGGGCTGGGCGGAGATTTGCGCCTCTGCCTCCGAGTTCTTCAGCCAATCATTGAGCCCTCGGTAGTCATTCGATTTTCGATCCACCAACCGATCCCCGAACTCTGCAATCAACTCAGCCAGTTCAGCTTCGCTCAGCGGGTCGGCCCGGACATCGCGGAAATTGACGTCCTTGCCGTGTGACTCCAACGCCTTTCGGGCCTTCTGACAAACAGCGCAGGTGTTCAATCCATAGATCATCATGTTGTAATTCCCTCTGCCGATATTCTTGCAAGTGCATGCATCCACGCCGCCAGCGCAACTAATTCGATAGGTGTTGATGCAGCTCTGCTGGTTCTTCCGAATGATGAGCGACCAAGGCGATCTTTCACCAGATGAGGCGTGACACAAGTGCGCGTGATGGGGTAGTCATATGCTCATGAAAAAAGTCCCCAAAGAAACCACGGATGATGCGCTTATTCAGGAATTCCTGAACAACGGCGGCAAGGTCAGCATCGGGAAAACCAAGCCTCTTCCACGCGAGTTGGGTTTGAGCAATAATTCCTGGAACAACAAATTGACCAAAGAAGAAAAAGCAGAGCGCGAGAAAAAGTGACACTTTCAGCGGATACTGATTTTTCCCAAGTGATGCCCGCCGTTTCCGGCCCGTAGCCGCCGTTGACTGATAAACTTCATCGCTGCAGTGCGGCCCGCAAAACCGGTCATTTGCTGTGAGAGCAAATTCAAAGCTCATTTGAACTCACGCAGTACGGGATTTTTCACCATTTGTCGCTGAGCTCTGCTTAGGCCGAGACATCGCTTCGTGATGGCAGTATTAAATTCTCCAGCAGTGGTCCCGGGCGGTGACACGTTCGTCGGCGATGTGGCCTTCGCTGTTGCAAGCTGAGAAGACAGCGTATTGGTGACACAACTTATCCCACATTCGACAAAAACCGTGCGCTTTTCCGCCATCAACCGTCTGTATCCAATATGGAAACGGTTTTCGCCGTTAACCGGAAATGCGGGTGGAACTACGATATGTGGACTTTTTGGGCCAGAACAGACAGCAACAGCGCCAACAATCCCGCGCTCAACCTGACGGGCGATCCGGCGACGCAAATCACATTGGTGGAGTCCGGCACGAATGGCGATCTGATCCTCGACACGAATGGTGGCGCGCCCGATCCCGATACTCAGGTCGAGATAGGCGGCACACTGTATGACTTCACCTTTGAGTTGTCTGGGGAGCTTCCAACGCAAAACAATCAAGGCGCGGGTCAAGTGCCGGACCAGTTCGAAGGTAATGCGGTTTATGTCATAACGGTTCAGGACTATCCGTTAGCAGGCGAAATGACCCGCTTGGCCTTCTTGCCCGATGACAACGCGACGCAGGTCGAGATGGATGCGTTCGGAAACGGAAGGATCGACGTTCAGAACCTCGGATCCGAACCCGCTCCCGATTACATCGTCGAAGGCACGAACGGTGATGATGTCATTGACGTCAATTACACCGGGGATCTCGAAGGCGATCGGATCGACAATAACGATGGCAACCCACTGCAGCCGGGTACCGCAGGCGGCAACAACGACTCGGTTACGGCAGGCGCTGGCAATGACTATGTCGTGTCAGGGTTTGGCGACGATACTGTATTTGGCGAGGACGGCAACGACACGCTCGTCGGCGGCACTGGTGCTGACCAGCTTTTTGGCGGCTTGGGTGACGACGAGATATATCTCGCTGAAGGCGACAGTGCCGATGGCGGAGACGGCGACGACCTTTTCGTTTTGGAAGACCTCGGTGAGGCGGGAAGTTCCACGATAACCATCACTGGCGGCGAGACAGGTGAAACGAATGGCGACACACTGCAACTGACGCCAGATGTCAGCTATAACGACATTACCTTCACGAACACCGACGACGCCACAGGCGGGCTGTCAGGCAACTTCGCCCTCGCCGACGGGACCATCGTCACCTTCTCGGAAATTGAGAACATTATTTGCTTTACGCCCGGTGCACGGATCCTGACGCCATACGGTGAGCGCGCGATTGAAACACTCAAGGCGGGAGACTTGATCATAACAAGGGACAATGGTCCGCAGCCGATCCGCTGGATCGGTCAGCGCACGGTCGTAGGGCGGGGCAACTTCGCGCCCATCGCTATCAATTCCACCGTCATGGACAACGCGCGTAGGCCGCTCTTGGTGTCTCCACAACATCGACTGCTTTTCACCGGATACAAGGCAGAGCTCCTGTTCGGCCAAAGCGAAGTGCTTGCCGCCGCAAAACATTTGGTCAATGGCAAAGACGTGCGGGTCGTCGAGCGCGAAAAGGTCACGTATTTCCACGTGATGCTGGACCAGCACGAAGTGGTCTATGCCGAAGGCGCGGCGACTGAAAGTTTCCACGCAGGCGATGTGGGTATTTCGGCGATTTCCGCTCAGTCGCGCGAAGAGATGTTCACCATTTTCCCGGAACTTCGATCTAACCCGAATGCCTACGGCAAAACCGCCCGACCGTGCCTGCGCAAGCACGAAGCTCGTCTGCTTGCCGCATAGTACCTATGACTACCAAATCTATGGCGCATCAGGTATTCGGCGCTTACACTTGACGAAGTAACGATCCCTCCGCTTTGGACACAGAGCCGACATGTGGAGGCGCGGTGACAACCTTCGCCGCAACCAAATCATCAGCGCCACTCAAGGCCCCAAGCATGCCATTGGCCATGCCTTTCCACCGCTGGGTCATGGTTCATAATTCCGGACCATCGCAACTGTTGCAAGATTATCGGCCATTTGAAAGCCCGCAGCGCGGACAACCTACCCCCGCCGTCAAACTCCGCCCTATTTGCGCCACATTTTCGCCTTAATACTGGAGAGACAAAAAACGGGCAAAAGACCCGGCTTCGAGGCAGGAAACGTGCAGTAATGGCCAATACAACACTGTTGTTGAATGGTTTCAGTATCATTGGAGACCCTCAAACCAATACCAATGCAAGTGGTGGGGGTGAGTTAATGATTCATGATGGTACGGCCATTTTCGAAGATGACGATATTATCGTCTATCATGTCGAAGGTGCGACCGAGGATGGGGTACTAACTGACGATTCAGTTATTGTAGGCATTACGGTCTACGACAACGCCTCGGATTATTTCTACGATGTGCCCCTATATGAATACGATGCTCCGCCTGGTGGGGGTGTAGATATAGAGGTCGGGCGCAATACGATGGGCGACCGGTATCTGGAGTTTGATGCAAGCGCGCTGACATCGACCGACGGCGGCGCGCCGGTTCTGGGTGAAATGGCGGCGGTGGCGGGTGTGGATATTCTGGGTACGCTGGAGTCCACCAATGGACCATTAGAGGTGCCCACCAACGAAGATATCGACTTGAATGGCGATGGGGTAATCTCGGGCGGAGAGATTTCGGACGGGCGATTTTCCAGCGAACTCAACATCCTTACCGAGAACAACATAGTGTGTTTCGCCTCGGGCACTCTGATCGAAACTCCCATGGGTCCACAGGCGATTGAAACATTGAAAGCGGGCGATATGGTCAACACAGTTGATGAAGGGCCGCAGCGCATTCGCTGGATCGGCGGCACCCAAACCGCTGGTGTTGGCGCGAATGCGCCGGTGCGTATCCGTCGCGGGGCGATCGGCAATGTGCGCGATCTTTGGGTGTCGCAAAATCACCGGGTTCTTATCACGGGCGCCAGGGCTGAGCTGCTGTTCGGTGAGGCACAGGTGTTGGTAGCCGCCAAACATCTGGTAAATGACAATACGATCCGCATCATCCAATGTGAGACTATCGAATACTGGCATTTCCTGTTCGATCAGCATCAGATCGTCTTTGCCGAGGCCAGTCCGGTCGAAAGCCTGTACCCCGGTCAGCAGTCGCTTGAAGCGGTTACGCCGGTCGAGCGGGACGAGATTGTCGCGCTTTTCCCTGAACTTGAAAAGAAAAATTGCGGCTATGAACTTGCGCGTTACACGCTGAAACGGTTTGAGGCGCAGGTATTGCGCGTAAGCGCCTAACCAATAGGTCCGCGTGCTGGCGGTGAATGTCCACTCTTTCTTTCCTGACACGAGACCTTCGCGATTGCAGCGAATGACCGGAGTCCGCCCATACTTGCGGTCTCAGGGCTCATGCTGCACCATGTACGAATGTCGTGGAAGGGCTGGGAGCAGTCATTCGCTTGCTGCCGTTTTCAACACGCGCGCCGGGTTTTGCGTGAGCCCAAAGCCCTCGAGACGACCCAGGAATGACGGCCCGCCGCCTCCTGAAGAAAGGCTCACCTCCCGGGGTGAGCCTTTTTCGCTGCGCTCTGCCGCCGGTTCAGCCGCAGGTGGAAATCCGCACATTGGCACCGGGACCTTGGCGGATGATCAACCGACCACCGGCCCGCCATTGCCTCAGAACCACTGCCCCGGCTCCATCAGCCCCAGGTCCAGCAACTGGCGCGAATGCCACTCGAAAGGGGTCGAGTTGTGCCACTTGAACGTGTCGATATCGAAGGTCGATCCCGGGTTTCGCTTCAGCGCCTTGGCGGTGCGGAACGACACGATCGCCGCCGTCAGGTTATGATGCCAGGGGCAGGCATAGGTATTGTATTCCTCGTCCGAAAACGTGTGGTTCTCCCGCAGGGTCAGCCCCTCGCGCGCCCTAAACAGCGCGATCCGGTCGATCTTGCGGCGCGGCGCGGGGATATGCTCCTCATAGCGCCAGCGCAGCCCGCCATAGAAATCGAGCTGGCGTTCCTTCGGATGGTTGTGCTGGCCCGTGTCATTGCGCGCCAGCGCGTAATAGCCCGACCTGTCCAGATGCGCATCCTCCAGCGACACCGCGCCGGGATGGCGCGCAAGGTCTCCGGCATAAAGATCGACCACATAGGTCAGCATCGCATCGCGCCTCTCTTCGGTGTGAAAGCCCAGCATCTCGCCCACCGTGCGCGTCTCACAGAACGGATAGAACAGGTATTCCGCATTGTAGCAGTAATACATCCAGATACCCGGTGCCGCCCCGATCAGCCGGTTGATGGCGGCGATGCCATCGCCCCGCACGGTCACGTCATGGTCGATCCGCCGTATCTTGGGCGCCACATCCTCGGGCAGTGCGAAGGCCTCGGGCATCAGCGCCAGAATCTCGCGGAACCCGCAATCCAGATGATGCCGCATGGTCGATCCCAGCTCGACCTCATCCTCCACCAGCACCACCGCCACCGGCCCCCTGGCCAGCGCCTCGCCACCGTATTTCAGAAAATCGTCCAGGCTCGAATACCGCATCGCACTCATCCGTTTTGGCGCAGACTCGGTCAATTCGTCACGCATTGCAAGACACCCCTGATCTGATGTAATCCAACCCCCTGACTCAAACGCAGGAGCCGCCCTCATGGCCGAGGCGAAGAAACTCTACATCAAGACCTATGGCTGCCAGATGAATGTCTATGACAGCGAACGCATGGCCGAGGCCATGGGCGGCGCGGGCTATGTCGAAACCGATCGCCCCGATGATGCCGACATGATCCTGCTCAACACCTGCCATATCCGCGAGAAAGCCGCCGAAAAGGTCTATTCCGAACTTGGCCGCCTGCGCGCCCTCAAGGATGGCAATCCCGACCTCAAGATCGGCGTTGCCGGTTGCGTCGCCCAGGCCGAGGGCGAAGAGATCATGCGCCGCCAGCCGCTGGTGGATCTCGTGGTCGGCCCGCAATCCTATCACCGCCTGCCCCAGATGGAGGCCCGCACCCGTGGCGGCGAAAAGGCGCTCGACACCGATTTCCCGCCCGATGACAAGTTCGAGGCCCTGAAATCCCGCGGCCCAAAGGCCCGCCGCGGCCCCACCGCCTTTCTGACCGTGCAGGAAGGCTGCGACAAGTTCTGCGCCTTCTGCGTCGTCCCCTATACGCGCGGCGCCGAAGCCAGCCGCCCCGCCGCCCGCATCCTGGATGAAGCGCGCGAACTGGTGGATCGCGGCGTGCGCGAAATCACCCTTCTGGGGCAGAACGTCAACGCCTATCACGGCACCGGGCCGGACGGCGCCGACTGGTCGCTCGCGCGCCTCATCCACGCGCTCGACGGCATCGACGGTCTGGCGCGCATCCGCTTCACCACCTCGCATCCCAACGACATGAGCGACGACCTGATCGAGGCGCATGGCGCATGCGACAAACTGATGCCCTACCTGCACTTGCCGGTGCAATCGGGCTCCGACCGCATCCTCAGGCGGATGAACCGCCAGCATACCGCCGAAAGCTACCTGCGCCTGATCGAATGCATCCGCGCCGCGCGCCCCGATATCCTCATGTCGGGCGATTTCATCGTCGGCTTCCCCGAAGAGACCGAGGCCGATTTCCAGGCCACGCTCGACCTGATCGAAGAGGTGAAATACGGCTACGCCTTCTCGTTCAAGTATTCCACCCGCCCCGGCACCCCGGCGGCCGAGCGCGAACAGCTCTCCGAGGATGTGAAATCCGACCGCCTCCAGCGCCTTCAGGCGCGCATCACCCATCACCAGCGCGCCGCCCAGGACTCCATGGTCGGGCGCCGCGTCGGCGTGCTGTTCGAAAAACCCGGCCGCTTTGACGGGCAGATGGTGGGCAAGTCCGATTACCTGCACGCGGTCCATGTGGACGCATGCGACCTCTCGCCCGGTGACCTTGCCGAGGTCGAGATCACCGCAAGCGGCCCCAATTCGCTGGCCGGGCGGCTGACCGGTGCCGCCACGGGCTGACCCGGGCTGGCACGGGCGCCCACCGCGGCGGAACCGCGTTGATGCCGGATTGACCCCAATTGTGGCAATTGCAGGGCATTGTTGCCACAAGAATGACAATATCCCGATAATAAACCTTCACTTTGCCGCGACGGTTGATAAAACTGGAAACAGCTGCCGCCGCGGGGCGTGTATGGCCCCGCTCACGGCGCAGCGACTGCAAAGGTAGAAGGGGCACTGGCCGTGGCGAGAGAGTATTTTGAAAGCGTACGAGGTGTTCTGGGGGGGCTGGCCGCCATTGCCCTGGGACTTGCGGTAACAGCCGATGCCGGGATCGCGCAGCAGCGCACCGTCAAGGGCGAGCAGTATATCCCCACCATCTGGATCGATCCCGACGGCTGCGAACACTGGGTCATGGATGACGGCGCCGAAGGCTACATGTCGCCGCATGTAACCCGCGATGGCCGCCCGGTCTGCCATGAGGTCAATCTCTGCGGCACCATCGACACCGATCAGTATTTCGCGACCGACAGCGCCCATATCGGCGCGTCGGGGCGCGCCCATCTGCAACAGTTCTTCCGCAGCGCCAACGCGGTCTCCTACTCGATCGTCGGCCATACCGACAGCCGCGCATCGGATGAATACAACATGCGCCTTTCGCAGCGCCGCGCCGATGCGGTCGCCAGCGTGGCCCGCTCCATGGGTGCC
This sequence comes from Roseovarius salincola, assembly GCF_026891095.1. Lineage (GTDB taxonomy): Bacteria > Pseudomonadota > Alphaproteobacteria > Rhodobacterales > Rhodobacteraceae > Roseovarius > Roseovarius salincola. Next base: position 30,956 of record NZ_JAPTNL010000009.1, read on the forward strand.
CGGATCGCCTCGGTGCGCGGCTATGGCGAACGGATGCCCAAGGCATCGAACGATACTGCCGAAGGCATGGCGCAGAACCGTCGTGTCGAAATCATGTGCTGGCGCTGAAGGGGTTGTAACCATGAAAAGCTTTAAAATCGCGTTGATCCTTCCCGCCATCGGCCTGCTCTCGGCCTGCGCCGTCCCCGAAGACAAAAGCCGTGATCGGGGCATCGATTCCAAACATCTCAGCCAGCTTCAGGCCGGCATCTGGGTCGATCCCAACGGCTGCGATCACTGGATCATCGACGACGGTCTCGAAGGCTATCTTTCGGCCCGTACCGACAGATACGGCAAGCCGGTCTGCTCGGGCGTCGCCCCGCCGACCGTGGCGACCGGTCCGTTCAAGTCCGGGTCGTCTCTGCCTGACCCGCGCTGACATCCTTCCGGATGCGCAAAGAAATGGCCGCGGGCACCCGCCTGCGGCTTTTTTCGTTACGAAACGATGACATTTCAACCAACACGCTTGCACCTTCGCGCGCCGCTTGGCACGATCATCTCCAGACACGCTTTCACAGGAGATTTGCTTGGTCACGACCGAACTGCCATCGCCTCCCGGCCCCGACGCGCTTCACGAAGCGCTGGTAGAGTTCCCTGACAACCGGTTGCTGATCGACCTGTGCGGCGAATATGACCGTAACCTCGCGGATATAGAGCAGAATCTCGGCGTGCAGATACTGCGGCGCGGCAATCAGCTCGCCGTCGTCGGCGAGGAAAGCGCCGCGCGCGACGCGATCGAGGTGCTCCAGGCGCTCTACCAACGGCTCGAAACCGGCAAGTCGGTCGAATCGGGCGACGTGGACCGCGAATTGCGCATGGGCGCGGACGCCGACCAGACCGGCACCCGCGATGGCGACCAGCTCGAAATGTTCCGCGGCGGCCGGGTCGAGATCAAGACCCGCAAGAAACTGGTCGAACCGCGCACCGACGCGCAGAAGGCCTATGTGAAATCGCTCTTCGCCAGCGAACTGGCTTTCGGCATCGGCCCGGCGGGCACCGGCAAGACCTATCTCGCCGTGGCGGTGGGCGTGTCGATGTTCATCGAAGGCCATGTGGACCGGATCATCCTCAGCCGCCCCGCCGTCGAGGCGGGCGAGAAACTCGGCTACCTGCCCGGCGACATGAAGGAAAAGGTCGACCCCTACATGCAGCCGCTCTACGACGCGCTCAACGATTTCCTGCCCGGCAAGCAGCTCGCCAAGCTGATCGAGGAAAAGCGCATCGAGATCGCACCGCTCGCCTTCATGCGCGGGCGCACGCTGGCCAATGCCTTCGTCGTCCTCGACGAGGCGCAGAACGCCACCTCCATGCAGATGAAGATGTTCCTGACCCGCCTCGGCGAAGGTTCGCGCATGGTCATCACCGGGGACCGCTCCCAGATCGACCTGCCGCGCGGCGTGACCAGTGGCCTGCATGACGCCGAACGCCTGCTCGGCGACATTCCCGGCATCGCCTTCAACTACTTCACCTCCCGCGACGTGGTGCGCCACCCGCTCGTCGCGGCCATCATCGAGGCCTATGAAGCCGACACCCCCTCTTGACGGCCCCGCGCCCGCGCGCGATGGGTCTTCTTCTGTTTTGAAATATCCCGGGGGTCCGGGGGCGGCGCCCCCGGAGATCTGCCACATGCTGACCGATACCATTCTCGAGGACGAGCGCTGGCAGGCGGTGGATCTCGCCACGCTTGCCGAGACCGCGTCGCGCGCCGCGCTCGACCATCTCGGGCTTGATCCCGACGCCTGGGAAATCGCGCTGCTTGGCTGCGACGATGCCCGCATCGCCGCGCTCAACGCCGATTTCCGCGACCGTCCGGCGCCCACCAATGTCCTCTCCTGGCCCGCCCTCGACATCGCGCCACCGGCCCCCGGCGCGCGCCCCGTCCCGCCAGCGCCAGAAAGCGGCCAGGACGGTGATAACGCGCTTGGCGACATCGCCATCGCCTTCGACACCTGCCAGCACGAGGCCGCCGCCAGCGGCAAATCCCTGCCGGACCATGTGACGCATCTGGTCGTCCATGGCGTGCTGCATCTGCTGGGTTATGATCACATCCGTGACCCGGATGCCACTTTGATGGAACGAACCGAAGCCGCCATACTTGGCAAACTGGGGGTCAGTGACCCATATTGAGTAACTTCAGGGGGCGCGCCGCGCCCCGCCAACGGAAAAAAGAGACGATGGGCGACAGTATCGACGACTCCTCTAACGCGGCGCAAGGCGCGCAGCCCGAAGGGCAGGACAGTAACGAGGACAATGGCGGTTTCTTCCGCCGCATCATCGGGGCGCTCAGCCCCGGCGACGACAGCGAGGCGCAAGCGGGTTCAGGCGGCGGCGCGCCGCTGGTCGGCATGCCCGGCCTGCGCAACCTGCGCGACATGGCCGTCGAGGACGTGGCCATCCCCAAGGCCGAGATCGTCTCGGTTCCCTCCAGCATCACCCGCGACGAGCTGGTCGAGATGTTCCGCGACAGCGGCATGACCCGTCTGCCGGTCTATGACGGCACGCTCGACAGTCCCATCGGCATGGTCCACCTCAAGGATTTCGCCCTGCGCCACGGCTTCAACGGCAAGGGCGGGCGCTTCTCGCTCAAGGACATGCTGCGCCCGCTTCTTTTCGTGCCCCCCTCGATGCCCATCGGCGTCCTCCTGCAGAAGATGCAGGCCGAACGGCGCCACATGGCGCTGGTGATCGACGAATATGGCGGCGTTGACGGGCTCGTGACCATCGAGGACCTGATCGAACAGGTCGTCGGCGAGATCGAGGACGAGCACGATATCGACGACGATCAGTATTTCACCCGTGAAAGCCCGGGCAGTTACCTCGCCGCGGCCAAGACCCCGCTCGAGGAGTTCGAAACCGAAATCGGCCTGTCGCTGACCGAAACCGAAGAGGTCGACGAGGAAGAGATCGACACCCTTGGCGGCCTTGTCTTCATGTTGCTCGGGCGTGTGCCGGTGCGTGGCGAGGTGGTCGAACACCCCTCCGGTGTCTCGATCGAGGTGATCGACGCCGACCCGCGCCGCATCAAGCGCCTGCGCGTCCGCCTGCCCGATCATACGGATGGCTGAGAGCACGGCCAGCCGGTTTGCCGCCTGGATCGCGGGGCTGCGGCCGCGCAGCCGCCTGATCCTCTCGGGGCTTCTCGGGGCGCTGGCGGCGCTCGGGCAGGCGCCCTGGGGGATCTGGCCGCTCACCATCGCGGGCCTTGCGCTGCTCTATGCGATCCTGCGCATTGCCGCACCGGGCTGGAAGTCGGCCTTCATGACCGGCCTCGCCGGGGGCGCGGGCTATTTCGCCCTCTCGCTCAACTGGATCGTCGAACCTTTCCTCGTGGATGCCGCGCGCCACTGCTGGATGGCGCCTTTCGCGCTGATCGGGCTTTCTGTGGGGCTGGCCCTCTTCTGGGGCGCCGCTTTCGCGCTGGCGCGGCTTGCGGGCGGGCGTGCCCCCGCCTTTGTCGCCGCCCTCGTGCTTGGCGAGGCTGCGCGCACCTATCTTCTGACCGGCTTTCCATGGGCGCAGACGGGCCATGCGCTCATCGCCACGCCCTTTCTGCATTGGGCCTCGCTTGGTGGCGCGCTCCTGCTGAGCGCGCTTGTGGCGGGCGCGGCCACCGCCCTCTGGCACATTCTGGCCGGCCCGCGCCTGCCTGCCGCCCTGACGCTGACCGCCTTCGCCGCGCTGCATGGGGCAGGGCTCCTGCTCACACCCGCGCCCGGTGCCGGCGCCAGTGCACCCACCGTGCGCATCATTCAGCCCAACGCCCCCCAGCATGAAAAATGGGACCCCGAAAAGATCCCGGTCTTCTTCGCGCGCCAGATCGATTTCACCGCCGCACCCCCCGAAACACCGGGCGCGCCCCCGTCGCTCATCGTCTGGCCGGAAACGGCGGTGCCGGTGCTGCTCGAGCGCGCCGACCCCACGCTCGCCGCCATCTCGGATGCCGCTGGCGATGTGCCGGTGGTGCTGGGCATGCAGCGCACCGAGGGGCTGCGCTTTTACAATTCGCTGGTGCTGCTTGACGCCTCCGGGCAGGTCGGGGCGCTTTACGACAAGCATCACCTGGTGCCCTTCGGCGAATACATCCCCTTTGGCGACACGCTCCAGCGCTTCGGCATCACGGCCTTTGCCGCGCAGGCGGGCAATGGCTATTCGCCGGGGCCGGGGGCGCGGCTGGTCGATCTTGGCGATCTGGGGCAGGCGCTGCCGCTGATCTGCTACGAAGGCGTCTTTCCGCAGGATGTGCGCGCGGCGCGCTCGCGCCCCGACATGCTGCTGCTCATCACCAATGACGCCTGGTTCGGGCAGGTATCCGGACCTTATCAGCACCTCGCGCAGGCGCGCCTGCGCAGCGCCGAACAGGGGCTGCCGATGATCCGCGTCGCCAATACCGGGGTCTCGGCCCTGATCGACCCGGCGGGCCGGGTGGTGGACTCGATCCCGCTGGGGCAGGCGGGCTGGCGCGACGTCAGACTGCCCGCGCCGCTGGCGCAAACAATCTATGCGCGCATGGGCGATGCGCCCGCTCTTCTTTTCGCGGCTTTCCTCCTTGGGCTGTCATTCCTGCAACACCGGCGCGCCTTGCGACCGAGATAGCGATTGACGCGCCCGCGGGCGGGGCGTAACCACGACATCAATCCGTCACAACGGCTTCCTGGCGTGACGGCAAAACCCAATGGAGCAACTCACATATGTCCCGCCAAAACTATATCTTCACCTCCGAATCCGTTTCGGAGGGCCACCCGGATAAGGTCTGCGACCGGATTTCGGACGCGATCCTCGATGCCTTCATCGCCGAGGAACCCAACGCCCGCGTTGCCGCCGAAACCTTCGCCACCTCCGGCATGGTCGTGATCGGCGGCGAGGTCGGCCTCTCGGATCAGGAAATCCTGCGCAACTACATGGGCCGCATTCAGCAGATCGCGCGCGACTGCATCCGCGACATCGGCTACGAGCAGGAGAAATTCCACTGGAACACCTGTCACGTGCTGAACTTCCTGCATGAACAATCCGCCCATATCGCCCAAGGGGTCGATCGCGACGGGGCAGGGGATCAGGGGATCATGTTCGGCTACGCCACCAATGAAACCGATGCGCTCATGCCCGCCCCGATCCAGTTCAGCCACGCGATCCTGCGCCGTCTGGCCGAGGCCCGCAAATCCGGCGCCGAACCGACCCTGCGCCCCGATGCGAAAAGCCAGCTATCGCTGCGTTACGAAGGTGGCAAGCCGGTCGAGGTCATGCAGATCGTGCTCTCGACCCAGCACGAGGACGAGAACCAGACCAGCGACGACATCCGCGCCATCGTCGAACCCTATATCCGCGAAGTCCTGCCCGCCGAGTGGATCACCGACAAGACCGAATGGTGGGTCAACCCGACCGGTACCTTCGTCATCGGCGGCCCCGATGGCGACGCGGGCCTGACCGGGCGCAAGATCATCGTCGATACCTATGGCGGCTCCGCGCCGCATGGCGGCGGGGCCTTCTCGGGCAAGGATCCGACCAAGGTCGACCGCTCGGCCGCCTACGCCGCGCGCTACCTCGCCAAGAACGTGGTCGCCGCCGGCATGGCCGAACGCTGCACCCTTCAGCTCAGCTATGCCATCGGCGTCGCCAGGCCGCTGTCGATCTATGTCGACACCCACGGCACCGGCGAAGTCGGCGAAGAGGCGATCGAGAAAGCCATCCGCGCCTCGATGGACCTCACCCCGCGCGGTATCCGCGAGGCGCTCGAGCTCAACAAACCGATCTACCAGCGCACCGCGGCCTATGGCCATTTCGGGCGCGAGCCTGAGGCCGATGGCGGCTTCAGCTGGGAGAAAACCGACCTTGTCGAGACGCTGAAAAAATCCGTCTGACCTTGTGGCACTTGCGGAATTTCGTTCATCTTGTACGAAATTCCGCCCACACCCTTGGGTTTATGTACAGAACCCATGTACAAATCGGACGTTTCGTACAGTTATCATGACCCAGGACAAGCACCCATCCGGCGCCCCGTGGCGCAATTTCTATGGCCGTTTCAAGGGCAAGGGCCTGCGCCCCTCGCAGCAGGCCTATCTTGACGAAGACCTCGTCAAGCTCTCGCCCGGCCCTGTCGGTTGGGACGTGAACCCCGAGCGCCAAGAGATTGATCTTGCTTCTCTTTTTGGGGGTCGCGATGTCTGGCTCGAGATCGGTTTCGGCGGCGGCGAGCACATGGTCCATCAGGCCGTCACCAATCCCGATGTCGGGATCATCGGCTGCGAGCCCTATATCAATGGCGTCGCTATGCTCCTGGGCAAGATCCGCGACTCCGGCGCACAAAATATAGCGGTTCACCCCGGCGATGTCCGCGACATGTTCGATGTCCTGCCCGCTGGCAGCATCTCGCGCGCCTTCCTGCTCTATCCCGATCCCTGGCCCAAGAAACGCCATCACCGCCGCCGTTTCGTGACGCCCGAGCACCTCGAACCCCTGTCCAAGGTATTGAAAAAAGGTGCTATTTTCCGTGTGGCGACGGATATTCCCGATTACGTGCGCCAGACGCTCGAACAGGTTCCGCGCCACGGTTTCGAATGGCTGGCCGAGCGCCCCGCCGATTGGCGCGAGCCCTGGAATGATTGGATTTCAACACGTTACGAGGAAAAGGCCCTGCGCGAAGGGCGCAGGCCACATTACCTGACTTTCATCAAGACCTGAATTCAAGTTCCTGTTTTGTAATGGATTTCAGGCCGCCAGCTTGTCACCCAACCGGCCCAGCATATCGACGCATTGCTGCAACTGGTCCAGTGAAACATATTCATCCGGCTTATGCGCCTGCTCGATCGACCCCGGCCCACACACCACCGCCGACATCCCGTATTGCTGGAAAAGCCCCGCCTCGGTCCCGAACGGCACCAGCTCGCAACTGCGCAAACCCGTTAATTCCATAAGGATTTCCTTGGCTTCGTTGGCGGCCGCCGGTTCCAGCCCCTCGACTTCGCCGATCACCTCGGTGGTGATATCCGCATCCGGGCACACCGCCCGCATCGCCGGCAACAGCACATCCTCGCAATAGTGGCGCAGATCGTCCTTCACGAGTTGCGCATCCGACGCCTGCACCGGGCGCATTTCCCATTCCAGCGTGGCGATCGAGGCGATCACGTTATGCGCCACCCCGCCCGACAGACTGCCGGTGTTGATCGTGGTCCAGGGCGGGTCGAACCGGCTGCTCGCCGGGGCACGGGCGCGCAACCTGTCCTTCAGTTCCAGCAGGCGATTGACATAGCGCACCGCGTATTCCACGGCGTTAACACCGCGGTCGGGGGATGAGCCATGCCCCGCAAGTCCATGAAAATGCGTCGTATATTCGTAACAGCCCTTATGCCCTTCGATGATGCGCATCATGGTCGGCTCGCCGATGATCGCAACGCCGGGCCGGATGCCCTGTTCCTTCAGGCTTTCCACCAGCGCCTGCCCGCCAAGACAGCCGACCTCCTCGTCATAGGTAAAGGCGAAATGCACCGGCCGGTCGCGCACCTTCTCGCGGAAATAGGGTGCCATGGCCACGGCGGCGGCGATGAACCCCTTCATGTCGCAGGCCCCGCGCCCATAGAGTAGCCCCTGGTGCTCGGTCATCTCGAACGGGTAGCTGGCCCAGTCCTGCTCGTCCACCGGAACCACGTCCGAATGACCCGACAACACGATCCCACCATCGGTATCCGGCCCGATCGTGGCGAAAAGATTGGCCTTGTGACCGATCTCGTCATGGAAGATATCGACGCGCGCGCCTTCGTTCTCGAGCCGGTGGGCAAGATAGGCGATCATATCCAGATTGCTGACCTCGGACACGGTCGGGAACGCGATCAGATCACCAAGAAGCGCAACTGTATCGGAAAGTTGTGTCGTCACTACGTCCTCTTCGAACTGTCGGAAAACCTGAGCGACTGTGTTGCCACTCCCGCTTTGCGTCAACCCATAAACGGCCCCGGCCCACGCCTGCACGGCGTTCGGGCCAGAGGATCGTGCGACCATGGCCAAAACTGTTGCGCGGATGACTCACATCCGGCCGGAATCCGCGAAAAGTCCACGATATCTGGCGGGTGATGCCGCATTTAGCGGTTTGCACCAAAAAATTACTAGAAGTTGAATCGCGCTCGCGCTATGCAGATCATATAACAATGGTGACGCCTATTGATGCGCCACCTACGAGGTAGCAAGTGGTGGGAATATGGGTATCGAGTATGTGGCTCGCGCCGAGGCGGGCGGTGTCGTTCGCGGGGCGATTTCAGACGAGAACGCAACGACAGGGATTTCGGCCGGTGGTGGTCAGGAAATCTCGATCAATCTCAGACAGTTCGAAATCGACAGGTATAACCGGAGCGGGAATGATCTTCAGATCACCCTTGCCGACGGTCGTGTCGTCGTGTTGCAGGATTATTTCGGCGCCGATGGCACCCCTCAGTCGCGCCTGTTCATCAGCGCCGATGGCTATCTGAACGAGGTCACGCTGATCGAAGGCGAAGAGGGTGCCGTCTATGCCCAATACGGCCCGACCGAGATGTGGGGCAAATGGAGCCCGTCGGATGACCTGATCTTTCTTGACAACTCAGAGCTCATCACGCCCGTTGCCGCGGGCGAGGCCGAGGGCGACGAAACAGTTTCGATGCTGGGCGCCGGCATATTGGGCGGCACAGGCCTGTTCGGAGCGGCGGGCGCCGGCGCGGCCGGCCTCGTGGCCTCCTCCGCCCTGATGCAGGCCGTTGGCGGCGGCAGCAATCCTGCTGCCGGTTTCGTGCCGCCCGTCACGCCCGATGGCGGCGCTGATGCCGACGGGCAGGGCGACAAGGATGACGGGATCGCGCCCAGCGTCAATGAAAGTGGTCAGATCGCTATCGGCGGCGACGACAATCAGCAGGATTCCATCACCATCACCGGCACGGCCGAACCGGGCTCTGACGTGACGGTCAGCATCGGCGACGAGGAGCTCGAGACCACCGCCGACGAGAACGGCGACTGGGAGGTGGTGTTCGAAGGCGATGATTTCCCCGAGGATGGCGACCATACCGTCGAGGTCACCGTCACCGAACCCGACGGAACCGAGACGGAGCTCGACGGCCCGCAGATCGTGATCGACACGACAGCGCCTGAGATCGACGTGACCGGCGGCACCGTTTCCGCAGGTGATATCGTCAATCACGACGAATATCACGACGAGGGTGTCGTGATCTCGGGGACCGGCGAACCGGATGCCTGGGTCAGCGTCACCATTCAGGATGTCACGCATGAAACCGGCGTGCGCGAGGATGGCAGCTGGTCCGTCAGCTTCCTTCCCGGCGAACTGCCCGATGGCGATTACGATTCCGACGTGACCATTGTGACGGGTGATGCCATGGGCAACACCAGCACGATTACCGAAAAGGTCTCGGTCGACACGATCCATCCGCAACTGACCATCAACGCCAACGCCCTGGGCGCGAACGGGCTGATCAACTGGGATGACGTGCAGCCTGACGGGCTGGTCGTCACCGGCACGGCCGAACCCGGTGTACGCGTATTCGTGGAAATGGCCGGGCAGCAGCGCGAGATGCTTGTTGGCGATGACGGAACCTGGGAGGTCGCATTCGACCCCGCCCAGTTCCCCGAAACCGAATTCGATGCCAGCATAAGCGCGTATACGCAGGATGCGGCGGGCAATGTCAGCACCGCCTCCGAAGATGTCCGGATCGATCTCGAGGTGAACGACTTTACCCAGGCCGGGCAGCCGGGCGGCGATGACGGTTTCATCAACGGCGACGAGATCGGCGACGGCTTCACGCTTTCGGGCACGGTCGAGCCGGGGTCGACCGTTTCCATGGAGTTCCGCAATCAATCCATACCGGTGCAGTATCTCGCGGACGGAACATGGACCGCCACTGTTTCGGGAAGCCAGCTTCCCCCCGGAACCTATAACGAGCTGGTGACCATCACTGCCACGGATTCCGCGCAGAACACAAAGACCCTCACGCGTATGATAAATGTCGATACCGAGGCCGGGGAGCTGACCCTCGATGCCGGGTCCATCGGCAATCAGGGCGTGATCAACCACGATGTCTATCAAGACGGCGTCATGGTGCGGGGCACCGCCGATCCCTATGCCTGGGTCGATGTCAGTCTCGATGATGTCGAATATACCGTTCGCGCCGATGGCAACGGCAACTGGCAGCAGTTCTACTCCACTCAGGACCTGACGCCCGGCATGCATGACCCGGTCGTCTCGGCCACGATCACCGACCCTTATGGCAACAGCGAAACCGTCAGCAGCACGCTCTTTGTCGATACGCAGGTGGACGACCTTTCGCTTGCGCCGCTGCAGCTTCCGACCACCACCGAGGGGCGCACGGTGATCAACCGCGACTCGGTCGACAACGGCTTCCAGATAAGCGGCACGGTTGAACCGCATTCCGTGGTGTGGGTTTCCATCGACGATGTGACCCGTCAGTTCACGGCGGGCGATGACGGACAATGGCAGGTCACCTTCGAGCCGGGCGCGATCCCGGGCGGGCAGGGTGATGCCGATCTTCTTATCGAAGTCATGGACCCGGTTGGCAATCTCTCGACGCTCGAACAGACGATCTTCATCGACACAGAGGTGCAGGACGTCTCGCAGGGCGAGGTGACAGGATCCTTCAACGGGGTCGCCAACCTCGCCGCCGCGCAGGGCGGGTTGGAAATGAACGGCACAGCCGAGCCGGGTTCGACCGTCGAAATGGTGCTGTTCAACCGGCGCTATCTCACGACCAGCGACGAAGACGGCAACTGGTCCGTCACCGTCCCTCAGGAAGACCTGCCCGCACAGGAGGGCGATGTCGGCGTGACCATCAACGTGACCGACACGGCAGGGAATTTCGAAAGCATCCCCGGATCGCTCAGCTTCGATTTCGTGGCGCCCGATCAGCCCGACATCGTCGGCTACTTCCGCGAAGGGGGCGGCTATCGCTATGTCACCACGGAAATGTCGGATGATACGATTGCCGTGCAGGAAGTCGCAACGGATGGCTCGGTGAACGCGTTGTCGATCCATTCTGAAGACAACGTCTTCCTGGGCGAAACCGATCACATCTTCCTCGATGAGCAGGGCAACCCGGCGTCGATCCCGGACGGCTCGCACCTGGTGGTCACCAGCACCGATACGGCGGGGAACAGCTCCAGCACCTATCTCGTGCCCGACGAGGTGACGACCTCCTCGGTGAGCCTCGATAACCCCGATCTTGCGGGCCTCGAGATCGAAACGATCGACCTGCATTTTGCCGACCACGCCGAACTGACCGTCACCGAAGACCAGATTCGCGCCCTGTCGGACAGCTCCGATACGCTGGTTGTCGAAGGGGGCACCGATGACACGCTGATCGCCACCGGCGCGCAGAAGGTCGATGGCGGGGCCGACGAACCCGACGGTTACGACATCTACACGCTGGGCGAAGATGCAACGATCATCGTCGATGAGGATATCGAGGTGGTCACCTGAAGCTGGGCGGCTGACGAATGACAATCGCCGTGCGCGGGTGGGGGGAGGGCCGCCCCGCGCGCGGCGGACACAACAACAAGCCTCCCAAGAGGCGATCACGAGGCAGAAGGGCGGATCAATGCAACGCGGCATATGGGTTCTGGCGGCACTGGCATTGAGCGGCTGCATGTCGCTTGATCGCGACCCCGGCCAGGTGTCGCGCTTCAATATCGGGCCGACCGACAACCAGACGCAATCAACCATCATCGCCGATCTTCAGGCGCGCCGCAGCATCCTGCCGCCCGACAGCCCCTATGCGCGTATCAGCGCTCCGGTTCTGGCCGCCGCCAGCCGGCCCGCCGAGGCCGAATTGCGCGCCGCGCGCCTGCGGGCCGAGGCCGCTTCCAAGAACTGGCTGCCCAAGGTCGGCCCTGATATCAGCCTCAACAGCCTGAGCGAGATCGTCTCGCAGTTGGTGGTCGAGCAGGTGCTCTTTGACAATGGCCACCGCAAGGCCGAACGCGCCTTCACGCGCGCCGATGTGGAAATCGCGGCCGTGACCATGGTCGAGGACACCAACGAGCGCATCCTCACAGCGCTCGGGCTTTACCTTGATGCGATGAAGGCGCGTGAGCGCGCTGCGGTCGAATCCCGCACGCTGGCGGATATGGAGCAATTCGAATGGATCATGGCCGAGCGTGTGCGCGGTGGTGTCTCAGACAGCTCCGACCTCAACGTCCTGCGCCAGAAACTCGCCGAAATCCGCTCCACCCTCGCCACCCAGCACGAGGCCGAAGCCACCGCCTTTGCCGAACTCAACGCCATGTCCGACCGCCCGCTTGACGATGTCACGGGGCTGGCCGATCTGTCGCTTGGCGATCCCGCCGCGCGCCCGCTCGACGTGCTGCGCGCCGAGGCCGAGAAAGAGCGGGACATCGCCAGTGCGCGGATGGAGCGCGCGGGCCTTCTGCCGGGGCTGACCGCGGGCGGCACGCTGGGCGACAACGGCTCGGGCATCGGGTTGAACCTCTCCTCGGATCGCCTTCTGGGCCTTGGTACCGGCGACAGCCTCAATGCCACCGAGGCCGCGCGTGACGCCGCCGCGCGCCGCGTTTCGCAGGCCGAAGAGGATTCCGCCCGCCGCCTGCGCCGCCTGCAAAGCCAGCTTGCCGCGCTCAGCCGTCAGGAACAGGAGGCGCAAGACCTCGCAGGGCGCGCCAGGGCCAATCTCGATATCTTCCAGCGCCAGTACAAGGCCGGGCAGCGCCAGGTCATGGATGTGGTCGGCGTCTATGAAACCTTCGCCACGCGTCAGGCCGCGAAGATCGACCTGAAATACGAACGCGCACTCACCCAGCTTGAAATCGCGCGTCACCTGGGGCTGTTGGCTCAAGGAAGCCGGATATGAGGCTGCCCGGTGGCGCCACCGGGATGCCCGCCGCCCCGGGCGGCCGCCTTCGCGCGGTATCGAACCGTGACGCCCCGCCGCCGGCGGTGCGCAATGCGCCCCCCACCCATACCCGCAACGAGCGTCTTGCGGCGCTGGCGGCGGTCTATGCCCGTGTGCTGGGCCAGAGTGTCCCATCCCGCGACATCGCCGAAACCCTCGTTCGCCTCTCCGACGCCCCCACGCCCGTCGCCCTTGCCGAGGCCCTGAAGGACGCCGGATTTCTGAGCGAGGTTCAGCGCGACGTGACCTGCCAGCGCGAGGCCTGGCCCGCACTGGCGCGCATGACCAACGGACAGACCATCCTCGTGCTCGAACAGGGCGATGCGGGGCTGGTGATCTATGACCGCACATGCCCCGACAACCGCGCCACCGTGCCACTGGCCGACTTCGCACCTTTCTTCAGCGGCGAGACCATCCGCGCCGAAGTTCCCTTGGGCCAGCTTTCGGGCGTGCATGGCGCGCAGGGCGCCGCAACGCATTGGTTCTGGGGCGAGTTCGCAGGCTTCCGCCGGGCCTTTGGCGAGGTGGTGCTCGGCTCTTTCGTCGCCAATCTCCTGGCGGTGGCCGTGGCGCTTTTCGCGCTCCAGGTCTATGACCGCGTCATCCCGCACCAGTCTCAGGCGACGCTTTGGGTGCTGGCGGGCGGCGCGGGGCTGGCGCTCCTGATGGAGGCCGCTCTCAAACTGGCGCGCGCGCGGCTGATGGACGGTGCGGGCCAGCAAATCGAGCTCAACGTGCAGACCCTGCTGATGAACCGGGTGCTGGGCATGCGCTCGGAACTGGCCGGGCGCGCGCCCAGTCAGCTCTTCAGCGCGATGCGCGAATTCGGCTCGGTGCGCGAATTCTTCACCTCGGCCACCATCGGCAGCCTTGCCGATGTGCCCTTCATCTTCGTCTTTCTGCTGCTGGTGGCGCTGATCGCGGGCAATGTCGTGTGGCTGCTTGTTCTGGGCGCGGTGCTGATGGTGCTGCCCGGCATCTTCTTGCAACGCCGCATGGTTGCCCTCACGCAAAGCGCGCAGGGCGCATCCGCCAAGGCCTCGCGCCTGCTTCATGAATCGATCTTCGAACTCGACACCCTCAAGACGCAGCGCGCCGAGGACCGTTTCCGCCGCCTCTGGATCGAACTGACAACCCTTCAGTCGCTCACCACCAGCGCACAGCGCCGCCTGGCATCCGCGCTGACATTCTGGAGCCAGGGCATCCAGCAGGCGACCTATATCGGCGCGATCATCATGGGCACCTATCTTGTCTTCGCGGGCGAATTCACTGTCGGCTCGATCATCGCGGTCAGCATCCTGACCAGCCGGACATTGGCGCCGCTGACGCAACTGGCGGGCACCATGGCCCGCTGGAGCAATGTTAAATCCGCGCTCAACGGGCTCGATTCCATCGCCACCGCCCAGCAGGACACCGTACCCGAGCGCAGCTATCTGCGCCGCGACGCGCTGCAAGGCGGGTTCGACCTGCGCGAGGTCCGTTTCACCTATGACCCGGATCTGCCGCCGGTGCTGGACATTCCGGCCCTCACCATCCAGCCGGGGCAGAAACTGGCGGTCCTTGGTGCCAACGGCTCGGGCAAATCAACCTTCCTCAAGCTGCTCTCGGGCCTTTATGCGGCCACGCAGGGGCGGGTGATGGTGGATGGCACCGACATGACCCATATCGCCCCGCGCGACCTGCGCCGCTTCATCGGCTATCTCGGGCAGGATGTGCGCCTGTTCAGCGGCACCCTGCGCGACAACCTCAACCTGACGCTGCTTGAAGGCGAAGACGACCGGCTTCTGGACGCGCTGGATTTCGCGGGTCTCGGCCCCTTCGTCAAATCCCACCCCAAGGGGCTGGACCTTGAAATCCGCGATGGCGGGCAGGGACTGAGCCAGGGTCAGCGCCAGTCGATCGGCTGGGCGCGGCTCTGGCTCCAGGACCCTGCCATCTGTCTTCTGGACGAACCGACCGCGGCGCTTGATCAGACGCTGGAGCGCACCCTTGTCAGCCGTCTCGAAACCTGGCTTGACGGGCGCACCGCCGTCATCGCGACCCACCGGGTGCCGATCCTGCGACTGACCGACCGCACCATGATCCTGCAAGGCGGCCGCCTTGCCGTGGACGGGCCGCGCGATCAGGTGCTGGCGCATCTGGCGCAGGCCGGTGGATCAAGCGGGGCAAAGGGATAGGTCATGGCCGCAGCAGCATCCGCCACCAACCTTTCTGCCCAACTCAATGCCCGGCTGCGCGGCTCCAGCCTGATGATCAGGCTTTGCGCGGCAGTGGTGGCGCTGTTCCTGCTCTGGTCGGCCTTCGCATGGCTGGACGAGATCGTGCGCGCCGATGGCGAAATCATCTCCTCTTCGCGCCCCCAGATCATCCAGAACCTCGAAGGCGGCATCCTGTCCGAACTCCTGGTGCAGGAAGGCGATATCGTGGTGCGCGGCGACCTTCTGGCGCGGCTGCACAGCATGCAGTTCAAATCCTCGGTCGAAGACCTGCGCGACCAGATCACCGCCCATGACATCCGCCGTCTGCGCCTCGAGGCCGAACTGGCCGGGCAGTTCGATTTCGACATTCCCGCGCCGCTCGCCGCCCGCAGTCCCGAAATGGCGGCCTCGGAAAAGGTGCTTCTGAAGGCCCGTCAGGAGGATTTCGTCAAACGCAGCGAAGGCGCCCGCAAGGTGCTGGCACAGGCCGCCGAGGAACGCCGTCTGCTCGAGGATCTGCTTGCAAAGAATGTCGTCGCGCTGATCGAGGTGACGCGCGCGCGCAAGGATCACGCTGACGCGCAGAAACGCTATGACGAGATCGTCACGCAAACCGAACTGGAGCGCGCGCAGGAATATTCCGACACGCTCAAGGAACTGGCCACCCTGCGCCAGAACCTCTCCGCCAGCCGCGACCAGCTGGATCGCACCGTGCTGTCCAGCCCGATGCGCGGCATCGTGAACAATCTCAACGTCACCACCATCGGCGGCGTGGTGCGTCCCGGCGAACAGATCATGGAAATCATCCCCCTTGACGAGGAACTTCTGGTCGAGGCCCGCGTCGCGCCACAGAACATCGCCAATATCCGCCCCGGTCAGGCCGCGACGGTCAAGCTCAGTGCCTATGATTACACCATCCACGGCACCCTGAAGGGCCAGGTCGAGGTGATCTCGGCGGATACCTTCAAGGATGAAAACGCCCGCGACCCCGATGGCGACCCTCATTACAAGGTGACGGTCAAGCTGGATATGTCGGCGCTGACGCCGCGCCAGTCCGCGATCGAGCTGCGCCCCGGCATGCAGGCGCAGGTCGAATTGCACACTGGCGAAAAGACCGTGCTGCAATATCTGCTCAAGCCGCTCTTCAAATCGCGCGAGGCGATGCACGAGCCCTGAGCGCGCGGCATTTCCGATCTTTCCGCTGACTGCGGAATCTGCAAGACATTCGGAACGGAACCACAAAGGGCGCGACCGATGGCCGAATTCGACTGGCATGCCGAACGCGGCGACCTTGCGGGCCTGGCCCAGCTGGACCGCGCACCCGAGGACGAGGGCATCGACCTTGCCGCCGTGCGCCTTTACCGGCAGGGCCGGGTGCGCCTTGAAATGGCCGCGCGCGGGGTCGATGCGGTGATTCTCTCGGACCCGGTCAACATCCGCTACGCAACCGGCACCCGCAACATGCAGGTGTTCTCCATGCGTAACGCGCCCTCGCGCTACCTGCTGCTGACGCAATCGCGCGCGATCCTGTTCGAGTTCACCGGCTGCCTTCATCTGGCCGAAGGCTTTGAAACGATTGACGAGGTGCGCCCCGCCCGCACCGCCAGCTTCGTCGCCGCAGGCCCACATATCGCCGCGCGCGAACAGGCATGGGCCGCGGAAATGGCCGATCTCATTCATGAACTCGTGGGCAGCGGCGCGACAGTGGGGCTTGAACGCCTCAATGCGGGCAGCGCCATCGCGCTTCAGGGGCAGGGGCTGCGCATCGTCGATGCGCAGGAACCCGTTGAAATGGCCCGCGCGATCAAGTCCGACGAGGAAATGAAATGCGTCATCGCCTCGCTGCGCGCCACCGAGATCGGTGTCGCCCGCCTGCGCGACGCCATCCGCCCCGGCCTCACCGAGGCGCAGCTCTGGTCGGTGCTTCACCAGTCGGTGATCGCCCAGAACGGCGATTACGTCGAAACCCGGCTGCTCAATGCGGGCGCGCGCACGAATCCCTGGTTTCAGGAAACCTCGGACAATGTGATCGGCCCCAACGAACTGATCGCTCTCGATACCGATGTGGTGGGCTGTCACGGCTATTACGCCGATTTCTCGCGCAGCTTCCATTCCGGCCCCGGTGCGCCCACCCCCTTGCAGCGCGAGCTTTACAGGATCGCGCATGAGCAGGTGCATCACAACATGGATATCCTGCGCCCCCACATGTCATTTCGCGACTATGCCGAGGCCGCCTGGGACATCCCCGCGCGCTATCACGCCAACCGCTATTACCTCAGCGCCCATGGCTGCGGCATGACCGGGGAGTATCCCTATCTCTACCATCGCGGCGATTTTCCCGATGCGGGCTATGACGGCGAAATCCTGCCCGGCATGACCCTCTGCGTCGAAAGCTATATCGGCGCGGAAGGCGGGCGCGAGGGCGTGAAGCTCGAACAGCAGGTGCTGGTGACCGACAAGGGGATCGAACTGCTGTCGCATTTCCCCTTCGAGGATGACCTCTTGCGCTGACCCCCTCGCTCAGCTCTCGATCCAGATCGTCACCGGCCCGTCATTGGTCAGGTCCACCTGCATATCGGCCCCGAAGGCGCCGGTCTCCACCGCCACACCCTCAGCCGCCAGCGCGGCGGCGAAATGCTCATAAAGGCGCTTGCCCTCCTCGGGCGGTGCGGCGCTTGAAAAACCGGGGCGGTTGCCGCGGCTGGTATCGGCCGCCAGCGTGAACTGGCTCACCACCAGCGCTCCGCCGCCCGTGTCGCGCAGCGATCGGTTCATCCTGCCCGCATCGTCCTTGAAGATGCGCAGCTTGGCGATACGCGCGGCCAGCCGGTCGGCCTCGGCCTCGCTGTCGCCCTGCATGGCGCAGACCAGCACCATCAGGCCCGGACCCGTCCGCCCGATCACCTCGCCCGCGACGCTGACCCTGGCCTCGCTCACCCGTTGCAGGACTGCGCGCATCGCCTATATCCCGTCTTGCATTGCCCGCCTTTGCAATGCGCAAAACCGCGCCATGATGCAAGCATCGCCTTGATGCGCATCAAGGCGCGCGCGCCCGGATCGCGCGAGACTGCATCTTGCATTTTGACCAAAGGAGTTGCCGATATGGTTGAAAAATCCCAATCCTCAAATTTGTGGCCTTCGTTTTACGAACCCTTCCGCCATCTCGGGCAGCGCGTCGCCGACTGGCTCTCGCCCGCCTCGGATGCCTCGGCCGATGACGCCAATTATCGCATCACCATGGAACTGCCGGGCGTCACCGAGGACGATATCGACATCTCGGTGCATGACGGGGTGGTGACGGTGCGCGGCGAGAAATCCCAGGAACGCGAGGAAAAGGGCGATACCTGGTTCTTCTCCGAACGCCAATACGGCGCCTTCAGCCGCACTTTCCGCCTGCCCGCCGATGCCGATGCCGAGTCGGTCTCGGCCAGCCTCAAGGACGGCGTGCTGTCCCTCTCGGTGCCCAAACGCGGTCCCGATGAAAGCACGGCGCGCAAGATCGCCATCAACAAGGGCTGAACGGCCAATCAGTCGCGCGGGTCGAGGATCTCCGATAGATCGGCCCGCGCGGTGCGAAAGCTGTTCACCGGTTGGTCCGCGTCGCCGATCCCGAAGGAAATCGCGCACAGGATCATCCGGTTTTCGGGCAGGCCGAAATGCGCCCGGATCATCGGCGCATGACCCGCAACCGAGGCCTGCGCGATCGTGTCCACCCCAAGCGCCTTTGCCGCGAGCATGAAGTTGCTGACGAACCCGCCGGTATCCATCGCCCCGTAAGCCCCAAGTGCGGACTCCGAATGCACGATGGCCACATGCGGCGCGCCGAACAGGTGGAAATTCAGCATGGATTGCTCGGCCCGCGCCGCGCGGTCGTCGCGCGCGATGCCGACCGCCTCGTAAAGCTGATAGCCGCAGGCGCGCCGCCGCTCGCCATAGACACCCGGAAAGCCCTCGGGCCAGGGCAAATCGGGGCAGGGCGTGTCAGACGCCGCCGCCTTTATCAGCGCCGCGCGAAACCTCTCTGTCGCTGCGCCGCGTGTCACCGTCACCTGCCATGGCTGCGCATTGCACCACGACGGCGTCTGCGCGGCCGCCGAGACGATGCGCGCAATGGTGTCCTCGGGCAGTTGCCCGGGCTTGAAGGCGCGGCAGGAATGGCGCGCCCGCAAAAGCCCGTCCAGTGCATCATAGGCCTCGCTCATCACAGCGCCCCCTGTTCCATGGCGACCACATAGCCGACGGCGCCTGCCACCAACAGCCCCGCGATCACCGCCAGCGCGATTTTCCATGCCGACCAGGGCCGCTCGCCCTGCACCCGCCCGGTGCGCCCGTTGACGACGAAACGATAGGTCTCGCCGCGGTACTTATAGGCCGCCAGCCAGACCGGCAGCAAAACATGCTTGAAGGTGACGTCGCTGATCTGCGTCCGGATGTCATGGATGCGCTGGCGATCGCCGCCGATATCGAAACGCACATCGCGCGCGATCGCCCGGTCCATGATCTGGCGCGCCTCGGTGAACCCTTCCTCCAGTTCCACCGCATAGCCCTCGGCGCGAAAACCCGCCAGATATTGCGGCGCATAGGGTTCCAGCGCCGACAGGTCCCAGGGCTCCAGCCCGTCTGTGAACCTCTTGGGCAGGCTGCGCGAGGCCAGCACCAGCACATCGTCAAAGAACCGTGCCACCCGTCCCGAGACCGGCCGCCAACGTACCTTGGCGACACGCACCGTCTCGCGCTTGCCGTTGCGCATGACCGTACGACTTTCGTAATAGACCGTGCCGCGCTCGCCGCGATAGGCCGACTTCGTGTCGGCGTCAAAGGTCCAGTAGGGCACATAGATACCCTGCATCCTGCGCCCCTTGCGGGCATAGTCCTGCAAGCCGCCCGGCGCGAACCACAGCCGCCCCAGCCAGTCGTTCATCGCCCCGCGTGCCGCCTCTTCATCCAGTGCAAAGGGCAACAGCCCGCGCGGCTTGATATGGCGATGCGTGCCGGTATCCGTCACCAGGGGTGTTGCGCAGAACGGGCATTCGGCGGCGTGGATGGTCTCGTCGAACTCCACCTGCGCGCCGCAATTGGTGCAGCTGGTGACGCGGGTCTCCTCGATCTCGTCGCCCGGAAGCTGGCTGTTCAGCGCCTGGCGGAAATCCAGTTCGCGGATGGTGCTTTCCCAGGGGCCGGGCTGCGCCGCCTCTTCGCTATGGCCGCAATGGTCGCAGACCAGCCGCCCCGAACCCGGATCGAACCGGTAATCCGCCCCGCATTGATCGCAGGGAAAGCGGTGCTCTTCGATCGGGGATGCTGCGTCGGAAAGGGGCATGAACCGGCCGTCAGGAATGCATGAAAATCGGTCGCCTCGGGATCGGGCGGAGCAGGGCGCGCGCATGATGGCGCGCCTCTGTTCGCACCATCAATCCTCGGGCGGGGGCGGGGGCAGAACGGTGAACAGCTGCGCCAGTTCGGCCACGTCCTCGGCCCGCTGCCACCCATCCTGCCCGGCGGTCCATACATGCGCGGTGCGGCTCAGCGTGCCATCGGCGGCCATGCGCCCCATCGCGGCCCTGGAATAGGGGCCATGGGTCTCGCCCTTCTCGGCGATGTGCCAGACATGCTCGACGGGTGGCGGTGGCGGGGGTGCTGCGGCCTCGCTGGATGCGGGGGCCGTGCCCCGGGGGCCTTGCGGATGCAGCTGCTGCGCCATCGCCATGCCCATTCCCATGCCAAGCCCGGCGCCGATCCCGGCACCCCCCGAAGGGTTCTTTGACGCGGCAGTCATCGCCTCGGCGGCGGAATACTGGGTGAACTTGCCCAGATCGCCCGCCAGCCCCATCGAGGTGCGCTTGTCCAGCGCCGCCTCGACGGCGGGGGGCAGTGAGATATTCTCGATATAGAATTCCGGGATGGTCAGCCCGTATTCCGCGACCACCACTGAAATCTCGGACGCCACCAGCTTGCCCAGATCGGCCGTGTTGGCGGCCATGTCCAGCACCGGGATGCCCGCGCCCGCGATGATCCGCGAAAACGCCTGCACGATGATGTTGCGGATCTGATAGCTGATCTCGTCCATGGTGAATTCGCCGTCAGTGCCGACGATTTCGGCAAGGAACCGTGCCGGATCCGCGACCCTGACCGTATAGGTGCCAAAGGCGCGCAGACGGGTCGGGCCGAATTCCGGGTCGCGCAGCATGACCGGGTTCTTGGTGCCCCATTTCAGGTTGCTGAAGCGGGTGGTGTTGACGAAATATATCTCGGACTTGAACGGCGAGCGGAAGCCGTGATCCCAGTGGTTGAGCGTGGTCAGCACCGGCATGTTGTTGGTTTCCAGCATGTAAAGGCCGGGGGTGAACACATCGGCCAGCTGGCCCTCGTGGATGAACACCGCCGCCTGGCCCTCGCGCACGGTCAGCTTGGCGCCGTATTTGATCTCGTGGCCCTCGCGCTCGAAGCGCCAGACCATCGTGTCCCGGCTGTCGTCGGTCCAGTGGATGACATCGATGAACTCGCCGGTCAGAAAGTCGAAAATGCCCATGGTTCAGGTCTCCTATTCCGTCAGACCGGCCCGTCGCGCCGCGCCAGGATGCGCGCGACGATGGGACGGGCCTGATCGGGTGTCATGCCGGGGGTCAGGTCGGGGTGATAGAGAAGCCGCAACAGGATCTCGTCATGCGTGGTCAGCAGCGCGAATTCGTCGTCATCGTTGAAGATCGAGGGGCGCGCATAGGGGCTGTCATTGGCCAGCCCCAGCCCCTGCGCCAGTTCCTCATGCACGCAGGAGCGACGCATCAGCTCGGGATGCTCGGCGCGGATGAAGGCAATGGCGCGCCCGTAGCTGTTTTCGTTCTGCGATTCCGAAAAGGCGATGACAAGGCAATGGATCGTGCGCGGCAGCGTGCGAAACAGGCGCAGCGTCGAGGGGCTCACATTGGGCACCACCTCCTTGATGCGCGCCACTGCCTGATCGCGGTCGTCCTCGCCCATGTAGAGCACGTGGAAATTGGGATTGCCGCGCACCACCGACACCGGATGCCCGGTGATCCGCCCCAGCCGCGCGGCGTAATCGCGCACCATGCCCTCATCGACCGCGCGCTGATCCTCGGGCACGGAGTCGCCGAACTCGACCGACATGCGCACCGGGCGCGTCCATTTGCGCAGCCCCACCGCCTCGCCGTCCGAGCGTTTCAGCCCCGCGTCGCGCTCGTATTCGTCATAGAACGCGATCCGCTCGAAATTGCGCATCAGCGTATTGTCCGTATAGGGCGTGTCGGGTCCCCCGCCATCGGTGCGCAAAAGCCCCTGCGAGAGCAGATCCGCCTGCACGGCCGCGTAATATCGCTGCAAGGCACGGCTGGCATCCGAGGGGCCGGGCGCGGGCGCCGGATCTTGCGGGGCAAGACCGGGCGGGCGCTCGGCGGGCCTCGGGGCGGGCGCGCCGCCGGGCAGATCGCATGCGGCGAGAGCCAGCGCCGCCAGCCCTCCTGCCACACCCTTTGTCAGTCCCGTCCAGCGCACGTTTACCCTCAGCTTTGCGGCACGGCGGTGCCGGCATTGTCGCCCACGCCGTCACGCCGGGCCTTGGCCGAGGCCAGCGTGTCGCGCAGATCGGCCTCCATCTTCTTGAGATCCTCTTCGGCCGCGGCGCGCCGCGCCTTGCCCTCGTCGGCGATCTGAAGGCTTTCCTCGATCGTCCCGACAAGGTCGGCATTGGCCTTCTTGATGGCCTCGATGTCGAACACCCCGCGTTCCATTTCCTCGCGGATCATCTTGTTGCTCTCGCGCAGATTGGCCGCATTGGCTGTCAGCAGGTCATTGGTCAGGTCATTGGCGTCGCGCACCGCCGCCGCCGCCTCCGAGGAACGCTGGATCGTGACCGCCTGCGCCAGCTGGGTTTCCCACAGCGGCACGGTATTGACCAGCGTCGAGTTGATCTTGGTCACCAGGCTCTTGTCGTTTTCCTGTACCAGCCGGATCGAGGGCAGCGACTGCATCGTCACCTGGCGCGTCAGCTTGAGGTCATGCACCCGGCGTTCCAGATCGTCGCGCGCGGCGCGCAGATCGCGCAATTCCTGCGCGCGGATCACCTGATCGGCCTCGGGGGCAGCCTGCATTTCCGCCTCCTTGGCGGGAATGGTGCTGTTGTCGAGCTCGCGCAGCTTCTCCTCGCCCGCGGCGATGTAAAGTGCCAGCTCATCATAGAATTGCAGCGTCTTTTCATAAAGCAGGTCAAGCGACTTGATGTCCTTGAGCAGGCTGTGCTCGTGATGCAGCAGATCGTCTGTCACCTTGTCGATCTGCGCCTGCACCGTCTCGAAACGGGCGGTGAACTTGGCGAAAGGCGCGGCGCGCCCGATCAGTTTTTCCCACCAGCTGCGCTGGCGGCGCACATCCAGCTCACTGACCGAAAAGCCGCGGATCGTGGTGACGATCCCGCGCAGGCTGTCGCCCGCCGGGCCGACATCCTTGTTGCGCACGCCATTCAGCATGGCCTGGCTGATGTTCTGCAATTCGGCCTGCGCGCCCGACCCGAAGGCCACGATCGAATTGGTGTCGCCCATGTCGATCTCGTCCATGCGGCGGCGGATCTCGCCGCCGATCGCGTCATCGGCCTTGTCCAGTGTCACGACCTCGTCGGCCTTCGCGGGTTCGGGCAGGATCGTGCGGCTCACTTGCTCGACCTCGGCCAGCGCGGCCTCGGCTTTCTGACGGGTGGTATCTGACATGGTGGTCCCCTTACTCACTTGTTGTGGACGGGCGGATGCCCTCGCGTTGCAGGCGCGCGCGCAGAACCTCGATCTCGATATCGAGATCGACCCGGTCGTCGCGCAGAAGTGCTTCGGTGCGGGCGGCGAAATTGCCCTCCAGATCGTCAAGCAGCGCCGTGTAATCGGCCTTCGCCCTGCTGTCGCGGTCGCGCGCGCTGATATCGGCGAATTTCACCGTCGCGTCGCGCGCGCCCATCAGGTAGACCGACAGGTACTTGCGCGCCGCCGTCAGATCGCGCGGGTCTTCCTCGACCGTGCGAAATAGCTTGCGGGCGGTGGCGGCAAACTGCTCGACCCGTGCTTCCAGCTGCCGGTCTCCGGCGTGCCTGATCGCCTCGGTCATGACCGCAAGATGCTTTTCGGCCTCGTCCACGGCGCGCGCCACGCGATCGGTCTGGAACAGATCCACTCCCTCCATCCCCTTGTCCTTTATGGGATCAAGCCCGAAGGCAAAGGAATGCAGCACCGCGCCCAGCACCGCATAGATGAGCGGCGCGACAATCCCGCCGCCGCTCGCGAACCCGGCCAGGGCCAGCCCCAGCCCGGTCAGTGCCGATGCGGCGATCTTGCGCGGAAATCCGGGACGGCGGGCGATCTTGCGCCCCTCATAGGCTTCCTGGGCCAGGATACCCTCGCGCGTGAGCCACGCCGCCAGCAGCAGGATGCCGAGCGCGCCAAGATTGAGCGCCAACCCCACCGGACCGGCGGTGAACGCCGCCCAGATCAGCGGCAGCGGCGCCAGGAACAGAAGGTTCACGCGCCCGCCCGCGCGGGTGCGCCGCGCGCCCCTGAAACTGCCATCGCCCGTTCCTGACGATGGCGGTTCGGGGCTGAACTTCCCGCCATAGCGCTGCGCCATCAGCCGCCCCCCGTCAACGAGACATAGAGGATCAGCAGGACCAGCAGGAAGAAGGCCAGTTTTTGCAAACCGGTATCGGACATAGGCACGCTTACCCCCAAAAGACAGTTTGAACTTAGGCGATGCGGGCCAAGCATTCTAGGGGGAAGATGGTCCCCTTGCCGCCAGATCGCGCGGCCGACCCGCCACCGCACGGGAAGGACCATCAAGCAGAGCGCACAGCCTTACCGCCGGACCGGCTTGGTGCTATGACGGGCGCATGACGACGCGCATTTTCGTACCACGCGGCGCCGCCAGCTTTCAGGTGGCTTATGACGGACCGCCACGGGACGTGCATTTCCTGTTGCTGCCCAAACTGACGCTCCTGGCCTTCACCTCGGCGCTCGAACCCCTGAGGGTCGCCAACCAGGTGGCGGGGCGCGCGCTCTATCGCTGGTTCGTGATGACCGAGGACGGCGCGCCCGTGGTCTGTTCGTGCGGGGTGAACATCACACCCGACGGCGGGCTTGCCGACATCCCGCGCGAGGCACTGGCCTTTGTCTGCGCGGGGATCGAACCCGCCGATACGCTCTCGCCCCGCGTCACCCAATGGGCGCGGCGACAGCGCGCTTTCGGGGCGCGGGTCGGCGGAATCTGCACCGGCGCTTTCGCGCTGGCCGAGGCGGGCCTGCTGGAAGGGCGCCGATTCACCCTGCACTGGGAAAACCAGCCCGCTTTCGTCGAGCGCTATTTCGGGCTGGAACCGACCGGCGCGCTTTATGAAAACGACCGCGGCCTGATCACCTGCGGCGGTGGCAGCGCGGCCACCGACATGATGCTCGACCTCATCGAGCGCGACCACGGCGCGGACCTCGCCACGATGGTCGCCGACATGTGCCTGCATTTTCGCTCGAACCTTCAACACAGCCGGCAGAGATCGGCCTATTCCTTTGCGCTTGGCAGCCGCAATCCCCACCTGATCGCGGCAATGCGGCTGATGAACGAGACGCTCGAGTCGCCGCTCGAGATTTCGGACCTGGCGGCGCGCGTCGGCATCTCGCGCCGCCAGCTTGAACGGCTGTTCGGCGCGCATGTCGGCATCACCCCGGCGCAGTTCTACATGGACCTGCGCATATCGCGCGCGCATGCGCTCTTGAACGAGACCGAGCTCGGCGTGGCCGAGATCGCCGCCGCCACCGGGTTCAACAGCACCTCGCAGATGGCCGCGCGTTTCCGCAAGCGTTTCGGCATGTCGCCGCGCGCCTATCGCAAGAGCTGGCGTGGCGCGGGCGGCTAGGGCGGCACAGGGCGGGGGCGCTGCCCCCGTCGCGCAATGCGCGACTCCCCCGGGATATTTCCGAACAGAAGAAGGCGCGGGAATTTGGTACGAAACGGCGCGGCTTTTGTACCTTTATCAGGCGCGCGCCCCGTTAAGGCGCGGGGTTTCGGTGGGGCGCACCGACGCGATACCGACGTGACCCCGATGCGATGCAGGTCGGTGTTTTTGGTTGTTAATCAGTGGCTTGCGGGTGATTCGCCGTCAGTTCCGGCGCCGTGTGCGTTTCAGCGTCGGTTTGGGTTTGCCAGATTTGCCGGGCCGCGCCGGTTTGCCGGGTTTCGCCGCCTCTGTCTGCTCTTCCATGCCCAGTTGTTCGCGCAGGATGCGGGGCCGGATTTCCTCGACCGCGCCGGGTTTGAGGTTGCCCAGCTGGAACGGCCCGTAGGAGATGCGGATCAGCCGGTTCACCGTCAGCCCTACCGCTTCCATCGCGCGGCGCACCTCGCGGTTGCGCCCCTCGCGGATACCGACCGTGGCCCAGGCGTTCGCGCCTTGCTGGCGATCCAGCGAGACGATCATGGGTTGGAATTTTTCGCCTTCGATTTCAAGCCCTTGGCGAAGCGGCGCGAAGGTCGCATCGGTCGGGCGGCCCTTGATGCGCACCCGGTAGCGGCGCAGCCAGCCGGTCGAGGGCAGCTCCAGCTTGCGCTTGATGGCGCCGTCATTGGTCAGCAGCAACAGCCCTTCGGAGGTGATGTCGAGCCGCCCGACGCTCATCACCCGCGGCAGGTCCTCGGGCAGCTCGTCGAAGATCGTCGGGCGTCCCTGTTCGTCGCTGGTGGTGGTCACGAGGCCCGAGGGCTTGTGATAGAGCCAGAGCCGCGCCGGTTCGGGCGCCTTGAGGTCGCGCCCGTCGACGCTGATCCGGTCCGCGGGCGTGACATTGAGCGCGGCCCGGTCGATCACCTTGCCATTGACCGCAACGCGCCCCGCCTCGATCATCCGCTCCGCCTCGCGCCGGCTGGCCAGCCCGGCCCGCGCGATGACCTTGGCGATCCGGTCGCCCTTATGTGGAGTGGTGTTCATGGCGCAGGGCTTAGCGCAAAGCGGGGGCTTGCGAAAGCGCCGAGTGCGCGGCAAGAGGGGTCGTCATGACATTCAACAGCCATATGGACGCAGCGCTTGACGAGGCGCGACAGGCGGCAGGGCGGGGCGAGGTGCCGGTCGGCGCCGTGCTGATCGACGCTGCCGGGCATGTGGTGGCGCGGGCCGGTAACCGCACGCGCGAATTGAGCGATCCCACCGCCCATGCCGAGATCCTGGCGATCCGCGAGGCCTGTGCGGCCGCCGGCAGCGAGCGCCTGCCGGGCCATGCGCTTTACGTCACGCTCGAGCCCTGCGCGATGTGCGCCACCGCCATCGCCGCCGCCCGTATCGCGCGGCTTTACTACGGGGCCTCCGATCCCAAATCCGGCGGGCTGGCGCATGGCGCGCGGGTCTTCACGCATTCGCAATGCCACCATGTTCCCGAGATTTATGACGGCATCGCCGCCGCCGAATCCGAGGCCCTCCTGAAGCGGTTCTTCCAGGAGCGCCGCGCGCCCTAGATCTCGATCGCCGTCATGACCTCGGGCTCGATCACATCGACGCCCGGAAGGGCAGCGATCAGCGCCTCTGCAGATTGCTCGAGGATCGGGAAGGTCTTGTAGTGGCAGGGAATGACCGTCTTGAAATCAAAGAAACTTTTGGCTGCATAGGCCGCGCGTTTCATGTCCATGGTGAAATGGCCGCCCGCACATAGAATGCCGATATCTGGGGCGTGAAGGTCATTGAATATCTTCATGTCGGCCATCACGTCGGTGTCGCCCGAGACATAGATCGTATGGCCTTCCCCCGCGATCATGTAGCCGCATTCGGTCCCGGTCACATGCGGCCCGTTTTCGGTTCCGATCGAGGTGGAATGCACCGCATGCACCATCGTCACCATGACGCCATCGAGATCCACCGTGCCACCCTTGTTGAAGCCGACGGTCTCGATGCCCTCATGTTCCTCCCAATGCGACATCAGGTCGAACTGTCCGACCACCGGAACCCCCAGGTCCTGCGCCAGCTTCGGCAGGTCGCCCGCATGATCGAAATGGGCATGGGTCAGAAGAATATGTGTCGCGCCCTGCGTGGCGGCCTTGTGCTGATCTGGCTCCAGCATGGGGTTGCCGGTCAGCCAGGGATCGACCAACAGGACCAGCCCGCCAATCTCAATCCGGAAGGATGAATGTCCAAGCCACGTGATTTTCATTGTCATCTCCCTATGTTTCCCCTTCACAGTATCAACCCGATCGCAGGAGAAAAGCCCCGTGGACTGGACACGCCCGATTGATGCCTATTGCGAGCGGCTTGACGCCGGGTACTGGGCCGAGCCGGTGAATGCCGTCACCAACGCGGCTTTCATGCTGGCGGCATTCGTGATGTGGCGCCGCCTGGACGATGCGCGGCTGCCGCTGGCGCGGCTGCTGGTGGGGGTGCTGGCGGCGATCGGAGTGGGGTCGTTCCTGTTTCACACCCATGCGCAGGCCTGGGCGGCGATGGCGGATGTGGTGCCGATCCTCTGCTTCGTGCTGATCTATATCTACGCGGCCAATCGCGGATTCTGGCGGATGGGGCGGGTGGCCGCGCTGTTTGGCACTGTGGTCGCGGTGGCGCTGTCGGCGGCGCTGGTGCCGCTCCTGGCGCTCATTCCCGTGGCCGGAGCCTCGGCGGGGTATCTGCCGCTGCCGCTGCTGATCGCGGGCTATGGGCTGGCGCTGCGCGGGCGCGCGCCACAGACCGCGCGCAATCTTCTGCTGGGATCTGGGCTGCTGGTGGCCTCGCTGACCATGCGCAGCATTGACGGCCTCTCCTGCGCGCTGATCCCGATGGGAACGCATTTCGGCTGGCATTTGCTCAATGCGCTGATGCTGGGCTGGATGATCGAGCTTTACCGCCGCCATATGCTTGCACCGCCCGAGCCCCGGCGCTAAACGCGGTAGCGACTGGAACACGGAGATTGATGCATGTCGATCGACAAGGACACCGCCGCCAAGGTAGCCAAGCTGGCCCGCATTCGCGTCGAGGATGACGCGTTGTCGGCGCTGGCGCAGGAATTCAACGATATTCTCGGCTTCATCGAGCAACTCAACGAGGTCGATGTCGAAGGCATCGAACCGATGACGAGCGTCACGCCGATGCGCCTCAAGCGGCGCGAGGATGTCGTGACCGAAGGCGGGATGACCGACCGGGTCCTGTCGAACGCGCCCGATGCGCGTGAAGGGTTCTTTGCCGTGCCGAAGGTGGTTGAATGATGACCGATCTGAACAAGCTGACCATCGCCGAGGCCCGCGACGCCCTGCGCAAGGGTGATGTAACCAGTGCCGAGTTGACCGAGGCCTGCCTGACGCAGATCGAAGGCGCCGGGGCGCTCAATGCCTTTGTGCATGACACCTCGGACATCGCGCGCGAACAGGCCGCCGCCGCCGATACGCGGATCAAGGCGGGCGATGCGCCGGACCTGTGCGGCATCCCGCTCGGCATCAAGGACCTGTTCTGCACCAGGGGCGTGCCCAGCCAGGCGGCCAGCGGCATCCTCGAAGGGTTTCGCCCGGAATATGAATCCACCGTCACGCAGAATCTTTTCGATGCGGGCGCGGTCATGCTGGGCAAGCTCAACATGGACGAATTCGCCATGGGGTCCAGCAAC
The DNA here is from genome assembly GCF_026891095.1 of Roseovarius salincola. Lineage (GTDB taxonomy): Bacteria > Pseudomonadota > Alphaproteobacteria > Rhodobacterales > Rhodobacteraceae > Roseovarius > Roseovarius salincola. The sequence continues at coordinate 60,692 of NZ_JAPTNL010000009.1, forward strand.
GAGACCTCGGTCTATGGCGACGTGGTGAATCCCTGGAAGGTGGACGATCGGCAATTGACGCCGGGCGGGTCCTCGGGTGGTTCGGCTGCGGCTGTTGCGGCCGATCTCTGCCTTGGCGCGACGGGCACGGATACCGGCGGCTCGATCCGCCAGCCCGCGGCCTTCACCGGCATCACCGGTATCAAGCCCACCTATGGGCGCTGCTCGCGCTGGGGGATCGTCGCTTTCGCCAGTTCGCTTGATCAGGCCGGGCCTATGGCCCGCACGGTGCGCGACTGCGCGATCATGCTGGAAGCCATGTGCGGTCATGATCCGAAGGATTCCACCAGCGCCGATATTCCGGTGCCGGATTTCGAGGCACTTCTGAACGGCGATATCAAGGGCAAGGTGATCGGCATCCCGCGCGAGTATCGCATGGATGGCATGCCGGACGAAATCGAGACCCTCTGGGCCGACGGCACGGCGATGCTCAAGGATGCGGGTGCCGAGATCCGCGATATTTCGCTGCCCCATACCAAATACGCGCTGCCCGCCTATTACGTCATCGCCCCCGCCGAGGCCTCCTCGAACCTGGCGCGCTATGACGGGGTGCGCTATGGTCACCGCGCGCGGCTGGAACAGGGCGACGGCATCACCGAAATGTATGAAAAGACCCGAGCCGAAGGCTTCGGTGACGAGGTGAAGCGCCGCGTGATGGTCGGCACCTACGTGTTGTCGGCGGGCTTTTATGACGCCTATTACAACCGCGCCCGCAAGGTCCGCACCCTGATCAAGCGCGACTTCGAACAGGTTTTCGACGCCGGGGTCGATGCCATCCTGACACCCGCGACGCCCTCGGCCGCTTTCGGGCTGGGCGAGATGGCGAACGCCGATCCGGTGCAGATGTATCTCAACGATGTGTTCACGGTCACGGTGAACCTTGCCGGGCTACCCGGCATCTCGGTCCCTGCGGGGCTGGACAAGCAGGGGCTGCCGCTCGGGCTGCAACTGATCGGCCGTCCCTGGGACGAGGGTGATCTGCTGAATACAGGATATGCACTGGAGCAGGCTGCGGGCTTTGTGGCGAAGCCCGAGAAATGGTGGTAGAAGGTCGTCAAGACCTTTGATGGCAGGACATGAACAGATGCGTTTCCTTATTTGTGCAGCAGGCCTTGCGGCCCTGACCGCCTGTGCGCCCGCTGTTCCCGACAGCGGCGCTGGCGTGGGCTTTGGCGACTACAATGAATTCGAGGCGCAGCGCCAGGCACGCGATGCGGAACTGGCCGGTAACGCTTTGCCTGCACCCGACGCGGTCTCGAGCGAGACGCTCGGCCCGAACGGCGCACCGTCGCAAGGCGATGCGGCAGACATCGCCGCCGAGACACAGGCCGCCCTGCGCGAACGCGCCGCCAATTCCGGCGAGCCGGTGGTCCATGCCGATCCAGGCAACCCGCAGCCGCGGACAGTCACCAATTCGGGCGGTATCTCGGGCGAGACGAATTTCGATGCGGTCAGCGCCGAGCGATCGATCGAATCCGATGCCGCGCTGATCGCCCAGAACCGCGCACGCTATCAGGTGATCGAACCCGAGGCGCTGCCGTCGCGCAGTGGCGATACCGGGCCTAACGTGGTGCAATATGCCCTGAGCACCACGCATCCCGTCGGCACTCGCGTCCACAAGCGCGTCGGCATCAACCAGGAGGCCAAGTTCCGTCGCAATTGCGCGGCCTACGCCTCGCCCGACCAGGCGCAGATCGACTTTCTGGCCAGGGGCGGGCCGCAGCGGGACCGTCTGGGCCTCGATCCCGATGGCGACGGCTATGCCTGCGGCTGGGATCCGCGCCCGTTCCGCAAGGCTGTCGGTGGCTGATCCGGCCAGGCTGATCCGGCACCCGTCGCCCAATTTCGGGCCGCGCCGCGACGGCGCACAGCCTGACATGATCGTGCTGCATTATACCGGCATGGATAGTGCGGACTCCGCGCTCGAACGGCTCTGCGACCCTGAGGCCGAGGTCTCGGCGCATTACCTTATCTGCGAAAACGGGCGAATCCGGCAGTTGGTCGAAGAGGACATGCGCGCCTGGCATGCCGGGGCCGGCAAGTGGGGCGATGTCAGCGACGTGAACTCCCGCTCGATCGGGATCGAACTGGTCAATACCGGGGCCCATCCCTTTCCCGAGCCTCAGATGGCCACGCTCGGGCACCTGATGCGCGGGATCATGGCTCGCCTTCATATTCGCCCCGAACGCGTCATCGCCCATTCCGACCTGGCCCCGATGCGCAAATCCGATCCGGGGCGGCGCTTCGACTGGCGGCGCCTTGCCCTAGAGGGGCTCAGCATATGGCCTCACCCCGGCGCGCCCGCAGGGGATTTCCTCGATGCGGCGCGTCGCTTTGGTTATCCCCTGGCAGAGGGCGATACGGATGACAGCGCGCCGATCCTCTCGGCTTTTCGCCAGCGGTTCCGCCCATGGGCTTCGGGCGCGCTCGACGACACCGACCGCGCGCTGATGACCGACCTTGCCGCGCGCTTCCCCGTTGACCGCGCCCGCCACGGCGCCTAGATGACATCTGCGCGGAAAGCCGGATGACCGCGGGGGTTTGCCCTCCGAGGAAAGTCCGGACTCCACAAGGCAACGGTGCCGGGTAACGCCCGGCCGGGGCAACCCGAGGGAAAGCGCCACAGAGAACAGACCGCCGCGCACGTCGCGGTAAGGGTGAAACGGTGGGGTAAGAGCCCACCGCGGGGCTGGTAACAGCCCCGGCATGGCAAGCCCCACCGGGAGCAATGCCGAATAGGGATCGCATGCGGGGTCCGGTCGGGCAACCGATACCGCCCGCAGGGACGCCTTGCCCCGGCGATCCGGGTTGGCAGCTTGAGGTGCCGTGGTAACACGGCATCCAGAGGAATGGTCATCCAAGGGGGCAACCCCTGGACAGAATCCGGCTTACAGGCTTTCCGCGCCAGAGATTTCCGCCGCCGCCCGCATGATCGCGGGCGGCGGCGTCTTTTCAACACCGACGGACGCGCTAGAATAGCCTCATGCCCTATGAGTGGACCCAAGACACCGGCGCGGCACCCGTTACGCATCTGCGGCTCTGGCCGCATCGCTCCTTGTCGCGCAAGGGCTTCGCGGCATTCATCCTGGTGACCTTCGTCATGATCACCATTCCGCTTTACCCGCTGCTGGGTACGGTGGTGCTATGGGGGCTGTTGCCGTTCCTGCTGTTGGCGGTGGCCGGGATCTGGTGGGCGCTCGAGCGTTCATACCGCGATGCCAGGATGAGCGAGGAGCTGCGCATCGATCCCCACAATGTGCATCTGTTGCGCACCAATCCGGGGGGCGCGCGCCAGGAATGGGAATGCCTGAGCTACTGGGTTCAGCCGCAGATGCATGTGAGCGGCGGACCGGTCGGCCATTACATCACGCTGCGCGGCAAGGGCCGCGAGGTCGAACTGGGCGCGTTCCTCTCGGAAGAGGAACGCAAGGTGCTTTATGGCGAGGTCGTTGACGCCTTGCGCTGCGCCGCCGCGCCTGATCCCGGCCACGGTCAGGGCCACGGTCCGGTCTGAGTGACCGGCTCAGCCCAGCCGTTCTTTCACTTTCGCTCCGACCGCGCCGAAATCCATCTGCCCGGCATATTGTTCCTTGAGGCGGCCCATGATCTTGCCCATGTCGCGCACCGAACTGGCGCCGACCTCGGAGATGGCGGAATCGACGGCGGCCTCGACCTCCTTATCGCTCAGCTGGCGTGGCAGGAATTCCTCGATCACCGCGATCTCCTGCGCCTCGCGCTCGGCCAGATCCAGCCGTCCGCCTTCCTCGTAGGCGCGCACGCTTTCCTGCCGCTGCTTGGTCATCTTGGCAAGGATCGCAAGGATGTCGGCATCGGTGACACCGGCTTCCCCGTCAGCACCGCGCCGGGCAATGTCCTGATCCTTGATCGCGGCATTGATCAGCCGCAGCGTTGCAAGCCGCGCTTTGTCCTTGTCTTTCATCGCGTCTTTGAGGGCCGTCGTGATCCGGTCTCGCAAGTTCATGCCGGTCCATCCCGTACTATGTCAGAAGTCTGCGACAATACAGAAGTCCATAACCAGAGACAAGCGCGGGTGACGCTACGAAATCCCCTTGTTTTCTTGGCGTGGCGGGCGGCCATCTTGTCCCTTGACCCTTGCGGGGCAGGCTCATAGATATACCCCAATTTGCCCGCATCCGGAGACTCACGTCATGGCCCACGCGACCCCAGACCGCCCGACCGCCTGCCTGGCCCTTGCCGACGGGACGCTTTTCTTCGGGCGCGGCTTTGGCGCGACCGGGGAAACCACCGCCGAGCTGTGTTTCAACACTGCGATGACGGGCTATCAGGAAATCATGACCGACCCGTCCTATGCGGGGCAGGTGGTAACCTTCACCTTTCCCCATATCGGTAATGTCGGCGTCAATCCCGAGGATGACGAAACCGCCGATCCCGTGGCCGAAGGCATGGTCGTCAAATGGGATCCCACCACGCCAAGCAACTGGCGCGCCACCGAGACGCTGGCCGACTGGCTCGCAAAGCGCGGTCGCATTGCCATTGGCGGCGTCGATACGCGCCGCCTGACCCGTGCGATCCGCCAGCAGGGCGCGCCGCATGTCGCTCTTGCTCATGACCCCGAAGGGAATTTCGACACCGCCGCGCTGGTCGCCAAGGCGCGCGGCTTTGCCGGCCTTGAAGGCACCGATCTGGCGCGTCGGGTCACCTGTGCGCAATCCTATCGCTGGGATGAAATGCGCTGGGCCTGGCCCGAAGGGTATACCCGCCAGACCAATGCCCGTCACAAGGTGGTGGCCATCGACTACGGGGCCAAGCGCAACATTCTGCGTTGCCTTGCCAGTGCCGGTTGCGAGGTGACGGTCCTGCCCGCTACCGCCACCGCGCAAGAGGTTCTTGCGCATGAGCCCGATGGCGTGTTCCTCTCGAACGGTCCCGGCGACCCGGCGGCCACCGGGGAATATGCCGTGCCGATGATCAAAGGGGTTCTCGACAAGGGCCTGCCGCTGTTCGGCATCTGCCTTGGCCATCAGATGCTGGCACTGGCGCTTGGCGCCAGAACCGTCAAGATGAACCATGGCCATCACGGCGCGAACCACCCTGTTAAGGATATGGAAACCGGCAAGGTCGAGATTACCTCGATGAATCACGGATTCGCCGTGGACAGCCAGACGTTGCCCGATGGGGTGAAGGAAACGCATGTCTCGCTGTTCGACGGATCGAACTGCGGAATTCGCATGACCGACAGGCCGGTGTTTTCCGTACAACATCATCCCGAGGCCAGCCCGGGACCGCAAGACAGTTTCTATCTTTTCGAGCGTTTCGCGGCGTCGATGGCCGGCTGACGGCGGCGTTAACCCTTCGTTAAGGTCTTGTGAACGAAGTCTTAACCTTCCTTGCCCATTCTCCCTGACGGGGGCGACGGGCTAGGAGGAACCATTGGGAATCTCGGAACTGCGCCAGGTCGGGAAGCCGGCGGAAAAACTCGGGGCATCTGAAAGCTACGCTGCGCAACTGGTGCGCAACGGGGTAATCTCGGCTTCGGACATGGCTCTGGTGCAGCTTGTGCAAAAGCATTGCGATGCACCGCTCGAAAGCATCCTTCTGGCCGAGGGGCTCACCGACGAGGACACGCTGCTCAAGGCCCATGCCGCGCGGCTGACCACGCGCTGCGTGTCGCCTGCCGACATGGCCGGACTGCCGACGCGGGACACGGCTGCCTCTCCGGGTGATCTGCTGCGCGCAGGGGCACTGCCGGTGACCGACCGCGACGGGATGCCCGCCACCTTGACCCACCGGCCTATCACCAGCACGGCGGCGCCACCCGGGCGCATGCTCATAGCCCCGCGCAAGCAGGTCCAGTCCGAGATCGCGCGGCGCCTTCGCACGGCCCTGACACAAACCGCTCAGGCCCGCGTGCCCGAGGTCGAAAGTTGCCGCACATGGAGCGGGCGCCTCGGGCTCCGGCTGGGGCTGACGCTGGGCCTTCTGGGCCTCGTCTGCGCGCTGACTTTCGCGTTTCCGCTCATGGTTTTCACAATTTTCGCGTTCTGGGCAGCATTGACCCTGGTGATCACGATCTCCCTCAAACTTGCGGCCTTCATTGCGCGCATCAGCCAGGAGGACAAGCCACCGCAGCCGAATTCCGGCCCGGTCGCGGGTGCACCCCTGCCCAGGGTGTCGATCATGGTGCCGCTGTTTCGCGAGACCGAGATCGCCCATGCCCTGATCGCGCGTCTGCAACGCCTGACCTATCCCAAATGCCTCCTGGATGTGATCCTCGTGCTCGAGGAAGAAGACGACCTGACCCGCCAAACACTTGCACAGATCGATCTGCCGCCCTGGATGCGGGCCGTCGTCGTGCCCGACGGGCAGCCGCGCACCAAGCCGCGGGCGATGAACTATGCGCTTGATTTCTGCGAAGGGGACATCATCGGCATCTTTGATGCCGAGGACGCACCGGCACCCGATCAGATCACCGCCGTGGCCCGCCGCTTTCAGCAGGCGCCGCCGGATGTGGTCTGCCTGCAGGGAATTCTGGATTACTACAACCCGCGCCAGAACTGGTTGGCGCGTTGCTTCACCATCGAATACGCCGCATGGTTTCGCATGATTATGCCGGGCATGGCCAGGTTGGGATTCGCCATCCCGCTTGGTGGCACGACGTTGTATTTTCGCCGCGACATTCTGGAAAAGCTGGGCGGCTGGGACGCCCACAACGTCACCGAGGATGCCGATCTGGGCTTTCGCCTGGCCCGTCATGGTTACCGGACCGAGATGATCGCCACCGTCACTGGTGAAGAGGCCAATTGCCACCTCTGGCCCTGGATCAAGCAGCGCTCACGCTGGCTCAAGGGCTACATGACCACCTATCTCGTGCACATGCGCCATCCGCGCCGCCTTTACCGGCAGCTCGGTGCCTGGAAATTCTGGGGATTCCAGGCGCATTTTGTCTCGGCGCTATCTCAAGTTCTGCTGGCGCCGGTGCTCTGGTCGTTCTGGCTGGTGCTTTTCGCACTGCCGCATCCGATGGATTGGATGATCGCGCGCGACACTCTGGTAATATTGTGCAGCCTGTTCCTGATCGTCGAGATCCTGGGCATGGTTATCTATGCCGCAGCCGTTTCCGGGCGCGACCACCGCCATCTCATGTGGTGGGTTCCCACGATGCATTTCTATGCTCCGCTCGCGGCGATCGCCGCCTACAAGGCGCTTTACGAATTGGTCCTGAAGCCGTTCTTCTGGGACAAGACAGTGCACGGACTGTCATTGAAGGCCGGTGCGATCCGTCGCTCAGACAATGCTGTCGACCTCACCTGAGTCAAGTTTGAGCCGGGTGACGAAAGCCTTGGAAATATGCTGTTTCAAGGCATCGCCCGCAGCGGCGTAATCGCGCGCCTCGATAGCGCTGACGATCGCGTCATGCTCCTTGAGCGCATCTTCGGGACGCCCCATCGCCGCCAGCGATGTGGTCGCCATCAGCGCCATCGAGCGATGCACGAGATCAAGCTGCTGCACGAGAAACCGGTTATGCGAGGCCAGGTGGATCTGCTTGTGAAAGCGGCGATTGGCGCGGGCCATCGCCTGGGGGTCATTCAGCAGCCTGCGGTCATCCTCGACCATGTCGCGCAGCACTCGCACTTCCTCGTCGGTGGCGTGGCGCGCCGCCAGCCCGGCCGCCAGCCCTTCCAGTTCGGCCCGCACGACATAAAGCTCGGCCAGCTGGTTGTGATCGAGCGACGCCACGATCAGGCTGCGCCCGTCCCGTGTCAGAAGGGACTGTGTCTCAAGCCGTTGCAGTGCTTCGCGGATCGGTGTGCGCGACACGCCGAAACGCTCGGCAAGATCACTTTCCACCAGGCGGTCGCCCGGCTTGTACAACCCCATGTCGATCGCTTCCAGGATCAGCGTATAGGCGTCTTTCTGGGGGGCTTTCATCTGCGGTCCTGTCCCTGTCCGTTTGTCATTGCGGGACAGTAAGCACCCCGGACGTGATCAATCAAGCCTTGCGCGATTGCACGCAGTGTCGCGGCGCTCTAGATTGTGCCCCATGGCAAAGTCCGGTTTCACCCATGTCGAGAGTTGGGTTTTCGACCTCGACAACACACTTTACCCGCCCGATGTCCCGCTGTTCGACCAGATCAGGCAGCGCATGACGGGCTTTGTCATGACAACGCTCGGGCTGGACCGCGCCGAGGCCGACAGCCTGCGCGCCCGCTACTGGCGCGAGCACGGGACCACCCTCGCGGGGTTGATGCGCGAGCATGACATCGACCCGGAACCCTATCTGGTCGAGGTGCATGACATCTCGTTCGACGCTCTGACGCCTGATCCCGAACTGCGCAGCCGCATCGCCGCGCTGCCGGGACGGCGCATCGTTTATACCAATGGTAGCGCACCCTATGCCGAGCAGGTGATCGCGCGGCGCGGATTGGCGGGCGTGTTCGATGCTGTTTACGGCGTCGAGCATGCTGCCTATCACCCCAAGCCCGACCGCATCGCATTCGATGCGGTCTTCGCGCGCGACGGAATCGCCCCTGCGCGCGCCGCGATGTTCGAGGACGACCCGCGTAATCTTGCCGCGCCTCATGACATGGGCATGTGCACGGTCCTTGTCGCGCCCGAACGCATCAACGCTGCGCATATCCAGCACCACACCGACGATTTGAGCGGTTTCCTGGCGCGGCTGGTCTGAGCGCGCGGCGCGACTGCGGCGAAATGCTCCTTTGATCCGGGCAGAGCGAACCTATCTAGAGGTTAGAAATCAAACTCCGGGTAAAAGGGATTCCCTCCTGATGACAATGACCGACGCGACCAAATCCAAGATGACCGATTATGCCGCCACCCATGCCGACAGCACCCCGACAGAACGCGACCCGGATGATGCGTTGTTCGGCCCGATCCTGTTGACTGTTCTGGTCTTGTTGGCGGCGTGGGGCGTAAGCATTGCGATGTGGGGCATTCCGGGGCTTTATATCCCCGCGGTCGCGGCCGTTCCGGTGATCTGGGTTGCCATACTGATGATCGCCCGGCCCTGAACGCGACAGCGCGCGAGCGCCCCACAAGCGCTCTCAAGGAGGGCGACTCGATGAGCATGACAGATTACGACATAGTCGTCTCGGGCGGGGGCGTTGCCGGGCTGACGGCGGCGGCTCTTTTCGGAAATGCAGGCTTTTCAGTCCTTTGCGTCGATCCCGCACCACCGGTGACGGCGCGTGACGCCGAAGGCTCGGACCTGCGTACGACCGCCTTCCTGCAACCTGCCCAGGCTTTGCTCCACCAGGCCGGTCTCTGGGCGCGCCTTGCCCCTTATGCCGCCGACCTGCAGATCATGCGCATCGTCGATGCGGGCGGGGCCACCGCCGCGCCGCGCATCACCAAGGAATTCGACGCCGCCGACATTTCGACCGGGCCGTTCGGGTGGAACCTGCCCAACTGGCTTTTGCGCCGCGAGCTGGTGGCGCATCTGGAAGAGATGGCCAATGTCACCTTTCTCGCCGGCACCGGCTTTGCCTCGCTTTTCACGCGCGAGGCTGAGGCGCGCGTCGGGCTGAGCGACGGCACCCGCGTGCGCTGTCGGCTGGTGATCGCCGCCGACGGGCGCAACTCGCCGGTTCGCGAGGCAACGGGCGTGGAGGTCAAGACCACGCGCTATGGGCAAAAGGCATTGGCCTTCACCGTAACGCATCCGATCCCGCACGAGAATGTCTCGACCGAGATCCACCGCTCGGGTGGCCCCTTCACCCTCGTACCGCTGCCCGACTATGACGGGCGCCCCTCTTCTGCGATCGTCTGGATGGAGGAAGGCCCCGAGGTGCGGCGGCTCGAGGCGCTCCCTGTCGCCGCGTTCGAGGCGGCGATGAATGAACGCTCCTGCATGCTGTTCGGACCGCTGACGCTGGCCTCGCGGCGCACGGTCTGGCCGATCATCAGCCAACTGGCCGAGCGTATGAACGCCGAGCGCGTCGCGCTTGTCGCCGAAGCCGCTCATGTGGTGCCACCGATCGGTGCGCAAGGGCTTAACATGAGCCTTGGTGACATGCGCGTGCTGCTGGAACTGGCCGAGTCCGCCCCCGAAAGGCTGGGCGATGCGCAAATGCTGGCCAGCTATCACCGCCGCCGCCACTTCGAGGTCGTGGCAAGGGTCAAGGGGATCGATATTCTCAACCGGGCGTCGATGATGCACGCGCAGCCCCTGCGGGATGCACGCGCCATGACGCTTGACGCGATCTATTCGCTGGCCCCCGTGCGCAAGACGCTGATGCAACTGGGGCTTGGCGCGCGCGGCTGAACCCGCTTAAAGAACCTTGTCCAGAACCGCTTTCAGCCGCGCCAGGGCGCCGGGCACATCATAGAGCTTGTCGAGCCCGAAGAGCCCCAGCCGGAAGGTGCGAAACCCCTCCGGCTCGTCGCAGGCCAGCGGCACACCGGCGGCAATCTGCATGCCTTCGGCCGCGAATTTGCCGCCGTTCTGAATATCGGGGTCGTCGGTGTAGCTGACCACCACGCCCGGTGCGCCGAACCCATCGGCGGCGACTGACACGATGCCTTTCTTCGCAAGCATCGAACGCGCCCCGTCGCCGAGGGCCCATTGCGCCTCGCGCAGGCGCGCGAAGCCGTAATCGCGGGTCTCGATCATCGTGTCGCGAAAGGCGCGCAGCGCGTCGGTGGGCAGGGTGGCGTGATAGGCATGTCCGCCGTTCTCATAGGCCTGCATGATGTCGCGCCACTTCTTCAGATCCAGCGCAAAACTGTTGGAGCTGGTATTGGCAAGTCGCGAAATCGCACGCTCGGAGAGCATCACCAGACCGGCAGAGGGCGAGGCGGACCAGCCCTTTTGCGGCGCCGAGATCAGCACATCCACGCCGGTGGCCTTCATATCGACCCACGCACAGCCCGAGGCGATACAATCCAGCACCATCAGCGCCCCTGCATCATGCGCGGCCTCTGCCAGTGCGGCGATATAGTCATCTGGCAGGATCATCCCCGCCGAGGTCTCCACATGAGGGGCAAAGACCACATCCGGGTTCGCATCATGGATACTGGCCGTCACCTCGTCGATCGGGGCCGGGGCGAAGGGAGCCTGCGCCCCGTTGCCTGTCTGGCGGGCCATACAGACAGTGGTTTCTGCGGTGAATGCGCCAGCATCGAAAATCTGGCTCCAGCGATAGGAAAACCAGCCGTTGCGCACGATCAACGCATGGGCATCCTTGCCGAACTGCCGGGCGACGGCCTCCATCGCGCAGGTGCCGCCACCGGGCACCAGCGCCACCGCATCGGCATTGTAGACATCTTTCAGCATCCCCGAAATGTCGCGCATCACCTGCTGAAACTGCTCGCTCATGTGATTGAGCGAGCGGTCGGTGAACACGACCGAGTATTCCAGAAGGCCGTCGGGATCCACGGTGTCAAGCAGTGCGGTCATGGCGATGTCTCCTTATTGGCGTTGGCCAAGTGCTAGCGCGCCGCGGCGTCAAAGGCAAAGTCTAGATGCCGTTCTTGTCACGGGTGCGCCTAACCGATGGGGCCGGAGCGCCGCTCTTCGCTCAGAATGACATTGGCCTCGACATCACCGACGCCGGGCAAGGTCATCAGGCGACGGCGCAGGACGCGTTCGAAGTCGGCGATGTCCCGGGCCACCACGCGCAGGCGATAATCATAAAGGCCCAGGATATGCTCGACTGTCTGCACTTCGGGGATGGCCGATACGGCGCGCTCGAAATCCTCAAGGCTGACGCGCCCCTTGGTGACCAGCTTGATCCCCAGGAACACAGTGACGCCGAATCCCAGCTTTTCGCGGTCCAGATCCAGGCGCTGCCCCTTGATGACGCCGCTTTCGCGCAGGCGCTTGATGCGCCGCCAGGTGGCGGGCTGCGACAGGCCCAGCTTGCGGCCAAGGGCGCTGGCGCTTTGGGTGGCGTCGCGGCTCAATTCGCGCAGCAGGCTGCGGTCGGTTGTATCAAGGTCGATCATAGCGGCAGCACCTCGTCGGACTTGATCCGCGCGACATGCATCAGCGCCTCGATATCGGCTATATGAGGCAGGGTCAGGATATCGGTGCGATAGATCTGCTGATAATGCGCCATGTCCCGCGCGATCACCGAAAGGCGCACGTCGACACGGCCAAGAAATGTCTGAATTTCAACCACATGGCTGACCTCGCGGGCGCCCTCCATGAACTCGTCGAATGCGCGGGCTTGGGTCTTGTCGAGCGTGATGCGTAACGATACCTCGACCTCGTAGCCAAGCGCGCGCCAGTCAATCACCGCATGATTGCCCCGGATGATCCCCGCCGCCGTCAGCCGCTCGAGCCGGCGGGCGCAGGTCGCGGGGGTCACGCCCGCAAGATCGGCAAGGTCCGCCGGGCCAAGGCCTGGGCCGTGCTGGTAGTGGCGCAGGATGCGTCTGTCCGTGTCGTCAAGCATGAAATTTTCGCATTTGTCGAATATAGAGAAGTGATATACCGAACTTAGGAGGAATAAAACGCCTTTTGCACACAGTTTTCCCGCGTTGCGCTTAATCTCTGGCTCAAAGACACCGCATCAAAGAGGAGATCATCATGCGCGTTTATTATGATCGCGATTGCGACATCAATCTGATCAAGGACAAGAAGGTCGCCATCTTGGGCTACGGCAGCCAGGGTCACGCCCATGCGCTCAATTTGCGCGACTCGGGTGCAAAGAACCTGTGCGTGGCGCTGCGCGAGGGATCGAAAAGCGCCCGCAAGGCTGAGGCCGAGGGGCTGGAGGTGAAAGGCATCGCTGAGGCCGCCGAATGGTGCGACCTGATGATGTTCACCATGCCCGATGAATTGCAGGCCGAAACCTACAAGAAATACGTGCATGACAACATCAAGCCCGGCGCGGCGATCGCCTTTGCACACGGGTTGAACGTGCATTTCGGCCTGATCGAGCCCAAGGAAGGCATCGACGTCATCATGATGGCGCCCAAGGGTCCGGGCCACACGGTGCGCGGCGAATACGTCAAGGGCGGCGGCGTGCCTTGCCTTGTGGCGGTCGATACGGACGCGTCGGGCAAGGCGCTGGAACTGGGACTCAGCTACTGCTCGGCCATCGGCGGCGGTCGTTCGGGCGTCATCGAAACGAGCTTCCGTGAGGAATGCGAAACCGACCTGTTCGGCGAGCAGGCGGTGCTGTGCGGCGGTTTGGTTGAGCTGATCCGGATGGGCTTCGAAACGCTGGTCGAAGCGGGCTATGCCCCTGAAATGGCTTACTTTGAATGCCTTCACGAGGTGAAGCTGATTGTCGATCTGATCTACGAGGGCGGCATTGCCAACATGAACTACTCCATCTCGAACACAGCCGAGTATGGCGAGTATGTCAGCGGGCCGCGGGTGCTGCCTTATGAGCGCACCAAGAAAGAGATGAAAGCGATCCTGCACGACATTCAGACCGGCGCCTTTGTGCGTGATTTCATGCAGGAAAATGCCGTTGGGCAGCCGTTCTTCAAGGGGACGCGGCGGATGAATGACGCGCATCAGATCGAAGAGGTCGGCGCGAAGCTGCGCGGGATGATGCCGTGGATCAGCGCGGGCAAGCTGGTGGATCAGGACAAGAACTGATCCAGGACGTCGTCTGACCGACAGCGGATCGACCCCGGCCTTTTGGCCGGGGTCTTTTCTTTCAGAGCCGAAACACGTCAACAGGGTCGTATATGCCTGAAATCACGGGAAAAAGCTGGCTCATGGTGGCGACGCTCGGGCTGGTCTGGGGCGCCACCTTCATGGTGATGGCCATCGCGCTGGAAGGGATTACGCCGTTCTGGCTGGCCGCGGCGCGGATCGGGTTTGCGACGCTTCTGATGATGGCGATATGGGGATTCAGAGGTTTCAAGTTATTCGCGCAGCCAATTGAAAAACAAGACATAATAAGGCTTCTTGCCATTGGCGCACTATCATCCGCAGTGCCCTTCATGTTGCTGAGCTGGGGGCAGCAATATGTCACTTCGGGATTCGCGGGGGTGTCGATGGCGGCGGTGGCACTGGGTGTGCTGCCGCTGGCGCATTTCATGGTGCCGGGCGAGCGGCTTTCGCCGCGGAAGGTGGCCGGATTCATCATCGGATTTGTCGGGGTGGTCGTTTTGATTGGTGGACAAGCCTTTGAATCAACAGGGGAATCTCTTGAATTCTTTGGGCGCGCTGCTTGTCTGGGCGCGGCGAGTTGTTACGCGCTGAGTTCGGTTCAGATGCGTCTTTTGCCGAAGATGGATTCAATCGGGCTGAACGCGGTGACCCTGATGATCGGCGCGGTGATCGTGGTTTCGGCGGCTTGGGCGGTCGAGGGCGCGCCACCAAGAACGGACCGTAACACATTGTATGTGCTTCTTTTTCTGGGTCTTGTCCCGACTGCCGGTGCGTCGTTGCTGAGGGTGTTGGTAATCCGGTCGGCGGGACCGGTGTTCATGAGCCTGGTCAACTACCAGGTGCCGGTCTGGTCGGTGCTGCTGGGCGCGCTTATCCTGTCAGAGCCCTTGCCACCAAGCCTTTTGACCGCCTTGTCACTGATCCTGTGCGGCGTCGGATTGAGCCAATACGGGGCCTTGAGCCGCCTGTTCGGGCGCGGTTGAGAGCGTACAAAACGTCCGATTTGTACGCTGCTTTTGTACCTAATTCACGGGGTCGCGCGGAGAATTTGTACAAAGCCGATTTTCCGGCACTTTATCCACAGATGAAGCCGGGAAAATCAGCCCGCATTCTGACCGAGGGTTGCGGCCTGCCAGAGGCGCAGCGCCTCGGCGGTCTCGCGCAGGTCATGGACGCGCAAAAGCTGCATTCCCTGCGCCACCCCGGCCAGCGCGACGGCGATCGAGCCGGGGGCGCGGCGGCGGGCCTCTTCGGTGCCGCCGATGGTGCCGATGAACCGCTTGCGCGATACACCGAGCAGCACCGGACATCCCAACCCGTGAAACAGCGAGAGGTTCTGCAGGAGTGTGAGGTTGTGTTCCAGCGTCTTGCCAAAGCCGATGCCGGGATCGACCACGATCTGCCCCTGGGGGATGCCAAGCGCGGTGAGGGCGGTGACGCGTTCTTGCAGGTAGTCGTAGATGTCGAGCGCGACATTGTCGTAATGCGGATCGGCCTGCATGAGGTCGGGCGTGCCCTGGGCATGCATCACGCAGACCGGCAGCCCGGCGGAGGCGGCGAAGGGCGCCAAATCCGGGTCGAAGGTGAAACCGGCCACGTCATTGATGAGATTCGCACCGGCCGCCTGAGCGGCGCGGGCCACGGGGGCCTTGCGGGTGTCGATGGAAATCGGGATGCCTGCCTCGCCCCGGATCGCCGAGATCACGGGCGCGGTGCGGCGGATTTCCTCGTCGATGGGAATTTCCTGCGCGCCGGGGCGGGTGGATTCACCGCCCACGTCGATCATCGCCGCACCCGCGCCGATCATGTCACGGGTATGGGCGAGAGCGGCGGCAGGTTCGAAATGCTCGCCCCCATCCGAAAAGCTGTCTGGCGTCACGTTGAGGATGCCCATGAGCTGCGGGCGCGAGAGATCGATCCCGGCGATGGGTGCGCGTGGCGCGGTCAGGCGGTCAAGCGCCTCGGGCGGCACCTGCGCGGCGGGCAGGAGGCGCGAGGGGGCGTCGCGGCGGATTTCCTCGACCGTGTCGAACCAGAGCCAGCCACCGGCGAGCGGCAGCGCCGTGTCGGGGCGGCAATGGTCATAGCGGGGCACGGGGCGGTAATAGCTGGTCATGCGGTGTTGTCCTGCTGGGGCGCGCTCGACGTGGCGCATACACCGGCACGACGCCGAGTCAAAGCCCCGATTGTGCGATGTCCTGCGCCAGAACCGGCACCGGCGCGTCGCGCGGGGGCGTTTCACCGATCAGGAGCAGGTCGGAGCCTTCCATGTGACCGGCGAACCATGCGGCCAGCGCGACGGGGTCGTCCGGCCCGCTGAGCGGGCCGTCAACCGCGTCAAGCACGATCTTGGAGGGCGCCCAGACGCTGATCTGGCCGTTCTTCATCGCCCAGTCCAGTTCGGTGCGGGTATTGACCACGACGCAGCGGTCGTCGCGCGCGGCCAGCACCCATGCGTTCTGTTCGAGCGCGAGGAGGTCGACGCGCCGCTGGGTCATCTTGTGGCCGGTGCGTGGGGCCTCTGCCTCGGGGTGGCCGACGCAGAGGATCACCGGCTCGGCGCGGGCTTCGAACTGATCGAGCCAGCGGGCGAGGTTGGGCGAGCGGATCGCGGCGTTGGTCAGGAACACCACATGCGGGTGGGGCGTGGTGTCGGCGTGCTGGCCGACGGGCTTGGTGGCGAGATCATCGACGGAGCGCACGATTTCGACGCCAAGCGCGCCGGGACCGCGATCGAGTTTCTCGATGCGCACGAAGCAGCGCACGGCCTGGGGTTCGCGCAGGATGCGTTCGGCGATGCGCTCGGACAGGGTTTCAAGAAGGTTAAGCCGTTCCTCGGCCAGTTCGGCGGCGATGGCTTCGGTCACGCGGTCATAGCTGAGGATGCGGTCAACGTCGTCATCGAGCCGGGCCGAGACGGGGCGGACCTCGACCACGACGTTGAAGCAGACGCGCTGCGTCACGCCGCGTTCGGCCTGGAAGGCGCCGATCTCGACCTCGACGATATGGTCGCGCAGCGAGATACGGTCCAGCGGCCCGTCAGGGGCGGTGGCGTCGGCCCGCGCGGCGGGATGTTCGAAGGCGAGGCGGATTTCGTTGCTCATGGCGCGGGGCTTAGCATGGCGCGCGGCGCGGGGGAATGCGTGAAAGCGACAGCGCCGGGCGCAGGGGCGGCAGCGGTGCCGGGGCAACGATGCCCGGAACGAAACAGGCCCCGGAGGATATCCGGGGCCTGTCGTTGCTGTGTGCCTGACTGGGTCAGTGCGCGGGCTGCTTGTCCCACTCTTCCTGCTTGGGCAGATGCTCGAACGTGTGTTCGGGCGGCGGGCTGGGCAGGGTCCATTCCAGCGTGTCGGCATATTCGTTCCAGGGGTTCGCCTCGGTGGCCTTGGCGCCACGGAACAGCGAGTAGAACACCACGCCGAAGAAGAACACGAAGGACGCGAAGCTGAGGAAGGCGCCGATCGACGACCAGTAGTTCCAGAGGGCGAATGCCTCGGGATAGTCGATATAGCGGCGCGGCATGCCCTGACGGCCCAGAAAGTGCTGGGGGAAGAATGTCAGGTTGGCGCCGATGAACATCGCCCAGAAATGCAGCTTGCCGGCCCATTCGGGATACATGCGCCCGGTCATCTTGGGGAAGTAGAAGTAGATCCCCGCGAAGATCGCGAACACGGCCCCGAGGCTCATGACGTAGTGGAAATGCGCCACGACATAGTAGGTGTCGTGATAGGCGCGGTCCACGCCCGCCTGGCTGAGCACGATGCCGGTGACGCCGCCCACGGTGAACAGGAACAGGAAGCCGAAGGCCCAGAGCATCGGCGTCTTGAACTCGATCGAGCCGCCCCACATGGTGGCGATCCAGCTGAACACCTTCACGCCGGTGGGCACCGCGATCACCATGGTGGCCATCATGAAGTAGGATTGCTGCGTCACGCTCATCCCGACGGTATACATGTGGTGCGCCCAGACGACGAAGCCCAGGAAACCGATGGCGATCAGCGCCCAGACCATCGGCAGGTAGCCGAAGATCGGCTTGCGCGAGAAGGTCGCGATCACGTGGCTGATGATGCCGAAGCCCGGAAGGATGATGATATACACCTCGGGATGGCCGAAGAACCACAGGATGTGCTGGTAAAGCACCGGGTCGCCGCCGCCTGCGGGATCAAAGAAGGTGGTCCCGAAGTTGCGGTCCGTCAGCAGCATCGTGATGGCGCCGGCCAGAACCGGCAGTGCCAGCAGAATGAGCCAGGACGTGACGAAGATGGACCATGCGAACAGCGGCACCTTGAAGAGCGTCATGCCCGGTGCGCGCATGTTGAGGAAGGTGGTGATCATGTTGATCGCGCCGAGGATCGAGCTGGCGCCCGAAACGTGCACGGCGAAGATCGCGAGATCCATCGAGATGCCGGTCTCGTTCGAGGAGAGCGGCGGATAGAGCACCCAGCCCACGCCCGACCCGAGCTGGCCGTTGCCGCCCGGCGCGAGAAGCGAGGCGACGCCAAGCGATGTGCCCGCGACGAAAAGCCAGAAGCTGAGGTTGTTCATCCGCGGGAAGGCCATGTCGGGCGCACCGATCTGGAGCGGCATGAAGTAGTTTCCAAAGCCCCCGAACAGCGCCGGAATGACGACGAAGAACATCATCAACACGCCATGATAGGTGATCATGACGTTCCAGAGATGTCCGTTGGGTGTGCATTCGCCCGCGGCGGCCGCGGTGAAGCGTGCCCCCTCGAGGCACATGTATTGCACGCCCGGTTCCATCAGTTCCATCCGCATGTAGACGGTGAACAGAACCGAAATCAGGCCCACGACAGCCGAGGTGATCAGGTAAAGGATACCGATATCCTTGTGGTTCGTGGACATGAACCACCGGGTGAAGAACCCGCGCTGATCTTCGTGTTCGTGGCCGTGAATGGCTGCGTCTGCCATTGTCTGCCTCCTGCTGGTCAATTCCCTGGGGCACGATTCCCGTAACCGTGCGCCCTTGTATCCATTCAGGTTTTAGAATGCCGATGCAGGGGGGGCAATGCGAGAAGTTGACCCAGATCAAATAATTTTGTCGCACCCCCCCCTGCGGAATGCCTGCCGCAGGGGCGTGCCGGAACGCAAGCCGCCGCGCCCGGTCGGGGCGCGGCGGTGAAGGGTCACGCCCTTGAAAGAGCGGGTCTTTTATTCGCCCGAGAAGGTCGCGAGGTAGGCGGCCACGTCTTCGCCGCCCTTGCGCAACCTGAAGGTCATCAGCGAGCGTGCGCCGGAATCGCCGGTCTGCTCGACCAGGAATGCCTTGGGGTCTTCAAGGTAGGGAACCATGTTCTCCTCGTCCCAGACAAGCCCGGCCTCGCCGGCGGCGACGAGGCTGTCGCCGTATTTGAAATCCTCGACGGCGCCGGCGGTGCGGCCGATCACGCCATAGAGGTTGGGGCCGGTGCGCCCGCCCCTGACGATCATCTCGCCGTCATCGGACTGGATCATGTGGCAAGCCTTGCATTTGCGGAATTCCTTTTCGCCCTCGGCGGCGTCGCCCGCGGCGAGCGCGGGGGCGGCGAGGGCCAGAAGGGCGGTGGATGCGGTGAACAATGATTTCATGTCGGCCTCTTTGCTGAATGGCTGTGTGGCTGTTGCGCGCTTGAGACCTCATTAGTTAGCCAATCTGGCGCGCAGGGCAACAGGCACGAGGTTCCGGAACGGCGGATATGAGCGCATTCCGTGCAGGAACGCATGCCCTGCGCGCCCGTGACGCAGGCCCGTGACGCAGGGCGGGGCCGGGCGCGCGGGTTCAGCCTTGGGGCAGGCACATGGCGGATTGCGGCGGCGGAAAGGCCCGCGCGAAGCTTTGATGCAGCGCCACGTCGAGATCGCCCATGGTGACCGGCAGGCCCAGGTCAACCAGGCTGGTGACGCCGTGATCGGCGATGCCGCAGGGCACGATGCCCGAGAAATGCTCGAGATCGGGTTCCACATTGATCGAGATGCCGTGGAAGCTGACCCATTTGCGCAGCCGGATGCCGATGGCGGCGATCTTGTCTTCGGCGGGCTGGCCGGTGGCGGTCAGGGGTTTGTCGTCGCGCTGCACCCAGACCCCGACCCGGCCCTCGCGCAGCTCGCCGCGGATGTTGAAGCGCCCGAGCGTGTCGATCACCCAGCTTTCGAGTTGCTGCACGAAGGCGCGCACATCCCGGCCGCGCCGGTTGAGGTCGAGCATCACGTAAACGACGCGCTGGCCGGGGCCGTGATAGGTATATTGCCCGCCGCGCCGCGTGGGATGCACCGGGAAGCGGTCTGGCGCGGTCAGATCGGCCGGATTGGCCGATGTTCCGGCGGTATAAAGCGGCGGGTGTTCGAGCAGCCAGATCGCCTCGGGCGCGGTGCCGGCAGTGATTCGCGCAACGCGGTCCTCCATCGCGGCGACGGCGACCGGGTAGGGGACAAGGCCCGCCGAGCGGTGCCATTCGACGCCCGCGACCGTGTTCTGGAGGGTTTCGGGTGTCAACACGGCGGGGAATTCTCGGCGTCAGGAAGGCGGGCGTGCCTGGATGGGGATGTATTTGACGAGGAACATTACCGGAGGCGCAACAGGGTTTCAAAGCCTTTCACCATGGCGGCGCGTGCCGGGCGGCGCCAGAGTCAGGCATCGCTCGACTGTTTCGGCTTCAATGCCGGGTCCGGGGCGGCATCATGGGCGGCCCGACCCGGCGCCGCGGTCTCGCGCTATCAGGGGTATCCGGGCACGCCGAGGACCGGGCAGACACCGATCAGGAGAATAACATCCTGATGGGCTGCTTTCACCGCCGGTCGCGGCTCGCGATTACGGTGCGACGCCAGCCTGAGCAAGACGCTGTTCCGGGCGGCGGTGAGCCGGATGAATGGCGGCGGCGCCGGTCTTCACCGTCGCGAAACAGGGCCTTTGCGCATCGAGGCCGGCCTGTTGCGCAAAGGGCGGGCCAGCTGAGGTTTCGGGCGCGCGAATTATTTTCGCGCGGCTCCCGGATTGCCTCTTCACATGGGCGGCGCGATTGCGTATATCGCCGCCCACCTACCAGATCACTGATCATGTGCGGTCGTGGCGGAATTGGTAGACGCGCAGCGTTGAGGTCGCTGTGGGGTAACACCCGTGGAAGTTCGAGTCTTCTCGACCGCACCAATCTCCAAGTTGACATCCTGCCCGAAAAGGGTGCCGATCGGTTCGGGGTCACTTATTTCCAGTGGTGATAGTGGCAGGCGTTGTATTCGATTTCAGTCCCGCCACGCGCCGGTACATACCAGGTCTTGCCCGGTGACGCCGACCATTGGGCACCCCACCACCAGGGCCGGGGTTTGCAGGGCGCATGATCCGCACCTCTGACGCACCAGACCAGTTCAAGCTTTGTGTTGCAGATATTGCGCAGGCGCCAGCCGCCGGGCTTCTCCCATGTCACCTTCACGCATTCGCGATGCCAGGTATCGCCTTTGCTGTCATTGCAGGCGGCTGCGGCAGTGGGCCAGTTCAGAAGAGCACCCAGGGACAGGCCGAGAACGGCCCCGGCTGCGGCGCGGGCGAAGGTTGCCATGACACACTCCAGAAACGTATTTACGCAGGTGATACTATACCATGACGTGTGAATTCCAAAGCGCCGGGATCAGCAGCGCGCCGCAAGCCGGACACGCGGTGGCGCACAGAGGGCGGCGGCGTGCTGTCAGCCGTCGGCAAGCATGTCGAGCGTGCGGGTGATGTCGTCTTGGGTGGTGAGCGGGTTGATGGTGCAGAGCCTGAGCGCCGAGCGATCCTTGAGCATGGTCGACGAAAGCGTGGCGAAGCCCGATTGCGACACGCGCGCGGCGCGGGCGGCGTGGTCGGCGGCGTCGGACCCCTTGAGCGCGAAGCAGACGATGCCGAGCTGCGCGGGCGTGACGATGTCCCAGGTGCCGGGCTGGCTGCGCAGGTGGGATTCGGTGAATTCCGCCAGTTCGATACCGCGCTGGACGGCATCGCGGAAGGCGGATGCGCCATAGGTGCGCAGCGACATCCAGAGCTTCATCGCGCGCGCGCGCCGGGTCAGTTCCAGCGAGCGGTTGCCGTAATTCACCTCGCCGGAGGTGGCCTGCACGTCGCGCAGGTATTCGGGGTTCATGGCGAAGCAGCGTTCCAGAGCGCCGGGGCGCGTCACGAGGCAAAGCCCCATGTCATAGGGCTGGAAGAACCATTTATGCGGGTCGAGCACGACCGAATCGGCGCGAGACAGCCCCGAGAGCGTGGCGCGGCCCTGTTCGGTGATGGCGGCGGGCGCGCCGTAGGCCCCGTCCACATGCAGCCAGAGCCCATGCGCGGCGCAGAGATCTGCGATGGCATCAAGCGGGTCGGTGGCGCCGGTATTGGTGCTGCCGGCGGTGGCGACGACCATCATCGGGCGCTGACCGGCGGCGATATCCGCAGCGATGGCGGCGGCGAGGCTGTCGGGGCACATGCGCAGCCCGTCATCCGAGGGAAGGATGCGGATCTGCCGTTCATCAAGCCCCATCTGGCGCAGGTTGCGCGGCAGCGAGGCGTGGGTCTGGTCGGTCAGGTAGGCGACACCGGCACCGATCTCGGCGCGGGCGACGCAAAAGCCGGTGAAATTCGCCATCGAGCCGCCCGAGAGCAGCACGCCTTCGCTATGGGCGGGCAGGCCCAGCATCTCGGCGACCCAGGAACAGACGGTGGTTTCCACGGTGGCGGGGCCTGATGCGCCGCCCCAGCTGGAGTTGATCGCGTTGAAGCCGGTGCCCATCCATTCGCCAAGGGTGGAGGCAAAGGCGGCGGGGCCGGGCACGCGGGCGAAATAGCGCGGGTGGTCGCCGTGTTGCATGTGGCCAAAGGCGATCTCGGCCATCAGTTCAAGCGAGGCGTCGGGGTCTTGCGGGGCTTCGGGGAGCGGCCCGCCAAGGCGGTCGGCCAGCGCGGGGGCGCTGCCGGTGACGATCACCGGCTCGTTGTTGCGCCGTTCCAGCCGGTCGACGACCATATCGACCACCTTGTGGCCAAGGCGGCGCATTTCGGCCGGGTCCATGCCCAATGTGTCGGCGGGAATGGCGAACGGGTCATCAACGGGCGGTGTTTTCGGCGGCATGATCGGGCGTCCCTCGGGGTTTGGCCAAGGGTTTGCCCGGAATGGCGCGGATTGCAAGGGGCGCGCGGCGCGCGGATCGCGTCATTCGGCGGGTTGGAAGCCGGTGATCAGCTGGCGCAGCCCGAGCGCGGCCCCGGCGATGATCGCGAGGAATGTGACCGGCGCCGAGAAGCTGAGCACCGAAAAGGCCGAAAGCCCCTGACCGACGGTGCAGCCCAGGGCCAGCACCGCGCCCGCGCCCATGATCGCCGCGCCGGTCATCTGGCGGCGCAGCTCGCGCGGGTCTTCGCAGGCTTCCCAGCGGAAATGCCCCTTCATCAGCGAGCCGATGAAGGCGCCGGTGGCGACGCCCGCGACCGAGCCCACAGCGAAGGAGGGCGCGCGCGCCGAGGCGGTCATGAAATAGAGCAGCGTTTCCCCGACCGGGGCCGAGAAGCTGTGCGAAACGACCGGCATGGCGGTGAAGCCGGTGGTCGCGACCCAATAGCTGCCCGCCCAGCCCGAGGTGATCGCAAGCCCCACGACGCAGGCCCAGAAGATCGACTGGGGCGCCGTCAACAATTCGCGCGAGGCCAGCGCGCCCAGCGTGATCAGCGCGCCGATCGTGATGCCCAGCGGCGCGATGCCCAGCCCGCTTTGCGCCGAGAGGAAATGCACGATTCCGGGTGGCATGCCGGTCACGTCCTCTTGCATGAAGGCCCAGTTGCGCAGGTAAGCCAGCGGCCCGTAAAGCATGACATAGGCCGACACGCCCATCACCAGCACGATCACGAAGGCGCGGAAATCCCCGCCCCCCAGCCGGGCGATGCAGCCATAGCCGCAATTGCCCGCCAGCGCCATGCCGTAGCCGAACATCAGCCCGCCCAGGACCGAGGCCAGCGGCATCCAGCGGATCGACAGGTAATAGGAGCGTTCAAGCGCCATCATGCCCGCGGCGCTGAGAGCGAAGGTGCTCATGACCGCGACGCCGATCGCCAGGATCCACATCCGCATCCTGAGAGAGGAGCCGCCATAAAGCATGTCCTCGATCGCGCCCATGGTGCAGAATCGCCCGAGCCGCGCTGCGAGGCCCAGGAATATGCCCGATGCCAGCCCGATCAGGGCCACCAGGCCGTTATCGCCCAGAAGTTCAGGCATTTCCGCGATCCTCCCGCCTGGGTAGCCGCGCCTCAGGCGCGGGCTGCCTCGGTCTCCTCGACGCAGAATAGCTCATAGACGAGTTCAAGTACACGGCGCGGACGATTGTCGGCGAGCCGGTAATAGATCGTCTTGCCCTCGCGGCGCGGCACCACCAGCCCTTCGAGCCGCAGGCGCGACAATTGCTGGGACACCGCCGCCTGTCGCACCGAGAGCAGTTCTTCGAGTTCGGTCACGGATTTCTCGCCCGATACCAGGTGACACAGAATCATGAGCCGCCCCTCGTGGCTGATCGCCTTGAGGAAGTTCGAGGCGTTGGTGGCGTTCTCGACCATCTGGTCCATTTCGGCTTCGCTGAGCGAAGAGTCAAAAACAGGAAGTGCCATCGTTCAGGTTTCCGTCCCCATCGGCCATTGCTCCCGGTTCGCATCGGGTTCTTGTTGGCGCAGTGTTTAGTTCGTTTTCGCGGGCTGTGCAAAATCCGTGTGTTCGGTGAGAAGCTTTTCGAGCAGGCCCCAGAAGAAATCCTCGCCGGGATAGCCCTCGATCCGGGCGAGTTCGCGATCCTCGTCAACCAATATGAATGTCGGCGTGAACAGCACCGGGCGCGCGAAATCGACACCCTCGGGCGGGGACTGCGAGATCGAGATCATGCGCAGCGGCGCATAGGCGCCGACCTCGGTCTTGGGATAGACCGGGCCGATTTCGTCCTTCCACTGAATGCAATAGTGGCAGCCCGCTTGTTCGACCATGATGAGTTCAACCGCATGCGCGGCCGGGGCAATGGCGATCCAGAGCGGGGCAAAGAAGCCGACGAGAAGACGAGAGATCATCAGATAACCAATTGACGTTGGGTGTTCATACAACCTAATTTGAATATGTCATTTTCACAAGGAGCTTCGCGAATGCTCGATATTTCCTATGCGGGCGCGGCTCTTGCGGGATTGTTGTCGTTTTTCACGCCATGCATCCTGCCGATGGTTCCCTTCTATCTTTGCTACATGGCGGGTCTGTCGATGAACGAGCTGCGCAGCGATGGCGCGATCGCGCCGGGGGCGCAGAAGCGTCTGGTGATCTCGGCGGTGTTCTTTGCGCTGGGCGTCACCACGATCTTCGTGCTGCTGGGCATGGGGGCGACGGCGCTGGGGCAGGCCTTTGCCCAGTGGCGCCAGCCGCTGAGCTATGTGGCGGCGGCGATCCTGTTCGTGTTCGGGCTGCATTTCCTTGGGGTGCTGCGCATTCCGCTGCTGTATCGCGAAGCGCGTGTCGAAAGCACGGCCGAGCCGACCACGGTGCTGGGCGCCTATGTGATGGGGCTGGCCTTCGGGTTCGGCTGGACGCCCTGCGTCGGCCCGGCGCTGGCGGCGATCCTGATGGTCGCAAGCGGCATGGGCAGCGTGAGCGAAGGGGCGTTGCTGCTGATGGTCTACGGGCTGGCGATGACCGCGCCGTTCATCGTGGCGGCGCTGTTCGCGCGCCCGTTCCTGAGCTGGATGCAGAGCAAACGCAAATACATGGCCCATGTGGAAAAGGCCATGGGCGTGATGCTGATCCTTTTCGCGGTGCTGATCGCCACCAATGCGGTGAATGTCATCGCCAATATGATGATCGAGTGGTTCCCGAGTTTCCAGTCGCTGGGCTAGGGCCGTTCAATTCGAGGGAGGAAAGACATGAGACAGTTTATAGCGGCGTTCCTGCTGGGGCTGGCGGCGATGAGCATGCCGGGGCTGGCCGCCAATATCGGCGATGACGGGCTGCACAAGGCGCCCTGGATGCGCGAGACGTTCCTTGATCTGCGAGAGGACCTGGCCGAGGCCAATGCCGAGGGCAAGCGCCTGGCGCTGATGATCGAGCAGCGCGGCTGCATCTATTGCAAGATGATGCATGAAGAAGTGTATCCGCAGCCGGACATCGCGCAGTATGTTTCCGAGAATTTCTTCGTGGTGCAGATCAACCTGCATGGCGACCGCGAGGTCACCGATCTGGACGGGGAATCGATGCCCGAAAAGGACATGCTGCGCAAATGGGGGATTCTGTTCACGCCGACGGCGATCTTCCTGCCCGAGGCGGCGGAGGAGGGGGTTTCCGCCAAGGATGCGGCGGTCGCCATCATGCCAGGCGCGTTCAAGGAGGGCACGACGCTGGATATGTATACCTGGGTCAACGAGAAGCGTTACGCGTTGGAAAACGGGGAGGATTTCCAGAGATACCACGCCCGCCGCATTCAGGAACGCCAGAGCAAACAGGACTGAAGAGAAGCCATGCGACCGGCGCGGGCCGCCAAGAAATTCACGAACGTGAATTTGTTGTTGCGTCGCCCGTAGCTGGTGGCCTACTGTATACCGAGCTATCGAAACTCAGAACATGGTAGCCATGGGAGGAAACATGAAGCTTTCAACGACAATTCTGGCGGCGGCGCTGGTTGCGGCCGGCTCGGCATACGCTGAATCGGCGGCACCGGGCGACGTGCAGTTCGACGATTACGGCGCGGTCAGCGAATCGCTGACCGGCCAGCCGGGCGATCCGGACAAGGGTGCGCTGGTGATGAAGACCAAATCGGCCGGCAATTGCATTTCATGCCACCAGATCGATGCGCTTTCCGATGCGGCCTTCCATGGCAATATCGGACCGTCCCTGAACGGGGTGGGCGACCGCTGGAACGAGGCGGAGATCCGCGGCATCGTCGCCAATGCCAAGCACACCTATCCCGGCACGATGATGCCAGCCTATTACAAGGTCGACGGGTTCACCCGGCCGGGTAATGCATTCACCGGAAAGGCGCCTGAAGGCGCGCTGGATCCCCTGTTGAGTGCAGAGCAAATCGAAGATGTGGTCGCTTTTCTGATGACCCAGAAGGAACAGTGACCGGGTCACGTTTATCAAGGAGATGAAGATGGATTTCACAAGACGCGAAACCCTGGTCATTGGTGCCGCCACCGCTGCGGTGGTGACGCTGCCGATGCCCGCCATGGCCTCGGCCGTGGATGACGCGATCGCCGAGTTCACCGGCGGTGCCGACGTGAGCGATGGCGGCGTCGATCTGGAGGCACCTGAGATCGCCGAGAACGGCAATACCGTGCCGATCGAAGTGGGTGCCGAAGGCGCGAGCGCGATCATGGTGCTTGCCGCAGGCAACCCGACACCGGGTGTGGCGACGTTCAACTTCGGCCCGCTGGCCGGGGCGCAGAGCGCAAAGACCCGTATCCGCCTGGCCGGCACGCAGGACGTGATCGCCGTCGCCAAGATGGCCGACGGCAGCTTTGCCAAGGCGCAGAAGAACGTCAAGGTAACCATCGGCGGCTGCGGCGGCTGAGCGAGAAGGAGTAGAGAACTATGGCAGAAGGTGTACGCCCCCGCGTGAAGGCGCCCAAGTCGGCCGATGCCGGCGAGGTTGTGGTCATCAAGACCCTGATCAGCCACAAGATGGAATCCGGTCAGCGCAAGGACAGTGACGGCAACGTCATCCCGCGCTCGATCATCAACCGCTTCACCTGCGAGTTCAACGGCGAGAGCGTCGTGGACGTCAAGATGGAGCCTGCGATCTCGACCAATCCGTATTTCGAGTTCGAGGCCACGGTGCCCGAAGCCGGTGACTTCCAGTTCACCTGGTATGATGATGACGGGTCGGTTTACGAAGACACGAAATCGGTCTCGGTTGGCTGATCGAATATAATTATAATGGTGCCCTGCCGGACCTCCGAGGGGGAATGGCAGGGCCGCCAAAGGGAGGAACGCATGAAATTCAATGCAATGACAGCCGTGGCAGCCCTGATGCTGGCAATGCCGGGCGCGGTCGCAGCGGACCCGGACGATGACAATCTGGTCATCAACGGCGAGCTGGAGATGACCACCAAGGCGCCACTGCCCGCGCATATGGAAGAGGCCAACATGGACCAGATCATGTCCGGTTGGCATTTCCGCTCGGACGAGACCCAGGCGCTGGAGATGGACGATTTCGACAATCCCGGCATGATCTTCGTCGATGCGGGCATCGACCAGTGGAACGCGGTCGAAGGCTCTGAGGGCAATTCCTGCGCGACCTGCCACGAGGATCCGTCCAGCATGAAAGGTGTGCGCGCCGTCTATCCCAAGTGGGACGAGGAGGCTGGCGAGGTGCAGACCGTCGCCATGCAGATCAACGATTGCCGCGAAAACAACATGGGTGCCGAGCCTTATGGCTACACCAGCGGAGAGATGGCGAACATGGAAGCCCTGATCGCGCTGCAGTCGCGCGGCATGCCGGTGGATGTGGCGATCGACGGTCCCGCCCAGGAAATGTGGGAAAAGGGCAAGGAAATCTATTACACCCGTTACGGTCAGCTGGAACTGAGCTGCGCCAATTGTCACGAGGACAATTACGGCAACATGATCCGCGCCGACCACCTGAGCCAGGGGCAGATCAACGGTTTCCCGACCTACCGCCTGAAAAACGCCAAGCTGAACACGGCGCATGGCCGCTTCAAGGGCTGCATCCGCGATACCCGCGCGCATACCTTCGATCCGGGCAGCGACGAGTTCGTGGCGCTGGAGCTTTACGTCGCCAGCCGTGGCAATGGCTTGTCGGTCGAAGGCCCCTCGGTGCGTAACTGATACGATCCCGGCCGGGGCGGCGAAAACCGCCCCGGCCGCCCCGCTGCCTGCATGACATCGAAACCCGAGGCCGCGTGGCCTCAGAACCGGCTCCTGCGCCAAGGGCGCGGAGCGGCAGAACTCTAACCACTCGGAGCCAGACATGATCTCTCGTCGCGATTTTCTTCAGGTCAGCATGGCGGCCTCGGCGCTTTACGGTGCATCGGGCTTTGGCAACTGGGCGAAGCTGGCCGCGCAGCAGGCGCTGACCCAGGATCAGTTGCTGGAATTCGAAACCTTCGGCAATGTCAGCCTGATCCATATCACCGACATTCACGCGCAGATGAAGCCGATCTATTTCCGCGAGCCGGAGATCAATATCGGCGTCGGCGCCAACAAGGGCGAGGTGCCCCATGTCACCGGCGCGGATTTCCGCAAGCTCTATGGCATCGAGGATGGCAGCCCCAGCCACTACGCGCTGACCTATAACGATTTCTCGGCGCTGGCGAAGGAATATGGCCGGGTCGGCGGGCTGGACCGCGTGGCCACCGTGGTCAAGGCGATCCGTGCGGCGCGCCCGGATGCGCTGCTGCTGGATGGCGGCGACACATGGCATGGTTCCTATACCTGTCATCACACCGAGGGCCAGGACATGGTCAACGTGATGAATGCCCTCAAGCCCGACGCGATGACCTTTCACTGGGAATTCACCCTGGGTCAGGACCGGATGCGCGAGCTGGTCGAAGGGCTGCCGTTCGATGCGATGGGGCAGAACATTTTCGATGCCGAGTGGGATGAGCCCGCAGCGGAGTTCAAGCCCTATGAATTCTATGAGCGCGGCGGCGTGAAGATCGCCGTGATCGGCCAGGCCTTCCCCTATATGCCGATCGCCAACCCCGGCTGGATGTTCCCCGATTACAGCTTCGGCATTCGCGATTCGCACATGCAGAAGATGGTCGACGAAGTGCGCGCGAAGGGCGCGGAACTGGTGGTCTGTCTGAGTCATAACGGCTTTGACGTGGACAAGAAGATGGCCGGCATCGTCAAGGGAATCGACGTGATCCTGACCGGTCACACCCATGATGCGCTGCCCGAACCGGTGCTGGTGGGCGAGACGATCCTGATCGCCAGCGGATCGAACGGCAAGTTCGTGAGCCGTGTCGATCTTGATGTGCGCGACGGGCAGATGATGGGGTTCCGCCACAAGCTGATCCCGATCTTCAGCGACGTGATCGAATCAGACGCGGATGTCGCGGCGCTGATCGAAGAGCAGCGCGCGCCCTTTGCCAGCGAACTGAGCGAGGTGATCGGCCAGACCGACAGCCTGCTTTACCGTCGCGGCAATTTCAACGGATCGTGGGATGACCTGATCTGCGACGCGCTGTTGAGCGAACGCGATGCCGAAATCGCCATGAGCCCCGGCGTGCGCTGGGGGCCGAGCCTGATCCCCGGCGACGACATCACCCGCGAGGATATCTGGAACGTCACCTCGATGAGCTATGGCGAAGCCTATCGCAGCGAGATGACGGGCGAATTCATCAAGGTGATTCTGGAGGACGTGGCCGACAACATCTTCAACCCTGATCCCTATTATCAGCAGGGTGGCGACATGGTGCGGATTGGCGGCATGGCCTATGCGATCGACATCTCCAAGCCCCAGGGCGAGCGGATCAGCGACATGACATTGCTGAGCACCGGCGAGGCGATCGACCCGTCGCGCAACTATGCCGTGGCCGGTTGGGCCAGCGTCAACGAGGGCACCGAAGGGCCGCAGATCTGGGACGTGGTGGAAAACCATATCCGCAAGCAGGGAACCGTTTCCCTTGAACCGAACACGAGTGTGAAGGTCAGCGGCCTCTGAACAGGGCCGCCACCTGACTGACAGGAGATTTCATCTTCATCTATCCGACAAATGCATATAGATGAATATGATGTTGTAAGAGGAGGCTTTGGACAGATGACAGCCGATAACGAAAAGAAGGGTGCATCGCGCCGCGCGTTCCTGAAGGGCGCGGTGGCGGCGGGCGGGGCCGTGGCCGGCGCCGGGATGGCGCGCGCCGCCGAGCCCGATCCGCTGATCACCGAGGTTCAGGAATGGGCCAGCGGCCTGGGCGAGGGCGTGGACGCCACGCCCTATGGCATGCCGATCCAGTATGAAAGCGACGTGATCCGGCGCAACGTGGAATGGCTGACCGCGGATACGATCAGTTCGATCAACTTCACGCCGATCCACGCGCTTGACGGCACGATCACCCCGCAGGGCTGCGCCTTCGAGCGCCACCATTCGGGCGCGATCGAGCTGAAGAAGGAAGATTACCGGCTGATGATCAACGGGCTTGTCGACAAGCCGATGATCTTCACCTACGCCGATCTTGAACGTTTCCCGCGCGAGAACCACGTCTATTTCTGCGAATGCGCCGCCAATACCGGCATGGAATGGGCGGGCGCGCAGCTCAATGGCGCGCAGTTTACCCATGGCATGATCCACAACATGGAATATTCCGGCGTTTCGCTACGCACGCTTCTGACCGAGGCGGGC
This sequence comes from Roseovarius salincola, assembly GCF_026891095.1. Lineage (GTDB taxonomy): Bacteria > Pseudomonadota > Alphaproteobacteria > Rhodobacterales > Rhodobacteraceae > Roseovarius > Roseovarius salincola. The sequence goes on from NZ_JAPTNL010000009.1 coordinate 91,638, forward strand.
ATGGAGACCACGGGCGACCTGTCGGACAAGTGGGTTTATGTCGAAGGCGCGGATGCGTCCTCGAACGGGCGTTCGATCCCGATGGACAAGGCGCTGGACGACGTTCTGGTCGCCTTCAAGGCCAATGGCGAGGCGCTGCGCAAGGAACATGGCTATCCCGTGCGCCTGGTCGTGCCGGGCTGGGAAGGCAACATGTGGGTCAAGTGGCTGCGCCGCATCGAGGTGATGGACGGCCCCGTGGAAAGCCGCGAGGAAACCAGCAAATACACCGACACGCTGGAAGACGGCACCAGCCGCAAATGGACCTGGGTGATGGATGCCAAATCGGTCGTCACCAGCCCCAGCCCGCAATCGCCGATCACGCATGGCCCCGGCCCATTGGTCATTACCGGGCTTGCATGGTCTGGCCAGGGCAAGATCACCCGTGTCGATGTCTCCACCGATGGCGGCATGAACTGGCAGCAGGCGCGACTGGCCATGGAAGGCCAGACCAAGGCGCTGACGCGGTTCTACCTGGAAATCGACTGGGACGGCAGCGAGATGCTGCTTCAGTCGCGCGCGCATGACGAGACGGGCTATGTCCAGCCCACCAAGGACGCGCTGCGCGAGGTCCGTGGCGAGAACTCGATCTACCACAACAACTGCATCCAGACCTGGTGGGTCAAGGAGAATGGGGAGGCAGAGAATGTCGAAGTCTCTTAAGCTTTACACTGCTCTGGGGGTCGCTTCGGCGGCGCTGATGACCGGGGCCTATAATTTCGCCGACCGCAGTATCGCACCGATGCCGCTGGATGCGCCGCGCCTGTCGGCGGAGTCGGTATCGCCCGACATGATGTTCATCGCCGCAGCCCGCGCGCAGGAGGCGGCCGACGCCAAGCGCATCGGACTCGGGCGCGAAGCGCTGCCCGAGGAGATCGCGGCCTGGGACGTGGATGTGCGCCCTGACGGTTCGGGCCTGCCCGAAGGTTCGGGGTCGGTCATGGATGGCGAGGAGCTGTTCGTCGATTACTGCGCCGTGTGCCACGGCGATTTCGCCGAGGGTGTGGACAACTGGCCCTCGCTGGCCGGGGGTGACGACACCCTGGCCGACGAAGACCCGGTGAAGACGGTTGGTTCCTATTGGCCCTACCTGTCGACTGCCTGGGATTACGTGCATCGCTCGATGCCGTTCGGGGCGGCGCAGACGCTGAGCGCGGACGAGACCTATGCGATCGTGGCTTATATCCTTTATTCCAACTACCTGGTGGATGATGATTTCGTCCTGACCAAGGATAATTTCCTTGAGGTCGAGATGCCCAATGCCGACGGGTTCATCGTGGATGACCGCCCCGAAACGGAATATGGGCGCTTCAGCGAAGAACCCTGCATGGAGAACTGCAAGGACAGTGTCGAGATCACCATGCACGCCACCATTCTGGATGTGACACCCGATGAACAGGCCGAGGCAGACGCCGCCGAAGCGATGGAAGAGGCGAACGCCGACACCAGTGCCGACGAGCAGATCGAGGCGATGACCGAGACCGAGGAGCCCGCGGCCGAAAGCGAAGCCGCGGCTGAACCCGAGGCCGCCGAGCCTGCCGCACTTGATATGGCATTGGTCGAAAAGGGTGAGGGCGTCTTCAGGCAGTGCAAGGCCTGTCACCAGGTCGGCGAGGGTGCCACGAACCGCGTCGGGCCGCAGCTGAACGGTATTGTCGGGCATCCCATGGGCGCCATCGACGGTTTCCGCTATTCCAAGACGCTTGAAGGCATGGGCGAAGAGGGCATGGTCTGGTCCGAAGAGAACCTGGCTGCATTCCTCGAGGATCCGCGCGGCTATGTCAAAGGCACCAAGATGTCCTTCAACGGTCTGCGCAAGGACGAGGACATTGACGCGGTGATCGAATATCTGAAGTCCTTCTCGCAATAGCGGGAAGGTGAACGGGGCCGGCCATGTGCCGGCCCTGTTGTCTTTGCCCTCGAGGGGCAGGCTGGCGTACACTGGTGATGAACCTTTGGGAGGAGGGCACCATGATTACACGCCGAACATTGCTGAGCACGCTGGCGGCAAGTGCTGTCACCGCGCCCTGTGCCTTTGCCGCCGAACTGGGCGATGACGGGCTGCACAAGCAGCCCTGGTTCATGGACAGTTTCCTGGAATTGCCCGACGATCTGGCAGATGCCGCCGAGCGGGACCGTCATCTCATGGTGCTGGTCGAGCAGAAGGGTTGCCCCTATTGCCGCGAGATGCACGAGGTCAATTTCGCCCGCACCGAGATCACCGATTACATCCGGCAGCATTTCGATGTGGTGCAGCTGGACCTCTGGGGTGCGCGCGAGGTGGTCGATTTCGACGGCGAGGCGCTGGAGGAGTGCGCGCTGGCGCAGAAATGGGGCGTGAACTACACGCCCACGACGATCCTGTTCGCCGCCGCCCATGCCGGGGCCGGGGATGCGCGCGCCGCCGAGACGTTCCGCCTGCCGGGATATCTCAAGCCGTTCCACTATCTGTCGTCGCTGGAATATGTCGAGTCGGGCGAATATCGGAAGCAGCCGTTCCAGCGCTACCTGCAGGACAAGTTCGCCGAGTTGGAGGAGAAGGGTATTGATCCGGATGTATGGTAGGATCGCGGCCGCTTTGGCCGTTGTGATGATAAGCAGCGCGCCGGTCGGGGCCGAGGCGATCGGCGATCCCGAAGAAGGCGAGGAGCTGTTCGGCATGTGTTCGGGCTGTCACGAGGTCGGAAAAGGTGCCGAGAATGGCATTGGCCCGCATCTCAACGGGATTTTCGGGCGCAAGGCGGCCTCGGTCGCCGAAGGCTACCGCTATTCCGAGGGCTTGCGGCGGGCCGGGGCAGATGGGCTGGTGTGGCATCTGGACAAGCTCGATGCCTATATCGAGAACCCCAAGGCGCTGGTCAGCGCAACGCGGATGAGCTTTGACGGATTGGAGGACCCCCAGGAGCGCGCCGATATCCTGGCCTATCTGCGCCGGTTTTCGGACAACCCGCAGAACATCCCCGAGGCCGATCCGACGGCGCGCCCGAGAGAGGTGGAACTTGCCCCCGAGGTGCTGGCGCTGGTGGGGGATGCGGAATACGGTGAATATCTTTCGAGCGAATGCAAGACCTGCCACCAGGAGGACGGCAATGACGAGGGTATCCCGTCGATCACGAACTGGCCCGAGGAGGACTTCGTTGTCGCCATGCACGCCTATAAGCGCAAGTTGCGCCCGCACCCGGTGATGCAGATGATGGCCGGGCGGCTGTCGGCTGAAGAGATCGCCGCGCTGGCGGCATATTTTGAAAGTATCGACTAGACCGGGCTGACCGGTCGTAAACTGGGAGGAGATTCTAATGACCTTGAACAGACGAGCCTTTATCGGCACTGGCGCTGCGGCGGCGGCGATGCTGTCGGCACCCATGCTGGGTGCGCAGGGCAAGCCGCGTGTGGTGGTCGTGGGCGGTGGCGCAGGCGGCGCCACGGCGGCGCGCTACCTTGCGAAGGACAGCGATGGCGCGATCGATGTGACGCTGGTGGAGCCCACACGCGCTTATTACACCTGTTTCTTCTCGAATCTCTATATCGGGGGGGTCCGCGAGCTGAGCTCGATCGGGCACAGCTATGGCACGCTGGCCAGCGACTATGGCGTCAATGTCGTGCATGACTGGGCCGTGGGCATTGACCGCGACGCCAGGACCGTGACGCTGGCGGGGGGCGCGGTGCTGCCCTATGACCGGCTGATCCTGAGCCCCGGCATCGACTTTGTCGATGATGCCGTGCCGGGCTGGAGCGTCGCGGCGCAGAACAAGATGCCCCATGCCTACAAGGCCGGAAGCCAGAGCGAACTGCTGAAGGCGCAGATCGAGGCGATGCCGGAGGGCGGGCTTTATGCCATGGTCGCCCCGCCCAACCCGTTTCGCTGCCCGCCGGGACCGTATGAGCGGATCAGCATGGTCGCGCACCTGCTGAAGGAGATCAATCCGAGTGCCAAGATCCTGATCGCCGACCCCAAGGAGAAATTCTCGAAGCAGGCGCTGTTCGAGGAGGGCTGGCAGAAGCATTACAGCGGCATGATCGAGCGCATCGGTCCGGATTTCGGCGGCGGCAATGTCAGCGTCAATCCCGACGAGATGACGCTGGATATCGACGGCGTTGTGGAAAAGGTCGATGTCTGCAATGTGATCCCGGCGCAGAAGGCCGGGCGCATCTGCGACATGGCCGGTATCACCGAGGGCAACTGGGCACCCGTTGTGCCCGCGACGATGCAATCGCGCATGGACGAGAACATCCATGTCCTGGGCGACGCGACCAGCCAGGGTGACATGCCCAAATCCGGTTACTCGGCCAACAGCCAGGCCAAGGTCGCGGCCATGGCGGTGCGCGGGGCGCTGCTTGGGTCCAAGGTGTTCCCGGCGAAGTTCTCGAACACCTGCTGGAGCCTCATCGACACCGATGACGGGGTCAAGGTCGGCGCCTCTTACGAGGCGACCGAGGAGAAAATCTCGAAGGTGGACGGCTTCATCAGTCAGACCGGAGAGGACGCGGCCCTGCGCAAGGCGACCTATGAGGAAAGCCTTGGCTGGTATGCGGGGATCACCGAGGACATGTTCGGCTGATCGCCGAGCGGCATTCGCGAGCGACACCAAGCCCCCGGCAGCGATGCCGGGGGCTTTTGCATGGCGCCGCGCAATGCGCCATCCGCCGTCGCGGCACGCAAAACAATGGCGCTTCCCCTTGCAGCGTCTGGGGCGCGAGACTAAGACTCCGTTAGCACCTGAGCGGTAAAGATCGAAACATTCTCACAGGCAGGCAGATATGACAGACCCTCACGAAACCTTCATGAATACGCTTGTGCCCATGGTGGTCGAACAGACCAGCCGGGGTGAACGGGCCTATGACATCTTCTCGCGCCTGCTCAAGGAGCGGATCATCTTCGTCAACGGGCCGGTGCATGACGGCATGTCCAGCCTGATCGTGGCACAGCTCTTGCATCTGGAGGCGGAAAATCCGTCCAAAGAGATCAGCATGTATATCAACAGCCCCGGCGGGGTGGTGACGAGCGGACTGTCGATCTATGACACGATGCAATATATCAAGCCCAAGGTCAGCACGCTGGTGATCGGGCAGGCGGCCTCGATGGGTTCGCTTCTGCTGACGGCAGGTGAAAAGGGCATGCGCTTCTCGTTGCCCAACAGCCGAATCATGGTGCACCAGCCCTCGGGCGGCTACCAAGGCCAGGCGACGGATATCATGATCCACGCCGAAGAGACGCTGAAGCTCAAGAAGCGGTTGAATCAGATCTATGTGCGCCATACAGGTCAGACCCTCAAGAAGGTCGAGGATGCGCTGGAGCGCGACAATTTCATGTCCCCCGAGGAGGCGAAAGCCTGGGGTCTGATAGATGAAATCGTCGAAAACCGGGTCAAGACCGAGGACGAGAGCAGCTGATCGCCCGCCCTTTGAGATGCAGGCGATCGCCAGCCATTTTGACATTGTGGAGCACCACCACCTGTCTTAAGCTGGCGTGGAAGGGATCAAGAGACCGCCCCCGAGGGGGCGGGAAACTGCTGGGCACAGCCCGAAAGGTACGCAATGTCGAATAACTCTGGCGGCGACAGCAAAAACACCCTCTATTGCAGCTTCTGCGGCAAAAGCCAGCACGAGGTGCGCAAGCTGATCGCTGGCCCCACGGTGTTCATCTGCGACGAATGCGTCGAACTGTGCATGGACATCATCCGCGAGGAAACCAAGAGCGCGGGGCTGAAATCCAGCGAGGGCGTGCCGACGCCACAGGAAATCTGCGAGGTTCTGGACGATTACGTGATCGGTCAGGCGATGGCCAAGCGGGTGCTGTCTGTCGCGGTGCATAACCACTACAAGCGGCTCAATCACTCGGGCAAGAGCGATATCGAGCTGCAGAAATCCAACATCCTGCTGATCGGTCCGACGGGCTGCGGCAAGACTCTGCTGGCGCAGACACTGGCGCGGATTCTGGATGTGCCCTTTACCATGGCCGACGCCACCACGCTGACCGAGGCGGGCTATGTGGGCGAGGATGTCGAGAACATCATCCTCAAGCTGCTGCAATCGAGCGAATACAATGTCGAGCGCGCGCAGCGCGGCATCGTCTATATCGACGAGGTCGACAAGATCACCCGCAAATCCGAGAACCCGTCGATCACGCGCGACGTGTCGGGCGAGGGCGTGCAGCAGGCACTGCTGAAGCTGATGGAAGGCACCGTCGCCGCCGTGCCGCCGCAAGGCGGGCGCAAGCATCCCCAGCAGGAATTCCTGCAGGTCGACACGACCAATATCCTGTTCATCTGCGGTGGCGCATTCGCCGGGCTTGACCGGATCATCTCGCAGCGCGGCAAGGGCAGCGCCATGGGCTTTGGCGCCGATGTGCGCGACGTGGATGCGCGCAACACCGGCGAGGTGTTCAAGGATCTCGAACCCGAGGATCTGTTGAAATTCGGCCTGATTCCGGAATTCGTCGGCCGTCTGCCGGTCATCGCGACGCTGGAGGATCTGGACGAGGATGCGCTTGTCACCATCCTCACAGAGCCCAAGAACGCGCTGATCAAACAATACCAGCGCCTGTTCGAGCTGGAGGACTCGCAGCTGACCTTTACCGATGAGGCGCTGAAAGCGATCGCCAAGCGCGCCATCGCGCGCAAGACCGGCGCGCGCGGGCTGCGTTCCATCCTTGAGGATATCCTTCTGAACACGATGTTCGAACTGCCGGGCATGGAAGGTGTCGAAGAAGTGGTGGTCAATGAAGAGGCCGTGAATTCGGACGCCGCGCCGCTGATCATCTATGCCGACCAGAAGAAGGAAGGCGCCTCGGCGGGCTGAGCCTTTCGCAGGGCTGGCGCGGCCTGTTCGCGCCCTGCCGCCACAGACAAACGGCCTGAGCCTGTCGCGGATCCCGCGGCAGGTTTTTTGCATTCCGGGGGGCGGGCCATTCATCATGGCCTCTATGGCAAGGGAGACGGGCATGCGGATTCGCACCGGTTTCAAGGATGAGCGCACCGCCATCATCGGGCTTTTTACCAGCGCGTTTTCGGAGTCCGAAGGCCCAGAGGAGGGGCGCGCAATCGGCCAGTTGGCAGAGACGCTGCTGGACCGGACCCCGCCGCAGGACATCCTCGTCCTATCGGCCTGGCGCGACGGGGCGATCACGGGCTGCATCATGTTAACGCGTCTGACATTCGACGGCGAGCCGCGCGAGGTGTTCCTGATGGCGCCGGTCGCGGTGGCGACCGTGTGGCAAGGCCAGGGGATCGGGCAGGCACTGATATCGCATGGCATCGACGTGCTGCGCGGTCGCGGCGTGGACGTGGCGGTGACCTATGGCGACCCAGCCTATTATGCCCGGACAGGGTTTCAGCCGGTATCGCAGGAGGTGGTGCCGGCTCCGCTGCCGCTCAGCCAGCCGGAGGGCTGGCAGGCGCAATCGCTGAATGACCGGGGGCTTGAGCCGATGGCGGGGCGGGCGACATGCGTCGCTGCCTTCGACAATCGCGATTACTGGTAAGCCTTGCGCCTGGGCGCAGCGCATTCGTGGCGCACGCATGCATCGCCTACTGGACCTTTGCCGCCAATTGCGCCATATCAGGGGGCAACTTATCGGAGGTTCCCATGGGCATTCTCAACACCCTTCTGCGTGCGGTCACTTGGTGGAACGGGCAGACGCTCAATACCCAGTTCTATACGTGGCGCAAGGGCGTGAAGGTGGGCGAGGACGAACAGGGCAACATCTTTTACCGCTCGCGCGAGGGCGACCGGCGCTGGGTCATATTCAATGGCGAGGCCGAGGCCAGCCGGATCGGCGCCGACTGGCATGGCTGGCTGCACCGGACCTATGACGAGCCGCCCTCGGAAACGCCGCTGGCGCACAAGCCTTGGGAAAAGCCGCATGAGGAAAACCTGACGGGCACGGCGCTGGCCTATGCCCCGGCGGGGTCGATCCGCCGCGCCCAACCGGTGGAGCGGCGCGATTACGAGGCGTGGACGCCGGAATAAGGGCGCGTTTGATATGTCGGAAAGTACTACGGAAGTGATCGTCGGCGGGGCCGTTCTGGCCGCCGCCATCGGGTTTCTGGTCTATGCCGGGCAGGTCACCGGGTTTTCGAGCGGGCAGAGCGAGTATGCGCTGAGCGCCAGTTTCCGCAGCGCCGACGGTGTCGATGTGGGCACCGATGTGCGCATGGCGGGCGTCAAGGTGGGTCGCGTGACCGCCATTGCGCTGGACCCGGCCACCTATCGCGCGATGACGGAATTCACCGTGACCGAAGGCATCGAGGTGCCCGATGACAGTGCGGTTGCGGTCAGCTCCGAGGGGCTTTTGGGGGGCAATTACGTCGAGATCCTGCCCGGTGGCTCGCCGTTCTATTTCGAACCTGGGGATGAGATCGAATTCACCCAGAGTTCGGTAAGCCTTGTGTCGCTGCTGATGAAATTCGTCACCGGCGACGACGAGGGCACGGCGGAATGAGCCTGCGCGCGGCCATCCTTGGCCTCATGCTGATCCTGCCGACGGGGTTGGCGGCGCAGCAGCAGGCGCAGGACGTGTCGGTCGGAACAGGCGCGGTGCTGCGCGGTCTTGACAAGATCAACGGAACATCGGTCGATCTGACGCTGGCCGCGGGGGAATCCGGGTCGTTGGGCAAGCTGGAGGTTACGCTGCATGAATGCCGCTACCCGTCAGAAGACGCCGCAGCGGACGCCTTTGCCTTTCTTGAGGTGCAGGATCCCAATAGCGATACGCCGATCTTCGAGGGTTGGATGATCGCCACGTCGCCGGCGCTCAACGCGATGGAGCACGCGCGCTATGATGTCTGGGTGCTGCGTTGCAGGACCGAGTAGGGGTCGCCACATAGCCGTTCCCCGAGGATCGAGGCAGGCTGCGAAAGGGCGTGGCGCAGATGCGCGCGATACTGGGCGCGGGTGATTTCAATCGCGCCCATCGAGGCCAGGTGCGGCGTGATGAACTGCGTGTCAAAAAGGGTGAAACCACAGCGGCGCAGGTGATCGCAGAGGTGAACCAGCGCCAGTTTCGAGGCGTCCGTGCGCCGCGAGAACATGCTTTCGCCAAAGAACGCACTGCCCAGCACCACGCCGTAAACCCCGCCCGCCAGATCGCCCTCCTGCCATATCTCGAGCGAATGCGCATGCCCCATCCGGTGCAGCGCCAGATAGAGCCGGCGGATTTCGGCGTTGATCCAGGTTTCGGCGCGGTCGGCGCAGGCGTCGAGCACACCCGCGAAATCCGTATCCAGCGTTACCCCGTAGTCGCCGCGCCGCATCCGGCGCGCCAGCGAGCGCGAGACGTGAATTCCACCGAGCGGCAGAATCCCGCGGTGATGCGGGTCGACCCAGAAGATTTCCGGGTCGTCGCGATGCTCGGACATCGGGAACACCCCGGCACCATAAGCCTGAAGCAGGAGGTCGGGGGTTAGCGGGGGGATCGTTTCACTCATGAGAATTCGCGGCGTTTCTGCGTTGGCGGCGGGGGTGGCGTTAATCCTTCACTACCCTTTGCGGTGTTAGACCGGCAAGAGCATCACGGCGAAGGGACCATAAGATGATTGTTCACGATCACACACCGGCGGGGGCATTCGCCGATGGGAATGTCATGATGGCGAACCGGGCACAGGCGCGCCATGCGATGCTGGTGGATGGTTTCCGCCATGTGATCGCGGATTCGGCGGTGCTGTTGCTGGGGGCCGGTGACGGGCGCTGGTGCTACAGCTTTGCGGCGGCCGGGGCGCTGCGGGTCGTCGGGGTCGAGCCAAACGCGGAGCTGGTGGCGCAGTTCGGCAATCAGCCCGAGCTGGGCCTGCGCGAACGGATCGAGCTGCGCTGCGCCGATCCGGTGGCGGAGGCTGCGGGCGAAGCCGCGGCGGAACGGCGCCATGACGTGATCGCGCTGATGGATGTGCTGGAAGGGCGGGCCGACCTTGACCACTTGTTCAGGGCGCTGGCGCAGCTTGAGCCCAAGCTGGTGATCGGCGACGGGCTGTTCGCGGTCACGCAGGAGCCGATGCTGCTGCTTGATGGCGCCCGCCGCCCGATGCCGGGCCATGCAGGGCTGCGCCTTGTCCCGAGCCGGGGCGCGATCGCGCTGCTGGCGCGCCGTTCGGGGTTCGACATCGACTGGATCGACTGGCGTGCCATCGCGGGCGCGGCGCGCAGCGGGATATCGGATTACTATCAGGCCGGCACGCAGTGCCGGGCAAGTTTCACGCTGATCCCGCAGGAGTGAGGCGCGCGCCTCAGCCCTGAAGATTGGTGGCCAGCCACTTTTCCAGCCAGTGGATGTTGTAATTGCCCGACTGGATGTCGGGTTCCTGCAACAGCGCGTGGAACAGAGGCACCGTGGTATCGACCCCATCCACGATCAGCTCGCCCAAGGCGCGGTTCAGGCGCGTGAGGGCAGCGTTGCGATCGCGGCCATGCACGATCAGCTTGCCGATCAGCGAATCGTAATAGGGGGGGATCGTGTAGCCGTCATAAAGCGCCGAATCGATCCGCACGCCCAGCCCGCCAGGCGCGTGGAACTGCGTGATACGACCGGGGCGCGGTGCGAAATCGGGCAGTTTCTCGGCATTGATGCGCACTTCGATGGCGTGGCCGTTGATCACCAGGTCCTCTTGCATGAAGGACATCGGGTGCCCTTCGGCGACGCGGATCTGTTCCTGCACGAGATCGACCCCGAAGATCGCCTCGGTCACGGGATGTTCCACCTGGAGGCGGGTGTTCATCTCGATGAAGTAGAACTCGCCGTCCTCGTAGAGAAATTCGATCGTGCCCGCGCCGGTATAGTTGATCGCGGCCACGGCATCGGCGCAGGTCTTGCCGATGCGCGCGCGTTCCTCTTCGGTGATGCAGGGGCCGGGGGCCTCTTCAAGCACCTTCTGATGGCGGCGCTGGAGCGAGCAGTCGCGCTCGCCCAGATGCACGGCGCGGCCCTTGCCGTCGCCGAAAACCTGGATCTCGATATGGCGCGGCTTCTGGAGGTACTTCTCGATATAGACTTCGTCATTGCCGAACGCAGCCTTCGATTCGGAGCGCGCGGTCATGAATGCCTTTTCCATGTCGGCGGCGGTCTCGGCCACTTTCATGCCGCGCCCGCCACCACCGGCGGTGGCCTTGATGATCACGGGGTAGCCGATTTCCTCGCCGAGGCGGCGGGCCTCGTCGAGCGTGGGGACACCCCCGTCCGAGCCGGGCACGCAGGGCACGCCAAGCGCCTTCATGGTGTCCTTCGCGGTGATCTTGTCACCCATGACGCGGATATGTTCGGCGGTCGGGCCGATGAAGGTCAGGTCGTGATCCTCGACGATCTGCACGAAATTGGCGTTCTCGGACAGAAAGCCGTAGCCCGGATGGATCGCCTGCGCGCCGGTGACTTCGCAGGCGGCGATGATCGCGGGGATCGACAGGTAGCTTTCTGTGCTTGGGGGCGGGCCGATGCAGACGGATTCGTCGGCCATGCGCACATGCATCGCATCGGCATCGGCGGTGGAATGCACCGCGACTGTCTGAATGCCCATTTCGCGCGCGGCGCGGATCACACGAAGCGCGATCTCGCCGCGGTTTGCTACCAGGATCTTGTCGAACATGCGCAGGGGCCCTTATTCGATGATCATCAGGGGCGCGCCGTATTCGACGGCGGCGCCATCCTCGACGAGGATGCGCTTGACGGTGCCGCCGCGCGGAGCGGGGATGTGGTTCATGGTTTTCATCGCCTCGACGATCAGGAGGGTGTCGCCCTCGGCCACCTGGTCGCCGACGCTGACGAAGGAGGGCGCACCGGGTTCGGCCTGCATGTAGATCGTGCCGACCATCGGTGAGGTCACGGCGCCGGGATGGCTGGCGGGATCCTCGCCCGCGCCCGCATCGCCCGAAGGGCCGCCCGGTGCCACGGGGCCAGAGGCCGGGGCCGTGGGCGCCGGCAGAGCGGCGGGGCCGGGTGCCGGGGCGGTGACGTGGCTGACGATTTCCTGTTTGCGGCTGACACGCACGCTGAGCGCGTCATGATCACCATATTCGCGCTTGACCTGCAGTTCCGTGAGGTCGTTCTCGTTCAGGAGTTCGGCCAGGGCTTTGATGAAGGTCACGTCTGAGTCATGGGTCTTGTTCGACATTTGGGTCCTCGAACGTTGGCGGTGGACGCCGCCGCGCCACCGCGTTTTTGATTTTGGCCGCTTATAGGCCATGCAGAGGGCTGAGAAAAGCGGTCAATTCCCCTGTAAACTGGGCCAGTTTGTCAGCGTTTGCGAGGGGAAAAGCACCGAAACGGCACCCCGCGTCAAGATCAGAGCGGCATCCCCGAGAGTTTGGCGACGAGTTCGGCCAGTTTGCGCGCCTGGAACTTGTCGAGGAGGCGGGCGCGATAGACTTCGATGGTGCGATAGCTGAGCCCCAGTTCAAGGCCGATTTCCTTGGATGTCATGCCCCGGCAGGTCAGGATGGCGACCTCGCGCTCGCGCTGGGTCAGTTCCACAAGGGGGCGTTCCTCGGAGAGGTCGGTAAAGGACCAGATGCCGCGGCGAAACGGGTCTTCGGGCGTGACGGACTGGCCGCGCGCACGACACCAGAACAGCGTGCCGTCGCGGCGTTTCATCACCCGCTCGTCGCTGTAGCGTCCGGTCTCGCGCATGATGGCCAGCGCGCGTTCGCCGATCCGGCTGTAATCTTCGATCGAGGGGTAGTAGCGCGCCAGTGGCACATCGGTGAAATCCGCCGCTTTGCCACCGAAGGTCGCCGCGAATTGCAGGTTGCAGCGGCGGATGATGCGGTTCTCCAGCAGCGTCAGCCCGACCGGGGCATGTTCGAAGGCGAGGGCGTCGATTTCCATCGCGCAAGTATGCCTGCTGGTGCGGGATGATCCAAGAGCGGCGTTGAGATCGGGGGCCGCGCGGCCCTTGGGCGATATCCTTGTCATCGCGGTCCGAAGGGCTTAGATGCGCTTTATGCGGTCGCAGCCTACCCGCTCAAAACAAGGACTGGACATCATGAAGACCATTGTCATCTGCTCTGGCGGGCTGGACTCCGTCTCGCTTGCCCACAAGGTCGCCGCCGAACAGGATTTGGCGGGGCTGCTGTCGTTCGATTATGGCCAGCGCCACGCCAAAGAGCTGGACTTCGCCCGGCTCTGCGCCGAGCGTCTGGATGTGGCGCATCGTGTGGTCGACCTGCGCGGCGTCGGGGCGGCGCTTTCGGGGTCGGCGCTGACCGATGATGTGGATGTGCCCGACGGGCATTACGCCGAGGAAACCATGAAGGCGACGGTCGTGCCCAACCGCAACGCGATCATGCTGGCGGTAGGGTTCGGCATGGCGGCGGCCGAAGGCGCGGATGCGGTGGCCGTGGCCGTGCATGGCGGCGATCACTTCATCTATCCCGACTGCCGTCCCGGTTTCATCGACGCCTTTCAGGCGATGGAAACGAGGGCGCTTGAGGGCGTGGCGGATGTCACGCTTCATGCGCCGTTCGTGCAGATATCCAAGGCCGATATCGTGCGTGAGGGCGCGCGCCACGGCACGCCGTTTGCGCTGACATGGTCCTGCTACAAGGGCGGCGAGGTTCACTGCGGGCGCTGCGGCACCTGTGTCGAGCGGCGCGAGGCGTTTCACCTGGCCGGGATAGAGGATCCGACAACCTATGCGGACCCGGATTTCTGGCGCGAAACCGTGGGGGTGGCGTGATGTATACGATCACCAAGGAGTTCCATTTCTCGGCCTCGCACCAGTTGTTCGGCCTGCCCGACGATCATCAATGCGCGCGCCTGCACGGGCATAACTACATTGTCGTCGTGGAATTGCGCGCAGAGGAATTGAACCGGCACGGGTTCGTGCGCGATTATCACGATCTGGCGGCGTTGAAGCGCTATATCGACGACGAGCTGGATCACCGGCATCTCAACGATGTGCTGGGTGACGACTGCGTCACGGCCGAGCGCATGGCGAAACATTTCTTTCAGTGGTGCCAGGCGCAATGGCCCGAGGTGTCGGCGGTGCGCGTGAGCGAGACGCCCAAGACATGGGCGGAGTATCGGCCGTGAGCGACGAAACCCCGCTGCGCGTGTCCGAGATATTCGGCCCGACGATTCAGGGCGAAGGCGCGCTGATCGGCGTGCCGACGGTCTTCGTGCGCCTTGGCGGGTGCGATTATCGCTGTTCGTGGTGCGACAGCCTGCATGCGGTGGACAGCGCCTATCGCGAAAGCTGGACACCGATGAGCGCCGGGGCGGTCATGGAGGAGGTCGCGCGCCTGTCGGGCGCACGGCCCCTGCTGGTGTCGCTGTCGGGCGGGAACCCGGCGATCCAGCCCTTGGGCGGGTTGATCGGGATGGGCCATGAAAAGGGCTATTGTTTCGCGCTGGAGACGCAAGGGTCGGTGGCGCGCGAATGGTTCGGTGATCTGGACATGCTGGTGCTGAGCCCCAAGCCGCCATCGAGCGCGATGGAGGTGGATTGGGCCGCCTTTCAGGCATGTGTCGATGCCGGGCGCGGCGCGGATATGGTGATGAAAATCGTGATCTTCGACGAGACCGATTACCAATGGGCGCGCAACGTGGCGGCGCGCTATCCGCAATTGCCGCTGTTCTTGCAGCCGGGCAACCACACGCCGCCGCCGCCGGATGACGATCATGCATCGGTCGATCAGGCGGGCGTGGATGAGCGGATGCGCTGGCTGGTGGACAAGGTCACGCAGGATGGATGGTTTCAGGCGCGGGTCTTGCCGCAATTGCATGTAATGTTGTGGGGCAACAAGCGCGGCGTATGACGGGAAAGACGATATGAGCGACGATATCTACAAGGATCTCAAGCAATTGGGCGGCATGGCGGCGATGCCGCAAAGCCCCGATGAGGCCGAACTGGAGCGGGTCAGGAACCCGCAGGCGGATGTGGCCTATAACGTGCGTTTCACAGCGCCCGAGTTCACTTCGCTCTGTCCGATGACAGGGCAGCCGGATTTCGCGCATCTGGTGATCGATTACGTGCCGGGTGAATGGCTGGTGGAAAGCAAGTCGCTCAAGCTGTTCCTGGGCAGCTTTCGCAATCACGGCGCCTTTCACGAGGATTGCACCGTGACCATCGCGCGCCGCCTGACCGATTTCCTCGAGCCGAAATGGCTGCGGATCGGGGGATATTGGTATCCGCGCGGCGGCATTCCCATTGATGTATTCTACCAGACCGGAGACATGCCCGACGGGGTCTGGATTCCCGATCAGGGGGTTGCACCTTATCGCGGGCGCGGCTGACATGAAAAGGGCGCCGCGCTGTTTGGCGCGACGCCCCGGTCTCATTCTGTCGTATCAGGGGCAGCGGGCACGGTAATAGGTGCCGTCGCCACGCGCATAGGCGCAGGTGTTGTTGTCGCGGTTGCGCGCCACCAGCGCGCCCGCGCCGGCGCCTGCCAGTGTGGAAACCACTGTCCAATTGTCACTTGCGCCAAGCGCCTTGGCGGTGATCAGCCCCAGGCTGCCGCCGATCGCCGCGCCTGCGGCCTGGCGTTCCTGTTCTGCTGTCATGCAGCCGGTCAGCACAAGGCTGGCGGCGCAAGCGGTGGCAAGAAGAATCTTTTGCATTCCATGAACCTCTCTTTGAATTGGTTTGGTCGAAGGCCACTGCAGCTTAGCACGCTGGCGCGGGTCGTGCAGCCCTGACGGCTCAGACAATGGGTGGCGGCGGCTTGCGCTTGGCGCCCGACAGGGCGTTGCCGGCGATGGCGGCAAGCAGGATCGCACCGCCCAGAAGTGTATGCGTGGTGGCGGTTTCGCCCAGCACCAGCCAGACCCAGATCGGGCCAAGCACCACTTCGGCCAGCGAAAGCAGCGTCAGTTCCACCGCCGGCACCGTCTTTGAGCCGATGGTATAAAGGATAAGCCCGGCGCCGACCTGAAACACCCCCATGCCCAGCGACAGCCCGGTATCATGGGGCGAAAGCACCAGAGGCAAGCCCGCGCCGAGGCAGATCGCCCCCATGATCGGCACGGCGAACAGTCCCGACAGGAAAACCGCCGGCATCATTTCGCCTGCCCGCCCCCATCTGAGCGCCACGGTGAAGACCGCGAAGCCCGTCGCCGAGCCAAGCGCGGCCAGATTCCCCCTGAGCGCCGAATCACCGGTCTTGTCCCAGACCATCACCACGATCCCGGCGCAGGCCACGGCGATCGCCACCCATGTCTGGGGGCGCACGGATTCGCGCAGGATCACCCGGCCAAGCACCGCTGCCAGCAAGGGCGCGCTGGCGAAGAGCAGCATCGCGTTGGCGACCGAGGTGGTCTGAACCGCGTAGATCCCGCCGGTATAGGCCGCGACCAGCGCAAGCCCGGCGATCACGCCGGGCAGACCGGTTGCGCGCGCCAGCGCAAAGGGGCAGCGGCCGGTGCGCAGGCGGATCACCACATAAAGCAGCAGCGCCAGGCTGATCGAGCGATAAAACAGGATCTGCCAGACGAGCGCCTCTTCCATCAGGCGGATACCCAAGCCCACGGTCGACCACAGCACCCCTGCGCAGAAGACCATGGCGATGCCACGCAGATCGCGCTGCGGCAGGATCAGGGCGGCATGGGTCAAAGGGCGTCTTCCTCCTCGGGGATTTGCTGGGGCAGGGGGCTGCCGGGAACGAACACCCCTTCGGCGACGATGGCGGGGTCGGACGTGTCGCGCCCGGCGCGCAATTCGCGATAGCCAAGGTAAAGCCCGCTGCCGACGATCAGCGCCATGCCGATCAGCGTGTTGACGGGCGGAAGTTCATCCCAGAGCGCATAGCCCAGAAGCCCCGCGAATGGAAGGTAGGTATAGTCGAATGGCGCCACCAGGCTGGCATTGGCCACCTGATAGGCGCGCGACAGGAGCATGTAGCCCGCCATTCCCAGAAGCCCCAGCAACGCGAGCCCCGGCAGATCGGCGAGCGACACCGGCACGGGCGGCCAGGCAAGATGCGGGAAGCCCGCTGCCGACGGGACGATCTGGTTGAAGGCCCAGCCCATCGGCAGGATCATCAGGCCCGAGAAACCCAGCGTGTAAAGCCCCACGGTCAGCGTGCTTTCGCGGTCGCCGATGCGCCGGGCGATGATCTGCGAGGCGGCATAGGTGACGGCGCAGGTCAGTGGCAACACCGCGACCCAGGAAAATGCCTCGCCCGCAGGGTTCATCGCAACGATCACGCCCGCGAACCCCACCGCCAAGGCCCAGCCCCGGTGTATGCCGATGGTCTCCTTGAGAAAGACCGTGGCCATCAGGGCGGTGATCAGCGGCGCCGAGAAGAAGATCGTCGTCACTTCGGCCAGCCCCATGAACGGAAAGGCGGCGTAGAACATCGAAAACCCCAGCGTGAAGAGCGCCGCGCGCGCCATGTGCAGCGGCCAGAGCGGCGTGCGCAGCCGGTGCGGCGCGCCCAGGAGCGCCACCAGCGGCAAAAGCAAAAGCACCGACACAACCGCCCGCGCGAAGATCAATTGCCAGACCGGATAGCTGTCCAGCATGGTTTTCATCATCGCGTCCTGAGCGACGAAGAACAGCATCCCGATTTCGACACAGAGAATGCCGTGCAGCGCACGGGAGGGCAGTCTCGGGCTGTCGGGTGCCAGCAACGACATGGAGGCTCATCCGCATGTTAATGGTGGAGGCGCCGGGTCTGTTGGCACCGTGCCGGTAACAATAGGGCGATAGCGACGCGGGTCTCGCTTGTTTGCGACAAAAAAGGAAACCCCCGCAGGGCAGGGGCCATGCGGGGGTGGCGACCGTCGCGCCATATGCGGGTTGGTCAGCGGTTGCGGCGGTTCTCGATCAGGTCGTCCACCACGCCGGGATCGGCGAGGGTCGAGGTGTCGCCGAGGCTGCCATAATCGTTCTCGGCGATCTTGCGCAGGATGCGGCGCATGATCTTTCCCGAGCGGGTCTTGGGCAGGCCGGGTGCCCACTGGATGAGGTCGGGCTTGGCGATCGGGCCGATCTCCGAGCGCACCCAGGCCTCGAGCTCCTTGCGCAGCTCGTCGCTGGGTTCCTCGCCGGTCATCAGGGTGACATAGGCATAGATGCCCTGGCCCTTGATGTCGTGGGGATAGCCCACAACCGCAGCCTCGGCGACCTTGGCATGGGCGACGAGGGCTGATTCCACCTCGGCGGTGCCCATGCGGTGCCCCGAGACGTTGATCACGTCATCGACGCGTCCGGTGATCCAGTAATAGCCGTCAGCATCGCGCCGGCAGCCGTCGCCGGTGAAGTAATAGCCTTTGTATTGCTGGAAATACGTGGCTTGAAAGCGGTCATGATCGCCCCAGACGGTGCGCATCTGTCCCGGCCAGCTATCCTTGAGGGCCAGCACGCCCGAGGCTTCGGTCGTGGTGATCTCCTTGCCGGATTCGGTTTCCAGAACCACCGGTTGGACCCCGATGAAGGGTTTGGTCGCAGAGCCGGGCTTGGTGGCGATGGCGCCGGGCAGTGGCGTGATCAGGTGACCGCCGGTTTCGGTCTGCCAGAAGGTGTCGACGATGGGGCAGTTCCCCTTGCCGACCACCTCGTTATACCAGTTCCATGCCTCGGGGTTGATCGGTTCGCCAACGGTGCCGAGCACCTTGAGATCGGAAAGGTCGTATCCTTCGACGAATTCGTTGCCCTGGCCCATCAGCGCGCGGATCGCGGTGGGGGCGGTGTAGAACTGGTTGACCTTGTGCTTTTCGCACACCGCCCAGAACCGCCCGGCATCGGGATAGGTGGGCACGCCCTCGAACATCAGCGTGGTCGCGCCATTGGCCAGCGGACCATAGACGATATAGCTGTGGCCGGTGACCCAGCCGACATCAGCGGTGCACCAGAACACGTCGCCCTCGTGATAGTCGAAGGTCAGCTCGTGCGTCATCGCCGCCCAGACAAGATAGCCGCCCTGGCTGTGCACGACGCCCTTGGGCTGGCCGGTGGAGCCGCTGGTATAGAGGATGAACAGCGGGTCTTCGGCGTTCATTTCCACGGGCGGGCAGTCGGCATCAACCTTTTCCAATTCCTCATGCAGCCAGTAATCGCCTTCCGAGCGCCAGGCGATCTGGTCGCCGGTGCGGCGCACCACGAGGCATTTCACATCGTCCACGTCATGCAGCAAGGCCTGGTTGACGTTGTCCTTGAGCTTGGTCTTGCGCCCGCCGCGCGGGGCGGAATCGGCGGTGATCACCAGCTTGGCGTCGCAGCCGTTGATCCGCGCGCCAAGCGCATCGGGCGAGAACCCGGCGAAGACGATGGAATGGATCGCGCCGATCCGCGCGCAGGCCAGCATCGCATAGGCGGCCTCGGGGATCATCGGCAGGTAGATCACGACCCGGTCGCCCTTCTTGATGCCGAGATTCTTGAACACGTTCGCCATCTTGCAGACGTTTTCGTGCAATTCGCGGTAGGTGATGTGGCGAGCCTCGTCGCCCGGCTCGTCGGGCTCCCAGATGATCGCAGTCTGATCGCCACGGGTTTCCAGATGGCGGTCAACGCAATTGGCCGCAACGTTGAGCGTGCCGTCCTCGAACCATTTGATCGAGACGCTGCCGAAGTTGAAATCCACATTCTTCACCTTGGTGAAGGGCTTCATCCAGTCGATGCGCTTGCCATGTTCGGCCCAGAAGGCCTCGGGATCGTTGATCGAGGCGGCATAGAGGTCTTCATAACGGTCGGCGTCCACATGGGCCCCGGCGGCGAATTCTTTGGAGGGGGGATATATCTTGTCGGACATGTCTGGCCTTTACGTTCTTGAAGTTCGCAGAAAGGGTAGGGGCCTGCCAGCGCTTATGCAAGCGCCGCCAGGACCGGGAGGCGCGTTCAGATCGCCAGGTATTCGGCGCGCAGCTCTTCGTTCTCCAGCACCTCGGAAGCGGTGCCGTCGAACACGATCGAACCGGTGTCGAGAATCACGGCGCGGTCGGCGAGTTCCAGCGCGCGCACCGCGTTCTGCTCGACAAGGATCGTGGTGATGCCCTGTTCCTTGATCAGGCGCAGGGTCTTTTCGATCTCGTCCACGATCACCGGGGCCAGCCCTTCATAGGGTTCGTCGAGCAACAAGACCTTGATGTCGCGCGCCAGCGCGCGGGCCACGGCCAGCATCTGCTGTTCGCCGCCCGACAGGGTCACGCCTTCCTGGCGGCGCCGTTCGGCGAGCCGGGGAAAGAGCTCGTAAAGGCGCTCGAGCGACCAACCAACGGGCGGAGCGATCTGCGCCAGTTCGAGGTTCTCCTCGACGGTGAGGCCGGGAATGACGCAGCGGTCCTCGGGAACGAGGGAGATACCGGCGGCGGCGGCCTCGTGGCTCTTCATGTTGTGAAGCGCCTGGTGATCGAGCCAGATTTCGCCGTGGTTCAGCTGCGGGCTGTCCATCCGCGCGATGGCGCGCAGCGTCGTCGTCTTGCCCGCGCCGTTGCGGCCCAGAAGCGCGAGGATCTCGCCTTCGTGGACGTTGAAGTTGATCCCCTGGACGATATAGCTTTCGCCGTAATAGGCCTGCATTTCCCAGACCGAAAGGAAGGCCGGGGCGGTTTCGGCGTAGTTCTTGCCCTTGGAGAAGTCCGGTTTGACGTTCATCTCGTGATCTCCTTCTTAGGCCGCTTCGCCGAGATAGGCTTCGCGCACCTTGGGGTGGCCCTTGATCTTTTCGGGCGTGTCTTCCACCAGCGGAGTTCCCTGCGCCAGCACGGTGATCCGTTCGGCGAGCGAGAACACAACATGCATGTCATGTTCGATGATGGCGATGGTGATGTCGCGCTCGTCCTTGATCTGCTTGAGCAGGTCGATGGTGTTGTTGGTGTCGGCCCGCGCCATGCCGGCGGTGGGCTCATCGAGCAGCAACAGCCGGGGACTCTGCGCCAGGCACATGCCGATCTCGAGGCGGCGCTTGTCGCCGCGGCTCATCGAGGCGGAGTGGAAATGGCGCTTGTCGACCATGTTGAGGTCTTCAAGCAGAGACTCGGCCTTTTCAACTACTTCTTTCTCCTGGTCGCTTCTTTCGATCGCATGCATCCGGAACGATCCGTCGCGCTTGGCGAAGATCGGGATCATCATGTTTTCCAGCACGCTGAGATCGCCGAAGATCTCGGGAGTCTGGAAGACGCGCGAGATGCCCATCTGGTTGATCTCGTAGGGTTTGCGCCCCAGCACCGACTGGCCGTCGAACATGACGCTGCCGGTATCCGGGATCAGTTTACCCACCAGCACGTTGAGCAGTGTGGACTTGCCCGCGCCGTTGGGACCGATGATGGCGTGGCAGGAGTTCTCTGCCACGCTGAGATTGACATCGCCCAGGGCCTGTAGGCCGCCGAAACGCTTGTTGACGTTCTTGACTTCGAGGATACCCATTGATCCCTCTCCTTATTCCGCAGGCGTGGACTGGCTGGACTTGTCGGATTTCTCGTCGCTTTTCTTGCGGCGGAAGAGCCGACCGATCCGCTGGCCGCCTTCGACAAGACCACCGGGCAGGAAGATAACCACGAGCATGAACAGGATGCCCAGGGTCAGGTGCCAGCCCTTTCCGATGAAGGGGTAGACAAGCGCGATCAGCGTATCCTCGAGCCCGTCGGGCATGAATGCAAACCACTTGTGCAGGATGCTCTCGTTGATTTTCGAGAAGATGTTCTCGAAATACTTGATGAAGCCCGCACCCAGAACCGGGCCGATCAGCGTGCCCGCACCGCCCAGGATGGTCATCAGCACGACTTCGCCACTGGCGGTCCACTGCATCCGCTCGGCGCCTGCAAGCGGGTCCATCGAGGCCATCAGACCACCTGCAAGCCCGGCATACATACCCGAGATCACGAAGGCCGCCAGCGCATAGGGGCGCGAGTTGAGGCCGGTATAATTCATCCGGGTCTGATTGGACTTGACTGCGCGCAGCATCATTCCGAAAGGCGAGCGGAAGATCCGGATCGCCAGATAGAAGGACAGAAGCATCAGGATCGCGCTCAGGTAATAGCCTGTGTTGAACTGGAAGTTCCAAGGGCCGAGCGCCAGTTCGTATGTCGCGCGCATCTCGGCGCCGAACAGGTTGGTGACCGGGATCGAGCCATCCGCCGTGGACGAGACGCCAAGCACCCGCGGGTCATTCAGCGTCAGTTGCAGGCCGGTTTCACCGTTGGTGATTGGTGTCAGAACCGAATAGGCGAGGTTGAAGCTCATCTGCGCGAAGGCCAGTGTGAGGATCGAGAAGTAGATCCCTGAGCGGCGCAGCGAGACGAAGCCGATCAGCAGCGCGAAGACCCCGGCGACGACGACCGACAGGAGAATGGCGGGTACAACATTCATGCTGAGCAGCTTGAACATCCAGACCGCCGAATAGCTGCCCACCCCGAGGAAGGCCGCGTGGCCGAACGAGAGGTAGCCGGTCAGACCGAACAGGATGTTGAAGCCAATCGCGAAGATGCCGAAGATCACGAAACGCTGCATCAGGTCGGGATAGCCCGCGTTGAACTGCGCCATCGCACTTTCGGCCGGAAAGGGGTTGAGGAGGAATGGCGCCAGCATGGTCAGGGCCGCCACGATGATCAGGAGTGAGGTGTCTTTCTTGTCAAGACCGAACATGGCTTAGTCCTCCATCACGCCCTTGCGGCCCATCAGGCCACGGGGACGCGTCAGCAGAATGATGATAGCAACGAGATAGATGACGATCTGGTCGATACCGGGAAAGATCGACTTGACTTCGTTCATCGAAGCGAAGCTTTCGAGGATCCCCAGAAGGAACCCGGCGAGGACGGCACCGGGCAGCGAGCCCATGCCGCCGACCACCACCACCACGAAGCTGAGCACGAGGAAATCCATGCCCATGTGGTAGTTCGGTGAATTGATCGGCGCATACATCACGCCCGCAAGCCCCGCCACCGCGGCGGCGATGCCGAACATGATGGTGAATCGGCGGTCGATGTTGATGCCCAGCAGGCCGACGGTTTCACGATCCGCCATGCCCGCGCGCACCACCATGCCGAAAGTGGTGAATTGCAGGAAGGCGAAGACCCCGCCGATGATCAACGCCGCGAAGACGAAATAGACCAGGCGCCAGTATGGATAGATGACCGCGTTGGCCTGAAAGCCGAGGAGTTCGCCGAAATCTAAGCTGCCGGTGAGGGCCGATGGCGCCGGGGTGGGGATCGGGTTGGCGCCGTAGAAATACTTGATGATCTCCTGAAGCACGATGGCGAGGCCGAAGGTCACGAGGATCTGGTCGGCATGGGGACGCTTGTAGAAGTGCTTGATTAACCCGCGCTCCATGATGAAGCCGATGGCGATCATGATCGGGATCGAGAACAGGATGGCCAGTGGCACCGCCCATTCGATGATGGTACCGCCCATTTCAGGGCCGAGCCAGGTCTCGATATAGGTTGTCTTGAACTTGAGCGGGTTGCCGAGAAAATCTGTCCGGCTTTCGTCGACAATCTCGAAGCTGAGATTGAGTATCCTCGACAATGTGACCGCGCAGAATGCGCCGATCATGAACAGCGCGCCATGCGCGAAGTTCACCACGCCCAGCGTGCCGAAGATCAGAGTCAGGCCAAGCGCGATCAGCGCATAGGCGGAACCTTTGTCCAGCCCGTTCAGGATTTGCAGAATGATAGCGTCCATTGTTCCCACCCGTGGGTTAAGAGAAGTGGTGGTTTATCCGATGGTGACGGATCGAATCCGGCCGCGCGAAACACGCGCGGCCGGACACCTTGCCGGCCTCAGGAGCCGGGGTTGCAGCTGCCGAGATTGCCGCCTGCGAACATCGGATGATCCGGTTCGTAGGTAACCTGTGCCGCGGGCGTGACTTCCACCACTTCCAGCAAGTCAAACTCGCTGGTCGGGTTCTCCTTGCCGCGCACGACCAGAACGTCCTTGAAGCACTGGTGATCCGCTGCACGATAGAGCGTCGGGCCGTTGCCCAGCCCGTCGAATTCGAAGTCTTCCAGAGCCTCGGCGACACCACAGGGGTTGAAGGTCCCCGCACGCTGACAGGCATCTGCGTAAAGCAGGGTCTGTGCGTAGCATGTCTGCGCGGCCTGGCTGGGCGGGAAGCCGTACTTCTCGCCAAAGGACTTGACGAACTGCTTGGAGCCCTCGTCCTGAAGCGACCAGTGCCAGTTGGTCGATCCGAGAATGCCCTTGACGTTCTCACCGGCACCACGGGCCATCAGACGCGAATAGAGCGGCACGACGATTTCGAAGTTCTTGCCGTTCACTTCCTTCTCACGCAGGCCGAACTGCACGGCGTTGGTCAAAGAGTTGACCATGTTCCCGCCATAATGGTTCAGAACCAGCACATCTGCGCCCGAGTTCATCACCGGCGCGATGTAGGACGAGAAGTCTGTTGCTGCCAGCGGGGTGAGGACCGTGTTCACGGTTTCCCAGCCGAGCGCCTCGGTGGCTGCGACGATGGATTCTTCCTGCGTCCAGCCCCAGGTGTAGTCAGCGGTCAGGTGATACGCCTTGCGATCCGACCCGTAGAGGCTTTGCAGCACTGGCGCCAGAGCGGCACCCGACATGTAGGCGTTGAAGAAGTGGCGGAAACCGTTGGCCTTCTTGTCCTTGCCGGTCGTGTCGTTGGAATGCGTGAGGCCAGCCATGAAGATGACGCCTGCCGATTGGCACAGATCCTGCACGGCCACGGCCACACCGGAACTGGACCCACCGGTGATCATGATCGCGCCGTCCTTCTCGATCATTGAGCGTGCGGAGGCGCGGGCTGCGTCCGATTTGGTCTGGGTGTCGCCGGTGACGAACTCGACTTTCTTGCCCAGGATGCCGTTGCCGTCGAGCTCCTTGGAGCTGAACGTGTTCATGAGGCCGCCGTCGCCGCCACCGTTCAGGTGCTCGACCGCCAGTTCATAGGCGCGCAGTTCGTCGGCGCCTTCGTCGGCATAGGGGCCGGACTGGGGCACGTTGAAGCCGAGGGTGACAGACGAACCCGTGGGCTCGTTCATGTATGCTGCGGCCGAGGATGCGGTGAAGATTGTCGGCAGCGCGACGCCGGCACCGGCAACCGCACTGGTTTTCAGCAATCCACGACGCGTGAGATTGGATTTGGACATAGATATCCTCCCATTATGAAATGCATGGGGGATACGCCTCCTCTGCGCTCCCCCACGTGGCACAGATGTGCAAATGTATTATCGCAAGATGAAAGAAAATTTCGCAACAACTGCTTTTGCATGAACGATTTTTTTGTAAAAAACTAGACAGAAAGATTGCATTTTTTGTAAAAGAATTGCAAAAAAACCGTGGAAGACACGCGAATTGCAGGAAAATTTCCGATGCCCGAAAGTTCGATGATCGGCAACCGCATCCGCGAAAGGCGCGTGATGAACGGGATGCGCCAGTCCGAACTGGCCCGCCGCGTCGGAATTTCACCATCATACCTGAACCTGATCGAACATAACCGGCGCAGAATCGGCGGTAAGACGCTGCTTGGGATTGCCGATGCGCTTGAGGTCGAACCCGCCCTTCTGTCCGAGGGGGCCGAGGCGACGCTGATCCACGGGCTGCGCGAGGCGGCGGGCACGCAGGCCGCGCAGGGCGTCGAAACCCGCCGCGCCGAGGAATTCGCCGGGCGTTTTCCGGGCTGGGCGCGCCTGTTGGTCGATCTGCATGGTCGCGCCGAGGCGCTGCAGCGCACTGTCGAAACCCTGACCGACCGGCTGGCGCATGACCCGCATCTGGCGGATTCGCTGCATGAGGTGATCTCGACGGTGACCGCGATCCGATCGACCTCTTCGATCCTGGTCGAGACCGAGGCGCTGGAACCTGAATGGCAGAACCGCTTTCACCGTAATATCGACGAAGACAGCCGCCGTCTGGCCGAAGGCGCCGAATCGCTGGTACGCTATCTCGAGGGCGCGGCAAACACAGAGGCCGAGATCAAGTCGCCGCAGTATGAGCTGCTGGCCTTCCTGTCGGCGAACGGGTTCCATTTTCCCGCGCTCGAGGGTGGCGCGGGATCGCGGGTCGCGCAGACGATCGTGGCGCAGGCCGAAGCGCTGGTTTCGGATGCGGCGCGGCGTCTGGCGCTGGACGCGCTTGAGCAATACCGCGCGGACGCCACGCGCCTGCCGCTGGAGCGCGTATTGGAGGAGATGCGCCGCGACCCCGCGCCCGAGCGGCTTGCGCAGGTCTTTGACTGCGATCTGCCCACGGTCTTCCGCCGCATCGCGGCGCTGCCGGAAAGCGAAGCGGGGCTGGTCGGGCTGGTGAGTTGCGACGCGTCGGGCGCGCTGATCTTTCGCCGCCCGTTTCCGCGTTTTGCCATGCCGCGCGATGCCGGCGCCTGTGCGCTCTGGCCTTTGTTTCAGGTTCTGGGGCAGCCGCAGGTGCCGGTCCGGGTGCGTCTGCGCCAGGCGGGGCGCGGCCAGGAAACGGTGCTGGCGCTGGCCGCCGCCGAGCAGCTTGCCCCGGCCACCTTCGAACGTCCGGCGCTGATGCGGGCGCATATGCTGATCCTCCCAGACAGATCGGACAGGGGCGAGAGCGCGGGGGGCGGGCCGGGCGACGCGTTGGTGCGCGATGTCGGGGTCAGTTGCCGGATTTGTCCGCTCAGGGGGTGCGCGGCGCGGCGTGAGCCGTCGATTGTTGCAGACGGATTTTGACAGTTGCGCAGACATTGACGATAAACGTGCGGTGGCACGGTTCGCGTTCGACTGGAGGGGAGGCCGATTGAATGGGTAGACGAGTTCTTCTGATCGAAGACGAACCCAACATCATCGAAGCCGTCAGCTTCATCCTGTCCCGCGACGGATGGGACGTCAAAACCCATTCCAACGGACATGACGCGATAGATGCGGTGCGCGCCAGGAGGCCGGACCTCGTGATCCTCGATGTGATGCTGCCGGGCAAGAGCGGCTTTGATATCCTGCACGAAATCCGGTCGGACAGCGAACTGTCGGGTATGCCGGTGCTGATGCTGACGGCGCGCGGACAGGTGAAGGACCGTGAACTGGCAGAGCAGTCGGGCGTCAACCGCTTCATGACCAAGCCCTTCTCGAATGCAGACGTTTTAGAGGTGGTGCGCAGCATGGTGGCCTCATGAGCAGTGAACGTGGCCCGGTCTTTCTGGAGCGGCGCACCTATCGGCGGCGCCGGATGGCGGACGCGGCACGTCTGCTGCCGATCCTCGGGGCGGCGCTGTTCGGGCTGCCGTTGCTGTGGGGGATCGAGGGCGAGGCGACGCCGACCACGCGGGTCATGTTCTACATCTTTTCGACATGGCTTGTCCTGACCGTGCTGACGGCGGTGATCTCGCGCTATCTGCGCCAGGAGAAACAGGACCCTCCCGATACCGGAGAGTGGTGAATGGCCACGCTCAACGTTCTGGTCCTGGTCTGTTTTCTTTACGTGACCTTCCTTTTCGCAATCGCCTTTGGCGCCGACCGCGCCGCGCGGCGCGGGCGTGGCACATGGCTGCGTTCGCCGGTCGTCTACACGTTGTCGCTGTCGATCTATTGCACGGCCTGGACCTTCTATGGCGCTGTGGGGTTCGCGGCGCGATCGGGGCTTGAATTCGTCACGATCTACCTGGGGCCGACGCTGGTGATGATCGGCTGGTGGTGGACCCTGCGCAAGATGGTGCGGGTGGGGCGCAGCCAGCGGATCACCTCGGTCGCCGACCTGATCTCGTCGCGCTATGGCAAGTCCAACCTGCTGGCGGTCTTCGTCACCGTGCTCGCGGTGATCGGCACCACGCCCTATATCGCGCTGCAACTGCAATCGGTCACCCTGTCCTTCGCGACCTTCGCGGCCAATGAGCCCACCGGCACCGAACTGCCGAGCCAGCAATCCATCGCGCTTTGGGTGGCACTTGGGCTGGCGGTGTTCACGATCCTTTTCGGCACGCGTAACCTCGATGCGAATGAGCGTCATCACGGTGTGGTCATGGCCATCGCGCTCGAGGCGGTGGTGAAGCTGTTCGCGTTGCTGGCGGTGGGGGTTTTCGTGGTTTGGGGCCTTGCCGGGGGCATTGGCGAGACGCTGGCGCGGATTGATGCCTCGCCGATTGCCGCCTGGGAGGTGTCGGGCAGCCGGTGGGTCGGGCTGACCATGTTGTCGGCGGCTGCGTTCCTGTGCCTTCCGCGCATGTTTCAGGTGATGGTTGTCGAGAACGAGGACGAGGGCCATCTGCGCACCGCTTCCTGGGCATTTCCGGCCTACCTCATGCTGATGAGCCTGTTTGTGCTGCCGATCGCGGCGGTCGGGCTGGATGTTCTGCCCGAGGGCGCCAACCCGGACCTGTTCGTTCTGACGCTGCCCTTGCAGGAGGGGCGTGACGGGCTGGCGATCCTGTCCTTCATCGGTGGGTTCTCGTCGGCCACCTCGATGGTCATCGTGGCGGCGATCGCGCTCTCGACGATGGTTTCGAACCATGTGGTGATGCCGGTCTGGTTGTGGATCACCGGCGGTTCGGCGGTGATGTCGGGGGATCTGCGCAACGTCGCCTTGCTGGCGCGGCGAATATCCATCGCGGGGATCGTTCTGCTGGGCTATCTCTATTTTCACATGTCGGGCGGGGGCACGGCGCTGGCTGAGATCGGGCTGGTCTCTTTCGCGGGTGTGGCGCAGTTTCTGCCGGCGCTGATGGGCGGGCTGTTCTGGCGCGCGGCGAACCACACCGGCGCATTGGCCGGGCTGGCAACGGGGTTCGCGGTGTGGATGTATTGCCTGTTCCTGCCCAGTTTCGGGCCGTCCTCGGCGCTGCCGCAGGCGGTGCTGGATCACGGCCTGTTCGGTTTGCACTGGCTGCGCCCGCAGGCGTTGTTCGGGACGGAAGGGATGGATCCGCTGGTGCATGCAGTGATGTGGAGCATGTCGCTGAACACCATCGTTTTCGTCACCGTCTCGATCATCAGCTTCCCGCGCCCGGTCGAGCGCCTGCAGGGCGCGCAATTCGTCAATGTGTTCGAGCATTCGGGCAACACGGCGGGCTGGACCGGCGGGCTGGCCCAGAGCGAGGACCTGTTGATCATGTCGCAGCGCATCATCGGCGCGCCACAGGCGCAGGCGCTGTTTGCCACCGCCGCGACACGTCAGGGGCTGGCGGGGTATCTGCCCGAACCCAGCCCCGACTTCCTTCAGGAGCTGGAGCGCGAACTTTCGGGCTCGGTCGGGGCGGCCACGGCGCATGCGATGATCTCTCAGATCGTGGGCGGCGCCACCGTGTCGGTCGAAGACCTGATGGCCGTGGCCGACGAGACCGCCCAGATCATGGAATATTCGAGCCGCCTGGAGGCCAAGACCGAAGAACAGGAACGCACCGCCCGTCAACTGCGCGAGGCCAACCAGAAGCTGACCCAGCTTTCGGTGCAGAAGGATGCATTTCTCAGCCAGATCAGCCACGAATTGCGCACGCCGATGACCTCGATCCGGGCATTTTCCGAAATCTTGCGTGACACCAGGGGCCTGAAGGCCGCCGAGAAAAGCAAATATGCCGCCATCATCCATGACGAGACCGTGCGCCTGACGCGGCTTCTTGACGACCTGCTGGACCTGAGCGTGCTGGAAAACGGGCAGGTTGTGCTCAACAGCCAGACCGGACATCTGGACGCGCTGTTGGATCGCGCCATCGCGGCCTCCGGGCTCGACAAGCGGACCTTTCGGATCGAGCGCGACCGCCTGGCCGAGGATGTCATGCTGACCACCGATCTGGACCGGCTGGCGCAGGTCTTCATCAACCTCATTTCCAACGCGCGAAAATACTGCGATTCTGCCAGCCCGGTGCTGAAGATTGCGCCCAAGCGGCAAAACGATCGTCTGCTGATCGACTTCATCGACAATGGGTCGGGTATTCCGACCGATCACCAGTCAATGATCTTCGAAAAATTCTCGCGTATCGGCGAAACCAAGGCGGGGGGCGCAGGACTCGGTCTGGCGATCTGCCGGGAAATCATGGCGCGGCTGGGGGGCGACATCAGCTATCTGCCCGGCCAGTCCGGCGCGGCTTTCCGTGTGACGCTGCCCCAGTCCCCGGACACCGCCGGGTCCACCGCTTCCGCATAAGGCTCTTGTTAACCTTCCCGGCGTTAAATTGGGGAGCGGCCTGCGCTGGCGGGGCGCGGCTATCGGCAGGGCAACGGCGGGCAAGATGGGCAGGCAGGAGGGTCATTCGGTCATACATCGCAAGGCGGCGGATGCGCGAAAGGTATTCGATGCGCGCGCCATGTCGCCATCGCGGGCGCTGCGCCTGTCGCTGGCGCGTGCCGCGGATGCGGTTCTGGATCTGGCGGCGACGGTGGCCACGCTGGAACAAAGCGTTCTGGCGCATGGCGCCATAGCGCGGGAAATGGGCGAGGATGGCCTGCTTTTGTTGCTGGACGGCCCGGATGCGCGCCGTGGCGCGCTCAGATTCGATACGCAGTTCATGGCCGCACTTGTCGAGGTGCAGACCATTGGCACCGTCGAGCGGGCGGAGGCCGCGCCGCGCAATGTCACGCGGACCGATGCGGCGATCGCGGCGCCGCTGGTGGATTCGATGCTGGAGCGGGTCGATGCATTCCTTGCGGGGCGCGCGGATCGCCCCGATTCGGCCGCCCCGCCCGGTTTCCGTTTTGGTGACATGGTCGAGGATCTGCGCACGCTGACTCTGGCGTTGGATGCACCGGATTTCGATCTGTTCCGGGTGACCGTCGATCTGGGTGAGGGCGCGAAAACCGGGGTGATGACCCTGTTGCTGCCGCATGAACCGGCCAAGCGCGCGGCGCCGGATGTCGCGCAGGGTGGCACCACGCTGCGAGGCAACGCGCTTGGCGCACCGGTCGTGCTGGACGCGGTGATCGCGCGTCTGTCTCTGCCGCTGCGAGACGTCTGCGCGCTCATGCCGGGCACGGTGCTGAACCTCTCGCGCAGATCGATTGACGACACGACACTCATGGCGGCGGGAAGCCATCCGGTCGCCCCGGCGCAGCTGGGGCAGACGGGGGGCTGGCGGGCCGTGAGACTGCTTGGTCCCTCGGATCCGGCGGATGAAGCGGGGGCGTCCCGGCCGGCGGCGCAGATCGGCGCCGGTCAGGCCGAGGCCGCCACCGAAGATCCGGCGCAACCCGCGCCCGTGCCGGCGCTGCGCGAGTCTTGACTTGTATCAAGGCCGGGGGCGTTCCCATATGACACTGTGAACTGTGCGGACGGAGGAACATCATGCAATCGACACAGAAATACCGCGACGTCCTGATGGGGCGGCTGGCAGAACTGGATAGCCGGCTTCACAGGATCGAAAGCGCACTGGATGAGCCCCATTCCAAGGATTGGGATGATGCCGCCATCGAGCGGGAAGGCGACGAGGTGCTCGAGCATCTGGGACAGAGTGGGCAGGACGAGATCATTCGCATCCGTGCGGCACTGCAAAGGCTGCGTGACGGCTCTTATGGAATCTGCACCAGCTGTGGCGAGCAGATATCCGCCGAGCGGCTTGATACGCTGCCCGAGACCCCTTTTTGCAGGGAATGCGCAGCAGCGCTCTGACGCCGGCCGTGCTATGGTTTCGGGTGGGGCATAACGGGCCTGCCATCGTGGCCGCAAAGACGTCCATGGCAACGAGAGCGAGGAACGCGAACAAGACGACGACGTAGGAGGAGGAAATGACGACAGACCTGACAACCCGGCTTTTGACGCTCAAGGACGAAATTCGGGAGGCGAACCCCGATACGCGTCACGCCTTCGCGCCGCAACTTGGCCAACTCATCGAGATGATGGAAAGCAAGGGCCTGTCGGTGCCTGCGGACATCCACGATCTGCATGAGGATCTGGTGAACGAGTCGATCGAGGCGCAGTTCGACAACATGCCGGTTTGACCCCGACATATGCCGGAACCCCGAGGCGACGCTTGCGTGCGATGCGATTCTTCGTAGTAATTGCAGGCAGATGATTTGGGTATTCACAGGCGGGGAACGGAGTGACGTCGGAAGTTCACATTGAACTCAGCGACGGCATCGCGATCGTCACGCTGGATCGCCCGGTGGCCAATGCGCTGGCGCCGGGACTGCGCGTGCAACTGGCGCAGACCCTGAATGAGGCATTCGGGCGCGACGACGTGCGCGCGCTCGTGCTGCGCGGTGCCGGTAGCGTCTTTTCCAGCGGCATCGACATTGCCGAATATGACGGCGAACTGGCCGATCCCTGGATCGGCGATCTGTGCACCCTGATCGAGACGGCCCCCAAACCCGTGGTGGCCGCGCTGCATGGTGCGGCATTGGGCGGCGGGCTGGAACTGGCGCTGGCGGCGCATGCCCGTGTCGCCGAGTCCACGACCCGGCTGGCGCAGCCCGATCTTTCGCTCGGACTCATCCCCGGCGGCGGCGCGACGCAACGCCTGCCGCGCCTCATCGGCGCGCAGGCCTCGCTGGAATTTCTTCTGTCGGGGCAGCCTGCGCAGGCCGATGATCCGCGCCTTGCACGGCTTTGCGACCGGCTGGTCACGGGGGACCCGCTGGCCCCGGCGCTGCAACTTGCGCGCAGTCTCGCGGATCGCGGCGCCTGGACCCCGACCCGCACGCGCAGACGCGGCCTTTCTGACCCCGAGGGTTATCAGCGCGCCGTTGCCGCCGTCACCGCCCGGATCAAGGGGAGGGAAGGCGCCGAAGCCGATTTGCTGAAATGCATCGAAGCCGCGCATCTTTTGCCCTTCGAGCAGGGGCTGGTGCTTGAGCAGACCCTGTTTCGTGACCGGCTGCGCGCGGCGGACGCGCTGTGCCGCCGCCATCTTTATACCGCCGAGCGCCGCGCGGGGATCATGCCCGAGCCGGGGCGCGCAGGCCCGGTCGACCCCCCGATGCGTGTGCTGATGCTGGGCGCGAGCGCGGAGCATGCCGAATTTTCTGTCGCTTGCCTTCTAGCGGGTCGGCAGGTCGATATCCTTTCGCCATCGGTCGAACAGGCCAATGCCGCGATCTCGCGGATTGCGCGGATTCTGGATGACAGGGTCAAGCACCGGCACCTGACGGGCGCGGCAAGGGAGGCCTGTCTGCACCGGCTGGCGGTCGCGCCGGGGCGCGAGGCGCTGGCGGCGGCCGACCTGGTGGTTGACAGCGGCGCCTGCGCCGTGCCCGAAAGCGGCGATCTGGGCGCGCACGCGATCTGGTCGGTCCTGGGCACTGCCCGCGAGATCGCCACGCGCAGGCTGGAGGTGCCTGCGCCCGACCGGCTGCTGGGGCTGCGGCTCTATCGTCCTGTGCAGAGCATGCGGCTGGTCGAAATCCTCGTGCCCGATGCGGTGGCGCCCGAGGCGGTCGCCGGCCTGGTGCGACTGTTGGGTGAGATGGGCCGCATCGTCGTGCGCGCGACGGCAACCGGCGCAAGCGCGGGCGACGAACTTCAGACGGGACTGATGCGCGCGGCACTTGCCCTGGCCGAATGCGGCTGGTCGCCCTACGAGGTGGACGAGGCGGCGCGCGACCTTGGCTTTGCGTCGGGACCATTCGAGACAGCCGATGCCGAAGGGTTGGAACGGGTTCTGGCGCGGCTTGACCTGATCGGTGATCTGCGCGGGCAGCAGCGCCTGGCGGGCACGTCGCTTTTATCCAGACGGATTGCGGCAGGCGCGGGCGGGCGCGCAGCGGGCAAGGGAATATACATCTACCCTGCAGAGGGCGACAAGCGGCCTGATCCTGCGATCCTTGCCTGGGCCGAGGAACGCCGGGCCAACGGGCGCGACGCGGTGCCGGAACTTGATCCGGCGCGGGCATTGCATGCGGCATTGGTGAACGAGTCTGCGCGCCTGCTGGCGGGGCAGGTGGTTCAACGTGCGTCGGATCTGGACCTGGTGATGGTGCGGGGACTCGGCTTTGCGGCGGCGCAGGGCGGCCCGCTTTTGCAGGCGGATCTGCTGGGCCTGCTGGTACTGCTCAAGACGATGAAACAGGCGGCGCCGCTGGCATCCGCGATCTGGACACCGCACCCGATGATCGAGGCGATGGTCAAGAATGGCGAGGGGTTCTTTCGACGCCCCGGTGCCTGAAGCCCGCGCCCTCAGCCCAGCACGATCCCCACCACCACCAGCATCAGACCGAACACCGACAAAAGCAGAGCGGCGAAATTGACCGGCACGACCTTCTGAACGCGGGCGCGCAGCGCCTCGTCGCTCAGACCGGCCCTTCGGGCCTTCCACACGGTCACGATGCACCAAATCAGCCCGCCAAGCCCCAGCAGCGACAGTAGCGCGCCCAGCCAGATCAGCATCTCCATCTCGGTGGTCCTTTCGATCATACCGATACCGGCATGCGCCTATCCCAAGCCCTGCCGATCTGCAACTGCCGCGCGCGGCGCGAAAGCGTCTTGCAGCGGCAGGGCGGCGCGGTTAGGAGAGAACTTCCTACTGACCGGAGGATCCCATGGACGAGTCAAATCCGCAGTCGAGCTACCGCGTCACCGCCGACGAACTGCGCCAGTTCATCGAGCGCTACGAACGCCTGGAAGCCGAGAAGAAGGATATCGCCGATCAGCAGAAAGAGGTGATGTCCGAGGCCAAGGCGCGCGGCTATGACACCAAGGTCATGCGCAAGGTGATCTCGTTGCGCAAGCGCGACAAGGACGACATCGCCGAGGAAGAGGCGGTTCTGGAGATGTACAAGGAAGCGCTCGGAATGTGAGCTGCGCAGAGCTCCGCCCTCAGGGCGTGATGACATGCACGCCGGGGATGTGCTGAATGGCGTCGCAATCCTCGTCGTAAAGCGTCGTCAGCTCGTCGACCAGGTCATCGGTCCAGCCCGGCAGGTCCAGCTCTTCCTCGATCGCGTCCTCTTCGGCGAACTTGTCGAGAAAGGCCGCGATGACGCGCCGCTTCTGGGTTTCGGTCATGCCAGGGTGTGATTTCAGGTAGGTCTCGAACCGTTTCATGCCGGACTCGCTCATGATTTCCGACAACAGGGCGAATTCGCCCTTGATGGTGGCCCGCGGCTCCAGCCCGGCCAGTTCGCGCACCACTTCGGCCCAGATCAGCGGCGTATCCTCATTGCACCAGACGGTGATCGGCATGTCGGGAAAAGCCGTGCGCACCCGCTGGATCATTTCGGACCAGCGGACATTCTGCGGCGGGACACCGCGCAAGAGGTCGGCGAAACTCGCCAGTGATGTCTGCCGGAAAATCGCTGGCAGGAAGGTTGCGAGGTTGCAGGTGGCCAGGAACAGCTCGACCCGGTCGTCACCGAAAATTTCGCTCAGGGTCGCAAGGCGCATCTCGGCCGCGGAATAGAGAACCCCCGCTGAAGCCGCCATCTTGGGCGTGCCGAAAAAGCCAGGATTGGAGAGGATCAGCCGTTCGGTCTGTGCGTCGGCCTGCACGGCCGCCAGCGCACGATCGCGCAACTGCGGAGTATAGCCGTCCTGGTGCGCCGCGTTCAGGATGTCCCGGATTTCCTTGCGATAGAGCGCGGGCGGCGGCGCAAGCGTGCCTTCGCGCTCCAGAAGTTCGTGGTTCTCCAACAGGCATTTCACCAGCCTGTCTTCGTCGGTGACATGCGCGCCCGCGTGTAGAACAACCTGCATACTGGGTCCGGTCTTTTCATTGAACGTTGCCAATATACGCCTTTTGACAGGGAGTTAAACCGGGATTGCGTTCCGCGCGATTCAGGCGTGCGGGCGGCTGTTTTGACTTGCAGAACGGGGGCGATCTGCGTATCCAGTCGCCCGGCGCCCCTATAGCTCAGCTGGTAGAGCAACTGATTTGTAATCAGTAGGTCGGGAGTTCGAGTCTCTCTGGGGGCACCATCCTTTGAACCGTATCGGGACATTCGCAGTCCCTTTGACGTCGCGCTCTGGCGTCAGGGGCGCAGCGGGTTGCCGGGGCATGATGGCGCGGTTGGGCAATCGTTTCTTGACAGGAAAAATGGGCTAAAATAGCGGACATGGAGATAATTCGGGCAGCGTGTGAAGGGGTTGGCTTCTGATGGAAAGCATGGTTGGCGAGGACGGCGTGCTGGCGGGCGCGCCGATCGGCCAGGTCGCCGATTTCATCCTGCTCGGCGGGCCTGCCATCTGGGCGATCGCCGCTCTCTCGGTGGTGGCACTGGCGCTGATCCTGTGGAAGATCTGGCGGCTTGCGCTGATGGGCACCTGGGCTGGAGGGCGACGGGCGCGCCGTGCGGTCGCGCTTTGGGCGCAGGGCCTCGAGGACAGCGCGGTGCAGGAATTGCAGGGCCGACGCACCTGCCGTGCGGTGCTGATTCTCGCCGCGATGGAGGCGCGCCGGGATGTCTCGCTTGACGATGATGGCGCGCGGGCCGAGACCCAGCGGGTGGCCCGCAACCTGATCGCCGAAGCACGCAGCGGGCTGCGACCGCTGGAACTCATCGCGACCATCGCGCCGCTGCTGGGGCTTCTCGGGACGGTTCTGGGCATGATCGCGGCCTTTCAGGCGCTTCAGGAGGCGGGCAGTCAGGCGGACCCCGCCACATTGGCCGGCGGCATCTGGGAGGCGCTGCTGACCACGGCGGCTGGCATGGCGGTGGCGATCCCGGCCTCGATGGCGCTGACATGGTTCGAAAGCGTGGTCGACCGGCTGCGGCTGGAAATGGAGGATGCCGCGACGCGCATCTTCCTGCGACCGGTGCGTCAAGCCGCAGAGCCGATGGTGGCACGGGCGGCCGGGTAGCATGTTTGCCTTTGACGCCCCGCGCCAGAGGCGCAAGCCCAGCCTGACGCCGATGATCGACGTGGTGTTCCTGTTGCTGGTCTTCTTCATGCTTGCATCGCGTTTCGGCACCGATATGCATCTGACGCTGAACGCGGCGGGGCAGGGTCGCGAGACACCCTACGAGGGCCCGCCGCGCCTGATCGACATCTTGCCCGATGGGGTGGAGTTGAACGGTCGGCCGGTCGGCGCCGCGGCCCTGCCCGAAGCGATCTTGCCGCTGGTCGGGGATAACGATGATACGATCATCTTGCGCGCGCGCGACGGGGCCGATCTGCAAAAGGTGGTCGATGTGATGCAGCGCCTTTCGATGGCCGGTTTCACGCGGCTGGTGCTGGTGGAGTAGAGCCATGCAGTTTTCGGACCCGCCGCGCCGCAAGCCCCCGGAAACCATCGTGCCGATGATCAACGTGGTGTTTCTGCTGTTGATCTTCTTCCTGATGACGGCGCAGATCGCGCCGCCCGACCCGTTCAAGATCAATCCGCCCGATGTCGAGCAGGCGGGAGACCCGGCTGAAGGCGCATTCACGCTTTACCTGGGGTCGTCGGGTGAGCTGGCCTATCGCGATGCGCGTGGTCAGGCTGCAGCGCTTGAAGCATTGCAAGCAGACAAGGCTGCATATTGCGCCGAGGGTGGCTGTTCGAACGACCTGCCGCCGCCGCCCCTTGTCCTGCGGGCGGATGCGAGGGCCCCGGCTGCGGCGCTGGCGGCGCTGATGCCCCGGCTGGCGCAGGCCGGATTCCCGGAAATCCGGCTCGTGACGGTCAAGCGATGAAACGGGCGCTGGAATTCACGCTGTTCATCGGGCTGGCCGCGGCAGCGCATCTGTCGGTGGCGGCTTTTGCGCCGGATGATCAGGGGGCCGAGTCGATGGGGCAGGGCGGCGCGGCGGCGATCACGCTTCAGCCATCGGATGCGCGAATGGCGGCGATGGTGACGCAATGGGATACACCGCCCGAGATCCTGTCCGCGCCCGAGCGCCCTTTAATGCAAGCCCCCGAGATGCCCGCGCCCGAGATGCGAACCCCGGATGTGGCACGTGCGCCGAAGGATACGGTGATCACGAAGGCCCCGGCGGGGTCGGGCCTCGCCATGCCCGAGGCCGAGAGCCTGCCTGACCGCGCAGTCACCGCGCCGCCGCCGCCCACTGTCCCCAAGGTAAAGCCCAAGGCCAAACCACGGCCCAAACCCGAGCCGGCCCAGGCGCGCAAACCCAAGCCGCAACCGCAACAGTCCACACCCGCGAGCGCGGCGCAGCAAGCCAAGGGCGCGGGAAACACCGCCAATGCCGGGGCTGAGCAGCGCCCGGCGGCTGTGTCCACTCTCAGTGCAGGGCAAAGGCAAAGCCTTTTGCAGCAATGGGGTGC
Source organism: Roseovarius salincola (assembly GCF_026891095.1). Lineage (GTDB taxonomy): Bacteria > Pseudomonadota > Alphaproteobacteria > Rhodobacterales > Rhodobacteraceae > Roseovarius > Roseovarius salincola. The sequence continues at coordinate 129,600 of NZ_JAPTNL010000009.1, forward strand.
GCAGGTGCGCAACAAGATCGAACGCGGCAAACGCTACCCTGGTGCGGCAAGGGGCGCTTCGGGCACGGTGCGCGTCCGGATCACACTGGGGCGTGATGGCAGCCTGCGCGGCGTTGCGCTGGTGGGGTCTTCCGGGGTGGCGGCGCTGGACGAGGCGGCGATGCGGGCGGTGCGTTCGACCCGCCGGTTCACCCCTGCGCCAAACGGTCTGAGCGAGGCGAATTACAGCTTTACCTTGCCCATGCGTTTCAACGGTTGAGCCGTTCTCAGGGGTGCGGCCTTTCATATTTTCGACACATTTTTGCCAATTTAGCGACAGAGTTTTTCGAGTCCGCCCGTAGATCGCGCCGGTTTTGTCAGGCAGGCTGAAGGAGTGAAGGGTCGGCTGCCGTCATGAAGCATGCGCCTGCGCCTTCGCGAACGCTGAATTTCAAGGGCGCCAGTCAGGCGCTGCCTGGCCGGTCTGCCCCAAGCAAAGGAGGAGACGACATGGCCACAGCGCACACCGTTCAGGCGGGTTCGGGCCCCCAAAAGCCCCCCCGGCCGGCGGCACCGGCACATCCACAAACCTCACGGACCATTTCAAAGCAGGTCTTTGACGATTTCGCCAGCATTTGAGCCCCTTTGAGCGCCGCGCAGGCGCGAATCGAGTTTTTGTGACGCAGCAAGACATTCCATTGCCGTCTTCAGGTGGCAGATATATTCTCCAATTTTATTGAGGATTGTTCTGGTAGGACCTTTAAATCATTGGTTTTTCAAGGGTTCATATGATCCAATTCCTTTGAGGGATTTCCGAATTGGAAAAAACACTTTACCAATTCGCGAGGTCTTTTAGTATCGGGCACACAGTCAAGGACTGAAAGCGCCATGCGTGTCGGAGGGGCACGCGGCCAAAGGGAGGATAATTATGACAAACAAACCAATTTCACGCCGTGCCGCACTGAGCGGGCTGGCGACAGCGGGGGCGGCGACGCTCGGCGCTCCTGCGATCGCGACCGCGCAGGGTCAAACGACGACCTGGAAGGTTCAAACATCTTGGCCGGGCGGGATCGGGCTGCAGATCTTCAAGGACTGGGCCGGTTCTATCGTCGAGAAGACTGGCGGCGAACTGGCTTTCGAGCCCTTCGGCGCCAATGATGTGGTCGGGGATTTCCAGCTTTTCGATGCCGTCAAGAACGGCGTGCTGGACGCTGTGAACCCGTTCACGATCTACGCACAGGGGATCATTCCCGCCGCCATGTTCCTGACCAGCTACCCGATGGGGCTGCGCAATCCGCATGAGTTCGACACGTTCTATTACGGTCTCGGCGGGCTCGAGATCGCGCGCGAGCTGTATGCGCGTCAGAACATGTATTTCGTCGGGCCGATCCATCACGGACCCAATATCATTCACTCCAAGGTGCCGATCCGTTCGGTCGACGACTTCGCGGGCCGCAAGATGCGCGCGCCCGGCGGCATGGTGGCCGAACTCTTCTCGGCGCTCGGCGCCAAGACGACGCTGCTGCCCGGCTCCGAAATCTTCCCGGCGCTGGAAAAAGGCACGATCGACGTGGCCGATTACGTCGGCCCGGCGGTGAACTACGCGCTCGGCTTCAGCCAGGTGACCGATTACATCTCGATGGGCCCGCCGGGCTTCATGTCGGTCTATCAGCCGGTCGATATCATGGATCTGACCGTCGGCATGGAGAGCTGGAACGCGCTGAGCGACGAGATGAAGCAATTCGTCGAGATGGAAGTGCACACCTATTCCGACATGCACCACGCCGCGATCCAGAAGGCCGACCAGGAGTCCTGGCAGAAGTTCGAGGAGGACGGAACCGAGGTGACGCGCCTCAGCCAGACCGATGTCGAGATCATGACCGAGGTTGCCGTTCCGATCTGGTACAAATACGCCAATCGCGACAAGGACGCCGCGCGCGTCTTCAAGATCCATCTGGATTACATGATGTCGGGATCGCTTGGCTATGTGACGCCCGAGATGGTCGAAGGGCAGACCTTGGATCTGTGATCCGGTCCCGGACCTGACCGCAAGAGAACGCCCCCGGTTCGCCGGGGGCGTCACGCTTCATCCGACATATCGTACGGAACACCCATCACAATGCCCAGCATCAACTTCATTCTGCCGCACTGGCTGTATTGGGGCACGCTGATCGTCTTTCCGCTATTCGCCATGTTCATGGCGCGGAGGTCGACAAGCGGCAGCTACTCGCTCCCGATCGGCTACATGATCCTTGTCACCGGCGGGCTTCTGGGCCTGCACCGGCTCTACTTGCGTAATTTGTGGGGGTTGCTCTATCTGCCCCTGTTCTTTGCCATCCTGTTCGCCAACGCCCAAGGGCGTGAGGCGCGTGAGATCCATTCGCAGGCGGCGAATGTGGTGTCCAGCGCCGAGCGGGTGATCGCGCGCCTTGAGCCGCAGGTCGATGGGGCAGACGCCCGGATCGCCAAGTTGCAGGCCGATCTGGCCGAGGCGGAAGAGGGTAGCCTTGGTCAGATCCGCGCCGAGCGAACGCTTGAAAAGGCACGGACGACGCTGGAAACCGATACGGCCCGGCTGGAAGAGAAACGCGCCGAGCTCGAGGAGGCGCGACCGGCGCTGGAGACCGCTATGGCGGGACGCACATTCTGGTCGGACGTGGCGTTCTATACCTTCATGCTGATCTGCGCGCTTGTCGCGCTTGATACGCTTCTCTTGCCCGGCATGGTGCGCAAGGCGCGCCAGCGGATTGACCGCGCAGAGGCCAAGGCGCAACCCGATGACCCCGAGAGCCTCGCCGGAATCGAGCGCGCGGCTGCGGACCGTCTTGAGCAATATGAACACGAGGCTCCCAAGGGCGACATGGCGCATGTCGGGACCGGCTGGACCGGGGCGATCGACCGGCTTTCGTTCTACGCTGGCGAGTTTGTGGCCTATTGGGCGGTCATCGCAGTCTTTGCATATTACTTCGAGGTGCTGGCGCGATACGTCTTCAACTCGCCCTCGATCTGGGTACATGAGGGCATGTATCTGATGTTCGGCATGCAATACCTGATCGCGGGGGCCTATGCGGCGCTGACCGATGCGCATGTGAAGGTCGATGTTTTCTACGCCGCCTGGTCGCCGCTTCGAAAGGCGGTGGTCGATCTCTTCACCTCGATCTTCTTCTTCATCTTCGCGGGCACGCTTCTGGCGACGGGCTGGATCTTTGCCATGGACGCCACGCGCGTGAATGAAGTGTCATTCTCGGAATGGACCATCGCCTACTGGCCGTTCAAATGGGCAATTGTCGTTGGTGCGGTGCTGCTGATCCTTCAGGGGATCACCAAGCTTGCCCGTGACATCGTCGCCATCCGCCAAAGCCTTCAGGGAGCCTGATTCATGGGTATCGAAATCGAAATCGGCTGGCTGACGGTGCTCATGTTCGGCAGCCTCATGGTGCTGCTGATGGCGGGGCTGCCGCTGGCGTTCGTGACCGGGGGGCTGGCCTGTGTGTTCCTGTTCATCCTCGGGGATTCACGCACGCTGAACATCGTTCCTTCGCGGATCTTTCCGCTGATGACGAACTATCAGCTATCGGCCATCCCGCTCTTCATCTTCCTGGCGGCCATGCTGGAAAGGGCGGGGATCATCAACGAGATGTTCGATGTGATCTACAAGCTTCTCGGCGGCTTGAAGGGCGGCCTTGCGGCGGCCACGATCATCGCCTCGACGATCCTGGCGGCCATGGTCGGGGTGATCGGCGCAGCCGTGGTGACGATGGGAATCATCGCTTTGCCGGCCATGCTCGAGCGCAAATACGATCCCAAGATCGCCATGGGTTCGATCATGGCGGGGGGCACATTGGGTATCCTAATCCCGCCCTCGATCCTTGCGATCATCTATGCAGTGGTGGCCGAGCAATCGGTGGGCGAGCTCTTTATCGGGGCGGTGCTGCCGGGGTTGCTGCTGTCGGGGATGTATATCTTCTACGTCATGGCGATGTGCTATGTCGATCCGGTCAAGGGGCCGCCCATCCCGGTGGAGGAGCGCGTCAGCAACGCTGAAAAACTGCGCCTTCTCGGGAACATGGCGGCACCGCTGACATTGATCGCGGTCGTTCTGGGCGTGATCTTCGCGGGTATCGCGACTCCGGTCGAGGCGGCGGGCATCGGTACGTTCGGGGCCTTCATCGTGGCCGCGATCCATCGCAAGCTGACCTGGGCCACGGTGCGCGAGGCCTGTCTGACCACTTTGAAGGCCAGCGCGATGGTGATCTGGATCATGTTCGGCGCGACCATCTTCGTCGGGCTTTACGTGCTGGAGGGCGGGCAGCAATTCGTCGAAAGCACCATGACCGGGCTGGGCCTTGGGCCTTGGGGCATCTTGCTGCTGATGCAGATCATCCTGATCGCGCTTGGCATGTTCCTTGACTGGGTCGGCATCCTGCTGCTGGCGGTGCCGATCTTCGTGCCGATCATCAAGGCGCTTGGCGCGCATGCGTTCGGGCTGGATTCGGAGACGGATCTGGTGCTGTGGTTCGGGGTTCTTTACCTTGTGAACATGCAGATGAGCTTCCTTTCGCCGCCCTTTGGATATGCGCTGTTCTATCTTCGCGGGGTGGCGCCGGCAGAGATCCCGATGAGCGACATTTTCAAGTCGGCGCTGCCGTTCCTGTTCCTGCAGGTGGTGGGCCTTGCGCTTTGTATGTCGTTCCCGCAGATTGTCACCTGGTTGCCACGGCTGGTCTACGGAGGATAGCCGGGGCCAGGCATGGGAACGGATCGATGAAGAACTGGACAGGCGAGGCTGAACTCGGGCACCCTTGGTGGTGGGAGGCGGCCCCGCCATCTGGTGAATCTGACGATATTTCAGATAGTTGCGATGTTCTTGTGATCGGTGCGGGCTACACCGGCCTGTCCGCGGCGATCGCCGCGCATGATGCGGGCGCGCAAGTGCAGGTGCTGGAGGCCGGCGTGCCCGGGCAGGGCGCGTCGACGCGCAATGGCGGGATGTTCGGGGCGCATCCGAGGTTGGGCTGGAACGATCTGGCGGGGCGGTTCGGGGCAGAGACGGCGGATGCGGTCTTTGCCGAGGCCAACCCGGCGATGAAATGGGTGCGCGACCTGATCGACTCCGAAGGCATCGATTGCGATTTTCAGCAGACCGGCCGGGTACAGCTGGCATGGACGCCGGAACATGCCAACAATCAGAAAAGATTGGCAAAAAGCGTCGAGGAAAAGAGCGATGTAGCGGTCAGAATTCTGGAGCGCGAGGCGTTGAAGCAGGAAATCTCAACCGATCGTTACCATGGCGGTCTGTTGTTCCCCGAACATGGGGCGATCCATCCGGCGAAGTTTCACAAGGGCTTGCTGAAAGCGGTGCGGCGGCGGGGAATTCCGGTGGTCGCGGATGCCGCCGTGTCGGGTGTCGAACGGGTCGCGGGCCGCTTCAGGGTGCAGAGCGCGAAGGGCGAGGTGGACGCCGAAAAGGTGATACTGGCCACCAACGGCTATACGACGAAGCCCTTTAACTGGTTCATTTCACGGGTTTTTCCGCTGCCGAGCTTCATGATCGCGACCGAGGAACTGCCCTCGAATCTGATCGGTCACATCGCGCCGGGGCGGCGGATGATGGTCGAGACCAGGGCGCGGCATAGTTATTACCGGATCTCGCCGGATGGAAAACGGGTGCTGTTCGGGGGGCGTGCGTCGATGTGGGATACGCGGCTCGAACGGGGCGCCGAACGCCTGCGGCAAACCATGTGCGGCATCTGGCCCGAGCTGCAAGACGTCAAAATTTCCCATGCGTGGTATGGGTTTACGGGATTCAGCTTTAACCATATGCCGCAGGTGGGCGAGCAGGACGGAATTTTTTATGCGATGGGATTTTCGGGGTCGGGGACGGTGATGGCGCCGTATCTGGGCGCGAAGGTGGCCTATCGGGCGCTGGGCGATCCGCGGGGCGAGACCGCCTATTCCAACACCTTGTTCAAAAAGCATTTTCTGCACCAGTTCGAAAAGCCGCATTTCCTGCGCGCGGCGGATGTCTATTATCGGCACTGGGTGGACCGGGTCGAAAACTGGCAAGCGCGCTGAGCGTTTCCAATGTACGAAACGTCCGGTTTGTACGCGGGTTTTGTACCGAAATCGGCCATCCGCCCGCGCGATCTGTACAGAAGCCCACAAAACTCCGCCGAATGACTGCGATCAGGGCGACATGCCGCGCAGGCTGTCGGCGGTCCGCCGGGTGATCGCCTCGATGTCCACGCTGCCGCCGGTGGCGACCGAAACCAGTTTGAGCAGGACGCTGCCGGCGGCGTTGAACTCGGTGCTTTCAGTGGTGATCTGCGGAAGGCCGGAACCGGAGCCGGGGCCGGAGAAGCGCGCGTTGCCAACGGAGCGCTGATTGAAGGCGCCGCCGCCAAGCGCGTTGAGGAGGCCGACCAGGACGAAAAGAATCGCGCCGATCTTGAGCAGCCCGCCGACCCGGTCGAAGACCCGGGGCAGAAATCCGCGCGGGCCGATTCGTGCGGGCCGGGGAATTCCCGAACTCGCGCCGGGGCGGCAGTGATCGGGCAGGCTGTCCCAGCCTGTCGCGGTATCGGGATTGTCTTCGGAGCCGCCAGCGCCGGCTTCGTTGGTCGCGGCGTCGTTCTTGTCGGCCTCGGCCAGAAGGCGCGCGAGCGCCGGGGTGTTCGCATCCACGCCACCCGCCGCGAGCGCAACCGCGCCCTGCTGGCGCAGGAGCGACGCATCATGGTTGCGCGCCGCAAGACGTTGGCGCAGCGTCTGAAGGCGCAGCGCCAGGGTGTCGATCAGGGCATCCTGCGTCAGGATCTGTTCGGGGTCGTTCAGCAATGCCCGGTCATCGCCCAGCGCGGCGCGCCACTTTTCGTGATGGGCGATCTGTGCGCCGAGCGCGTGACATTCGCTGTCGAGCCGGTGTTGCACATGGGTGATGCGCGACAGGAGGCCGTCATACGGTTGGGGCGGGTGCATGTCTGGCGGGAACTCGTTATCATACATACCGCCAAGGTTGCATGGGAATTCAGGCCGATCTTGGGCGAATGCGGGGAATTATCTGAGCAGTGGCGCATCAGCGAGCGCGGGGCGGGGCCGCTGGCATGGGATGGCGCGGTGCCCATGCCCCGGAGCCGGAGCGTGCCGGGGCATGGGAATCGGTGATGGCGAGGCTTATTCGCGGGCTTCCTCGTCAAAGACCCGTTGGAGCCGTTCGCTGCTGCGCGCGGCGGCCTCGTCTTCCTCCATCTCCTTTTGTTCGATACGCGCCTGCAGGATATGGAAGGCAAGCCAGAAGGCCAGCCCGACAATGAACAGGATCACTTCGGTTCCCACCATCGGGTAGATCGGGCCGAGTTGGCTGAGATCCGCGCCGGACCAGCTTTCGACGATTGTGGTAGACATGTCGTTATCTCCTTATGTCAGCAGTCCGAGGCGCTTGGCCTCGTCTATGTCGGCCTGAGAGACCTCGATGGCGTCGGTTTCTTCACGCAGCTCTTCGCTCATGTCGAGGCCCACCAGTTCGACGGCTGGCGGAACGCGCAGCATGCCGAAGGCGGCGAGGATCTTGGACACGATGAAAGCGGGGATGAAGCCCAGCACGATGGCCATGATGCAGGCGCCGATGAACTGGCCCCAGGGCGTGATGACCGCCGTTTCGGCATGGTAGCCCGCCGTCGCCGGATGGCCCCAGAGCACGAAGCCGCAGATCACCAGGCCGATGAAGCCGGCATAGCCATGCACCGCGACCGCGCCGACCGGATCGTCGATCTTGAACCGGCGTTCGACCCAGAAATGCAGCTTGTAGGCGCAGACCGCGCCAACGCCGCCGATCAGCATCGCCTGGATCGGGTGATAGAGGTCATTGCCCGCCGAGGCGGTGATGATCCCCGCCAGACCGCAGGAATAGGTCCAGAAGGCTTCGCCGCGCGACACGACATAGCCCGCCAGCATCCCGCCCGAGAGCGACATCAGGAAGTTGAACACGATTGCCGAAAGCGTGGTTGGCGTGAGGTAGATCGTGGTCGCGGTGAAGGTGCCTTCGGCGGCGCCGATATCGCCCGATGCGATGATCGGCACGTTGCAGGCCACATAGAAGCCCCAGAAGCCGCAATAGATCAGAAAGAGCCCGATCGTCACCAGCCACTTGTTATGCGGGTTGATGTTGCGCGGCGTGCCATCGGGGGCGAATTTGCCGATCCGTGGCCCGAGCACGCAGATCACGCCAAGCGCGAAACCGCCCGCGATGGCGTGGATCACGCCCGAGGCATAGGCATCGTGATAGCCAAGCTGCGTGACCATCCAGCCATCCGGGTGCCAGCCCCATGCGGCATCGATGATCCAGGTGAACGAGCCGATCACGACCGCCAGGATCCAGAAGGCCGAGGGGCGGATGCGTTCGATGGTGGCCCCCGAGACGATCGAGGCCGCCGTCCAGCTGAACAAGAGGAAGGCCGCCCAGAACACGCCGTTGAGGCGCGACCAGAAGGGGTTGCCAAGGTCCGCGCCATAGCCGACGGCTTCGCCCTGGTTCACGCCGGGGCCGCCCAGATGCGTGCCCATCAGTTCGCCCCAGGGGACGGCGTTGTCCGATTGGGTCAGCCCGCCGGTGATTCCCGGCCCGTTGGGGAAGGCGAAATAGATCCACCATCCGAAGAAGAAGAAGGTCACGGTCACCAGCGGAATCAGCATGGTGTTCTTCATCAGGGTGTGAACGTGGTTCTTGTGGCGACTGGCGCCGACTTCATACATGCAGAAGCCGACGTGAATCAGGAACATGAGCGGCACCGTCACCCAGTAGTAAAACTCGGTGAAGATCACCGTCAGCGCGCCGATATCGGTATCCATTCAGCTGTCCTCCCGTTGGACTGTTTGAGATGGCCAGGGTTTGCCCTGGTCTGGGATTTTGGGTCAATTTTGGTTTATTGACGGGACCGATGTTACACCAAAATCACGAGAATCACGAAAACTTTTAAAATTTTCTGGCGTTTTATCCGCTGCTTACGCTTGTGAATAAGGGGTGTTTCTTTTGGGGAATAATATTTTCCTTGAAATTCAACTTTCTAGACAGGCCTGCTCCGGGGCCGCGAAGGCCTGCGGGGCGGCGGCGGCGATCTGGTCAAGGGGCGGGCGCTGGGGCAGGGTGGCGCCTGCGCGCCGCGGGGGCGCGCGTCAGGCGGAAAGGAAGCTGGCGGATGAGCACATTCGACGAGGATCTGTTTCTCAAGGGGCTGGAGCAGCGCAAGGCGACGCTGGGCGCGGAGTATGTCGACAGGAACCTGGCGGCGGCGGATGATTTCACCCGCCCCTTCCAGGAGGCGATGACGGCATGGTGCTGGGGATTCGGCTGGGGCGACGACGTGATCGCGCCCAAGACGCGGTCGATGATGAACCTGGCGATGATCGGCGCGCTGGGAAAGATGCATGAATGGGAAATTCATTGCCGCGGAGCGCGCAATAACGGCGTCACCCGCGAGGAGCTGCGCGCGATCATTCATGTGGTCGGGATATACTGCGGCGTGCCCCAGGCGCTGGAGTGTTTCCGGGTGGCGCGAAAGGTGCTGGACGAGGAGGGCGAATAGGGGCGACTCGGTGCCGGCGCGGGCGGCGAAGGGACCGGCAGGGCACGGCGCGGCAAAATAGGGCGGGGCGGCGCGAAGCGCGTGTCATGGCAGGGAAAATCGTGTTTGTTAAGTGTTTTCACGCGTTTTGCGCCGGGCGTCGAGACGGGGTGTGTGGTTTAAACGTCACAGCCCGGACAACAACCACCCGGGCCTTGGCGGGTTCGTTGACACTCAGGGGGTGTTTGGAGCATTCCATCTTTCAAGCCGCGTCCATGTCCGGGCCGGTGGAACATGAAACTTCCTGCTTTATGGAGGGACACCTTGAAAAAGCATCTTCTCTGCACCAGCGCGATCGCTCTCGGCGTCGCAACTGCGCCCGCAGCAGCCCAGGAATGGAACCTGGACTGGGGCGGCTATTACAACACGCACGTTGGCTTTGCTGATGTCAGCGCGGGCGCGCCCCGCATCGGTCAAGACTGGGACGGCATGGCCGTTCTGGGCGACGGTGAGATCATCTTCACCCCGTCGGTGACCCTGGACAACGGCATGACCTTCGGTATCAACGTTCAGTACGAAGCCCAGAATGGCGGCGGCGGTGTTGACGGTATCGACGAGTCCTACGTTACCATCAGCAGCGACACGATCGGTCGTATCGAGCTGGGTGGCGAAAACTCGGCCGGTTACAAGTCGATGGTCGGCGCACCGGGCGTTGGTTCGTTCGCAATCATGTCGGCATCGGTTTCGGGCTTCGCTCCGATCAGCCACGCCTTCCGTCAGGCCTCGGGTTCGCCCTGGACTGAAGTTGCAGGCAACAACGACGTTCAGCGTGTGAGCTACTTCACGCCGAGCTTCAACGGTCTGACCGTTGGTGTGTCGTATGCGCCGAGCACCAACTCGAACGCATCGAACGTTGGCCCGTTCGACCGTAACGCAACCACCAATGTCACCGACGTCTTCGACATCGGTGTGCGTTACAGCCAGTCCTTCGGTTCCACCGACGTGACCATTGGCGCACGCTGGGGCACCGGTGCCGCAGCAGACTTCAACGCCGCACCTGGTGCAGGCGCTGACGGCATCCTGGGCACGGCGGACGACGTGACCGTCCTGACGCCGAACCTCGGCAGCGATCCCGAAACCTGGGGTATCGGCGCACAGATCGGCTACGGTGCATTCACCGTCGGCGGTCACTATGCCGAGAACGACAACGGCGGCATCGGCGGCGTTGGCGATCAGGAAGGCTGGAGCCTTGGTGCAACCTACGACATCGACGGTCCGTGGTCTGTCGGTCTGACCGGCTTCAACGGCTCGATCGACAACGGTGCCGGCGTCAACGACACCGAGTACAACGCCTACAAACTGTCCGGTTCGCGTGAACTGGGTGCTGGCGTGAGCTGGGACGTCTGGGCAGTCTATGCCGAGAACCAGGACATCGGTGGCATCGCCAACAACGACATCGAAGCAACCATCGTCGGTACTTCGATCAACCTGAGCTTCTAAGCTTCGGCTTGAACTTAGTCGGCGGGGAGGGGATATACATCTCCTCCCCGTTGTTGTATCCGCAGCAAGCGTTTTTGATGAAAATCCAGGGACCTTTGCGCGATGAAGAAGAATATCGTCTGGCTTGCCTCCTATCCGAAGTCGGGCAACACATGGACGCGCATTTTCCTTGCGAATTATCTGAGCAATGCCGAGACCCCGGTGCCGATCAACGAGGTCACGCGCTACGGGATGGGTGACGCGATCACCAAGACCTATGAGATGGTCGCCCGCCAGAAGATCGACCCGCGCGATATCCCCCTTACATTGCGGCTGCGCGACAAGGTGCTGCGCGGCATTTCGGGTAACAATGCCGATGTGAACCTGGTCAAGACGCATAATACATGCAAGGCCGCACGCGGTATCGAGCTGATCCCGCCGCGATACACTAAATCGGCGATCTATATCATCCGGAACCCGCTGGATATGGTGCTGTCCTACGCACGCCATTACAATCTGACGCCTGAACAGGCCGCCGAAGCGATCTGCCACAAGGATAACGCGCTGATGCCGGATGCCACCACGGTTGTCAGCTTCCTTGGCACATGGTCGGATCATGTGCGAAGCTGGACGCGCAAGCATCCCTTTCCGGTTCTTGTGCTGCGTTACGAGGATATTCTGGCTGATCCGGAGGCGGAATTCACCAAGGTGATCGAGCATTTCGGCATGAATGTCGATGTCGAGCGGTTGCGCCGCGCCATCAGGTTCGCGAGCTTCAAGGAAGTGAAGAAGCAGGAAGAGAGCAGCGGTTTCATCGAGCGCCCCGCCGCCAGCGAGAGCTTTTTCACCAAGGGCGGCAGCGGCCACTGGAAAGATGATCTTGACCCGGAACTGGCCGCGCAGATCCGCGCCGCCAATCACGCCACGATGAAATATCACGGGTATCTCGATGAGTGACCTGCGGCGTATCATCTGGCTGGCCTCCTATCCCAAATCCGGCAACACATGGATGCGCAGCCTTTTGGCGCATTATTTCATGCCCAAGGGAAAAGCGCCTGATATCAATAATTTACGTCAGTTCACCACCGGCGACGTGCGCAAGGATTTCTTTGATGCGGCCGCGGGCGGGCACTATCAGGGGGGCAGCGTCGAGGAGTGGGTGCGCCTGCGCCCCAAGGTGCTGCGCCTGATCGCGGGATCGAAACCGGACCATCATTTCGTCAAGACGCATTGTCAGGCCTCGGTCTTTCTGGGTGAGCCGCTCATTCCGGCGGATGTGACGGCGGCGGCGATCTACATGATGCGCAACCCGTTCGACGTGGCGCCCTCATTCGCGCGCCATCAGGCGGTGGATCTGGATACGGCGATCGGGAAGATGTGCGATATCGCCACCGTCACCGGCGCGCATGAGGGGATCTATGATGCGCTTGGCCGCTGGGACGATCATGTGCGCTCATGGACCGAGGCGCCGGGATTGCCGCTGCATGTGATCCGCTATGAGGACATGCTGGCGCGACCCGCGCCGACCGTGCGCAAACTGCTGGAAAAGTTCCTGCGCGTGAAGGTGGACAAGCCCAAACTTGCCTATGCGGTGAAGTCCACTAGCTTTCAGGCGATGAAGGCGCAGGAGGCGACACTTGGGTTCACCGAGAAGCCCAGGGGCATGCAGAGTTTTTTCGCCAAGGGGCAGGCCGGCGCATGGCGCGAGGATCTGACCCCGGCGCAGGTGGCGCGCCTGCGCGAGGCGTTCTTGCCGGCGCTCGAGACACATTATCCCGAGCTTCTGGCCGAAACCCTGGCATTTGCCGCGCGCGGATGATGCAGTCCAGGAGCCGGATGCGGCTTGCCGATGACATGAGGAGTGGCGGAAAATGAGATTTGTCAAAGTGATTTCAGTGGTTTCCCTTGGGGTGATGGCGGGATGCGTGTCACCCGGCCCCGAGGTCGTGGCGCGGCTGGGCGAGGCCCCGGCACTGGGCGGTGGCAGCTATTCGACCGGCGGCGGGATCACCGTTGCGGCGGACATGCGGGAATACCAGGGGCGCACGATGGTCTGTGGCGTCTGGGCGAAAAGCCGTCAGCAGTCGATCCTGACCAAGATGGTGGAACCCCAGCTATTGGGCACCGGGTCGGTGTCGGTCGGCGACGACACGGTGCTGCGCGGCCTTGGCTTCATGCGCGAGGTGGCGCCGGCGGCCGATTACGGCGGGCTTGAGGCCGATTGCGTGGTGACCGGGCGCGCCTGGCGCGCGGGCGATGCGCAGCGCGCGCCCGTTGTGCGGCTTCCGCGTCAGGAACTGGTCAACGAGGCCGATGCCGATGGCGGCGATGCGGGGGGCGTGATCGTCAAATTCCGCCCCGACGGGCCGGGCGCGGGCACGCGGTAAGCCAAAGGGCCTGACGCCGCGACCGAACGGTGCGTCGGGCATGTCGGGATCAGGGCGGGCGAACTCATCGCGCCGCGCCCGATTTTCAAGCAGGGCAGGCGTAACCTGCGGTGAATTCCGCCGCGTCGTCTCGGGGTGATCCTGCTATTGACGAATAGTCGTCATCAGCGGCGATCACGGCTTGCGTTCCGTCGGATTTTCGACAACTTTAAGGTTAACGCCCGGTTCATTGTAAAGAGTATCCCCAGTGGCAAAATCCAAATCGAAGACGACCGAACCCGCAGCGCAGGAATCGCCGGCAGGCGGTGAGGCGCGGACGGGCACAGATCCCGAAATCCTTGACAAGATCGCCGCGCTGCGCGCGCAGGTGCGCGAGAGTTTCGGCAAGGTCGCGATGGCGATGATGGCCCTGCCGCGCTACCGGCACAACACGCTGGCCGATCTCAACCATATTGTTCTGGAGCCGCTGATCCGCGACCGGATCGCGATCGCCTATCCGGGCGAGGACAAGGGCAACCCGCTGAGCGATGTCGCGGGGATGGCGATCTGGGCCAGCGTGTCCGAAGAGGTCGACGCCAAGATCCGCGAACAGATCAAGGCGGGGGTGTTTCCGGTGCGGCTCAAGGCGGATGAATGGGTGAGTGGCGATATCAACTGGCTGCTCGACGTGATCGCCCCGGACCAGAAGATGACGACCAGCGTGATCGCCAGCTTCAAGCAAGTGGTCAAGGAGGGCGAGCTGCGCCTGCATCCGATCATCACGCGGCTGGTGGATCAGGAGACGCTGGAAAAGATGGGGGCGAAGCGCAAGGAGGACGATCCGCCTGCGGGGTGAAATCGGTAACGGCAGGGTGTGTGTTTGTGTGTCTGCTCGCGTTTGTGATGTCTGCAATCAAGGTCAATGGGTGACGCGGTTCGTGCGTACCGTCCAGGTGGCGCGTGCGCCCGCGCGCCCTTGCCTGTGTGCGTGGCGTGCGGGCGGCCTGGTTGCGGGTGTCGATACCATCGGCGCGGGTGGTTCCGAGGGGCTGTCGGCGTGAGGCGGGTTGTTCTTCTTTTGCTTGTGCCGCTGTTTCTGGCGGGCTGCTGGGGGGATGACGCGGCGGAGTGGCGGCAGAAGCTGACGCTGCATCTGCAAACGCCCGATGGCCCCGTCGCGTTTTCGTCTGTAACCGCCATGCGCTGCGAGGCGGGGTATGCGATGGATATTGGCGGCACCAAGGTGACCTGCCACGAGACCGGCGAGGCGGTTGTGGCCAAGCTGGGCGAAGGTCATCTGTTCGTCCTGCTGGCGGGCGAGCGGCTGGGGTATCGCGGCGTGTTCCAGGCCCTGATCGAGGACGGTGTCACCTACCGGCAGTATTGGTGTCAACGGCGGAGACAAAACCGGCCACTTGGCGGCGCAAAACCAGGCCAGTGGTGGGGCACCAAGCGCCATGGCGCGTGCGCTCCCCAAATAGCTGGC